>JASGJS010000001.1:397500-1712400 GCA_047601185.1 Gammaproteobacteria bacterium | reverse complement strand
GAAAATTTTGCACCATCTTTTCGTCTTCTTGATCATTATGTGCAATCTCGACAGAATCAAATAATTTATTGTTAAAAAATGCTATTTTAAAAAACTGCGTAAGCTTGTTAATTTTTCCTTAATGTGTTATATTATAAAGGAATAGATTATACAAAATTCACAAGGCGGCGTGTCTTTTATAATGCAAAACGATAAAAAAGCAAAATGAAAAATTGAATACATCGAAAACAATATATGTTGCCAGAACTTTTCAGTCTTATTCAATCTTATTCAGTCTTTAAATTGGAGGTTGAATTAATATGAAAAATAAAAAAAGTTTTAAACTACTATCCAAAAAAAATATACACCAAAAGATAGAAGAATTTTGGAATCAAAATGCTGATATTTGGTGTGAGTCTTCTGAAAGTCATAAAGATGTCTACCGGGATCATGTTAATACACCTGCCTTTTTAAAAATGTTGCCTGATATTTCTAAAAAGATTGGTTTAGATGTCGGTTGTGGATGTGGATATAATACTAGATTCATTGCGAAACGTTGCGAACATCTTTCGGCCATAGATTTATCAGAAAAATTTATAGAACACAATAAAGTACGTCTAGATAATCCAAAAAATATTTCATTTGAGAAAATGAACTTGATATCTTTAAATTTTCCTGACGAACATTTTGATTTTGCAACTTCTACAATGACTTTAATGAGTGTTGCCGATCTAAAAACAGGTTTATCTGAAATTTATAGAGTATTGAAACCCAATGGTTTTTTTCAATTTTCTATAACGCATCCATGTTTTAACGACTCGGTAGGGGGCTGGTTAAATAAAGAAGATCTCAATGAGGGTTTTCTTGTAAAAGATTATTTAGCTATAAAAGAAGGTCATGTGGAAAAATTAAAGCACGTATTTTCTTCTGACAATCATCGATTTCAAGTTCCAAGATTTTCAAAACCAATTTACATTTGGATTAATTTGTTATTAGAAGTGGGATTTTCACTTGATGAAATTTGCGAACCTTCTCCGAGTGCGCAAAAAATTAAACAGATAGATCAACTCAAAGCGGTGGCTAAAATACCTTTGAGCATGATTGTACGCGTAAAAAAAAATGAAAATAACCAAAGCATAGATAATGTGATTGGTGAACTGCCGGGAAATGTTTGGTGGAAAGATAGAATGCTGCGTTATTTAGGTTGTAACAATAATGTTGTTAATATGTTAAATTTGGCATCAAAAGATGACCTAATAGGGAAAACGAGATTATGAAATATGGGAAAAATCTATAGCTGATAGATTGGTTAAAGCTGATCACCATGTTCTAAATGCCGAGGAAACAATTAATATCGAAGAAACAATAACGGATGCGAGTGGGCACACCAAAATAATGCTTACTAATAAGAGACCATTAAGAGATGCTAAAAATAAAATTATTGGAATAGTAGGCACATCAACAAACATAACATTACGAAAAAGCATGGAAAAAGAATTATTAGTTGCTAAAAATATCGCTGAAGCTTCTGAGAAAGTTAAAACAGAATTCATTGCTAACATGAGTCATGATGTTAAAACTCCCCTCACAGGTATCATTGGTTTATCTGAAATTTTAACAAACAAATTAAAACATTCTCCTGATGTGGAATTGATTAAATTAATGCAGGGAGCGGGGAATCAGCTTTTACATTTTTTTGAAAACTGTTTAGAAATGGCCAAGTTAGAGTCTGGTGGATTGACTTTGGTCGAACAATATTTTGACCCATGTCAGATGGTGGATGAACTTAAGGAATTATTTACTCCTTCAGCACTTAAAAAAGGCATTCATTTAATTATGGAATATGCCTCTAAAATTCCCCACAAAGTTTATGGTAGTCATGCTGGTTTTTATAGAATTTTGTTAAATTTATTGGGTAATGCGTTAAAATTTACCAATAAAGGTTCTGTAGAAGTTTATTTATCTTTGGATGAAAACCAAAATTCAGAAAAAGTCGTTTTAAATCTACAAGTTCAAGATACCGGAATAGGTATACCTGCTAATAAGATTGATCGTATCTTTGAGCGCTTTAGCCGTGTTACGCCTTCTTACACCGGTAAATATGAAGGGAGTGGCATTGGGCTTTACATCGTTAAAAAATATGTGACTGAAATGCACGGTAAAATTTCTGTCACGAGTCAACTGGGTAAAGGCAGCCGCTTTGATGTGCAGATACCGTTTTTATTAGAAAAGTCCGATAAAAATCTTTCGGATACACAATCTTTTTTCAACAGAAATTCAAATTCTGAGGCTACAATCTCAATCTCTCCATCAAAATTAAAAGTCTTATTGGTTGAGCCGGATTTATCAACGCAAAGCATGGTGCAAACCTGGTTAAATGCCTTGGGGTACGAAGTTGATGTTGCAGATAGTGCGACCTGTGCTTTAAAACAATTCGAACCGCTAAAATATCATATTATTTTTATGGATCTTGAACTACCTGATTTAAATGGAACAATTGTGACGCGGCATATCAGAAAAATTGAAACGGGGGTTAAAGCTCATGTCCCTATTGTGGCGCTAGGAGAGCATGTCACTGACTCATCTTTAAAGCGATGTTTAGAGGCAGGCATGGACTCTGTGCTCAATAAGCCGCTGACCCAAGAAGTTGTAGAGACAACTTTAAAAAATATATCATGAGCTCAGTATAACATTAGCATTCGATCTGGCTGATAAGATACTTGTGAAGGGTGCGCTTAGATTTGAATTTCTGTATAAAAAGTGCTATCAATTGGCGGAACATTTTAGGGGAGATTCTCGATGGATACTTTTACCGTCCGGGACTTACGCGAACATACGGGTCAATTAATTCATGACGCCGAAGCCGGCAAGCTTTCGTTGGTGACGAAGCATGGGCGACCTGTTTTCCTTGCTGTACCCTTTAGCGACGACATCGTGGAACTGGGACTTAAACCCGCCTTGGCAATTAAGCTCTATCAAGAGGGCATGTTGACTATAGAAAAAGCTGCCAAGCTGGCAAATATTTCCATGGAAGCTCTAATCGAAAGATTGAGCAGCTTCGGCATTCACGTGGTTAGCTATCCTCCAACAGATTTGAGTCAGGAACTAAAAGATTTTGAATAAAACCATCATAGTTCAGATGCTAGCTCGTTGATTGCTTTTGGACAGCTGGATTTTTTCCCCATTCTCATCCAATTGTTTGGAGCAATTATAATTCCTGAAGCGGTCGCTCACGAAAACGATCGCGCCGGATACCCCCTCCAAGCTATGGAATTTGATACAAAATCTTGAGGAATGTCTAACATTTTTCCCCCAAAAAAATGGTTAGTGACAGGCGTAGGAATGCACAGCAAAGCTAAAGCGGGAATCAAATAATTTCGGGTTCTCGATAATTTTTCATGATACACCATGGCGGCAATTTCGTTCTGTACCCCGATAATATAATTTATCGGATATTGATCTGACCCATGTCTGCAAAAAAGCTCCAAACGCTAGAAAAACGATATGTTCAATATCCTAAATTTATGGTTTACACCCAATTACATTTTCCTAATACTACTAAAAATCAAAGTAAAATCATTATGTTATTTGGTATTACTAAATTGTTGACGCTATAATTTATTATTACGTATTGACATTTTTTAATCCTTAGAATAATCTTAAGGAGTTTATAAAGACTTTTTAATAACCTCTAAAGGAGAAGCAAGATGAAAATTGTAAAAATCAAGAAAGAAGAAATAGTAGCCGTAGTAGCGGTAAGTATCTGCGGTTAACCTAAACGCCTGATAGATAAATATCTTATCAGGCGTTTTTATAGTTTGATGAATACCAATTTATAAAAAACAGCGCTATTTTCAAAAAAAAACAACATTGATTCATGAGCTAATGTTGTTTTTGCTCTAATCAAACATCTAGCTCAACTCTAATCGGGAGAAATAAAAAATGACAAGTATTGAGTTGACAACTTATCCAAAATTTCGTGAAAACATTTGGCGATTTAGCTCAAATGGAGAGCAAGCTTATTTAATTACTAGTGATGAGGCTTTTGAGGTTGATGCTGATAGTGTGAAAAATTTTCTAAAGATAAGATCTCATTGTACTGGGCATAATAATATTAATGAAATCTCTGAAAAAAGTGGGGTAGATGTTCAAAAAACTCAAAGTATAATTGATTCATTAATAGAGATAGGCCTTATTTATCCATCAATACAATGTGATGACAATATTGAAGTTGTTAATAAAAAACTTATGAACCTTTGTGAAATATGGTCAGAGGAGTTAAAAATAAATTTTATCGGTAATAAATTGATGGAAGGAAAGCTACCTAGAGAGGCATTAATAGGCTGGCTAATCGAAATGTACCATTATATTTCTGATTTCCCGGCAGCAATCGATGTTGCTGTTGAGCATGCTGATGGTGAGCTTAAAAAGTTATTAATAAAATATGCCAATGAAGAGCGTTATCACAATGTTTATGTTTTACGCACTTTAAAAAATCTTGGAATTAAAGAAACAGAAGTAACATCAAGCACTCCTATGTTATCAACTAGATTAGTGGGATTTATCATGAGGGACTTGTTTCAAATATGTCCATCTTCTGTATTGTTAATGGCTGCATTAGTTGAAGCCAACGAAATTGAAGAAGATAAATTGGATATATTTAATGAAAAAATGAAAGAGCATTATAATGCGTCAGATAAAGCATTTGCTCCTTATTTTGATCATCAAAATATTGATGCCAAGCTAGGCCACGTAAATCTTTTAAGGGATAACATACATCTTCTACAATTTGACAGCAAACAAACTAGGGACTTGGTGGTAAATAGATTGCATGATCTTAAACATGCATTTGATCTAATGGGCTTAGAAATTGAAAGTTATTACAAAGATTTAATGGGTAAATATTTTCCAAGACAGCCTATATATTATGACGCAATTTAATGAATGCATCAGCCCAATGGCAACTTAAAGGTAACTCGCCAAGAATATACGATCAATATATCGCCCCTGCTGTTTCAGCACCTTGGTATCCTTTATTTATTAAAACTGGTCTCTCTTACATGGAAGGTCCAATTGCCGACATTGGTTGCGGCACAGGATCTTTTTTCTTCCATCTATTAACTCAAAAAAAAATTTCTAATAACGTAAAATTAGTTGGTTTTGATCTCAACATTTCGATGTTGGCTATTGCAAAAGAGAAAATTTCAGAAACCACTAATAATATTTCTTGGGTAAATGCTGATGTAAGAAAAATTCCTTGTGCTGATGATTACTTTCGTTTGCTCTATTGTCAACAAGGTATACAATATTTTAAGGAAAAAGCTGAGGCGTTAAAGGAGATATATCGTATTATACAACCTAATGGTTTATTTATTGCCACTGTCTGGTCAAAAATAGATGAATGTATCGGCTACAAACATCTTGCCGAGGCTGTTCTACAAATTGTAGGAAGTTCAGCTAAAATTAGCCTATTCTCCCCATTTAGTTATCCAGACCCTGAAGTCTTTGAAAGGTTAGCTACGAGCACTGGGTTTAAATCCGTATGTGTTAATGTTATCGATAGTTTTATACACTTTTCTTCGATCAAAGATTTTGTATTATATAGAATTTATGGCTCTCCCTTGATTGATGACCTTCCCAAACAGAACATTGAAAACTTACTAATTGACATTATTTCGATATTGGAAATATCGCTTAAAAAATATATAAAAAAAAATGGGTTATCTTTCCCTGTTAAAGTAAACTATCTTACTGGTAAAAAAATATATGAGTAAACTTAATCTTATATTTGCGAGTAGATTGATTTCTTCAACCGCAGATCAAATCCTAGTTTTTCTTATCCCTCTAATAATATTTAAAATTACAGGGAGCGCTGCTTTGTCAGGTTTAAGCTTTACCTTGGAATGGATTCCTCGGGTGATGGCCTTTCTTTTATCTGGATTGTGGGGTGATAAGGTAGGAGGAAATAGCCTTTATATAAAGACAGATTTTTACAGAGGAAGCTTAATTTGCTTTTTCCTGATTTTACTAGCTGTTAGACATGAAAATGCGTTCTGGATTTTGACTTTTATAGGAACCACTACTGGTTTTTTTTCATCACAAGCACAGATTTCTTTAGAAATGACTATCAAAAATAACTTCAAAGAAGTTGATATACCAAAGGCTCAAGCTAATGTGCAAATGTGTGAACAGCTTTCCCTTATCCTAGGTCCTTTGGTGGCGGGAGCATTATTGATCTTCACAAAGTATACTCTGCCTATTGGGGTAACCGGTTTCTTATTTTTTATTGCTGGATTTATTAATAAAGTTGTTTTCACTAATGAAGTCACTAATAATATCTCCATCCAACAAAGTACGAATATTTTTTCAATTCTTATTAGAGGCTGCCGAAATATTTGGAAATCTAAATATTTACGGTTATTAGTATCATTTTCCATCCTGGCAAATTTTTTCTATGGAGTTATTTTGTCGCTTAATCCTGCCATTATAAAGGGGTTATTTCAAGAATCAGACCAAAAACTTACTCTTATGTATACTATAGCAGGAGTAGTGACTATTATCATGTTGTCTCTTGTTTCTTTTTTAAATCGACTTTTTTCCGTAAAATTCATAGGGTTTATTGGTATCTCAATTTTTTTGTTAAGCGCCATTTTGCTCTCACAAGCTTCATCTTATGAAATATATGCCTTACTATATGCGACCTTAATAGCAGGTGTGATGTTGACTAATGTTATGACTAGGACTTATAGGGTAAAGTTAATTCCTCCCGCTGATTTTGGTATAACAATAGGAATTATCATGTTCCTTATAAAAATAGCTATGCCAATTTCTGGACTGTACGTCCTAACATTTGCAAAAATTATTGACTTGCAACGCCTTATTTTAATATCCGTGATAAGTTCAGTGTTACTTTTTTTGATTCTCTGGCCTATTCTATTTAGAGAAAAAAATGGAGCACAAACTACATTGGAGTCTCATGACTATTAATTTTTGTCGATGTACTAAAGGCGTAATCATAAAAATTTCTCAAAACCTAATTTTGAGCTCAGCGTAACATTGGTGCTTGGTCTGATTGATGAGACACTTCTGAAGGGTCGTTGGATGACCCAGAGCTGTCCATAGAACTTGAAGAGGTCTGAGTAACATCTAATTTATTTTGAGCCGCAGCTTTAAAAGGATTATTTCGTTGTCGATATGCAATAATGGCGTAGGAGTGTCATAGCCATTAATGAAACGACTGCCCCGGATACTCCCCAAGCTATGGAGTTTGACATCAAATTTTGAGGAATTTCCAACATCTTTTCCCCAAAAAATGGTTGGTAAGTGGCGCAGGCATGCACAGCAAAGCTAAGACGGGGATCAAATAATTTCGTGTTCTCGATAATTTTTCATGGTATACCAATGCAGCAATTTCGTTTAAATTGTTAAAGTGGTTGTCCACATGATTTGCTTCATTATTAATATATTTGTAAGCATTCTCTAAAAGCAGCCCAGGTGTTATAACTCTATGCGGATTCTGTAATTCCGAGGCATTCTCATATAATGTACAGAGAATTTTCTGAGCGACATCAGCGCAATTATGATTGAATACATGATATCCCTTGTTCTGATAATAAATTTTGGGCGACCGTTCTCCTTCTTGCTCTAATCCCAAGGCCATTAGACACCCTTGTAAAAATAATGCATGGTGAGAGAAATCTTGATCTATTTGTGCTTTTTTTGTTTGAAATTTTTGATGCGTCCTAAATAAATTTTAATGGGGTTGCCACAAGATTTACAGTCCTTCTCATATTGTTCTATATTATTTCCATAGGGGAACGACCAATAGGCCTCAGTCAAACCTTTGTCATTTTTAACAAGTATGCTGGAATGCATTTTGATTTCACCCGGAAAATGGAGTAAATAAGCATATCGAGAGGGTTCTTTATTTTCTAAGGCGCTTTGCATACGAGTCTCCAAAGTGATTCTTAATCTCAAGCTATTTTAACACAATATAAGATTTTTTTCGTATTTTTCGCCTCATTTTTCTTAAAAATAAGCAGAAAGAATAGTATTCTATAGACCTCATTTTTTGATAGATGTGGCACCTATAAAACTATGGACTTTGGATGACAAATTCGCTATAATTATCAATCGGGGGTGACACGGTTTCGACGTGGATATCAAAGCCCTAGGAGCGTGTCGAGCAGGTGACTTCACTCGTAAAAATGAGTTGCAAACGTCAAACGCAAACGACGAAAACAGCTACTTAGCTGCTGCCTAAACCGCAGCACTAAGCCATTGACCGGATTTGCTTATGGGTTCGGAGTTCAATGGTCATCTTACATAAGATCGCGGTCTGAATTGCCTTTTATTTGGATCGCTAAAGCTTAAAAAGGCTAGCTGTTAGTTACCCTGCCTGTCGGGAGATTAACAGTCAATTTAAAGACTAGGCTACACATGTAGAACCGAAGGTAGAGGATTTGCGGACGCGAGTTCAATTCTCGCCACCTCCACCATATTCCATTCCTAATGCTCATTAAGCGAATAAAGCCAGAATCTCTACCAAATTCAGATTCTGGTTTTTTTTTCTCCAAAGTGCGAGATGATTGCAGTCGCGAGTTACTGATGTTAATCTATTATCAAACACATCTAACCAGCGGACCATTGTGCCCGTTAGCCACAGTTTTATGTCAGCTAACCAGGAGTCCTACTAAGGAAAATCTTTCCGCTTCTTCAAACCTACCTCCAAGTCGCTATTTACAGCAAAATCCAAAAATCTAAAGCCATTTTGACCTCACTGATGTGCGCCACTGAGTTCCTGCGTGATGATATCGTGTTAAATCATCATACAGTCTATCACGCTTTGTGGGCAGTAGACGATTATCTGGAAGAGATAGAAGCCTTAGTTCAATCATAACACACCTCAAAATTACGAGGTTTTTCTTTTTATCAACTGGCATATAATCAGTCAAAGGTGGTGATATGTCAGTAGTTATAAAATCTATATCTTAAAGGTTAAACTATGAAAAATGACTTGACTATTTTTGAAGACTACAAAATTCGTCGTCTTTATGATGACAAAACAGAAACGTGGTATTTTTCAGTGATTGATATTATTCAGGCTTTAACGCAGCAGCCAGAGTATCAAGCAGCCAGAAATTATTGGAAGGTGTTGAAAAATAGACTAAAAATTGAGGGGAGTGAAGTGGTTACAAATTGTAACCGGTTGAAGATGGTGGCGGAAGACGGTAAGTTGCGTTTGACGGATGTTGCTAATGCTGAAACCTTATTGCGCCTTATTCAATCTGTGCCTAGCCCCAAAGCTGAACCCATCAAGTTATGGCTTGCCAAAGTCGGTTATGAGCGAATGCAAGAAATGGTTGATCCGTCCAGGTCATTAGATAGAGCCAGAGAGACCTGGCAAAAACAAGGCTACAGCGAGAAATGGATCCAGCAGCGGATGATGGGTCAAGAAACTCGCAACAAGCTCACAGATTACTGGAGGGAACATGGGGTAGAAAAGCCGGATGAATTTGCCATTCTGACGAATATTATTCATGAAGAATGGGCGGGCATCAGCGTGAAAAATCATAAAAAATCCAAAGGCCTGACTTCTCAAAATTTACGTGATCATATGAGCGAAGCAGAGTTGATTTTTACAGCACTGGCGGAGTTATCTACTCGTCAGGTGGCGCAAACTATGCAAGCTGAGGGTATGAAAGAAAATAAAGTCGCGAGTCAGGCTGGGGGTGGAATTGCCAAAAATGCCCGCGTGGAATTGGAAGAAAAGACAGGTATTAAAGTGGTGACTGCTGAGAACCATTTGGCACTAAGCTCTCATGAAGTAGAGGAAAAGGTATAACCATAGCAATTTATTTGGCATTTTTGTACAATGTAAGAATGTTTTATGCTGTAAAATTATAAAATTTCTAGGAGATTTCTAAGTGAGCGAAGAACCCATTGATTTTCAAAATATTAAATCAGAAGCAGCTAAGCTGCTGATAAAAAATGGCTATATTACTCTAAATCAGTTCCCTGTACTGATAGAAGAGATAGCAAAAACGGAAGGTTTTACTGTTCAATGTTTTACGGCCTCAAATAAAGATAAAACGAACCAGGTCTCTGGTGCAATTTCCAGTCATAATCCCGTTATTTTGGTCAATTCGAGGGATAATTATGAGAGACAAAGATTTACCATTGCTCACGAGTTAGGCCACTTTAAACTGCATTGGAATCAACAGCGGGAATTTGTGGATTATAGGATACCTGGTGTTAGAAATAAAAAAGAATTAGAGGCGGATGAATTTGCAGCATGTTTGCTGATGCCTGAAGAAAATTTTAAAAAAGCGTGGGAATATACTAAAGGAAACTATGAAAAATTATCCAAAATATTTTTAGTAAGCTTTGCAGCCATAGGCATGCGTGCCTTTAATTTAAAATTACAATAAAGTATCACAAAAATGGAAAAATCTGATTTAATTGAAGATTTAGATCAAACAGCAAACTATGATGTTGTTTGGAAAAACCAAAGAAATGCTTTCGAACATTATAATAAAGATTTAAAGAAGCATATTAATGCTCAAACCTTTTGGTTGAGAAAGGCTTTTTCCATGTTTGTCATATGCTTGTTAGTGATTCAAGTAGGGTTTTTAATTGGATTAATTGTATTTCAAGCATGGCATATTAAAGGATTTAATTTGAATAATTGTGTATTTTCAATTTTTTCCAGTGGTTGTTTAATTGAAACCTTTTTCTTAACGAAATCAATTGTGAATCATATTTTTCCACTTGATCCTAGTAAGACAAGTTGGTTTTTTTCTGAGTAAGGCGACGAAAGAATACTGAAGATGAGAAGTTGTCAGTTGGTGACAAATTGTCACCAACTGAAATTTCAAGCTGAGGTGATAAATATTATTTAACATGTGCTGCTGCGTTAAAATCATCAAAAAATGACCGCGTTATCCAGAGGACTGTCACGTCAAAACCGAGGGGAAAACCCTCTCGTTTCACTAAAAGGAGATGGTTCCGAGCTTACGCTTGTGGGCGTCCCCATACTAGAAGGCGTGCTGATGCTGGATGGAGTTTCGAGTCTTGAAGGGGAATCCAGCGTTAGATTTAAAAGAAGCTCAGTGCTAGAAGAGGACTCTACAATTGATGACGTTCCCACATTGAGCAGAGCTTCCTGAGGTAAGGGTTTGCTCGTTTTCTGAGGTTTTTTTTGGCTGAACAGCATAAATTCTGCTCTTAACATTTCTGTGATATCTGGCGATTTGCTTCCAGGGTTAACCGGTCTAAATTTTTTAAGAGATAAGCCGACATCACACTGAGCATTTTCTGGAAAGCCTGAGTGATAGGTTCCAGTTCTTAAATCCCAACAGGCGATTCGCCCCTCTTTATCTATAACCAAAGTACCTGCCCTTATAATATCGTCTTTTTTAAACCCTAATAGGTCCGTTAAAAGAAAAGCATGGCTGGAAGGATTTTCATTTTTGAGTCTAGCAATAATCATTTTTTCAGAAAAGGTTCGACCATTAGCAACGGTAGGGTGCTTTACTTGCACCCAATCATATAAACCTGTTAAATGTTTAAAATTTTTTAGGGATTCAGAGGGTATAAGTTGATATTCGTCCTTGGCATCCTCCATATCTTGCATATTTTGTGGGGTGATGACGAACCGGGTGTTTATAGGTGAATCTTCTTTAATTGGTCTAACTTTAAAGCTTGCTAACTTAATTACCTTTGATTCATTCTTCTCTTTAGACATATAAGCTCTCCGATCGTTAGACTCAAAAGCATACTCAAAATAAAGATAACCATCATATTGTATATTTTAACGAATAAAATTTCAAATGAATCATTAAAATTTATAAAAAAATGATACTTTTTCTGTCAGCCTCGAATTTACGGTATTTTCGCGTTCTCTCAGCTGCGCTAGACTGCTTGGCACTTCAGAAGAACGAGTCAAAGCGCTATGCAGTCTTTTATGTTAGGGGTCATTTTGGCTGCAGCGTGGCTGAATACAGTCGCGGTTTTGCCTGCCTTAAAATTTATGGCTGGATTAGGGGTTGTTACGAGTTGTTTATATCGTTTATTGCCGGCTTGGCTTACTCGGGTGCTATTAGGGGTTTGTTTAGGGGGAGGGTATATCATTTGGGCAGTGCAACACACTTTATTATGGCAATTGCCAGAAGCCTTGGAAAATAAACCCATACATATTACAGGTTTCATTGTTTCGCTACCTCAAATTGAGGATGCAACGGCGAATTTTGAATTTCAATTAAAAACTGTCACGGATGATGGGAAGGTTTATCTATTACCCAATCCCATTAAAATCCATTTAAGCTGGTACCATTTACCCACCAATATCCAGTTGTCTCCAGGCCAGTATTGGCATTACACGGTACGACTCAAGCGTCCGCACACACTACTCAATCCCGGTGGGTTTGATTATGAAAAGTGGTTATTTGCGCAGCGATTGCGTGCGACGGGCACTATTTTAAACGGAGAACGAGCGGAAAACTCCAGCGGGCATTTTGCTTTATTACGTTTGCGTCAGACCATTCAACACAAGATTCAATATGTGTTAGTCAGAGAGCCGACGCAAGGTTTAGTGATTGCGTTAATTGTGGGTATCCAAAAGGGCATTACTGCCAGTCAATGGCAAATTATGCGCGCGACAGGCACCAATCATTTGATGGCGATTGCCGGCGTGCACATTGGCTTTGTCACAGGCTTTTTTTATTGGATGGCTTATCGAGCGTGGCGATGTTCCACGCGTTTATTACTATGGTTGCCTGCGCAACAGGCGGCGGCGGTTGTTGCGCTTTTAGTCGCGGGTCTTTATAGCGCGTTGGCGGGTTTCGCGCTGCCAGCACAGCGCGCATTGTGGATGGCGAGTTTAGCGTTAATCTCAGTATTGTGGTGTCGGCCTTGGTCAATCTGGCAAGGGTTATCATTAGCGGCTGCTGGGATTTTAATCATGGAACCCTTAGCCGTTTTTCAAGACAGTTTTTGGCTGTCTTTTTCAGCGGTATTTGCGATTATTTATGCGAATAGTGGTCGATTACAGGCCTCAGAAGGCAAATGGAAATATACGCGCATCCAATGGGTAATCAGTTTAAGTTTGATCCCGATCAGTATTGCGATTTTCCAACAAGTTTCTGTGATTGGATTTGTTGCGAATATATTGGCGGTGCCTTTGGTCGGCATAGTGGTTTTGCCGCTGTGTATATTAGGAGCTATCAGTGTATTTTTATTTCCGCTGGGGGGGAAATTACTCTTGATGGCAGCGGCTAAAGTTTTGACGTTGATTTGGTGGATGTTGGGTGAATTAGCACAACTGCCTGGGGCGGTATGGCAGCAAACGATGCCCAATTCAGAAATATTATTGGCCTCTATTTTGGGTGTGTTAATCCTGTTAGCGCCTAAGGGCTGGCCATTGCGAGGATTGGGGCTGTTATGGTTAAGCCCACTCATTTTTTATCGACCCCCTGCGCCGAAGATGAATGAGGTGTGGTTGACAGTTTTAGAAGTGGGGCAAGGCTTGTCTGCGGTGGTGCGCACGGCGCATCACACTTTAATTTTTGATACAGGCCCGAGTTTTGGACCTGGGCAAGCCGATGCGGGGAGTCGAGTGTTGCTGCCTTATCTGCAAGCGCAACACATTCAGCGAGTGGATACTCTAATGATCAGTCACGGTGATAATGATCATATCGGAGGTGCTGCAACGTTATTAAAAAATCTACCGGTTGCAGAAATCAAAACCAGTGTTCCCGAAAAAATCCTGCCGCTTTTTTCTGCGCAGTATTGTTTAGCAGGCCAGTCTTGGGCGTGGGATGGGGTAAAATTCGAAGTGTTATACCCCTTCAAATCTGAATTAGGACAAAATAATAATAGTTCTTGTGTGTTAAGAATTATCAGTCCGACCGGCAGTATTTTGTTGACAGGGGATATTGAAAGAGCTGCTGAACAATTCTTGCTTGCGCATCAATCTAAAAGTTTAACAGCGACAGTGTTAGTCGCGCCGCATCATGGGAGTGCGACGTCTTCTACCTCAGACTTTATTCAAGCGGTAAGTCCTACTTGGGTGATTTTTCCAGTGGGCTATTTAAATCGATTCCATTTTCCCGATACCAAAGTCGTAGCGCGTTATCAAGGAATAGGTGCCCATGTTTTAGATACTGCCCAATCAGGTGCGATAACGATAAAACTGAATCAGCATCAGGCCATTCAAGTCGAAGAGCAACGGAAAATAGATCGAAAATTTTGGCGCTCAATCTGAGAATAAAGAGCTTACTGATTCTTTATGATTGACGCGATAAATTGTTTCGGCCAATAAACTGCTGATACTCAATTGTCGAATTTTGCTGACTTTTTGAGCGGCATCGCTGAGTGGAATGGTGTCAGTGACAACCAACTCATCCAGAACCGATTCGGCAATATTATCGAGGGCACGGCCCGATAGCACAGGATGGGTGCAATAAGCAGAGACTGTCACAGCGCCACGATCTTTGAGTGCTTTAGCGGCTTGACATAATGTGCCGCCGGTATCGACCATATCATCCACAATAATACAGTTTCGCCCTTCCGTCTCACCAATGATGTTCATAATTTCGGCTTGATTGGGTTTGGGGCGGCGTTTGTCAATAATAGCCAACTCGCAATCATTGAGTTGCTTAGCGGTGGCACGTGCGCGCACCACACCGCCTACGTCAGGCGATACAATCACGGGTTGTGGATAGTTCTTTTGACGAATATCCGGTAACAAAATCGGCGTTGCATAAATATTATCGACAGGAATATAGAAAAAGCCTTGAATTTGATCGGCGTGTAAATCGACAGTGATAATGCGATCGATACCGACAATCGACATCATATCCGCAACGACTTTTGCGGTAATGGGAACGCGCGCAGAGCGCACCCGCCGATCTTGTCGGCCGTAACCAAAATAGGGGACAACGGCGGTAATGCTAGCAGCTGAGGAGCGGCGCAATGCATCTGCCATCGCCAACAGTTCCATAATGTGGTCGTTGGTAGGCGCTGAAGTGGGCTGTATAATAAACGTTGGATGGCCGCGAACGTTTTCGAAGATTTCAACTAAGGTTTCGCCATCACTAAAATGACCGACTTCGGCTTTGCCTAAAGGAATTTTGAGGTGATGCGCGACCAGCTTTGCCAATTCCGGATTGGCATTGCCAGAAAAAATTTTGATGTTTGACAAGTTGAGTTCTCGAAGCGAGGTCTTTCCGAATTTCCGTGGTTCACTGAAATTGGCTGGGGTGCTAGGATTCGAACCTAGGTATGCGGAGATCAAAACCCCGTGCCTTACCGCTTGGCGACACCCCAATATCGTTGAGTGCTGTATATTACCGAAAGCCAAACAAATACTCAATAGCTTTTATAGGCATTTTTAACAGACATTTTAGCGGGCAAGCTGCCCGCGCTCCGAGTCCCAGCTTTTCTTTGGAATGGAGACTTCCTCCTCTTAGAGCCTTTCTCATCTTTTAAAAGCTACTTATGAGTCTCATAGATTGAGTAGGCTCCACCTGAAATCATGGCTCGAGTTTGTTGGAGCGCGGGCAGCTTGCCCGCTTATCTTTTAAATGCACTAACACCCTTCGCGATAAGCCCTCTAAATTGTGAGGGCAGCTGTTTTAATGTGTTTAGAGCGATCTCCTGTTGAGCAAAAGCTGCAAAAACGCAACTTCCCGACCCTGTCATTCGAGCCGGTGCGTATTGATTCAACCACTCTAAAGCGCTTTGAACCACGGGATATTTTCTAACAACCAAAGGCTGAAAAACATTCTGTGTCTCAGTCTGAAAAAAATCCTCTATCGTAATAACGGGACAATGACGGGCCAAATCAGGCTCTGCATATAAATCAGCGCTAGAAACATGACAAGGCGGAATCACCACCAAATACCATTGTTCCGGCAATTGCACAGGCGTTAGCACATCGCCAATCCCTTCAGCCCACGCAGTTTGCCCATAGACAAACACTGGAACATCCGCGCCCAATGATTGACCCAATTGCGCCAATTCCTGAACAGAAAGTTGTAAATTCCAAAGTTGGTTGAGCGCTAATAAGGTGATGGCCGCATTAGAGCTGCCGCCGCCCAATCCGCCGCCTAGCGGTAAGCGTTTTTCAATGGATATATCTGCGCCGAAATGGCTATGGGTATAAGCTTGTAGCGCTGTGGCAGCACGCCAAATCAAATTTTGTTCTGGGGGGGATATTTAAAGTATTGTCCAAAGCAATGGTCGAATCTTTACGCGAATTAAAGTGTAAAGTATCGCCATAATCTAAAAGCTGAAAAATCGTTTGTAGGTTATGGTAACCATCGGCACGTCGCCCGGTGATATGCAAAAATAAATTGAGTTTGGCGGGGGATAAATAGCTTAGCATTGATTTTAGCGGGCAAGCTGCCCGCGCTCCCGAATAAGTGCCTCTTTTAACTCGAAATTATGACCACCGCTTAATGGCTAACGTAATTCGTAAGCCGCCATTCACTAATACCATTCTGCGTGGCAATGCATAACCTTGCGCTGACATAAATTCTAGGTATTGAATGTGCCAGCCGTTTTGTGTGAATTGAATCAAGCGATGATTGGCATCGAATTGTTGTTGGGTGGCCGCAGCTCCTGTCGCTGGTATCCCTCTGACCCAATCATATAAATGATCAACTGGAAATTGCCAGCCTAACTGTTGTTGGATTAACGTCTCAGCATTGGTAGCGGTTAAAGGTTGATGCCCCGATTGGGTCAATGTCACTTGGCCGGGTTGGCCTTTGATTTCGACTTGACCTAAGCTTAAAGGGCCGTATAACAAGAGATAATACTGATCGCGGCCAGATTGTTGCCAATTTAAGGTGGCAATGGTGGAATGCTGGGGTTGGACAATGCTCACAGAACCATGAATTTGCCAGGCTGTCAGTTGGTGGACATCTTGGGTTGCCGAGGAGATAGACGACGAAGGTGCAGGCTTGATGCTAGCACAAGCGCTGAGTAAACCGATTAGAATGAAAAGGCAATTCGCATCCCGCTCATAGGGTTCCCCACTCAATTTAGGTGAATAATGCCTACATTTTAAGCAGGCATCACTAAGATAGCAAGCCAATGCAGTTATCTGCGAGTCGGTAAGGGTTTCTGATCATTAGTACTGCTTATGGTCGCCTGAGGCTGGGTGCTCGGCGAAGCGCTTGTATTTGGATAGGGAATCAGCATATCAGATAGAGAACTACTTAACAATTGCGCGGTCGAATGCGCGGTCGAACGCTTTTTGGTTTCTTGAGGCAAACTCAGCTTACTCATTTGAACGATTAGTTGTTGAATACTCTTTAATTTTTCTGTAGCTTCAGCCAATGTTTCTTTATACCTGGAGTGTTTTACAGGGGAGTCACCACGACTTATTTCATCGATAGCTTTTTTATAGTGTTGTTGAGCTTTTTCATAGTGACGACATTTTTCGTAATGCTCACCCAATTCTAAAAAGGCTTTCGGCTCGTTTTTTTCGGCAGCCTCTTTTAGTGTTTCAAGAAAATCCTTTGGCTCGTCATTAAGCTTATAACAAACTGCTAAACAGTAAGTTACCCTTCCAATCTCTTCATCAGTATTTTTCCTTGCTTCATCTGCATCCTCATCTGCATCTTCATTTTGATCAAGCCAAAATGCTAACATGTCTATAGCATCTTTCAATGTTTTTCCACACCGCTTCTCAGTATAAAGCCCGCATAATTCAATCATTGCATCCGTATAGCCTTGATCTCCATCTTTTGCTATAGCTTTTTTATAGTAGTATTCGGCAAGCGAATCCCTCTTACCTGGAGTCATTGAGGTAAGATTTAATACATGATGCTGGGAATATAACTTACCGAGTGTGTACAAAGCTGATGCAGGCATCTCAGATTCATGTTCTTTGGCGCACATCGATAACCAATTAAATTGTGATTGTATAAATTTTTGTTTGTCATCTTTGTCTTTTGCTTCTTTCGCTAATTCTTGATAGCACATTGCTAATCGAAGTTTTGCAGATATTTTCCATTTTGGGTCCTGCATTGACGGTCCGAGCGTTTGGTCTGAACCTTGTGTGGCCGTTACAAGAAAGTATTTTATAGCCTTCTTCAAGTCTTTCTTTAAACCTAATTGGCCATCTTCATAAAGCGCTCCTATTCTAAATTGAGCCTCATAATTTCCAGAGCTAGCGGCCTTATGAAAGTAATTAAGAGCTTGTCTTGTGTCTTTCTCTTTTATAAAAATGTTAGCGAGTTTCAATTGGGAATAGACATCTTTTTTTTTCGCTTTTATCTTTAAATCAGCTATCTCTTTCAAGGTTTTTAATTGTGTTTCTGTTGTTACTAATTTTTCTTCAGCTAGAGCGAAATATGCTTCTGGATCTCCCTGTTCAAACTTATAGGCTTTTATAGCATCCCTAAAATATTGCTGCGCCAACACCAAATCATCCTGAATTTTGAATGTCTCAAAGGTTTGTAGACAAGTCATGCCTGCTTTACACAACGTGTCGGAGTCTTGTTTTTGTTGCTGAGTTACTCCAAGGGTATCTTTTGAAGGGATCTTGCTTTGAACACCTTTCTCTTCACTCATATACTACCCCCATCTAAAATGACGTTAACTTAATCTGGACTTTATATAACTTTTGGGCGCGTATTGTAACAAATTCCTAGATTTGTGTAAAGATTTAGATAAATCGCCCGAGTCCTCATAGGTAGCGGTTGCTGCTCAGCAAGATTTGCGATATACTGCCGCCTCTCGCCGGTTCTGCACATGACAGTGGTTCTGGCCATTCATACATTATAAGAGGAAATACTATGTCATTGACTGCTGTAGAAACTGCCGACATTGTCAAACAATATCAACGCGTTGAAGGAGACACTGGTTCTCCACAAGTACAAGTTGCCATCTTAACGAATCGTATCAACAAGTTAACCGGTCACTTTAAAACCCATTCCAAAGACCACCATTCACGCCGGGGTTTATTACGTATGGTGAGCCGACGTCGTAAACTTTTAGATTACCTCAAAAGTGTTGATGCCGAAGGCTATCGCAAATTAATCACCGAGTTAAATATCCGATATTAAGCTCTTTCATACATTTTACTGAGGATGTTACTGTGACCGTAACAAAAAAAACATTTAAATACGGGGAACATCAAGTGACCCTAGAAACAGGCGCAATTGCCCGCCAGGCTTCTGCTTCTGTCGTTGTCACTATGGGCGATACTGTCGTATTGGTGACCGTGGTTGGTGCCCGCTCTGCGGCTGCCCGTGATTTTTTCCCGTTAACCGTGAATTACATGGAACGCACTTATGCGACCGGTAAAATTCCTGGCGGTTATTTCAAGCGTGAAGGACGCCCCACTGAGCGTGAGACCTTAATTTCTCGATTGATTGATCGCCCCTTGCGTCCCTTATTCCCCAGCGATTTTACAGACGATGTCCAAATTGTGGCAACGGTGTTATCCATTGAACCTGAAGTGGAAACTGATATTCCGGCCATCATTGGGGCTTCTGCCGCATTAGCCCTGACCGGCATGCCGTTTCAAGGACCAATTGCCGCAGCTCGCGTGGGCTATAAAGATGGGCAATATTTATTGAATCCCAGCAACAAAGCGATCGCGCAATCTGACTTAGATTTGGTAGTCGCAGGCACAGAGCACGCGGTTTTAATGGTGGAATCCGAAGCCAAAGAACTGTCTGAAAAAGTCATGCTCGGTGCCATTACTTTTGGTCATGAGCAAATGCAAGTGGCTATCCAGGCGATTAAAGAATTGGTAGCAGAAACTGGCTCGACGGAATGGTCTTGGCAGCCTTCTGTAACCGACCAAGTGTTAGAACAGCGCATCAAAGAAGCCGCGCTGGAATCCATTCGCGCCGCCTACCTAATTCGTGAAAAACCCGCACGCAGAACCCGTTTAAGTGAAATTGCTGCTGAGTTGGTCACTCAATTTGGTGCTGCTTCTAGCGATGAAGCTACCGCCCATTCAGCCGATACGATCAAAAAAATCTTTGGCCAGATTGAAGAACAGGTCGTACGTCATAATATCTTGCAAGGCACACCTCGAATTGATGGTCGCGATAATTTTTCTGTGCGGCCTATTCAGGTCCGAACGGGTCTGTTGCCGCGTACCCATGGGTCAGCATTATTTACCCGTGGCGAAACCCAAGCCATTGTGGTTGCAACCTTAGCGCCCGAACGTGATGCACAAATGATTGAAGAACCGACTGGAGAGCGTAAAGAACTCTTTATGTTGCACTATAATTTTCCCCCTTATTCAGTCGGTGAAGTGGGACAAGTCGGTTCACCCAAGCGTCGTGAAATTGGTCATGGGCGCCTAGCCAGACGCGCGATGCAAGCGGTGATGCCGGCTTTTCAAGCCTTCCCTTATGTGGTGCGTGTGGTCTCTGAAATTACCGAATCGAATGGCTCTAGCTCTATGGCCAGTGTCTGTGGCTGTAGCTTAGCGTTAATGGATGCTGGTGTCCCGATTAAATCCCCTGTTGCTGGTATTGCCATGGGGTTGATTAAAGAGGGCGATGCGTTTGCGGTGATTACCGATATTTTAGGTGATGAAGACCATTTAGGTGATATGGATTTTAAAGTGGCTGGGACTTTAGAAGGCATTACTGCGTTACAAATGGATATTAAAATTGATGGAATTACCGTTAAGATTATGGAGCAAGCATTAGAACAGGCGCGTGAAGGTCGTTTGCATATTTTAAACATTATGAATCAAGAAATAGGTCAAGCACGCGAAACGATTTCTTCTTATGCGCCTCGTATCACCACCATTAAAATCCATCCCGATAAGATTCGTGAAGTCATCGGTAAAGGAGGCGTCACCATTCGTGAAATTACTGAAGCAACCGGTGCGGTGATCGATATCAGCGATACCGGCGTCATCAAAATTTCCTCAGTGGATACGGCAGCCGGAGAAGATGCTTTACGCAGAATTAATGCGATTGTCGCTGAAATTGAAGTGGGTGGTATCTACGAAGGCACCGTGGTGAAACTGGCGGATTTCGGCGCTTTCGTCGCCATTTCACCCAGCAAGCAAGGTTTAGTGCATATCTCTCAAATCAGCAATGAGCGTGTCGCCAATGTGCAAGATGTGTTAAGTGAAGGTCAAGCCGTGACAGTGAAAGTGATCGAAATTGATCGTCAAGGCCGAATCCGTTTAAGCATGAAAGAAGCGGCCACTGTCGCAGCGTCTTAATGCGAGTTGCCAGTATTGTTGGGCCGACGCTACCCGACGTTAAAGTGCAAATTCAACAGGCTTTAACCGTCGCGGATGTATTGGAGCTGCGGTTCGACTACTGGCAAACGCTGAATATTGATGAAATTAAAACACTTCGTGCCGAATTGACCCTCCCAGTGATTTTTACATTGCGTAAAACTGATCAGGGAGGGCAATGCAATATGACAGAAGCCCAGCGTTTAGCGTGGATTGAAAAACTGGCCAGTTTAGCGCCTGATTATTTAGACATTGAAACGGATGTTGATCTCCACTTTATCCAAAAACTCACAGCCCACTCTCCTAATATCAAAATCATTGGTTCTTATCATAACTTTTCTGAAACACCCAGCCACTTAACTGAATTATTTTCGCGAATTAATCATCCAGTTTTCTCCTGCATTAAGATTGCCACTTATGCGCGCTCAATTTGTGACACTTTGCGTTTGATGATTTTCTTACAACAATTTCGTGATCAGCACCAACTTATGGTGATGGCCATGGGAGAATATGGAGAAGCTAGCCGAATTTTAGCGCCTGTTTTAGGGAGTATTTTTGTGTATGGCAGTTTAACGCCAGAATCTGCCACAGCGCCCAGACAACTGACTTTAGCAGAATTAACAGACATCTACCGCGTACAACAATTAAATCGGGACACGAAAATTTATGCCTTGTTAGGCGATCCGGTTGCGCATAGTCAAGGCCATCGCTTTCATAATCATGTCTTTCAGTCACAAAACCGCAATGCAGTCTATGTCAAATTAAAAATTTCGCCCGAAGATTTACAATCTGCTATGAACTTGTTGCGGCAACTTCCTTTCGCGGGTTTTAGTGTCACAATGCCGCATAAAGAAACCATCGTGCCTTTATTAGATCATTTAGAAGGCGATGCTCAAGCCACTCAAATCGTCAACACGATAAAAAATATTGATTCACAGTATTGGGGATATAACACCGACGGCACAGCAGGTGCAGAGATTTTGCAGCAAGCTTTAAAATCTTTAAAACAGGTTCCCATTTTGATTTTAGGCGCAGGGGGTTCAGCACAAGCGATTGCTTATTGTTTGATCCAACGCGGTGCTCACGTGACCATTTGCAATCGCACAGTCGCTAAAGCCAAAAAAGTTTGCCAACGTTTAGGATGTGACTTCATTAGTTTTGCCGAATTGTTTCAGCAAACGAGTTTACCTTATATTGTAATTGTGAATACTTTGCCCGCAGCTGCTTTCTCAGCACAATGTCAAGCTTGGACACTTCCTCAAGCTCAAGGCCAACAAGTTGCGATGGATATTGTTTACCAACCAACACCGACATTATTTTTACAAAAAGCAAATGCTGCAAAATGGGAATGTATCACAGGAAATAATTTATTTGTAGAACAAGCTATCAGACAATCGAAAATTTGGCTAAAAGCGGGCTAGCAGCCCGTGCTCCCAAAAGCTCAAGCCATGATTAAAATTGAGCTTTTCGTAGCTTAAAGCCTTTCTCGCTTTTCAAAGCTTCTACCTCAATTTAGATCGAGGATGCTCTCGGCCATTCTGGCTCGAGCCTGGGAGCGCGGGCTGCTAGCCCGCTGCTTTAGAGATTTTCACCAGATTGCTTAATGTTTGACTTTTTGCTATGGTAAGAAAAATGATGTTCTTGGAGCACTTTTATGTCGCGCTATCTGGATCCTAAAATTGATATTGTCTTTAAAAAAATATTTGGCCAACACCCACACCTATTAAAGAGCTTTCTCAATGCCGTACTGCCATTGCCTGAAGATGGTTTAATTGTCAGTCTGGAATATTTATCCAATGAGCAAGTTCCACAAATTCCCAGTTTTAAATATACGGTGGTGGATGTCCGCTGTACCGATCAACAGGGGCGAATCTTTATTGTCGAAATGCAGATTCAATGGACTACCGGTTTTATGCAGCGAATGTTATTTAATGCGAGTCAAGCGTATGTGAATCAATTGGAAAGAGGAGAGCAGTATCATCTTCTCAAGCCCGTTTATGGTTTGGGTTTACTCAATACCACCTTTGATCCTGACCAGGAAGACTGGTACCACCACTATAAGATTGTTAATGTGGAAAAGCCTAAAGCAGAAATTAAAGATCTACAACTGGTCTTTATCGAGTTGCCGAAATTTAAAGCGAAGAATGTGAAGGAAAAAAAGCTACAAGTATTATGGTTGCGTTTTATAGCAGAGTTAAATGAAAAAGCCAATCAAGCTCCACCAGAATGGTTAGAAGTTCCAGAAATTAAACAAGCACTCGATTTGGCGGAAGAAGCTGCCTATACGCCAGGAGAGTTAGAGTCTTACAATCGATACTGGGATGCGATTAGTACTGAAAAAACGCTACAATACGGTCTCCGAGAGGAAGGCATCGCCATTGGCGAGCAAAAAGCCAAGCATGCAATAGCGTATAAACTATTGAATATAGGCTTACCTTTGGAAGAAGTTGCAGCTTTAACAGAATTGCCACTCGCTGAAGTTAAGGCTTTAGCAAAATCGTGAAGAATTAAAAAGCGGGCTAGCAGCCCGCGCTCCCAGGAGCTCGAGCCATTGCTTAAAGTTGCACCTTCTGTATCTTCAAGCCTTTCTCGGTCTTCAAAAGCTGCTATCTCGTCTTAGATTGAGTATGCTCTCAGTGATGATGGCTCGAGCTTGGGAGTGCGGGCTGCTAGCCCGCTGCTTTAGAGATTTTCACCAGATTGCTTAATGCTTGGCTTTTTGCTATGGTAAGAAAATGACGTTCTTGGAGTGCTGCTATGTCGCGCTATCTGGATCCTAAAATTGATATTGTCTTTAAAAAAATATTTGGTCAACACCCACACCTATTAAAGAGCTTTCTCAATGCCGTACTGCCATTGCCTGAAGATGGTTTAATTGTCAGTCTGGAATATTTATCCAATGAGCAAGTTCCACAAATTCCCAGTTTTAAATATACGGTGGTGGATGTCCGCTGTACCGATCAACAGGGGCGAATCTTTATTGTCGAAATGCAGATTCAATGGACTACCGGTTTTATGCAGCGAATGTTATTTAATGCGAGAGCGTATGTGAATCAATTGGAAAGAGGAGAGCAGTATCATCTTCTCAAGCCCGTTTATGGTTTGGGTTTACTCAATACCACCTTTGATCCTGACCAGGAAGACTGGTACCACCACTATAAGATTGTTAATGTGGAAAAGCCTAAAGCAGAAATTAAAGATTTACAACTGGTCTTTATCGAACTACCGAAATTTAAAGCGAAGAATGTGAAGGAAAAAAAGCTACAAGTATTATGGTTGCGTTTTATAGCAGAGTTAAATGAAAAAGCCAATCAAGCTCCACCAGAATGGTTAGAAGTTCCAGAAATTAAACAAGCGCTTGATTTGGCGGAAGAAGCCGCCTATACGCCAGGAGAATTGGCGTCTTACAATCGATACTGGGATGCGATTAGTACTGAAAAAACACTACAATACGGTCTCCGAGAAGAGGGTATTGCGATTGGGTTAGAAAAGGGCGAGCAAAAAGGCGAGCAAAAAGCCAAGCATGCAATAGCATGTAATTTACTGGACAAAGGCTTTTCCTTAGAAGAAATTGCAGCTTTAACAGAATTGCCACTCGCTGAAGTTAAGGCTTTAGCAAAATCGTGAAGAATTTTTAAGCGGGCTAGCAGCCCGCGCTCCCAGGGGCTCGAGCCATTGCTTAAAGTTGAGCCCTCTGTATCTTCAAGCCTTTCTCGGTCTTCAAAAGCTATCTCGTCTTAGATCAAGGATGCTCTCGGCCATTATGGCTCGAGCCCCTGGGGGCGCGGGCTGCTAGCCCGCTCCTAGAGATTTCATTGAAACCGATTAATCACCAAAAACACCATCCCATCATCCTTGCCGACTTTTAACAACAACCGATCCGAATTGTCTTTAATAGCATTCATCAAAGCGCTGATATCTGGCACGGGTTTACCATTGGCTTCGACAATAACGTCGCCTGGTCTTAATCCACTGACCCAAGCGTCACTGGTTTGATCCACATCCAACACACCCACGCCTTTAACCTGCCCAAAATCCGGTACTAATTGGTCATAGGTGGTCAGTCTGACCCCCTCAAGGAATGAATTTAGCTCAGGTGCCGTCGCCATTTTAATGGCTTTAGGATTCATGATGGTGGTCGAGATCTCCATCGTTTTATCTTTGCGATGGACTTGCATGGTCACTTTGGTCCCAAAGGGGAGTAAACCCACCATATTGCGCACTTGTGCACCACTGGTAATATCGACGTTATTGAGTTTTTCAATCACGTCTTGAATTTGCAAGCCCGCTTTAGCAGCAGGAGAGCCTGGAATCACATTGGTCACCAACGCTCCTTGTTTGCCGCTGATATTAAAGGCATCGGCTAATTCTGGGGTCAGATTTTGCACCATCACGCCGAGAATCCCGCGTTGGACCTTACCATAGAGTATCAATTGCGTTGCGACTTGTTTCACCATGTTACTGGGGATGGCAAAACCAATCCCGACATTCCCGCTGACAGGTCCCAGTAATGCGGTATTGACCCCGATCAATTCGCCTTTGAGATTGACCAGCGCGCCGCCAGAATTGCCGGGATTAATGGAAGCATCGGTTTGAATAAAGTTTTCATAGCCTTCAATCCCTAAATTATTGCGATTTAACGCGCTAATCACCCCAGAAGTGACAGTTTGTTGTAAACCAAAAGGGCTGCCAATCGCAGCGACAAAATCACCGACTTTCAAATTATCAGAATTGGCGAAGGGCAAGGCGGTTAAACCTTTTGTATTAAGTTGGAGGACTGCGACATCGGAGGGTTTGTCATATCCAATCAATTTGGCTTTATACAAACGGCCGTCATTTAATGTCACAGTAATATTTTTAGCATCGGCCACGACGTGAGCATTCGTCACAATATAGCCCTTAGTGGCATCAATGATGACCCCAGAGCCCATTTCTTGGAATCGTCTGAACGGCAATCCGGGTGCATTATCATTGCTATTGTCGTCATCTCCCCCATTACCATTATTGCCTTGCGATCGAGGAGAGCGCGATTTGGGGTTAGGATGGACAGCTGCTTCCCCTAATACGGTGATATTCACGACACTGGGTAAAACCGTTGAGAGCATGCCAGAAATGCTGGTGACAATTTTGCCATTGACTTGCGGTGGTAAGTCCGCATAGCTGGCAGGCAGAGTGGAAAGACTCAGTGTTAATCCAAGAACAATCGCTATTTTCTTCATAATCAGCCCTTTAATGTATCCAAATTAAGCTCGCCATTCGCCCAGTAACACCTTGGTCCCGACGAAAGGAATAAAATTTTTCAGAATCTGCATAAGTACAATATTCACCGCCATAGACCCGCGCCACTCGACATTGTGCTAAGCGTTGCCGTGCCAGCTGGTAAATATCGGCTAGCCAGCGACCTGAGTTATAAGGCGCGAAAGCTGCCGCCGATTCGGCAGATTTTTGTACAAAAGCATCTCGCACTTCAGGGCCCACTTCAAAATATTGAGGGCCAATTGCAGGGCCTAACCAGGCCATCAGCTGATCGGGAGAGGATTGTAATTTCATTATCGTGGCTTCAATCACACCCGCGAGTAAACCTTTCCAGCCGGCATGAATGGCAGCGACTTCGGAGCCTTCTTTGTTGCAGATTAAGACGGGTAAACAATCTGCTGTTAAGATCAAAGCCGGTAAGCCGGTCGTGCGCGTATAAACCGCGTCAGCTTCTGGTGAAGTTTGCCTATTTTCTTCAGCTAAAACGGCCTGGGTGCCATGCACTTGGCTGATCCAAATGGGATCGAGGGTGTAACCTAATTGTTGTTTAAGTAATTCGCGATTGGCAGGGACAGCGGGGTCGTTTTCTCGACCGCTGAGATTAAAGCTGGCATAAGGCCCTTCGCTGCATCCACCGGTGCGCAAAGTGGTATAAGCGCGAATGTGTTTGGGAGCGGGCCAATTGGGTGTCAGAAAGTTTAGCATCGTTAAATCTTATCTTCTTGTAAACAGCGAAGCAAGTGCTGAAAATCACTGGGGGGTTCAGCTTCCCAACTCATGGGTTGTTGTGAAACAGGATGTTGTAACGTCAATTTTTGGGCATGCAGCGCTTGGCGCTTAAACTGTTGTAGCGTTAATTTCAGGGTCTCTGAACAGCCTTTAGGCAGAATAAGTCGCCCGCCATACAGCGGATCACCCACCAGCGGGAAACCGACATGGGCGAGATGAACACGGATTTGATGCGTCCTGCCCGTTTCTAAAAACGCTCGTAAATAGGTATGGGCTTTAAATCGCTCCAGCACGCGGTAATGCGTCACGGCCGGTTTACCGTCCTCAATCACGGCCATTTGAGTCCGACGAGTAGGATGACGGCCCATCGGCGCATCGACTGTTTTACCCGCGACCATGACACCCCGGGCAATGGCGATATATTCTCGTTCTACCGCATGTGCTTGTATTTGCTGGACTAACTGGGTATGAGCTTGCAACGAACGGGCCACCACCATCAATCCTGAAGTCTCTTTATCTAAACGATGCACAATACCGCCTCGTGGTAGTTGGGCTAACTCAGGGGCATGATGGAGCAGGGCATTGACGAGGGTTTGATCTGCATGGCCGGCGCCAGGATGCACGATCAACCCTGCAGGTTTATTAAGGACGATGATACTTTCATCTTCATACACAATTTGTAAAGGGATATTCTGCCCGGCCCAAGGAATTTCTTGATGTAATGTGGCTAAAAGAGTGACCTGTTGCCCGGCCTGGATTTTATCTTTCGCCCGCAAGCATTGCTGATCAATTTTAACCTGCCCAGCTTGAATCCAAGCTTGCAGCCGTGCGCGAGAATAATCTGGAAATAACTTAGCGAGTGTTTGATCTAAGCGAAACCCTTGATATTCTGGAGGGATAGTGGCGCTGAGTTCAATAGTCTGAGAAATAGTCATAAGCCATTATAACAGATTTTATTTGGAGCGATAGTCCGAACGATAATCCATAATGGACGAGATTTTGCTAAAAGAAAAAAAGCACATTATTGCTAGGTTAGTATTACCTTTACATTAATTTTGTCACCAGGTATTCTAGGTCGATTCATAAATAAAAAACGGAAAGTAACTTATGCGATTGATATATTTACTCTTTTTATTCATAGGGATTGCGCTAACAGCCTGTAAGACCACTGAACCCTACCATGCTTATAAAGGATTATCTGATCAAGCGATTTTTCAACGGGGCGAGCAACATTTAAAAAAGAAACATTACGAAGCGGCGGTGGCTGACTTCGAAGCGCTAGACGTGTTATATCCTTTTGGCCCTTACACCCAACAAGCGCAGTTAGATATCATTTATGCCTATTATAAAAAAGGGGATACTGATTCTGCATTAGCCGCGGTTGATCGTTACATCCGGCTTTATCCTGCCGGTTCAGGCGTTGATTATGCGTATTATATGAAAGGATTGATCAATATGGGGCCTCCCGATACCTGGATGGATCACTGGGCACGCTCTGAAGCGTCACAACGAGATACCAGTAATATCGAACAAGCCTATCAAGATTTTGATTTATTGATCCAGCGTTATCCCAATAGCGCCTATGCACCGTCGGCAGCGCAGCATCGGTTGCAGGCCAGAGATTTGTTAGCGCAACACCAACTTAACATTGCGGAATATTATTTACGCTATCGAGCGTATGTGGCTGCGGTGAATCGATCGGTTGAACTGGTACGACAATATCCAGGGTCTGCTCAAGCGGCATCTGCTCTGAAAATTATGGTCATCAGTTATCATGCGTTGGGAGAACACGACTTGGCCAATCAAACGCAACAGCAATTAGACAGTATTCATCATGGATAAATGGCTGCAGGCTTGGCAAAAGGCGGCGCCTAACCTAACGGGCGCCTATCCATTACCGGCCAGCAACCAGCTTCAGCTAGCCTACAAAAGTTTGCATTTAAAGCGCTTTTGGATGGAAAGTCTGATGATATTTGCCATGCAGTATGGCGGAATCATCCTCAGTTTTATGCTCATGCCGGTCTTCCCACTCTGGCTGGCAAGTGGCAGCGCTGCAGTAATGATATTTTTGCGAGGCGTTAGAATATTACCGGCTTTGTGGTTAGGCAGTTTTTGTGCATATTATTTTATTTATGCAGCGCCAGGGTCAGCCATTTTATTCGCGAGTATTTTTGCCCTCCAAGCCTATTTATTATTAGCCATCAGTTATCGGTATATTTCACCGACTTTACTATTTTCTTCCAAAAAACCCTTTGTTATTTTTATTCTACTGGTGATGATTGTGACTGCGTTGAGCAGCTTAGGTTTAACTTACATCACGCATTTTAATGGATTGCAACTGTGGCTTGCGCAACTCATCGGCATCTTAATTTTTGCCTTCGCGCCCGTGGCTTGGGATGCCTATTTTCCGCAAAGCCAAGGTCTTAATAACAAGGATAAGCGGGTTTTAGGGGCTTGTTTTATTGCGTTGGCAGGATTAACTATTATCATGCTGCTTTCTCATCTAATGTTGACTGTTATTTTGAGTTTAGTGATTAGCATGGGAATTATATGGATCGGGCGATATTATGGCTGGTGCGCCGTTACCTCTTTGTGGTTTTTTTTCGGCGTGTGTTGGATATTCGGCGCTTTATTAAATCCGCCGTTATTAATGCGGTTGTCGAGTTTAGAATTGATTGTATTACAAGCGGTGTTTGCTGTAGAGATGATGCTCTGTTTGGGAGCAACTGTTTTTTAGCGGGCTAGCAGCCCGCGCTCCCAGGCTCGAGCCACTTTTGGCACGGAGTTTTTGCCAGCTTCAAGCCTTTCTTAACTTTTTAAAACTAACCAAGATCGATCATGCTATATTTGTCATCATGGCTCGAGCCTGGGAGCGCGGGCTGCTAGCCCGCTGCTTTTAAAATGAGCAAGCTTGAGCCCATGCTCCACTTTCGAGGAGAAAATATGTCTCTAAATGCCAATCAAGCCAATGATGTATGCGAAAGTTATTTAGCTTATTTATATGCGCAAACCCAACCCACTATTTCTTCAACGCCTAGCCAAAAAATCTTATCCGAAACCAATGGCGCGATTTTATATCCTGCCATCACCCAATGTTTAACCAGTTTACATTTAACCGAGCAAGATATTTTAGTCGATTTAGGTTCCGCATCCGGCCGAATTGTCCTGCAAGCTTTTTTAACCACTGACATCAAAGAAGCCTGGGGTATGGAAATTGTGCCATCTTTACACCAACAAGCTCTAGCCGTATCACAAATCGTCAAAAAAGATTTACCCGAATTTTTCATCAATCGCCAATTAAAATTTCTTCAAGCGAGTTTTTTAGAAACCCCACTCGCACCTGCTACTGTGGCGATTATTAACGCCACGTGTTTTGGATTAGATATTCTTCATCCATTAGGAAAGGTGATTGAAAATACTCCGAGCATTCATACCGTTGTCACCTTACGCCCTTTATTAAATTTACGGCGATTAAAAGTGCGTAAGGTTTTTTTCTGTGGAGTGTTCCTGGGGAACAGTGCTAGGTTATTTATATCGCTAAAATCAAAGAGCGGCATTGAGAGAGAGATGGCTCGAGCGACATGTTCACTAATAAGCCCTCGCTAAAATCACCTGCTGATTCGTACTTTTCCCCGAAAAAATACAGGTGCCTGAAATATTAGATTGTTCTAACGGTATGCAACGTGTACTGATTTTTAACGCCTTAAAAACTTCTACAACGTTGGGTGAATTTTCAATGGCGGGGTCAAAATAAGCCATAGCAAATTGATCGACAGCATTATCCTCAGAAAATAGCGCTTTGAGTTCCTCTAAAGTATTGATCACCACGGTATGTTTTTCACGAAATGCTAAGGCACGTTGCAGTAGGTTTTGTTGAATCTCTTCTAATATGCCGGGTATTTGCGCTAATAGTTGTTCGTGAGTCAATTGCACCTTTTCTTTGGCAGGCTTGTCGCGCCGTGATAGTGAAAATTGTTTACTCTCCATTTCTTTCCGACCAATTTCAATGCGGATGGGCGTGCCTTTTTTAACCGCTTGCCAGAATTTTTCGCCAGCGCGTTTTTCAGTTTTATCAATGACGACTCGAATTGATGTGCCTGCGTACTGTTGATGGCTCAGCACCACTTGTAAAGTTTGGCAATATCCCAGAATAGCGGGTAAATCATCTGCATTCATCGCAACAGGAATTAAAATAACCTGTTCTGGCGCAATGCGTGGTGGGAGCACTAATCCATCATCATCGCTATGCACCATAATCAACGCGCCAATAATCCGCGTCGATAAGCCCCAGGAAGTGGTCCATGCATGTTCTGTGGCTTGCGATCGGTCCGTAAAGGTGATGTTGTAAGCTTTAGAAAAATTTTGACCGAGGAAATGGGAGGTGCCTGCCTGTAAGGCCTTGCCATCTTGCATCATCGCTTCGATAGTGTAGGTTTCCACAGCCCCTGGGAAACGCTCAGCAGGGGTTTTTCGCCCTTTAATTACTGGGATAGCTAAATAATCGCGCACCAAAGTTTCATACACATCCAACATTTGAGCAGTTTCGGTTTCGGCTTCGGCTGCGGTGGCATGCGCGGTGTGTCCTTCTTGCCATAAGAATTCCGAAGTGCGTAAAAATAGTCGTGTGCGCATTTCCCAGCGCATGACGTTACACCATTGGTTCAGGAGAATGGGTAAATCTTGATAAGACTGCACCCATTTTGCCATGGCAGTGCCGAATAGGGTTTCGCTGGTGGGGCGAATAATTAAGGGTTCGGCTAATTGGGCGGAAGGTGCTGGCACTAATTGGCCCTGCGCATCGGCTTCTAGTCGATAATGGGTCACGACGGCACATTCTTTGGCAAACCCTTCCACATGCGCGGCTTCCTGCGCTAAATATTCCAATGGGATGAGTAATGGAAAATACACGTTTTGGTGGCCAGTGGCTTTGATCATTCGATCTAAAGTGGCTTGAATGGCTTCCCATAAAGCGTAGCCACGTGGCTTAATGATCATACAACCTCTGATCGCTGCATGTTCAGCCAAATCAGCGGCTTTGATCACCTCTTGATACCATTCAGGGAAATTTTCGTTGCGAGTCGGGGTTATAGCAGTGGTTTTGTTTTTCATGATGATGAAGGATTAAAGTTGATGTTGTCAGGATTATAACGGTAAAATCTAAAAACTGTCACTATTCAGCATGTATAGCTAGCCTTTAGAACCTGATGTGTGCTGGTATTGGCTGATCAGGACGCCGTAAATACTTCCCTGTAGGCTTCCTATAAACATCCATGTTTATAGAGACCTTCTCATCCAATACCAGCACACATCAGGTTCTAAAGGCTTGTGCCAGATCTGATTTGGGTAGTGAATGGTTACAAACTTACCATAAATAGGAAAAACTAAAACATGCTAAATTGTTTTATAGAACATACTGCGACCTCAACCGTACCCATTATTCCGCTCACTGAGACGGAATACCTCACCTGGAAAAACACCCAACCTAACGCCATTCAAAACTGGTTAAATACCTTGGGATTTAAAGCTAAACTGGGCGCGCACGCATTGTTAAGCAATTCAGCAGGTGGATTAGAATCTGTCATCGTGGGGATGGGTTCAGACCAGAATCTGAGCGCATTTGGCCAAGTCGCGACCAAGCTACCCGCCGGTGAATACCATATTCAAGCCGATTATACCGAAGAAGCCCTCTACCAAGCCTATTTATTTTGGGGGTTGGGAACCTACCAATTCACACGCTACAAAACCCAACAGCCTGCGGGCGCCAAACTGAAGTTGCCAGCGGAGGGTTTGGATGAACCCTATCTCATGGCGATGCTGAAAGCGATTTATTTGGTGCGAAATTTAATTAATACCCCGGCCTCTGATATGGGGCCGGCCGATATTGCAGAAGTTGCGAATCAATTAGCCCATGAGTTTGGCGCTGATTTGAGGTTTACGGTAGGAGAGCAACTTTTAGAAGAAAATTATCCAGCCATTTACGCCGTGGGTAAAGGCAGCGCGCGTCCTCCTCAGTTAATTGATTTGCGTTGGGGCAATAGTGATGATCCTAAGGTCACTTTAGTGGGTAAGGGCGTCTGTTTTGATACAGGGGGATTAAATCTTAAAAATGCTGCGGGTATGGCGTTAATGAAAAAAGATATGGCGGGTGCTGCGCATGTGTTAGGGTTGGCGTATTTTATCCTGTCGTTGCGTTTACCGATTCAGCTGCGGGTGCTGATTCCGGCGGTGGAAAATTCAGTGTCGGGTGATGCTTATCGTCCAGGGGATATTTTAAATACACGGGCAGGATTGACGGTAGAGGTGACCAATACCGATGCAGAAGGACGTTTAGTCTTATGCGATGCCTTAGCGGAAGCAGTGACAGAAAATCCTGAGCTAATATTAGATTTTGCTTCACTAACAGGTGCTGCGAGAGTTGCATTGGGTACAGATCTGGGAGCTTTATTTACCGATCAACAAGATTTAGCCGAACAATTAATCGCAGCCGGGGAAAAAGAACGGGATATGCTGTGGCGGTTGCCTTTATATTCACCATACAAAAAATTAATCGACAGTAAAATCGCGGATTTATCCAATGCAGCTAGTGCACCGTATGGTGGCGCAATTACTGCCGCACTTTTTTTGAAAGCGTTTGTACCGGATACTCAACCGTGGGCACATTTTGATATTATGGCGTGGAATACCACGACTGGCGCTTTAGGGCCTGAGGGCGGGGATGCGACGGCACTACGGGCGGTGGCGCGGTATTTACATTTGAGATTTCGTTAAAAGCAGCGGGCTAGCAGCCCGCGCTCCTAAGTTGGGAGCCTTGACCAAAGGACGTGCCTTTTTATACTCATAGCCCCTTGTGGCAAAAAGCTCAACCTTACTCTAAGCTCATTCGAAGCTCGAACCTGGGAGCGCGGGCTGCTAGCCCGCTGCTTTTTTAAGTTTCTAATGGCAAAAAGCTCAAACTTGCTCCAAGCTCAGTTGTGGCTCGAGCCTAGGAGCGCGGGCTGCTAGCCCGCTGCTTTTTTAAGTTTCTAATGGCAAAAAGCTCAACCTTGCTCCAAGCTTAGTTGAGGCTTGAGCCTGGGAGCGCGGGCTGCTAGCCCGCTTTTTAATTCACGAGGAGATATGTTCAAACTTCGCGCAGCATTGACCACCAAACTACTCGCTTATTTCCAAAAATCCTTACCCCACATCAGCGAAACTGAAAAAATTGTTTTAGAAGCTGGTGATGTCGGCTGGGAAAAAGCCTTATTTTCCGGTCAACCGAATTGGGAAACCTTGCACGCATTACCCCAACCGCACCTCACGGAAGCTGAACACGCTTTTCTGGAGCAAGAAACGCTTCAACTCTGTCAACTGCTCACTCGCCAGCAAATTTCTGAATCGGATGAATTAACGCCCGAAGTGTGGGATTTTATCAAGCAGCACGGTTTTTTAGGGATGAGTATCGCTCAAACCTACGGCGGTAAAGGATTTTCAGTATTTGCCCAATCCCAAATCGTGTGCCGAATTGCCAGCCGCAGTATGAGTGCTGCAATTTCCATCATGGTGCCGAATGCTTTGGGACCTGCTGAGTTTTTACAACACTATGGCACTCCTGAACAAAAACATTATTATTTGCCGAGATTGGCGACAGGGATAGAAATTCCCGCATTTGCCTTAACCTCTACGCAAGCAGGCAGTGACGCGGGCAGCATCAAAGATTGCGGTATTGTGTGTTATGGCGAATATGAAGGTCAGTCAGTGTTGGGCTTACGGTTAAACTGGGAAAAACGTTATATCACCTTAGCGCCGATTGCCAGTTTATTAGGCTTGGCAGTGCGCGTCACCGATCCCGAGCATCTTTTAGGCGAGAAAATCGATTTAGGCATTACGCTGTGTTTAGTCCCCACCCATTTACCCGATGTTGAAACTGGCTTGCGGCATTCTCCTGCAGGCATGGGTTTTTTAAACGGTCCTACAGCAGGAAAAGACGTTTTTATTCCATTAGATCTGATTATTGGTGGCCCAACACAATGCGGCCAAGGTTGGTTTATGATGATGCAAGGATTGGCAGCAGGTCGAGGAGTTTCTTTACCTGCGCTCAGTACGGCCATCGCCCAAGTATGTTTTCGAACGACCAGTGCTTATGCGGCATTACGTGAGCAATTTCATACACCTATCGGTCAATTTGAAGGCGTTGCTGCGCGTTTAGCGCGAATTGGCGGATTAACGTATTTATGTGAGGCCACCCGCCAACTGACCTTAAGTGGATTATTAACCGGTCAGAAATCCGCTTTGGCTGCAGCCATCACCAAATACCATTTAACGGAAATGGCGCGCGTATTATTGCAAGATGCTTTAGATATTCATGCAGGACGGGGTGTCCAATTAGGCCCGTCCAATTATTTATGGTCTTTATATCAAGCAGCACCGATTTGCATTACCGTCGAAGGCGCGAATATTTTAACGCGAAATTTGATTATTTTTGGACAAGGCGCGATTCGCTGCCATCCGTTTATCAAAGCAGAAATTGACAGTCTCACCATTGCAAATCCGACTGAGCGCGTTAAAAAATTTGGTCAGTTAGTGAAGCAGCATATTGGCTATATTGTCAAAAATGCCGGCCAAACCTTACTTTATGGTCTGACCGGTGGGCGTGGCATTAGCGTCAAAAAATTCTCAACTTCTCCATTAAAAGGATACTATCAACAATTGACGCGTATGAGTCAGGCTTTGGCATTTACTGTCGATATTGTAATGGCAGTAGTTGGCGCTGATTTAAAATGGAAAGAAAATGTGTCGGCACGTTTAGGTGATATTTTAAGTCAACTCTATTTAGCTTCTGCGGTTTTAAAATACCATCAAGATCAAAACACACCAGAAGACTTACCATTAGCGCAATGGGCACTGAGTCATTGTCTGTATGAAATCGATCGAGCCTTCACCGCCTTGTTCCAAAACTTTGCGCCGCGTTGGTTAGGGCGGTTGCTCTATCGGATGATTTTTCCCTTCGGAGCAGATTATGCGCTACCTTCTGATGCGCTCGAACAACGTATCGCGAAGCTCATGATGCAATCTTCAGCATTACGTGATCGGTTAACCTATCCTTGCTATGCGCCTTCTCAACCAGAAGATAAATTAGGGCGGATGGATTTGGCGCTAGAGGCGTTAAGTCAAAATTCCTCAGAAACCGATGAAAACTTAGCACTTTTAAAGCGCGCCGCTTTAAGGGTTGATACTTGGTAAGATAACGTTTTTGAAGTGGTGAGCTGTTTCCTTCTCCCCTTGCGGGAGAAGGTGCCCGAATAGGGCGGATGAGGGGTAACAAAATAAGTGGCTTTATCTTACATTTTTCCGCTCTAAACCCTACTTAACTTAACAAAGGTCTATAAAAATAATGAGGATCTTGTTATGAAAAAAATCGTATTAACTGCACTACTCGCTGGCATCTTTTCCATCAGTCTCCATGCAAACGCCGCTTCCGCGACAGGGAAAATCACCATGCACATCCCCCCCGATGAAGAAGTCGACAATTTGATTGGAACGGTTGTCGGTTATAAAGATGGCACCATGTGTGGCACCGCAACGCAACATATTGACAGAACCGACGATACCCCGTTGATTTTTAGATATGGCACTTCCGATAGTTGTAGAGAGGGGGTGGATCATATCGCTGTCACCACCACGCTCCCTTCACAAGGATTGAGCAATCGTTTAGTCATCACACCAATTGGCAATGATTGTGAAGTCAGAGCTTATCCTTTCACGACGTCAGCCACCAGCGGTCTCCATTTGAAAATAGAAGAATGGTCCAGTAGCTGTGGGCTGCAAAGCGTGCAATAGCTGCGTGCAGTTGGGAGTTTAGCGGGCAACACCCGCACTCCCTGCATTGCATAGCTCAATTAAGGCAAACTGCCATTGTTAGAGCCCATTCGTTTGCCTTCTTTTTGATCATCATTCTCATCAATATTTTCATTTCCTTCGGGAATATAAGAAAAACCTTTAGGAAGTCGAGGCGTGGGAGTACTCTGTGATTCCTGGCTAGCAGAGGGTCTGAGTGGGGCTGGAGAAGGAGGGGGGTGTTTAGACTGCGGGCTGGTAGGGGTTGGTTGAGGTTGGCTCATATTAGATTCCATGCTAGGGCTAGTATGAATTGTCAGGTCTCTGGTGGGGGCTATTGTTGGGAATGTCTGATTTTCTGCTTCCGCATCAATGTGTTGTGAATGATCTATTTCAGTAGGCAAATCCTCCGTCTGTGAAACTGAAGCTCTTGAAAGTTGAACTTCTCTTTCACTGTGCCTGGATGCCACGCTATGTCTGGATACCACTTTGGGTTTGGATTTTTCTTCAGCGCGAGACGGTGGACGTGCAGCGGTTACATTTTCATTTTTAGGACGGTTCAACCCCAATAACGCATAGAGTGCTGGAAAAGTTAAGCTTGTAACACCACCGGTCACCACATAAGAAGCAGTTGTCGCTGTTTCTGAATCCACCCCAAATGCGATTAAACTCTCTTTGCTCATACCCTGAATGACCGCCAGAGAAACGCCAGAAATGACCACAGGCGCAGCATATTGGCATATTTTATCGGCTGCGTTGATATAACGTGTTGTTAAAGATTCTGAATGAGAAATTTTCACTTCTTTTTTGTCTGAGGCTTTTTTATTTGAAAGCGCGATGCCGACTTGAGAAGCTTTATCTATCCTACGCGCCACCATGAGTGAAGATAATGCGGTTATAATCATTGTGGGTATTTGAACATTTTCTTGACAGGCTGATTTGTCGGTGGCGAAATGACAGAATACAGTCGGAAGTGTTTTAAATAAGGTATAGCCGGTGATTAAGGGACTGCTGACCCACGATAACGTTTTAGCTGAAACATCTTTAGTTTGTTTTAAAAAAGTTTCCCATTTGTTGGGTTGAGGATTGGGCGGGTTTTGAGGGGGAGCTGGAGGTGGTGGAGGGGTATTTCGTTTTTTTTCAAGCTCATCTTGTAAAACATAGGGACCTAGATCTCGTTCTGGATCGTAGTCTCTTTCCTCTGCCATAATTCTCTCCGTTAAAAAAGAGAGCCATCGTACTATAGTTGGAAATTCGTCGCAAGAAATCTATTAATTTACTAAGAAAAGGTGAGAGTTTTAGCGTTTCAACATCATGGATTTTTAAATCTCCGCTTCGCCACAAACGTATAAATCGTCGGCACTACAAACAAGGTAAATCCCGTCCCGATTAACATACCTGTCGCAATCACCAACCCAATATCAAACCGGCTCTTTGCACCTGCGCCACTGGCCGTAATCAGTGGTAGCACGCCCAAAATCATCGCCGCCGTGGTCATAAGAATCGGTCGCAATCGAATAGCTGCGGCTTTTTCAATCGCTTCTTTAATACCTAAACCTTCTGTCTCTTGTAAGCTATTCGCAAAATCCACCATCAAAATTCCATGCTTACTGATTAATCCAATCAGTGTAATCAATCCCACTTGCGTATAAATATTGATACTGGCGAATCCTAAATTTAAAGGAATCAGCGCACCGCAAATCGACATCGGCACGCTGATTAAAATAATTAAGGGATCGCGGAAACTTTCAAATTGCGCGGACAAGACCAAGAAGATCACAATAATCGCAAAGAAGAAAGTGAAAATCAGCGCAGAGCCTTCTTGAATAAATTGTCGTGATTGACCGGCAAAATCATAATTCATTCCCTTCGGTAAATATTTTTGCGCCTGTTCGGTTAAAAATTGCAAGCCTTCCCCAATGGTGCGGCCCGGCACCATCATCGCTTGAATGGTGGTGGAATTTTGTTGTTGAAATTCCGTTAAATTATTGGGGCTGGATTGCGTGGAAATATCCACCAGTGTTGACAAGGGCACCATCTCATTATTGCTAGTACGCAAATAAATATTGGCAATTTGATAAGGATTCAATCGTAAGTTGCGTAAAACTTGTGGAATCACTTGATAGCTTTGCCCTTGCATACTGAACAAATTGATATAATTGCCGCCTAATGAAGTGCCGAGGGCTTGACCAATATCTTGCATGCTAATGCCCATTTGACCGGCTTTATTGCGATTAATGTTGACTTGAACTTCGGGCTTATCAAATTTCAACGAATTATCAATGTAAATAAATAAACCGCTGTTGCGACCGGCTTCTTCAATTTTTTGAGAAGCCTGATAAATGGCGGGATAGCTTTCTGTCGAATTAATCACAAATTGAATCGGCAGCGGGCTGCCACCCACCGGTAAAGAGGGTAACGGAAACACCGCGGCCTTAATCCCCGCAATTTGACGAATCTTCAGTTGTAATTCAGGATTAATTTTTTGTTGTGAGCGAGAGCGCTGATCCCAAGGTTTGAGCATCAGACCTGCAAAAGCGGTAGTGGGATCGCTACCGCCATTAATCACAAAATACGCTTGTTGTTCAGGGGTATTTTTAAAAATTTCATTAAATTGATTGGTGAAAGCGGTTAAATAATTTAAGTTGGCGTATTGGGGCGCAGTCGCCTGTGCAAATAACACACTTTGATCTTCTTCAGGGGCTAATTCTTGCACGGTATTGGTATAAAGAAAGTAACAGCTGCTTAAAATAACAATGGCAAACACGACAGTGACGGGACGATATTCCAAGACGCTATGCAAACGCCGTTGATAAATATGTTTTAATTGTTCAAATTTGGTATCGAGATAATGCGCAAAGCGCCCCGTACTTTTTTCGGCAGAAAGCACTTTTGAACACATCATCGGAGAAAGGGTTAATGCCACAACCCCAGAAATAATCACGGAGCACGCTAAAGTAAATGCAAATTCTTTAAAGAGCGCACCGGTTAAGCCACTCATAAAGCCAATCGGTGCATACACTGCTGCAAGGGTAATGGTCATCGCAATGACTGGCCCGGCAATTTCACGCGCACCTTGCAAAGCTGCCGCAAAGGGCGATAAACCTTCTTCAATATGACGATGGACATTTTCCACGACGACAATCGCGTCATCGACCACTAACCCAATGGCCAGCACCATGGCTAACAGGGTCAATAAGTTTAAAGAATAGCCCAGCCCTAGCATCAACGTACAAACCCCGACCAGCGACAAAGGAATGGTGATAATGGGAATAAAAACCGAGCGCAATGAGCCTAAGAATAAATAAATCACCACAATCACAATCGCAGTGGCTTCCAGCAACGTCATGATCACTTCTTCTAATGAAGCGCTGATGTAAGCGGTGGAGTCATACACAATTTCAGAATGCAAAGCCGGTGGATAGTTTTTTTCTAAATCGGGTAATAACTTGCGAATATCCTTAATCACGGTGAGGGGATTAGCATCTGGCGTGGCATTAACCCCAATAAAAGTGGCTTTTTGTCCATTAAACGTGACCAAAGAATCATAACTTTGTGAGCCTAATTGCACCGAAGCGACATCTTGCAGACGCACTAAAGTGCCGCCTGAACTTTTAACCACCATTTGTTTAAAAGCGTCTTCACTATGAATATCGGTTAAAGCATTGACAGTGAATGCGACAAATTCGCCCTTGGTTTTTCCTGCAGCGGATTGGAAGTTATTGGCTTTTAGGGCATTGGCAATATCGCTGGGCGTCACATTGAGGGCGGCCATGCGGGTGGTATTGAGCCAAATCCGCATCGCAAAAGTATTGCCGCCTAAAATATCGATACTCGAAACCCCTGAGACTGTTTGTAATTTAGGACGCATCACCCGACTGATAAATTCGGTAATTTGCTCAGGTGAGAGTTCTTTGCTAAAAAAACTGATATACATCAGCGCAATGGTAGAACCAGTGTCTTTTTTAATCACGGGTTCTTTACTATCGGTCGGTAATTGGCTTTGCACTTCGGCGACTTTACTCATCACTTCCGTAAAAGCCTGATTCGGATCAAAATTGAGTTTGATGTAGGCTTGGATAGTGCTGACACTTTGCGTACTGGTCGCGGTGATATAGTCAACGCCATTGGCGCCAGCAATCGATTTTTCTAAAATGGAAGTAATAAAACCTTGCACGACTTCAGGGCTAGCGCCGGGATAGCTGGTGGTGACAGTGACCACCGTGTTTTCCATCACCGGATATTCGCGCAAGGGTAAGTCGTAAATGGCTCTGAGCCCGAAAATAAAAATCAACAGACTCACCACCACGGCTAAGACCGGGCGTTTAATAAACAGGTCAGTAAATTGCATAAGATCAAGACCGATCTTGACTTAATTGTTCGGGGGTGAGCGGTGCCAATTGCACGCTATTATTAATACTGACGGAGGCGCCATCCTGTAGTTTTAATTGACCCGCATTCACCACTTCGTCGCCGGCTTGGATGCCTTTTAAAATTTCAACTTCATTGCCGCGCATTTCACCGGTGGTCACATAGACTAAATGCGCGGTGTGGAGTTGTTTACCGTTTTTATCCTTGCCAGCGGGTTTAACGACATACACAGTGCTACCAAATAAACTCGCTGAAATAGCGGTTTGCGGCACTGTCACCACGTTTTTTTGTTCTGGTAATTGCACGCGGATATTGGCAAAAGATCCTGGAAAAAGCCGCATTTTAGGATTGGGGACAGTGGCTTCGACCATAATGTTGCGGGTTTGCACGTCTACAGCAGATTCTGTGGCCGAAACCGTGCCTTTAAAGGTTTCTCCTGGATAAGTCTCCACTGAAAATTCAATGGGCTGACCGACGCGTAGATAACGTAAATTTTGTTCAGGAACTGAGAATTGTAGAAGTAGAGGATTTAACGCCTGTAAATTCACCAAAGGGGTGCCTGGAGAGGCATATTGGCCAATATTCACGTTGCGTATCCCTAACTTGCCGCTAAAAGGCGCTTTAATTAATTTCTGATCAATAGTGACTTCCGTTTTGCCAACCGCTGACTGACTTTGTTGCAAATTGGCAGCGGCTTGATCGAGGGAAGATTGCGAAGTAGCATTGGTTTTCAGCAAACTGACTTGACGGTCGTAATTGACTTGAGAGAGTTTGAGCTGCGCTTTGTAGTTAGCGAGATCTTCCAAGTCGGTGCGATTATCTAATTGTATTAAGGGCTGGCCCTTCTCTACTATTCGTCCTGAGCTGAAATAAATCGCTGTCACCATTCCTGACAGTTGTGAACTCACTTGCACGCCATTGCTCGCGACTAAAGATCCAATGGAGGTAATTTGCGGATGCCAGGTTTCAGCTTTGGCGATGCTGGTCGAAATGGTGACGGTCTGTTGCGTGAATTGGGAGACAAAATGCTTAACAATGGCACTTCTGACCACATCAATTAAAAAAATTAGGCAAAATAAAATGCCCAGCGCAGAAAGCACAATGATCATGCGCTTTTTTAACCGACGTTTGTAATCAGGATCTTGCATAAATATGACTCAGAGGATATTCAAGCACAAAGATTAAAACCCCACAAAAGCTTGAGGTGGTTCCTTCTCCCCCTGTGGGAGAAGGTGCCGATAGGCGGATGAGGGGGATCATCAGCGTGTTAACTCATTAACTCCAAAGCTCGAATAAAAGCCGCCAAAAACCGAGCTGCCTCTCCTCCCGTTGCTGCCCGATGATCAAACGTTAAGCTAATTGGCATCACCATTTGGATCACAGCTGCATTATCGACGGCAAGCACTGTCGGCCGCGATCTACCCACCGCAATAATCGCCACTGTCGGTGGTACCACCACTGGACTGGCATAGCGCCCAGCAATTGTACCAAAATTCGATAAAGTAATCGTAGTATTTTGTAAATCTTCTGGCGCAAAAGTTTGATTTTTGGCTTTGATCTTAAACTGTTCTAAAGTTTCTCGCATTTGCGTGGTCGAGCAACTTTCAGCGGCTTTAATCACAGGAACATATAATCCTTGAGGTGTATCCACCGCAATCCCAATATTCACTTGAGTATTCAACTTACGACTGAGCGTTTGACCATAAAAATGGGCATTTAAGGCAGGCTCTGCTTGACAGGCGGCAACGATGGCTTGCAATAAACGTAATGTCACGTCTGTGCCCTTGGGCCATTGCGAAATATTGGCATCTTCTGTCAACGTCACGGGCACCACTTCAGCATGTGACTTAGCCATTTGCTGCGCCATCACACGCCTAACGCCATGCAGCGCTTCTCCTAAAATAGGAGTAGATTGCTGAGCGGCAGCGCGTTGCACATCTTCCATGGTGATGGTGCCACCAGGTCCAGATCCCGTCAGTTGTGAGAGATCCACTTTCAATTTGCTGGCTTGCATTTTGACGGCAGGGGTTGCTTTAATCCCTGATGTGCTACGATCGGTTTGAGTTACTCCCATCGCAGGCTCTTCTAAAATTTGGTTACTGGTCGGCATTACGCCTACTACAGTGCCAGCATCCGCCATTTCGGCATCCCCAAAAGCGATCAACGGAGCGCCAGTTAAAATCATCTCACCAGGTTTTCCATACAATTTGGTAATTTTTCCCGCATGAGGAGAGGGCACATCCACCACGGCTTTGGCAGTTTCCATGGAGACGAGGGGTTGATCTTGTTTGACTTCCTGACCTTCTGTCACATACCATTCGCGAATTTCGGCTTCAGGGAGTCCTTCGCCTAAATCGGGTAGTTTAAAAATTTCGGTGGTCATGCATACTCCACAATGTTATGAACGGCGTGAATAATTTTATCGACGCTGGGAATGTAAAATTTTTCTAATTTTAAATACGGCATAATCGTATCATAGCCCGTCACTCTTTGAATGGGGGCGAGTAAAAACATTAAACCATGTTCAGCAATTTGGGCGGCGATTTCAGCACCGAGGCCGCAGGTTCTGGCCGCTTCGTGAATAATAACACAGCGTCCGGTTTTCTCGACAGACTGTAAAATCGTGTCGATGTCTAACGGTTTGATGGTCGCTACGTCGATCACTTCAGCGGATACGCCCATTTGCGCCAATTGCTCAGCGGCTTGTAAGGTTTCATGCAGAGAGGCGCCCCAACTGATTAAGGTCACATCATTGCCGGGGCGTAACACGAAGCAGCGATCTAATGGGAGAGCCTCGCCAGAATCGGGCACGGCTTGTTTAACTAAACGATAGATACGCTTGGGTTCTAAAAAAAGCACGGGGTCTGGATCACGCATGGCTGCGAGCAATAATCCATAAGCACGGGCCGGAGAAGAGGGGATCACCACGCGAATACCGGGCATATGTGCAAACATGGCTTCAGTACTTTCGGAATGATGTTCTGGCGCATGAATGCCGCCACCATAAGGGGCACGAAAGACCAAGGGACAGCTGAGCCTGCCGCGGGTTCGATTACGCATCCTCGCCGCATGACAAATAATTTGATCTAACGCAGGATAAATAAAACCCATGAATTGGAATTCAGCAACGGGTTTTAGACCTTGCGTTGCCATCCCAATCGAAATGCCCGCGATCATGCTTTCTGCTAAGGGCGTATCGATGACGCGTTCGGGGCCAAATTTATCTAAAAGACCGACAGTGGTTCGGAAGACACCGCCATTGGTTGCGACGTCTTCGCCTAAGACTAAAACATTCGGATCTGCTGCCATTTCATAAGCCAGCGCTTGGGTGACGGCTTCAGCTAAAGTGATTTGAGTCATGAAAATTCCTTAATGTGCCATCAAAGCGGCGCGTTGTGATTGATAGGCTTTAGGTAATACCGCATACAAATAATCGAGCATGTCAGTGTGAGGAGCTGGAGGCAGCTGTAAATAGTCCTCCACAGCTTGTTTAATCGTAGCTTCAATGTCTTGCTGCATACTCGCTTCTGCATCGCTATTCCATAAATTATTGTCGATTAAATAACGTTGTAAGCGTTTTAAAGGTTCTAAATCCCAGGCTTTTTTTAGATCATCTGGATGGACATAACGTTTGGCATCATCGGCGGTGGTGTGATCACACAGTCGATAGGTGATGGCTTCAATCAACGTGGGGCCGCCACCTGTGCGGGCTTTTTTCAATGCAGCTTGCATGGTGCCGACCATCGCAATCACATCATTGCCATCGACTTGTATACCCTCAAATCCCCCTGCAATGGCTTTTTGTGCAATAGTAGTCGTGCGGGTTTGTTTGCTTCTCGGCACTGAAATTGCCCACTGATTATTGTTCACCACAAACACCACCGGTAATTGGCAAGCACCGGCAAAATTAATCGCTTCGTAAAAATCCCCTTCAGAGGTGCCACCTTCACCGCAACTGGTGACCACCGCATGGGGTTGTTTACGCAGCTGGAAAGCATAAGCGACGCCAGCTGCATGGAGTAATTGAGTGGCGATGGGGACACAGAGCGGGAAATCTTTGGGGTTGGTGGCTGAGACAAAAGAACTGCCACGTTCATCGCCTCCCCAATATGCGTAGATTTCTGAAGGCAGTACGCCGCGCTCCAGTAAAGCACCCTGATCACGATAGTAAGGCACCAATACGTCTTGCGGTTCCATGGCATATCCCATGCTCATGGACACCGCTTCCTGTCCTAAAGCCGCAGGATAAGTGCCTAATTTCCCCGTCCGTTGCAAAATAACCGCTTTGGCGTCGAAGGCGCGGAGGAAGGCCATTTTTTGGTATAAAGCGATGAGCTGTTTAGGGTCCTTTAAGCCTTCTGGGAGGGGGCATAGCAGTTTGGCTTCGGGGGTTAAATATTGAATATAATCAACGGAGAAACTGACAATGGTTGTCATGGTTTTAAATCCTATGTTTTCAGTATATACTGGCACACAACATTATCATTTAAACGTTATCGGTGCAAAACATTAAGGAGCCCTTATGAAAGTTTTGAACAAAGTTTTGATGTCTTTTGCATTACTCAGCATGACGAGCTTGTCTGCTTTAGCCATGGTGCCGGATATTCCGCCACAAATTCCCCCCTTAAGTCAAATCTCCTATCAAGTGACCGTTGAAAAATGGGCAGCCACCAAAACCGCTAAAGTGACCGTCAGCTTAGATGCGGCTTTGAATAAAATGGATTTGGCGCATATCAATGATCAAGTGCAGGAAAATTTAAAGAAAATAGCACCCACGGCTGATTGGCATATCACCCAATTTGTGCGCAGCCAAGACAAATCCGGCCTGGAAATGTTGCACGTAGAAGCAGAAGCCAGATTGCCCGGTGATGCGTTAGCGGCGATTCGCGATAAAGCAAAATCTGCCAGTAAAGATGGGCAAACTTATAGCGTGAGCAATGTTGAGTTCAGCCCAGGCCAGGCAGAAATAGAGCAAGCTTATACCGCTGCGCGAGCCGAAATCTATGCTCAAGTGAAGCAAGAAATCGCGGCGTTGAATAAAGTCTATCCTGAACAACATTATTTCGTGTATGCAGTTAATTTTTCGGGTAATACACCGGCCCCTATGATGGCAGCTGAAGCACCCCGCGCTATGTTGATGACTGCTTCAGGTAGCAGTGACGCAAATGCTGTGAGTACGGTAGTCAATGCGAAAGTGGTGCAGACGGCTTCGGTGGTGATTGGGTCTAAATTGCCGCATAGTCCGCAGACAGATGTGGTTGAAGATACGACAACCGCGTCTGCCGCAAGCAGCGTTGCACCTACGACCCCAGCTCCGGCCAACAAAAAAGGATAGTATTGTGGCTCCTTTCACGCTATGGCTGGAGCCTGGGAGCGCGGGCAGCTTGCCCGCCAAAATAAAATGTTAATTTTACCAAAAACCATAGGCCACCGAGGCATTGCTGCTTACGCCCCTGAAAACACCTTAGCAGGTTTGTATCAAGCTAAACAATTAGGTCTCAGCTGGGTAGAATTTGATGTGATGCTTACTCAAGATCATGAGCCGATTGTGATTCATGATGAAACGCTCAATCGAACGACAAATGGTCGAGGTCGCGTTGATGAGATGACGTATGCTGATATTGTGAAATTAGAAGCGGGCAGCTGGTTTGGTGCCAGCTTTGCAGGCGAAAAAATTCCCCATTTGACGGCGTATTTAGACACCGCTAAGACCTTAGGGTTAAAGATTAATGTCGAGATAAAACCTTCTTCTGGTAAAGAGGTGACTACTGCTCAAAAGGTGGTAGAAATTTTGCAACAAAAGTGGCCTGAGCGAGATGCTTTATTAATTTCGAGTTTTTCGTTAGCCAGTTTGCGAGCGGTTCGCGAGATCGATCCATCCGTTCCATTAGGGCTCTTACTCAATCGGTGGTTTTTAGGCTGGGAGAATGTTTTAAAAGAATTGAGCGCTTTTTCATTGCATGTGAGACACCAAATTTTATCAGCTGAGAAGGTCAAGCACATTCATGATTTAGGGTATAAAGCCTTAGCTTATACCGTCGATGATCCTTCAGTCGCCTCACGTTTATATGAATGGGGAGTCGATGCAGTATTTAGTAATACGGTATTAGCACTATAGCAAAATTTGGCACGCACTTGGGAGCGCGGGCAGCTTGCCCACTGCTTTATAAAATAGCTAAAAGCAGCGGGCAAGCTGCCCGCGCTCCCAAGCTCTCAGCCTTTTGGATTGTTCAAGCTGTGAATAGACGAAAGTGATTTTTAAATCGGAGTAACATCGTGATTACACTTCTATGGATTATTATTTTCTTAGCTGCCTTAAGTGTATTAGCCTATAAACGTGCTGCGCTGTCTGTTTATAGCATCACGCTATTTTTACTCACATTGTTTTGCACCAACTTGACGGACATATCCTTAGTCGGTCAATTATTATCATGGCTATGTCTTGCCATCATCCTCATCCCTTTAAATATCTTACCCTTACGTCGTCACCTGCTCACCAAACCTATTTTGGCCGCTTACCAAAAAAATAGCCCTAAACTTTCTGCCACTGAACAAGCAGCGCTCACCACCGGCACGGTCGGTTGGGAAGGTGAATTATTAACTGGCATGCCGAATTGGCAAAAATTTACCCAATATACAGAGCAAGCGCTCACCGAAGAAGAGTTGGCATTTATTCAAGGGCCTGTCGAAACATTTTGTGCGCAGCTCGATAATTGGAAAATTAATCATATAGATCATGGTTTGTCGCCCGAGTCATGGCAATTCTTAAAAGACAATGGCTTCTTTGGTTTAGTTATTCCTAAAAAATATGGTGGCAAACAATTTTCTGCGAAAGCGCATGCGATGGTGCTCACAAAAATTGCCAGTCGTTCCAATGCTGCTGCCACCATTGTGGGCGTACCCAACTCCTTAGGCCCTGCTGAATTGTTATTAGAGTATGGCACCGAAGCGCAAAAAGATTACTACTTACCGCGTTTGGCGCGTGGGGAGGAAATTCCCTGTTTTGCGCTCACCAGTCCAGAAGCAGGCTCAGATGCTAGTTCAATGACAGATTATGGACGAGTCTGTCGTGGGCAATGGCAAGGTGAAGAAGTGATGGGAATCGAGCTGCATTGGAATAAACGTTATATCACCTTAGCGCCGGTGGCGACATTATTGGGTTTGGCTTTTAAGCTTTATGATCCCAATCATTTGCTGGGCCAACAAACCGATTTAGGTATTACTTGCGCGTTAATTGCGGTGGATACACCCGGTATTACCATTGGAAGACATCATATCCCATTGTATTCGGCGTTTCCCAATGGTCCTACGCAAGGTGCCGGCGTTTTTGTGCCGCTGGACCACATCATTGGGGGAGAAAAAAGAATTGGTCAAGGCTGGCAAATGCTGATGGAGCGTTTGGCGGTCGGCCGAGGGATTACCTTACCCGCCATGAGTGTCGGTGGGGCTAAATTTGCGACCGCGGTGAGCAGCGCCTATACTCGGATTCGCAAACAATTTCATGTTTCACTCAGTCAGTTTGAAGGCGTCAGTGAAATTGTCGCAGCAATTGCAGGACAAACTTATCTGATGCAAGCCCTGCAACGATTTACGTTAGCTGCTATTGATCGGCACGAACAGCCTACGATTCCTTCCGCCATCAGCAAATATCAGACCACAGAATCTGCACGACGTATTATTAATCACGCCATGGATTTACAGGGTGGAAAGGGGATTTGCGTCGGTCCAAACAATACTTTAGCTCAAAGCTATTTAGAGGCACCTATCTCGATTACAGTGGAAGGCTCTAATGTATTAACGCGCAATATGATTATTTTTGGGCAGGGAGTGATGCGTTGTCATCCCTACATTTTCCCAGAATGGGAGGCGGCTCATCAATCCGACAGTCAAGCCAGCTTAAAGACTTTCGACCGGTTAATTTGGGCCCACGCAGGCTATTTAATCAGCAATACTTTACGAACAATATTGTTAGGGATCACGCAAGGTGCGCTCAGTTCGCTACCGGGTACGCGCGAAACCAAACGGTATTATCGCCAGCTGAATCGTTTTAGTGCCGTATTTGCTTTGTTATCTGACGTGGTATTACTTAAATTCGGCGGGAGTTTTAAACGGCATGAAAACCTCTCAGGTCGCCTAGCGGATATCTGGAGTTTATTATATAGCGCATCGGCCTTATTAAAATGTTATGAAGCCGATGGATCACCTGCTGAGGATTTACCTTTATTAGCATGGGCCTGTCACTTTATATTTTATCAATTAACCTCCGCCATAGAGCATTTAGTGGATAATCTAGGTTCTAGTTGGTTAAGCGCGGTCTTGCGCGATATGATTTTTCCGTTTAAAGGGCGTCGACAGCAATTGCCTTCAGATGCTTTGAATCACCAGGTTTCGCAGCTATTACAAAATAACACAGAAACACGCAGTAGATTGTTACGAAATATTTGTTTACCGACTGATTTAGAGGACGCTTTGAAGAAGATCATTCAAGCCGAACCTGCTGAGAAAAAATTCTCGATGTGGCAATCGCAAACGACAGGCATAAGTCAAGATTTTGCAGAGCAGTTAGAAAAAGCTGTGCAACAAGAAATCATCACTGAGGAAGAAGCGCAGTGGATTCAATCCGCACGCCAAGCCCGAACGAATATTATTCAGGTTGATGACTTTGCGTAGCTTACATTATGGTGTTAAATGACAAAAGTTTTGCTCGAGATACTTTACTTTCCATGGCGGTGAGCTAAGAGGAAACACTTAAAAGTTCGGTGTGGTGCCTTCTCCCCTTGTGGGAGAAGGTGCCGATAGGCGGATGAGGGGGCCATACAATCTTTTGATTAAAAAAGCTTTTTTACCCCTCATCCGCCCTATTCGGGCACCTTCTCCCACAAGGGGAGAAGGAAACAGCTCGCCACTTCAAGCTTCACAGAGTTGTCAGCTTCCTTGCTTCATTAAGGTCACTAGCGGGCTTGTTCATACTGCAACTACTTTGTAGTGTTAAATGACAAAAGTTTTGCTCGAGGTACTTTACTTTCCATGGCGGTGAGCTAAGAGGAAACACTTAAAAGTTCGGTGTGGTGCCTTCTCCCCTTTTTTTGTGGGAGAAGGTGCCGATAGGCGGATGAGGGGGCCATACAATCTTTTGATTAAAAAAGCTTTTTTACCCCTCATCCGCCCTATTCGGGCACCTTCTCCCACAAGGGGAGAAGGAAACAGCTCGCCACTTCAAGCTTCACAGAGTTGTCAGCTTCCTTGCTTCATTAGGGTCGCTAGCGGGCTTGTTCATACTGCAACTACTTTGTAGTGTTAAATGACAAAAGTTTTGCTTGAGGTACTTTACTTCCATGGCGGTGAGCTAAGAGGAAACACTTAAAAGTTCGGTGTGGTGCCTTCTCCCCTTTTTTTGTGGGAGAAGGTGCCGATAGGCGGATGAGGGGGCCATACAATCTTTTGATTAAAAAAGCTTTTTTACCCCTCATCCGCCCTATTCGGGCACCTTCTCCCACAAGGGGAGAAGGAAACAGCTCGCCGCTTCAAGCTTCACAGAGTTGTCAGCTTCCTTGCTTCATTAGGGTCGCTAGCGGGCTTGTTCATACTGCAACTACTTTGTAGTGTTAAATGACAAAAGTTTTGCTTGAGGTACTTTACTTCCATGGCGGTGAGCTAAGAGGAAACACTTAAAAGTTCGGTGTGGTGCCTTCTCCCCTTTTTTTGTGAGAGAAGATGCCGATAGGCGGATGAGGGGGCCATACAATCTTTTGATTAAAAAAGCTTTTTTACCCCTCATCCGCCCTATTCGGGCACCTTCTCCCACAAGGGGAGAAGGAAACAGCTCGCCACTTCAAGCTTCATAGAGTCACCAGCGTTCTTGTTTATAAAATCAGTCTTCTTGCTTCGTAGAGCTATTTGCTTTCTTGTTTTATAAAACGATCTGATTTCTTTCATTCAACCGCACCACTTTAGGCTGGTGCCCAGCAATTTCGTCAGTCTGTAACCAAGCATAACTACAAATAATCACCCGATCACGTAAGCTAACTTTGCGGGCAGCGGCGCCATTGACAGAAATAATCCCAGAGCCGGCGGGGGCTGGAATGGCATAAGTGATAAATCGTTCACCATTATTCAGATTATAAATATGAATTTGTTCGTTTGGTGTGATGCCAATGCGTTCTAGCAGCGCACTGTCAATGGCGCAAGATCCTTCATACTCTAATTCAACCCCAGTAATTCGGGCATGATGTAATTTAGCTTTTAGAAAAATTTGTAGCATAGTTCCCCACCAGGACATTATCAATTAAACGGGTTTTACCTAAAAAAGCCGCTGCTAATACGATTAAACTTTCAGTTGGCGTAGAGGCATCAGGCGCTGCTAACGTTTTTTGGATGCGTACAGTAACATAATCCACGGTAAAATGCTGCTGCTCCAATCGCAGCTGAGCTTGCTGGCATAATGCTAAAATGTTTTTGTCACCTGGTTTGATTTGTTGAGCCACCCAGACCAGCGTTTCATAGAGCGAAGGGGCGAGGGTTCTTTCCGCAGCATTGAGATATTGATTTCGAGAACTTAACGCTAATCCATCGGCTTCTCTCACCGTGGGGGCGATCAAAATTTTAAGCGGAAAATTCAAATCTTGAACCATCTGTTGAATAATGACCGCCTGTTGGTAATCTTTTTGCCCAAAAATAGCGATATCGGGTTGAACCAGGTGAAATAATTTCCCCACAATGGTGGCAACGCCCGTAAAATGGTTAGGACGAAATTGCCCGCATAAGATATCGCCAATCGGCCCTGGATCTATGCGTGTCATCCCAGCATTCTGTGGTGGGTAAAGCATTTCCGTGGTAGGTGTAAATACTGCGTCAACCCCTAAATTTTTTAATTGTTCAAGATCGGCGTCTAAGGTGCGGGGATATCGGGCAAAATCTTCTTGTGGACCAAATTGTAAGGGATTCACAAAAATGCTGACAATGACACGTTGGGCGGAATGCTGGGCTTGTTCGGCTAAAGCTAAGTGGCCGCGATGTAAATTCCCCATGGTAGGGACCAAAGCAACGGTTTGATCTTGCCAGGACTGTTTTACAGCGGACAACTCAGCGATGTTAGTAAGGATTTTCATACAAAACTGTGTTCTAGCGTCGGGAATTCCTGTTTTTTAACTTGCCGGACAAACTCTGCAATCGCGCCTTGCACGCCATTTGGCTGATGCTGCAGGAAATTTTTGACAAACGTCAGCGGCTTACCGGTATATAAGCCTAACATATCATAAGTGACCAGGACTTGGCCATCACAAGCCGGTCCTGCCCCAATCCCAATCACCGGAATTTTGACCGCTTGAGTAATCTCCGCGGCTAAAGTATAGGGAATACACTCCAACACCAACAACTTCGCGCCGGCTTGTTCATGCAGGAGGGCGGCTTGTAGCATGTCTTGGGCTTTTTGAGGATCGCGTCCTTGTATTTTATACCCCCCAAAGCTGTACACAGATTGGGGAGTTAATCCCAAATGTGCGCATACCGGGATGCCTTTTTCCGTCAAATCCGCCACGATAGGTGCGAGCCAACTGCCGCCTTCCATTTTAATGATGGCAGCCCCGGCTTGCATAATTCGGGTGGCGCTGCGAGTGGCTTCTATTAGGTTGGAATAGCTCATAAACGGCAGGTCTCCCATTACCAACGCAGTCGTATCCGCTCTGGCCACGTTGCGCGTGTGATAGACCATATCGCGTAGCTTGACGGGGACGGTGGTTTTATGACCTTGAATCACTGTGCCCAAAGTATCGCCTACCAATAGCACTTCCACGCCACAGTCCGCCATAATGCGGGCTAAGGTAGCATCATAAACCGTCAAACAGGTGAATTTTTCACCGCGTTGTTTCATTGCTTGTAGGGTATTGAGTGTGATAGTCGCCATCATGTCTTCTCTTGTTTTAAGGGAGGGGAGTAGTTTGACGTGTTTCTTTACGCTCTTCAATTGAAATGTGGGGCTGAGAGGAGGGAGGGGGTAAAAAACCTTGAGTTAAAGTATCCGAAATTTTAGCGCTAGAGGATGACAGAGTAAAGCTTGACAAATGGATCGCAGCCAGCTCATTAAAATATGTGTTCAGCCACTCATCGATTAAGATTTTAGGTTTTTTGCGTATCTCCTCAAAAATAGGAAAATTGTTCAGAACATTTTGTACGGTGTGGGAAACTTTACGTGATTGAAAAGGCATTTTGACTCCTGCTAAAGCGATAGCCATGACGAGTGGGAACAGTCTAGCAGGGACACTTTTATCCTCTCCCAGTGGACTAAAATGGCCTGCTATGATTTTCTCTCTTAAATAGGTATAAACAGGTTCAGGTTTGTTGTCATCTGGAAACAATAACTGCATGGCTGCGTCAATTTGCGCATAACGAGACGTTTCTAGCGCCGTTTTTAAATAGAACTCTAAGATCAATTTAAAAGTTAAAGCAAAATCTGGGCAGCTTGCTTGAACATTTAAATATTTTGCAATCGCGGGATAATGTTGAGGTTCAACAGTGAAACAAGTTTTAACTTTAGTATGTTTTCTGAGTGCTTTTTTGGCATGATAACTGAGAAAATCTTTCAGTATGATCGCAGCTTCTTTGACGCTATCTGTTTTCTTAAGCTTTTTCTTATTCAGAGCAACTCTGGCTTGCAGGATAAGCTGTAAAGTCTCTTCAGGTTTTTCTAAACAAAACTGTATGGCTGGATTTAAATGTTTAAATTTAAACAAGCCTTGGTTGAGGTAATTTAATAATCTGAATAAAATGATAGGGTCATCGATAAAAGCTTTAAAGGTTGTGGCCAACTTCTCAGGTTTAATGTCAGGATGTTCTTGTAAAATTTTCTGGGAATGCACTGACCACTCTGGCAATAGCGTTGTCAGTGTGACGCCCTCTAAGTGACCTGGGCAGCATTCAATAAAAGGGGGTGTGGATGCATCATAGGCTGCTGCGATCAAAGCATTCAGCAATTCTTTTGGTGCATGAAAGGCATCATCAAAATAAATGGTATTAATATTTAAATCGCGACGTAAGGGGTCTTTTTTAAGATCGAGCTGAGGATCGCAGGTGATGTCAAAAAGAGTCTCCTCAAAGAGTATTTTAATACAGCCTTTTCCTTGTGGATCTTTATAGGGTTCACTATATTCAATCTTATGCTTTTTTGCCATCTCTCTAACAATGCTGTAATGAACCGGCAAGACCATGTCGACATCTAATTCCAATAATTTGTTGGTAAAGAATTCGTCATTCTGAAATAAATACAGCGAAAAACCCCCGATAAAGTAAATGGGAATTTCTTTTGCTTGTTTGCTGAGATGTTTGAGGAGATGCCGTTTTAAACTTAATGCAGTTTTGAGAAAATTCTGTGCGGAGAAGAAATAAGTGGGTTCTTTAAATTCTGAGGCCTGAGGATGCTCCAATACTAAATGACTCACCGTTTGTCTAATATCTAAAATTTGGGAATAAATCGGTCCTTTGTGGTCTAATACCTGAGGGGTTTTTTTCTGATCTGGCTGAGGAGGCGTCTTATTTTTAGCAAATAAAAATGCTGACAGAGCGCTCTCAATGGCTTCTGCAGATTGTTGTTCGGTTTTTTTAGTGGATTTTTTATGCAAGGCTATTTTTTTAGCAATGGATTTATGATCAGATTCTGTCAATGCTTCAACATTTTTAAGATGCGTTGAAAAATCTTCTGGATGATTTTCTTTGGCAGCCTTTAATAATTTTCGAACAATGTCTCTTTGGTCTTTGTCAGGATCTGTTTTTTTGGGCTTGGTAATCGGTTCATATTTGATGGTCGGTTTGCTCGTCACTACGGCGAATTTTGGAGGTGGCGAAATAATATCCAACTTTAATGGAACTTTTGGTGTGTGAGTCGTAGATTTTATTGGGGTGGGAGATAAAGATAGGTTTGAGGAGAGGTTTGGGCTTTTGATCGCAGGTTTTTTCTTTTCATCAAGAAAAATAAACAAGGGGCCTACTGACAGATTGAGTTGTTTTAGGCAATCTGAAAAATTGATGCCTTGCTTTTGACAGACGTTGAATAGTTCTTTGTGAAAAATTTCTTTGCCGAGCCCTAGAGATTTGGAGATTTTTGGAGAATAGGTTTGGATGATTTCGGTTGTAATGGTCTGAGTCTCTTTGTTTTTTTTAATGAGCTTATTCAAATTATTCACGTGCCAGATAAGATTTTTTTTATGGAATGAATCTAATTTTAATATATCGTAAAGACTTTCCATTAGGGTATTGGTTAAGCCAGGGTTGTTGATGTTAAAGATGATAAAATTTCGTACCTGAGGCAATTGCATGCTTTTTAAAGTGTCGGATATTTTCTCTTTGAATGTTAATAAATAGTGGCGTTTTTTCTCTCGATATTGTTGGGTTGCTTCGTGATGTTCTTTGTATGATAAATGGCAATAATAAAACGTGGCCAATGCTGGTAGAAGTGAAATGGCTCCGAATAGTTTTATTTTCTCATGAGACATATTTTCTAGGTTGCTTTTGGTATAAGCTGCAATCATTAAAGCGAGAAAGAAAAAAACATGTATTCGGGTATTATAAGGATACTGAGGAGAAATCTCTGTTTCCTTTTGCGCTTGATTCATCGCTAAAAGAAATGATGCTATTTTCTCTAAATCTTCTTCGAGTTGAATCAAATGATATTTTTCTGCCCTAGAGGGAAATCTTTTAGCCTGCTCTTCTTCTCTCATACCAACCCCTGAATAATCAATGACAATGACCCAAAACACGCTATAATAGGCTAATTTGATTTAAAAATACAGGCTTATGAAAAAACTTTTGTTAGGTGTGACAGGGGGCATTGCCGCTTACAAAAGCGCAGATTTGGTACGGCGCTTGCAAGAAGTGGGCTATGAAGTGCGGGTGATTATGACCTTAGCGGCGACCCGGTTGATTTCCCCCGTAACTTTCCAAGCCTTATCAGGCCAGCCGGTGTTATACGATTGGCAGCAATCTGAGTCGGATTTCGCGATGGATCATATTGCCTGGGCGCGTTGGGCAGATCTGGTGTTAATTGCGCCGGCTACAGCGGATTTTATCGCAAAACTGACGCACGGCATGGCAGATGATGTACTCAGCACCACCTGTTTAGCCACAGATGCGCCACTTTGGGTTGCTCCCGCCATGAATCAACAGATGTGGGCTCATCCTGCAACTGTGGAAAATTGCGCCAAATTGCAGCAGCGAGGGGTGCAATTTTTAGGCCCGGCTAGTGGTTCACAAGCGTGCGGCGATGAGGGGTTTGGCCGCATGATGGAGCCCGCGGAAATCATCCAACACCTGCAAACTGCGCGATGCGAGCCAGATTGGCAAGGCATTCGAGTGGTGATTACGGCAGGCCCAACTCAAGAACCGATTGATCCAGTGCGTTTTATCAGCAATCATAGCTCGGGGAAAATGGGTTATGCCTTAGCACAAGCAGCCCAGCAGCGGGGCGCTGAAGTTGTGTTGATCAGCGGACCTACTGCATTGGCTTGTCCTAAGCAGGTTCAGCGGATCTGTGTCACCACCGCCCACCAAATGCACGAAGCAGTGATGCAGCAGATTTCCGATTGCAACGTATTTATCGCGGCTGCTGCGGTAGCCGATTATCATTGCGTTGAGGTTGCCCATCAAAAATTAAAAAAGACCGGGGAAATGCAGCTCCAATTGGCGCCTAATCCTGATATTTTATATGAGGTCGCGCATCGCAAAACACCTCCTTTTACGGTAGGATTTGCAGCCGAAACTGAAAATTTAGCACAACATGCGCAACAAAAATTACAATACAAAAAGGTGAATATGATCGTGGCGAATGATGTCAGCAACCCTCAAGCCGGTTTTTATCAAGATCAAAATGCTGTGACGGTTTATACAGAAAATAGTGTGCGTGAATTTAGCCTACGACCTAAACAGCAATTGGCTGAAGAGCTTTTGACTTTGATTTTAAGTATCCATTCAGCACATTCTAAGGGAAGCTTGAACTTGAATTAAGCAGGAGGCGTCGTCCTCGCATGGATGCGGGGATCCAGTCTGCAGGAAGCAAAACTTTACATCCTTGTAGTCTGGATCCCGGCATCCATGCCGGGACGACGCCTCCTCTTGAGCGCCTCCTTAAAGCATTGAGCTTGTCCTAGAAAGTGCTGAATATTTATAATTTTACAAGATCTTAAAGAGTATAAAAAATGAAAATATTAGTCATCGGTAACGGCGGGCGAGAACATGCGCTGGCCTGGAAAATCAAACAATCCCCCAAAGTAACCCAAGTCTATGTGGCACCTGGGAATGCTGGCACAGCCTTAGAACCGGGCGTACAAAATGTTGCCATCGCCGTCAATGAAGTCGAACAACTGGCAGCATTCGCCAGCCAACAACACATTGACCTCACCATTGTAGGACCAGAATTGCCTTTATCCTTAGGCATTGTCGATCTGTTTCAAGCCCGTGACTTGCCGTGTTTTGGTCCCTGTCGATGGGCTGCCCAATTAGAAACCTCCAAAGCCTTTAGCAAAGCCTTTATGCAAGCCCAAGGTATTCCCACGGCCCGATATGAATGTTTTACCGAAGTAGAGGCTGCCAAACGCTATTTACAGCAACAAACCTTTCCCATTGTGATCAAGGCCGATGGATTAGCCGCCGGTAAGGGCGTTGTGATCGCGCAAGATTTAAACGAAGCCGAACAAACTGTGACTGAAATGCTGAGCGGTCAAACCTTGCAAGGTGCTGGTAAGAAAGTGGTCATTGAAGAATTTTTAACCGGAGAAGAGGTGAGCTTTATCGTAGTGTGTGATGGAAAGGTCGCGATTCCTTTGGCCAGTTCTCAAGATCATAAACGGCGGGATGATGGGGATTTAGGCCCCAATACCGGCGGGATGGGCGCTTACAGTCCAGCCCCCATTTTTACGGCTTCACTGCAAGATCAAGTCATGCAAGCAGTGATCAACCCCGTCTTGCGCGGCATGGCGGAAAACGGCACGCCTTATCGGGGATTTTTATATGCAGGGTTAATGATCACCCCTGATCGACAGCCGAAAGTATTAGAATTCAATTGTCGTTTGGGAGATCCCGAAACCCAACCCTTATTGATGCGGTTGCAATCGGATTTGTTGGATATCTGTCTGGCAACTGCTTTAGATGCGATGACATTGAGCTGGGACCCAAGGCCGGCTTTAGGCGTGGTGATGGCGGCAAAAGGTTATCCAGAACAGTATCCTCAAGGCGATGTGATTAAGGGATTGTCTGAACGCTCCACCCCAGATGTGAAAGTGTTTCATGCAGGAACTCGACTAGAAGCTGGCGAAGTGAAAACAGCTGGCGGCCGGGTGCTTTGCGTCACAGCGTTAGGAGACACGCTTCAAGCTGCCTATGAAAAAGCGTATGCACAAGTAGGCAAAATTGACTGGGGAAATCAGTATTTTCGACGGGATATTGGGCATAGGGCCATCGGGTAAAAATATAAAAATTAATTTAAAATATAGACATTTTGTAGTATAAAATAGTACCATTCGGTTTTTAAATGACTGGGATGGTATTATGGCTCAAATTGACTCCGAAGTGACACCTGCTGTTTCCTTAGACAAGAAATCAACCTCTAAGACTTCTTCGACACCCCATCGTCTTCCTGCGAGAAGCTTAAGTAAGCTTTCTTTATTCCATCTATTGCTTTTATTAACACCAGGGTCGATTGCTAGTGGACTCGTGAGGAAGCCTATACTGGCAACTCCTCCTTCCGCCCTTGGTTTTGATACGCCTTTAATTCCTGACGTTAAGCAAGCTGTTAGCGATGAGGATGCGGAAGAAAATCCAATTCAAGCACATTGGGGAAAAGCGCTGAGCGAAGATGATCCTCAGATGGCAGCGCAATTTATGGCTGCAGTCAAAAAAGAAATACAAATCGAAGAAGGAAACTTAAAAAAAATATTGCTGGAAGATGCGACCAGAGCCAATAAAGTTGAGATTGTCAAAGCCTTATTAGCACAAGGGGCAGATTGTGATGCGATATCTCCCGAATCTGGTGAAGTGCCACTCATCACCGCTATCAAACTGCAACATGATGGCGTGGTTGATGCGTTGCTCGAAAATAAATGTGATGTCAATGTGATTGATAAAGCAGGGATGACACCTTTGTATCGCGCGGTTGAGACCGAAAATTATCTTATTGCAAAAAAATTAATAGAGCGAGGAGCAGATGTTAATGCAGGAAAAGGCAAGCCCTTGTACCTTGCGATATGGAAAAATTTATTGAGTGTAGTGCGTTTATTAGTAAAATCCGGTGCAGAAATCAATACCAGCATTCTTGAGCTGATAGATGAAAGTTCAAATAAATTTCCGGTTAAACCAGAGATCATAGAATATTTGAAAAAAGCTTTAGAATGGGGTGAAAAAACGCGCACAGGTCGGATCAGTCAAATGATCGATACCGATGATTTTTCTACATTTAAAGCCCTGATCGAAGAAGAGTTGATTGATCTTAATAAACATGATCCTAACGGGGAAACGCTGCTGACTTTTGCGGTAAAGCTCGGTAAAATCAATTTTATAGAAGGCGTTTTATCCTATGGCGCCAATCCTAATTTACCCACGCGTGACGGTGATATACCGTTAACCATCGCTCTAATAAAGGAAAACATAGAAGTTGCTCTGCTGCTCCTTGATAAAATTCCAACCATCATCAAAGATCCCTATAATGTCAGCGCATTGTCTTATGCCGCTCAGCTCGCAAATCCACTGGTTTTGAAAAAAATCTTAGATAAAGGCGCGGACCCCAATGAGCGTCATACTGAATTAGGGATTACCCCTTTATTTTATGCCGTCCTAGTCGAAGGGAAGGTTAAAGCGAATTTGAAATGTGTGAAAATGTTGGTTGAAGCTGGCGCAGACATCTATGTGCAGAACAATGAGGGGAGAACCCTTTTAGACATTGCAAAAATGAGAGGAGAACAAGATCCCATTTTTAGCTATTTAAATGAAGTGCGTCAGAAAAAAGGCACCCAACCGAAAAAAGCAGTTAAGTCGAGTATTGGAGCTGAGGAGTCTTGGTTGGATTTCCTGCAACAAAATGCATTCTGGCTTTATGGCACGACAATAGGAAGTGCAATAGCTTTAACGATGGCTATTTTCTGGGATGACAAACGGAATAAAAAACCTAAAATTCAGGAAAGTGAGATAAGGAAGGCATTGGAGATAAATGACGAAGAAAGAAAGCCGAAAAAAAAGAATAAAGCTAAAACCAGTGTACAACCTTCAGAAGATAAAAAATCGGTTCGAGAAATAAGAGAACTAAAAACAGCCACCAGTTCAATGACGCCTCGGCAAAGACAGGAAAATTTAAAACATTGTAAGGAAATAGGTACGGCGATAAAAAAAGATTGCCGAGATCTATTTTATGCTTTGACTGGTCAAGTGTTAGAAGAACGAACCAGCTTATTCGAAACCTCTGACATTGAAACAAAAGGCGGATCAGATTTAATCGGTCGATTACAGAAAGGCTTATATGTTTCTGTTGGAGATGAAAAAATAGGAAAACGTCAAAAAAGGATCAATGGTATTCAGAATAAGATTACGCTATTAACAGAGAAGTCAAAAGCTTTACAGGACATATCTGATAGATTAGATAAATTGGCGTTAGCTTGGGTTGTTACGCCCTCTCTTTCTGAGTTAACTCAAGGTAAAGATACCACAGAAGTATTATTGGATGACTTTAAAAAACTCAAAAGCGAATCAGATAGTCTTGCCAGAGATACTCGAAGTGAAATTCTGTTGGCTGAGACACTTATCCCTGCTCAGGAAAAAAGGCTTAGTGCTCCTACAAAACGGCCGCGTGCTCGGCGTTTGCATGAAGACGATCTCCCCCAAAAAAGCAAGCCGCCCAAAGTCGCAAGCGAAGCGACTAAGAGTGGTGGTGAAGTGCAGCAGCGAGAAAAGCCGAAAGCGAGCCCTCCAAAAACATCAAGTGGTAGCGCCGAAAAGGAAAGCAAAAAAAACCCACATCCTGCAAATGGGCATATGGGGTTTTTTGGTCAAAAAAAATCTGGGAAGGCAGCCTTCGAAAAGAAAGAATTCAAGAGTGCTTCATTCGAACACTTGGCAGACATGGCAAAGTGGTATCAAAACTTCTTGCAGAAACACCGTGCAGATGTGAAATCTTCAACCTATTTTCATGCCTGCGCTACGGTTCTATTCGAATTTGCTGAAGCGACTAAGCAAAGTTTAATCGCGCAACAACTTAGTAGAGGAGAGGATTTTAAATCCCTTCTAGCCTTTAAACAGCTCAATCATTTACGGAATAATTTGGCCAATGATTTAAGTCTGATTGCTACCGAAGGTCTGGACAAAGTAGAACAAGCATGTATGGAATTTCTAGAAATGGTTATAAAGGCGAATGCGGTAGATGAGCAGACACAGCGTCCGCTCCGCGAGTTAGCGTTTAATAAGCCGAAGAGCGAGTTATTAGTGAAGGTGATGACGAATCAATACTCAGTTAAAGAAGGAAAAGAGTTGCCGGCTTTTGCAAAAATAGATGATGCGGTACCTGAGCCGAAATCCAACCCTGGTGTGACAGCTCTGACCGCATTAGAAGGCAGCGTTAAGATCTGGCAAAAACAAAACAAACCTGCGAAATCCATGGGAACTTTGGGTGAAATGAGTAGTTATAGATTTCATCAAGCTGAGGGAAATAAAATGCGCCATCAGAACTCATATGATCTACTTAAAAATGTACGGAAAATTTATGAGGAGGGAGTATCTGCACAAAACCCACTCATTTTCACTCATTAATGACTGCTAACATTTTAGATTCTACGAAGATTTGAGTGGTGAGCTGTTTCCTTCTCCCCCTGTGGGAGAAGGTGCCCGACTAGGGCGGATGAGGGGTAACAAAAACAAAATCATAAATTTTATGCCCCAATCTTTCCCCTCTCTTTTCATATTTCGTCGCAACTCGCATCCCCGTACCTGGGGGCGCTGCGACTAAATCTGGCGCTTGCGACAATACCATCTGCATCTGTTCTGCATAATTCGCCCAATCTGTCGCCAAATGTATGTGACCTCGAGCCTGCAGGCGAGTTTGCAGCATAGCAATCAATGGCGCCTGAACCAACCGCCGTTTATGATGGCGCTTTTTCGGCCAAGGGTCCGGGAAAAAAATATGGATTCCCGCCAAACTGTGTTCTGTAATGCGCTGAGGGATTAGCACTGCCGCGTCGCCTTCCAAAATACGCACATTGCTCACTTGCGCTGAATGCAGCTTCGAAATCAACGCCCCTATGCCCGGTCGATACACTTCAACCCCAATAAAATCAACGTCAGGGTGCTGTTGTGCCATCATCAACAAACTATCGCCCATTCCAAACCCAATTTCTACAATAACCGGCGCTACGCGTTGAAATATCGAAGGAAAATTCAAAAATCCAGAATCATTCGGCAAGACATAAACATCGGTTAAAGTCGTTAACGCTTTTTTTTGGCCCGTGGTTAATCGACCTTGCCGTCTTACAAAGCTTTTGTTATTTTGCATCATAACGGGTAAACTCTCGTAAACACTTTGCGGGTGTAGTTCAATGGTAGAACTTCAGCTTCCCAAGCTGATAGCGTGGGTTCGATTCCCATCACCCGCTCCAACGCATTGAACGCCTATGAAGACACTAGTTAAATTACTGTTCTTACTTATTGTAATTATTGCGATTTTATTCATTACAGCAAGTATTTTATTCGTTAATTTAATCCATTCGGATTATCTCAAAACCCAATTGAGCCATTGGGTTGAGCAAAAAACTGGCCGAGCCTTAGTGATTGCCGGGGAAATTCAACCCAGTGTGTTCCCTGTGTTTGGGTTTAAAATACAAAATATCCATCTTAAAAATGGCCCAACATCTGCCCCCAAGGGCGATTTTATCGTCATTCCAGAGGCGAAGATCACATTGCAGTTGATGCCGCTACTGCATCGTAAAGTTGAAATTGATAAGATTCATTTGCAAGATATCCAGGTGCTGTCCCCAGCTGAATGGGTAGGGCGCTACGACTTAGATGTGCAACCACAGCTCAATCCCCAGGGCAAAATATACAATTTTGAAAAAATAAAATTGGTCGGTCGGTTGCCGCGGGGTTTTGAAATAGTCCTAAAAATTCAATCAGTTGGACTGAATTTGCAACAAAACACATTAACGCTGCAAGATGTCACAGCCAATAGCCCGAGTTTACAAGGTGACGGCAATATCGCGTTCAATCAGATCAATAAGCCACTGAAGCAATGGGGGGCTCAGGGTACTTTTCACCTAGATCGCTTGATGTTAAGTCAGGTGGCGTTGAATCAAATCAATGCCCAGCTCACGAGTAAAAATGGGGTGTGGATGATCGCGCCACTCAGTGCCAATGCCTATCAAGGCACCATCCAAGGTAAAGCTGTGGTCGACCTCAATGGCGCAGTCCCCAAAATCCAAACCAATCAAACTCTGCGTAATATCCAAGTCAATCAATTATTCAGATCTGATCGATTAAGCGGCAATATGGCAATGGAATTACAGCTGACTGCGCAAGGTAAAACCAAGACCGCCTTACTGCAAAGTTTATCCGGTACGACCCAATTTGAGATCACCAACGGTGCGTTGGTGGGGATGAATATTGGTTACGAGATACGCAGAGCATTGGCGTTGCTGCGTAAACAACCGTTGCCCGCTACGCCAAACAGTCGCCGAACCGACTTCAGCCAATTTACCGGTAGTGGTGTGATTAAAAATGGCGTGTTAAGCAATAATGATTTACGCATTGTGGCAGATAATCTCACCATGACGGGTGCAGGAACGGCAAATTTAGTCACAAAGACTTTGAATTATCGGCTATTGGCGACCGTGCCACAACCCAGCGATTCACCGATTAAAATATTAAAATCTGATACATTACAAGTGCCTTTGTTGGTGACAGGCACTTTCGACCACCTTAACATTGTGCCTGATTTGAACGCGCTGGTAGGAAATGCCTTAAAACAAGGCATAGAGCTTTTGCCACGGTCAGAAGAGCCTGGCAATGTGCGACGCAAAGCGCGAGAAATGCTATTAATACATCGATTGTTACAATAAGTGGAGATGACAGTTTGAACACATTACAACAACAATTAAAACAATTTGCTGAAACCTTTTGGGATGCTTCGATCATTCCAGCGTTAAGTCGTTATATCGAGATTCCCGCTAAATCCCCCTTGTTTGATAAAGCCTGGCAAGAACATGGCTATATTGATCAAGCCGTGACGCATATGGCAGATTGGTGCGAACAGCAAGGCATTGAGGGGATGCAGTTGAAAGTCCATCGCATGCCGGGCAGAACGCCTTTATTGATCCTTGACATTGCAGGCGTCACCGAACAACCCGTATTAATGTACGGACACTTAGACAAACAACCTGAAATGGTGGGTTGGCATGCCGGCTTAGGGCCTTGGCAACCAGTGATCAAAGACGATAAATTATACGGTCGAGGCGGTGCAGATGATGGTTATGCAGTATTTGCTGCCATCGCTGCCATTAAAGCCTTACAAACGCAAAATTTACCGCATCCACGCTGTATTATTTTGATTGAAGCCTCTGAAGAAAGCGGCAGCATTGATTTGCCTTTTTACATGGAAACGTTGGGAGACACTTTAGGCAAACCCAGTTTAGTGATTGGGCTGGATTCCGGGATGGGGGATTATGAACACCTGTGGATCACCACCTCTTTACGCGGTTTAGTGGCGGGGGTTTTAACCGTAGAAATTTTAACTGAAGGGGTACATTCCGGTGCGGCCAGTGGGATTGTGCCATCGAGTTTTCGATTATTACGTCAACTATTAAGTCGTGTTGAAGATGAAAAAACCGGGGTCATTACTTTGCCGGGTTGTGAGGTGACGATACCACCTACCCGTATTCAGGATGCAGAACAAGTGTCTGAGGTGTTAAATGATGGCGTTTGGACTGAATATCCTTGGGTATCGGGCGCAAAACCAGCGGACTTGTCCCTCAAGGAAATGATTTTGAATAAATCTTGGCGTTCTGCTTTATCGATTACTGGAGTGGCTGGCATTCCTTCGCTAGAAGATGCCGGTAATGTCTTGCGCCCCAAAACCTCGTTGATGTTATCTCTGCGCACCCCGCCGACGTTAGATCCTCAAGTTGCAGCGCTTGCCTTAAAAAAAGTCTTAGAAGCGGATCCGCCCCATCATGCTAAAGTCAGTTTCGAAATTGGCAAAGCGTCTCCCGGCTGGAACGCGCCTTTAATGCAACCTAAATTGCACGATCTAGTGAATCAAGCTTCTCAACATTATTTTGCACAACCGGCTTTGTATTGGGGTGAGGGTGGCTCTATTCCGTTTATGCATATGTTAGGCGAAAAATTTCCCGAAGCGCAATTTATTATTACCGGTATATTAGGCCCCCATTCCAATGCGCACGGGCCCAATGAGTTTTTGCATATCCCCGCAGCGAAGAAGTTAACAGCCTGTGTGGCGGAGATCTTAACGCAGTATGCTCAATGAGAAAGAACAACATAAGGCTCGATATTTAGGTGCTACAAAGATTTAAGTGGCGAGCTGTTTCCTTCTCCTCCCGTGGGAGAAGGTGGCCGAATAGGCCGGATGAGGGGGATTAAAAAGATTTTAATCATGATGATAGTATGAAAAACACGACTCAAAAAAAACCTAAAAAAACCGAACTCTCTTGGGACACACCTTCATTGATGGCAGGTGTTGATGAAGTGGGACGAGGACCATTAGCCGGCCCTGTTTGGGCAGCCGCAGTCATCTTAGATCCTAAAAAACCGATTATAGGCCTGAATGATTCCAAACAATTAACGCCTAACCAGCGAGAAGTGTTGTTTAATAAAATTCAAGAATCTGCAATTGCTTGGGCAACAGGTCGTGCCGAGGTAAAAGAAATTGAGCAATTGAATATTTTTCATGCGAGTTTATTGGCGATGCAACGCGCAGTTTTAGCTTTATCTGTTATTCCAGAAACCGTCTGGGTCGATGGTTTGCACGCGCCGGTATTACCTTATACAACCAAAACCATCGTGAAAGGGGATCAAAAAATTGCTGCTATAGGCGCTGCATCCATTGTCGCTAAAGTGTTACGCGATAGAGAAATGATACAATGGGCAGAGCGCTATCCTCACTATGGTTTTGAACAACATAAAGGCTATGGCACGCGTCAACACAAAGCCGCCTTGGCAAAGTTTGGCCCTTGTGACATACATAGACGTTCATTTCTAGGTGAAGAAGTCGATGCCTAATCTGTCTTTTGTACATTTAAATGTGCATACAGAGTTTTCATTGGTCGATGGGCTGATTGATGTTAAACAGCTCATGAAAACTTTATCTGAGCAGAAAATGCCCGCGGTTGCCATTACCGATCACAATAATTTATTTGCGTTAGTAAAATTTTATCGTGCGGCTTTGCAAGCAGGGATTAAACCTCTGGTTGGTGCAGCTTTGACGGTTCAAGATCCTGCAGATAGAAATAAATTTTTTCGGCTGTTGTTATTCTGTCAAAATCAAACTGGCTATCGAAATTTAACCCGTTTGATGACACGCGCTTATTTAGAAGGTCAAACCAGTAAACATCCCAGAATCGAGAAAAATTGGTTAAAAGAATATTCAGAGGGATTAATTGCCTTGTCGGGTGCGGGTGAAGGCGATATTGGTCAAGCGATTATTGCGCAACATTTTTCATTGGCAGAACAATTATTACAAGAATGGCAAACAGTATTTCCTAAGCGTTTTTATTTAGAATTGCAGCGAGTGGGGCATAGTCATGAAGCAGTGTATATTGCTGGCGCTTTAAAATTAGCGAGTTCTTATCAAGTGCCTGTGGTGGCAACGAATGCTGTGCGATTTCTCAGTAAAGAAGATTTTGAAGCGCATGAAGCCAGAGTGTGCATTCATGGCGGTTGGACATTAAACGATGAGAAGCGTCAGAAAAATTATACGGACCAACAATATTTACGTTCAGCTGCTGAGATGGAAGCTTTATTTGCCGATATTCCCGCTGCGCTGATCAATACCGTCGAAATCGCCAAACGTTGCAATTTAGAATTAACTTTAGGTAAAAGTTTTCTACCGTCTTTTCCTGTTCCCAATCATTTAACCGTCGATGATTTTTTTAAACAATCCACTCAAGCGGGCTTAGCTGATCGGTTAAAGCAACAAACGGTCGAGTCTGCAGCGGTTTATCAACAACGCCTCGATTTGGAAGTTAAAGTCATTCAAGAGATGGGCTTCACCGGTTATTTTTTGATTGTGGCTGATTTTATCCGTTGGGCTAAATCTCAAGCGATTTTCGTCGGCCCGGGGCGAGGTTCGGGTGCAGGCTCATTAGTGGCTTATGCGTTAGGCATTACCGATATTGATCCTTTGCAACATGATCTGCTGTTCGAGCGATTTTTGAATCCTGAACGTATCTCCATGCCCGACTTCGATATCGATTTTTGTATGGAAGGCCGCGACAAAGTCATTGACTATGTGATGCAAAAATATGGTCGCGAAAAAGTGGCGCAGATCATTACCTATGGCACCATGGCGGCGCGTGCGGTCGTGCGTGATGTGGGTAGGGTATTGGGGCATCCTTATGGTTTCGTCGATAAAATTGCCAAACTCATTCCGTTCGAATTAGGTATGACCTTGCAAAAAGCGTTGTTAGATGAGCCGCTCCTGATGCAACGTTATCAGCAAGAAGAAGAGATTAAAATATTAATTGATTTGGCGATCAAATTGGAAGGTGTGCCGCGTAATGTCGGTAAACATGCGGGCGGTTTGGTGATTGGTTCATCAGATTTAACTGATTTTACACCGCTATACTGCGAACCAGGAGGTGAGAATCGTATCACTCAATTCGATAAAGACGATGTCGAAGCCGTGGGCTTAGTGAAATTCGACTTTTTAGGATTACGCACATTAACCATCATGGATTGGGCGCTACAAACCATTAATGCAAAACGTGCTAGTCATAACGAGCCCGCGATCGATATTAATACCATTCCGTTAGATGATCCTACGACTTACACTTTATTCAAAGCGTGTCAAACCACCGCCGTGTTTCAATTTGAATCACGCGTGTATAAAGATTTATTGCGAAAATTAGCACCTGATCATTTTGAAGATATTGTAGCGCTTCAAGCGTTAGGCCGTCCAGGCCCGTTAGGTTCTGGCATGGTCGATGATTTTTTAAATCGAAAGCACGGGCGGTCTAAAGTCATTTATCCCCATCCCTTATTAGAACCTATTTTACGTCCAACTTACGGCATCATTTTATACCAAGAACAAGTGATGCAAATTGCGCAGGTATTAGCAGGGTATACACTCGGTGGCGCCGATATTTTAAGACGTGCCATGGGTAAAAAGAAAAATGAAGAAATGGCCAGACAGCGTGCGATTTTCGTGGAAGGGGCAGAAAAAAATGGCGTGAAAGCGCATACGGCCAATGATATTTTCAGTTTAATGGAAAAATTCGCAGATTATGGTTTCAACAAATCGCATTCTGCCGCTTATGCGTTACTGTCTTATCAAACTGCGTGGTTAAAAGCACATTATCCCGCAGAATATATGGCAGCAGTATTGTCTTCCGATATGGATCATACCGAAAAAGTTGTTAAAATTTTACGAGATTGCGCAGCGATAGGATTGAAAATTTTACCGCCTTCAATTAACACCAGTCAGTATCGTTTTACAGTGAATACCGCAGGTGAAATTGTCTATGGATTAGGTGCTATTAAAGGCGTTGGCAGTGCTGCATTAGACAGTATTTTGTTAACCAGAAAACAGCAAGGGTCTTTTACCGATTTATTTTCGTTCTGTCAACGGGTTGAGACCCGTAAAGTCAATCGCAAAGTCTTAGAAGCGTTAATCTGTGCTGGCGCGTTAGACGATTTTCAGCAAGAACGTTCCGTGCTGATGGCATCTTTAGATATTGCATTACAAGCAGCTGAGCAGCATAGCAGACATAAAGGTCAAAGCGATTTATTTTCAGATTTGTTGGATGATCATACCGCAGTTCAAACGACTTTATATGTGAAAGCCCCCGCTTGGTCAGAATCGCAGCGGCTCTTGTCAGAAAAAGAAACCTTAGGTTGGTATGTCAGCGGTCATCCCATCGCGCGATACACCAAAGAGTTAGCCTGTTTTATCGACGCGACGATTCATGCCTTGCGCCCCACCGTGACGGCTCGAACCGAAGGGCGTCCACAATCTCGTAACGCCACGGTATTAACGGCAGGCTATGTCACTGCGTTGCGTGTGATGCAAACGAAGTCCGGTGGACGCATGGCGAGTTTACTACTAGAAGATCAAACCGGCCAAATCGATACCATTATTTTCCCACAGCTTTTCGATACTTATCGACATTTATTGGTGAAAGATCAATTATTGGTGATTGAAGGGGAAGTTAGTGTGGATGAATTAACGGAAAGCTATAAATTAGCCGCTAGAGAAATTTATAGTTTGGATGAAGCGAGGAAAAAGTTTGCAAAAAATGTACAGATTACTATTGCACAATCTCAGATGAATGTGCAGTGGTTAGCGCAGTTTGAGTCTCTGCTACAGCAACATGCGGGTGACCAATGCCTAATATTCGCTAAATGTGAAACGCTAGAGGCTTCAGCGCATTTGAATTTAAGCGAAAAATGGCGGGTGCATCCTACCGAAAGTTTATTAGAGGGCTTGAAAGGGTTGTGCTTGAGCGCTGAGTTTAATTATTGAGGGTGTGTAAAAATTTTTCCCCCTCATCCGCCCTATCGGGCACCTTCTCCCACGGAGGGGAGAAGGCACCACATCAAGCTTCAAGCGTTTCTCAAGCCTCAAATACTTCTTAACTCGACGCCTATAAATGGCTCATCCGCATTACAAACAAAATAAATGCTGCCCAGGTCTTTTGCCTTTCAGCGTTTTGTGCCAGGTCCAGACTTTGCTGCTGGGTCCTCTCGACAATTTGTCGTCCTTTAGATTCGAGTTTCTCATCAACAGTTTTAGAAATTTGTTTAAAGTCTGCATGGCTTAGAGATAACGTTAAATTGTTTGCTGTGGCCATCTCAGAGAGTATTTGGAATAAAGCTGCCGAAAGATTTTTTCTCCCAGCTTCAGTGTTGGCACTTTGTTTGCTTATTTTGTTAAATGTATTGCAGATTATACTATTGCGAGCTAATTCTTTTGCGTTTAAATGACATATAGGCGGATGAGGGGGAACTTATTTAGACAAATCCCAATCAATTTCCTGCAAACCTTGTTGTTTTAGCAACAGATTAGTTTTAGAAAAATGCTGACAACCAAAAAACCCTCGATGGGCGGAGAAGGGAGAAGGGTGTGGGGCTTTTAGGATATAATGTTTGCTGGCGTCGACCAATTCAGCTTTTTTCTGGGCTGGGCTTCCCCACAACAGAAAAATCAATCCTTCTTTTTCTGTGTTTAACGTTCGAATCACTGTATCAGTGAAAATTTCCCAGCCAATGTTGGCGTGGGATTGTGGCTTACCGGCTTCAACGGTTAATACGGTGTTCAATAATAACACACCCTGCTGTGCCCATTTTTCTAAATGACCCTGACGTTGAATTGGAATACCCAAGTCGGCATGTAGTTCTTTAAAAATATTTTGTAAAGATGGAGGTGAGGCAGTTCCAGGTTGCACAGAAAAGCACAACCCATGCGCTTGATGATAGCCGTGGTAAGGATCTTGTCCTAATATAACGACTTTTACGTTTTCAAAAGGTGTATAACGAAAAGCGTTAAAAATATCTGACGATTTGGGATAAATGGTTTTTCCTTTGGCTTGTTCTTCTTTTAAAAACTGTAAAATATTCTGAAAATAGGGCTGATGTTTTTCGTCAGCCAATACTGTTTGCCAAGTCTTTTGTGCAGTTTCCATTGTTATTCCTATTTTATGTTATATTATTAAACGAAACTTTAACCTTAGTACTCAATTAAAGCAACCACAATGACCGCCAAAATTCTCGGTATTGAAACGTCTTGCGATGAAACAGGGGTGGCGATTTATACCGCTGACCAAGGATTAGTTGCCCATCGCCTCTACAGCCAGGCGGATTTACATGCCCAATACGGAGGCGTGGTGCCTGAACTGGCTTCGCGCGATCATGTCAGTCGTCTCCTGCCCCAGATCAAAGACATTTTGCGACAAACAGAATTAACGCCTGCAGATATCACCGGAATTGCTTACACCAAAGGCCCTGGTCTGATGGGGGCTTTACTGGTAGGGGCTGCATTTGCCCGCAGTTTAGGCTGGGCTTGGCAAGTGCCTACTGTAGGCGTTCATCATTTAGAAGGGCATATCTTAGCTGCATTGCTCGAGCATCCTGCGCCCGCATTTCCCTTTTTAGCCCTTCTCGTTTCTGGTGGCCATACGTTATTGATTAAGATACAACAATTTGGTGATTACGAAATATTGGGTGAAACGTTGGATGACGCGGTGGGTGAAGCCTTTGATAAAACTGCCAAACTGATGGGCTTGCCATATCCGGGTGGGGCCTTATTGGCTAAATTGGCACAACAAGGCAATTCTGCACGTTTTCATTTCCCAAGACCGATGGTAGATCGCCCTGGGCTCGATTTTAGTTTCAGCGGCCTCAAAACCCATGTCAGTCAAGTATTACGTGCGCATCCAACCGACACACAAACTCAAGCAGACATTGCCAAAGCGTTTGAAGAGGCCGTGGTTGAAACTTTAATCGTCAAATGCAAGCGCGCAATGCAAGCGACGGGTTTAAAAACGTTAGTGGTGGCAGGCGGGGTAGGCGCCAATACTGCTTTACGCGCAGGACTGCAGCAAACTGCGCAAGAGCACGCCTTTCAGGTATTTTTTCCGCGGATGGAATTCTGTACCGACAATGGAGCGATGATTGCTTATGCGGGTTACCGTCGGTTGCAGGCCGGTCAACAGGATGTGGGATTAGCAATCGAGGTGCTGCCGCGATGGTCTTTATCCTCAAAGGGGCTTTAAAACCTTTAAAACATTGGGTAGACTATTAAAATCCCTAAAAAATTAGAGTCAACTATGCAAAAACAAATCGCTTCTCAATGGGCCATGTGTCTTCCACAATATTTCGGGGTGGAATATGTCATCAATCCTTGGATGGAAGGCCATATTGGTCAAGCTAAAGCTGATGTTGCTGCAGCGCAATGGCAAAAATTATATGAATTGGTGGCTGCCCATACTTCCGTAGCACTAATTCCCCCAGTATCAGATTTGCCGGATATGCCTTTCGTAGCAAATGCGGGGTTAGTGCTCAACGATATTTTTATCCCCTCAGTGTTTCGTTTCCCACAAAGACGCTTGGAAGAATGCCATTTTATCGAATGGTTTCAACAGCAAGGGTATAAAATTGTGGAACTCGGGGTGGATGGCACTTTTGAAGGAGAAGGTGACGCGCTATTTCAGCCGGGACAACCTTTACTGTGGGCGGGTTATGGTGTGCGCAGTTCGTTAGAAGTGCATCGCCGTTTGTGCGAAATTTTAGACGTTGAAGTGGTGTCTTTGTATTTAGTCGATAAACGTTTTTATCATCTCGATACCTGTTTTTCTCCATTACCAGGCGGTCGAGTGCTTTATTATCCACCGGCCTTTGATGACGCTTCCTTAAAAGCGATTGCAGATCGAATTCCTGCTAGCCATCGTTTAGAAGTCAGTGATGAAGACGCTTTAAATTTTACTTGTAACGGTGTGGTGCTGGATGATGTTTTTATTTGTAATCATCCGACTGCAGAATTCGTGCAAAAAATGCAAGCATGGGGATTTAAAGTGTTAGAAACTCCCTTAACGGAATTTATGTTGGCAGGCGGTGCAGCAAAGTGTTTAAGTTTACGCCTGACTCAAACTGTGCCTGCTCGCACGGCAGCAACTTCAGCCTTTAAATCTACGATTGTAGATTGCCTAATCGAACTGCAAGGCCATTTATTAGACGATGGCAAAATTAATCAAGTGTTAGATTTAATTATGCATTTTGGTGGAAGTTTTGAAATCCCGCGCTTTCAAGCGGGGTTACGTCAAGATCAAGAATCATTAATACAACTAAGAATATTTGCACCCAATGCGCAACGCCTCCACGATCTCATCGCTGCGTTACAAAATAAAACCAAAGCGAGCCAATTGATTGTCAGAATCAGCGACGTTTAGCATGTTAAAAGTCGGTTTGACAGGGGGGATTGCCACAGGCAAGTCTACTGCGGCGCAATTTTTTAATGAATTAGGCGTTCCGGTGATTGATGCAGATGTTATTGCACACGATGTCTTAAAGCAGCCCGACGTCTCACGGGCTATTTCGCAACATTTTGGGCAGAAAGTTTTTAAGCACGACGAGCTCGATAAAAAAGCGTTACGAAAGATTATTTTTGCAGAGCCTGCACAACGTCAGTGGTTAGAACATTTATTGCATCCACTGATTTTGCAGGAGATGCAGCGGCAATTGGAAACGCTACAAGCGCCTTACTGTATTTTGGTAATTCCGTTATTGACAGAAGTTGCTGCTGCGCAGCATTTAGTGGATAGAATATTATTGGTTGATATGCCGCTTGAATTACAACGACAGCGATTGCAAGAGAGAGACACGCTATCCACGATAGAGATAGATCAACTTTTAGCCGCTCAAACGCAACGAGAGCAGCGTTTGGCTATTGCTCAGGATGTGATTGAGAATGTGGGGGATCTTGCAGCGCTGAAAGAAGCAGTTAAAAAGTGGCATGATTTTTATCGAAAAAAGCACTGATTCGATACTTGCATATGAGAGCCGCTACCTCAACGTCCCGCCTACGGCTAGCTTTAAGCGGGCTAGCAGCCCGCGCTCCCAGGCTCGAGCTTCTATAAAATAACAGCCATAGAAAAACTTGCTTTGCCGGAACAAAAATCTAAAAGATTAACTTTGCTTCCAAGTAAGATATTTCTCAAAGCTTTGCAAAGGCTCGAGCTTGGGAGCGCGGGCTGCTAGCCCGCTTAAAGCTAGCCGTAGGCGGGACGTCGAGGTAGAAAGTTATGTGCTATATGAACTCCATCCTTAAATATGCTGAAGAGTTGCAGGATTTTTATGAGACACTTAAATTTTTTAGATCGTTGCATTATCCACCTCGATCAAACCCTTAAAACAGTGCTCGGTCCTGCGATCTCTCATCGCCCTTATCCTGCTGGTGATGAACCAGTAATGACACTTCCCGCATCAGATCGAAAATTAAGCGCGCGGTTAATGCGTGTCAATCATGCCGGTGAGATCAGTGCGCAAGCCCTGTATCGTGCACAAGCTCTAACGGCTAGACAAACAGCGAACCGCAAAGCGCTGCAACATGCTGCTGAAGAGGAAAATGACCATTTAGCTTGGTGTCATCAACGCTTACAAGAACTCCATTCTCATCCGAGTTATTTAAATCCCGTTTGGTATGGCGGGTCTTTTTTAATTGGTTTATTGGCAGGTTTATTGGGGGATCCTTGGAATTTAGGCTTTGTCGCCGAAACTGAAAAACAAGTGGTGATGCATCTATCCCATCACCTTGAGAAAGTTTCTAAACAAGACATAAAAACCATTAAAATATTGCTAAAAATGCAGGAAGAGGAGTTGGGTCACGCCACCGTGGCGCAAACTGCCGGGGCTGCGGAACTCCCTGAATTTATTAAGGTTATTATGAGAATTTGTTCTAAGGTGATGACGACGACGGCAGCTTATGTTTAGGGAGAATGTATCCATTTAGCACATTCTAAGGGAGGCTTAAGCTGAAAATGAGGCAGGAGGCGTCGTCCCGGCATGGACGCCGGGATCCAGAATACAGGGATGTAAAGTTTTGCTTCCTGCAACTGGATCCCCGCATCCATGCGGGGACGACGCCTCCTGCCTATTCAGGGCATCGAGCTTGCCTTAGAATGTGCGGCATGGATACGCTATAATAATAGTAAGAGTAGTGATATTTACGTGGGGGCGCACATGGCAAACTTACTTAAAAAGATTGATACTTCATCTGTTCATTCGATAGCTCAAAAAAGCCATTTAGATCAGATTAAAAAAAATTTAGAAGAACTATCGGATGAAATCCAATTCTTAAAAAAGAAAGTGGTTATTTTGGTGCAAAGCCAAGATAATGAAGATGAAATTAAAGACACCTTTTATCGACTCAAAGACATCCAGAATAGCTTGAGAGTTAAAAAGGCGGACTGGAAAGTTGTGATCAAAAATTCGCTCGAAAATCAACAGGTAGATGATGTATTGGGTAATTTGAGGGGTAAACTGTTGGATATAGAATCGACATTACATTACATTCCCCCTGGCCAATGACTTACATTTTGGCCGCTCATAACATGGTTTAATACTTTCCATAGAAATCACTTGGTACGCAGGAAACTTGAGCATTGAAGGAGCCTCATTTCAAGGATGATAATCCATGGATGGATATCGGCAGCAAGGATGATGCAGTCACGAGCCAGGTGATTTCTTAAAGAATTATCGATTTTAACATCTAGCACGGAACGTTAGGTGTCATTCACAAGGACGTGAATTTTTGTTTTCCCCCTCATCCGCCCTATTCGGGCACCTTCTCCCACAAGGGGAGAAGGAAACAGCTCACCACTTTAATCTTTGTAGTCTGAATCTAACTCAAAGCTTCTCCTTGTTAGACTTTAAATTTTACCAGCTTTTTTACTTTTGACTTTGAGCTAACCTAACAGGAGCCACTGGTATTGTTCTACCTTCTTTTGTGGGAAGTCGTTGATGTAGATTTCAGATGCTACAAAGCTAGAGTGTGGCGAGCTGTTTCCTTCTCCCCTCTGTGGGAGAAGGTGGCCGAATAGGCCGGATGAGGGGGGTTAAAAAAGATTTTCAACCACTTCTTCCGGCCTAATTGTCAAAACTTCAACCCCCATTTCTGTCACCAACAATGTATGTTCCCATTGCGCTGACAAAGCATGGTCTTTCGTCACCACCGTCCACCCATCTGGCAACAGCTTATTAAACCGACTCCCCGCATTAATCATCGGTTCAATTGTAAACGTCATTCCCGCCTGTAATTGGAACCCAGTATTGGCGACTCCGTAATGCAACACTTGCGGATCTTCATGGAAAATCTTACCAATTCCATGTCCACAATATTCTCTCACCACCGAAAATCCCTGCGCTTCTGCATGCTGTTGAATAGCAGCCCCAATTGTGCCTAAATATTGGCCCGGTTTAACCAGTTTGATCCCCAGATAAAGACATTCTTGAGTGGTTTTCACTAAGCGCTCGGCGAGGATGGAGGGCTTACCGACAAAAAACATTTTGCTGGTATCGCCATGATAATCATCCTTTTTAACTGTGACATCAATATTGATAATATCGCCATCTTTTAATTTTTTAGGGCCGGGGATACCATGGCAAATCACATGATTGACAGAAGTACAAATCGATTTGGGGAAGCCTCGATAATTAAGCGGCGCGGGGATGGCATGTTGCTGATTCACGATATAATCATGACAAATTTGATTCAGCTCATCGGTAGTGACCCCAGGTTTAACATAAGGTTCTATCATGGTGAGCACTTCAGCGGCTAAACGACCCGCTTCACGCATTTTAGTGATTTCTTCAGGGCTTTTAATCAACGTGGACATAATAAACTCGCAATTGATGTCGATGGCGTTCTATGGTATAAAGCCTGGGCTCAAAGAGCAAATATTTTAACGGCTCTTCCGGAAACAACCTAAACTCGGCAGTCCGGAAGATCCAATTTAACTTCACACCTATACCAGCACTGTAGATTGGGGTGTCTGATTCTATCCAATAGAACGGATCAATCTACGGGGTGTAGGGAGGCTTAACCCTAATCGGAGAATGTATGTCTACTGTTACCATGCGTCAAATGTTAGATGCCGGGGTGCATTTTGGTCACCAAGAACGCTACTGGCACCCCAAGATGGCCCCTTATATTTTTGGTTCCCGCCATCAAATTCATATTATCAACTTAGAACATAGCTTGCCCTTATTCCGCGAAGCCCAAAATGTATTGGGTCGTATCGCTATGAATCGCGGTAAAATTTTATTTGTCGGCACCAAACCTGCCGCGCAAGAGAGCATCCGCGAAGAAGCTCAGCGCTGTGGCATGCCTTTTGTCGACAAACGCTGGTTAGGCGGTATGCTAACCAACTATAAAACCATCCGTCAATCGATCAAACGCCTGCGTGAATTAGAAACCATGCGCGACGATGGCAGCCTCGAACGCTTGACTAAGAAAGAAGGTTTGATGTTGCTGCGCGAATTAAGCAAGTTAGAAGTCAGCTTAAGCGGGATTAAAGATATGGGTGGCTTACCAGATGCCCTCTTTATCATTGACATTGGTCACGAAAAAACCGCTGTAGCAGAAGCTAAGCGACTCGGTATTCCTGTGATTGCCATCGTTGATACCAATTATAATCCGAATGGTATTGATTATATGGTTCCCGGTAACGATGATTCGATGCGAGCCATTCGTTTATATTGTCAGGGTGCGGCAGATGCAATTTTGGATGCTAAACAGCATATCGCAGAAGAAATGGCAGCCCAAATGAAAGAAAAAGGCGATGAACCAGCGCCTGAAAAACCTGAACGTCATAAGCAGGTGATTAAAAAGACCGTTAAAAAAGCTGCAGGCGAAGGGGCAGCACAAGACAAAAGTGCCCCTCAAAATCGCCCTAAAGTTGTGGTGAAATCCGCACCCGCTAAAAAAGCCACTGCGCAAACAGAAGCTAAAAAAGAAGAATCCTCCAGTGGAGATAACACATGAGCGTCACTATCACAGCAAACCAAGTTAAAGAACTGCGAGAATTAACCGGCGCAGGCATGATGGAATGCAAAAAAGCCTTAACTGAAGCCAATGGCGATATTGAAGCGGCGATTAAAGCCATGCGTGAAGCGGGTATTACCAAAGCGGCCAAGAAAGCAGGCCGCATTGCTGCAGAAGGTCGAATTGCCACGGAAGTGAGTGACAATGGGTTGACCGCAGCGATGGTTGAAGTCAATTGCGAAACCGACTTTGTCGCACGGGATTCCAATTTCGTGCAATTTTCGACAGAAGTGGTTAAAGCCGCTTTACAACATCGTGTGGTTGAAGTCGAAAAGCTATGCGAAATTGCATTGGAAGACGGTCGAACCGTTGAACAAGTGCGTCAAGAATTGGTCAGTAAACTGGGCGAAAATATTCAAATTCGACGCATCGGCTTAATTCAAAGCACCGGCATCGTGGGATGTTATACCCATGGTGGTCGAATTGGCGCTTTAGTGGCCCTATCGAAGCCTAATACTGAATTAGCCAAAGATTTAGCCATGCACATTGCCGCTGCGAATCCTTTAACGATTCATGCTGATAACGTGCCCGCTGATTTAATCGAAAATGAAAAAGAAATTTTTAGAGCGCAATCTAAAGATAGTGGCAAATCTGCTGATATTATCGAGAAAATGATTGGCGGTCGAATTCAGAAATTCTTAAATGAGGTAACTTTATTGGGCCAACCCTTTGTGAAAGATCCCGCTAAAAATATTGCGACCTTACTCAAAGAAGGGGGCACGGAAGTTTCAGCATTTATCCGTTTTGAAGTTGGGGAAGGCATCGAAAAAGTCGTCGAGGATTTTGCTCAAGCCGTTCGAGCGCAAGTCGGGGAGTAAAGAGAATGACGGAGGTCAAATATCAACGGATTCTATTGAAAATGAGCGGAGAAGCCTTGATGGGGAACACCCATTATGGGATTGATCCCGTCATTTTGGATCGTATGGCTTCAGAAATTCGACAAATTGTGGATCTTAAAGTTCAGGTGGGGATTGTGATTGGAGGAGGTAATCTATTTCGGGGTACCACTCTCGCACAAGCTGGAATTGGCCGCATTACCAGTGATTATATGGGGATGTTAGCCACCTTAATGAATGCATTAGCATTGCGTGATGCTTTTGAGCGCGCACATTTACCCACCCGCATCCTTTCCGCCATTCCGATGTCTGGAGTGGTGGACCACTATGATCGACGTAAAGCCATTCATCATTTACAAAAAGGCCGAGTCGTCATTTTTGCAGGCGGAACGGGTAATCCACTTGTGACCACAGATTCTGCAGCGAGCTTGCGCGGCATTGAAATTGAGGCGGATATTATCTTAAAAGCCACCCAAGTCGATGGGATTTATACCGCAGATCCTTTAAAAGACAAAAATGCTAAACTGTATCACCAGCTCACCTATCGAGAAGTGTTAGAAAAAGAGTTGGCGGTGATGGATTTAGCCTCCTTCTGTCAATGTCGAGATCATGGGATGATGTTACGGGTCTTTAATATGGCTAAGCCTGGTTCGATATTACGTATTGTCTTAGGGGAAGATGAAGGAACGCTGGTTCATAATTAAAATAGTAAGCGAGCAAGCTGCCCGCGCTCCCAAGTTCAAGTCATTAGTTCAAATGCAGTTCCTCAATCTGAGATGAGATAGAGGCTTTTAAAAAGACGGGAAAGGCTCTAAGATAAGAGAAAATCTCAGCTTCGAAGCTAGCTGGAGTCTGGGAGCGCGGGCAGCTTGCCCGCTTAAAATCATTAGATTTTTTCATTACATAGTCAGAGAATGATCATGCAAGAAATGAGTAAAGAAACAGTTGCTCGTATGAGTAAATGTTTAGATGTGTTAAAAAACGCTTTGGCTAAAGTGCGAACTGGTCGAGCGAATGCTGGTTTATTAGATCACATCAAAGTATCTAGCTACGGCAATGAGATGCCGCTCAATCAAGTCGCTTCCGTCAGTGTAGAAGGTGCTCGTAGTCTAGTGGTCACGGCTTGGGATAAAACCCAAATTCCTGCCATCGAAAAAGCGATTTTAACCTCTGACTTAGGGTTGAATCCGGTGACAGCAGGTAATGTGATTCGTGTGCCGATGCCCGCCTTGAATGAAGAAAGACGGCGTGAGTTAGTCAAAATTGTTCGGGAAGAGGTCGAAAACGCTAAAATTGCGGTACGCAATGTGCGTCGTGACAGCAACCAAGCGTTAAAAGACCAACTGAAGGCAAAAACCTTAAATGAGGACGAAGAACGTCGGGGTCAAACTGAAATTCAAAAACAAACCGATAAATTTATCGCTGAGATTGATAAGCTATTAGCCACAAAAGAAGCGGAATTAATGGAAATTTAACTGGAATTCTATGTTGCCTCGTCATGTTGCAGTGATAATGGATGGTAATGGTCGTTGGGCCGAACGTCGTGGCCTAACACGTGTTGCTGGTCATGAGGAAGGCATTAAAGCCGTCGAAAAAATTATTAAAGCAGCGATTGAATCCAAGATCAAAATTTTAACCTTGTTTGCTTTTGGCATCGAAAATTGGGGGCGTCCTGCGGATGAAGTCAATTTTCTAATGCAGTTATTTGTTAAAAATTTAGACTGTCAAGCCGAAGCCTTTATCAAAAATGATATCCGTTTAAAAGTCATTGGGGATAAAAGCCGTATTGCGCCGCAGATTTGCGATAAAATTGATGAAATTGAAAAAGTCACTGCACACCATCAAACTTTAACTTTAATCATCGCTTTTAACTACAGTGGCCGTTGGGATATTTTGCAAGCGGTTCAACAAGTTGCCGAAAAAGTTGCACAAGGGAAACTACAGCCACAAGACATTCAGTATCAAACCTTGCAAGATGCGTTAAGTATAGCCGATTTGCCCGAACCGGATTTATTTATCCGCACCAGCGGAGAACAGCGCATCAGCAATTTTATGTTATGGCAGTTCGCATACACAGAGTTATATTTTACAGAAACTCTATGGCCAGATTTTGATGCAGACTGTTTTGCTAAAGCTTTGTTAGCCTTCTCTAAGCGTCAACGCCGTTATGGTTTAATCTCAGAGCCTGCAAAATCATGTTAAAACAACGTATTTATACTGGCGTGATTTTAATTATTTTATTATTACTGTGTATTTTCTATTTGCCGGCGGGTGGATTTGCGCTGGTGACAGCTTTCATCGTATTGCTAGGTGCCTGGGAATGGACCCGTTTAATCAAAATCGTTTCAATCCCTTGGCGTGTGTTATATCTAGTGGTGACAGCGGGCATCTTGTGGCTATTGTGGCAGTTGCCTGAAATGTTAGTGTTGGCTTTAGCCGTGCTCAGCTGGTTACCGCTAATTTATCTGGTATTTCGACCTGCCCATCGAGCGATTTTATTAGACTCAAAAGGGATCGCTTATAGTTCAGGGGTGTGGCTATTGGCGACAACCTGGTACAGCCTGAATTTTATCCGAATGCAACCACACGGAATTCTCACGTTATTGATCTTAATTTTAATCATTTGTGGTGCAGATACGGGTGCTTATTTCGTAGGTCGTAAATGGGGAAAACGCAAATTGGCGCCGCAGGTTAGCCCAGGTAAATCCATTGAAGGGGTATTCGGTGGAATGATTGTGGCTATTGTTGTGGCTGCCATCATGGGGTTATGGATTGTAAATACGCCTTTGCAATATGGTTATTTTTTAGGATTAGCCTTATTAACAGCGATGCTTTCTGTCGTGGGCGATTTATTTGAAAGTTTAATAAAGCGCCATGCTGGAGTGAAAGACAGTGGCAATATTTTGCCAGGTCATGGCGGTATTTTAGATCGTGTGGATAGTTTAATGAGTGCCGCACCGTTCTTTGCTTTAGGTTTGTTATTTTTGGGGTTCTTAGGCAAAGGTCATGTTTAGTATAGAGGCTCTATGCAAACATTAACTATTTTAGGCTCCACCGGTTCCATTGGTGTTCAGACTTTACAAGTTGTGAGCCTAAATCCTGATCGCTTCAAAATTTTTGCTTTAACCGCGCATCAAAACGTCTCTCGTTTATTAACGCAATGTTTGTTATATCAACCTCGTTACGCGGTGCTACAAGATGAGCAGGTTGCCACGCATTTGCAACAACAATTACGCGCAGCAGGGAGTGAGACAGAAGTTTTATCAGGGGAGGCGGCCCTCGTTGAAGTGGCCCAGCATCCTGCTGTCGATACTGTGATGGCCGGAATTGTAGGGGCTGCGGGTTTATTGCCAACCTTAGCGGCTGCTCAACACGGTAAAAAAATCTTATTAGCGAATAAAGAAGTATTGGTGATGGCGGGTGCATTATTTATGCAGACGGCTCAACAACATGGTGCAACAGTGTTACCTGTAGACAGTGAGCATAATGCAGTTTTTCAATGTCTGCCGCACCATCAGGCGAATCAACCCGTTAAACGGATTATCTTGACGGCATCTGGAGGGGCTTTTCGTGATTTGCCTTTATCTGCCTTGGCTGATGTCACCCCCGAGCAGGCTTGTACTCATCCGAACTGGAGCATGGGCAAAAAAATTACCGTAGACAGCTCTACGATGATGAATAAGGGCTTGGAAATGATTGAGGCACATTGGCTGTTTCAATATACGCAAGCGACGATCGAAGTGGTGTTACATCCTCAAAGTATTTTGCATGCGCTTGTCGAATATCAAGATGGCTCTATGTTAGCGCAGATGAATTATCCTGATATGCGTACACCGATTGCCCATGCGCTAGCATGGCCTGAGCGAATTCCTGCCGGCGTAGCATCGTTGGATCTACTAAAAATTGGTGCATTAACGTTTAAGCCGCTCTGTTTAGAGCGTTACCCTTGTTTACGTTTGGCGGAGCAGGCTTGGCAAGCGGGTGGCACAGCCACCACCATGTTAAATGCCGCCAATGAAGTGGCGGTTGCAGCTTTTTTAGAAGGCAAAATTAAGTTCACCGATATCCCGATTTTAATTGAAAGGGCATTAGCACAGAATACAGTTGACGCTGCAGATAGCTTAGCTGTTATTATAAGTGCTGATAAAACGGCAAGAGAAGCAACCAATCATTTTATTCATATGAGGAGTAACAAATCTTTATAGAATCCAGTACCGTTTATCGTATAGCTGAGGTATACTCAGCGACCTTTAAGGTGAATAAAAACCTAACAATAGACTGGAGGAACCAGGCTTGCTATGAAGCTAAAGATAATAAATAGAGTATGCATACTGCTGATCAGCGCTTATGGGCTTTCTGCTTTCGCCGCCACGGACGACTTTCTGGTTAAAGACATAGAAATCAATGGCTTACAGCGAATTCCTAAGCAAACCGTCTTAGAATATCTCCCCGTCCATCCTGGAGAAATGCTCTCCGCTGATGATACCAGTGGCATTATCAATGCCTTATACCAAACCGGCTTCTTCAGCGATGTGCAATTGTCTCGTAAGGGTAATGTCTTAGTGATTCAAGTGATGGAACGCGCCACCATTGGTGTGATTAACATCACAGGTAACAAGCGAATTAAAAAAGAAGATTTATTAAACGCACTCAAGCAGGCAGGCATTGCCGAAGGGGAAACCTACAATCAAGCCACACTGCAAGGCATGAAGCAAGCTTTAATGGAGCAGTATTATGCATTGGGTCGTTATAATGCCACCGTCGAAACCTCAGTTAAGCCACAAACTCGCAATCGAGTAGAATTAGACATCAAACTCTATGAAGGTCAAATCGCTCAGGTTAGACAAATTAATATTATTGGGAATCGGCACTTCAGTACCGCTAAATTATTAGATGATTTTAAAATGAAGCCGGCGCCTTGGTGGAAACCTTGGAGTTCTGATGCAGATTATAGCGCCGACAAATTGCAAGAAGATTTAAATAGTCTACGATCTTTCTATTTCGATCGAGGTTATGTTCGCTTTACGATCAATTCCAGCCAAGTGAATATCACTCCTAACCGTAAAGATGTGTATATCACCATCAATGTTAGTGAAGGCGACATTTATCATGTCAAAGATTATAGCATCACGGGTGATACGATCGGGCAAGAAGATAAATTAAGAGCTGTCATTGATGCTAATTTAAAACCCGGTGAGGTGTTTTCTCGCAAAAAAATCTTAGCGCTTGCCGATATGATGACACGGTTTTATGGCAATCAGGGCTATGCTAACGCGGTGATTAATCCCAATCCTGTCATTGATGATCAAAATAAACTGGTTAGCATTAATTTTGAAGTGACAGCAGGCCCTCGTGTGTATGTGCGACATATTGATTACGCTGGCAATACCCGCACAGCCGATTATGTCTTACGACGAGAAACACGTCAATTTGAAGGCGCGCTGTATTCTTCCAGTAAAATCGATGAAACCAAACGCCGCTTAAATTTATTAGGCTATGTCGATAATGTCGAAGTGAAAATGGATCCAGTGCCCGGTCAGCCCGATCAATTGGATTTAACCTATAGCTTAAAAGAAACTTCCTCGACCACAGCTAGCTTGCAATTAGGTTATTCGGACACCTATGGTTTTTTATATGGCAGTAATATCGTCCAGAGTAATTATAGAGGCACAGGGAAAAAAGTTTCGTTAGGTTTCGACAACAGTCAGTATTCACAAAATTATACGTTCAGTTATTTTAATCCGTATTTTACGCAATCCGGTATTAGCCAAGGGTTCAGTTTATATTATCAGCAAACCAAACCGGATAGTGTTAATATTGCCAGTTATACGTTAGATGCGTATGGCGGTTCAATGAATTATCGCATGCCTTTATCGGATTATGATTATTTTTCGTTCAGTTATGGTTATGAATATCTACGACTATTGACGGGCAGTGACCCCTCTCAAGACATCGAAGATTTTGTCGATGAGCATGGCAATCATTTTAATAATGTGAAGCTGCTCACCAGTTGGACACGCAATACCTATGACCGAGCGATTTTGCCGACGCGTGGTTATAACCAAGTATTAGGTGCGGAAGTCGGTGTGCCAGTCATGCCTAACAGTTTGGATTATTTTAAATTTAATTATACTGGATCTTATTATCACCCGCTTGGCAAGGGATTCATTCTTTTGTTAAATACCGAATTGGGTTATGGCAATGGCTATGATAGTTACGCTGAATTGCCTTTCTTCAAAAATTATTATGCCGGAGGGATTGGCACAGTTCGCGGTTATGATGCCAATACATTAGGCCCTAAAAATCCGCATTGTGAGACGAGTGCCGGTACAGAGATGTGTTCGAATTATAATGCCATTGGGGGGAATGTCTTAACGGCAGCCAGTATTAATTTAATTTTCCCCAATCCTATTAGTGATAAATTGCGTACATCAGTTTTTGTGGATGGTGGCCAAGTTTATCAAAATGCTTGGCAAGCCTCAGGGATTTATGGATTACGTTATTCCTCAGGGGTGGAAGCCGATTGGGTCTCTCCCATGGGTGTACTTAAATTTAGTTTAGCCGCTGCATTGAATCCACATCGTGCGGTAGGAACCTATGGAACGCCAGGATATGTGCCTGGAGATTCTCTGGAAGGCTTCCAATTTGTAGCAGGTACGAGTTTCTAATTTAATCAACAGGAGTCTTTTTATGAAAAAATTATTAGTGATTTTAATGGCAATTTTGACTTTCAGTATCATGACGCCCGTTATGGCGGATACTGCGAGTGCGAATACCAAAATTGGCATTATCAACTTACAAGATCTACTCGCGAAATTACCAGAAATGAAACAAATCAGCGACAATCTGAAAAAGCAATTTGGCGACCGCGAAACCAAATTAGAACAAGCACAAAATCAATTTAAACAAGATGCGGAAAATTTTAGACGTAATAATGCGGTGATGTCTGCGGCAGATAAACAAACGGCAGAGCAAAAGTTAGCGCAACAGCAGCAAGATTTGCAACAACAACAAGCCAGCTTCCAAAAAGACTTTATGTCAGCTCAGAATCAATCTGTGAATACACTGTTAAATAAAATTAAGGGTGTGGTGGAATCTGTGGCTACCAAAGGGAACTATAATTTAATCTTAGTCAGCAGCAGTGTCGCATATTCGAGTAAAGATATGGATGTGACGCAGGATGTGTTGAATCAGTTGCAGAAGTAATTAGAATTAAAAGCAGCGGGCTAGCAGCCCGCGCTCCCAAGTTTTGTGCCTTTCATTGCAAAGTGCCAAGCATTAGTTTTTGCATTATTAAGCTTTAATTTAAACGAAAGCGCTCCAATGCTTGATGATAGCTTGATGAAATTGAGGCTCGAGCTTTTGGAGCGCGGGCAGCTTGCCCGCTGCTTTTAAAAGCAAGCAGCCCACGCTCCCAAGTTTTGTGCCTTTCATTGCAAAGTGCCAAGCATTAGTTTTTGCATTATTAAGCTTTAATTTAAACGAAAGCGCTCCAATGCTTGATGATAGCTTAATGAAATTGAGGCTCGAGCTTTTGGAGTGCGGGCAGCTTGCCCGCTGCTTTTAAAAGCAAGCAGCCCGCGCTCCCAAGTTTTGTGCCTTTCATTGCAAAGTGCCAAGCATTAGTTTTTGCATTATTAAGCTTTAATTTAAACGAAAGCGCTCCAATGCTTGATGATAGCTTGATGAAATTGAGGCTCGAGCTTTTGGAGCGCGGGCAGCTTGCCCGCTGCTTTTAAAAGCAAGCAGCCCGCGCTCCCAAGTTTTGTGCCTTTCATTGCAAAGTGCCAAGCATTAGTTTTTGCATTATTAAGCTTTAATTTAAACGAAAGCGCTCCAATGCTTGATGATAGCTTAATGAGATTGAGGTTCGAGCTTTTGGAGCGCGGGCTGCTAGCCCGCTGCTTTTAAAAAACAAGCAAAATTCTGCCATAATGAGATCCACCATGCAAAAAACCACCCATTCATTAAAAGAATTGGCGCAATATTTAAACGCTGAACTCAAAGGCGATCCCGACACACTCATCCACAGCATTGCGCCTTTGGATAAAGCGCAAGCGGGTCAACTAAGTTTTTTGCATGACCATTATTTGGCTGACCCCAAATATAAAAGTTTTTTAAGCACCACTCAAGCTTCCGTGGTTATTCTATCCCCTAAATTTAGTGAGTTGAGTACGGTCAATCAACTCATTATGGATAACCCCTATTTAGGCTATGCAAAAGTTGCAAAATTGTTTGCGCCCAAACCTAATGCGCAAAAAGGGATTCATCCGACCGCTGTCGTGGGTAAAAATTGCTGTATTGCAGAAACGGCTTGTATTGGTCCACACTGTGTCATTGGTGATGAGGTTGTGATTGGCGAAAGAACAATTGTCAGCGCTGGCTGTACCATTGGCGATCATTCTGCCATAGGCGCTGATGGCACGCTCTATCCTAAAGCCACTCTTTATCACAACATTAAAATAGGTGATCGGGTGATCTTGCAAAGCGGGGTAGTGATCGGCAGCGACGGTTTTGGAATGGTCAACGACAATGGCACTTGGTATAAGATTCCTCAGCTGGGTGGCGTCATCCTTGGCAATGATGTTGAAATAGGTGCCAACACCACTATTGACCGAGGAGCTTTGGAAGATACTGTGATTGGAGATGGCGTTAAGCTGGATAATCAAATTCAGATCGGTCATAATGTCCGCATTGGTGCGCATACGGTTATAGCCGGTTGTACAGGTATTGCTGGCAGCACAGAGATTGGTAGAGGCTGCATGATTGGGGGAGCTGCGATGATAAGTGGCCACATTAAACTAACAGATGGTGTGATATTGACAGCTTCAGCAGCGGTTTCATCATCAATTCTGAATCCTGGCATCTATTCCTCCGGTGTGCCGAGTCAACCTAACGCGGAATGGCGTAAAAATGCTGTGCGTTTTAAACAATTAGATGAAATGGCGAGAAGATTGAAAAAATTGGAGCAATCACAATGATAATGGATATAAAAGAAGTCTTATCCTTATTACCGCATCGGTATCCCTTTTTATTGATTGATAAGGTATTGAAATTTGAGCCATTTCAGTCTCTTGTCGCAGTGAAAAACGTCACGATCAATGAACCCTTTTTTGTGGGGCATTTTCCGGGAGAACCCGTCATGCCAGGCGTGCTAATATTAGAAGCATTGGCTCAGGCATCAGGTATTATTATTTTAAAATCTGACCCCACCATTAAACATGAAGAAAATTTATTTTTGTTAGTTGGCGTAGACAATGTACGCTTCAAGCGAATGGTCGTTCCTGGTGATGTCTTGCAACTTAATGTTGAATTGATTCGCCATAAACAGAATATTTATAAATTTCAAGGAACGGGCACTGTTAACGGGGAAGTGGTTTGTTCTGCGGAGCTTATGAATGCACGGAGATCTAAAAGTGATTGACAGTCGCGCTATTATTGACCCAAGTGCTAAAATAGCCGAAGGGGTACACATTGGGCCCTTTGCGGTGATAGGTCCTAACGTAGAAATAGGAGAAGGAACCCAAATAGCCTCTCATGCTGTAATTTGCCAAAATACCAAAATGGGTCGGAATAATAAAATTCACGCCTTTGCTGCACTTGGAGGAGATCCTCAACATAGTCATTATAAAGATGAGCCTACCTACTTAGAGATTGGGGATAACAACGTTATTCGAGAATTCTGCACTTTAAATCGGGGGACTGTGCAAGGCGCTCACGTCACTCGCATAGGCCATCGTAACTTTTTAATGGCTTATGCACACGTTGCTCATGATTGTATCGTCGGCAACGATATCATTTTAGCTAATAATGCCAGTTTGGCGGGCCATGTCCAAGTCGATGATTTCGTCGTTTTTGGCGCATTTTGTGGCGTACATCAATTTGTCAGAATTGGGCAACACAGCTTTTTAGGGCGTGCCACCAAAGTGGGGCAAGATATTCCTCCCTATGTGTTAGTCACAGGCAATCCTGGCGCACCACGAGGTCTCAACTCGGTGGGATTAAAACGCCGCGGCTTTTCAGAACAAACCATTCGAATGTTACGCCGAGCTTATATGATCGTGTACAGAAAAGGGCTTAAGCTCAAGGATGCGATTGATGAATTGCAAACTATGTTGCCGGAATGTAAAGAGTTGCAGCCGTTTATCGATGCCTTAATGAATTCCAAACGTGGCGTAGCTCGCTAGAAATTTATGGTGGGATTGCCGCGTTTTATTCAACCCTTGCGTCTGGCAGAAGCAGAAGCGGTGTTGGAAGGGTTATTCTCTATCCAAGAGTGTACAGATTTAAAAGATTTATTGCTTGAAAGCCCGCAACCTATTAAAATACAGTGGCGATTTGGTCGTGATAAAGCAGGTTATTCTTACATTGTAGGCACTATTGATGGAGAATTAACCTTAACTTGTCAGCGTTGCATGAAGCCAATGGTTTATCTGTTGCATGTTGATGTGAGCTTAAGCCCAGTTATTGGTGAAGTGATTAAGCTCCCCAAAGATTATGAAGCTTTAATGTTAGTTGAGGACAACGTATCATTGGCCTCCTTAGTAGAAGAGGAAATCCTACTGAACTTGCCTATGGCGCCAAAACATGATGAAATGTGCGCCTTTAATAATTTATAAAGTGAGCGGAGTTTAAATATGGCTGTACAAAAAGATCGTGTTACTCGTTCTAGACGAGGTATGCGTCGAGCACATGATGCTTTAACGGGTCCTTCTTTATCCACAGAATCCACTTCGGGTGAAACACACCGACGTCATCATGTGAGCCCAAAAGGCTATTATAGAGGTCGTAAAATAATCCAACAAAAAAACGATTTTTCTGAAGACGAGTAAACTCTTTGAGCAACATTACCATTTCTATTGATGCAATGGGTGGTGATTTTGGCCCTGAAGTTACCATCCCTGCCGCACTGCGTGTTTTAGCAACGCATCCTGATCTAAAGCTGATCGTTGTGGGAGATCAACCCGTATTGCAGCAGGTGTATGCCTCTCATTCCGCTTTGCATACTGATCGACTAGTCTTCCAGCATGCTTCAGAACAAGTCGGTATGGATGAATCCCCTTCTCAAGCGTTACGGTTAAAAAAGGATTCTTCCATGCGAGTGGCTCTGAATTTAGTAAAATCGGGCCTGGCGCAAGCCTGTGTTAGCGCGGGAAATACCGGCGCGCTCATGGTGACAGCCCGCTTTGTACTCAAAACTTTGCCTGGCATTGACCGTCCTGCCATTATCACATCATTTCCGACCATAAAACCCGACAAAGAAGTGTGGATAGTCGATTTAGGCGCCAATGTCGACTCTCAAGCGGAACATCTGTTCCAATTTGCCGTCATGGGTTCGGTCTTAGTCTCTTTAGTGCGGAACATTGAGCGGCCCACCATCGCCTTACTCAATATTGGCGAAGAAGAAATTAAAGGCAATGAGCAAGTGAAGCAAACCGCTCAACTGTTAGCGGAAAGCCCTGCAATCAATTACTATGGCTATATAGAAGGCAATGATTTATTTTCGGGTCTAGCTGATGTTGTGGTATGTGATGGATTTGTGGGGAATGTGACCTTAAAAGCGGTCGAAGGCGTTGCCAAACTTATGAGCAATTTCGCCAAAACAGAATTCAAACGCAATTTATATACCCAGTTTGTTGCCTTACTGGCGCTTCCTATATTAAATCGATTGAAAAAACGAGCCGATCCTGGGCGACGTAATGGTGCTTGTTTGATTGGATTACAAGGTATTGTGATTAAGAGCCATGGCAGTGCTGATGTGGCAGCCTTTGCCAATGCCATTGAGCAAGCTTTAGTTCAAGCTCAGTCCGATATACCCCGCAAAATTAGTCAAGAAGTCGCCATGCGACTTAATCAATGAGATCCGTATGAATCAATATGCACGCATCATTGGAACTGGCGGATATTTACCAGAACGAGTCCTCAGTAACCTTGATTTAGAACAAATGGTCGAAACTAACGACCAATGGATTGTGGAACGCACTGGCATCAGTCAACGACATGTCATGAGCGATTCAGAAACCACCTCTTCAATGGCGGAAATTGCTGCGAAACGTGCTATCGAAGCTGCAGGCATCCGTCCTGAAGAGATTCAATTGATTGTCGTCGGCACTTCTACCCCTGACCGATTTTTTCCCAGCACCGCTACGATTTTACAAAATCGTTTAGGGATTAGCGGCTGTCCTGCTTTCGACATCTCAGCAGCGTGTGCGGGTTTTATTTATGCCTTAAGTGTGGCAGATCAATTTATTCGCGCCAATGGCATCAAAACGGCGCTGGTGATTGGGGCAGAATCCCTAACCCGATTGGTCGATTGGACGGATAGAACCACCTGCATTTTATTTTCGGATGGGGCAGGGGCCGCCATTTTACGAGCAGATTCCACGCCAGGCATTATCTCCACCCATATCCATGCCGATGGCCAATATAATCAATTACTTTATGCTCCCAATCATTTGGGTGAATTAAAAGAGCCGCCCTACATCAAAATGAAGGGTAATGAAGTGTTTAAATTGGCGGTTAATACCCTCAATGACATTGTCGATGAAACTTTGGCGCATAATGGCATTGATCAATCCCAAATTGACTGGTTAATCCCTCATCAAGCGAATTTACGGATTATTAAAGCCACAGCCAAAAAGCTTAACCTACCGATGGAGCGGGTGGTATTGACGATACAAAATCAAGGCAATACTTCCGCGGCTTCCATCCCCTTAGCTTTAGATAGCGCGATTCGCGATGGACGAATTAAACCAGGCGAAACATTATTGATGGAAACATTTGGTGCAGGATTAACCTGGGGCTCAGCCCTGGTGAAATATTGAGAAAGTATTGACAAACGCTCGAATTTTGATGTGGTGCCTTCTCCCCTCCGTGGGAGAAGGTGCCCGATAGGGCGGATGAGGGGGAAAAATATAAAATGACAGAAAAACTTGCAATCATCTTCCCCGGCCAAGGCTCCCAAAGCGTCGGAATGTTAAAGGAATTCGCTCATGAGGCGATTATCCTAGAAACTTTCCAGGAAGCCTCCAATAGTTTAAACTATGACCTTTGGTCTTTAGTGCAACAAGGCCCAGAAGAGCAACTGAACCAGACAGAATATACCCAGCCCGCCCTGTTGACCAGCAGCGTGGCTTTATGGCGTTTAGCGCAATCACGCCAACCGCAAACCCCTGCATTTTTAGCGGGGCATAGTTTAGGGGAATATACGGCCCTGGTTTGTGCTGAAGCCTTAGACTTTACTGCAGCGGTGTCTCTCGTGCAACTACGAGGTCGCCTGATGCAGCAAGCTGTTGAACAGGGCCAAGGCGCCATGGCAGCGATTATTGGGTTGGATACTGAAGCAGTGACGCGTTTATGCCAAGACTCCGCCAATGGACAAGTGTTAGAGCCTGCCAATTTTAATGCGATGGGTCAAATTGTGATCGCGGGGCAAGCTGAAGCCGTTGAGCGCGCCATTCAGAATGCTAAAGCCGCTGGCGCCAAAATGGCTGTCAAATTGCCGGTGAGCGTGCCTTCGCATTGTCGGTTAATGAAGCATGCGGCCGAAGCGCTAGAAGCCAGTTTAAATGAAATCCCGCTGAATAAACCTCACATTTCAGTGGTCAACAATGTGGATGCAGCTTGTTACGAAGATCCCATTAAAATACGGTCCGCGTTAGTCAGACAGCTCTATTCGCCGGTTCGTTGGGTGGAAGTCATACAATTTATGGTTCAATCTGGTGTCAAAACATTTATAGAATGTGGACCAGGCAAAGTATTAGCCGGGCTTAATAAACGCATTGATTCGAGTGTGACCACCCAGCCTATTCAACCTTAGGAGAATAACAATGAATTTAACGGGTAAAGTCGCATTAGTGACAGGTGCTAGCCGAGGTTTGGGTCATGCCATTTTATTACGGTTAGCCCAAGAAGGAGCGGTTGTGGTGGGTACGTCTACCACACCAGCGGGTGCAGAACACATCACCGCGACATTGGCTCAGGAAGGCTATAAAGGGCAGGGCTTTGTGTTAGACGTGACACAACAATCCTCTATTGATGCGCTGTTTACTGAGTTACAATTGGGATGTGGAATGCCAGACATTCTGGTCAATAACGCTGGCATTACCCAGGATAATTTATTATTGCGTATGAGTGATGCGGAGTGGTCTCAAGTCATCGATACGAATTTGAACGCTATTTTTCGTCTATCGAAAATCTGTATTAAAGCGATGATTAAAAAACGTTGGGGCCGTATGATTAACTTAAGTTCCATCGCAGGGGTGGCGGGCAACCCTGGGCAAGCGAATTATGCTGCTGCTAAAGCTGGTATGATTGGGTTTAGTAAAGCCTTAGCGCTCGAAGTGGCGGCACGTAATGTGACTGTCAATGTGATTGCACCCGGTTTTATTGATACGGATATGACCCGTAACTTGACTGAAGCGCAACAACAGTTAATACTCAGCAAAATTCCCATGGCACGCATAGGTAAGGCTGAGGAGATTGCAGCGGCTGCTGCTTTTTTGGCTTCTGAGGAAGCAGCTTATATTACAGGGACGACTTTGCATATTAATGGCGGAATGTATATGATGTAGGCCTTGCGGCTCTAAGGGTCGAGATTAATGTGGTAAGACGAATTTATTTGTAAACATTTAGCTAGATACAACTTAGGCCCTTAGAGGCCTTGGTGTCGCCGGTTGGGACGCCGTGAATACTTCCTTGTAGGCTCACCATGAACATCCTTGTTCATGGATGCCCAACCTTGCGACACCAAGGCCTCTAAGGGCCTGGTGCCAAGTCTAGCTTAGGTAGTGAATAGTTACTTTATTTTTACATAAACTTAAATCAGAGGGATTATCCGATGAATGCATCATCAATCGAAGAAAGAGTTAAAAAAATCGTTAATGAACAATTAGGCGTCGAGCCCCCCAAAGTCACCGAGGAAGCTTCCTTTGTTGACGATTTGGGTGCAGATTCCTTAGACACAGTAGAACTGGTTATGGCTTTTGAAGAAGAATTTAATATGGAAATTCCCGATGAACATGCAGAAAAAATTAAAACTGTGGGAGATGCCATTCAATACATTAAAGAGCACACCCAAGCTTAATATTGACGAGAAAGAGGTAAACGACTTTGAATCATAAAAGACGAGTTGTTGTCACGGGTTTAGGCTTAATCACGCCTTTAGGTTTATCTGTCAAAGACACCTGGGATAATCTATTACAAGGAAAAAGCGGTGTTCGCACCATTGATACCTTTGATCCTTCCCGATTAACAACTCAAATTGGCGCTTTAGTGAGAAATTTTGACGTAGATCAGTATTTATCGTCTAAAGAATCTCGCAAAATTGATCGTTTTATTCAATTTGGCTATGCCGCAGCCAAACAAGCGCTGGATGATTCAGGGATCGTGATTACCGAAGAAAATTCTCCTCGGATTGGTGCCGCCATTGGGTCTGGTATTGGCGGTTTACCCCTCATTGAAAAAAACCAAATGGCTTTGTTAGAAGGAGGGCCTCGCAAGATTTCGCCCTTTTTCATCCCCAGTGTCATCATTAATATGGTGGCCGGGTTCGTTTCCATTAAATTTAATTTGAAAGGGCCCAATATCGCCATTGTCACTGCTTGCACCACCGGCGCGCATAATATTGGCCATGCAGCCCGTATGATTGCCTATAATGACGCTGATGTGATGGTGGCAGGTGGAGTAGAAATGGCCACCACTGAATTAGGCGTAGGGGGATTCGCCGCTGCGAGAGCGGTCTCTACCCGAAATGATGCACCCGAAAAAGCCAGCCGACCTTGGGACAGAGACCGAGATGGTTTCGTGTTAGGAGAAGGTGCGGGGATTGTGGTTTTAGAAGAATACGAGCATGCTAAAAAACGCGGCGCTCCCATTTATGCTGAATTAGCTGGTTTTGGGATGAGTGGTGATGCTTTCCACATCACCTCACCGAATGAACAGGGCACAGCATTGGCGATGCAGAATACCTTACGCGATGCCGGTATTGATCCTACCCAGGTTGATTACATTAACGCACACGCCACTTCGACAGTAATTGGGGATTTAGCGGAAGCCAACACCATTAAGAGAGTGTTCGGTGAACATGCTTATCGCGTAGCGATCAGTTCGACCAAATCTTCTACGGGACATTTGCTCGGTGCTGCCGGTGCGGTTGAAGCGATATTCTCTGTGCTTGCTCTCCAAAACCAAATTGCGCCTGCCACGATTAATTTGGATAATCCTGGAGAAGGTTGCGACCTAGATTTTATCCCCAATACCCCGCGTGATATGAAAATCCAATACGCATTGTCTAATTCGTTTGGATTTGGGGGAACGAATGGCTGTTTGTTGTTTAAACAAGTTTAAAGATTTGTTCAGACTTGCTACCTTGACGTCCCGCCTACTTGTTAGCGGGATCTCATGGGTGTATCGCTTAAGTCGTATGGAGAAGTTCTAATTCATGCGCTTTTTTATCCGCTCCCTCATTGTCATTCTCCTTGTGGTCGCAATGATCTTTGCGTGGTTCAGCTATCGATTTTTTTATTTACCCGTCACGACAACGCCCAAATTATTTATCGTTAAACCTGATGAAACGATTGACCAATTATCTTTACGGCTTTCTCAACAGCATCTTATCCCTGATCGCTTTTATTTTTTAGGAATGGCCAAACTGTATAAAGTCTCGCGTTTAAAATCCGGTGAATATCAACTAGACGCGCATTCTACCGCCAATCAATTATTACAAAAATTACAAAAGGGGCAGATTTTATATCGTAAAATCACTTTTGTAGAAGGCTGGACTTTTAAACAAATGTTAACAGCGATAAGACACAATCCTTACTTAGCGCACACATTACCCGATACTTTAGGAGATTCAATCCCTCAAAAAATGGCATTCGAAGGACTTTTCTATCCTGATACGTATTTATTCAGTTTAGGCACTAAAGACACCAAAATATTACAAATGTCTCGAAGCTTAATGCAAAAAAAATTTCGAGCTGCTTGGTTAAAGCGGGCGCCTAACTTACCTTATCAAGCGCCGTATCAAGCTCTGATCATAGCCTCGATGGTGGAAAAAGAAACCGCTAATTTTCAAGAGCGACCGATAATTGCTGGGATTATTCTCAAACGCCTGCAATTAGGGATGCGTTTGCAAATTGACGCCACCGTGATTTATGGATTGGGTCAAGATCACCCCAAAAACTTGACGCGCGTAGAATTATTGCAAGACACGCCTTACAATACCTATACGCGCAAAGGCTTGCCCCCCACACCGATTGCCATGCCAAGTTACAGCTCAATCCAAGCTGCACTCCATCCACAAAATACCCCTTATTTGTATTATGTGGCTAAAGGAGATGGAACACATCGTTTCTCGGAAAATTTACAAGCCCATCACGCTGCGACCCAAAAATATTTAGCAGCAGTTGAATCGCACAAAGCGGTTGCAATTCCAAAGATGTGCTTTTCTGCGGCATTGTTACAAAATAGTTGGAAATCAGGGATAACGCCATGAAGCATAACAAACCCTATTTTATTACGTTAGAAGGTATTGAAGGCGCGGGAAAAAGCACGGCCATTCGTTTTCTCGATACTATTTTAACTGAAAAGAATATTGCGCATCGGGTGACGCGCGAGCCGGGTGGTACGGAAATTGCTGAAAATATCCGCCAAATTTTGTTACAACCGCATGTTGAACCCATTGCGGCAGATACAGAATTATTATTGATGTTTGCCAGCCGTGCACAGCATATTGCGCAAGTGATTCAACCGAGTCTTGCAGCGGGACAATGGGTGTTATGCGATCGATTTACCGATGCCACTTATGCGTATCAAGGCGGCGGCAGAGGAATTGCCCGCACTCGAATCGCGGAATTAGAGCATTGTGTTCAAGGCGTGCTGAAACCCGACTTTGTGATTTTGCTCGATGTTTCAGTGGAAACAGGCTTGCAGCGAATTAGTCAGCGATCAGGCGGCAAAGATCGTTTCGAACAAGAAAAGATAGATTTTTTTCATCGAGTCAGAGACGAATATTTATCGATTGCTCAAGATAATCCGCGTTATGTCATCATCAATGCTGAAAAATCTTTTGAAATGATTCAGGTGGAGCTTAATAACTTTTTGGACAGCTTATTATGATAGAAGATATTCAAGCTTTAGTGCCAGTGGCCATTGTCCGCGGCGAGATTTACACCGCCTTACCACAAGATTTGTATATCCCGCCTGACGCATTAGAAATTTTCCTCGAAACTTTTTCTGGCCCATTAGATTTATTACTGTATCTGATCAAAAAGCAAAATTTAGATATTTTAGACATCCCGATTGCAGAAATCACCCGCCAATATCAGCAATATATTGAACTGATGCAAGTGTTAAAATTAGAATTAGCAGCTGAATATTTGCTGATGGGCGCCATGTTAGCGGATATTAAATCCAGATTATTATTGCCCAAACCGACACTGACCACAGAAGATGAAGACCCGCGCGCTGAATTAATCCGTCGTTTAAGGGAATACGAACAGCTCAAAGTGGTAGCTGAGCAATTAGACAATTTGCCCAGAGTAGAACGCGATATTTGGCTAGTCTCTGTTGCTGGATTAGAGTTTGAAAATCGCGTCAAACCGTTACCCGATATTCAATTGGAAGAACTCTGCCAAGTTTTAAATGAAGTGTTAACCCGCGCCAATTTCCGCGTGCCGTATTTAATCCAGCGAGAAGTGCTATCCGTGCGCGAGCGGATGACCTGTATCTTAGAACAATTATCAGGACAAACGCTGATCAGCTTTCAAACCTTGTTAGACCTGAAAGAAGGCAGGCTCGGCGTCGTTGTCACTTTATCAGCGCTATTAGAATTAGCAAAACAAAGCGCCATCTTAGTCCATCAAGAAGAGCCTTTTACCCCCATCCAACTTCAAGTAAGATAAAGTAAGAACTCAAAGTTGAAATTTCTTTAATAATTGAAATTTGAAGTGGCGAGCTGTTTCCTTCTCCCCTTGTGGGAGAAGGTGGCCGAACAGGCCGGATGAGGGGTAACTTAACCTATTCTAACACATCCTCTAATTAAAGTCCCCGACGCCGAAAAATCTCTCACTTGATCATCATACAAGTTCACCAATAAATTCACATCCCCCGCCGGCATCGCCGTCGTCAATTGAATTTCCTCCTGCTTATCCGGTTTATTATGAAAAAAATCAAAAGCCATTTGATTCATCACTTTTTCCATAGCCGTATGTTGAACTGGCACTGTGCCATTTTTGATGGCCTGCATAAAACTGTGCGTCACATGCCTCAGCTCGCTTAAATCCTGCATTGTTGTCGAAAGCTTACGAGACTTGGGTAAAAACTCTAATGTGCTCGGCAATGATAACGAATAATAAACTGGCTGGGTATTCTGAAAAACCATCGGCAAAAAAATCGTAGGATTATATTTAAGCCCATAACATTCCAGATAAATTTGCTGAAGTAATCGTATCGGTGCGCAAGTTTCTTCAACGGCCACCCCATAGCCTGGCATAGCACCAGCGGCAATCATAAATAATTGTTTCACTGTGCTCGATAAATAGGGATTAGGCTTCAAATTTTTATGTGCTTGCAGATAAGAAAAAACCGCTTCATAGAAAATATGGTTGCGCTGATAAGCGGACTGTTCCCAGGCTTTTTTCAAAAGATATAAGTAAAAAGGCCGCCAAGCCGAATCTTGTTTAATCTTTTCAAACCAGCTATGAGTAAAAAATACGCAATCTACCGCCCAATTGCAGTGAGATCGTACATGCTCCGTTAGGGATTTAAAAATATCCCAATGCTCTAGTAAGGATTGTGGCGGTGGATGTTGGATTTTGAACTCGGTTTTCAAGTTTTTGTGTAAGCTACGATCACTGATATTAGGCAGTAAGCAAATGAATCGAGCCCCCGCTGTCATGGAAAACAAAGAGGCCGGATAGAATGAAGTGTCTGGATCAAGGTGACGCCACAACGCGAACACCTCGCCAGCTTGATGAATCCCCAGCGGTAAAATCTGCGACTCTAAATTGATATGACTGTGCAGGCTATGGTTCAGAACAATTCCGCCGGGAATGTCATGTGCTGCATAAGCAAAGTTAATTTTAACATGATCTGGAATGCTCGCATCAGCCATTGGCACGACTCTCCCATCCGCCGTAGGAATTTGAAAGAGCCCTTCTTTTAATACCGTGCTGCCATAAGGATAACGAGCGCGATACAGGGGAAGATCTGGACCGGGATCAAGGGCATCAATGATCGCCGTTAATTCGGGGTTGATGGCGCTAATGGTTGCTCGGATATCTTGCCACGCGATTTTTTGTAGGCTTGCTTTTTGCATTTTTTGTTGTGTTATCTAGTTCATCGACATGGCTTTTATTTATCTAAAAAAACTGTATTGATTCAGCACATCCTAGGGAGAGCTTGATCTTATATGAGGCAGGAGGCGTCGTCCCGGCATGGATGCCGGGATCCAGATTACAAGGATGTAGAGTTTTGCTTCCTGCAGACTGGATCCCGGCATCCATGCCGGGACGACGCCTCCTGCCTCACATGAACTCAAGCTTCCCTTAGGCTGTGCTGAATGGATACAAAAAATTCACCTAAATATAACAATTTTTTCACATTGTATCAATGATTTTGATTTAATTTATATAATAAGTTTAGTTTTTATCTCATATTTTCAATGGATAAATTCCATTAATAGAATTAAATCATCATTTTCATCTTTTAATTATGGCATCTTATTTCTAAGAGGGAGTTTATATAATCTGCCTGTTGAATTAGGAGTCTTGAGCTAATCACACCATTCCGATGTTGGCTCCTCGAACCCTGTGCTTAAAAGGAGCTGGCGTAAGATCTCAAGCACATTTTAATGGAAATCATGGAGGCTATAATGACTAAAAAAGTAGAAATGTTGAGCGTTAAGCTCCCCACATCGACTATTTTTTCTTTAATAAAAGATTGGGAAACTGCAGCACAACGGAAAACGCTGGCTGCACTGTCATACACTAAATTTAGATCTACTGCCACAACGCCGATTACCCCCCCTAAGCGCTATTATTTGGGGAGTAAATATCCGGGTGTTTATCTGAGCGGACAAGAAGCACGATGCATGTATTACTTTATTCATGGGTTTACTCAAGTAGAGACCGGCCAAGCCATGGAAATCTCACATCGAACCATTTCAAGTTATACCCATAACATGAAATTAAAGATGTCTTGCCGTAACAAACAGGAACTCGTTCAATTAGTCTTACAAACCGATTTTGTCAGTAAGCTTGAAGAGTTTTCGTAAGAAATCGTTGGGCGTCGTTCTGACAGGGAGGGCGCCCATCCTAAATCCACTTTCCTTCCTCGTCATCCTCAAATTATTCGTCTATAATATCCTACCGCTGGGAAAGTGTTCCCAGATTCTATTCGTACGCGTTTCGAGTTCATTAAGGAGGAAGCCAACATGAAGCCTAATAATTCTCAACAAAGTTCGTTGGATGAAGCCATCGCCGAGTCTTTCCCGGCCAGCGACCCTCCTGCCTGGACAGTGGCCAAAACAACGCCCAAACCCGCTCACGAGCCCTTGCAACAAACAATCTCGTTAAAATGGGAGCGCAATACCCCCGATTTTGCGTATGAAACCTATAATCGCGAAGGGGAGGTTAAGTTTGCCGGCGGGGACACTTTATTGCTTTCTAATCCAGCCGAATTCTACGGTGATAATCGCTTTGCCAATGCGGAAGAACTGTTATTGGCAGCTGTCGCTTTTTGTTATATGCATACTTTATTAGCGATTGCCAGCAAACAAAAATATTCCATTCAGCGCTATACCGATCATGCGACGGCCAAATTAGAAAAAAATGAATCTGGGCAATTTTGGATCAGCGAAGTGCAACTGCATCCCGAAATTACTGTCGATTCCCCTTTAACGGAAGCGCAAGTGGAGCACTTAAAAAATAGCGCAGAAAAACATTGTTTTATTGCGAATTCTCTCAATTCAAAAATGATTATTCAATTAAAATGTCGCTCATAGGAGACTGATAGTGTCAAAAGATTCATTCAATACGCTTCGTACTTTAGTCGTTGAAGGGCAGCAATATGATTATTACAGCCTATCTGCCGCAGAGGCACACTTAAAAGGTATTGCAGCCTTACCCGTCACTTTAAAAATATTACTGGAAAATTTATTGCGGTATGAGGATGAGGAGACTGTACAAGCCCGCGATATGAATGCCATTGCAGAATGGTTGAATGAACGCTCTTCCCAGCATGAGATTGCTTATCGACCCGCGCGCGTCTTAATGCAAGATTTTACCGGCGTGCCGGCGATTGTCGACTTAGCCGCGATGCGAGATGCGTTACAAAAATTAGGCGGTGATCCTGAACGCATTAATCCCTCATCGGCTGTGGACTTAGTCATTGACCATTCGATCCAAGTCGACGCTTTTAATTCCCCAATAGCCGTACACCGTAACGCTGAGCTGGAAATGCAACGCAATTACGAAAGATATGAATTTTTACGGTGGGGGCAAACGGCTTTTAGTAATTTCCGAGTTGTTCCACCTGACACCGGGATTTGCCATCAAGTGAATTTAGAGTATTTGGCGAAAACCGTTTGGACTGAAACCCGTAATGGTCGCACCATCGCCCTTCCCGATACGTTAGTCGGGACTGATAGCCATACCACCATGATTAACGGTTTAGGCGTATTAGGGTGGGGCGTCGGGGGCATCGAAGCAGAAGCCGCCATGTTAGGGCAACCCATTTCTATGGTGATCCCAGAGGTGATTGGGGTTAAGCTCACGGGTAGGTTGCGCGAAGGTGTTACGGCGACAGACTTAGTCTTAACCTTAACTCAGATGTTGCGCAAAAAAGGGGTGGTCGGAAAATTTGTAGAATATTTTGGACAGGGATTGGCTGATCTACCGCTGGCCGATCGAGCCACCATCGCCAATATGGCGCCTGAATATGGTGCAACTTGTGGATTCTTTCCCATTGACGCGATTACGCTGGATTATTTACGCTTAACCGGACGTAATGCGCATACCGTGGCCTTAGTCGAAGCTTACGCCAAAACACAAGGCTTATGGCATGATACTCAAACTCCCGAACCCGTATTCACAGAGGTGTTAGAATTAGATCTGACCACTGTAGAGCCGAGCTTAGCCGGACCTAAACGTCCACAAGACCGTGTGCCTTTAGGCCAAGTTCCCGCCGTATTCTCAGAACTATTAACCGCCAATAAACGCGGCGAAGAAGCCCAAGACAAATTCAAGACCAGCGAAAATTTTGATCTTACCCATGGCGATGTGGTGATTGCAGCGATTACCAGTTGTACCAATACCTCCAATCCCAGTATTTTAATGGCAGCAGGATTATTGGCTAAAAAAGCGGTCGAAAAGGGGCTGAAAACTCAACCTTGGGTCAAAACTTCTTTAGCGCCTGGTTCTCAAGTCGTGACACAGTATCTGGCAGAAGCAGGGCTGCAAACCTATCTAGACCAACTAGGATTTTCTTTGGTCGGCTATGGGTGCACCACCTGTATCGGTAATTCTGGGCCATTACCAGACGCGGTCAGTCAAACCGTCCAACAGTATGATCTGGTCGTTTCCGCGGTTTTATCGGGTAATCGTAATTTTGAAGGACGCATTCATCCACAGGTAAAGGCAAACTGGTTAGCTTCTCCGCCTTTGGTGGTCGCTTATGCATTAGCAGGCACGACCCAAATCGATCTCACCCAAGAGCCCTTAGGGAAGGACACTGCAGGTAAACCCATCTTATTGAAAGACATTTGGCCTACCACCGAAGAAATCCAAGCTGCAGTGAATGTTGTCGATGCAAAAATGTTTTTAGAACAATATGCCGATGTTTTTACCGGCAATCAGGACTGGCAAGCGATGAAAATTCCCACCGGTCAAACTTATGCCTGGCGCAATGATTCCACCTATATTCAACATCCCACTTTTTTTGAAGGGATGACGCTGCATCCTGAAGCGGTGCAAAATATCGAGGGCGCCAACATTTTAGCCTTGCTAGGTGATAGTATTACCACAGACCACATCTCGCCCGCAGGATCCATTAAAGTGGACAGTCCTGCCGGTAAATATTTGCTAGAACATGGCGTGGCCCGAGAAGATTTTAATTCTTACGGCGCGCGTCGTGGCAATCATGAAGTGATGGTGAGGGGAACTTTCGCGAATATACGCATTCGCAATGAAATGGTGCCTGAAGTTGAAGGCGGGTTTACCAAGCATATTCCGACAGGCGAAGTGCTGTCTATTTATGATGCAGCCATGCGGTATAAGGCGGAAAACACCCCCTTGGTAGTGATTGCGGGTGCTGAATATGGCACAGGCTCTTCTCGAGACTGGGCTGCCAAAGGCTCTAAACTCTTGGGCGTTATGGCAATTATTGCTGAGAGCTTCGAGCGCATTCATCGCTCTAATTTAATCGGGATGGGTGTATTACCTTTAGAATTTCCGCATGGCGTCAATCGCCATACCCTGCAACTGGACGGCTCAGAAAAGGTCGATATTTTAGGCTTGAGTGAGAACCTAAAGCCGAATATGAAGGTCAAAGCCTTTTTTACCCGTTCCAACGGAGAACAGGTAGAAACCGCCTTAATCTGCGCCCTCAGCACGGTAAATGAAGTGGCGTATTACAAACATGGCGGCATCTTGCAGTATGTTTTGCGAGGGATTGTCAGTAAAAAATAGGCCTTTAGGGAAAAACCCAGCACATAGACTATAGTTAACTCAGGTATAGGAAATCCTTAAGAAAATCAAAGGATGAAGTATTTTAGCTTAGATTAAGGAGAAGAAAATGTTAAAAGTCAAATATGTGTTGGGCGCTTGTTTATTAGCCACCGTTTTATCTGGTTTTGCTCACGGTTACGGCTATGGCTGTAGCACTTGTGGTAACAATTATATGCCTTATAGCTATTACCATACAGGTTGCTCCACTGGATGTGGAAACTATGGTTACACAGGGAACTATGGTTATACAGGAAACTATGGTTGGGCAGCTGGTGCAGCAAGAACTTTATTATACTGTGATGAACATGGTATGTGCTATTACTCAGATGGTAGCTCTTTCACCAACTGTGATGGTAGCCACGTCATTAGCCAATCTGGTGTAATACCAAGCTAATCGTTAAACCAAACTCTAACTTGATGTCGGACCTCGTGTTTGGCATCAAGTTAGTGTTTGTAATTTGCAACCTCGACGTCCCGCCTGCTTGTTAGCGGGATCTCATGGATTTACTACTCAATTTACACGTAGTGCGGTAAATCAAACTGCTTTTCAAAATAGACTTGCAAATCCTCCAATAAAACCTTCTTCTCACGCGTTATTTCAGAATCATGCAATAATGTTTGAATTTTTTCCAACGCCAACACCGGCGTCAACCGCTGTCTGCGACGATAATCGATTAATGGAGGTTGACCCTCAGTAGGATGAATAGCTTTTTGATAATTTTGAAAATCCACTAATAACTCACCTGTCAACGCCTCTGGAAAATGCCTACCGATAATACGACTGGCCAGTTGCTGCAAAGTCGGTGGCATAATTCGAGTCAATGATAGCTTTTGAGATAAAGAAGCTGCATGAAACTGTTGACATAAAGCTTGCTCTGCATCCGATAAAAATCCGTTTTGATACAAGGTTGATTCAACATCTGCTTCTGGCACAATCGGATACGTATACGTTTGATAATAGTGTACGATAGCATGTAAAATATTTTTATTGGACGTTAACCATTTAAGATTTTCTTCCATAATGGTCATTCGTTCTATGGTAAGGTGCTGAGTAAATCGACTCACAAATGGCAATAACCAGCCATTTTCACCGATTTTTTTGCGGATGACCCAAGTATGCTCAGGCAGATTATCCAACCGTGCTTGCTGTAATTCAGGTTGATCTAAACGTAGCCATAAGCTTTGATTTTTATAGATTTGATGAGACCCAAGCCCCAACACTGGCAATTGAAAGTGATTTTGAGCGCCAGTTTGACCAATCATTAATCCAACCGGATAGTGATCCAATAAAGATTTTGTCGCATTCAATTGCTGTATGCGGGTTTTATCTACGATCTTATCAAAATATCCCAAAGCATAATCAAACATTTGCCGCTCAGAAAAAAATCGACGCGCCAATGCTAAAGTGGCTTCTACGTCGACGAGTGCATTATGTGCAATGCCTGTCGCCAATTGATTATGCGTACTCAGATGTTCTAATTTAAGGCTAACCCGATCTTCTAACCACGGCCATTGTATGCAGTTATTTTTGTATAAAAAAAACAACATCGTCATCGGAAAAAGATCAAATCGACCACATTGATTTGCCCACTGATGTTGATAGGGCGGTAATAAATTGCGGTAAAATCCAAATCGCAAAAACTCATCATCGAATTGTAAGGTATTGTAACCCCCACTTTGCGTGCCAGGGGTATTCACTAGGCGATAAATTTCGCGAATTGCCTCCCATTCACTGTGACCTTGTTGCTGAATGTGTATCGGAATTTGGTGAACCAACAGCGCATCAGGATCGGGCACACCATCGCAGTTGAGTTTAATATCAATACTATAGCGCTCTAATTCATTCAATTCAGTATCGGTTCGAATGGCGGCGAACTGTAAAATTTGATCAAAACACGGATTAATTCCGGTAGTTTCGATGTCATAGAAAAGATAGGTTTTTGGCATGATTGTTTAATTTCTTATGGCTTAAAATGTTTGTTTATTACTTCCGGAATGGTAGCTTTGCGTTTTTTGGTTTCTTTTGTGTCCGTTGAAATTCTTGTCGTAGGTGTTAAGGGGATAGCTGGAGGCAGTGGGAGAGGAGTAAACGGGCGAGGAGGGGTAAAAAAAGGTAAAGGATACGTTTGAGTATTTTGGGGTGGTATAACGGGTGGCGTAAGTGTAGGCATGGGCATTCTAGGCCCGAAGGGTGAAGTAAACAAAGGGGTGAACATGCCGCTGGAAAGTGGAGAGGTTAAAAAAGATTGTTTAAATATTTCAAGCAAAAATATATTTTTTTGCACCTGAGCTATTTCCAATAGTTGTGCACTTTCTTGTTGTGCTTTTGCTAATAAGATGCGCTCTTGTTCTAAGCTATGAATGGATACTGGAAGCGGAGTACTGCTGAAGACGGTTTCTTTTATGTCTCCAGGTAGAGTGAGATTTGAGGGTATTGCTGAATGTATAGGTTCGGGAGGATAGCAGGCCATAGCGGCTCTCTCAAGACATTCTTTAATGTCGAGTTCGTCAAAGTACCACGTGGCATAAAAAATCGCATTTATGGCAGCTTGTCGTGGCACATCCCCCATAAATTTTAATTCTTCAAAACAAATGTACTTCGGAATAATCGCGCACAGTGTTTGTCCGCCAAAATCTCTCAGTCGTAGACATTCTTCAATAAACCATTTAAATTTTTCACTGCATTCAACATCTTCCCCGGCTTTGCCAGAATTTATTAAAGCATATTGAAGTATTTTTCCTAATTCTTGATTTGTGCAAATCTTAAAATAATTGGATAAAAAATCTTTAAACAAGAGTTTAATTTGTTGTAGAGGATAAGTTTTTACATGTTTCAATAAAAAACTTTCGTTGCTGCCATCCAGTTCAACTGATAATACCTTTTTGGCTTTGGTTGGACCTAAATTTTTAAGCCATTTGTATGCATAGTCTTTAGGTCGTGTAGTATCTTTTAACATTCTGATAAAAGTTTGAAGCGTCTTTTTTGCGTCAAATGGTCTGGCTTTTGATTCAGAAGACATAGCATTTTCCTATGGGGTCAATCGCTTAAATAAAGAAACGAACACAATTAAATTTTCAACAAAACTGGTGAGTTGAATAGGCTCTTTTAAACTGGCGCTGGCAATCGCCAAATTTTTCGCCGCTTCTATACGGTGTGCTTTGATTTTTTTCAGTAAACCCATCAGCTGATTGCGAATGGCAATGGCTTCAGCAGAAGTGAAATGGTCAAACAGCGAAAGAATGGTGATCATTATCGCTCTCAGTTCATCTGCAATCGGCTTTAATTCAGGTTGGGTGATACATTGCGGCAAATGGATTTCCAGAATCAATAGTCGCTGATAAAAAACCTCTAAAAGAGCATACAGCTTGGCTTGTGCCGTGCAATGTTTAGAGAAAATAAAATACTCTTGTTGACTTTCTTTCAAAGCTTCAAATGCAGCTTGTAGTCCATTAAAGACTTGCGTTTGTTCCGCATGAAAACTCGCATTTTTAGGGTTTAAATAACTTTGACACAATAAAGTATAATATTCTCTAATACTATTTTTAACCGTTGAAAATTTACAGGGCAAGGTTTGGCTGGTGCGTGAGGGTAAAATAAAACGTGTTGCAATCAAAGCAATGAGTGTGCCGAATAGCGTCATGATAAGGCGAGTAATTGCCATTTGCCAATCGCCTGGCACCATTAAGCAAATAAATAATACGGTGATCACGGTGGTAAATAAAACAAAAAATCCATAATTAAATGGTTTTAGATAAAATGTGAGAAAAATAAAAATAGGCAATAAAATATCGATCGCAATTTGGCTGTAACCAAAGCTATGCGCAATGATAATGGCCAGACACATACCCATAAAGGTGCCGACAATGCGTTGCCGACTGCGTTGTAAGGAATTTCCTACCGTGGGCCATACACAAGCGATCACACTAAAAGCTGCCCAATAACCATTTTTAAGTTGCAGCAATTCATACAGTAACACTGTGATTGAACTACTGATCATTAATCGTAACGCATAGCGAAAATATTCCGATTGTAGGGTAAGATTCCTTCTTAATAGGCTCATTGCTATCTTCATATGTTGCCTTCCAGCTGAGTGATATAACCACTGGCTTCTTCCAATAGATCCAGAAGTTGGAAATGATGATAGAGATAGCGAGAATACTCAAGAAATATCCCTAAATTTGCGCCGGGTGTTTGTAATAAGGTTTGACGTAAGAGAGTGACCTGATCACGATACATCTCGAATATTTTTCTGGTGGCTTGGAAATTTGGTGGGTGGTGGGTTTTAAATTGATGTTCTAAATCTTGCACAACCTGGCAAAGCGCGGTCGTTAAAGAAGTGTCTTGGTAGAGGTTGACGTTGGCCGGAAGATGCTTATGGAATTGAAAAATGCTCTTGACCATGGCACAGATTTGATACAGTGTTTTTCCAAGATTGAGCACCGTTTGTTGGTAGTCTGGATTGGAAGCTTTATGCATCTTTAAGTAAGTCACCAAGTTTTTTTCTTGTAATGTCAGGAGTTTGTCGAGTTGGTGATTGAGCATTTTAAGTTTTTTAGTCTGACAAACATGGCTTTGAAAATAACGCAGCGCAAATAATAATTTATTTAAAACCCGCTCATGACTGTGAGTGACTTTTTGTTTTTGGACATCGGGGTAAATAAAAAAACAAATCAGTAAACAAATGATTCCACAGATTAAAAAAGTTTTAGCCAGCACAGACGCTTCGACGTGATGGGTGAGGTTGCTCCCCGCCATAACATACGTGAACATGGCCCACGTACCTGCATTAAAAAAGCTAAAACCCAGGCAAGACTGATAAGCGCAGAGAAATAGAATAAGCGGCACACTGCTCATAAACAACCAAACATTGAGAGATCGAAGCGTAATGCCTAAATAAACTAAAGCGGTAAAAGCTACAATAATGCCTATTAAGAAATAAATGCGCGTCGATAGATATTCTTGCGTATCATTTTGTACGAATGAAAAAGCCGCAAACCCCGCCCACGCACTTAAATAACCTTGTCCTAACCATTGAAATAGCACAATGCAGATAGCACAGGCTAAGGCAGTGCGGAATGACAATTTAGCAATGGACCTTTCCGGGTCGACATTATCAATATAATAATGTTTTAAAAATGTCAGATAGTTCATATAAACTTTGAGAAGCTGTTCAGTACCCATGGATGTTAACATTGACTGAAGGTTAGACGCTAGTGTATCCTCACAAAAAGGCATTTTGCTCACCATTAGGAGGCGTTTATGACCACCGTCGCAGAAGTTTTTGTCGATACTTTAGTTGCCGCAGGCGTTCAGCGTATTTATGGCATTGTCGGTGACTCCTTAAATGGTATTACACAAGCGCTGATTCATCAAAAGAAAATTGACTGGGTGCATGTGCGTCATGAAGAAGCCGGGGCATTCGCGGCAGGCGCTGAAGCGCAACTCACCGGGCAACTCACCGTCTGTGCAGGCAGCTGCGGCCCTGGCAATATGCATCTCATTAATGGTCTTTATGACTGCCATCGCAGTGGCGCTCCCGTGCTCGCCATTGCCGCACACATTCCGACAGAAGAAATAGGGGGCCGCTATTACCAAGAAACCCAGCCCCATGAATTATTTAAAGACTGCAGTCATTTCTGCGAAACGGTCTTATCCCCCGAACAAATGCCTCGGTTATTGAACCTGGCTATCCAAGCTGCAGTGAGTAAGCGTGGCGTGGCTGTTTTGGTCATTTCAGGCGATATCGCACTAAAAAAAGCCGTATATACCAAGATTTCTGCCCCCCAAATTACGCACCCTATCGTGACCCCCAATCCAGATGAATTAAAAAAAGTGGCCGATATTTTGAATACCTCTCAAAAAATCACTGTGATGTGTGGCAGTGGCTGTGCTGGCGCCCGCGCGGAATTGTTATCTTTATGCGAAACTCTACAGGCACCGATGGTGCATGCGCTCAGAGGTAAGCAATTTGTCGAATATGACAACCCTTATGACGTCGGGATGACCGGCTTAATTGGCTTCGCATCCGGTTATTATGCGATGGAATCTTGTGAAACTTTATTACTGTTAGGCACCAATTTCCCTTATCGACAATTTTATCCCAAAAATGCGCGCATCATCCAAGTGGATATTTGTGGTGAACGATTAGGGTTGCGCACGCCAATAGACTTGGGCGTGGTGGGAGATGTAAAAGAAACTCTTCGCGTGTTACTGCCGTTACTCAAGAAAAATTCCTATACGGAACATCTCAAGATCGCCACCGAACATTATCAAAAAGTGCGTCATAATCTCGATCATTTGGCCACTGGCACGCCCGGCAGAAAATTCATTCATCCCCAATATTTAGCGAAAGCCATTAGCGAACTAGCCAGTGACGATGCAGTATTTTCCTGTGATGTCGGAACACCCACCGTATGGGCAGCACGTTACTTAAAAATGAATGGCAAACGACGATTATTAGGCTCTTTTAACCATGGATCCATGGCCAATGCTTTTTCACAAGCCATCGGCGTTCAAGCCGCCTTCCCCAATCGACAAGCCATCGCCATGTGTGGAGATGGCGGCTTTGCCATGTTAATGGGCGACATTCTCACTTTAATTCAAGAACAACTCCCCGTAAAAATTATTATTTTTAATAATAGCAGTTTAGGTTTTGTCGAAATGGAAATGATCGCGGGCGGGATGTTGAGCTATAGCACCGAACTCAAAAATCCTAATTTTGCCAAAATGGCTGAAGCACTCGGTATTTTAGGTATTCGTATTGAAGATTCCGATACCCTCTATGACGATTTAAAACGTGCTTTTGCGCATAAAGGCCCAGCGTTAATCGATGTCGCCGTCAACCGCACGGAATTGATTATCCCTCCTAGCATTTCTGCTGAACAAGTGGTGGGCTTTAGTCTATTTATGATAAAAGCCGTTATCGATGGGCAAGGGGATAAGGTGATTGATTTGGTTAAGACGAATGTGTGGCGGTAAGAAGATAATTTTCCAAGCCTATTGCCGTCGGGTACGCTGCATGTTTATCCTTGCAATTTGGTATCGACAATACCATTTTACAAGGAAAAAGGTATGTCCATTTTCCAAATCAGTGGTATAAAGACGACGGCTAAGCAGAAGATGGTACTAAAGGATTGGGTGGCGAGTTGGCTATTCTCCTTCCTCCCATACCCCCTTCTGCCTAGCCTAACACGCGCCACTTCCTTCCCCAATAATCGACGTTTTACTCCTAGATAGAGCCACACTCACCATGCCATTTAGCCGCTGTGATGGATTTATTTTCTCGAAGGTGTGGATAAAAAAACACCCGAAGCAGGACTCATGGCACAGTTTTTTGAGCAGTACCAGCTCTCACGACCAGCTCAAATCTTCCAAGCGCTTGCATATGGATGCTTACACTGAAAAATTATTTAAAGAGCTCAGAAAAACCGACGATTATTCCAAATGTATTATCAAAAGGCCACAAGGGTTATCAGTCCACCGCATTATTTTTGATCCTTATTCCAGGATTCTTTACTCATCCAAAGGTGAAGAGTTTGAAGCTGAATTCTAGCAGATACGCCGCTAAACCAAGAAGAAATCGGACTCCTACAAGCCACTCGCTTACCTATCTACAAAATGCTTAATGTTGAAAGTGCTTTCGCCGGAAATAAAGATATTCTCGATCTCACCAGCTATGCCGATGTCATTGCCACTGACATTTTGTTTCAGTATCTTGACGAAAATTTAACCGTTGTGCATACCAGCGTTGCAAGTTTACAATATCCTGAAACGATTATGGCGCAATTTGAGCAGAGTATTAATCAGGCCAGAGCCAGTGTGCGTGGCGTTCAACAAAGCGCTTACTCCTAACTTGCCATCGCCAGCCAGCTCATTGAACAGACGCAGAATATTGAGCAGATGTTGGCGGGACAGCTATCCGCCCAGTTGACGAATACCTTAAAGTGGGCGGATGGGTTGAGACAATAAATTTTGATCAATAGTTTTTCATAAACCACAGAGACTGAAATATGTAGATTATCCTTTAGATGTTGCCAACGGTTTTGCATCTTTAATTGCATTTACTACATCTTCTGGAAGCATGACTCCAGAAGGCAGTTCTTTAAAGGAGGCAAGTTTTTTTGCACTTTGCCAAAATAAGGAGAGCGAACCATCTTTGTGGTATTTCCTCGCTACGACATTTTCATAAAAATCGATGAGGTTAAGATAAGCGTATTTTTGATTAGGACGGTCTTCATAAAATTTTATTTGTCTCATAATGTTTGACTTAAATAGAGCAAAATCTGTTTCTTTCATGTCGCTAATTTTTAAATTTCCTTCTTTCAGAAAGATATCAAATATTTTTTTTGCAAAGAAGAGATCAAATTCTGCCACATCAATAATTTTTTCAAGGGGACTATATTTTCCAGGTTCAGCTTCACGCAGATCTGCACCTTTCAATACAAAAAATCTCACTAAATCAATATTTTTTTCTCGCATTGTTGCTGTTAAGGGGTTATATCCATATCTAGAAAAACCATTGAGAGAAATTCCTTGTTCTAAGAAATAGGTAAGAATACTTTCTATTTCTGATAATGATTTTTGATATTGAGACTGGATAACTTGAAGCATTTTTGTTATTATGTTTTTCGCCTCTTCGCTCTTAGAGTTTTTCTCAAAATAGTCGGTCAAGCGTTTTTCTAATCCTTCGTTTGAAGGAGATAAAAAAAACAAAAGATGTGTTTCATATCCTATGTGTTCATAACCAACCAGCTCTTTTATAGAACTGTCTGCCTCTATTTTTGCAGATTCTGACGATTCCGTAAGCAATTTATCCAGCGCCTTATGTAAAAGAGGTTTCATTTTAGAAAATATTCTGCCATTAATGTTATCTAATAAAGCTGTCAATATGTTTCTTCCATGTTGCTCAAATTTAACAATATCAATACTGTACAGAAAAGATACTCTTTTAATTTCGGACAAATCCAAGTTAGAGATCGCTTCTTCGAGCTTTTTTATATGTTTCTCATCAGTCACAGGGTGTTGAACTTCAGTATGATTTTCCACAACTATCTCCTCTTCATTATCGTACAGTATTTGAAATAAAATTTTAATGTTTACACTATATCGCAGATTTATTAAGAAATTATTAAATGTATTGAATGTTTTTCTCGCCCTTAAGTCTTAAGGTTATGACGCTATTGATGTGTCAACACTTTCCCGGACACTTTTTTAATAGTTTACTACTTTTGCTTCAAATACCGCAGGCGCCGTGTAATCATTTGCCGAATGTAAACGCTTGCGATTATAAAATACTTCAATATATTCAAATATTATTTTCTTTGCCTCCTCCCTGGTTGTAAATTTGCAATGATGCGTTAATTCAGTTTTTAGGGTATGAAAAAAACTCTCTGACACCGCATTGTCCCAGTAATTGCCCTTACGGCTCATGCTGTGAATAATGCCATGATCGTCAAGAATTTTTTTGTGACTCTCGCTTGCATACTGACTGCCGCGGTCTGTGTGCCACAATAGACCCCGCATAGGCTTTCTTGTCCATATCGCCATTGTTAAAGCATCATTTACTAATTCTGCTTGCATATGGTCCTCCATCGTCCATCCCACCACACGCCGTGAAAATAAATCAATTACAACTGCTAAATACATCCAGCCCTTGGTTGTCCAGATGTAAGTAATATCTCCTACATACTGCGCTGGCTAGCAAAGTACGAACAAGAAGCAGGTGAAAATCCGCCACTTGGCATAATTTTGTGCACTGGGAAAAGGCAAGAACAAATTGAACTGCTTGAACTGGGTAATACAGGTATCCATGTGGCAGAATATTTAACTGTCCTACCACCCAAAAATGTCTTGGAGCAACGCCTGCATCAGGCTATTATTAATGCAAAACGTAGATTAGAGCATAGAAATGAAGACGCAAGTGAGCTGTGAGACTGTACTTTAAAGCTTAATTTCTCAGTTTCTATTAGTCACTTCATCCAAGTATGATTGCGATTTTTCTTTTACTGCTTGCAAGACTGCATCGCGCTTTTCTTGGGGTTGTGAGGTTAAATTGTCGACGGCGGCGGCGAATTATGTTTGTAAGCTATTGATTTTATGGTGCCCAAAAGAGGATTTGAACCTCCGACCTACTGATTACGAATCAGTTGCTCTACCAGCTGAGCTATTTGGGCGCCGAGGAAGGAGTATAGGCAAAATTTTACGGTATTGCAAACAAGGCCGCAGAGAAATAGTCTAATTCAAGTTTTTTGTGAAGAATTTTATTAAGGGAATTCTTTAACTAATTGAATTATAACATATTTTTATATGAATCCATCAATCTGCCGGCCTATGCAGAGCCAAAATAAAATCTCAATCTTTGATGATTTGATTCATTCAGGCGCTATGAGTGAAGCTGAGCTTATTCCTCTCTTACAAGAAGCCGAACAAAGGCAGGTCATTTTGTGGGAAATTCTACAGGAAAAGGGTCTAGATTTTACATTCATTGCGCAAAAAATCGCGACACATCTGAGATTAAGTTATGTGGAGCTATCTGTTATTAAACAGGCTCTCTTCATAAAAAATATAATTGAGCCCGATTATATCGAACAGAATGGAGTGCTGCCGCTGTATATTGAAGCTGATACGTTATTTTTAGCAATTACCGAGTCAACCCATTTGATGCTGATGGATGAACTTAAATTTTCTGTTAATTTAAATATTTCCATGGTGGTGGTTGCATGGGATCAGCTCAATCATTTCATTAAACAGTATTTACAGACTTTTCAAGTCAATACTACTTTAGGGTTAACAAAAAACGCTAATGGGGAAGTTATTACCATTTTACAAGGTGTTTTTGTCAAGGCAGTCAAGCAAGATGCTTCGGACTTACATTTTGAACCTTACCAGACTGCTTATAGAATAAGAATTCGCGTGGATGGTGTTTTACATCCTATCGCAAAATTATCCTTAGAACTTGCAGAACGCTTTATAACGCGAATAAAAATTCTCTCTCAATTGGACATTGCAGAAAAACGATTGCCGCAGGATGGTAGATTTACACTAGAATTATCCGGTCATCAAAGCAGAGACTGTAGGGTGAGCATTTGCCCAACACTGCAGGGAGAAAAAGTGGTTGTTAGAATTTTGAATGTGATCAGTTCTTGCATGCCGTTTGAAAGTTTAGGCTTAGACTCACTTCAACAGATATTGTTTAAAGAAGCCATTTTTAAACCGCAAGGAATGATATTGATTACAGGACCTACGGGGAGTGGTAAGACAATGACTTTATACACCGCATTGCAATTGCTCAATGCCATTGAAAAAAATATTTGCACTGTCGAAGATCCCGTTGAAATACAAGTCTCTGGCTTCAACCAAGTACCTATTAATCCCAAAACAGATCTGTCATTTTCTAAAGTATTACGAGCTTTTTTACGACAAGATCCTGATATTATTATGGTCGGGGAGATTAGAGACAAAGAAACGGCAGATATTGCAATGAGAGCTGCACAGACGGGTCATTTGGTTTTGTCGACTTTACATGCTAATAGTGCAGCAGAGACGATCAGTCGTTTACAATTGATGGGAGTTTCAGCGTTTAATTTGGCGCATTCCATTCATATGATTATTGCGCAAAGGCTGGTCAGAAAAATTTGTCATCAATGTCAAAATAAAAGATATGATGAAAATTCAGCGTGCAGTTATTGCATCCGAGGTTATCGCGGTAGAGTGGGTATCTTTGAATGTATGCCGATGACACCCGAAATCATAAAGCTGATTATTTCAAACCGTACAGCGACAGAAATTGCTGCAGAGGCTCAAAAATTGGGCATGATAGATTTACGAGAATCTGCAATGCATAAAATTAAATTAGGCATCACGACCTTGTCTGAAATAAAAAGAGTGCTAGGATGACAATGAAACGGTATAAATATTATGAATGGCGGGGAGTTAATCAACTTGGCTTAAAAGAGCAGGGTAGACAGTTGGCACTTAATTCAGCAGATTTAAAAAATAGGCTTTCCAACTTAGGCATTACTGCTTTTAAGTATCAATATGATGTAAAAAGTAATTTGTTTCGAAATTTTTCCATTCCTTATGTCGAAGTGACAGCGTTGATAAGAGAAATGGTTATTTTTCTATCAGCGGGAACACCTATAGCATCGACTTTACAAATGTTGGGAGAATCTTGTAAAAATCCTTTTCAAAAACACTTAATTTATGATATTAAATCTAAAATAGAATCAGGTCACTCTTTGAGTGAGGCATTTCAAGGGTATTCTGAAATTTTTAATGAAATTTGTTGTAATTTGGTTTATGCTGGAGAAAGAACCAGTACGTTGATTGATATGCTGAATTACGTTGTGAATTATCGGGAAAAAGTCACCTCTTTTAACAAAAAAATTCGCAAGGCCTTAACCTATCCACTCTTTGTTTTATGTGCTGTTTCGATCATGAGTTTTGGATTGGTTTTATTTATCATCCCGAAATTTGAAAAATTATTTTTAGATGCAGGGGCAACCTTACCGATTTTTACAAAAATTATTTTACATCTTACCCACTTTGCAGTGAACGATTTTTTTATCAAATTATTGATATCGATTATATTAATAGGGCTTGGTTGTTATTTTTTTCAGAAAAATTCTTATTTCAGAAAATTCGTGCAAAAGGCTTTCATAAAAAGCCCTTTTTTGGGGGGAATGCTTCAAAAAATCGTTTTAGCACGATGTTTTAGAACTTTTTCTATTTTATTGAGCTCAGGAATCCCCCTGTTGGAGGCCATTAAGCTGGTTAGAAAATCGTGTGGACATTTTGTTTATGCTGAGGCATTTACGCAAATAGAAACTCATATGGAGGATGGAAAATCTTTAGTGCTTGCCATGAAAGAGTCGCGGATATTTCCTGAAAAGATACTCTATTTGTTAAAAGTAGGGGAAGAGTCAGGAAATATGGGAGAAATTTGTTCTCGTATTTATGAAGACTTAGATGAGCAATTGAATCATAAAATTTATCTATTCAGTCAATTATTAGAACCTATCATTATGCTCATTTTATCAAGTTTGGTGAGTGCGCTGATTATTGCTATTTATTTACCCATCTTTCGTTTAGGGGCTGTCATTTGATGATGTTAATGAATGATTTTTTTCTGATCATCGGCAGTATTTTGGTAGGATCCATTTTACGTTATTTTTCGAACCAGCTGCCCTTTTATGTTATGAGAGAAGATCTTAAATATTTATATGATTATTATCCAAAAGCCTGCAAAATAAAGCAATTTAAAAAAAGATATTATGTTTTTGAAGTATTATCCATCGTGTTAACGTTTTTCGTTATAAAAAGTTTTGGATACACCATTTCGGCAATTTTATTATTAATTTTAGGCTGGTTGTTGCTATTGTTGGCTAGCATAGACGTAGAGTATCAATTATTGCCTGATGTTATCACGCTCACTATTTTATGGGTGGGGCTTATGGCGAATAGTTTTCATCTGTTCATTAGTCCAGCCATGGCAATTTGGGGAGTTATTTATGGGTATGGAAGTATCTGGATGTTCGGGTGTCTATTTAAATTAATTACTCATGTTGAAGGGATAGGACAGGGAGATTTTAAACTGATAGCGGCTTTAGGCGCCTGGTGGGGTATAAAACCGCTCATTTTGATTGTGTTTATCGCTTCTTGCTTAGGATCCACGGCTGGCTTAATGATGAAAATTTGCCAGCCTCGAGGAAATCAAGACTCATGTCAAATGATTCCCTTCGGATTTTTCCTGACAATTAGTGTGTTTATTGTGCTCGTTTATAGCACTTATAATGGATTATTTTGAAAAGGGTCATCTCGTCTCAACCAAATGACAGGCGCTGCGAATGAGAGTTCTTGATCATACAGGGCTGGAAAATCAACGTGAGTGGCTAAATTGACACAAATGAGATCGTATAATCCATTAGGTTTACATTGTTTAATGCGTCGCAATAGAATATCTTGATCTTTAATTTGGACAATGCAATCGAGTCCAACGAGTGCTTCTATGGCTTTGCCTCGACGTATTTTACCGCCCACATAGTCTCCCATTTTATAATGCGGAAGCATGCCATCATCATTAACAATTAAATCAGTGGTATTTTCATTATAACGTTTGAATGCTTTTAAATGCGGTGTGATGGTTTCTGTGCTTATGACATAAGTCGCAGGGGTCTCACGAATCACTGAGTGAGGGTAGGCGGCATGGGGTGCATTACCAATGCCATAAAGCAACCATTCATTCGTACAATATAAGCCTTCTTGACGGAGCAATTGCACGACTAGACTGGCTCCACGTTTGGTTAAACCACCCGCTCGACCGTCTTCCCAAGACTGGATTGTGCTGGTGCTGAGAGCATATTTTTTTGCAAACCCATTACGAGTCAGGCTTGCCATGAGGCGCAAAGTTCTGAGCCTTTCACCTCTGGCTTTGGGCGAATTCTGGGAATTTTGATAATCTTCAAGGCGTGAGTGGTGGGTAGTAGGACGTTCCTTAACGGTAGACATAACAGTTGACATATCAAATCTCTTTAGCAAAGGTGAATCATAGCAAGATCAACAACTTAGGACTTGACCTGAAGTCTTTCATCCTTGCTTCATCTCCTTCATCGAAATATGCCAAATCTAAGCCGTCAACTTGCCTTTATTAAGAATTGCTATTAAACCATGCTTTTGAGGGTAAAAATGCCAGCAACGGCTGAATTTACAAAATTGTCATTATTATTTGTTGTTTTTTAGCTTGACAAAGTATAATTTGCCAGAGTCTTATTAACGCCAAGATAGCCATCAATCGGGGTGGTATGTTAATCTTCCAGCTTATTGTATTGAATTGAAATTAATTACGAGAGCAAACGAGTATGTCCCATTTGAATTCAGAAGTCCTTTCATCTTCACAGAGCAGTCCTACAAACGCTGAGAACATTGAAGAAGTGAAACGTTTGTATGATTTGTCTACCACAAAGAACGATCCAGAAGCCCAATGTTCCCTTGGTTATTGCTATCAAAACGGTAAAGGGGTAGAACGCGACCTAAAACAAGCTGTGTATTATTACAAATTGTCTGCAGAACAAAATAATGCAGAAGCTCAATGGCGGCTTGGTAAGTGCTATGAATCAGGCTCGGGGGTGGAGAAAGATACAAAAGAGGCTGTTAAGCTATATTGTATGTCTGCTGGACAAGATAATGCACAAGGACAAATGAGGTTTGGTTATTGTTTAATGTATGGTATAGGTATCCTGCGAGACTCCAAAGAGGCATTTCGCCTAATTCAATTATCTGCGGCTCAGGGAAGTGCACAAGGCATCGGTCGTCTTGGTATATGTTATGAATTGGGTATTGGGGTAAGTTCCGATCTGAAAGAAGCCCTGCATTTGTATAAGCTGGCCTCTGCTCAAGGTGATGGGAGAGCTAGCTGTCGTCTTGGTTTATGCTATGAATATGGCAAAGGAGTAGAATGCAATCTAACAGAAGCGCTGCGTTTGTACGTGTTATCTGCTAATACTCAAAATGATTCTGAAGGGCAATTTCAGTTAGCCGCTTTTTATGCAACAGGCAAAGGAGGTGTTGGTATTGATTTAAAAGAAGCAACGCGTTTATATCAATTGGCTGCTGCTCAGGGCCATCATGGGGCAAAAGTAAAACTAATAGAATGCCAGCGAGCTCTGTCCGAAACTTCTGCAACTTCTGCCTCCGCCATGACTTCTATTGGTGTTTCTATGACATCTCAGGTGGGAACTTCGGCCTCATTTTTCAACACAGTTTCTGTAGTCTCTACAAATAGTTCAACTGCATCTACAGTATCTTCGTCAATCCTAAGTTCAGTGGGCACTTTCAAATCTCTAGATCAACCCGCCGGACAACCCCAACTTGAAAAAACTCACAAAAAGAAAAGAGATAAAAAGAAAAGAGATAAACGGTACAGCCCCTATCTCCGATAATAGAGATTATCGGAGATATTAGCTAGACGGGGTTCCTGGATTCAACCTGTAAGTGCAACCACTCTGTCTAAAATTTAAAAATATAATAAAAACAACTATTTTTTCAGCTTTAAAGTTTTTTTGATAAAGCCAATGTCAGCTCTAAAAGGATCATTTTTGTCTCTTTTTTCATCCATGCGCTCATATTGAAGCAACAAAGCATCAAGCTGTTCGCGTCCTTCTTCTGTTTTTGCTGCTTCTCGAGGCGTTCTATTGGCTAATGCAGGTATAGATTCGTCGAACCAGGTTTTCCAATGGGCTCTTGCCATAGCTGTGATTTGTTCTTGTATTTCGGGAGTATCCATAGGATTGGGTTTGTCTTCATCTCCGCTATTTTGATCTTTCTTTGTTTGAGATAGTGATTTCATTTTATGCTGTAAAGATTCAATCAGAGTCTTTTGAAATTCAATGGAGTTACCCAATAGCTTTGCTAATAGTTTTTTTCCTTTTTCTGCCCGCTCTACTGAATTTGTTTTGAGAATCAATTTTCCCTCATTGATAATCACATCACCACAAACAGTATTGTCCCAATGCTTGTGTTTTTTATTGCCTTTTTTTAACCATCGGAATTGAATCTGAGTGATTTTTCCCGTTCTAGTGCGCTTGGCATCTTGTAGAAATTCTTCTGGATCATCGGATAAAGTCATCGACATTAATCGATTAAGTGTATTTTGTGGCGATTGCATTAATTTAAAATGAGAACTGGTCAGTTGAAACAACTCCCCATCCGTGTTAAACAATGTGGGTAATGGTTTGTTATAAACTTCAATGACTGCATCAAAAAAATAATCATAAAGATCTAAATCCAGTTCATTTCTCAAGGCATTACCATCAAGTGGTTTACCGTCATTTTCTTCAGTCAACCATTTTTTAAAATCCAATAGCGCAATATGGTGCTGCGGCGGTAGAATAAAAGGCGCCATACCCACAAATATTGATTGATTGTCCAGTGTTAATATTCGGCTGAAGACAATATCCCCTCGTTTTAAACAATGCGTGCCTTGGCGCTCTTTGATGTGATGTTCTGTGCCTAACAGAATATCTTTGACATGCAAAGCTTGGTCTTTTTCAACTTCTAATATAGCGTAAAAACTGTAAAAAGTACTAATCATCGCCTCTATAAAACGAAGCTCATCACTCCTTAATTTTGTTTTATGACTCTGTAAATAATTTTCAGCTAGCGTTATCTCAGGATCAAAATTTTTTAAACCAAAGTCTTCATCCGGTATCCAATTAAAAAATATCCAGGGCATTAAAAACTGAGGAAATAACCTTTCTCGATCCATTTCTTCTGGAAGATCTTCTGGTAAACAATCTTCCATTGCAAGACTCATTACAGCGTCTGGTAATGTCTTTATGACATAGGGAATAAGATGTTTGTCAACCACTGTCCCTTCCAGCTGCCGTAATTTTTTCCATGAAAAATCAATTACTTCAGAAGATGCAGATGTCGGAGATGATATTGTTAGACAACATTTTTTATATTTTTTCCCGCTACCACAGGAACACTGATCATTTCTGCCTTGTTGATTATTCATTACACTTACTTTCTTTAAAATGCTTGCTTCTGCAATTTTTCAAACACCTCATTAGGTGTCGCAAAGCCCAGGGATTTTCGGGGGCGATTGTTTAGTTTGCCTTGGATCTTAATAATATCAGAATCGGTTAGTTCAGTAAAATCTTTTCCTTTAGGGATATATTGTCGTATTAGTCCGTTAGTATTTTCGTTCAAGCCCCTCTCCCAGGAATGGTAGGGATGAGCAAAATAAAAAGCTGCCTCTAACACTGTTGAAACCCATTCATGCTGCGCAAATTCGCTGCCATTATCCGCTGTAATGGTGAGCACATAAGGTTTTATTTCAGTCAATAATCGTACAATTTGGGCACTAACAAAATCGGCTTTTTTACTACCTACCTGACCAATCAGTGTCTTTTTTGACACCCGTTCTACCAGTGTCACAATGGCTTTTTGATGCTCTTTACCTATAATGGTATCGATTTCCCAATCACCTAATCGTTTCTTCTCTTCCACAATTTTGGGTCGATCATCAATCATAATGCGATTTTTAATAGGACCTTGTCTATCTGGACTACCATAACGTTTACGATATTTTTTGTGTTGATGTCGAAGATGCTTATAGAGTTGCCCGCCTTTATTTTTATCTGCCAAAATAAACTGGTAAATGCGCTCATGACTCAGTGAAAATAATTTGTGGCATTTTGCGTAACCGCTTATTTGCTCCGGACTCCATTCTTCCTGTAGCTTTTCACGAATAAACTGCTCAACCTCTTTGGTAAATTTAATACGTTTTGGCTTTTCCTTTCGTCTTGTTTCTGCATAAGTTTGAGCATAATCAGGTTTATATTGCCAAGAACCTAAGGTTGTTCGTACTAACGTAATGTTACGATTTAATTCTCGACTGATGGTTGACTTATGAACACCAATGTCATTAGCTATTTCAGTTTGATTTAGACCCGCCCTCCATAATCCAAAAATTTTACAACGGGTGAGGTAATCTAATTGCTTATAGGCCATGTTGCAACTCCTTGATATAATAACCAACGAATTCTAGCTCAATTCTATTGGTTTTTAACAAAAGTTGCACTTGTGAGTTGAATCAGCGGTTTCATCTCCTACTTCTTGAGTAATGGTTGCTACTTCAAGTTATACGTGACGTAGCACGTTAAATGATGATTAACAATAGAGGAATTGGCTATGAATGCTACTAGAATCATGCTAAATTGAATGCCATTCTCATATGTTACCTTATCATTTTTCAGGACGAAACACATGATCAGAGCTTCGGTCTTTCTCCTGCTTACATTCGGTTGTTGCCTATGCTTAAGCGCCTGTGGAAAATGGCCTAGAGACGTTGAAGGGACTTATACCAAAATGCTACACCGCGGCACAATAGAAGTTGGCGTCATTGAAAACTTTCCTTGGGCTTATGGAGAAAAGGCTCACTATCGAGGTGTCGAAGTCACTTTAATCCAAGCTTGGAGTCAGCAGCTCGGCATCAAGCCTGTTTGGCATAGTCTCGAGAGAGAAAAAGCCTTAATTGCCTTAAAAAATGGCATATTGGATGTGGTGATTGGAGGATTAACTGACGATTCTCCATGGAAAAAAGAAGTTACTCTCACTCACTGCTTTTATGAAGAAAATTTTTATGTTGGATTATCCTTCCACAACGTCCTAAATGCTAAAAACCACCCCAAAGTTGCCGTTGACAGTTTTAGTTTTTTAATGCCTTATCTCCAGAAAAATCATTTTTCTCCAATCCGTGCAATGAATCCTTATCAGACATCACTGCCAGTAGCAGACAGCGAATGGCGATTAAAAGAAAATCGTCTTGTCCCTAAAGAATTTTTGACTGAAAGGAAACATGTAATGGCTATTATGAATGGCGAAAATTTACTGCTTACCAAACTAGAAGCGTTTCTAGGCACAGCCACTTCAGAAATTCCCGATTTATTAAGAAAGGAAGGAAATTATGGAAATTTCAACTAGAGTCGAATTCAAAGAGTGGCAGAAAAAAATACTGAATAAAGCGTATCTCGTGACCTATATTTCTATTATTTACTTTATTTCAGTCGTAATCTTGATGTATATCGTGATGGGCAATTCTCAGGCTATGAAGACGACTTGGATTGAGGATATCTTAAGTTTAACGCCTCCTATCGTGTTTATTTTAGGCGCACATTTTTGTACTAAAAAAGCGACGCCCCATTTTCCTTATGCTTTCCATAAACTGGTCTCCATTGGCTTTTTCACTGCAGCCATGAGTTTATTTATGATGGGCGCTTATTTATTAATCGATGGCTTGATTAAGTTGCTGTCTAACGAGCATCCCAGCATCGGATTAATCACTATTTTTGGGATACATTTGTGGCAGGGCTGGTTGATGATTGTCACTTTATTATGGGGCACCATCCCTTCCCTATTCTTAGGTCGCATTAAACTCCCGCTCGCCAAACAGTTAAACGACAAGGTGCTCTACACCGATGGGAAAATGAATAAAGATGATTGGCTGGTGGGCATTATGGCCGTTATTGGGGTCTTGGGGATTGGCTTAGGATGGTGGTGGACCGATGCTTTAGCAGGAATACTGATTTCTCTCAATGTCTTGCATGATGGTTTTATTCAACTCCGCGATGCGGTGACGGAATTATTAGAAAGAAGCCCTAAGAATCTCGAGGGCCACTATATTCACTTAGCCGCTAAAGTCAAACAGGTATTATTGCAAGATGCTGATATTTCAGAAGCTGTGGTTAAGTTACGCGATCAAGGGCATGTCATCTTTGGAGACGCTTATATTATCCCTAAGCCCCACGCTCGTCCCTTAAGCGCTGCTCGAGTTGAAGAGTTGGTCCATGCCGTAAAACAATTAGACTGGCGGTTAAAAAGCTTTACTTGTACGATTTGTCAAACCATTAAAGAAAATGCCTAGATCTCAAGAGGCTTTATGCAAAAAACAACCATACCAAAACAAATTTGAGTCATGAGAATATCGTGAGCGGCTAAATTATTTCTTAGAAACAGCCTTAACTGTTGCTAATGGTAAAAAAAGTGTCATAGGAGTGTCAGGTAACAGAATAAATCCATGGTGCTGATAGAAAGAGACTGCCATCTTATCTTTAGCATCAACGATTAATGCATAGGCTGCAATTTCCGAACGACAAGTTCGACTAATGGCATCAGCTAATAGTGCTCCCCCTAACCCCTGACCTTTGAATGCTTCATCGACAGCCAAACGGCCCATACGCACTGCTGGCACCGTGGGATAGCGTGGTAACTTTTTGCTAATACCAGGAGGAAGAGCAGATAACGGTATGCTAGTTGATGCTAAGGTGTAATAACCAATAATATGTTCTTCATGGCATGCCACAAAGCAAGCCGTTATACGACGGCGAATATCTTGTGTGGCTTGTTCTTTCAAATAGCGATCCAGAGGCGCTGAACCACTCTTAAAATTTAAGCGATTGTGAGCCTCAACGAGAGAGGCAATATCAAATGGTGAGTTAGTCATTCTGCACGAAGAAGCTTAGTGCGCCGCTTAAATGCTCGTCGTAAAGCAGCAGTGGGCTTAGGTGGGGTCAAAAGCGCTTTAGCAAAAATTTTTTGATCAGCTAAAGAAAGTTGAATAATTTCAACCTCTTCAATAGCTTTTTGTGCAGCATCTTGAATGGCAGTGGCTACAAAATCAGTTATGGTACGACCTTGCAGTTGTGCGGCACGCTTGATCATTTTATGTAAGTCGATGCTGATTCGAGCTTCAAGCCTAGCTGTAGATAATGACATAATCCCATTCCTCCTCTAGTATTTTTAATTATACGTCAAATTGCCGTAATTGTCCATCTAAAGAAGATTATAGCAAAAAAGCAAATTTCTATGTTACCTTATCATGTTTCAGGAAGAAACATCTGCAATTATGAAGCAAGGGCTTGAATTGGCCAGATGAGAGTTGCTCTAAAAATATTAATTAGTTATTGACTAACGATAATTAATTTAATATTATTCTTAAATCTGTCAACTCGGAGGCCTTTATGACTGTTACTCAATCTAGAATTAAGAAAATCAGCACTATTTTTCGAATACTATTCCAAGTTTTGTTTGTTGTTATCCCAGTAGTACACATTTTTGAATGGATTAATGTACCCGAATCCATTGATATTTCTTGGAAGTTTGGCTTTGTTATTAATGCCATACCCAAAGGGACAGAAATTCTACACCCCTTAAGCACTGCAACTAAACTCTATGGATTTTTACTGAGCGGAATCCCTATTATAATCATTGAATGTATTGTTTATTTTCTCATCAAATTATTTAGGTTATATGAGGCTGCAGAAATATTCACCTTAAAAAATATTAAGTACATAAAAAAAATTGGCTATTCCCTTCTCATTGTTCAAATTATCAACCCAATTTGCCAAGGTTTTTTGACTGCATTATTAACTTGGGGTAATCCTCATGGGCATCGGGTAGCATCGATTACTATTTCTGGCACCGATCTTGTTTTGCTACTGACTGCATTTATCGTTATTCTTATTTCATGGATTATGGCAGAAGGTTGTCGATTGCATGAAGAACAACAATTGACAATTTAAAGTGAAGAAACTGATATGATTATTATTAATGTCGATGTTATGTTAGCTAAAAGAAAAATCCGCTCTAAAGAATTAGCGGAAGCAATTGGTATCACTGAACAAAATTTATCCGTTTTAAAAACGGGTAAAGCCAAGGCTCTTCGTTTTAGCACCTTAAATGCTATTTGTCACTATCTCCAATGTCAGCCTGGAGATATTTTAGAATATAAACAAACTACAGAGACCTAAAATATGAAGACGCATAAAAAACGCTCTTTTCCTTTAAAGAAAATACTCAGATTCACTTTCCTGGTATACGATAAATGTTGCTACCTCGACGTCCCGCATACTTATTAGCGGGATCTCGAGGTAGCTGAATCTTAACTAAAACGAGGTTCTGCCGAACAATACTCTGAAGCTTTTTTCTTTAAGTAGCTAGCAGAGTATCCCACTGATACAGCGAGTAATGCAGTCAGAATAATCCCTAAAAAAACCATCACAGATAAAGAGGCTGCAATATTTTTTGACATTAAATCTGGCAAGGTATGATCAAAAAACTTTCCAAATTTTTTCATGCTCTCCGTACCAATAGAACCCTTTGCTCTGGCTGCGATATCAAGACTTGCTAAAGCAAGCCCTCCTAATGTTAACGGCAGTAAAGTTCCCCATGTAATACTTCTGGCCAGAGGGGGAGAAATAAACTTCCAGAATCTCGATCTTCCGTTAAGCTGATTACCTGGGAGTAAAGGTTGGTTCATTGAATTCTGAAGTTCACTTGTTGAAGAGCTATCCTCTTTTGATGGCGGTAATTTTAATTCTAACTTTAAAGCTTCAGTTTCTTCTATTAGATCGCTTTTTAACTGTTTTTTTATTGTCTTGAGACATCCTCCTAAAGAAAAGCATTTGGCTTGTTCAATAAAAGAATCTACGCGTTCTTTTATCATAACCCTAAATTCTTGATAAGCTTTGATTTTACCGTCAACGGTTTTGATTTCTCGAATAGTTTCTTGCAAAGATGATTGCAAAGAAGTATATACTCCTTGCTTTCTCATTAAAGGAGATAGCTCTCGATCCAGCTCTTTTGAACTTAATTCAGAAGCTTCAGCTGGATCGGCAAGCTGACCAAATCCTAGGGCAGAAGTATTTAAGGGTTCAGGCAACTTTTCTATCTGACATAATGTAACCTTACTGTCCTTATCATATCCTAAGATATGATATTGTTCGCCAAATTTAATGAGTTGAGGTATTTTGTCTAATTTTAAATTTTTAAAGTCGGGTTTTTCTTGTACTTCTAATAAAAACCATTTTGTGAGAAATTTAAGTCTTTTTGATTTTGATTGTAATGATGGAAGAGTATCATCAATCGCCTCAGAAGCATCAAGTAAAAACTTAATTGTATTTTTTTCATTTTGTTCTAACTTGTGCTTAAATTCATCGCTCTCTAAATAATTTTTTAATATCGCCAAATTTACTGTGATTGATCTTTTTGGTGAAGGATTTCCTTGTGCTAAAGAGTATAATTGAATCCTATTCAGCTTAGCTGAAACTCGTTGAGCATTCAGATTGGTTTCGTCGTATAATTTTTCAATAGCGCTAGACATCTGTTTAAAAAGCAATCCGCACTGAGAAATTCGGCTTCCTACTATGGTAATAGTTCTATTGCTATATAGGGTGCTATAAAACTCTAATTCCGTATCTATTTGTGGCAAAAATTTAGTATTAAAATAAGGTATGGTGCTTATCGCATTTTTCAAATTTAATAATGGCCTTTTTTCCATCCAATCTATAAAGGCTTCAATTACGATTAAAAATTCCTGTGAATCAATTTCGGAAACTTTCGCATGGATATTTTTTATTTTTTTATAGTCTACGTCTTGATTTCCAGATTTCTTTTCTTTGAAATCATTTAACAACGCTTGCTCATCTAACCAATGCATGGAGGATTGAGTTGGTACTGTCGGAAATGGCTCTGGATTATGACGACTTTTAAAAGGGGATGACATGGCAGCATACACCCTTTTCGATAAAGAAGGAGCAGGTGAAGGAGGAGGCGGAGGCGTAACACTGGGTTGTTTGTATTTTTTTACTATTTCATTTGCTGTATTTATCCAAGGAACAATTAGTGGAAATTTATTACTCTCTTCAATAATAGGTTGGAATTTTTTTTGAAAATATTGCAATTGACATTTTTGAAAACTTGAAAATTTAATTTCTTCTGGATTAATCTCAACAAATTCTTTTACAAGTTTTAAAAGAATTCGCTCATGATGTATAAATTCTGCGATTACTAAATAAAGGTCAACTTGTTTGTTGTTGTCAAATGGTTCTTGTTGTTTAAATTCAGCCATACCAATCCCTACTATTTTTAATTTATTATTTCCACTCTTTTTAAGAGGGAACACATTTACCAAGCGGCAAATTAACAGAAAACAGATTCCAAAACAAGCACAAACTATTCCTAAAATTTGATGATTTGTTAGGAACATTCTGGGTAGTGGCGCCTATTAGAATTCTAAAACATCGACTATACTATTGATTAATAATGAACTTAACGGAGTAAACCATGGAACCCAAGGCAGCTGCTCAAGCTGGTGATAACCGCCTTTCGCCCGATAACACTACCCTATTAATGGTTGACCACCAAACCGGTTTGATGCAGATGGTCAGAGACTATCCGACGGACGAATTCAAAAATAATGTCTTGGCTTTGGCGGATACAGCATTGTTATTTAACTTGCCGACGATCTTAACAACCAGCGCTGAAACCGGACCTAACGGCCCTTTGTTACCAGAATTAAAAGCCAAGTTTCCCAAGGCGCCTTATATTCCAAGACCAGGACAAATTAATGCTTGGGATAATGAAGACTTTGTGCAAGCGGTGAAAGCCACTCAACGCAAAAAATTATTGATTGCAGGGATTGTGACGGATGTTTGTGTGGCTTTCCCTACCCTGTCTGCCTTAAGCGAAGGATTTGAGGTCTATGTGGTCACTGATGCTTCAGGGACTTTTAGTGAGCCAGTACGAGAAGCGGCTTTGTTGCGTATGGTGCATGCGGGCGCTGTTTTGATCAATTGGTTTGCCGTTTCGGCGGAGCTACAAAGGGATTGGCGACAGAAGACGGGCAAAGATTTGGCTCAGCTTTATGCTGATCATTTGGTTTCTTATGGGAATTTGATTAGTAGTCGTAATGCTAAATAGTGGTAAGAAAACGGGTAAATTCCCCCTCATCCGCCTATCGGCACCTTCTCCCACGGGGGGAGAAGGCCCCACAACCAACTTCGAAAGCTTCTCAAGCCTCAAGCGTTTTTAGTGCTATGAGCGCTTCGCTTACCTAGACAAAATCTCCTGAAATTGGGTACAATCAACCGTAACAAACCGCACGATTAACTGACCCCTTTCACCCAGGAGAATGACCGATATGGGCTTACTAAATTGGAATGAATACGATTCAGCCACCTCACTGGCCGAAAAAAACGCTTCAGCACACTCCTTAGGTGGCGCAACTGGCCTCGAAAATGTGACACTCGGCACAGCTCGTGTTCGAGTGGAAGATAAGATGATGATCAATTGCCGCGCAGACTTAAATCAGTTAGTGCCGTTTAAATACCGTTGGGCTTGGGAAAAATATCTGGCCGCGTGTGCTAACCATTGGATGCCGGGCGAAATTAATATGGCAGCCGATATTGCGCTTTGGAAAGACCCTCAAGGTTTGACGGAAGACGAACGTCGCCTTATCAAGCGCAATCTGGGCTTCTTTTCTACTGCAGACTCCTTGGTGGCCAATAATTTGGTCTTAGCCGTCTACAAACATATTACCAACCCTGAATGTCGCCAGTATTTACTCCGCCAAGCTTTTGAAGAAGCCCTCCACACCCATGCTTACCAACATATTATAGAGAGCCTGGCGCTGGATGAAGGCGAAGTGTTTAATATGTATCACGAAATTCCCTCAGTTGCGGAAAAAGCCTCCTGGGCTTTAACGTATACGCAAAGCTTATGCGACCCTGATTTCCATACGGGCACGCCTGCAAATGACCAACGATTATTACGTGACTTAATTGCTTTCTATGTCATTTTTGAAGGAATCTTCTTCTATGTAGGATTTGTGCAAATTTTGTCCTTAGGTCGACGCAATAAGATGACAGGCACCGCCGAGCAGTTGCAATATATCCTCCGTGACGAATCCCTCCATATGAACTTCGGGATTGACGTCATTAATCAGATTAAAATTGAGAATCCTCATATCTGGAATGAAGCTTTGCAGCGAGAAGCACACGAAATGATCCGTAAAGGGGTCGACTTAGAGTATCAATATGCAATAGACACCATGCCTCGCGGCATTTTAGGGATGAATGCGCAAATGTTTCACACCTATTTACGGTATATTGCCAATCGTCGTTGCGCTCAAATAGGCTTAGCTGACGTCTATCCTAAAGCTGAAAATCCATTCCCCTGGATGAGCGAGATGTTGGATCTTAAGAAAGAAAAGAACTTCTTTGAAACGCGGGTTACGGAATATCAAAGTGGCGGCACCTTAAAATGGGATGAAGATGAGCAAACATCATAAGCTAATTATCTTAGGCTCTGGCCCTGCCGGGTATTCTGCTGCGATTTATGCGGCGCGCGCCAATTTAAAACCTGTCTTGATTACCGGTTTTGAACAGGGTGGCCAGCTGATGACCACCACCGATGTGGATAATTGGCCGGGCGATATCGAAGGTTTACAAGGGCCCATGCTGATGCAGCGCTTGCAAAGACATGCGCAACGCTTTGAAACAGAAATTATTTTTGATCATATTCAGAAAGTCGATTTACAAGAGAAACCTTTTACCTTAATGGGTGAACACACTTATACTTGTGATGCACTGATCATCGCCACAGGGGCTTCTGCTTTATATTTAGGCCTACCCTCTGAGCAAGCCTTTATGGGTCGCGGCGTTTCGGGCTGTGCAACTTGCGATGGATTTTTCTTTAAAAATCAAAACGTTGCCGTGGTTGGTGGAGGTAATACCGCAGTTGAAGAGGCTTTATACTTGTCGAATATCGCTTCACATGTCACCGTCATTCATCGCCGCGATAAATTCCGTGCTGAAAAAATGCTCACGGAAAGATTGTTGGAAAAAGAACGCTCAGGGAAGGTCACCATTGCTTGGAATCAAGTGGTAGATGAAATTTTAGGCAATGAACAAGGTGTCACTGGCGTCCGTCTTAAAGATGTCACTCAGAACACGACGCAAGAATTAGAACTACAAGGGGTATTTATTGCGATTGGCCATAAACCCAATACCGATATTTTTACAGGACAATTGGCTATGAAGAATGGCTATATTGTGGTTAAAAGTGGTTTGGAAGGCAATGTCACCGCCACCAGCATCCCGGGTGTCTTTGCTGCGGGAGATGTGGCGGATTCTGTTTATCGACAAGCCGTCACTTCTGCAGGCTCGGGGTGTATGGCTGCCTTGGATGCTGAAAAATATTTAGAAACTTTATAAAGGCAGGCGGGCAAGCTGCCCACCCTCCCAGGCTCGAGCTTCTATGAAGTAACAGCCATAGAAACGTTTCTCTGCCAGAACAAAAATCTAAAAAGATTGAAAGATTGTAACTATCCACTACCTAAGTTAAATTTGGCACCAGGTCCTTAGAGGCTGTGGTGTCGCAAGGTTGGGCATCCATGAACAAGGATGTTCATGGTGAGCCTACAAGGAAGTATTCACGGCGTCCCAACCGGCGACACCACAGCCTCTAAGGACCTAAGTTGTGTGCACTACAGCTGAATGTTTACAAAAGATTTAAAAATAAAAGATTAGCCCTGCTGCCAGTAAGATATTTCTCAAAGCTTTGAAAAAGCTCGTGCCTGGGAGCGCGGGCAGCTTGCCCGCTTAACCAAAAAAATACTTCAAAACCATTGCAAGCGCTTTATTTAACTGCCATAATCCGCTTTTTTATGAGACTCCCAACTGACTATGGCTAAAGAAGAACACTTGGAAATGGAAGGCACCGTGATTGAAGCGCTGCCGAATACCATGTTTCGCGTTAAACTTGAAAATGGGCACATTATTACCGCCCATATTTCCGGTAAAATGCGCAAAAATTACATTCGTATCCTCACCGGCGATGCTGTCACCGTTGAAATGACCCCTTATGATTTAACTAAAGGCCGCATTACCTATCGTAATTTGGATAAGAAAAAATCCGAGTCATAAGATCCCGCTAACAAGTAGGCGGGACGTCGAGGTAGCAGCTTATGAACCTTCACTTACAAGCCGACATCAAAACACAAACCTTGTCTGTTTACAAAGCTCAGCATTGTGAGCAGCGCTATGCCATTTCAACAGCCGCTAATGGTGCCGGTGAACAAAAAAACAGCTTCCAAACCCCTCGCGGTTGGCACCAAATTCGCGCTAAAATTGGCGCAAACTGCCCCGCCAATACCGTTTTTATCAGCCGCCGCCCTACCGGTGAATTATATTCCCCAGAGTTGGCAAAAGCCTCCCCGCCTAGAGATTGGATTTTAACCCGAATTTTATGGTTAAGTGGTTTAGAGTTACATAAAAATCGACTAGGAAATGTAGACACCATGCAGCGTTACATTTATATTCATGGGAGTCCAGACAGCGTCATCATGGGCACACCCGGATCGCGTGGTTGTATCCGCATGCGTAATGCCGATATTATCGCTTTATTCGATAGGGTTGAAGTGGGAACCAAGATTTTTATTCAGGAGTCGTTGTGAATTCATTTGATGCTATTTTACAATATTGGTTGGGAAGTGTTGAAAAAACAGCCCTGCCCTCAACGCATAGAACCTGGGTGTGGTTCAGCGGTGATCCACAAGTTGACAAAGAAATCAAAACGCAATTTTACGAAGATTATCTGAAAGCGGTTCAAGGCGATTATGCCAGTTGGGAACAAGGTCCTAGAAGCACATTGGCTCTGATTATTTTATTTGATCAATTTTCTCGCCATATTTACCGGAATATGCCACAAGCATTTGATCAGGATCGCAAAGCGCTAGATTTGTGTTTGAGAGGCGTCGAGCAACAATTTGATCATATGCTCAGTTTAATGGAGCGGGTATTCTTTTATTTTCCGCTGATGCATTCCGAAAATGCCGAAATGCAATCGCTGTCATTACGCGCCTATGAAATGCTGTTAACCTTATCATTTCAAGAAACCCGCCCTATTTTTGAAAAATTTTTAGATTATGCGATTCGGCATCATGAAATTATTTCGCGGTTTGGACGTTTTCCCTACCGCAATGAAGTCTTAGGCCGAACTTCTACGCCAGCCGAAGAGGAATTTTTAAAAAATGCCGGCTCCCTATTTGAATAGTATTATTACCGATCTCGCAGGACCCAGCTTGACGGCTGAAGAACGCGAATGGCTCATGCATCCCCTAATTGGTGGGATTATTTTATTTTCGCGTAACTATCAAAACCCGCAACAACTTCGCGACTTAGTTCGGATGATTCGCGACATTAGGCCTGAATTATTTATGACAGTGGATCAAGAAGGCGGGCCTGTTCAGCGATTTCGTGAAGGATTTACTTTGCTCCCTTCCGTATCAGAATTCGGCGAACTCTATCAAAAAGACCCAGCAAAGGCCTGTGAACAAGCCGAACATTGGGGTTACATCATGGCCAGCGAGCTTAGAGCCTTTGACATCGATTTGAGTTTTGCCCCCGTTTTGGATATTGACCGAGGGATTAGCCAAGTCATGAGTCGACGTTGTTTCGCTAAAGATCCCGATACAGTCATCGCATTGGCGAGCGCTTATATCAAAGGGATGCAAGCGGCAGGGATGACTGCCATTGGCAAGCATTTTCCAGGTCATGGCGCGGTGACAGCAGATTCTCATCTCGAACTCCCAACAGATACACGCAGTTATGAAGATATTTTAGCCACCGATATGCGCCCCTTTGTGACGTTATTGTCACAATTAGGCGGTATTATGCCGGCACATATTCGTTTTTCTGCCGTAGATACTCAGCCAGCTAGCCTTTCTTCCGTTTGGTTGCAAGATATTTTACGGCAAACACTCAAATTTAGGGGCTTGATTGTCAGCGATGATTTAAGTATGGGTGGCGCAGCAGTCGGAGGCAACTATACCGCACGCGTGCAAGCCGCACTCTCCGCAGGGTGTGATAAAGTCCTTATTTGTAATAATCCGATAGGCAGAACTGAAGTCCTCACAGAGTTTACCCATGCACTTACCTGAAAATATTAAAACCATTTTAGAAACCGCCACTTGTTTGCATCCTCAAACAGCTGTTGAAACAGCGTTTGATGAAATGGCTAAACACATCAACGAAACTTTAGCTGAAACGAATCCGATTTTTTTATGCGTGTTAATCGGTGGCATTATTCCGTTGGGTTATTTATTGCCACGATTAAATTTTCCATTAGAAGTGGATTATATTCATGCTTCGCGTTACGAAGGAAAAACCACCGGTGGTGAATTGTCTTGGCATGCGCAACCGAGAAAAAGTTTAAAAGATCGCACCATTATTTTGGTGGATGATATCTTAGATACCGGGATTACGTTAAAAGCCTTAGTGGATTTTTGTTGGGCTGAGGGCGCTAAAGCAGTTTATACTGCGGTTTTAGTGGATAAACAGCACGCTAGAACCGCTGAAGGATTACAAACCGCAGATTTCGTCGGGCTATCTGTTGAAAATCGTTATGTGTTTGGTTATGGGTTGGATTATAAAGAATACTTACGTAATGCGAGAGGCATTTTTGCAGTGCAGAAGGAATTTGAATAGGTTCTTTATAACATTTTAAAATCTTGTTTGTGTGCACTGCGTGTAGAATTAGCAGTACACCCATGAGATCCCGCTAACAAGTAGGCGGGACGTCGAGGTAGTAAATATTGAGAGACATCAAATTCTCAATTATTTACTAATCATTTAAAAAAGTATTTTGTCTTATGGTCGAGATAAAGTATGTAAGACAAAGCTTTAAGTTTATCTCGCAGTTACTCTCTGCCTCGACGTCCCGCCTACTTGTTAGCGGGATCTCATGGGTGTACTGCCAATTCTACACGCAGTGCGATAAAGCAGCTTTTCCAAACATATCATTGTCATAAAATCTCCTGCCAAGCAATTCTTTTTTTAGCGGCTGGTGCTTTACATTGCGCATTATGCAGTGTTACTTGCAAAATACTTTGTAAATGCACGACTTCTAAAGATTTTTTCCCTATCGCATCAATTTGATAGTCCACTTGACACGCAGTAGCAGACAATTTTTGATATTGATAGGTTGCATTAGATAAACTCCCCCCTCCTGTAGACTCCTGCCCCGTCAATTGTTTTTCCACAATCACGAGCGCAGATTCCGTATTCTGAAAAGCCTGCGCCACATTTTTATCCCCTGCTTGTATTTTAATTTGCAAAATGCTGGTATCAAACGCTGCCATCACCAATAAAGTTATGACGGTGAGATAAAATAGCGTCATCATCAGAATAACTCCTTTTTGCGTCGTCATGGTCGCTCTCTGAGTGCGATATAAGTGAACCAGTGTTGACTTGCCAATCTTAAACGCGGTTTTTCTGATTGAACGAGTAAACTGATTTGAACGGCACGTACCTGATGCCAATCTCCCACTTGAGCAGCTGGCACATACCTGTCAATGCTCGTGATAGAGGATTTAGCACTGATGCCATATTGAATCTGCATATGCGTCACATCAGGCACCAATTCAGCTTTATCGCTATTGATTGGCATCTCATACAAAGCCGTAATGGTTTGCCCTACACTGTTTTTTCGCGTGGTGGGGCTGATAAAAAACGCTTTTTGCACAAATTGGGTTTTGCCATTTTCTGTTTGACAAAGCCCAATCACAATACTGTCAGTGTCCGACACCACTTTACCCTGTAAGTAAGGAGGCAATGCACTAGAAAATCCTTGAATCGCCAAATCCTGGTTCACCGGCTGCGTCGAACCGCCACAATTCGCATAACCCGCCATGCGGATGGCTTGATTCAAAAAAACCACCGCAAAATGCCCGCTTTCTTGCATGTTGGCTTGGCTTTGTTGTAAATCCATATTTTGTTTACACGCCAAATAAATTTGCATTAACCCGGTCAATAAAAAGATACTGAGACTACAGGCCAGCATCATTTCGATTAAGGTTGCTCCTCGTTGAGATTTAACGCTCATAATTGTCCACTTAACGATAAAGCTTGCAGCGTTCGATCCTGCCAATGGAGATTCACCACACAATTGTCTTGAAAGCAGGTATAATTCCCTATTCCTGACGGCAATAGGCTGGTGTTTTGACTATTCCATTGCTGCAGTTCTCGCTGTCTGGCTTCAGGCGTGCGATTGGCTCGCAACCTATCCATCATGGCGCTGAGTTGGGTTAAGGCCAGATCTTCCAAATTACTCTGATGGGTGTACCGGGTAGCGGTAAACTGCATGCCCAAAATATTCAATAACCCAAAGGCGAGTAGAGTCAGTGCTAATAATACTTCTAATAATGCGAAACCTTTCATTAGGCCCCCTCATCCGCCTATCGGCACCTTCTCCCACGGAGGGGAGAAGGCACCACACCATAATTTTGAGTGTTTCCTGATAACGCATCGCCATTGAAAGTCTTATTCAGGTGTTTCATTATGGACATTGGGATACTTTTTTGCTATACCGTAATTTTTAAATGGATATCAAATGGATAAGCATCTCCAAAACTTCCAAAACGACGTCGTCTTAAAATACCGACTCTATAATGGTCTTTTTCTCACCTTACCGTTTGGGGAAACTGAAGAAACTGGCGCCTTGCTCACGGTTTTTTCTAAATATTGCCACCAAGCCATTCAAGAACACCGGTCACCTGCTGACATCGTGCAGGCTTTTTTTAAGGAAAATAATCATTGGCTGGAGGAGCACGATCAAATTGAGCTGCTATTTAAAATGCTGCAATTTATTGAGCGGCAGGTTGTTTTATTTGATGCGGTAGAGGATGCCGCCTTTGCTGCGACCCATCAGCTTAAAGGTCCAGGATCTTTAAGCGATTTGATTGCAAAAACGTTGCACAAACAACGCGAAACACAGTTCGTCAAAGTCGTGCCAGATTATCAATTCAGATTGGTATTGACTGCTCACCCCACTCAATTTTATTCTGATCCTATTTTAATTATTTTGACGCAATTGGTGCGCGCATTTCAAGGCGATAATCTTAAGCAGATTAGTTTACTGCTATTGCAAATGGGTAAAACCTCTTTCAAACATCGCCATAAACCCACGCCCTATCAAGAAGCACGCAGTATTGTTTGGTATTTGGAACATGTTTTTTATCACGTCATCCCGCAACTGCAATCCAAAATTGAACAGACCATTCAAGCGTTTGATCCGATGATAGATCGTTCTTTTCAAGCCGTAGAATTAGGATTTTGGCCCGGCGGTGATCGAGATGGCAACCCATTTGTGACGGCTGAAGTCACTTTACAAGTCGCACGATTATTAAAATTCACAATTTTGCGCCTGTATGCAGCAGATCTGCACGATTTGACTAAAAAACTCACCTTTGAAGGCGTGTTAAGTCCACTTGAAAAGATTAAATTTAAGTTAGAGCAAACCCTGCTCTATGCGCAATTGTCCACCCAAAATCCCAATTGTACGCTAGAAGGTTATGCGCAGGTTGAAGCATTATTGACAGATTTATTGCAATTAAAGCAATTATTAATTGAAGAACATAACGCGCTATTTTTACCTGCGTTAGAAAAATTTATCGGTAAAGTGCAGTGCTTTGGATTTTATTTTTCACCGATGGATATTCGAGAAAACGCAAGCGTGCATCGTGATTTGATATCTTTAATGATGCAACACTGTGCTATCGATTATGTTAACCATTCAGATAATGAAAAAATTGCTGACTTACAAGTACTCGTTAACGATAAAACCCTACTGCATCGACAATTTAACACCCAGACTTGCGTCGAAACCATTCGAGCAATTAAAACCATCCAAATTGAAAATGGAGCGAAAGGGTTGTGTCGCTATGTGATCAGTAATACGCATTCTGCATTGAATGTATTAGAATTATTCACGTTGTTACAAGTCTTTGGCGGTTTTTCTGAAACAATGCCGGTGGATATTATTCCTTTGTTCGAGAGTATTGAAGATTTAGAGAATGCGGCCACCATCATGGAAAGCTTGTATCAAAATACGCATTATCAGCAACATTTGCAACACCGCGGTGCGCAACAAACCATTATGCTTGGATTTTCAGACGGGACAAAAGATGGCGGCTATGTCACAGCCAATTGGTCCATTTACAAAGCTAAAGTGAATTTAACTGCCATTTCTCAGAAATATAAAATTAATGTCAGTTTTTTTGATGGACGTGGTGGCCCTCCGGCACGCGGCGGCGGCAATACCCATAATTTTTATTGTTCGCTCGGTCAAAAAATCGATCATCGACAAATTCAACTGACTGTACAAGGACAAACCATTAGCGTCAATTTTGGTAATCGCGCTTCAGCCAAATATAATCTTGAACAATTGTATACGGCAGGATTAAAAGATTTAATTTTTCCTGAAGAGTCGAATGATTTAACTGAAAGTCAATGGGACTTATTAGAACAATTATCCCAAAACAGCCATCAAGCCTACTTGGATTTAAAAAATAATCCGCTTTTTATTCCCTATTTGTTAGATGTCACTCCTTTACCCTTCTTTAACGAATTAAATATCGGTAGCCGCCCTGCTTCGCGTAAAAAAAGCCAAACGTTTCAGCTCAACGACCTACGCGCAATTCCTTTTGTGGGGTCATGGAGTCAAATTAAACAAAATATTCCAGGCTATTTTGGTTTTGGAACTGCATTACAACAACTCATCCAAGTCGGTCAATTGGAAAATTTAAAACAATTATATCAATCCTCACTGTTTTTTAGAACGTTGGTAGAAAATACCATGATGAGCCTGTCAAAAACCTGTTTCGAGTTAACGCAATATTTGGCAAACGATAAGCGTTATGGCACATTTTGGCAAACCCTGCGAACAGAAGCTGAATTAACGAAAACATTGCTATTAGACATCGCTCAACAGCGGTTTTTATTAGAAAATGACCCGCTGATACGAGAATCCATTCAATTACGTGAAGAAATTGTGTTACCTTTGCTGATGATTCAACAATTCGCGACATTACGTTGGCATGAATTAGCGGATAAAAATGAAAATCAGGCCAATATTTATCGGAAAATGATTTTAAAAGCTTTAGCAGCGAATACCAATGCCAGCCGCAATTCAGCCTAATAGATTGACAAAACAGCATAATTTGACTAAAGTAACGCCTTTTTTGGGTATAAGAACATGATCCTAGTGACAGGTGGGGCGGGCTTCATAGGAACGCATTTTGTTTTAGATTGGTTAGCCAGAGAACAAGAACCCCTTCTGGTTGTGGATAAACTCACTTACGCAGGGAATATTCACAATCTATCGACCTGTGCTCAAGATCCTCGTTTTTATTTTATTAAAGGTGATATTGCCGATCCTGTCTTAATCAAATCCCTTTTGCAGCAACACAAACCCCGAGCTTTATTAAATTTTGCGGCGGAAAGCCATGTTGATCGTTCTATTTTAGATCCACAAGGCTTTATTACCACCAATGTTCAAGGGACATTCAATCTCTTAGAAATTACTCGAGATTATTTGGCAGGCCTATCTTCGCATGAGCGTGAAAATTTTCGGTTTATCCAAATTTCCACGGATGAAGTGTATGGTAGCTTAACACCTACCGCCCCCGCTTTTACTGAAAGCACACCCTATGCGCCCAATAGCCCTTATTCTGCCTCAAAGGCAGCAGCAGATCATTTTGCCCGGGCTTATTATCATACTTACGATGTGCCTGTTATTATCACCAATTGCTCCAATAATTACGGTCCTTTTCAATTTCCCGAAAAATTAATCCCTCTGATGTGTTTGAATGCTCTGGAAGGTAAGCCTTTACCCATCTATGGCAATGGTCAGAATATTCGGGATTGGTTGCATGTCAGTGATCATTGCGCCGCCGTTCGGCTCATATTAGCCAAAGGACGATTGGGCGAATCCTATAATATTGGCGGACAGGCCGAATGGACAAATTTAGCGGTCGTCCAGTCGATTTGTGATCTTTTACAATCGCGTCGTCCCCAAACCAATCCTCATTATTATCACAATTTAATACAATACGTCACTGATCGCCCTGGCCATGATCAGCGTTATGCGATGGACATCACTAAGATTTCTCAAGAATTAGGATGGCAACCTCGTTGGAATTTTTCTGAAGGATTGAGCGCTACAATTGACTGGTATTTAAATCATGGGGATTGGGTCAATCAAATCAGAACCGGTCATTACACCCAATGGCTGGAAGAGAATTATACCCATCGGAGCGTGTTAGCATGAAGGGGATTATTTTAGCAGGGGGTGCAGGTACACGGCTATATCCCGTCACTCAGGCAATTTCCAAACAATTATTGCCTGTCTATGACAAGCCGATGATTTATTATCCCCTAGCAACCCTGATGCTAGCGGGTATTCGCGAGATTTTGTTAATTTCCACACCACAGGATATTGTCCGCTTTCAGCAATTGCTAGGAGATGGAAGTCAATGGGGTATCCAAATAGCTTATAAAGTTCAACCATCACCCGGTGGATTAGCACAGGCCTTCATATTAGGTAAAGAATTTATTCAAACCAGCCATTGTGCATTAATTTTAGGAGATAATATTTTTTACGGCGCCGATTTAATGCATTATTTACGTTTAGCTGCATCAAAACAGTCAGGCGCAACAATATTTGCTTATCATGTGAACGACCCAGAACGGTATGGTGTTATTGAATTCGATGACAACAATAAACCGACTCGTATTGTGGAAAAGCCTTCTCAACCGCGTTCACGTTATGCGGTAACAGGCTTGTATTTTTATGATAACCAAGTGGTGGACATGGCCGCTCAATTGCGCCCCTCAGCACGCGGTGAATTGGAAATTTCAGATATCAACCAACAATATTTAGAAAAAAATCAACTGCACGTGATTAAAATGAATCGAGGACAAGCATGGTTGGATACGGGCACCTATGATTCTTTATTGGAAGCGGCTTTATTTATCCAGACGTTGGAAAAACGCCAAGGCTTAAAAATTGCTTGTCCAGAAGAAATCGCCTATCGAATGGGTTATATTACCGCACAGCAATTAGAAGCCTTAATTCAACCGTTATTGAAGACGAGTTATGGTCACTATTTAAAGCAGATCTTAATCGAAGTCCAATATGAAAATACTGAGTTAAGTGTCTTATGAATACTATCCACTCCACCGCAATTATTGCTAAAAATGTGCAACTTGGACAAAACGTCATTATTCATCCTTACGTTGTGATAGAAGCTGGCGTTGAAATTGGTGACAACGTCGAAATTTTTCCCGGCGCTTATCTCGGCAAACCCCCTAAAGGTGCGGGTGCATTAGCGCGTCAGCCCGTTTATCAACCTGTGATTCACATTGGCGATAACTGCTCGATTGGCCCTCACAGCGTCATTTATTATGATGTGAGTATTGGCTCAAACACGTTAATTGGTGATGGGGTATCCATTCGTGAACAAGTGGAAATTGGAAATTTTTGTGTCATTGGCCGACAAGTGACAATCAATTATAATACTAAAATTGGCCATCATACTAAAATCATGGATTTAACCCATATTACCGGTAACATGATTATTGGTGATAATGTTTTTATCTCCATGAGCGTGACAACAGCCAATGATAATGCTATTGCTTATTCGCGTGAGTATACAGATAAACAAATCAAGGGGCCGCATATAGAAGATGGTGCAACCATCGGACTAGGCGCCACTTTGCTCCCAAATATCGTCGTTCATAAAGGTGCATTAGTTGCAGCGGGCGCTGTTGTGACGAAAGATGTGCCTGAGCGCACTGTAGTGATGGGTATCCCAGCAGTCATTAAACATAAAGTACTAGGAACTTGTTTTTGATGCTATGAAGATTTGAGTGGCGAGCTGTTTCCTTCTCCCCCTGTGGGAGAAGGTGCCCGATAGGGCGGATGAGGGGTAAACAAGTAACAAGAGTCACCTATAAATGAACGAGAATTCCATATGAGTTTGAAAGATTATCTTATTAAGCCAATTAAAATTAGTGACCCCAGAGGCAATTTAGGGATTATTGAAGCGGAGCGCAACATCCCCTTCCCGATTCGACGCGTCTATTATATCTATGGCGTGCCACAACATGTAGAACGCGGCGGACATGCCCACAAAGCTCTACAACAACTGATTATTCCTGTCGCTGGCAGTTTCGAAATGATGTTGGATGATGGCAAACACACCGCTCACTATACGTTAGATGATCCGAGCATTGGGCTTCATATTGATACCATGATTTGGCACGAAATGAAAAATTTTTCCAAGGATGCGGTCGGTTTGGTATTGGCGTCAGACTATTATGATGAAAATGACTATTACCGCGACTATCAAGATTTTCAAGCCAGTGTCGTAGGTCAAAGCACATGATTCCTTTTCTCGATTTGAAAGCGACCTATTTAGAATTACAATCTGAGTTAGATGCTGCAACGCAGCGTGTGCTCAACTCGGGCTGGTATTTATTAGGTCAAGAATTGGAAGCATTCGAAACAGAATTTGCGCGCTATTGTGATACCCGATATTGTGTTGGCGTTGGCAATGGTCTAGAAGCTTTAGAATTAATTTTGCGCGCTTATGATATTGGTGCTGGGGATGAAGTGATTGTACCAAGTAATACCTACATCGCCACTTGGTTAGCGGTCACATATGTCGGTGCAACGCCTGTTCCTGTGGAACCCGATCTTCAGACATATAATATCAATCCCGCTCTCATCGAAGCTGCCATTACTCCAAAAACCAAAGCCATTATCGCCGTGCACTTATATGGTCAGCCTGCAGATATGCAAGCAATTAATCAAATTGCTACCAAATATCAGCTCCCCGTGATTGAAGATTCGGCGCAAGCGCATGGCGCTTATTGTCATGGCAAACGTGTAGGCGGATTAGGCCAGGCGGCAGGGTGGAGTTTTTATCCCGGCAAAAACTTAGGCGCCTATGGTGATGCGGGCGCTGTCACCACCAATGACCAAGACATTGCCCAAAAAGTGCGGTTATTACGCAATTACGGTTCGCAAAAAAAATATTATAATGAAGTTGCAGGCGTGAATAGTCGGCTAGATGAAATTCAAGCGGCTATTCTTCGCGTCAAACTTAAATACTTAGATGCGTGGAACGAACGACGTAAAAATTTGGCAAATGAATATTTAAACCAATTAGCTGATGTAGAGGGAATCCACTTACCCAAGGTGCCTAATTGGGCAGATCCTGTTTGGCATCTTTTTGTACTGCGAGTCTCAGAGCGTCAGCATTTTCAACAATGGATGGAACAAAACCAAGTGCAAACATTAATCCACTACCCGATTCCACCTCATCGACAAGCGGCTTATCGCGCCATGAATACACTCAGTTTTCCCATCAGCGAACAAATTCATGAAACGATTATTAGCCTTCCCATCGGCCCGCATTTATCACCAACGGCTGTGCAAAAAATTATGAGTGTGATAAAAGCTTATCAAAAAGAGGTCGTCGTATGACAGCAACAGATCTTCAGCTTCCCTTAGTTTCCATTATGATCTTAAGCTACAATCAAGAACACTTTATAGCCGAAACTTTGCAAAGTGCTTTAACGCAGAATTATTCCAACCTTGAAGTGATTGTTTCTGATGATGCTTCTACCGATAAAACGTCCGAAATTATCAGGCACTTTCAAGCACAATACCCTGAACGATTGAAGCCAGTTTTCAATTCTCAGAATTTGGGGATTACCGGTAATTGCAATCGCGCATTACAACACTGTCGCGGCAAGTACATTGCTTGGCTGGGTGGAGATGATATCATGCTGCCTGACAAGATTCGCCAGCAAGTAGAGTGCATGGAAAATGATCCTAACATTGTCATTACTCATCACGATGTCGAGGTATTTGATTCGGCGACCAATGCTACGCTGTATTATGCTTCCACCAAAAAAAGTTTAACAGGCGCAGAAACCAATATTCGAGATCTAATCGGTTATGGATTTTATATGATGGGACCTTCTGTCATGCTCCGCACAGATTGTGTGCCTAAACGAGGATTTGATGAGCGCATCAAAGTCAGTTCGGATTGGTTATTTTTATTGCAGTGTATGCTCAGCAAACCACAAGGAAAAATCGTTTATCTGAATGGAGTGTATGTGAGATATCGTCGCCACCAAAAAAATCTCACAATTTTTATGAAACAGAATTTAAAAATGAGCTTGGATGAGCATTTGTTGACGTTAGATATTTTGGCGGTTGAGGCTGAAGCGTTTCATCCAGAGATCAAAAGCGCTAAGTTTTATTTAAAGTTGATTTTTGTGATCCGCTTTGCTTTAGCTAAACAATATACGCTCTCTCTTAAAACAGCAGTTAATTCCCTTCCAGATTTTAGTATTTCAGGATTGATCATATTTTTTAAGAAAACTTTACAAGATTATCAATTTAAAAAAGCGGTTAAATTAAAAAGGAGTGCTTCGTTGAGTCTTCCTTCAAACAGTTATCCCGAAGGCTAATGTTGGGATTAAAAAGCAGCGGGCAAGCTGCCCGCGCTCCAGTCAAGTCCGTGCTATTTATCACATAGTGCCAACATTGTCTCCACGCTACTTTCGATCTGCGGTGCTTGAGTAATCGCCGAAATCATTGCTACCCCATCCGCACCGGCTTGTAACAACCCAGCAATATGCTGCGTTTGAATCCCTCCAATCGCGACCAAAGGATAATCCACTAATCGCCGCCATTGTCGTAGTTTTTCTTCTCCTTGCGGTGCAAACTTCATCACTTTGCTGGTGGTGGGGTAAATAGGTCCTAATGCAACGTAAGAAGGTCGATAAGTATGCGCAGTAGCGAGTTCAGCATAACTGTGGGTGCTGATGCCTAATCGAAGTCCAGCGCGTTTAATGCGATCCATATCAGCGGTGACTAAATCTTCTTGTCCTAAATGCACGCCATAAGCGCCGTGCTGAATGGCTAGCTCCCAATCGTCGTTAATAAATAAACGCGTCTCATGGTATCGAGCCAATTGCACTGCCTCCGCAATTTGCGTTTGTAATTTTTGCTGATCTTTAATTCTTAATTGAATCGTTTTTATGCCTAGGGGCAACAATTTTTTTAACCAACTGACATCATCTACCACGGGATATAAACCAAGTGGTGTATCTCCACAACTGGGAGAAGCCGGCATGATTTGAGTCAAAGGTTTTTCACTTAACAGTGGCAAGTTACGTTCGGATTGTGGCCAATAAGTCGGATTCACTGGCGCAGGCCCCTTGCCTGGTTTATTTTGTGCCGCAAACTGTATCCCCTGCTGATAATACATTTTCGCAATCACAATGGCATCTGGCAGCGGATAATCTAACGCCAATGTAGCCGCAATTGCAGAAGATAAAGTGCACCCTCCACCATGATAATTCCCTGCTTGACGAGGACACGCCAGCCAAAAAGCCTGCTGTCCATTGGTCCAATAATCTTGACTGTAGTCATCATTTTGCAAGTGCCCACCTTTAATCAGCACACTTTGCGCACCCAGTGTTAAAAATTTTTGTGCTGCAGTGATGATATCGTCATAATTTTGAATCGGTAAACCCGTAATAGCTTCTGCTTCCGGAATATTTGGCGTGACTACTGCTGCGTACGGCAATAATTGCAATAAATGTTGAATATAATCCGCTGCATCCATTTTAAATAAAGGATTGCCAGAAGACGCAATCAACACAGGATCCAATACGACCTGTCCTGAAAAATGCGCTAAAAATTGTGCAATGGCGGCTAATGCATCTGGGTTGCCTAACATGCCGAGTTTAACGGCTTTCGCCGGTAAATCTTGCGTCAATAAAGCCAGCTGCTTCATCACGCTTTCACCCGGCACATAATGAATATCCCCCACTTGCACACTATTTTGCGCTGTCACCGCCGTAATCACCGAACATCCATAAGCGCCTAATGCTTGAAAAGTATGTAAATCGGCTTGAATGCCAGCGCCACCGCCTGAATCAGAACCTGCGATCGTCCAAACAATGGGCTTAACGGCAATAGATTGGGCAGGAGGATGTGAAGGTTGAGCCTCAGATTTTACAGCAGTCTCCTGTTGCCAAAATGGGGTATCAATCAAAGGCGTGCCGGGATGACCACAGTTTCTTTCTGCCATTGCTCCGGCTAAATATGCCGCACGCCCTGATTTAACTGCATCACTAAAACTGACCGCCATTTGCACCGGATCTTTGGCCAGCGCCACCGCCGTATTTAATAATACGCCATCAAAACCTAATTCCATCACTTGAATTGCATGAGAGGGTTTGCCAATCCCTGCATCGATAATTAATGTCGCTTTGGGTAAACGCAACCGTAACGTTTCTAACGCATAAGGATTTAAAATCCCTTTTCCTGATCCAATCGGCGCAGCCCAAGGCATTAAAATTTGGCAGCCACTGTCATATAGATGTTGCGCTAACACTAAATCTTCGGTGCAATAAGGAAAAACCGTAAAACCCGCTTGAATAAGCGTTCTAGCAGCGTTCAGCAACTCAAAAGGATGTGGCTGTAAACTATAATCATCCCCTATCACTTCTAACTTAATCCAATTCGTTTCAAATAAATCTCTGGCAATTTCTGCCATCATCACCGCTTCTTTTGCCGTGCGACATCCCGCGGTATTGGGCAGAATATGACAATTTAATTGCTTGATCTGCTCCCAAAAAGTATTTTGAGTGGATTGCGTATTGTCACCGAGTTGGCGACGCAAAGAGACGGTAATCATTTGCGCACCGGATTGGGTAATGGCTTCTTGTAAAATCTGTAAAGAAGGATATTGTGACGTTCCCAAAATTAAACGGTTGGACAGTTGTTTATCCGCCAGTGACCACATACTCAGCCCCCTTGCATCGGTAAGATAATGTCGATTTTATCGCCTTCGGTTAATTCGGTCTGCGCATATTGTGAGCGAGGCACTAATTGCTGATTGATCATCACGGCAAAACTGCCTGCCTGATAGCCTTGTGTCGACAAAAAAGTTTGCAGATTGGTGGTGGCAATATTTTGCGCCACTTGATTTAAAAAAACAGTTAAAAAGTTTGCCATAAATTTGGAAAATGCAGAGAAGAAAAATCTTGGGTTAAATAACGTAATATTTCCTGTGCCAATACCGGTGCTAACAAAAATCCATGCCGGTATAAACCATTGAGCGCAATCAAACCGGGTCGATAAAAAATCTTAGGTAAATGATCCTCAAAGGTGGGACGCGAATGCGTTAAGGTTTTGAGCACTCGAGCCTCTGCAAATCCTTTATGCAAATAATACGCTGCCGACAATAGTTCTAAGGTGCTTTGTACTGAAATGGGGCTATTATCTTCCGTTTCGATTTCACTGGCGCCGACGATATACAGATGATTGGGTCGCGGTGCAATATAAATGCTGTGACGAGGGTGCATCAATCGTATCGGGCGTTGTACATTCACTTCCGGCGCATGTAACCAAATCACTTCGCCGCGAATGCCTCTCAGTCCGGGTAAATCCTGCTGAGCGCCTAATCCTCTGCAATCAAACACCCACTGAAAACCCTGGGTTTTACCCCAATCAGCAGTCGGTATGACGGTTTCATTATAACAAAATTTGACGGAGCGATCTAATAAGAACTGTTGCAATATCGTTAAAAACTGCTGATTATCGAGATTGCCTTCCGCAGATAAATATAGACCTTCTTGAAATTGTGCTAACTCGGGTTCTAATTGGCGAATCACCGATTGCTGTACGTGTGTGCTATTAGGCATTAATTCAAGTCGCGTTTCAATGTGGTGTTGGAAACGTTGTAGCTCGGCTTTGTCATTCGGATGCGCGAGCACTAAACTGCCCTTATCGGCGAAATACACCGGTTCTGGGAGTTGCTGTAATAGCGTTGGCCAGCATTTTTTTAAGGATATGACGCCCAACTGGAAAATAATCGCGGCATTTTTTTCCAATTCGGACATCGGGGTTAATAAACCCGCGGCGGTTTGACTGCAATTTAACGCATCAGCGGAAGCGCGTTGATCAAATAAAGTCACCTGCCAACCGGCTTGCAAGAGATTAAAAGCCAACACTTGACCCATCACACCAGTGCCAATAATGGCAGCTTTCATTCTCCACCTCTTTTTAAAAAAATACCATAGCCAGAGAATCCCTTTAAAATTTGATGTGGAGCCTTCTCCCCTCTGTGGGAGAAGGTGCCGTTAGGCGGATGAGGGGGTTAAATCAAATAATTGCTGGGTAATATGCATAGAACAGAATTTAGGGCCACACATCGAGCAAAATTCTGCGGTTTTAGCAGAGTCTTGCGGCAAAGACTCATCATGATAGGCTTTAGCGGTTTCAGGATCCAACGACAAATTAAATTGATCTTCCCAACGGAAATTAAATCTCGCTTCGGATAACACATCATCACGATAACGCGCCGCGGGATGGCCTTTGGCAATATCTGCAGCATGCGCGGCAATTTTATAGGCAATGATTCCCGCTTTGACATCATCTCGATTCGGCAATCCTAAGTGTTCTTTAGGTGTGACATAGCACAACATGGCACAACCATACCAACCAATCATCGCTGCACCAATCGCACTGGTGATATGATCATAACCCGGCGCAATATCTGTGGTTAAAGGCCCTAACGTATAAAAAGGCGCTTCATAACATTCTGCCAATTGCTTATCCATATTCTCTTTAATCAGATGCATCGGCACATGGCCAGGACCTTCAATCATCACTTGCACATCATGTTTCCAAGCAACTTGGGTCAATTCACCTAAAGTTTTTAATTCAGCAAATTGTGCTTCATCATTGGCATCAGCTTGTGAGCCTGGTCGCAAGCCATCACCCAATGAAAAACTCACATCATAACTACGCATGATGTCGCAAATTTCTTCAAAATGGGTATAGAGGAAATTTTCTTTATGATGCGCTAAGCACCATTGCGCCATAATGGAACCACCGCGCGAAACAATACCAGTTTGGCGGGCGAGTGCGAGCGGTACATAACCCAACAATACGCCGGCGTGAATGGTGAAATAATCCACACCCTGCTCAGCTTGTTCAATTAAAGTGTCACGGAAGATTTCCCACGTTAAATCCGCAGCGACACCATCAACTTTTTCGAGGGCTTGATACACAACGACTGTACCAATAGGCACTGGAGAATTCCGTAAAATAAAATCGCGTGTAGTGTGGATATTCTTCCCTGTCGAAAGATCCATCACGGTGTCAGCGCCCCAACGCGTGGCATAAACCATTTTTTCCACTTCTTCGGGAATCGAAGAACTTACCGCTGAAGTGCCAATATTCGCATTAATCTTCACCAAAAAATTACGGCCAATAATCATGGGTTCTAATTCGGTATGATTAATATTGGCGGGAATAATAGCGCGCCCAGCTGCCACTTCGGTGCGGACAAATTCAGGCGTGATCTGTTCAGGAATATTGGCACCCCAACCGTAACCTTTGAGACGTTTTTCGCGGTCAGGATGCACGATTTGCTGTTTCCGCACATTTTCACGAATCGCCACATATTCCATTTCAGGGGTGATCATGCCTTTTCGCGCATAATGCAATTGAGTCACGGCTTGACCTTGGAGCGCTCTTCTCGGCTGACGCTGCAGTTTAAGCGCAGCTTCCATAGCCGTTTTATCTAAATCTCGATAGCCATTATCTTTGGCTTGGATAGGCCGACCTGTGTAAAGCTCTGTATCGCCTCGGTTTACGATCCAAGTTTCTCTTATAGGCTTTAATCCAACTTGAATATCCAAGGTTTGATGGGGATCGGTATATGGGCCTGTTGTATCATACACCGGCAAAACCGCGCCATTGGTCAAAGCAATTTGCCGAAAAGGCACTTGCAAATCGGGATAGTGCTGACCCGCATGATACATCTTAGTTGACGCGGGAAAGGCTTGTTGTAATTTTGAATCAATTTGCATCAGGCTTCTCGGAGAGTGAAAAATTAATTATCCTGCTCATCCTGCTTTATCGCCTCAGCCTTATTCAATTCAACAGGCTTTTCAACCTGCGCTTTGACGACCACAGGTTTCACAGCAGGTTCTATTTTGATCGAAACTTCTTCTTTGACGACGCTAGACACTTCAACTTTTTGTGGGGGTTCTTCGAGTTTTTTACTTTCAACCGGCGGTGGTGTTTCAGGTTTCGCAGGACGCGGTTGCGCAGCGGTTTTTACGCCTTTGACGCGTAACGCATCTTGGTAATAATCTTCCAAATCGGTTGGAAAGGGTGGCAAGTGCTCTAAAGGCGGCACAGGAACTTCTTCAATATGACGAGCTTGTTGAGGAATAGAAGGTTTAGCTGGGCTGGCATGTGGCGTAGGTACAACGCCCGGCACACTACTGCCGGTAATCCGCCTTCTTCCACCTCTCACCCCTCGACGTGTCCGCGCTTTAAAATCCGTTTGCGACACATCTTCCTTCTCTGTGACGGGTGTTTGTGTTTGTATTTGCGGTGTTTGCGGTTTCACCACGGGTTTTGCCATGGGCTTATGGCCGCCGGCTCTATGGGGCCTTCTACCTGCTCCATGAGATTCACTCGATCTTTCTGCCGGTTTGGCAACAGTAACGGAAGCCGCTGGCAGGACAGGTTTAACTTTAATGGCACCTTCAGTGGCCAGTTTATTGTCTTGAGATTCTTCTCCCCCAAATAAGCTCACCAAGAATCGTTTAATGAGACTGGGGCTGGCCTTTTTATCTCCAGAAGAAGGTAACGGCGCGGGTTGAGAATGTAACGTGCTCACAGCAGGTTTTTCATCCATCTTAAGATTAGACATCTTCTTGGTTTGCGCGACCTCTTCCACCCCTTCTAACAGTTGATAGCTGGGTTTATGACGACTGTGGTATACCTCATCCCGATTTAATCGTCTGATTCTATAACGGGGAGATTCATAATCCGGATTCGGCAAAATTTGAATGGTAATGTTATGATTTTTTTCAATATTGAGGATGGCTTCGCGCTTTTCATTCATGATAAAAGTGGCGACATCAATCGGCACCTGCGCCTGAATTTGGGTGGTATTGGGCTTGACCGCATCTTCTTCAATCATGCGGATAATGGAAAGGGCTAAAGATTCTACGCCACGAATCGTTCCCCAGCCGTTACAACGCGGACACACTACCTGAGTGGCCTCTCCCAAAGAAGCCCTTAAGCGTTGTCGCGACATTTCTAAAATGCCAAATCGCTGTGAAATACTTCCCACTTGGGTGCGAGCTTTATCCAATTTTAAAGCATTACGCAGATGATTTTCGACTTCGCGGCGATGACGAGTAGAGGCCATATCAATAAAATCAATGACAACCAATCCGCCAATGTCACGCAGGCGCAGCTGGCAAGCAATCTTTTCAGCTGCTTCTAGATTGGTTTTAAACGCCGTATCCTCAATGTCACTGCCACGAGTGGCCCGAGCAGAATTGACGTCAATTGCCACTAAGGCTTCCGTATGGTCAATCACGATCGCCCCACCTGAGGTTAATCTCACTTCGCGCTGATGAGCTGATTCGATTTGGTGTTCAATTTGATAGGCATTGAATAAAGGAATGGGTTTTTGGTAGAGCTTTAGACGCTCCACAAAATCCGGGCGAATTTGTTCTAAATGTTCTTTGATTTTTTGAAAGAGGACGGCGTTATCAACAATAATTTGGCTGATATCTTGGCGTAAATAATCGCGCATGGTGCGCACGATAATGTCACTTTCTTGGTGGATTAAAAAAGGCGGTTGGCGTTCGGCAGCAGCTTTATTAATCGTTTCCCACAGCTTTAACAGGCTATTGAGATCCCATTGCAATTCATTGATCGTCTTGCCCACGCCCGCTGTGCGAACAATCACGCCCATTTCATCAGGCAACGGTAAATTGCTCAAAATTTCGCGTAATTCGTCGCGATCTTCTCCTTCGACCCGTCGAGAAATGCCGCCAGCCTTGGGGTTGTTGGGCATTAATACCACATAAGAACCCGCCAAGCTGATCCGGGTGGTAAGGGCAGCGCCTTTATTGCCGCGTTCTTCTTTTTCCACCTGTACCATAACAACCTGGCCTTCGCGGATGAGGTCTTTAATGGCAGATTTCTTTTGGGGGTCGCCTTGTAAGTAGGATTGGGCTATTTCTTTAAAGGGGAGGAAGCCGTGACGGTCGCTGCCATAATTGACAAATACCGCATCTAGGCTGGGTTCTACACTACTCACCGTGCCCAGATAAATATTGCCCGTTTTGGTTTTGTAACTTTGACGCTCAACGATTAAGTCAAGCAGGTTTTGGTTTTCAGAATCAACAATTGCAACACGCAACTCTTCAGTTTGAGTTGCGTTAATTAGCATATTTTTCATAAGTATCCATATAGTGTGATGCCTGTCTTCACAGGCAAGCGCGCTCAACCCATTATGGGAGCGCAGCCAGTTGTAAACGCGACCAATTTATATACTTTATCAACTCATGTCGGTCAAAAAAAGCAATTTCTAGCAAATTCCCTTGCAGATTGGCTCTTCCAGAACTGCGTGGTTCAGGTCATTTTTTCCGGCAATGGCTCACTACGCTCCCCTTCGTTGCGCTTTATTTGCCTTCAAAAACAACCTGAACCACGCAGTTCTGGAAGAGCCACAAACTCACAGCAAAATTCGCAGATATCCTGTATACTTTATCGCAGCTTCCAGCAAAATTATAACAAGTTACCTGACCCAGTTCAATGAATATACAGACAAAATTCCTACCCATCGAAGCCCACCACGTCGGCCAGCGCATCGATAATTTTTTGATCACCCACTTAAAGGGGCTCCCTAAAAGCCGCCTATATCGCGCCCTGCGTAGTGGAGAGGTGCGGGTCAACAAAAAACGCGTTGCCGAAAATTATCGCTTAGTCGAAGGGGATATTTTGCGGATTCCTCCCCTGCGCCTATCCGCCCCCAAGCCAATCTCCACCCCCAGCATCCAACACCTTAATCTCCTAAAAACCGCCGTGGTTTACGAGGACAAAGACATAATCATTCTCAACAAACCCTCAGGCGTCGCAGCGCACGGCGGCAGCGGCATACAGTTTGGCGTGATCGAGACCTTACGGTTTCTATATCCACAAGCTAAATATTTAGAATTAGTCCATCGATTAGATAGAGATACCACAGGCTGCCTGATGGTAGCCAAAAAACCTTCCGTCTTAAAAGCCCTCCAAAAAATGCTGCTGGAAGGGCAAATCGAAAAAACCTATCTACTTTGGGTAGAAGGCGCTTGGCAGGGCGGTAAACAACGTGTCCAAGCTGCCTTACAAAAAAATACCCTACAATCAGGAGAACGAGTGGTTAAGGTCACAGACACCGGCAAACCTTCAGAAACGCTCTTTACCCCGCTTAAAGTCGGCGCACAGCTGTCGTTATTACAAGCCCGACCCCTCACCGGCCGCACTCATCAGATCCGCGTACATGCTGCACATTTGGGGTATCCTATTTTAGGAGATGATAAATATGGACGACGCAGCGCATTACGCCCCGCCCACTTAATGTTACACGCCGCTTCGTTACGCTTCATCATGCCGACAACAGGTGAGTTAATGGCGGTTTGCGCGTGTTTGGATGAGGGGTTTTTAAAAGCAGCGGGGGTTAGCAGCCCACGCTCCCAAGTTTAGCGCCTGATCCAGGAAAGTGTTTTTAAATACGCGCAAGCCATCGTTTGGGTTGTTTTAAGTCTCTAATGGCAAAATAGTTCGATGCTGCACTCCATTTAGTTGAAGCACGAGCCTGGGAGCGCGGGCTGCTAGCCCGCTGCTTTTTGCGATAAGTATTTATAGCGAGCTCATAAGGCAAAAACTCTAAAGTTGAGCAGTAAAATTTGTAGTTATAATATGCTCATGTTACAATTTATTCAAACTTGAGCATATTTATGACCCGAAATTCCATTTTTATTGGCCGTGAGACAGAGCTAGAACGCTTAGAAGCGCTATATCGAAAAAAATCCCCTAGTTTGGCCGTCATCAAGGGCAGACGAAGGATCGGTAAAAGCCGCCTTATTGCAGAATTTGCCTCTCACTATCCCAATAATACCTTCTGGAGCTTTGCTGGACTGGCTCCCATTGAAGGATTGACCGAGCAAATCCAGCGAGAGCACTTTGCTCGGCAGTTTGCTTTACAACTTAAAATCCCTCCCCTAAGTTTTTCGGATTGGAGCGATGCATTCGAGCATTTATCCTTACATCTCAAAGCAGGTGACATCGTTTTATTGGATGAAATTTCTTGGATGGGCGCCAAAGATCCCAGCTTTGTCCCAAAATTAAAAGCCTGGTGGGATAAGCAAACAAAACCCCTTTTATTGGTATTTTGTGGATCGGTCTCTTCTTGGATTGAAGAAAATATTCTGAACAGCACCGCGTTTTTTGGTCGAGTCAATTTAACGTTGACACTAGAGCCCCTCTCTATTCCAGAAAGCGTTGAGCTTCTCCGAAAATTAGGTCTTAAAAATTCTGTTTATGAGACCTATAAGTTACTCAGTCTTTTGGGTGGCATTCCTTGGTACTTAGAACAATTAGATGCAAGCCATACGGTTGACGAAAACATTAAGCGACTGGCCTTTGAACCCGATGGATTATTCGTCACAGAATTCGACAAAATTTTTCATGATCTGTTTAATGGAAAAGGCGCGACCTATAAAAAAATCTTGCATACTCTGAAAGATGGCCCTCAAACATTAGCAGATATTCGACAGAAGATTGAATTCGCGCATAGTGGCACCCTCAGCCAGATGATGGAACATTTAATCACGGCAGGATTTGTTCAAAAACAAGCGTTATGGTCTTTTAAAACCGCTCGACTGCTTAAGCAAAGTTTATATTACATCAAAGACCCTTATATGCGATTTTATTTAAAGGTAATAGAACCGCATGCTCATCAAATTGCTTTAGGGGGTTTTAAAGAAGTGCCATTAAGTGCTTTGCCTGGATTTGATACACATATGGGTTTACAACTGGAATATTTATTATTACAAAACCGCTCACTACTCTTAAAGGCACTTGGCATTTCACCCATTGATATTGTCAATGATGGGATTTACCGACAATCTGCCACTGCGAGCCAAAAAGGTTGTCAAATTGATTATTTAATCCAAACCCGTACCCATAATCTATTTATTTGTGAGTTTAAATTTAAAAGGCGAGAGCTGGGTGTTGAGATCATTGAAGCGTTGCGAAGTAAAATTCAAGCGCTAAAAGTGCCTAAAGGTTTTGCGCCGGTCCCAGTGTTATTTCATTTGGGTGGAGTTTCTGATGTTGTTGACACGAGTGGATATTTTTATCGCGTTGTGGATATTACCAATTTTTTAGGGTCTTTGAAAAGTCAGTAAAAGCAGCGGGCTAGCAGCCCGCGCTCCCAGGCTCGAGCTATTTCATTTTTCAAGCAAGCGCAAAGCTTGGGAGCTTGCTGAAGCTTCTTCATCTAAAGCTCTCATTCCCAAACCCTCCGTCGCAACTTAGCTTGACATGCCACATGACAAATCATGGCTCGAACTTGGGAGCGCGGGCTGCTAGCCCGCTGCTTTTTAAAATCTTAAGCCAAAGTCCTCTTAATCTCTTCCGCGATACTTTTTAACAATACGTGTTTACTACTCTCCTTTTTACCATACAACAAAATAGACCGCGTAGACTGCGGTGCAGCAAACGGCAAATAACAAACATTATGCGTGGGAAGACACGCCAATTTCGGCATCAAAGTAGACCCTAACCCCATCGCCACCATATGTCTTAGCGTCTCCAGACTTGTCGCCTGAAACGATTGAAATTCCGTCGCCGCAGCATGCTGGCAAACCGACAAAGCCTGCTCCCGCAAACAATGCCCTTCCGACAATAGCATCAGCGGTAAATCTTGTAATTGGGGAAGTGATACTGTTTCTGCTTGAGAAAAAGGATGATCTGAAGGCACTGCCAATAAAAATTCTTCTTGAAATAAAAACTCTCCACTCAATCCTTCGTAGGGTTTGAAAGGCTCAGCTAAAAAAGCCGCATGAATTTCGCCTAACATTAATTTTTCAACCAGTACCGGGGTCTTTTCTTCAATTAAATATATTTTAAGCTTGGGGAAAGATATCTTTAACGCCGGAATAATACGGGGTAATAAATAAGGCCCTAATGTGGGGAAAATCCCAACTTTTAGCTCACCCGCATAGGGATCATTGGATTCTGCTGTTTTATACATTTCATCGACTAAATTTAACACCTGATGCGCTAAGCCAATAATGTGTTGCCCAATATCCGTTGGGGAGAGCGTTTTAGGGCCTCGCTCAAATAATTGCACCCCTAAATCCTCTTCCAATTTCTTGATTTGCATGCTGAGCGCGGGTTGGCTGTCAAAACAACGTTTAGCGGCAGTTCCAAAATGACCATGCTGGGCTAAGGCGATCAGATATTTTAGGTCTCGGATATTCATATTTGCAATAAGTATTATTTATATAATTCTCCAATTATACCTATTTGATTTATCGCGTCAATGCGTTGATAAGGTTAAATTTACAAAGCAGCGGGCAAGCTGCCCGCGCTCCAGGCTCAAGCTATTTCATTTTTCAAGCAAGCGAAAATCTTGGGAGCTTGCTGAAGCTTCTTCATCTAAAGCTCTCATTCCCAAACCCTCCGCCGCAACTTAGCTTGACATGCCACATTACAAATCATGGCTCGAACTTGGGAGCGCGGGCTGCTAGCCCGCTGCTTTTTTCGATAAGTATTAATTATGATAACCATAAATTATATCGATTTTATTTATTTCATCAATTGATTTAGGGTATGTGCTCTACATAACGCAATCGGAGAAATGCTATGAGCACTATTTTAGATGAAAAGACCCTACCCGCCCCTCAGAAAACTTTACCCCTAAAAGCCAACGATATTATTGCTTTCATGGAAACTGAACAGGATTATGCAGATTTTTTCAGGATGTTGCACCTAATAGTCGTTTTATTGCTGACGCGTTAGAAAGCAAAAAACCAGCGATTGCCAAAGCGGCTTTATCCCACTATGGTAAACCTGGTTCTGAGCTAGCGCTAACAAGCGCTTGGTTAGAAGCGGTCTTAACAGCGATTATAAAACATCAAAATATTGAGTGCTTGGATCTTTTCTTTAAGCTTTATGCGTCTAAGCCTAAAGAAACAGAATATTGGGCGCGTTTGGCTTTAGAAAAAGCAGCAGAAAATCAAGCTGAAGCATCATTTGATGATATATTGAAAAAACATATCGTAGATCCGAATTTAGCCTTAAAAATTGCAGCTGAAAGTAAATTTAAAACATCATTTGAGAAAATTTTGAGTGATCAATACCCCACTAAACCAAATTTTCAGTCATCCATGAGGAAAATGGATTTAAACAAAATATTTAACGACGCAATTAAACTTGAATCAGAAAAATCATTAAATATTTTAATTGACACTATGATGGATCTAGACAAAAAAGGCAATAACAGGACGCGCAAAGATTATATAGAATTAATGAAACCTCATGCTTCTAATCCTTGGTTTATGGGGAATATGGGCCAAAAATTTTTAGATACCATTATGGTAGAAAATAACTTTGACTGGTCAGAAGATGAGTGGGGTCGCGTAAGTGATTTTTTACCCGCATTGTTAACAATTAATGCTTTTGATATTTTTGAAAAAAGCCCCTATAAAGTTAAAGGCGAAGAAGTTAATGACAGTATTATCAATATTTTATTAACCGCAAAAAATTCTCACTATGCCTGGAATTTCTTAACCGTTATTAAACATACCGATGATTTTTTAAGCCATTTGTCTAGACCTGAAGGAAAAACTTCAATTTGTGATTTTTTTGAAATCATTAAAGATCAATCAGGTTTTAGCATACTACTTTGGGATGTTATAAAAAAATGTCCAATCACTATTGATGAATTTTTAGAAGCTAATTTAATAGAATCCTTAACATATCGTGGCATGATAATCAATGACTTTGATCAAAAAAGTGCACATAGTTTTGCAAAGGAAAAGACTGAAGATGCCATAAAATTGATATATTTACGACAAGCGCTTTGCGCTCCAAAAAATAGTAAATTTGAAACGGGCGATGTGAAAATTTCCAAAACTGAAGCTATAGACAAAATAACGAAAGCTTTCGGTCTCTCTACGTCTAAATCTTGGCTGAAAAGCGATGAAGCCGAAAGGATGAGAGATCTATTGATGCAAAGGTCTGACAAGAATGGTTATTTAACGCCATATGGATTATGGTATTTATACCATAAGATTGAGATCGAAAATATTAATCTGCCAAAATTTTGCCAACTCATTCAACAAAAACGTTCTTATTGTGACACCTCGACACCATCAAAAGACGATCCTTACTATACCACTTTCAATATTTTTAGTATTTTTGCGCAAACGAAGAGTAACCCTCCAAAGGATAAAGAACCCAAGATTCCAGAGGAAAGTATGCAAGAATTGATGGATGCTTCTAGTTGGGGAAAAAGTCAGTAAAAGCAGCGGGCTAGCAGCCCGCGCTCCCAGGCTCGAGCTATTTCATTTTTCAAGCAAGCGCAAATCTTGGGCGCTTGCTGAAGCTTCTTCATCTAAAGCTCTCATTCCCAAAGCCTCTGCCTCAACTTAGCTTGACATGCCACATGACAAATCATGGCTCGAACTTGGGCGCTTGCTGAAGCTTCTTCATCTAAAGCTCTCATTCTCAAAGCCTTCGTCGCAACTTAGCTTGACATACCACATGACAAATCATGGCTCGAACTTGGGAGCGCGGGCTGCTAGCCCGCTGCTTTTATTGTACTAACACTTCCCTCGATCCATTCGCATCACTGCTCACAATCCCCGCTCTCTCCATCGTTTCAACAATATTCGCGGCGCGATTGTAGCCTATTTTAAGCCGTCGCTGCACATGAGAAATTGATGCCTTGCGCGATTCAATCACAATCTGCACGGCTTGGTCATAAAGCGGATCTTGCTCTCCTGCCATTTCCATATCGCCGCCTTCTTCACCATCGCCTGTCAAAATATCCGGCAAATATTGCGGTTGGCCACGGCGTTTTAAGTCTTGCACGACCCGATGCACTTCTTCATCTGCGACAAAAGCGCCATGGATTCGAATGGGCACGCCGGTGCCTGGCGGTAGATACAACATATCGCCATGCCCTAATAATTGCTCGGCGCCTTGTTGATCCAAAATCGTGCGTGAGTCAATTTTAGAGGAGACTTGAAAGGCAATACGGGTGGGAATATTGGCTTTAATGAGGCCAGTAATCACATCTACGGAAGGTCTTTGTGTCGCTAAAATCAGATGAATCCCTGCGGCACGGGCTTTTTGGGCAATACGCGCAATGAGTTCTTCGACTTTTTTACCGACCAGCATCATCATGTCGGCAAACTCGTCTACTAAAATGACAATATAGGGTAACGGTTCTAATGCAGCGGGCGGTTCATCACTATTCAGATCCGCAAAAGGATCGATGATGGGAGAAGCATTATCGATCGCACTTTGCACTTTAGTATTAAATCCCGCTAAATTTCGCACGCCTAACGCGGCCATTAAACGATAGCGTCGATCCATTTCTGCCACCGCCCAGCGTAAGGCATTGGCGGCGTCTTTCATATCCGTCACCACTGGTGTCAATAAATGTGGAATGCCTTCATAAATGGATAACTCGAGCATTTTCGGATCGATTAAAATCATTCTGAGTTGATCGGAGTTGGCTTTATATAATAAGCTTAGCAACATGGCATTTAAGCCCACCGATTTGCCTGAACCTGTGGTACCTGCCACCAATAAATGCGGCATTTTAGCTAAATCCACAATCACAGGGTGGCCAGCAATATCTTTTCCCAGCCCCAAGGTTAAAGGCGAATAGGCGCTTTGATATAAGTCTGAGGATAAAATTTCTCTGAGCCGCACAGTTTCACGATTGATATTGGGTAATTCCAACCCAATCACCGGTTTGCCCGGAATAATTTCGACGACACGCACACTGATCACAGATAAAGAACGTGCTAAATCCTTAGCCAATGCGGTAATGCGGCTGACTTTAGTGCCCGCGGCCAATTGCAATTCAAAGCGGGTAACGACTGGCCCTGGATGCACTGACACTACTTTGACTTGAATCCCAAAATCTTGCAATCGCAACTCGACTTCACTGGAAATCGTTTCGAGTTGTTGATTGGTATATCCTTTAATCGGGCCAAAAACCGTGGGGTCTAATATCGACAGCGGCGGCAATGTGCCTTTTAGTTTTTGATCAAACGTAACCACTGCCACTTTTTTACGCACACTCTCTAAAGAGGTGGGAGATGGTTGAGCAGGAGGTATGGGTGTTAATTTTGGCTCAACGCTAAAGATTTCCGTGGTCAGTGCGGGTGAAGCTGGTAGGGTGGATGACAGCACTGGCTCCTGAGGATCTCTTTCCAGTTCTGCATGGCTAGGCACGGAAAGAATGGGTTCGGAACGTAGAATTTTGAGTGTTTCGTGCGTTTCATTGACAGTAATAGTGGGTTCAGTTTCTACTTCAGACTGCGCTTCTAGACTGGATTTTTCCGCCCATTGATCAATTTTTTGCGCAATATTTTTAAAATAGGCGATACAAGACCAGACTTTTTCTCCGATATAATCCGCGACCGTCAACCAGGACAAACCCGTCAGCAAGGTAATCCCCGTTAAAAATAAGCTGACTAAAATGAGAAAGCTACCGGCATAATTGAATTGCTGTACGAGCCCTAATAAGAGGATTTTACCCAATAACCCGCCGCCCTGATAAGCCGCTATGCCACTGGATAAACTCGCTAATGCGCAACCGGTTAACACAATAAATAAACCACCGGCGATTCTGAGCATTAATAAATACGAGAAATATTCTTCTTCGACGTCCTTACGTAATCGGGACACTAGCCAAGCGCTGTAAAACAATAAACAGGGCAGTAAATAGCCAAAACCACCTAACGTATACAAAAGCAGGTCTGAGAGAAAGGCCCCTACTCTGCCCCCGCCGTTAATAATATTGGCGCTGGTGCCGATTTGCTTCCAGCTAGGGTCGGTTTCTACGTGCGTGAACAAGGCGAGCAATAAAAAAAGCGCGACAGCGGCGACAATGATTAAGATGCCTTCTTGGAGCCGACGCCGAAAAATGTCAGCAAATGAAATAAATTTTGAAGTATTGTCCACGGTTTCAGTACAGTAGTTTAAAAGGCAAAATCTTTAAAGCGGGCAAGCTGCCCGCGCTCCCAGGCTCGAGCCATAATCGCAAGGTGCCAAATAATGGTCTCATCGCACTTTCCTTAATAAGGATTTTCAAATCCAACGCTCCTTAAAATATCAATTTCCAATGTTTCCATGGCTTCTGCCTCTCTGGTTTGTACATGATCATACCCCAATAAATGCAATGTCCCATGAATGGTTAAATGTGCCCAGTGTGCTAATGCAGATTTATGCTGCTCAGAGGCTTCTTGTATCACTTTAGAGGCACAAATGACCAAATCCCCTAGGTAGTGATAGTTTACTGCAGGAAGGGGGGGAAAGGGAAATGACAAAACGTTGGTTGGCGCATCTTTTTGCCGATAAGTGGCATTTAAGGATCGACTTTCCGCAGCTTCTACGATACGAAGGGTGCACTGTAGCGGTTTTTTAAAGGTTTTACCGCTGGCCATTAAGGCAGCCATCACCCAGCGTCTGAAATAATAACGACTGGGAAGCTCAACGGCAGCCTCCAAATCCACCTGGAAAAAGAGTTGCAGCTTAGGCGGAGTGATTTTTTGGCTCACTTTTTTCATAGGCTTGAATAATCAGCTGCACCAGTGGGTGTCTTACCACATCGGTGGCTTGAAAGAAGGTAAAATGAATTTCGGGGATTGATCCCAAGATCGCGATCGCATGACGCAAGCCAGATTGATCAGGTTTTGGTAAATCAATTTGGGTAATATCTCCCGTCACAACCACTTTAGAACCAAAACCAATTCGGGTTAAAAACATTTTCATCTGTTCGCGTGTGGTATTTTGTCCTTCGTCTAAGATCACAAAAGCATCACTTAACGTGCGACCACGCATATACGCTAGCGGCGCAACTTCAATCACATTTTTAAAAATGAGTTTTTCGACTTGAGAAACGCCGAGCATTTCGTATAAAGCATCATAAAGCGGTCTGAGATAGGGATCAATCTTTTCGGATAAATCTCCCGGTAAAAAACCTAATTTTTCACCGGCTTCAACGGCGGGTCGGACTAAAATAATACGTTGCACTTTCCCCTGCTCTAACGCTGCAACGGCCAGCGCCACCGCCAAATAAGTTTTGCCTGTGCCCGCTGGCCCAATCCCAAAATTAATATCATGCGATAAAATATTTTTAATATAATGGTATTGATTTGGGCTACGCGGCTTGATCTTTACTTCTCGGGTATAAACAATACAGTCTTTAAAATCCGTCGACGCTAATCGAGGCGGTAAATTTTTATTAATTTGTTGCATTATTAAATGAATTTTATCGGAATGGATGCCATGATTGTGAGCGGTTTCTTGATAGAGTTTTTGTAAAACTTCTGATGCTTTATGCGCCGCACGTTTAGGACCCGTAATCTGAAAGAGATTGCCGCGGCTATGAATCTCTACCTTCCAATAACGCTCGATCTGCTTTAAATGCTCATCGAATTTACCAGCCAAATTCGATAAACGATGATTATCAAAAGGCTCTAACAAAACTTCTAAAGCAAATTTAGGTTTTTTCATATGATATAGGCATTCCTTTTGTTACCCCTCATCCGCCCTATCGGGCACCTTCTCCCACAGGGGGAGAAGGCAACAGCTACAACACCAATCTCCCTAGAACCTTGAACTCTCACACGGGAAAAAACAGCTTCCACATCAATCTTCAAGAATCTTAGTCATTCCTCTGAGACTATAACGTAAAGCTTCCGTGATTTGGATAGGAATGATGTCTCCCGGTTGGTATTGGGTAGTTGACGTAAAATTCACCACGCGATTATTTTCAGTTCGGCCTGACAATTGTGTTTTAGGCGCGGTTTTAGAAGGGCCTTCTACTAGAACATTCTGAATTGTGCCGACCATCGCCTGACTGACAGCAGCGCCTTGTTGAAATAAACGCTCTTGCAACACAGCTAACCGCTGTTTTTTAACGACTAACGGCACATCATCAGGTAATTGAGCAGCCGGAGTGCCGGGTCGTTTGCTATAGATAAAACTATAAGAATAGTCGAAGCCAATGGCTTGGATTAAGTCCATCGTTGCCATAAAATCAGCTTCGGTTTCTCCAGGGAAGCCCACAATAAAATCTGAAGTGATGCTGATATCGGGTCGCACCTTGCGCAGTTTACGAATCTTGGCTTTATATTCTAGTGCCGTATAACCGCGCTTCATCGCGGTTAAAATACGATCTGAGCCACTTTGTACCGGTAAATGCAAATAATTCGCTAATTTGGGTTCTTCCGCAAACGCTTCAATTAAACTGTCTGAAAATGCTAACGGATGAGAGGTCATAAAGCGAATGCGTTGGATGCCTTCAATAGCAGCCACATAATGAATCAGTAAGGCTAAATCGGCTGTCTGGCCGTCATGCATTAGGCCGCGATAGTCGTTGACATTTTGGCCTAATAACGTAATTTCTTTAACACCTTGTGCTGCCAGTTGCACAATTTCATAAACAACGCTATCTAACGGACGACTGATTTCTTCGCCGCGGGTATAAGGCACCACGCAGAAACTGCAATATTTACTACAGCCTTCCATGATCGAAACAAAAGCAGTTACCCCATTGGAAGTGGGTTCAGGTAATTTATCGAATTTTTCAATTTCGGGGAAAGAAATATCCACAACCGGTTTACGTGCATGTTGTCTTTCCTGCAACAGTTGCGGCAATCGATGTAAGGTTTGCGGACCAAACACCAAATCAACGAAGGGAGCGCGTTGAATAATGGCTTTTCCTTCTTGACTGGCGACACACCCACCCACGCCAATGACGACAGAGGGTTTCAGTTGTTTAAGCGGACGCCAACGTCCTAGATCTGAAAAAACTTTTTCTTGGGCTTTCTCGCGAACTGAGCAAGTATTCAACAATAAAATATCGGCTTCTTCGGGCGTTTCTGCCGGACTCACATTTAAATGTTGTTTCAGCACATCCAACATTTTGGTGGAATCGTACGCATTCATTTGGCAGCCGTACGTTTTAATATAAACTTTTTGAACCATAGATTATGTGAATTGAAACGTACTTGAGCTGTAGATGGTGGGTGCTGTAGGGATCGAACCTACGACCTCCGCCTTGTAAGGGCGATGCTCTCCCGGCTGAGCTAAGCACCCATTATACAAAATGCCTATGGATAGACACGACCATCTTTTGGCGATTTTGGCGGAAAAAATGTATTCAAAATGCTCACATACTACGTGTATGCTCCGCTTTTTCATCCATTTTTTTCACCAAAATCCCCTAAAAGCTGATCGTTTGAAGTATCTCTAACTTTTAGCCTAAACGTTTATCATTATATGATTGAATTAAGCAGTAACACCATTCACTGCATCTTTGAATGCCTTACCTGCACGAAATCTCGGCAGCTTAGCAGCAGGAATTTTAATCTCTTGACCTGTTTGTGGATTTCTACCCGTGCGAGCAGATCTTTGACTGGCACCATAAGTCCCAAATCCGACAAATACCACTTCGTTGCCGGCCGCAACTAAGTCTTTGATGACATCTAATTTAGCGTCTAGCACTTCTGCAACTACGTTTTTAGCCAACCCTGTTGAAGCCGCAATTGCATTAACGACGTCAGTTTTGCTCTTTCTTTCTGCCATAAGTTTAATCTCTCATTTAGATTCCTTAATAAAGTGTTGGGCTTCCTTATCGCCCCGCCATTTGAACTACCGGGATGTTATACCAACAGGGACTGTGGTCTGTCAACAGAAAATCCGTTTTTAAGAATGACTGGTCCCACCCACTGTCAGCGCATCAATTTTCAAGGTCGGCTGGCCTACGCCAACGGGCACATGTTGAGATTCTTTGCCACAAACTCCAATCCCTGCATCCAACTGCAAATCATTCCCCACCATACTCACTTGCGTTAATACATCCGGGCCATTGCCAATTAACGTCACCCCGCGGATGGGGTGAGTCACCTTGCCCTTTTCAATCATATAGGCTTCACTGGCAGAGAAGACAAATTTCCCTGAGGTAATATCGACTTGTCCGCCAGCAAAGTTGACGGCATAGATTCCCCTATCGACCGAAGCAATAATTTCATGAGGAAGATATTGTCCGGGTAATAAATAGGTATTGGTCATACGAGGAAGCGGTAAGCAGGCATAAGACTGCCTTCGACCATTACCAGTGGATTGTGTGCCCATCAGTTTGGCATTGTGCTTGTCTTGTAAATAGCCGCGTAGGATTCCATTCTCAATCAATACAGTCGTTTGGCTCGGTGTGCCTTCATCATCGATATTTAAAGAGCCGCGTCGACCGGGTAATGTGCCATCATCGACGACGGTGCAAGCGGGAGAGGCCACTCGCTCACCAATACGTCCACTAAATGCTGAGGTGCCTCGACGGTTAAAATCTCCCTCCAACCCATGACCCACGGCTTCATGCAACAAGACACCAGGCCAGCCAGGACCTAACACCACAGGCAATACGCCAGCCGGTGCCTCTTGCGCATCTAAATTGAGCAAGGCTTGACGAACCGCATCCTGCACATAAGTTTTGGCGCGCGCAAAGTTATTTTCTGTAAAATAGGCGTATTCAAAACGTCCCCCTCCCCCAGCTGAGCCTTGCTCGCGACGACCTGCGGCATTTTCTGCAATCACTGAAATATTCAAACGCACCAAGGGTCTTACGTCTGCATTAAATGTGCCATCACTGCTGGCAATTAATACGGTTTCATAGGTTCCTGATAAATTGACGCTGACTTCTTTCACTTTAGGCTCTTTACGCGCTTCTCGATCCATTTCCTGCAATAACAAAATTTTATCGTTTTCATTGAGTGAAATCAGCGGATTAAGGGGTTCGTATAAGCGTTTATTGGTTAAGGTATGGTGGGGCACTAAAGCAGACTTTCCCCCCTGTTTGGCAATACTACGCGCTGCTTCAGCGGCTTGTGCCAATGCAGAAAATTTTAAGTCTTCTGAATAAGAAAAACCGGTTTTTTCACCGCTGATGGCTCTTAACCCTACCCCACTGTGAATATCAAACACGCCGTTTTTGACAATGCTGTCTTCTAAATGCCAAGACTCATGCTGCGCGCTTTGTAAAAAGAGATCAGCGTAATCCACTTGTTTACCCATCATTTTGCCTAACACTGCATCGAGCAGGTTTTCATTAAGCCCAGCAGGATTTAATAAGGTATCTTGCGCAATTTTGAGAGAGGCATTTTGAGTCATGTTACACCTGAATAATGAGTCAATAAAAATTAAGGGCTCAACATTGCTGTTAACCGTGTAGATTCTACAAAAGCTTTGTGTGGCGAGCTGTTTCCTTCTCCCCTTGTGGGAGAAGGTGCCCGATTAGGGCGGATGAGGGGTAACAAGGCTCATGCTGAAAACTTTTTAAAAAAGAATGACTCCTGGTAACGCACGGAGATAATTGTTTTCAGAATTTTAAATTTCATCATTTGGTTTTTTTTACCCCTCATCCGCCTATCGGCACCTTCTCCCACAAGGGGAGAAGGCAACAGCTCGCCAATTACAGCTTCGTAGTTTAAACATCTTCAGAAGTTTAGTCACTAAAGTATCATCATTAGATTTTATCCATTTGTGGATTATCCCAAGGACCGGTGACATGATAACTCTGTGCGGTCAATTGGTTGACCACTTTGCCAAACACTTTATTGGCCACCCAGGCTGCAGCGCCCGCTACAGGTCCCCCTGCAATAGTGGCGACGACAGGAAGACTGGCGGTCACATAAGGTGTGATGATCAAAGTGAGATCGTACGTTTTATTGCCTAAACTAATTTTACCGGTCATATCCACCTTCGCAATCGGTCCATTTAAGGAAGTATCATTACTGATCGCATTACCATTTTGAATTCTAAAATTGCCTTTTAAAGTATCAAACGGAAATCCTTCCGCAAATAAATCACTAAAATCCAGGGACAAACGTCGCGGTAAATTTTGCAAGCTCAATAAATTTAAAATCCGACCAATTCCCATTTCCGCTTCACTGCCTTGGCTGATATTGACAATCCGGCCGCTCTTAAAATTAAACGAAAATTGCCCGTTCAGTTTAGCAAAGTCAGGATCGTAAAGCGGCCCTAGCCAGCTCAAATTAAAGTTGCCATCGCCCTTAGCCCCTTTCAAACTGCCAGTGACACCCCAAGCTTTCAAAGCAGCGCCCATATTTTGACTATTAAAATTACCTGTAATCATCGATTGCTGATTATTTCCCACCCCTAGCCACATGCCTTTAGCATTTAAATTAAAATAGGAAGAGGTTAAGGTAAATCGTTCAACCAATAAGCTATTTCCTTGCGGTCTAGCCACTACATTCATTCGGCCAATCAGTTTGTTATTATAACTAAAATTCTGAATGTTCAGGTTAAGACCCGGTATTTTTCCAGGACTGACGGTTTGATTCTTTTTAGGTGAAGGTGGCGTAGAAAGATAATTAAATCGCTGGAAATCACCTTGAATCGGTTGAATCATAAGATGTATCGGCAACCATAGCCGCCCAATGATATTAGGACTATTCAGCATCAAACTCCAGCCTTCTTCACCAGGCAGCGCTAGTATTTGCAATTGTTGGCCTTTTAATCCAAACAGCGAATATTGACCCAGATGTAAATCAACACGATTGATTGGTAACCCGTGGGTGGAAAGATCAAAAGATTGTTGTTTCGATTGCGGTAAAATTGACTTTAGCTCATCCATCAACGCATCCCAATCGAAGTTGGCGATATTTCCGGTAATGGTGATGCCTTTTACGTTGGGTAATTGTGCATTGCGATCGCCAAAACGGATGTTAGCTTGCGATAAAGTTAAATCATGTTTTTTATTAGGCATTAATTTAGCGGCGGCACTAAGCTGATCGCCATAATAGCCATAAAAATTTAAGGCATCAGTTTGCGATTCTGGCACAATTTCCACATGGGTGGGCATTTTTTCTGATGGCAATTTTTTAAAAGGTTCGGGAAGATTAATCGCAACGCCCTGCAAATTTGAATCAAAACCGATCACTATACGAGTGCTCGCATGCTCTGATTTTTTAGTCGCTAAAACAGAGGCTACAAAAGCTGTTTGACCTTGTAGATACGGTTTTAATAGATTCAATTGATAATGATCGAGCACGGTATTTACAGGAGTTGCGCCTTTCGCACTCACGCGTGTGGTGCTACCCCCTTTGGGCGTTGGTTGCGTCAGCATACTTAAAGCCAATGGTTGATTTAACCATTTAGCTTGTAGACCAACAGAGCTCATACTATCTTGGGTAAAATGGATCAAACCTTGCAGTTCCGTCAAGGTGATATGCCAATTGGGAAAAGTTAAAATATTATGGGGTAATAGTTTGGCTTGACCATCAACTTGGATCGGTTCATCGTTATGAAAAGGAATGCTTAAGTGGATATGGCTTTGCATAGTGCCATTGATGGTTAATTGTTTCAATACGGGGCCAAACGTTTCGTTGAGCGGACTATGGGCTAAGAAGTCTAATCCTTGCTGACTTTTGCCTTGCATGTCACCTTGTATCAGTAAAGGCGAATGAGCAAGATCTTGCATATACGCTTGAGTGGCATGAATGGGCACACCGAGCAACTGACCTTGTCTCGCTTGAATCCGCATTGATCGGTCGTCAAAGATCACATCCGCGGTCAATCCAGTTAAATTCGGCCATCCTTCAGCATAATTTAAATTCACATTATGAGCATGGGCAATAATTTCGAATCTTCCAGTCTGCTGATCGAATGGAAAGTCTTTTAAAGGACCTTGTAATAAAGCTTCAACATCAATATGATCACCCCCTTTAAAAGCTTGTTGTAACCATTCACTCAATTTTGGGGAGAAAAAATTGAGTGGTAAATAATTGGCTATTTTCTTGACATCATGTATTGAAGCTTTTGCTAACAAGCGCACAAAAGGGCTTTGTTGGGCCTTTAAATCAATTTCAGTATCCCCCACCACTTCAATAGCAAGGTCATTTAAGTGAAGTTGTGAGACTTTTAACTTCCAAGCATCTGTCTGTTTTAACCATTGCACGTGGGCTTGATAGGCTTTAAAGGCTAATGGTTGTTTAAACCAAGCTTGGTCAGCAACGACTAAATCTTTCCCCTGCAGTTGTAAGTCGCCCATTGTCGATGTAAGTTTCAAATCACCTGAGAGATGCTCCATCCCAGGAATTTTGCCTTGATTGCGCCACTGAATATTATCTAAATGCACGGCTGCCGAAAAATTTTTCTGACCTGCATTGCGCTCATCGCGAATCATAATATTTCTGACTACCCCCTTAGGTTGCAATTGTGAGATATGCTGCTGCAATGCTTCGGGGAGTAATGTCGTAAGAAGCGGTAAATGTTGTAACGCATCTAATGAAAATCGATCGAGTCGGTAAATTTTGACCGTGCTTTGTGGTCCTGTGACAAAATTTTGAATGCTGAATGTTTGGAAAGACCATGGGTGATGATCCAAGCTTAAAAAAACCGGATTAACGGCTAAACTCCACCCTTTTCCAAACGATTCCCAAACAACACTGCTTCGCACGTCATCGATGACAATATTTTGAGGTTTTTCTCCTTCTCGATTTAACTGTGCCTGGACATCTTGTGCATTCACCACTGCTTGAATACTGTGTAATTTTTTATTTTGCCAAGTCGCCCAAACACGCGCTTCGGGCAGTTTGCCTTGTATTAGCGTTAACCCTTGCCATTGATGATCTTTCAGCCAAAACGGTAAATTGACATTTTTTAAATACAGATAAGCTTTAGCGTGGACTTGTGATGCGGTTAGAGCTAGCGCGTTTAAGTTTACTACAAACCGAACACGGGTGGCGGGATCTTGTGATAATGTCGCTAAACCAATCACTTGATTATGGAAAAAACCGCGATTAAATTTTAATTGCACATCCGTAATGGGTAAATGTAAGCCGTCTTTACCATACCAATCAATGGTCAAATCATCTAAAGCAATATCGCCTTGACTTTGTAGCCATTCCAGCAGATTTTGAATCTCAAATTGTTTTTGATCTTTATCTTCCGCAAAATGAAGTTTAATTCCATTGACGTCATAGTTACCGTCTGAGTATTGATGGATGACAAGCTGGCTACCGTTTAAATGAAAAGCGCGCGTTTTCAGTTGCCTGTGCCATAAACTCGCCAATACATTGACATTGATTTGAAACTGTTTGACAGTTAAGACCGCTTGTTGTCCTTGCGGATCGAAAATTTGAACGTTATTAAGTTGGAAGCTAGGTGAAATGGTGTGCCAACTTGCTTTCATAGCACCGATTTTGACGGGTCTATGTAGCGCCTGTGATGCCAATTTTTCAAAATGGCCTTGATAATGGCTGATGTAAGGAAAAAAAGCCCTCAATAATCCCACTGAAATAGCGGATACAATCAGAACAATAATTAAAACTTCGCCGATAATCTTAAGTAGTCTCAGCCGCGCCTTCACAATAGTTTCCATGTTAATGAGAAAATATAAAACCGTTATCCGCTTCAAGCGATCCAGCTTTTAGCCAAGTTTGGTGAGAAAAAGGGCTGAAAAAGCGGAGCATACAATTAGTATGTGAGCATTTTGAAGACATTTTTCACGCCAAAATTGGCAAAAGATGATCGTGTCAATCCAGGGGGCTTTTAATAAACCCTATAGCGTCCTTGATACCCTCTCAACAATGTAAAAATCCAAGGCCATAGTATCGCACTGATGATACCTGGCAACCAATACAGCCAACCGATTGCGACAGAAGATCCGCCGGTTAAACCCCACATCCAAAACTTATACGCCTGGCAAATAAAGATGAAAAAGAACACTAAAAAAGCTTGCTGCCAAACCGGAAATAACCGAATTAATGGCCCAAATCGAATGACGAAATAGGTAATGATCACAAAGGCTAATGCGTGTTCACCTAGCACCGTGCCGGTGAGGATATCCATCACCAATCCTAAACAAAATGCGACATTGACCCCGACCCGATCAGGCAACATCAATGCCCAATAAATTAACGCTAATAATATCCATTCGGGTCGCGCCCAGATGGTCCAGGCTGGCATTGGAATGATTTCTAAGATGATCGCGAACAAAAAGGTAAAAGTGACCACAAAAAAAGTTTTCATAGCGGGTCATCCTGATTTTTTGACGGCTTTGGCTTTGGTGGGAGCGGGCGCAGGTTGCGGCTGGGGTGCAGGCACAATGTTTGCGGGCCATACGAGCACTACCATTCTCGATTTGTCTACGTGAGCAGCGGGGCGCACTTCAATCACCGCAAATCGATCTGCTGAGGTTTTTTTAATCGAAACAATTTGCCCAACTGGATAACCAAAGGGAAAACGCCCGCCTAAACCGGAAGTCACCAAATAATCCCCTACTTTAACATCTGCAGTATTGGGAAGATGCAACATGCTGAGGGCATTGGCATAACCGGTTCCGGCGACGATTCCACGCATGCCATTACGGTTATTTTGGACAGGAATGGCGCTGCGTCCATCACTCACTAGTAAAACGCGGCTGGTTCTGGCGGTTGCATCAATCACTTGACCGATCACCCCATAGGCATCTAAAACGGGTTGACCAATAAAAACGCCATCTTGGGTGCCTTTATCCAAAGCAATTTCTTGATTTAAGGGATCTAATGCAGCATCTAAAATTTGGGCTACCAATACCCGACCGGTCAAATGGCTGGATGAGCTCATTAACGCATGCAGTTGCATGTTTTCGTGTTCAATCGCCATCAGTCGTTGTAATCGGGCTTGTAGCAGCAATTCGCGCGCCCGTAGCTGCGCGTTTTCTTCTAAGACTTCTTGCTGAGTGGTAAAACTATTTTGCACCCAATTGATAAACTTCATCGGTTTATCAACGACATACTGCAAAGGCAGCACCACTAAAGACAGTTGCGAGCGCATATTTTGCAAATAAACCATCTGATGGCTGAATACCATTAGGGCAATCGAGATGACTGCCAAAAAGGCCGTTCTCAATCCTAATAATGGCCTACGTTTAAATAGAGGTTTAATTGCTGTTTCTCCTTACATTTGTCTCAATGTGCCTTATATTGGCATGTGCCTTGCCTTGTATCAGCATGTGCCTTGTATCGGCTCTTCTGGATTGCTGTGGTTCAGGGTGTTTTTTCCGGCAATGGCTCACTACGCTCCCCTTCGTTGCGCTTTACTTGCCTTCAAAAACACCCTGAACCACAGCAATCCAGAAGAGGCCTTGCTCAGTGCTAAACTAAACTTTGCCCTTGTCCTTGTCCTTGCCTTATTCTTTGGACAAGAAACTATCGCCTACTACCTGCATCATCTCTAAAGCACGTCCACCACCCCGTGCCACGCAGGTTAAAGGATCTTCAGCCACGATCACTGGTAAGCCCGTTTCTTCCATCAATAACCGATCTAAATCTTTCAGTAAAGCGCCACCACCGGTCAACACCATGCCGCGTTCGGCGATATCGGAGGATAATTCGGGTGGGATTTTTTCTAAGGCATCGCGGACAGCCGCCACAATACCGGCTAACGGTTCTTGCAAAGCCTCCAAAATTTCATTGCTGTTCATCACGAAACTACGGGGGACGCCTTCCGCCAAGTTACGGCCACGAACTTCAATTTCTCGCACTTCGCTGCTGGGGAAAGCCGCGCCAATGTCTTGCTTGATGCGCTCTGCCGTCGCTTCCCCGATCAAGGTGCCATAATTGCGTCTGACATAATTGACGATAGCATCATCAAAACGATCTCCGCCAATTCGAACTGAAGCGGCGTAGACAATCCCATTTAAAGAAATAATGGCGACTTCCGTCGTACCGCCACCGATATCGACCACCATAGAACCACTGGCTTCTTCGACGGGCAAACCGGCGCCCATTGCTGCGGCCATTGGCTCTTCGAGTAAGAACACTTCTCGAGCTCCCGCGCCCAAAGCTGACTCGCGGATAGCGCGGCGTTCAACCTGGGTAGAACCACAAGGCACAGAAATCAACACGCGTGGGCTGGGTCTAAATACCCTATGTTCATGGACTTTATGGATAAAGTTCTGCAGCATTTTCTCGGTAATAAAGAAGTCAGCAATGACGCCATCCTTGAGCGGACGGGTAGCAGTAATATTGGCAGGGGTGCGGCCCAGCATGCGTTTGGCTTCCGTCCCCACGGCCACCACATGGGTCTGGCCGGTGTGCGGATCCATTCTGACCGCGACTACAGAGGGCTCATTCAACACAATGCCCTTTTCGCGCACATAGACGAGGGTGTTCGCTGTCCCCAAATCGATTGAAAGGTCGTTAGAAAAAATACCGAAAAACTTTTTGAATACTGAAGCCATTATCTTCCATCCGGAGGTTATAAAGAATGCCAAGCTGTACTGGCGCAAAGCCCTGTTAGTCTTGGAATTATCGTACTCTCACAAATGAGAAGTCAATAGTTTAATGAAAACAAAGAGGTTAATCGGGTAGCTTAGGTTGGGTTAAAAGGGACCTAAGCGACAGCTACCCTGTTTGATCTTTTAAATAGCGGGCTAGCAGCCCGCGCTCCCAGGCTCGAGCTTCATTCTAGATTTAAAGACGTGATCGAAAATGGAAATCTTAGATGGGCAGAGAATAACGATTGGGCACTTCGCAAGAGTGACGCAGAACTTGGGAGCGCGGGCTGCTAGCCCGCTAAAATTACAAAAAATTTTGTCAAATCAAAACTAACTCGGGCTAGTAGTGCTTGCCTTTGCCAATAAAGATTGAGTCAAAGAGGGGGTCTCTGAATGAGCTTCAGATTTTTTATTATGTAGTAGGGATAAAATTCCATATACGGTCAAAGTAGTCAAAATGGCAATCCCCGCTACCATTAAAGATATTTGCGCAGGAGACTCTAATAAGTTTCCAGCTGTCAAACCGCTTTCCAAATAATTTTCTAATTGTCCCTTAAGACAAAAATCAATTAACACCGTTGTGGCAGCGACCATACCCGGAATCATAATACCACTTAACATAGCGATAAGACCCTTATGTTGAACTATCCAGGCCGCTGTTGATTCGCAACGAGAATGAGAAGGTTCTGTTAAGGGTTTTTGCTCAGGCACAGAAGATAATGGTTCGCTAGATGGAGCAGCAGGGCTTACCGGAGCGGATTGCATTGTAGGACCAGTGGTAGGACTTGGAGAAGAAGACTCCCCGGATAAGACTGAGACTTTCATTTCGAATGTTACAGCAGGAACTAAGGGCGTTGGTTTCAAACCCGATCTTTCCTCCGAGCTTGATCTTTGTTTTTTCTCTTCAAAATTTTTATTTTTATATTTTTGGGCGGAGTAAAGCAACATTCTGTTCAACCCATCCTTACTACGCATTAATTTGCGTTGTGGCTCAACGAAATTGGCGTGATAAGCAAGCCACTTCTGTTGAAAAGCTGGAAAAGCTTTTGCTAATTCTTGACATTGCTCCTTTAAGCGCAGATTTTTGGTGTTAGCAATTGCTATTGTCTGGGTCAATAACTTGCTAATTCCAGGATAATTATAATTTTTATGTGTGTGGTTATTTTCAAAATCGATGAGCACGCATTTAAGAGTAGCCGTATCTTTTTTTACCAACTCTCGCCAGGCATCAACGAATGTACCAGATTGCGCATAGCGTAAGGTTTGAGGTGGAGGAATAAAAAGACCTCTTTGAGCCCCATTATGCTCATAAAATGGCATGCAAAAAGACCAATGCTTAAGTTGTTCAGCATCATTTTTCAGAAGTTCTTTTAAAGTTTTAAAGCATAACGCAAGGCACCCTGTTGTTTCCGCTTGAGCCACAGGTACGTAAGGACCAAAAATGGATTTTTTAATTTCTCCCCATTTTGGTCCAAACCGGGTGAGATCAGGGGAATAAAAGTCGGTAAATGGAAAATGTTCAGGCAATAGATATCCTGTATTCTCTTCAGCGCTTTTTTCAGGGGGATAAAACCAGGATACTGGTTTGATTATACGATCTTTTGTAATAATCAGTGCTTCACTGTGATAGGATCGAGAGTCAGTGTAAATGTAGCCCTTATATTCATTTTCTCGACAATTCTCTTGGATGGCTTTAACCTCTTTTATCATATCGTCATGGTCAATTAATCTTCCTTGCAAAGAGGCGTTTAATTTTTCAAGCTCTACCCTAATATAAGTTTGCAGCTTTGGAATGCTGAGCTCAATAGCATTTTTTAAGGGAACTTCCTTAAGTAAGTAGTCATTTACCGACACACGGTGCTTATTAAAGTGTTTTTCATCATAACAGTTATCAGCGGGAACCTTCATAAGTTCTTGCAGAGCTTGCAAGTGGGCAGGTGAATAAGTCACTCCATACATATCTCGAAATGACTCAACATTCCTATACAAGAGATCTATGCCTCGTCTTCTTCGCATTGTTCTCAAAACAAAGCAACAATAAGCAGCATAGCGAGTCTTGTCATCTGCTAATTCTGCTAAAAGACGATGGTATAAAGGTACTTCATCATCATAAATGCGTTGATTAAGCCTCTTCTTGTCGTCAGAAAGTGTTGTTAAACTACCCGCTTGAATAATATCAATATCATAACCAGGTTTGGTTTTATAATGCCGAATAATGCTAGGGACCTGTGATAAAGGGATGAATTCAGATTTTGGCATCTCTGGTTGTGCCAAAAAGGTCTGTTTATGCGTTGATAGAACAACTTTAGATTCAGCAGAAGTTTGGGTCATATTTTTAGTTACAGGTCATTTACGCCTAATAATAACCTATAAATATTAATATATTATTAAGATTTTGTAATTTTTTAGCTAGCAATACCCAGAAAAACCGCTAAACAACGACTGATATTCAACATCACCTCATCACTTGCAATACCAAAGGCTTCCCCAAGCTTTTCTTTCTTCACTGTCATGGCTTTATCAACCATGACTTGAGACGTTTTCTTTAAATTATTCATTTTATCGGGTTCTACGGTGACCCGCAGTAATGGGGCGTCGGTAGGTATAAGTCTTACGCAGAATCGATCAAATTTTTTCCTCAGCGCTTCAAAATAAGGTGCCTTTCAGCTTCTAAATTTTTTATCATTTTTAGCGGGCTAGCAGCCCGCGCTCCCAGGCTCGAGCTTCATTTTAGATGAGAGACCTCATCAAGAATGGAGATCCTAACGCCCAAAAGCTTCCATCGGAATAGATGCGGCAGAAAATCACGATTGGGCACTTCGCAAGCGTGGCGCAGAACTTGGGAGCGCGGGCTGCTAGCCCGCTAAAAATTGCCTGCAATTAAAAGCTGGAAAATAGGTTTTTAGTTACGATATAATGCCCGCCCACGTTTGGAGAGGGCAATCTAGTGTCGACAACCCCGAATATTACTGAAAATGAGATTAAAAAAGTCGCGGAGCTGGCGCGTTTGCGCTGCGATGCTACACAAATCCACGCCTATGCTCAAAATTTAAGCCATATTTTAGGGCTGATTGCCGAAATTAATGAGATTAATACCGAAGGGGTTGCACCTATGGCTTCCCCGCTGGTGGATGCTAAGCTCAATTGGCGCCCGGATGCTGTCGCAGGCACTATTGATCGAGAGGCATTACAAAAACTCGCTAAAAACGTTGAAAGCGGGTTGTATTTAGTTCCCCAAGTGATTGAATAATCAGGTGATTCATGGCTTATAAAACCATTGCAGAATTATCCCAAGGCTTAGCCAACAAATCCTGGTCTAGTGTTGAACTGACCCAGGATTATCTCAAGCGGATTGAGCAGTTAGACCCTAAGCTCAATAGTTTCATTACGGTGACAGCCGAGCAAGCGCTACAAGCCGCTGAGCAAGCCGACCAACGCCGCGCGCAAGGCGACAATGCCCCTTTATTGGGTGTGCCGATTGCGCATAAAGATATTTTTTGTACGCAGAATATTCGGACCAGCTGTGGCTCTAAAATGCTGGATAATTTTATTGCGCCGTATAATGCCACTGTTATCGAACGCTGTAATCAGGCCGGCATGGTGAATTTGGGTAAAACCAATATGGATGAGTTCGCGATGGGCTCTTCCAATGAAACCAGTTATTACGGGCCGGTGAGGAATCCTTGGAACACAGATTATGTTCCAGGTGGATCATCTGGGGGATCAGCTGCAGCGGTGGCCGGCGGGTTAGCGCCTATCAGCACTGGAACTGATACCGGTGGCTCGGTGCGTCAACCCGCGGCGTTGTGTGGGATCACCGGCTTAAAACCTACCTATGGACGCGTTTCACGTTATGGCATGATTGCCTTCGCTTCGAGTTTAGATCAAGCTGGGATTTTCGCGCATACCGCAGAAGATTGCGCTATGCTGTTAAATGCTATTGCAGGCTATGATGAAAGAGATTCCACCAGCTCAAAAGAACCTGTGCCTGATTACACGCAAGCGCTTGCCACGCCGTTAAGTTCGCTGAAAATTGGTCTGCCTAAAGAATATTTTGCCCATAATCTAGATCCCGCCATGGAACAGGCGATGGAGGCTGCAATTGAGCAATTTAAAACCTTAGGCGCCAGCTTCCATGAAATTTCCTTACCTAACACCAAAGCAGCCGTCGCGACGTATTATGTAGTAGCACCGGCCGAATGTTCCTCTAACTTAGCCCGTTTTGATGGGATCCGCTATGGCTATCGCTGCGAAAATCCCAAAGATCTAGTGGATTTATACGAAAGATCCCGCAGTGAAGGTTTTGGCGAAGAAGTGAAGCGTCGAATTATGATCGGAACTTATGTCTTATCAGCCGGTTTTTATGATGCGTATTATATTCAGGCACAAAAAGTTCGGCAGCTGATGAGCTTAGATTTTCGCAATGCCTTTAAACAAGTGGATGTGATTTTATCACCGACCACGCCAGGGCCAGCCTTTAAGTTAGGTGAAAAAAATACCGATCCGGTGAGTATGTATCTCAACGACACTTATACCATTCCAGCAAGTATGGCAGGGATTCCGGGGATTTCGATTCCGGCTGGATTAATCAATCACTTACCGGTGGGATTGCAGCTGTTAGGGCCGCACTTCTCCGAAGCTAAATTATTCAATGTTGCGCATCAATTTCAAGCCAACACCGATTGGCATTTACGCGCAACTTCCTTATAGAGAATCTCACTATGCAATGGGAATCCGTTATTGGGCTTGAAGTCCATGTTCAACTCTCCACTCGATCAAAATTATTTTCGAGTGCATCTACCAGTTATGGCGCAGAGCCTAATACTCAGGCCAATATTATTGATTTGGGTTTTCCGGGTGTATTGCCCACCTTGAATGCTGAGGCGGTCAGCAAAGCGGTTAAATTTGGATTAAGCATCGAAGCGGATATTCATCAGCGATCTGTTTTTGCCCGCAAAAATTATTTTTATCCCGACTTACCCAAAGGCTATCAAATCAGCCAGCATGATCATCCCATTGTTGGAGAAGGACAGCTCAAAATTATTTTAGAAGATGGCGCAGAAAAATGGATAGGTATTACACGAGCACATTTAGAAGAAGATGCGGGTAAATCTTTACATGAAGGATTGCCAGGAATGTCAGGTATTGATCTGAATCGTGCCGGCACTCCCCTGCTCGAAATTGTTTCAGAACCCCAACTCACTTCAGCCAAAGAAGCGGTGGCGTATTTAAAAACTTTGCACGGCTTAGTGCGCTATCTTGATATCAGTGATGGTAATATGCAAGAAGGTTCTTTTCGCTGCGATGCCAATGTCTCAGTGCGTCGTAAGGGAGATACCAAACTCGGCACGCGCACTGAAATTAAAAATGTCAATTCCTTTCGATTTGTAGAACGTGCGATTAACTATGAAATCCAACGCCAAATTGCGGTTTTAGAAGAAGGCGGCACCATCGTTCAACAAACCGTGCTCTATGATGCGGAAAAAAATGAAACCCGCCCCATGCGCAGTAAAGAAGAAGCCAATGATTACCGCTATTTTCCAGATCCTGATTTATTGCCTTTAGTGTTTGATGAGACTTTTATCGAGTCTGTTCGAAACACGTTGCCTGAATTACCTTGGCAAAAAAATCAACGCTTCTGTGAGCAGTATGGCTTAAGTCAATATGATGCGAATATTTTGGCAGGACAGCGTGAGTTAGCAGATTATTTTGAAGCGGTGTGTCAGCAAGTGCCTGCGGGAAATGCCAAGTTAGTGGCTAATTGGATTATTGGGGATTTGTTAGGGGCGCTGAATAAAGCGAATTTAGAAATTAATGCCTCTCCTATTTCTCCGTCGCTATTAGCAGGCATCATCCAACGCATCGCCGATAATACGATTTCAGGAAAAATTGCTAAGTCTATTTTTGAAGCGGTTTGGCAAGGTGAAGGTACGGCTGATCAAATTATTGAAAGCCGCGGGTTAAAACAAATTACCGATGATAGTGTGATTGAGCCGATGATTGTACAAATATTACAGGATAATGCTGAGCAAGTGGCGGCCTATCGTGCAGGTAAGGAAGCGGTTTTTGGGTTTTTTGTGGGGCAAGTGATGAAGGCGTCGAAAGGGAAAGCCAATCCGCAGCAAGTAAATGAGTTGTTGAAGAAGCATTTGGGAACAGGATGAACGAATCTTTTTAAGCGGGCTAGCAGCCCGCGCTCCCAGGATCGAGCCATCATTAACAATATAGCATGATCAATCTTGTTTAGTTTTTAAAATAATGAGAAGAACTACAAGCTAAAAAAACTCCTCACCAAAAAGTGGCTGGAGCTTTTGGGAGCGCGGGCAGCTTGCCCGCTAAAAAATCTTCCCCTACGCCAATCTCAATGTCGAAAACAAAGTCTGCAACGTCGTAATAACCGACAACCCCACCAAAATAAAAAATGCATAACTTGCCCACGCCGGATGATACAAACTCAACACCGGAATCAACAACATCAAAAAATACATCTCGCCTCGATTCAAAATACGCCAAATAATTTTTTCATCGGGATCCACCACGGCTTGTCGATGGTTTGCATACGCCACAATAAAAGATGGCATAATGGCAAAAAACACTGCGATACAAATCCACTGTCCTAACGACATCCATGGTAAAGTTAAATTGATCCAGAAATAACTGAACAATAAGAAGAAATCAATAAATCGATCGAGACTGCCATCTAAAAATGCGCCATGGCCGGTTGAGCAGGCTCTGTGTCTGGCTACAGCACCGTCCACTAAATCAAACAACCCTGCCAGCAGAAAAAAACACTACGCCTAGCCAAATATGCTGATAACAGATTGCTAATAGCCCAATTAAGGCTATGGGTAGGGTCATCCAGGTATAGGAATTGGGGGAAAAGGGTAAGTTTGCAAACAATCGTCCTAATTGTTGGGAAATTATAGCCCAAGTTTGGGATTTTTCCTTGATCATGATGCTCTCCAGATTGCAATCATTCGTGCAGGGAGTTTGCCTGTTTCTGCGGGATTTTGCAACCTCATTAGAGAGTATTTTCCTACATCAATCTAGATTAGGATGGCGTTTAATTACAGTATAGGGAGTTGTAAAACAAGAGGATATTCTTTTAGTAACTTAAATTAATGGAGAACGTTATGAAACCGCAAGATAAAAGTGGGATTAAAGATCCAAACCTAGGCCAAAACAAAAACCAACCCAACAAACCACAATCACCAGGCCAACAGCAAGACCAATCTTCTTTTAAAAAAGGACAGCTTAATCAATAATGGAATAAATAAAAAAGGCCGAATGATTCGGCCTTTTTTATTGCTTATTATCTCTTTTTAGCACGTGAAGCTGTTTTAGCCCGGGACCCCGTTTTTGACGATGTTTTTCGTTTAGCGGTGGTGCTACGTTTAGCAGGCTTTTTCAATGTCTTCATGATTAAACTCCTTCAATAGTTAAAATAGAGCATAAGCTTTCGCTTTTGTACTCTTCCCTACTTATAGTCGGGGATGTAGGTTAAAAAAGTAATCATTTGGAGATAGCGAACGTCTTTTTAGAGCTTAATTTCCCGGTTAACACGCTTCGCAGGCCTTTATTAAGGGGTACGGAATAAAATTTAGCGATGATCCTGGCCAAAGCAAAAGAGCTCAAGAGGTAAACAGCCAGCACCATTAATTTTTCATAAGTCGGCATTGCAGCATACATGCCCCAGCAATTGGCCAATAAAGTCAGCACAATCAAATGGAACAAATAGAGCTCATAACAATGCAACCCGCACCATCGAATGCCAGCAGCTAATCTATTTTTGCTGGGTGATGCTTGAGATACACAGAGTAGCAAAAGACTGGTGCTCAAGCTGATCAGAGAATTTCCCCAAACATAGAATTCTCCACTGCGGAAGCTAAAATACACCGCTATCCCCATGAGCCAAGCTAAAGTCTGAATGACAGTTCTCCACGATTGAGACCACTTCACGCGTTTTATGATGAGTGCCGTGAGACACCCCATCGCAATCGCATCAAAACAAGAGAAATAACTAGCTTTGGCTAACAAAGAGGTGTTTAACCCTAAATAATAACGGTGTAAAGGGCCAAATAGGATTAAAGCCACACAGAACATCATGATGTATTTGTGTTTTTTCAGCAGTAAACAGACCCAAGGGAAAGCCAAATAAAACACTTCTTCAATCGACAACGACCAAAAAATCGTTAAGACCCCATTATGAACATGCCCGGTCGCAACCACTTCATTAAACCAAAAGGTTAGTATCGATAAAATAGCGAGGGGAAAACTCACCGACGTTTTACCATTCGTCAGGGGCTGATTCTCAAAACCTGAGATCCCAAACCCATAGAAATAGCAAATAACGCCAATGGCCAATAGTAAGGGCGGAAAAATACGCGAAAACCGGAAAATATAGAAGGATTTTAGATCGAATTGACCTAAATTTTGATAGCGCTCTAAGGCTAAACTCGTAATGAGAAACCCTGAAATCACGAAAAAAACCATCACCCCATAATAACCATTTACCGCAATTTTATATAAAAAAAACTCTTTTTCAGGCAAAAAAGAATAAAATAGGCTGAAATGGGAAATTAATACCAATAAAATGGAAATGCCTTTTAGGAAGTCGATTCGGGGATTTCTGGTATAGGAAGGGGTTGTCATAGTGTTGCTACTATACCCTAAAATTTAGTAAAAGTCAATAAATATTAGAATTTTATGATTTTAATATAGCAAATAAAAACCCTTCCAAATACAGAGATTGAAATCCTGCAAAAATTTGAGGTGGCTCCCCCTTCTCCCCTCGGTGGGAGAAGGTGGCCGAATAGGCCGGATGAGGGGGGTTAAAAAAGCTTTGCAAAAGAACTTGTAAATCCCCCTCATCCGCCTATCGGCACCTTCTCCCACCGAGGGGAGAAGGCCCCACACCGAACTTTTCAATGTTTCCTGCTCGCCCACCTCTGAACTAAAGAACTACAGAAAACAAATGTAACATAATCAATTCAAAGTTTATTGTTAAATGGCTTGGAGTTATAATGCATTCAACCCATTATGAGGACATTATGGACTCACACCATTTTCAACCCCACCCTACAGGACCTAATCTAGCAGTCAGTGCACAGTCCGGCAGTTTAAACCATCCTGGCATCTTTTGGCTAGGAGGATTTATGTCCAACATGCGTGGCACGAAGGCAGAAGCTTTGGCGGCCTGGGCAGCAGAGCAAAATCGTGCTTGCGTTCGTTTTGATTACTCAGGTCATGGCGAATCACTGGGGGAATTTAACGACGGGACAATTGGTCAATGGTTAGCAGAAAGTCTCGCTGTTTTTAATCAGTATTGTCGCTCACCGCAGGTCATCATTGGCTCTTCCATGGGCGGCTGGCTTGCCTTATTATTGATTCGCGCGCTGATGCAACAATCCTCTCCTTTAGTCAAACATATTAAGGGATTGGTCTTAATCGCGCCTGCCGTCGACTTCACTGAAAAATTGATTTGGGAGCAACTCACGCCTGACATCCAAACAGAATTTCAAGCGACAGGCAGCTGGTCTCCCCCTCAAGAGCATGGCAGTCATGACTATTTATTTACTTATTCGCTCATTGAGGAAGGGCGGCAGCATTTATTGTTATCTCAACCTATTGCAACACCCTGCCCGGTGCGGATTTTACAAGGGGTTTTAGACACTGATGTGCCTTGGCAACACAGCACCAACTTGTTGCACCGCCTGACTGAGCCTGATGTGGTATTAACACTGGTTAAAGATGGGGATCACAGTCTATCGCGGCCGCAAGATATTTCGCAACTCATTCAATTCATCGAAAGTTTTTAATATGATATTACGAAAAATGGCCTGGATGGCCGGTTGTTGTATTGTATTGCCCGCGTTGGCAGATTCCCCCTTTATTATTGATAATGCGGAAACGACCGATTACCAACACTGGGAAGCGTATTTATATGGCACTGGCATCATCGAACAACAGGTCGAGTTTATTCAAGTGCCGGCAGTCGAGCTGGATTATGGGTTAACCCCTAATTGCGAATTGCATACCATTTTCTCGAATGCCGTCTATGCTGAGCCTGGATTTGGGCCCATGGTAGGGATTAGCGATCTTGAGACAGGGGTTGAGTACCGCTTTCTCCAAGAGACCGATTCGCATCCCCAAATGAGCATTTTTCCCAAGCTCGAATGGCCGACGGGTGATGCTCGGCGTGAACTGGGAAATGGCAAATTCTGGTTTAAAATCCCCTTACTCGCCCAAAAAAGCTGGGGCAACTGGACTGCTTTGAGTGGGATTGGTTATATCTACAACGATGCCTTCCAATCTTATAGTTACCCTTATGGAAGTGTAGTGTTGGAAAATAATCTGAGCAAAAACTTTATGGTAGGTGCTGAATTTTATGCTCAAGGCACCAGTTTTTCCGATCAGTCTGCGTATAACCTATTAAATTTAGGATGCTCGTGGTCTTTTGCGCATAACAAGGCGTTTCAAATCGGGCTGGCGCATTCTGTGTTTGGGGTGGCGACGGAGGATGTTTATGTGGGACTCTATTGGACATGGTAGAGGGTTTTGTTACCCCTCATCCGGCCTATCGGCCACCTTCTCCCACAGGGGGAGAAGGAAACAGCTCGCCACTCAAACCTTCATGCGCATCATCAAAAATATTAGAGATAATATTATTTTAAGCTATACGCAGTAAAATAAGCGAGAATGAACTAGCTTAAAGAGAAAAATCATGAGTGAAGATCATAGCTTATCTAAATCCAACCAAGATGCTTTTAGCTCTGTCTCAAATTACGCATTTAATAGGGATTATTATAACACCTATGGGAAAAAGGAAACACAAGCCTCTTGCTTAAAGTCTGTGTTAAGCCATATTCCGCTCATTAGCCTTTTCTCAATTCAGCATACTTTCAAGCAACTCAGCCAGTTGGAATCTGAAAAGCCAAAAACGCCTTTTGAACATGAAGAAATACAACGTTATAAAAAACAATGTCATGCCATATTCGCCAAATGCTTTGGCGAAATTGTTGGTGCTGGGGGTTTTGCTTTTGCTGCCTATTTATACAAAAGTGGCTATCAAGCGCCTGATTTTTTAGATGCGATTCATAAATTAGGGATCGATCAAGCAGATACATTATTCAGCGGTGATACATCAGTCGTTGGGCTCATCCTATTAGGTCTTGCTTTTACAATTGCCGCAGGTAAGACCACCGAATTCTTATTCCGCTTATCCTCCACAAACCTGAGAGATTCAGACGGTTTTGAAAATGCTAAAAGAGAACTTGTCGCAACAGTGGTGGGGGGCGAATATGGGAAGCTGTATAGCCTATTTGGTCAATTTGGATATCCTCAAAATCCCAATGCTTTTATGGATGAGGCAACGATTATAAGTCGACATGATGAGCCAGTGATTGATCATCCCTCAATTCTCTACACTGGTCAAACTACATCCCCGAATAATTAGGTCCAGCCCCACCCTCCGGCACCGTCCAAGTAATATTTTTCAAGGGATCTTTAATATCACAGGCTTTGCACTGAATACAATTCGGTGCATTAATCTGTAATTTTTCAGCCACTCTTTCATACACGCCGGCAGGACAATAATTCTGCTCGGGCATGCCATAGTCTCGATAACATTGATTTTCTAAATTTGGATCTCGTATCCGCAAATGTTGTGGTTGATTTTCATCGTAATGAATATTCGACAGAAACACTGAGCTCATTTTATCAAAGGTGATTTTGCCATCAGGTTTGGGATATTGTAGCGTTTTGCAAGTCGCAGCTTTGGCAGTTTGCGCGCGGTCTTCTACACTATGATGCAAAGTGTAAGGCAGTTTCCCTTTAAATAATTTGAGTTCTAAACCACCCAAAAGTGATCCCAAGGCTAATCCATATCGAAATGACGGGCGAAAATTGCGAACGGTATTCAACTCTGAGTAGACCCACGATTGTTTTAATGCGATAGGATATTGCGCTAATAATGGCGCGGGGTTCTGCTGCAAATGATAAACCACCGCTTCTGCTGCCAGCATGCCAGATTTCATGGCGGTATGGGTGCCCTTGATTTTGGCGACATTTAAAAACCCCGCCGCACATCCAATCAGTGCTCCACCGGGAAAAATCAACTGCGGGATGGATTGTAAGCCCCCTTCATTCAGGCAGCGTGCGCCATAGGCAATCCGCCGCCCGTTTTCAAATAAAGGTCGAATAGCCGGATGGGATTTGAAACGCTGCATTTCTTGAAAAGGATCCAGCGAGGGGTTTTGATAATCTAAACCCACCACTAACCCGACAGAGACTTGCAAATTTTCTAAATGGTAGATAAAAGCGCCACCATAGACAGACTGAGATAACGGCCAACCGATGGTATGTTGCACCAGCCCAGGCTGATGCTGTGCAGTGTCAACCTCCCAGATTTCTTTAATCCCCAATCCGTAGGTTTGTGGATCGCAAGTTTTTCGCAACTGAAAACGTTGCATCAATTGTTCTGATAACGAGCCTCGACAGCCTTCTGCGAATAAGGTGTATTTCGCATGCAACTCCACCCCCTCACTGTATTCCGGCTTGTGACTACCGTCCTTTGCAACACCCATGTCCCCCGTCACCACACCCTTCACCTGGCCTGCTTCATCGAATAACAGTGCTGCCGCCGCAAATCCCGGATAAATTTCTACGCCCAAGCTTTCTGCCTGCTTAGCCAGCCATCGGCATAAATTGCCTAGGCTAATAATATAGTGACCTTGATTATGGAGTTGTTGGGGTAATAAACCGTGTGGAATCCGCCATTGGCGTTTTTGTGTCAAGAACAACAACTCATCACGTGTGACAGGGGTCTGTAACGGAGCACCCTGCGCAGCCCAATCGGGTAGCAGCTCATTCAAGGCGCGAGGCTCCAATACCGCACCTGATAAAATATGCGCCCCTACCTCACTGCCCTTCTCCACTACACAAACGCTGACCTCAGCGGAAAGTTGCCGAATTTTAATGGCAGCCGACAGACCAGCCGGCCCCGCACCTACAATCACCACATCATAGTGCATTTGTGTTTTTGGCATATGGAATCCCAATAGAATTTATCCCCCATTATACATTTTTTCTTGGATTCATCACATGACCATGCTATCCTTAGCGACCTTTGTGGAGAGATGTCCGAGCGGTTGAAGGAGCACGACTGGAAATCGTGTATACGGTAACCCCGTATCGAGGGTTCGAATCCCTCTCTCTCCGCCAGACTGGTCTATCTAAAGATCAACCGATGCCCTCAGTCTATCCCACACCACTCACCATCCAGCCACTCGGCTGAAACGCGCCACTGAAAGCATTACGCTTAATTTAAACTTAAGGAAGTCTTGATAGAATCACGAATATTACCGCCAGCTGACCGAATGATTTATGCAAAATAAAGCCGAACGACAGATTTTTAAATTATTAGAAGTTAAAAAAAGTAAGAATAAGAAAAGTGAAGCGAATTTTATTCGAAAAATTAACCCTTTACTGGAAGATTATAATAAAAACTATCCTAAGACGACTAAAAAAGAGTTAGAAAAAATTATAGAGCTATGCGGAAATTATATCGAAAATATCCCTTTTGAACGACGCGAATGGTGGAAAAAAAAGATGAGAAGGGAGAGCTACTTGATAGAAATGACAAAAGATTAATGGATGACTACCCTCTTCTGGATCCCATAAGAAACATACAAGCTCAAGCTGTCAAGTATCTCTATTTGCCAAATGCAGAAAATCACGCGAAAGGTCGCTGGAAGTTATTAAAAAATTTCTTTCTTACCCCTACTCCAGAATCTAAAGCTTCAAAAGAAACTCATTCTCCTAAAGCAATGGAGCTTAAGTACTTTGGGGAATGGGTAACCGATGGAAAAATAACCTTTATCTCTAATTCCAGCGGTCATTATCAACCTACGACTGAACATTTACTGAATTGTTTACGATTCTTGAAAAGACATAACGTCGATTTAAGTGAGACAATAATTGCAGATGATACTCAAAAGAAAAACTTCACAAGCGGTGGGTCAATTTATTGCGCAACATATGAATAAAATTTTACTCTCCTCTTCGATTTATGGGGCAGTTATTGGTGCGCTCTTATTAACTGGCATTGTTACAGCATGCATTGCCATGCGGGAGATGGATCAACGCCCAGCAGCTGCCCTCTTATCCTAAAGGCTCGGCACCTTCTTCAAGAATATCCAAATATTGTCGATAAACATACACTTTATCGCGTTTCTTTTCGCCCAGTTCTTCTATGATATTCAGCTTTACCAGCTGGTTTAATGCATTTCGCCCAGTAGGCGCTGTTATTCCTAATTCACGCCCAAGCAATGGCGCAGTGACTTGCGGTAATCGTTTCATATATTCCAATGCTGACTCACATGAAAACCGAATGCGCCCAATTTCGGTTATTTTTAAAAAATCTTCCTCAAATAAATGATTAATCCTATTAGCTGTACTCACGGCTTGTTTAGCAGATTTATAAACCCCCTCTAAAAAAAACTCTAACCATGTCTCCCAAGTGCCTTTCATTCGAACTTCTTCAAGCAAATTATAATAGGTGTGACGGTGCCGTTTTAAGTAAAGACTTAAATATAAAATGGGTTCATCCAGCATGCCGCCCACGCATAATAATAAAATAATCAATAATCGACCGAGCCTGCCATTACCATCTAAAAAAGGATGAATGGTTTCAAATTGGACATGAGCAATACCTGCCTTAATCAGAACCGGCAAGTTTTCCTCATGTAAAAATTTTTCAAAATTGGAGAGGCACTCATCTAAATGATCCACCGAGGGAGGTACAAATAGGGCGTTACCAGGTCTTGTCCCTCCAATCCAGTTTTGTGATCGCCTAAATTCGCCGGGCAGTTTTGCTGCGCCACGACTTCCAGACAATAATACGCCGTGGATTTCTCTTAACAGTCGAAGCGACAAAGGGAAACCTTCTGTTAATCTGCGTAGACCATAAGTGATAGCTTTGACATAATTGGAAACTTCTTCGACATCATCAAGCGATATCTCTGGCTTCTGATGATGCTCAAAAAGCATCAGATCTGAAAATGAGCTTTGAGTTCCCTCAATTTGGCTTGAGAGTAAAGCTTCCTTGCGCACATACATATACATAAATAATGAGGTATTCGGGATAGCATTATGGAGACTGTTTAATTCAGCTAGTGCTAATGTTGCGCGTTCAAGTTGGGGATAAAGCCCAGTAAGGTCTATCGGGGGGTTGGGTGGCAATACAGGGGGGATATAAACTTGGTAAGATTCCCCACTCATCTTTTTAGTGAGATATGTTCCAATTCTTTGATTCATGATCTTTTCTCAAGGCGATATGCTAAGAAAAAATAACTCCTTATCTTTTCTTAAACTCACACACTAAGAAAAGATAGCCCATTATTTTTTCTTAGTCAAGGCTTGTCATCCATAATCACCATTTTCAGTCAACTCTCTTATGAAATTTAATAATATGGAATAATTCACCCTCCTAATTCCCTTTTTATCAGTCATTTTCCTTACAAATCACCATCCTAGCAGCTTACATATCTCACTTAATAAATTTGTCATAATGGCCCCATGTTTGAGCTAACAAGAATATCCGGCTCGTTTATTTATGGGAGGCTATTATGAAAACTTTTTACCCTCTTCAGCAAGAAGCCCAACAAAAAACCGCCATTAATTTAGAACACTACCTACAGAAAATGCGTCACTTATCTGTGAGTAATGATCTTGATTCGAATCGTCATAAAATTCGGTTGTATTTGGCAGAAACCCTTCAGGATCTGGTCAAAGAACAGGCGCGTGATTATGCCGAGTATTATCAACTTTTTGTGAATCTATTTAAAAATTACCAGCGTGCAGATCCCATTTTTGCAATGGATGAAACTTTTGAAGTTTTAGTTAAGTTTCCGCTGGAAAAACACGCGCAACATCTAACATTAGAGCCTATGCAACACGCGGCCTAACGGGTTCTAATCTGATCGACAAATGAATGGGTTTTCTCTACAATGCCTTTTATTTTGAGATAACCGTTATGAATACGCTCGATCAATGTGTAAAAAAACTTTCTTTAAACAGTTGGCAAGCAAATTTACCTTCAGAACAACAGGCTGAAGCAACTCGCGCTTTAGAGGAAGGGGCTTTATTGTTACTGCCTGAGCTTAATTTTCAGCTCGAAGACGCTGAACGCTATTTGATATCGCCGGATTTTTCAGACAAAAAAGCCAAAAATATTAGCTACCATTCTCAAACCGAGACTTTAAAAGGCGCTCAAGGCAATGCAGTGGACTTAGAGAGAATGCAGCGAATGCTGGCACGGTTTGCGCGTCAGGCACGGGGGTTGATTGAAAATGTGCTGCCGCATTACAGCGCAAAACTACAGTGGGGTCGAACCAGCTACCGCCCCATTGAAATCACCGACCGCAAGATCTCATATCGTAAAGATGATAAACGGTTACACGTGGATGCCTTCCCCGCCTCTCCCAATCAAGGCAGACGCATTCTAAGAGTGTTTTGTAATATTAATCCAGCTGGCCAACCCAGAGTTTGGCGGATTGGCGAGCCGTTTGAGAAGGTGGCCAGACGATTTTTGCCACATATTCCCAAACCTTTACCAGGCAGTAGCCGCTGGTTGTATTATTTAAAAATCACCAAAAGTTTGCGCACAGAATACGACCACATTATGTTACAAATGCATGATCGGATGAAGAAGGATAACCACTATCAACAAAATGTCGCTTATACCGAGCTAGCCCTGCCGGCAGGCGCTAGTTGGATTGTACAAACCGACCATGTTTCGCATGCTGCTTTAAGTGGACAGCACTTGTTAGAACAAACGTTTTATTTGCCTGTGACCGCGATGCAGGCGCAGGAACATTCCCCATTGAGAATTTTGGAGAGGCTGGCTGAACGGACTTTAGTCCTTGCTTAAGCGGGCTAGCAGCCCGCGCTCCATCAGCTCAAGCTTTATTTAGGGTTAAAGCCCCATCAACGAGAATGAGATTCTGACACCTAAAAGCTTTCATCCGAATCAACGTGGCAAAAAATAACTGTTGAGCACTTTGCAATGATGGCGCAAAACTGGGTGGGAGCGCGGGCAGCTTGCCCGCTAAAGATTTACAAAAATTTTCTTGCAATCGATATTAGACCAGCTATATAATCTAAAGCCCTTTTAAAAGTCATCCTTAACACGGAGGTTAGCTATGACATTGATTTCCATTCGACTGCCCGAGAATATTCTCAAAGAAGCCGATCAAAAGGCTCGCGCTTTACATTTAAATCGTACCGAATACATTAGACGTGCCGTTGAGCAATTAAACCAAGCACTGTTAGAAGGAATGGAAGCCGATAACATAGAATCTCCTGAACCCGCATGGGGCCCCATTGAGCTTAAATCGGATCTTGGCATTCAGTTGTTCGCGCCAGATGCAGAAGCTTAGAGTTCCTTGACAACCCTTGATTGAAAGGCTTAAGCAGTTCAGTTACACTTCCCTAACATTCATGACTCAGGGAAGTGCTTCATGCCAAATACAACCCCACAAAAATCTTTTATTTATTGGATTGGCTGTATTGGCGCACTCGGCGGGTTATTATTTGGTTATGATACGGGCGTCATCTCCGGTGCCCTGATTTTTATCACCCGCGACTTTAAAACCGCCACTTGGTTACAAGAAAGCATCGTTAGCAGTGTGGTGTTGGGCGCAATGTTAGGCGCCATCATCAGCGGTCGATTAGCCGATTTTTGGGGCAGACGGCGCATGTTATTGTTTGCCGCTACGGCCTTTATTATTGGCACCTTGTATGCAGCGGTGACGCAATATTTAGCCGGTCTTATTTTCGCTCGTTTTATCGTCGGTTTGGCAATTGGCATTTCTTCTTATACCACTCCCCTATTTCTGGCGGAAATGGCGCCGGCGAATTATCGAGGCCGCTTAGTATTAATCAATGCGATTACCATTACTGGCGGCGAAGCCATCGCCTTCTTCATGGATTATCTGTTAACGCCGTGGCAAGCTTGGCGCTGGATGTTTTTAATCGGAATCGTGCCTGCCATTGCCTTATTTATAGGAATGTTATACTTACCCGAAACCCCTCGTTGGCTCGTTTCTAAAAATCGCTCAGATAAAGCCGCTCGAGTCTTGACGTTAATCCGTCCAGCTGAACAAATCTCCACAGAATTAGCCGCTATTCAACAAAGCTGTGCTTTGCAAACTGGCCATTGGCGCGAATTATTCTCTAAAAAAATCCGGCCGGTGCTAAGTATTGGCATCATGCTCGGCATTTTCCAACAATTTTTTGGAATTAATACCGTCATGTATTATGGCCCAGTGATTTTTAAGGCTTTGGGGTTTCAAAACACTTCACAGCAAATGTTAGCAACTTTAGGCATGGGGGTGATTAATACCCTGTTCAGCGGTGTCTGTTTATTATTAGTGGATAAAGTCGGCCGTCGAAAATTATTACTGTCGGGTAGCTTAATCGCGGGGCTGAGTTTAATTTTGATGAGTAGCTTTCTGTCAAAAACACAAATTGGCTTCTATCGTTGGTTAGCGCTGGGGAGTTTAGTAAGCTATATTGCAGGCTATTGTATCAGCGTCGGCTCGGTGTTTTGGTTAATGATTGCAGAAATCTTCCCTTTAAAAGTCAGAGGGTTAGGGATGAGTCTGGCAACAGCTGTGCAATGGGGCGCGAACTTTATTGTCTCTATGACTTTCCTTAGCATCATGCAAAATTTAGGGGCTTTTTACACGTTTTGGCTGTATGCGGTGATTTGTTTGTTGTGTGTGGTGTATTGTTATGGGTGGGTGCCAGAAACTCGTGGCATTACCTTGGAGGAAATCGAGCAGAATATTAATGCGAGTAGAAGATCACGTTATTTGGGCGTGGTATCAAAGACTTTTTAAGCGGGCTAGCAGCCCGCGCTCCCAGACTCGAGCCTCAATGAGCTTAGAGCAAGATTGCGTTTTTTCGCCACAAGAGAAGGGCTATGAGTATAAAAAAGCACTTCATTTGGTCAAAGCTCCCAACTTGGGAGCGCGGGCAGCTTGCCCGCTGCTTTTAAGAAACATACCGAGTCTGCACATACTGCTCCACCAGAGCAGTAAACTCTTCCGCGATACGATTCCCCCGCAGTGTGATGGTTTTAACCCCATCGATAAAAACCGGTGCTGCAGGTTCTTCTCCTGTGCCTGGCAAACTGATTCCAATATTCGCGTGTTTGCTTTCGCCTGGGCCGTTCACCACACAACCCATCACCGCCAACGTCATATTTTCGACACCCGGATAACGCTCTCGCCAAACCGGCATTTTCCCACGCACATAATTTTGAATATGCTCTGCTAATTCGCGAAAAAACTGGCTAGTGGTTCGACCACAGCCTGGGCAAGCGGTGACCATTGGGGTAAATGCCCGCAATCCCATGGTTTGCAAAATTTGTTGCGAAACAATCACTTCATTGACGCGATCCGCGCCGGGCTCTGGGGTGAGCGAAGTTCTAATGGTATCGCCAATTCCTTCTTGCAATAAAATCCCCAGCGCCACACTGGAAGCCACGATGCCTTTCGACCCCATTCCTGCTTCCGTCAATCCCAAATGCAAGGCATAATCACTGCGCGCAGCCAGTTTTCGATAAACCGCCACCAAAGCCTGCACTTGGCTGACTTTACACGACAAAATAATTTTGTCTCGAGTTAAACCTAAGCTTTCGGCATAGGCTGCGCTTTCTAACGCTGAAACGACTAACGCTTCTTGTGTCACCTCTGCCGCTGACAGCGGTTCTGGCAATTGCGCATTGTCATTCATCATCCGCACGGCTAATTCTTTATCCAAACTGCCCCAATTCACTCCAATACGCACGGGCTTATTAAATTTCAGGGCAATTTCAATCATTGTGGCAAATTGTTTGTCGCGTTTGTTTGCGAAACCAACATTGCCTGGATTAATCCGATATTTATCTAAAGCTGCGGCACAGTCTGGAAAATCAGTTAATAGCTGATGGCCGTTATAATGAAAATCTCCCACTAATGGCACAAAACAGCCTTTTTGATGCAGTAAATCGCGAATATAAGGGACTTGCTTGGCTGCCTCGGCATTATTGACCGTCATTCGCACGATTTCAGATCCTGCTTGGGCTAGAGCTTGTATTTGCTTAACCGTTGCGTCTCGATCAGCGGTATCGGTGTCTGTCATCGATTGAACAACGATAGGAGCGCCGCCACCCATGTTGACAGATCCGACTTTTACAGCAATCGTTTGATGCCGTTGTGACATGTTAGTCTCGATTTTGGATACCAATATAAGCTTGCGGTCCTGGTCCAATATATTCAGCGTCTGGCCGAATCAATTTTTTACTGCTGCGTTGTTCTAAAATATGGGCTGTCCAACCTGCTAATCGGGCGAACACGAAAAATGGCGTAAACATCGGGGTCGGCACACCTAAAAAGTGATAGCTGATGGCGCTGAAGAAATCGACATTGGGGAATAATTTTTTCTCATCCCACATGACTTTTTCGATGGCTTCTGCAATCGGATACAACCGTTTATCACCAGCGCTCTCTGCCAATTGTTTAGCCAATGGCTTGATGATTTCTGAACGTGGATCTGATTTGCTATAAACTCGATGTCCAAATCCCATCACCAGTTTTTTCTCAGCCAACATTTGACGTAACTTTGATGCGACTTCTTCGCTAGAAACAAAAGACTCGATCAGCTCCATGGCTTTCTCATTGGCACCACCATGCAAATCGCCCCGCAATGTTCCAATCGCTGAACAGATCGCTGAATAAAAATCCGATTCGGTTGCAGTGGTGACTCTTGCTGCAAAAGTGGAGGCATTAAACTCATGTTCTGCATATAGGATTAAAGAAATATCCAATGCCCTTTGCAAAACAGGATCGGCTGGTTGACCCGATAATAAATATAAAATATGTGCCGCTAATGTATCTGTGGGCGTTTCGGTGTCGATACGAATCCCTTTTAAATGAAATTGGTACCAAAACAGTAAGGCGGAGGGCAAACACGACAATAAATTTTCAGCAATATGGTAAGCATCATTTTGCGGGGATTCAGGTGTGATACACCCTAAATAGGAACACACAGTGCGCAACACATCCATCATATTGGCTGTCTGTGGAATCAATACTAACAGGCTTTGCAAATCTGAAGGAATATGTCGGCCCTTTTTTAACCGTTCTTTAAATTGTTGGAGTTGTTGTTCTGTCGGAAGCGTGTCATAAATCAGCAAATATGCCACTTCTTCAAAAGTTCCCTGCGCTGCAAAATCCTCAATGGCATAACCTCGATAGGTGAGGCCAACCCCCGCTTTACCCACGGTTGAGATGGATGTTTGACCTGCGACGACGCCAGCCAACCCTCCTTGTTTTGCAGGTTTTGCAGTATCACTCATAAATAACTCCTCTATCTAGTAATTGTTCGTATTTATCATAATCTAAGCTTTTATAAAGCTCATCACGTGTTTGCATGGAGGCTAACAGTTCTTTTTGATGATCTTGACGGATCTGCTCATAAACCGCGATTGCCGCTTTGTTCATCGCTCTGAAGGCGCTGAGCGGATAAAGCGCCATGCTCACGCCTACACTCCGCAATTGCTCTAAGGTAAATTGCGGGGTTTTACCAAATTCTGTCATATTGGCCAACACCGGCACTTTGACGGCCTGCACAAATTTATGATATTGCTCTAAATCCGTCAATGCTTCCGCAAAAATCATGTCGGCACCTGCTTCCACATAACGGTGAGCTCTATCAATCGCCGCGGCTAAACCTTCATTTTGAAAGGCGTCGGTTCTGGCCATTAACACAAAGTCGGGATCCGTGCGCGCATCGACCACCGCTTTAATCCGATCCAACATTTCCTGTACTGGTACAATAGTTTTTCCAGAACGATGGCCACAGCGTTTGGCGCTAACTTGGTCTTCAATATGGATCGCTGCCACCCCCGCTTTGGAAAGCTGCTGCACACTGCGCGCAATATTCAAAATCGAGCCCCAACCCGTATCAATATCCACCAATAAGGGCAGATCGGTCACATCGGTGATGCGTCTGGCATCTTCTAACACATCATTTAAATTGGTAATCCCTAAATCCGGCATACCTAAGGAGCTCATGGCCACGCCGCCGCCAGATAAATACAGCGCTCGATAACCCGCTTGCGTGGCCAATAATGCGCAATACGCATTAATCACCCCTGGAATTTGCAGCGGTTTTTCTTTGTTCACCGCAATTTTAAAGCGTTTACCAGGACTTTGTTCCTTATGTTCCATATCTTTTCTCCTACGAGGATTTTAACACCCGCCGCAACACTTTCCCAACCGTGGATTTCGGTAGGCTGGTCACAAATTCAATCCATTTGGGTAGTTTATAACCAGTTAAATATTGGCTACAAAACCGTTTCACTTCTACAGCCGACAAAGCTGCTTCCTTTTTCACAATAAAAGCCTTAACGGCTTCTCCAGTGACGGCATCGGGCACCCCAACCACAGCGGCTTCTCGTATGTGAGGATGATGCATTAATACCGCTTCGACCTCGCTGGGATACACATTAAAACCCGAGACCAAGATCATGTCTTTTTTACGGTCGACCAGATAGAAAAATCCTTGCGCATCGTAATAGCCAATATCCCCGGTCTGTAACCAGCCATCTTGAGAGAATACCGCTTGCGTCTCTGCAGGATTATTCCAATACCCTAACATAACCTGCGGGCCTTTCACCAGGAGCTCACCATATTCTCCAGGCCCCACATCCTGCCCCTGATCTCTGATCATGACGTCAGTAGAAGGCAAAGGCAACCCAATACTGTGATGAAATGTTGTCACATTCAACGGGTTCACCGTCACCACAGGGCTAGCCTCCGTTAAACCATAGCCCTCAATAATTCTGCTTCCCGTCAGTTTAAACCATTCTTCGGCAATTGTCTCTTGTACCGGCGCGCCACCGGCCACTACCAACTTTAAAGTCTTAAAGTCCAGCTGTCTAAACTGAGGCTGATTTAAGAGATGGAGAAATAACGTATTAATCCCCACCAAAATTGTCCAAGGATTTTTACGCAACTGTCGGATAAAAGTGGCGATATCTCGCGGGTCGGTAATTAATAACGCATTAAAGCCTTTATACAAAAAGCACCATAAACACACCGTTAACGAAAAAATATGGTACAACGGTAAGGAAACCACCGCCGTTTCTTGCCCTGCCTGAAAATGCTCATTGTGCAGCCAAGTGGTGGTTTGTAGAATATTCGCGACCAGGTTGCCATGCGTTAGCATCGCGCCTTTGGGGGTGCCAGTGGTTCCTCCGGTATACTGTAAATACGCAATATCTTCTGGTGTGAGTGGCACAGCCTGAAAAATGCAGCGACGTCCCGCGGCTAACAGATGCTTAAATTTTAAAGCGCCAGGTATTTGAACCCGCGGCAATTGGCGTTTAATATATTTTAAGTAGAGATGCAACCCTAGTGCCTGGCATCTCCCCAATAAATCGCCTACTTCTGTAATCACGACCGTCTTGAGCGCAGTCTTGCTCAGCACTTGCTCAACCTTATCTGCTACATTGGCAAGCACCACTAGCGTTTCTGCGCCGGAGTCGATTAATTGATGTTCGAGTTCTACCGCGGTGTAAAGGGGATTTAAATTGACAATGATCAGGCCTGCTCGCAATCCGCCCAACATCGCTATATAATACTGCATCAGGTTCGGAAGCATGATTGCCAGTCTACTGCCTTTTTTTAACGCTAAGACTTGCTGCAAATAAGCCGCAAAATATCGACTTTGCTGCTCCAGTTCTGTAAAAGTCAGCCGAGCACCAAAATGACTGACGGCCGTTAAAGACCCAAACCGCCGGCAACAATCAGTAAATAACTGGACCAAGGAAGGAAATGTCTTTGTTTCTACTTCTGCGGGTATACCGGGTGGATACTGTTTAAGCCAAATTTTCGACATAAAAATTCCATGGAGAATCAACGATGAGCTTTGTTGAAACAGCGCCAACTTTTGAATTAAAAGGCAGCTTATTCACCTTAACGGTCATGCATTTATTAAATCCGCGTATTGATGAGAATTTTATCACACAGCTACGACATTACGCACAGAATACCCCGAATTTGTTTAAGAATATGCCATTAGTGGTCGATTTGCAAAAGGTAGACGCCGGGAACATCCCTATTGACTTTGAAACATTAAAAGTTCAGCTTCGACAACAAGGGCTTGTTCCAGTTGGGGTGCGCAGCGGCAATGAACAGTATCAGCAGGCAGCGCAACAAGCAGGACTGGCGATACTGGCCAGCCAAGGGGTCGCCTCTCGTGAAGCATCTCCTTCAAAAAAACCCGCCGCAGATAAATTGAACCCCTCTAAAATCGTGACGAAACCGGTGCGTTCGGGTCAGCAAATCTATGCCAAAAAAGCTGACTTAATTGTGGTAGGACCTGTCAGCCATGGGGCAGAATTATTAGCCGATGGCAATATTCACGTGTATGGAAACCTGCGCGGGCGGGCCTTGGCGGGCGTCACCGGCAACACCGCTGCACGAATTTTTTGTTCAAAATTAGAAGCTGAGTTGGTGTCTATTGCAGGGTATTATAAATTGCAGGATGAGCTATCGAAGTCACATACGCAGGCGGTGCAAGTTTTTTTAGAAAATACTGAAATTAAAATTGAAGATCTAACTTAGATTCTTGACAATTAATTCTATCAGAACTAGATTCTACAAATTTTAGAGCTGTTGGTGTTACAGGGTGTTAAACTCTACAAAATTTTAAAGTGGTGAGCTGTTTCCTTCTCCCCTTGTGGGAGTTGCTATGATGAGTTAGAAAGCTGGAAGGGTACATAGCCTCCGGTTAAAATATAATTTTAACTATTTACCCTAGCCGGTAGAAGGAGGCATGTACCATGAGAGATTATACTGGAAAAACTGTGTTTGTGGGAGTGGATGTTCATAAAAGGACCTATGCAGTGACATGCATATGTGAAGGTGAAGTGGCAAAGAGAGATAGCCTGAAAGCGGAGCCTGGAGGATTAGTAGCTTATTTACGTAAATATTTTGTTAATGGGAAGATAAAAACGGTATATGAAGCAGGATTTTCAGGATTTGCATTGCATCGATACTTATTAAATGAAGGAATAGAGAATGTGGTAGTTCATGCAGCTAGCGTGGAGATTTCATCGCGAGATAGGGTAAAAACGGATAAAAGGGATTCATTAAAGTTGGCATTGCAATTGTCGACAGGGCGTTTAAAAGGAATACACGTACCTACGGTTGAACGAGAAGGATATCGAGAAATGAGCCGTTTACGAGAAAAGATAGCAAAAGATAAGAGAAGGACGGGTACTCGGATTAAAAGTTTATTGTATCGAATGGGCTTAATTGCGGCCGAGGAAGTCAAGGTTGTGAGTAAGAAGTGGTTAGAGAAAGTCTGTGAGTATGCCTGTGATCCCTCAATAAAACGTTGTATAGAAATGTATAAAAAAGAATGGCTTGGATTGTCAGATAGATTAAAGGAGATAGATGGGATGTTGTCCGAGCAAGCGCAAGCAGATAAGGAGTTAGAAATTGTGTATCGAAGTGTGCCAGGTATTGGCCCAGTGCATGCACGGGCATTGGCTAATGAGCTAGGGAACATGGAGCAATTTTCAAATGAGAAAAAGTTATTTAGTTTTACAGGGTTAACCCCGAGTGAATATTCCTCAGGGGACAATGTAAGGCAAGGGCACATCAGCCGCCAAGGTAGGTCAATACTGAGGAAAACGTTAGTACAAGCGGCATGGCGCGCGATTTCTCTAGATGAATCTTTAAGAGCGATTTATGAGAGAATAAGTTTTAAATCTGGGAAAAAGCGAGCGATTGTTGGGGTAGCCAGACGGCTAATTGGGCAAATCCGCAGCTGTTTTAAAGATGGTCAATTATACCAACTGCGCAAAATGGAAGAAATTTGTCTAGAAACAGGAGAGATTGCAGTGCTATAAATGAGAGGATTAATTGTCTTGTGGATTTGTCCAACCACAGAGCAATTACATTAAGGTTTTAATAAGCGGTTTTTAATGAGAGGATTTTGTTTTTTTGCAAGATGTGATGTAACGACTTCCTATGACCTCGTCAGACCTTCTTGTGGCGCATGATTAACGTGACCGCGTGTGGGAGTTTGGGGCGTAGGCTTTATTCAGTTCGAATGAACAACTTGTGGCGATTTTACGGAATTGACCACGGATAGCAGATTGGGCCAATAAGGCTCTTTAAGTTACAATCATCTAGGCAAAAAACAGAATGCACATTATTAACTGGAATAACATCAGATTTGATAACCATATCTGCCGGGAGCTGTCGTCTGCACCACTTGACAACTCACATAGCAGAAGGTGCCCGAATAGGGCGGATGAGGGGTAAAAAGGCTTTTTAAATTAAAAGATTGTATGGTCCCCCTCATCCGCCTATCGGCACCTTCTCCCACAAGGGGAGAAGGAACCACACCAAAAATTTTCAGTGTTTCCTACTAGCTTATAGCCATTGAAAGTAAACTATTGCTTAAGGGCTAAAAGTAGAGATATACTTAACAAATTCCCACTCAAATTGTTATTCTTAACCCACTTAAAGGATAAAACATTGGCTAAGATCATCGTAGTCACATCAGGAAAAGGCGGCGTTGGCAAAACCACCACCAGTGCTGCATTTGGTACAGGCCTAGCCCTACGCGGTTTTAAAACCGTCATCATCGATTTTGACGTCGGCTTACGCAACTTAGACCTGATCATGGGATGCGAGCGCCGCGTCGTTTATGATTTTGTCAATGTCATCAATGGCGAAGCCAAAGTCAATCAAGCCCTGATCCGCGACAAGCGCATTGAAAATTTATATATTTTACCTGCCTCCCAAACCCGTGATAAAGATGCGTTAAGTCCCGAAGGCGTCAAACAAATTTTAGATGAGCTCAAACAAGATTTTGATTATATTGTCTGCGATTCACCGGCAGGTATTGAGCGTGGCGCCCATATGGCGATGTATTATGCCGACAGCGCAGTCATTGTGACCAATCCTGAAGTTTCCTCAGTGCGCGATTCCGATCGCATTCTCGGTTTATTATCCAGTAAAACTAAACGCGTGGAAGAAGGACTCACCCCGCCCTCCGAACATTTGCTCATCACCCGCTATTCTCCCCACCGGGTCGAAAATGGCGACATGATCAGTGTCGACACCGTACAAGAAATTTTATCCGTGCCTTTGTTGGGCGTTATTCCAGAATCTCAAGCCGTTCTGCGTGCTTCTAATTCTGGCGTGCCGGTCATTTTGGATCAAAATAGTGATGCTGGCAAAGCCTATTCTGACTCCGTCGGTCGATTTTTAGGTGAAATCATCCCGCATCGCTTTTTAACCCTTGAGAAGAAAAGTTTTCTTCAGAAGCTGTTTGGTGTTAAATCAACCAAGGAGGTAACCCCTGCATGAAGCAACTGATTGATTACTTTAAATACAAAATCAATCGACCTAATACAGCTCAAATTGCTAAGGAAAGATTGCAGATTATCGTTGCGCATGAACGCATGCAGCGAAAATCAGGTGTTGTAGATCTACAAGATTTACAACAAAAATTAATTGATGTCATTGCGGATTATTTAAACATTGAGAAGACTCAGGTTAATGTGGAGCTACAACGCGATGAAAACCGTTCAGTGTTGGAAATGAATGTGACATTGCCGGAGAATGTGTAAGTAATCTTTTTGTGGCGCGTCATTCAAGACGCCCACGCTTGCTCTGCCTATGCTCTCGAGTGACCTGCCGACGCGACTTAACAAAAAGCCTATCAATCAGTGAACGAGCCTAGATTATGAGCGATGAGAAAACACATGCCCAATCTTCAGATGATTTCCTCGGGGACTTAGATTTATCGATAATACCCACCATAGAAACCCTATCCTCTCATTCAGAATCAGTCTTCACTCCACCACCCCCAGTACCTTTCGATTTTGAAGACCCCGCTTTGGATTCTCATTCGCAACCACTACCACCTTTACAGCCACTACCCCAGATAAATACAGAGCTCACAACAAGTAGAAAACGCAAAGCAAACCCTCGCAAACACAAACAATCTATTACGAAAAAGAATACTCATATTCCAAATTTATGCCGAGAAACAAGTGATGGAATCACTCTAAAGCTAGAAACTGTAACCATATTAAGTTACTTTATGGATCAAAGTTCAGAATGTTTTTTCATCAATTTATTCTGTTTTCTAGGGCCTGAGGGTTTAGATGGGCCCGGTTATATTCCTAAAAATCAAGCAATCATCTATGAAACTGCTCAAACGCGAGGTGGTTTTTTATCATCATTAGCCACTTTACATAGAGCAGAAAATAAAGAAAAAGTAAAAATAGGAGGCACCAAGAGTCATTGGATGATACTGCCTAAACTCTCTACCATGCTAGAAGGCCGTTTCATTGAGCTAGCAGAAGGGTCTAGCCTAACCCAAACAGACATAAGAGCATTAAATACCAATAAGAGCAAATGTTATTTTACCTACCCGACCTCTTTTAATAAATCGTTACCCCATGCATCTGTTATACTGCAAAAACTACAACAAATGTGCCTAGAAAATTCTAATTTATTAGGTGATCTGAAAAAATTAAATACCAAAAGAACCTTCAGCACCAGATGTTACGATTTACGTTTGCATGTTAAGCATATTCGAAACAAGTTAGATAGTCTTATTGCAGAAGCAATAGAAGCTTTATCTCTTTCAACAAATTCAGTTATCGAAGACCTGAGTAGTATACCTATGCCAGACTTCGGAACACTAATATCTCAAGATAACTTTCAAACTACTGGGCATTCGATTGCTTCTCGTAGCAGCGACACTATACCAATATCTCAACCGCCACTGATAGCCGCAGTGACCTCAATTGTTCCACCTGTTCCAATAGCTACCCTTTCTGATTCAACTCTTACCATACCCGCTGTCCTTTCACACGACTCAAAAGTTTCTGAGAGAAGTCGTGGCATCACACCAATACCCCAACCGCCACTTTTAAGCACAGGAGCCACCTCTGCGCCATCTATTTCAATATCCATGGAGTCAACTACTAGTTTATCAGATTCAAAAACTCCTGAGGACAATCACATTTCAATAAATGCTTTACCTGATATATTTATATTGAACTGTAACATTAACAAAGGGAAAAATATTTTTTTAAATGCATTATGCTTTAAAGATAAGCAAAAAAACGCAATATATCTATTCAAAGACCAAAAAAACTTATTTTCACTCGAAAACTCCTCTAGCTTTATAAAATCATTAAACTCACTTAGCGATCAAAAAAGAAATCCTCCCATTTATGAGGAAAATATAAAAAACAGAAAAGCTATTTTTTTAACTCATCTTGATCTAACCCTCGTTATGGATTTCGCGCGACGCGGCAATCCAGAAAAAGATTTTATTTACGAGAAGCTTTGAATTGATTAAACTTTTACATTGTGAGTGATTATCATGCGTGAGGAAAAGTCAGAGACATACGGACCCTTTAACCCATTTTCTTTAAATAAAGAACAGGAAAATTTACCAATAGAATCGCCAGAACTGTTCTCACCTCCCCCTACGTTTTATTATGATGACATAAACAAGAAGGGAAAGGAAGGATCTATAGACCCTACTTTATCGCCAATATCATCTCATGTTGAAAAAAATAAAGTACGCAAAAAACCACCTCAACCCTCTCATAAACGACAGGGAAAAAAGCTAAAAACGCCCAGCCCGCTTCAAGCAATAGCCGACAGTGAATTTATATCAGCAAAAAACGTCGCCATATTAAGCTATTATTTACAAAAACATGGCTTCATTAATCTTATCATTTTTTTAGAAAATGATAAGCCAACCGGATTGGGATATATCCCTGTCAATCAAACAGCCATAAAAAAAACATCCTCAGTAGATATCAATAAAGGCGGATTTTTGAAATCATTAGACAAGTTTTATAGCAGGAGTGGAGAAAAAAGAGTCCAACCCGTGGTGGGAAAATACTGGATCATAATAGACGATCTTGCTATCTTACAAGAATATGGATTTAAATTCCCAGCGTTATGGTGTTCCAGTATGCCTGGGGACATAAAAGCAACAAATATAGAACAACAAAATAAATGCTATTTTACAATTTCAAACAATTTTATTTCCACACACAATGTTGTCATATTAAAAAAATTACAAGAAATAGCCCATAACAATTCTAATTTATTAGGCAATCTGCACATCATAAAATCCCACCATGCAAGAAAAGTTAATTGTCTATTTGACAACATGAATAAGCTTGAAAGAAAGCTAGATACCATTGTTAAAGCGGCAGAGCAAGCAATTCTACAACCCTCAACTGAGGATGATAAACTTTCTACAGTCCTGGAAGATTCTAAAGTTCAAATGATCACAACAAAATCATTACCCCATGTGTTTATATTAAACTGTCTCCCCAAACTCGAACATAATGATTGGCTAAACATCGTATGCTTCAGCGATCAATCAAAAGAAATGGCATGGATTTATAAAATTCAACCCGCTCTCATTTTAGAAGACATCTCTCAATTTATTAAGTTTCTCAAAACATTGCTCGTGCCAGGCAAGCAACTTAAGGTTGAAGAACAAGACATCGATGGTCAATCAGCAATTGTATTGCGAAATTTTTGTGTAAAGCCTATTTTTGAAAGTGAAGAATTTATTGTTTCTGGAAAATACAACTTGATTTATCCTAGTGCTAAATGTCTCGAATATGCAACGCTTCCCTCTATCAAACATTATTTAGAAAAAAACGTGCGTGATTTGTCTGTTGGACCTGAAAGTTCGCCAGAAGATACAGCCCTGTATTTTGACGACATTCAAGGCATTTTGAACCATTATATTGAAGATGCTTTCCTGGCAGAGGCTCAACATATTAGAGAGCAAAGAATGGCTAGGGGTCTTTTCAGTAGCAACCCCCTTAGTATTCCAGCGAGCTCTAGTAGTAGTTACTCTACCACTACTTCTACATTCAGCTTTTTCTCTGCGTCTCTTGCTCCTTCAATAGAAAGTACAGCACCCATAACAGAATCATCTTCACCGACAAGCAGTTGATAAGTAATGAATCACATATTAATTAACTTAACAACAAGATTGTAATGTATAGAGCTATACCATTACAATGAAGCACTTTATATCTCTATGTAGAATGTGGCGAGCTGTTTCCTTCTCCCCTTTGTGGGAGAAGGTGCCCGATAGGGCGGATGAGGGGTAAACAAGAGTAAAATATGATGAGCGAGAAAAAATTAGAATCGGACCAAATAGGCAATCAATTTTCCTTCCCGAAGAGATTCCATTAACCTCGGCATCTGCCAGCCTGCCTGTTTTAAGCTCAAGCTTCACTTATGAGGCCCTGGCTGGATACAACTTTTCTTTGTTTTAATATTTTTTTTAGGTATAATATGAGAATTCATTAAAATTTTGGGTTGTGTATGAGTGAGAGCAAAGAGAAAGAACCAAAGCCATCCTTTGAAGATGATCCTTTTTCCGGTCTAGATCCCAGCATTCCAGTTGTGCCCTTATCTCCTATGGGGAGTGATACAGGGCCACCACCCTCCACTTTTACCTCTTTAGCGCATACCGCTGACATTAAACCTGAAACAGCCTCAACACTTGCTCCAACAACTCTGGATCCAACACTCACAATCTCACCACCTGAAGAGGAAAAGAGAAAACGTAAACGCAAGGAACAAGAAACCAATTCTACAATTGAATATACGGGATATATAATACCAGCGCTATCTTGTGTATCAATATTGAGTCTTCACTCGACGACCCAAAAAAAATTTTTCAATGTTCTCTGTTTTACAAAAAAAAGAAGTCCATTTGAGGGACCAATCTATATCCCTATTAAACAAATTCAGTCTGATAAAGAATTTAAACATTTTAAGAATTCGCTAATCTATATCAATAAAAAAAACGAGAAACTTAAAAACGCCCCTTATCCTGAACTTATAAAGAGTGAACATTGGATAAAAATGACAAATACGCACATACTAAAGAAATACCTAGTTGATCCTAAAACAAAACAAAAAAGAGAAAAATGTCTAGAAAAAATCTATTTTACAAACCCCTCCCAACATCAAGATAAACCCATTGCAACAGACAAGCTATGCGATTTACAAAAAATTTGTCATGAAAGTTCTAATTTATTGGGCAAACTAAAAGAAATACAAGCAACTCATCCCAAAACTAGAGGCAACAAACTTCGCTCACAGATCCCCGAGTTACAAATAAAATTAGATCAAATTATTGAAGATCCACTCTCTATTTCTCAACCTTTACAAACGAGTTCTACTTCTTACAAAAAAAATTTATTTTTTATTTCGAGTACAGCTTCAACTCAATCTGTTACAACGACTGACTCAAAATTTCAGCTGATCACAACACCATTACTGCCCAGCGGAATCTTCGTACTTAATTGTCTGAATCAAAAAGGTAATAACCATTTAAATATCGTATGTATTGTAGATGATTTAAAACAAAAAATTCATATTATTGAAAATCAATCTGCTCTCGTTTTTGAAGAAGACCTTTTACATTTTAAAAATTTACTTAACACGCTAGTTGTGCCTGGTGAAAAGCCTAATATAAGCAACAAAGAAATCGATGGCGAATCAAATATAGTCTTGGAAAATTTTTGTTTAGTACCTATTCAGGCCAGAGAGATTAAAGGTTTTTTAGTTTCGAAACAATGTAGCTTAATATATCCCAGTAATGAAGACTGCATAGACGCTTCATTTTCAAGAATTACCAAACAATATTTAGCGCGCAACTCAAATTATTTCAATATTCTTCCCGAAAATAGCCCTGATACACCACAGTATTTGCTAGAAATTCAAAGTGCTTTGGATGATTTGATCATGACATCTATCATAAAAAAAGCGGATACTTTTAAAGCGATCATGAATGCTAAGCGAAGCGCTGCCATTTCTAGCTCTACCAGCACTTCTATGAGCTCATCCACATCCTCAAATTTTTCGACGTCTCTGAGTTTTTTCTCTACATCTACTGGTCCATTAACGCCACTTGTTCCGCAAACACCAGGACCACAATTGGCTTATACGCCTGCATCTCTTTTAACGCCTGACACTCGCCTTTTTGAAATGCCACCACCCGATGATTATAAAGATCCTTTTTCTTCCTGATTCAACACCGTCTCTACATCCACCACTCTTTCGATATTCACCAAATGTTCACCCGGATGTAAACGAATTAAGCGTACCCCTTGCGCATTTCTACCCACCAACGCGATTTCATCCACGCGAGTTCGAATCAAGCCGCCTTGATCGCTGATCAGCATCAGTTCTTCACCATCTGCCACTTCCACAGCACCAATCACTTTACCATTGCGTTCGCTCATTTGAATCGAAATAACACCTTGGGCACCACGTGCTGATTGGCGATAAGCTTCTATTGGGGTACGTTTGCCATAACCATTTGCGGTCGCGGTTAAGATATTGCCTTCTTTGCGGGAGACAATCATCGCGATGACGCGTTGCCCTGCTTGCAAGCGGATGCCGCGCACGCCACGGGTTTTTCGACCAATCGTGCGCATTTGAGATTCATGGAAACGCACCACCTTGCCGGCATCACTGAATAATAGAATCTCATTGTCGCCACTGGTTAACGCAACGCCCACGACTTGATCGCCCTCTTCTAAAACAATCGCGATAATACCGTCACTGCGAGGGCGCGAAAAATCAGTTAAAGACACTTTTTTAATGGTGCCAAATGCTGTTGCAATCACCACATCATGGTGAGCTGAGTATTCTTTCAAACTGAGTAATGCATTAATGCGTTCGCCTTCTACTAAAGGCAATAAATTCACTAACGGTCTGCCACGCGCTAAACGATTCGCTTGTGGTAATAAAAAGGTTTTAATCCAATAAACTTTGCCAAGGTTAGAGAAACACAATAACGTATCGTGCGTATTGGCAATTAACAGATGTTCAATGAAATCTTCTTCTTTCATCGCAGTTGCACATTTACCTTTGCCGCCACGATGTTGCGCTTGATAGTCTGCCAAGGGTTGGGTTTTCACATAACCGCCATGCGAAACGGTTACCACCATCGCTTCAGGAGGAATTAAATCTTCTGCGGTAAAATCTTCTTCACTTTCTAAAATTTGAGTACGACGTTCATCGCCAAATTGCGTTTGTACCGCCTGTAACTCTTCGCGAATCACCTGCGTTAAACGATCCGGATCACTTAAAATCGCCAACAAATTCTCCACCAACATCAATAATTGTTGAAATTCATCTAAAATCTTGTCTTTTTCCAAACCCGTTAAACGATGTAAACGTAAATCTAAAATCGCTTGCGCTTGGGCTGGAGACAGTCGATATAAAGTTTGTTCGGTATTTAATCCTAATTCAGGCAATAGATTATCTGGACGCGAAATTTGGCTGCCATTTTTTTGCAATAATTGCACCACTAAACCTGGTGCCCATTGCTCATTTAATAATTTTTCTTTGGCTTCAGCCGGTGTGGTGGAGGATTTAATCAGCGTGATAATTTTATCAATATTGGTTAAGGCGACGGCTAAACCCTCTAATAAATGCGCTCTCTCGCGGGCCTTGCGCAAATCAAAAATGGTGCGTCGCGTCACCACATCGCGACGATGCTGGATAAACGCTTCTAACAATTGTTTGAGGTTTAAGATGCGAGGCTGACCTCGATCGAGGGCAACCATATTAATCCCAAACGTCACCTGTAATTGGGTCAGTTGGAACAGATTATTCAGTAACACTTCAGCATTTTCATTGCGTCTGACTTCGATGACGACTCGCATGCCTTGTCGATCGGATTCATCTCGAATCGCCGTAATCCCTTCCACTTTTTTCTCTTTAACCAATTCTCCAATGCGTTCTTGCAATTTGGCCTTATTCACCTGATAGGGTAATTCAGTCACGATAATGGATTGTTTACCATTATCTTGAGTCTCGATATGGGTTTTGGCACGTAATAATAAACGCCCACGTCCGGTACGGTAAGCCGAGGCAATACCGGCTCGACCGTTAATAATCCCCGCCGTCGGGAAATCGGGCCCTGGGACGAGCTGCATCAACTGTTCAATCGCGATTTCAGGGTCTTCGAGTAGCGCTAAACAGGCCTGAATGATTTCGGTTAAATTATGCGGCGGGATATTGGTCGCCATCCCCACTGCAATCCCAGAAGAGCCATTGACCAATAAATTCGGAATATGGGTGGGTAAAACGATCGGAACCAGCTCAGTTTCATCATAATTGGGGGCGTAATCAACGGTTTCTTTTTCAAGATCTGCCAGCAGTGAGTGAGCCAATCGCGACATACGAATTTCGGTATAACGCATGGCAGCAGGGGCATCGCCATCCACCGACCCGAAGTTTCCCTGGCCATCGACCAGTAAATAACGCAAAGAAAAGGGCTGCGCCATTCGCACGATGGTGTCATACACCGCGGAGTCGCCATGAGGATGGTATTTACCGATGACATCCCCGACAATACGCGCGGATTTCTTATATGGTTTGTTCCAATCATTACCCAGTTGTTGCATAGCAAATAGCACGCGGCGATGCACGGGTTTTAAGCCGTCGCGCACGTCGGGTAACGCCCTGCCTACGATCACACTCATCGCGTAATCGAGGTAGGATTGCTTCATTTCATGTTCAATGGAAACGCGGGTAATTTCTTTAGAATGGGTGGTCATGCAGGGCCTTTATGAGATCATCTAACAATGGAATATTTTAACATAATTTGTCATAATCGTCAGGAAAATGTGACTCTCGGACAAAAACATGACGATTGACCTGACAGTAAGTGCACGGTGGATTATCCCCATTGAGCCTCATGCTCAAGTGCTTGAACACCACACTTTAGTGGTACATGAAGGAAAAATCCTAGACTTACTGCCCACAGAAACCGCTCTCAGTCGTTATCAAAGCAAACGGCAGGTCAAACTCAACCACCATGCCATCATACCAGGTCTGATCAATGCCCACGCCCATAGCCCTATGACATTGTTTCGTGGCATGGCAGACGATTTACCCTTAATGGACTGGCTCAACCATCATATTTGGCCGGCTGAAAGTCGCTGGTTGAATGAAGACTTTATGCGGGTAGGCACTGAGCTGGCTTTTTTGGAAATGATTCGTAGCGGTACAACCTGCTTTAATGAGAATTATTTCTTTGGCGATGTTACGGCGGAAGTGACTGCTCAAGCCGGTTTGCGAGCCTTGATCGGCGCTGAAGTGATCAATGTGCCAACCTTATATGCCGATACGCTGGAAGAATACCTGAAAAAGATGGAAAGCTTTTGCCAAGCCTGGCGAAACCATCCCTTAATCACACCCTCTATCCATCCACAAGGGCCTTATACCGTGACGGACGAGGCTTTTCGAGTGGTTAAAGCCTATGCCGATGAGCACCAACTGCTGGTGCATCTGCATTTACACGAAACACAGGCAGAGATTGGACAAAGCCTAGCCCAATTTGGCAAGCGGCCTTTACGCCGTTTGCATGAGTTAGAGTTGGTATCCCCCCGCCTGCAATGCGTACACATGGTGCAAATTAATGAAGAAGATCTCGACATCCTCAAAGATACGCAACCTTTAATCGTCACCTGTCCTGAATCTAATTTAAAATTGAGCAGCGGATTTTGCCCAGTCGACACCTTGCTGCAAGCGGGTTTGACTGTTGCAATTGGCACGGATGGCGCAGCCAGTAATAATGATCTGGACATGTTCAGTGAAATGCGTACGGCTTCATTATTAGCTAAAGCTGTTCATCAAAATACCACCGCACTCGATGCTGCCACCACCCTGCGGTTAGCCACGCTAAATGGGGCTAAAGCACTCGGTTTAGGCGCCATTACCGGTTCTTTGGAGATTAATAAAGCAGCAGATTTCATTGCGATTGATTTATCTTGGCCCAATACTCAACCTATTTACCAGCCCATTTCGCAAATTGTTTATGCTGCCAATTCTAGACAGGTGACAGATGTATGGGTGGCTGGCAAACAATTACTGAATAAAGGGGAATACACTTATTTAGATCAAGAGCGGATTGTGGCAGAAGCCCAAATTTGGCAGAAGAGAATTCTCGGCCATCATTGAGGAATTGTTATGGAAAAAGCGTTATGGACGCCTTCGTTAGATCGCCAAGCCAACAGCCGAATGCAAGCTTTTTTGGAGTATGTCCAGCACCAACTGAAAATTTCTGAAGTCATAGATTATCCAACCCTTTATAACTGGTCTATCACCCAACTCACACAGTTTTGGCCCGCAATTTGGGATTTTTTTAAGGTCATCGCTCATCAACGGTGGAAGCAGGTTTTAGAACATCCTGATCAAATGCCAGGAGCTCGTTGGTTTCCCGGCGCACGACTCAATTTCGCAGAAAATTTATTGCGCAGACGCGATGACCATCTCGCCTTAGTGTTTAATAATGAGCGCGGCGAGCGCCGCACATTTTCCTATGCGCTTCTGTATGAAAATGTAGCGCAACTTGCAGCGGCGATGATCGCATCAGGCATTAGGACCGGAGATACCATTGCCGTTTTTATGCCCAACATCCCAGAAACTGTGATTATCATGCTGGCCTGTGCGAGCATTGGCGCAATTTTTTCCGCCTGCTCACCTGATTTTGGGGTCAGCGGCGCATTAGACCGTTTTGCACAAATCGAGCCACAATTATTATTTGCCGCTTCAGGTTATTATTATAATGGTAATACCTATGATTCTTTGGGCAAAATAGCGCAATTACAATCAGCATTGCCTAGTCTTAAAAAAACCATTATCGTGCCTTATTTACCCATGGAACATCATTCCACTGGGAATGGTGGAGACGCTTCTTATATTCCCTATTACGATTTTATTTTTCCACAAGCGCGTACACTAGAATTTAAAGCGCTACCTTTTGATCATCCACTTTATATTGTCTATTCCTCAGGCACGACTGGATCACCTAAATGCATTGTCCATGGCGCAGGGGGTGTGTTATTACAACACTTAAAAGAATTGGGCTTGCATACCGACATCAGCGAAAAAGATCGCTTTTTTTATTTCACGACTTGCGGTTGGATGATGTGGAATTGGTTGGTATCAGGGCTTGCGCTAGGTGCGACACTCTATTTATATGATGGTTCCGCATTATTTCCCAAACCCAAAGTGTTATTCGACTTAATTGAGCGCGAAAAAATCACGGTGTTTGGCGCAAGCGCTAAATATTTCACTGCGCTAGAAAAAGCGCGTTTTTCGGCAGTTGAAAGCTATGATTTAAGCGCATTACGCACCATTTTATCCACCGGCTCACCGTTATTGCCAGGTAATTTTGATTATATCTATCAAAAAATTAAACCAGATCTATGTCTGTCTTCTATTTCGGGAGGCACCGATATTGTCTCTTGTTTTGCGCTGGGAAATCCTTTATTACCCGTTTATCGGGGCGAATTACAATGTCGCGGTTTAGGTCTTAAGGTCGAAATTTTTGATGAAGCCGGTCAGGCTATTCAGGGCCAAAAAGGTGAACTGGTCTGCACGGCACCCTTTCCTGTCATGCCTATTTATTTTTGGAATGATCCCGATAATCATAAATATCAATCCGCTTATTTCAACGCATTTAAAAATATTTGGGCGCATGGCGATTATGCGGAATTAACCGAACATCAAGGCATTATTATTTACGGCCGTTCTGATAGCACATTGAATCCCGGCGGCATTCGCATTGGCACAGCAGAAATTTACCGCCAAGTGGAAACGCTAGAAAATATTGTCGAAAGTTTGGTGATCGGCCAAGAATGGAATGATGATGTACGTATTATTTTATTTGTGAAATTGGCTGAAGGACAAACGCTCACGCCCGAATTAAAAGACACGCTTAAATTGCTGATCCGTTCACAAGCTTCTCCTCACCACGTCCCCGCAAAAATTATTCAAGTGCCAGATATCCCTAAAACAGTGAATGGTAAAATTGTAGAACTCGCCGTTCGTGAGATCATTCATGGCCGCCCGGTGAAAAATCAAGCGGTGTTGGCGAATCCTGAAGCGTTAGCGTATTTTAAAAACCTTAAAGAGTTGGAAAATTAGACCTTACAAAGACTTGGAAAATTAGCGTTACTGAGGTCAGACACTATATCTTTGCATACTGTAAATGCTTCTACCTCGACGTCCCGCCTACTTGTTAGCGGGATCTCATGGATATACTACTCAACATGCATTTATATTTACGAGTTCATAAATCAAAATAAAAAGTGACTTACCGCACTACGTGTAGACTTAGCAGTACACCTATGAGATCCCGCTAACAAGTAGGCGGGACGTCGAGCTAGAGGCATTCTTAGACATTAAACTTTCTGATTTTTACTAATTATCTTAAAAGAGACAGATTTTCTAAAATCTTTCCCTATATTATTCCAGTCATTCTGTAAGCCTGTAAAATCAGAGCTTTTTTTGCTTACGTCAGGCACGATATCAAATATACTGATCATCCCTTTCCAAAAAGTAGAGGCTACTAATTTTTTTTTCATAAAATTCTCCCGCGTGAAGAACATATTCTATTGTAATTATCAATCTGAGGCAAAAGCTTTAAAAAATAGTGTCTAATCTACTCAATCTAATGAGCCACAAACAAGACCTGGCAATGAATCGCTAAATAGGTTAACAAAGAACCCAATGCTAACCAACCTGCTCTAAAGACATAATCATAAAAACGATTGCGGATTTCATCACGGTTTTTATTGCGCATCCCTAGAGTAGCTTCCACTGCAGATAACCGCATACCTAAGGTGGATTCCACCGCAGATATGCGCTCCCCTAAGGCGGCTTCCACCGAAGATATACGCTCCCCTAAGGTAACTTCCACTGAAGATATACGCTCTCCTAAGGCATGCATTTCTTGATGCATTTCCATCCGAAGATTCATAATTTGTTCAAGCACTGGGGCAATGGCCTTACTCACATTAGCCTCAACTTTGTTGTCGATAAGTTCTGTCTGTAGCATAAATAGATTGCCAGCAAGATTTTGCATGATTGTACCTCCATTCATTATTGAAGTCATCATATTAGAAGACAATAAAACGCTCGACAATACCGTAATTATTTTGCGAATTCTGAAACCTTGATTATTTGGGATCTATAAGAAGTTTGGGAATTAAGACTTGCCATTCGCCCAAAAAAATATGAAAATAACACAATAATTGAAAATTTCATCCGTACAAGAGGTAAGTCCTTCCCATGTCTACTGTCTCCCCCACTGCCCCTAAAAGTCATTTGTTTTTAATTTTTATCAGTGCTGTAGCCGCTTTATCTGGCATTTTATTTGGTTATGATACTGGGGTGATTTCCGGTGCTATCTTATTTATCAGCGAAAAATTTCATCTATCAGCGACTTTAAACGGCATCGTCGTCAGCAGCGTGTTATTAGGCGCTTTATTAGGCGCGGCGATCAGTGGCCGGCTTACCGATCGGTGGGGGCGTAAGAAGCTATTGATTGCCGATGCGGTGATCTTTGCTGTGGGGACTTTATTGTCAGCTTTGGCGCCCTCGATCAGTCTTTTGGTGGTGGGACGGGTGATTGTTGGTCTTGCGATTGGGGTGGCCTCTTATGTAGCGCCACTTTATATCGGTGAAATTGCACCCGCCAAATACCGCGGCGCGTTAGTTTCTTTGAATCAACTGGCGATTACCATTGGTATTTTGATTTCGTACATCGTTGACTACCATTTTGCCGATCAAGGCGCGTGGCGCTGGATGCTGGGCGTAGGATTAGTCCCCGCCACTTTATTATTTTTAGGGATGCTATTTTTGCCGGACAGCCCCCGCTCTTTAATCTCTCGCGGCTATCGAGACAAAGGCGCGCTGATTCTGCACAAAATTCGTCAACATCCTGAATACGTGGCGCAAGAACTCACAGCGATTGAAAACAGTTTGCAGCACCCTCATGGCACTTGGAAAGCCCTACGCAGTGCTTTAATCAGACCGGCTTTAGTGATTGGCATCGCCTTAGCCATCATCCAGCAAGTGACCGGGATTAATACCATTATTTATTACGCGCCCACCATCTTTAAACTCGCAGGTTTCCACAGCGACACGACCGCCATTTTAGCCACCATGGGCGTCGGTGTGAGTTTTGTGCTTTTTACGATCATTGGGCTACCATTGATTGATACTGTCGGCAGACGTATTTTATTGATGGTGGGTCTAGCAGGTATGGCGATCAGTCTGCTGGCTTTAAGTTTAGCCTTCCATTTAAGTGCAACACACATGGGATCAGTCAAATGGGTCGCATTGGGCAGCATGATCGTTTACATTGCCTGTTTTGCTTTCAGTTTAGGCCCCATTATGTGGCTAATGATTGCTGAAATTTATCCCCTGAAAGTTCGAGGACTAGGCTCTAGCATTGCGACCTGCGCTAATTGGGGCAGCAATATGATCGTGGCTTTAACTTTTCTTACCCTGGTGAATGCTTTAGGCGCCAGCGGCACTTTTTTGGTTTATTTTTTCATCAGTTTAGGTTCTTTATTATTTGTGTATTATCGAATTCCTGAAACGCGCGGTGTATCATTAGAACAGATCGAAAATAATCTTTATGCTGGCTTACCGAGCCGTGACTGGGGCAAACATTGATGAAAAAAATCACAGGGACTTTTTTAGGGATTGATTTAGGCACATCGGCCGTTAAAATCGTCTTAATGGACGGCGAGCAGAACATCCTCGCCCAAAGTTCAGCACCGCTGACGGTTTCACAGCCTCAACCGCTCTGGTCTGAACAAAACCCAGCGCACTGGTGGGAAGCCACTTGCTCTGCCATTCAACAGTTACAAGCCACCCACATTAAAGAGCTGTCGCAAGTCCAAGCGATTGGTTTATCTGGACAACAACACGGTGCAACATTATTAAATGCCAAGAACGAAGTCTTAAGACCCGCCATGTTATGGAATGATGGTCGATCCTTTGCCGAATGTGCAATTTTAGCGGAAGCTGAACCCGATTATCAAAAAATTACGGGCAATTTAATCATGCCGGGGTTTACAGCGCCAAAACTATTATGGGTTGCTCGTCATGAACCTAACATTTTTCACGAAATTGCCAAAGTATTATTACCCAAAGACTATTTACGCTGGAAAATGACTGGCGCTTTTGTGTCTGATATGTCGGATGCATCAGGTACAGCGTGGTTAGATGTCGGACATCGCTGCTGGTCTGATTCCTTATTATTGGCAACCGGTTTAACCCAACGCCACATGCCTGATCTCTGTGAAGGTTGTGACATCAGTGCCACACTCACACCAGAAGTTGCCAAATTGTGGAAGGTACCAGCGGGTACACCCGTGGTAGGTGGTGCAGGCGATAACGCAGCAACGGCGATCAGTTTAGATGTTATTAAACCTGGCAGCGCTTTCCTTTCCCTCGGCACCTCTGGCGTTTATTTTGTCGCCAATCAGAATTTTTTACCCAATCCACCGAGTGCAGTACATACTTTCTGCCATTGTCTGCCCCATTTATGGCATCAAATGAGCGTCCATCTCAGTGCAGCAAGTTGCTTAGACTGGCTGGCTGACCTATTATCCACAGATATTGATACGCTATTATTAGAAGCAGAACAAGCGGCAGCCAGTCATGAAACCGTATTATTTTTGCCTTATCTTTCCGGTGAACGAACCCCACACAATAACCCACATGCTAAAGGCACTTTTTTTGGCTTGACCTCTCACACAAAACGCGCAGATATGACACGCGCTGTGCTCGAAGGCGTCGCCTTTGCATTTGCAGACGGTCAAGAAGCCATTATCAAAGCGGGTACGCACATTGAAGAGGTCTCAGTGGTCGGCGGTGGCGCAAAAAGCTTATTTTGGGGAGAGATTTTAGCATCCGTGCTCAATCGTCCTCTGACTTATCGCTCCAATCGCGAAGCCAGCGCGGCCTTTGGTGCAGCCCGATTAGCCTGGCTCTCGATCACCAAAGCCGATGCTTTCGGCGCTTTTATACCACCCTTAGCAGAAACCGTTGTGTGGCCACAACCAGCACACGTTAAAAGGTATACCGCCAAACGCCAACTTTTTCAAACATTGTATCAACAGTTAAAAACTTTATTTGAGGATTCCGTATGACTCTTTTTTTTCCGAATATTCCTTCCATTGTTTATGAGGGCAAAGACAGCTCCAATCCCTTAGCTTATCGATACTATAATCCTCAACAACAAGTATTAGGCAAAACCATGGAACAACATCTGCGCCTAGCCGTCTGTTTTTGGCATACGTTTTGTTGGTCAGGGCAAGATATTTTTGGAGAAGGCACCTTTCAGCGCGCGTGGTTACAAGCCAATGATCCGATGGAAAGAGCGATGCAACGTATTGACGCAGCATTTGAATTTATCAGCAAACTCGGCTTACCTTTTTATACCTTCCATGATTTCGATGTTGCACCTGAAGGCAAAACGTTAGCGGAATCCCATCAAAATCTCAACCGTGTCGCGGAAAAGCTCGCCGCTAAAATGCAACAAACCGGTATTCAATTATTATGGGGCACCGCCAATTTATTCAGCAACCGACGTTATATGGCCGGCGCTGCCACCAACGCCAACAGTGAAGTGTTCGCTTATGCCGCTGCGCAAGTTAAACAAGCCTTGGACGTCACCCACCAACTCAACGGCGCAAATTATGTGTTATGGGGAGGGCGTGAAGGCTACGATTGCTTATTAAACACCGACTTACGACAAGAAGCGGATCAATTTGGGCGATTTCTCAGCTTATTGGTTGATTATAAACATAAAATTGGCTTCAAGGGCTTATTATTAATCGAGCCTAAACCCTGCGAACCGACCAAACATCAATATGATTTTGATACTGCCACGGTATTTGCTTTCTTACAAAAATACGGCCTGGAAAAAGAATTTAAAGTGAATATTGAAGCCAATCATGCCACTTTATCAGGGCATAGCTTCCCGCATGAAATTGCTTATGCCTTTGCCAATGGCGTTTTTGGGAGCATTGACGCCAATCGCGGTGATCCACAATTAGGTTGGGATACTGATCAATTCCCGATCGATATTCAAGATACCACTTTAGCGCTTTATTATATCTTGCAAAATGGCGGGTTTACCTCGGGTGGATTCAATTTCGACACCAAGTTGCGTCGCCAAAGTATTGATTTAGAAGATATGTTTTATGCACATATCAGCGGTATCGATACCCTAGCTAAATCATTATTAAATGCAGCACAATTGATTGAAGAAGGCCGATTAGCACAGTTTGTCGAGCAGCGTTATCAAAGCTGGCGGCAAGGATTAGGAGCAGATATCTTGGCTGGCAAAATGACCTTTGAACAAATTGCTGAATATGCCTCGAGCCATCAGTTAGATCCAAAGCCCGTTTCTGGCCGGCAAGAGCTACTCGAAAGTTGGGCGAACCAAAGTTGAAAATTATTTTTAAGCGGGCAAGCTGCCCGCGCTCCCAGGCTCCAGCTTTTAAGTAGCTCTTAGCTGCTTAAAGTGAGTGGTTTCATAGAAGTTCACCCATATTTAAAGCGAGAATCTTTGGTGAGAGCGCGGGCAGCTTGCCCGCTAAGCTTTAAACCCAAAATGAAAGTACTTTGAGATTTGACGACAGCTTTAACTGCAATAAAGCTCGAGCCTAGGAGCGCGGGCAGCTTGCCCGCTTAAGCTTTAAACCCAAAATGAAAGTACTTTGAGATTTGACGACAGCTTTAACTGAAATGAAGCTCGAGCCTGGGAGCGCGGGCAGCTTGCCCGCTAAGCTTTAAACCCAAAATGAAAGTACTTTGAGATTTGACGACAGCTTTAACTGCAATAAAGCTCGAGCCTGGGAGCGCGGGCAGCTTGCCCGCTTACAATCATTAGTCAATTTCATTTTAAGCTGTTAAAATCTCCTCATCATGCACTTTATGGAGAAGACTCATCTATGAAAATTCTACGCCTCAGCTTTGCCCTGTTATTATCCCTACTCTTCGTATCAGCCTTTGCAGAAACCCTCGCTCCTCAAAGTGCTCAAACCATCCAAGCCCTTTACACCCCTCGCGGCAGCAGCATCGCCGGCAACCCCAACGGCAAAGTGGTCTTAGTAGAATTTTTTGATTACAACTGCGCTTACTGTCGAGCTCTACAACCCACAGTCCAACGGCTGATCCAAAAAAATCCTGACCTAAAAGTCGTCTATAAAGAAATATTGCTTTACGATGAATCACTACCCGCCACCGCTGCTGCTTTTGCCGCCACCAAACAAGGTCAATATTTGGCCATGCATCGCGCCTTATTAACCGCCAGAAACCCACTTACCCCCATCGAAGTGGTTAAAATTGCTAAAAGAAATGGATTAAATGTTGCAAAATTGACTGCGGACATGGCAACCAGTCAGGCACGAACCATCACCAATGACAATTTAGCTTTAGTGAGAAAACTCAGAATTGAAGGAACTCCTGCTTTCGTGATTGGCACAAGCACGCGTCCTTTGTATTTATTTGAGGGGAGTGAACGGGCCGAAGCTGCTTTACAATCCTACATTAATCAAGCGAAACGTCAGTAGGATTACCCTATGCTAAAAGGAATCTGCGCTGTCCTTGCATTGTGTTTTTGGATGCTTGTCGCATCTGGCAGCCCTTCGCAGCAACCGGTTAGTGTAGACAAAGCCTTCTCGGTTTCCGCTTCTTTGTTCGGCAACGATACGATTTTAGTGCATTGGGATCTGTTGCCGAAACATCATCTCTATCGCAACCGTTTTTCATTTAAAGTCTTACAACCGCCTAACGCCAGCATCGGACAAATTATTTATCCCACCGCTCAACCGCGTGATGATGCGATTTTTGGGCATTATTTTGTGTATACGCAACCTGTTACCTTACCCATTCCCATTATTAAACCTGATCTTAACCAAACCGTTTTGCAAGTGACCTATCAAGGCTGTGCGGATGATGGATATTGCTATCCGCCCACCACGCATACGATTACTGCGGATTTCACTTCACGCACCACCACGATTGATACCCCAGCAACTGCTCCTGCAACGCCAGCAAACACAGACAACGCCCAAACCCAAACCTTTGTACGCACACTAGCGGGAAATGATATCGCCATTATCGTCCTAACCTTCTTAGGTTTTGGGGTTTTATTATCGTTTACGCCTTGCGTGTTACCCATGTTGCCGATTTTGTCGGGCATTATTGTGGGGCAACAAAAAACGATGAATGCACGACGCGGATTTTTATTATCGTTGACGTATGTTCTGAGCATGTCTGTCACCTATGCGGTGGCGGGCATGTTGGTGGGTTTAGCCGGCAGTTCAATCCAAGCGATTTTTCAAAAACCCTGGGTGATTATTTTATTTAGCTTATTATTTGTGTTGCTGGCCTTTTCGTTTTTTGGTTTTTACAAACTGAGATTACCGGGCGGATTTGAAGAAAAAGTCGGTGCGCTGAGTTTGCATTTTCAGAAAAAAGGGCATTATTTAAGTGTGGCAGTGATGGGGTGTTTAGCCACTTTAATTGTTTCACCTTGCGTCACCCCTGCTTTAGTCGGGGTATTAGGATATATTGGAAAAACCGGCAACGCTGCCATCGGCGCCATCGCTTTATTTGCTTTAGGATTTGGGATGGGTCTACCGCTATTGATTGTGGGGAGTCTTGGCGGAAAATTGTTACCCAAAGCCGGGATGTGGATGAAAACCCTTGAAAACGTGTTTGGTGTTTTCTTCTTAGCGATTGCATTGTGGATGTTAAATCGACTTTTACCGCCACCCGTCACTTTAGCGTTATGGTCGGCCTTTTTCATCAGTTGTGCGATTTTTATGGGCGCATTTTCTACACACGTCGAAAAAGGCTGGCATAAACTGTGGAAAGGTATGGGTATTTTATTTTTAGTGTATGGGATTTTGTTACTGGTGGGCGCTGCACAAGGCAACGGTAATGTATTCCAACCGCTGGCCTTACCTCCCCAAACCACCACTCATAGCACTGAAGAGAATTTTATTTCCGTCAAAAATCTCACTGAACTGAAAACACAATTACGCCAAGCCATCGCACAAAATCAACCGGTCTTATTAGATTTTTATGCAGATTGGTGCATCAGTTGCCAAGAAATGAAATATGCAACTTTGCAGAATCCTTCTGTTTTAAATCAACTGAAATCTTTTAAAGTGATCAGAGCGGATGTGACAGCCAATAATGCCGAAGAAAAAGCTTTGATGGCGTATTTTCAAGTGGTAGCACCACCCTCTTTTTTATTTTTTAATGCACAAGGCAATTTGATGAATAATTTGACGTTGGTAGGTAAGGTGGATGCGCCAGCGTTTTTGCAGCAGTTAGCTTTGGCCAGGAATCATTAAGCTTTGCAAAGTCTGGCCATCAGTTAATTCTGGGTTATTAAGCGTTGAGTGATTAATAATTTCACTTCGATAGGTTACACACAAACTTATAATACCTGTTACTAAGTCAACGAAATCATTATTTTGTTCCTCATCAGAAAAAAGAATCTTTGAGCGTAGCCAATCAGACTTTTCGAATAGAACACAAATTGAAGCTACTAAAAATAAAGTTGCCGCAGCAGCCACTGCATCACCCATTAACATCATGTGATCAAAATGACCAGAAAAACCCAACAAAGGTTTTCCAGTGATTAACCAATTCGCCGTAATATAAGCAGCACTGCCTATTAGAACAAAACCACCTGCTCCAATAATCAATCGTTCTAAACCGCTACAGTCTCTCGCTCGATTTTTCAATAAAAATAACTTGTCTAAAGCATTCTCTACTCTAACATTTAAACAAAAACCATTGAGAGTTTGATCTTGTTCTATTTTCGTTGTGTCCAAAGAATCCAATATGCTTTTTAATTCATGCCACCGCCAATATTCTGTTGCATCACATATTTTAAGTTTCTTAATAACTTTTTGTTGTTGCTTTTCTAATTGAGAGATGAGCTCCTTATCGAATTCAGGGGTAGATTTGAAAAAAACACAGTTTGGATCTTGGCGGCGGGAAGTAGAACTGTTTGAGGGAATAAATGGGTCTTGCGACATAAACTTCTCCTAAATTAAGTGCTCGTTGCTTCATGACCATTTGAGAACACAGGGCTAGACAGATAAAATAACCTAGTGCATAATAAAATTCAAGCCGCCTAAAAACACATTAGGAGTCACAGTACCCATGGATATCCCCAAGATTCAGGATATACGAAAACTTATCCAGTTGATTCAAGAAACTGGCGTGAACGAAATTGAAATCCGCAATGGGCAAGATGCCTTACGCATCAGCCGCTTTGCCGCGACCACAACTGCGCCATATGCAGCCCCAGCCGCTCCTGCACCTGTTTTAGCACCGCTTATTCAAGAAGTTGTCGTTAAACCAGAGCCCAAAGCGCCAGAAGGCCACACCGTCAAATCTCCAATGGTCGGCACGGCTTATTTAGCCTCCGCACCCGGCGAAAAACCCTTTGTGGAAGTGGGTCAATCCGTTAAAGTGGGCGACACCCTTTGCGTAATTGAAGCCATGAAGATGTTTAATCAAATCGAAGCCGACAAAGCCGGGGTTATCAGCGCACGTCTCATCGAAAATAGCAGCCCTGTAGAGTACGACCAGCCGTTATTTATGATTGAGTAACCCGCATGCTAAAAAAAGTCCTGATTGCAAACCGTGGGGAAATTGCCCTACGCGTCCTCCGTGCCTGCAAAGAGCTGGGCATTAAAACCGTCGCGATTTATTCTACCGCTGACGAAAATCTCATGCATGTGCGTTTAGCAGATGAAGCCGTTTGCATAGGCCCTGCCAATTCTGCTGACAGTTATTTAAATGTGCCAGCTGTCATTAGCGCAGCCGAAATCACCCATGCCGATGCCATCCATCCCGGCTATGGTTTTCTGGCGGAAAATGCCGATTTTGCTGAACGTGTCGAACGCAGCGGTTTTGTGTTTATCGGCCCTACTCCAGAAATCATTGAACTGATGGGGAATAAAGTCTCTGCAATTGCGGCCATGCAAAAAGCGGGCATCCCTTGCGTTCCGGGTTCGAATGGCACCCTGGGCACAGACACTGCTGAAAATTTAAAAATCGCTGAAAAAATTGGTTATCCGATCATTATTAAAGCTGCTGGTGGTGGCGGCGGACGTGGCATGCGCATTGTCCATTCTGCTGATCAGTTACTGAATTCTATTGCGATGACGCGCACAGAGGCTGAAGCGGCTTTCGGCAATCCTAAAGTCTACATGGAAAAATTCCTTGGCACACCACGCCATATTGAAGTGCAAGTGCTAGGTGATGGCCAAGGCAATGCCATTCATCTGGGTGAGCGAGATTGTTCCATGCAGCGACGTCACCAAAAAGTGTTGGAAGAAGCCCCTGCGCCTGGCATCACACCTGAAAAACGCGCTTTTATCGGCGAACGCTGCGTCAAAGCCTGCCAAGAAATGCGCTATCGCGGTGCTGGCACTTTTGAATTCCTCTATGAAAACGGCGAATTTTATTTCATCGAAATGAATACCCGTATCCAAGTCGAACATCCGGTCAGCGAAATGGTCACTGGCATTGATATTATCAAAGAACAATTGCATGTCGCCGCGGGAGAAAAACTGCGCTATACCCAACAAGATATCCACATTAAAGGCCACGCCATTGAATGCCGTATTAATGCAGAAGATCCCAAAACGTTTATGCCCTCTCCTGGCACGATCAATTTATTTCATGCACCCGGTGGCCCAGGCATCCGTTTAGATTCCCATATTTATAATGGCTATCGCGTGCCGCCTTATTATGATTCCATGATTGGCAAAGTGATTAGCTACGGCGAAACTCGCCAAATTGCTATTGCACGCATGCAAAATGCTTTAGAAGAAATCCTCGTAGAAGGGATTAAAACTAATATTCCTTTACAACAAGACATTTTAGCGGATCCACAATTTATGGCCGGACAAACCAATATTCATTATCTCGAAAAGAAACTAGGGTTGAAATGATTTGGCAGAAAGTGACCTTACAATTTCCTGCCGAACACATTACCACCGTTGAGGAAATATTAGAGGAACTCGGCGCATCGGCGATCAGTTTAGAATCTGCCAATACCGAAGAATTGTTTGAGCCGGAATTAGGCACCACCCCGCTTTGGCAAGCCACTCAGATAAGCGCTTTATTTGAAGAGAATGCTGATTTAGCGAGTATTTTACTTACATTTAAACAACAAATTGCTGAACACATCCCTACTCATCATGTAAAGATTGTAACTGAACAGCTTGCAGAACAAAATTGGCAGCAACTGCACCAAGATGCCTTTCCACCCCTGTTATTTGCAGATCGTTTGTGGGTGTATCCCAGTTGGCATCCCAAACCTGCCGATGGAAAACCTTATATTGAACTAGATCCGGGCTTAGCCTTTGGCACAGGCACGCACCCCACCACCGCCTTGTGTTTAGAATGGCTAGCTCAGCATGGCGCAGCCTTCCCCACAGTCGTTGATTATGGATGTGGCTCAGGCATTCTCGCCATTGCTGCCGTAAAATTAGGTGCGCAAAAAGTCTATGCAGTAGATAATGATCCTCAAGCCTTAGAAGCCACCCACGAAAATGCCAATCGCAACGGCATTTCCACACAACAGTTAACAACTTTTCTTCCTGAAACACTCCCTTCACTAAAATCTGAGCTCATTATTGCCAATATTTTAGCCAATCCGCTCATCCAGCTTGCACCCCGTTTATTAAAACTGTTGGCGCCTCAGGGCAAAATTGTGTTATCTGGGCTGCTCTCTACTCAAGCAGACAGCGTTATGGCAGCTTATCAACCTTCTATCCAATTTACCCAAACCAAAATTCAGGAAGACTGGGTTTTGCTGCAAGGAACACGGACTTCATAGAGTCTAGACTGTAAGCTATTGTTTTATAAACATATTATTCAGAGATGGTTTTTATTTGCTATTATTATAGAGAACAAGGCTAAATTATGTACTTAAGAGAGGAAAAATATATGGTCGCGAGGAATAAGGTAATATCTTTTTTTACGGCGGTAATCCTATGTCTAGGAATTTCAGCTCATGCTTTGGCGGATAGCCGGAAGTGTACTCGAACATTTTATAACTATAGTAGATACCCATTGAATGTCCGATGGCAACCCAATCCTTATGGATATTTTGATTTTAGATACGGCGCGACTAAAACAAGAAATACACTGAGCATTCCAGCTGCTTCAGGAGGCACAGTGCCAACAGCAGCCATGGAAATGTTCAGTACGATTAGTTGGTACATCACGGGCAGTTTATACATCGACTCGGTCGATGGTCAGTCTTCAGCGAGAATCGATATGACCCAAGAGACTTTTGAAAAATGTGTCATATGGAGAAAGAGTGGCGGCAAAGACTTGATCGCCGGTAACTTGTCCATCAGCGTTAATAGCCCAGCAGATGGTGATGTGAAAGTTTGGAACAAATCATAAGCAGCTCCAATATTTTGCTTTCGACACCCCCTTCTTGCCTGATAACACGAGAAGGGTCGAGCAAAGTCCTCCAGTCTCCACTTAACCCCCCCCATCAGTCAAGCTTTGGACGCGATTACTCTTTTAGAGTAGCTTAGTGGTGCGATCTGAAATAAAATAGCGGTGTGATGGGAAAGTGACTCTACCAGGAGGGTATCTATGGCTTCTGAAAAAATTTCTTTAATTGGCGCCATCGCCATTAGTGTCGGCGGTATGATTGGTGCCGGTATCTTTTCCATTTTAGGCGTGGTCGCACAAGCCGCGGGCGCTGCCATGTGGATATCCTTTTTAATCGGCGGCATTATCGCGCTATTTTCCACCTATTCCTATGCCAAATTAGGCGCTAAATTTCCCTCAGCGGGTGGCGCAGTCGAATTTTTAGTGCAAGGCTGGGGAAAAGGCATCATCAGCGGCGGTATCAACTCTTTCATGTGGTTGGGCTACATCATCGCAATTGCCTTATACGCGCAAGGCTTCGCCGCCTATGGCATCACCTTTTTACATCATCCCGCTACGCCGTTATTAACCAAAAGCATTGCCTGTGCCGTGGTCATTTTGTTTGCTTTAATTAATATGTTAGGCGCAGGGTCGGTCGGCAAAGCAGAAACATTTATTGTTGCAGTTAAGCTCAGCATTCTCGTCTTATTCGCCGCCGTCGGTTTATTTTTTATTCATCCTGATAACTTATCCCCAACCCATTATCAAAATATCGCACATATCTTTTTTGGGACCGGGGTTTTATTCATTGGATATGAAGGATTTGGGCTCATCACCAATGCCGCGGCCAATATGCATAATCCCCAGAAAAATTTACCCAAAGCCCTCTATTTAAGCGTATTTCTCGTCATTGTCATTTATTTAGCTGTCTCAATCGCAGTGATCGGCAATTTATCTATTCATGAGATTTATGTTTCGCGGGATTTTGCGCTAGCCCAAGCCGCCAAGCCCTTTCTCGGCACCATCGGCTTCAAATTAATCGCCATCGCCGCTCTATTCTCCACCGCTTCAGCCATCAACGCCACATTATTCGGCGGCGCCAATGTGAGTTATATGATTGCGCGCGATGGCGAATTACCCAAAGTATTTGATCGCACCGCCTGGCGCGACGCAAGTGGCGGCTTGATCATCACCACCGCTTTGGTATTAGTCTTTATTCTGTTCTTTGATTTAGCCGGCATCGCCATGATGGGCAGCGGCGCTTTTTTATTAATCTACGCCGCCGTCAACGCAGGCCATTTAAAAATTTTAAAACAAACCGGCGCCAAAAAATGGTTGGTGGTGACTTCTCTAGTTTTATGCTTAATCCTATTCGTCATTCTAGAAATTTATACCTTACAAAAAAATCCCATGGCCGTATACACCATGCTATTTTTGCTGGTGGGATCATTCGTTGCGGAAAAGCTTTATCATAAAAAACACTGGTCATAGGCATCTTCAGAAGATAACTTTATACCTAAGAGCTTGAGTGTTCCGCCCATACACTGTAAGTCTATGAAGATTTTGAGTGGTGAGCTGTTTTCTTGAAAGCTAGCGATCCTATGAAGCTTGAAGAGGTGAGCTGTTTCCTTCTCCCCTTGTGGGAGAAGGTGGCCGAATAGGCCGGATGAGGGGTAAAAACGTTTTTAATAAAGCCTATATACCCCCCTCATCCGCCTATCAGCACCTTCTGCTATGTGAGTTGTCAAGTGGTGCAGACGACAGCTCCCGGCAGATATGGTTATCAAATCTGATGTTATTCCAGTTAATAATGTGCATTCTGTTTTTTGCCTAGATGATTGTAACTTAAAGAGCCTTATTGGCCCAATCTGCTATCCGTGGTCAATTCCGTAAAATCGCCACAAGTTGTTCATTCGAACTGAATAAAGCCTACGCCCCAAACTCCCACACGCGGTCACGTTAATCATGCGCCACAAGAAGGTCTGACGAGGTCATAGGAAGTCGTTACATCACATCTTGCAAAAAAACAAAATCCTCTCATTAAAAACCGCTTATTAAAACCTTAATGTAATTGCTCTGTGGTTGGACAAATCCACAAGACAATTAATCCTCTCATTTATAGCACTGCAATCTCTCCTGTTTCTAGACAAATTTCTTCCATTTTGCGCAGTTGGTATAATTGACCATCTTTAAAACAGCTGCGGATTTGCCCAATTAGCCGTCTGGCTACCCCAACAATCGCTCGCTTTTTCCCAGATTTAAAACTTATTCTCTCATAAATCGCTCTTAAAGATTCATCTAGAGAAATCGCGCGCCATGCCGCTTGTACTAACGTTTTCCTCAGTATTGACCTACCTTGGCGGCTGATGTGCCCTTGCCTTACATTGTCCCCTGAGGAATATTCACTCGGGGTTAACCCTGTAAAACTAAATAACTTTTTCTCATTTGAAAATTGCTCCATGTTCCCTAGCTCATTAGCCAATGCCCGTGCATGCACTGGGCCAATACCTGGCACACTTCGATACACAATTTCTAACTCCTTATCTGCTTGCGCTTGCTCGGACAACATCCCATCTATCTCCTTTAATCTATCTGACAATCCAAGCCATTCTTTTTTATACATTTCTATACAACGTTTTATTGAGGGATCACAGGCATACTCACAGACTTTCTCTAACCACTTCTTACTCACAACCTTGACTTCCTCGGCCGCAATTAAGCCCATTCGATACAATAAACTTTTAATCCGAGTACCCGTCCTTCTCTTATCTTTTGCTATCTTTTCTCGTAAACGGCTCATTTCTCGATATCCTTCTCGTTCAACCGTAGGTACGTGTATTCCTTTTAAACGCCCTGTCGACAATTGCAATGCCAACTTTAATGAATCCCTTTTATCCGTTTTTACCCTATCTCGCGATGAAATCTCCACGCTAGCTGCATGAACTACCACATTCTCTATTCCTTCATTTAATAAGTATCGATGCAATGCAAATCCTGAAAATCCTGCTTCATATACCGTTTTTATCTTCCCATTAACAAAATATTTACGTAAATAAGCTACTAATCCTCCAGGCTCCGCTTTCAGGCTATCTCTCTTTGCCACTTCACCTTCACATATGCATGTCACTGCATAGGTCCTTTTATGAACATCCACTCCCACAAACACAGTTTTTCCAGTATAATCTCTCATGGTACATGCCTCCTTCTACCGGCTAGGGTAAATAGTTAAAATTATATTTTAACCGGAGGCTATGTACCCTTCCAGCTTTCTAACTCATCATAGCAACTCCCACAAAAAAAGGGGAGAAGGCACCACACCGAACTTTTAAGTGTTTCCTCTGAGTCCACCGCCATTGAAAGTAAAAAGTCTTCAAGAGCAAAACTTCAAAAACCGCTAAAGTCTAGTAATTTTGTCAACCCCCCATTTTTAGTACAACGCATAAGTAGAAATCATAGCATTTCCCTATATTGCTGTGGTGTCAAATGCCCCAGCGACTGATGGGGTCTTTCCAGGTTATATTCCTGTAACCATTGATCAGTTATGGCTTGCACGTGGTTAATATCCTTAAATAAATGCACACCTAATACTTCTTCACGATAAGTACGATTAAATCGTTCGATATAAGCATTCTGTGCTGGTTTTCCTGGCTCAATATGACGAAGCTTTACACCATGTTTTTTGGCCCAATCAAACATTTCTTTTGAAATATTCTCAGGGCCATTATCCACCCGAAGCTGCATAGGATAACCATGCTTGATAGATATCCAATCTAAAAACGCTGTTACCCGTTTAGCAGGTAATGATAAATTTGCTTGGATTCCCAATGCTTCCCGATTGCAGTCATCCAGTACATTCACAGTGCGAAATCGCCTACCATTTGCAAGTGCATCGCTCATGAAATCCATCGACCAGCTTTCATTCATTTGCATTGGCCAATTCAACGCAGTTTTCTCTCTCTGTGGCAGTCGCCTTTTGGGCTTACGTCTTAAATTTAATTTTAAATCACAATAAACCCTATAAACACGCTTATGGTTCCATTGATAACCTTGTTGTCTGAGTTTTTGAAACATCTTTTCAAACCCATAACGGCGATACCTAATGGCTAAATCCTGCAGAGCACATTTAATCTCCTCATCATTTTCTAATTTATGAGAATATCCAAAAACTGAACGACTAATGTTCAATAATCGGCAGGCTCGATTTAGGCTAATTTGATGGGTTTGAATTGCATAATTAACCCATTCTCTACGCTCTACTGCCGTAACTATTTTTTTTCGAGAACATCTTTCAATACCCGATAATCCAGGCTTAATTCAGCATACATATGTTTTAAGCGCTGATTTTCTTCTTCTAGCTGTTTTAAGCGTTTTACATCTGATTCGATCATTCCATTAAATTTGTTCCGCCAGCTATAAATCGTTGCCTCGCTAATGGCATATTTTCGGCTTAAATCGACGATGGGCACACCGGCTTCAAGCTCTTTTAAAATCCCAATTATTTGGTTTTCAGTAAATCTCGTTTTTTTCATTGTAGAGTCCTCTTAGTTCGACTAGTTTATCGGAAAACTCTACTTATGGGTTGTACTATTTTAGGGGAGGATTACCATTTGAATCATCAACGCTTCTAAAAAACTTGAACTCACATTATAAATATTTGGGCTTTGCGACTCACGAGGACCCGCTATATTTAATACTTTGACATCATTATCACCAAACCAATTAATCACTTTTTCAATGTTCAGCTCCATTTTAAGCGACAAATCAATAATCAAAAAAGGTTTATTGGTTTTTTGAACAGCCTCTACAGTTAAAGTTGTGCCATCAGTAATATTTTTAGGCAAGGGTAATTTTGGCACTAAAACTAAAGTAGCATCAGCATCATGAATATTCTGAATTGTGCGTTTGGAATAATTTTCCTTCTCATCCTTACCCGTATAATTAATCTCAAATAATTTTTTATACTTGACTGGAATCTGTCCCAACTCATTAAACCTACCCTTAGTGCAAGCACCCCCATAATCAACTCCGAATTTCAGTGCTATGTCTAAAGCAGCCAAGTCTACCCCCGTTTGCCCTCCTGATATTATTTTTACTAGCATTTTTAAATCTCTAAGGTATGCTACAACAAGTCTGATCAAACACAAACCTCGAATGATCAGCACAGACTTTTCACCTCGACGTCCCGCCTACTTGTTAGCGGGATCTCATAAATATGCTGCTTAATCTACACGCAGTGCAATAAATTAAGCTTTTTTAGAACACTCGTAAATATAAATACTAACGTAAGAAGTACATCCATAAATCCCGCTAACAAGTAGGCGGGACTTCGAGGTAGGGGATCCTTAGAAAATAAAATCTACTCTTTGATCACAATTAAGTCTGATTGTAATTTTTTTGCGTGTAAGAACAACTGATTACACTCATCCTCTAAAATTTTTCCATATAGCTTAGTAGAACTTTTATACCAGGAAGGTGTTTTATCAATTATTTCATCTGCACGCATTGTAATTTGTCTACCCCATAAATTATTTAGAAAAGGGATGCTACTGCCAAAATAGACTGTTCGTATTTTAGCCCAATAGATTGCAGATTGGCACATTGGGCATGGTTCAGCAGTGGTAAATAAAGTTAAGTGGCTTAAATCTGGTTGACTATGCCTAAGTGCGTACTGGTGTATTACATTAACTTCCGCATGTAAAATCGGGCTAATTTGAGCATTATTCACTGCTGTAGCAACAATTTCATCTATATCATTCACTAAAATTGCTGAGAATGGCCAAAGAGTATTTTGAAGAGTCGCTAATTTAATAGCCTCTTGCATGAATCTATTAATGTCTAAAACCATAATTCTCCTAGTTATTTTTGAAATTTATTGGAAGATTCCTTGTAGGTAATGGCCAACAAAAAAGGATTAAAATTAGTTTCTTTATCGCAAACATCCGTTTTTTCTATAATCTTTAATAAAGTACAAACTCTCACTGAAATAGGGCTCATTATGATCTCATATAGAATTCTAAATCCAACTTGGCAAAAAATATAGAAAAGCATGAGTTTCATAGGAACAATTCCAGTAAAAGCGATCAATATAAAAACGGTCACATCTACTGAAACCCCTAAAGCTGTCGAGCAGACTAACCTCAACCATATCTTTGTATTAAAAAACAAAAGTTTCATCTTAGCTATTACATAACAATTTAAGAAATCTCCTAAGATATAACTAATTGCTGAAGCTAATACAACCCTAGGTTGATTCCCTAAGATAGATTCAAAGAGCTTCTGTAGACTCCACTCTGTTGCGGACGGGGCTAACATAACAGATTCATTTAATAATAAATATACCATATTACAAACAATCCCAAACCATAACACTTGTCTCGCCCTTTGATAGCCATAAACTTCCGTTAAAATGTCACTAAAAATGTAAGACAAGGAAAAAGCCAATGCGCCAACATTAAAAACTAAGCCATAAATTGTCATAAATTTTGCAGACAATATTTTTGGCATAATGAAGAAAAAAACAAAAAGTATAGCTATCACTGGATAAAGCTTTAATTTTTTTTCTACAGAAGCGCCTGTCTCACTAACTTTGCCACAACCTAAATATAATGGATTAAACCATAGGATTTTTTTATCACGAATTGCTAGTCCTTCCTTTTGTGATAACCTGTCACATATTACTGCAGCAATATAACTAGAAAATAATAAGTAAAAAAAAATCATGGCATATAAATTCAGATTGACAGAGTATTGGAAAATGTTTTCATGGCGGAGAATTAGAAATAAAACGTTATCAATAAACAATCCGCTAGCAGAAGCCAACAATATTCTTTGTGTGGAAGAACTTAAAATATTAAAAATTTTACAATAATCTAATAAGTAACAACTTAGGAAAGCCCCCCAAAAATACGAAAATGTGGTAGACCAAAAATAAATAATTTGACGATTGAACACTTGCTCATACTCTTTCTGAAGCTTCCAAAAAATTGGATATGGCAATACAATAGCAATTTTAGTATAAATGACAAATATTAAGTAACATAACAAAGTTATCCATATTAATTGTTTAGATTTTTGATACCCATACATTTCCGTGATCATCATTAAAAGCACATAAGACAATGGGTATATTAGGAAGCCTGCATTCATAGAATGCTGATATATTTGACAAGATTTAATTGCTAACACTTTGGCTGCAATGAAAATAATAATGGATAAACTACCAATAATATGAAAATACTGTCTTTCTAATGGTATGAAATCAGGATTAAAAAATTTACTTTGTTGCATGGAAAACTCTTCTAAATTTCTTTTTTACCTTATGAATAAAAGATTTTTTTTCTTTTTTAACTAAAAAATCCCCTACTCCACAATCATATCCTAACAAATACAATTGCTTAGGATGTACACAGTAAATGAAAGGACTCGCCATAAAGTCGGCCACTGACAAAGTACGCATGATTCTTTTATTGCGAACGCGGATTTTAACTAATAATGTCTCTTTTTCATCATCGTATTCTGAATCAACAATATCAATATAATAGGGACTTGAAACAGATTGGGTTAAACATTGTATAAACCATCTTACAAAATCGTTTAAATTATTAATATAATGCATATTTTAATCCTTTTTTTAATTACTCTTTTTAATTTCGAAAATCGAGGTGCGCCTCTAAAATCACTCCCAAAATTCGATATTGTAAGTCCTGTAAAGCCAACACCTTAAGTTCTTGCTGCAGAGGATACAAGTATTTTTCATTGCCCTCAATAACCAATCTTTTAATTGAAGGGGCTGAGCTGGGAGTTATTTGAATAATAATAAAATCATTATCAGCTGGTTCTGCACAGGGGTCTACTACTAAAACAGTTTCTTTAGAAAACTCTGGCGCGTATTTATGGGTATCGATTTCAACGGCAAACACCTTGGAATAATCGGAGATATTGTCTGTGTCCCATTGAAACCAACGGGTGGGCTGCTGGTTAACAGTCAATTCATTGAGGGTAAAAATGGGGACAGAGCGAAAAGGCCTTAATGAAGCAAACTCGTCTCCATCATCTAGAGGGAGCGGTGCTTTACCTAACAGTTGATCAACACTAATTTTGAAATAATCTGCAATCAAAATTAAGGTAGAAGATCTAGGATCTGTCACCTGACCAGACAAAATGCGATTAATGGTGGGTGCGGGCAGATCAAGCCGTCTTGCAAGCTCACTGCCATTGATTTTTTCGACTCGTTTCAATAGCTTAAGCAACACACTCTGTATGTTGGAGATGGGGATTTCCGTACTTAAGATAGCCATACATTAAAATATAAAAAAACATTGACATTGAAACTTTAATGTTCTAAATTTTAAAACATTAAAGCTCTTTTTATTCAAAATTAAGTTACGTGAGTATACATTCAATCCTATTCCGTGTAAATGTGCTTCAGTTTTTATCAAGTCCAGAGCTTTAATGTTAATCGGAGGCCAGTCCTCACAACATAATCAAAAACTTAAGCCTAATGTAGGAGTAACTCACATGTCAACCAAACACCCCATAAAGGAACCCATTGCATCACCATCTGTTTCTCCTGAGGAATGTCATAAGCCCAATCAAGAATTTCACAAAATGATGTTTGAAAAACACAGGGCTCTTAATAAAAACCGATATTATTTGGGTAATAATTATCCTGGTAAATATTTTAGCGCGCAAGAAGCCCTGTGTATGTACTGCTTATTGCAAAACCATTCGTATAAAGACATTGCTGTAGCGCTGGGCCTATCCGAAAGAACGATCACCTTTTACTGCCATCAAATGCGCGCAAAAATATCTTGCGCATCGAAAACAGAATTGGTCGAACGTGTTAAAGAAACGGGTTTTACGGACTACTTTTCTGAATTAGAGGCGATTTTACAGAACTTGAAATTTTCAGAAGACTAATCTGAACTAAACTCAACCATGAAAACATTCATTGTGCCATGAATCAATCAAATTTGATCTATACTTATAGTATGCTAATGCACCAGGAGAACTGTAATGCCCCAAAAATATAGTAAAAAAACACAAACAGAAGTCAAAAAAGAAATGGATAAATTTAAAAAAGGAACTGCTAAAAGCGGCCCCGGTGGGAAAGGTGGTAAGGTTAAAAGTAAAAAACAAGCTATTGCCATAGGTTTATCCAAAGCACGAAAAAAAGGTGCTAAAGTCCCTAAAAAGGCTGCATAAATTTTTACGAACCATCAGGCTTTACAGTGACGAAATTTAGTGTTTATAATGATCAGGTGAAGCCTGTGCTGGGATTCACAGCAGGACTAATTTAATCTTATACAGGAGGTTCATATGGGCTATATCATTGCTTGGATTCTAGGCGTTCCTATCAGCATTCTTCTCTTAATCTGGGTTTTATCCCATCTATTCTAAATATTTATTCTTTTTTTATAAATTTTATTGATTATGGAGAATTAAATGTTAAATCAAGAAGAAGTTGCTGTTAGAAATCCTCGCCCTCATTTCTGTTATCCTAAGCGTATTTGCTGGGGAGCCATTATTGCCGGGGCCTTAGTAGGCTTTGGATTGACATTTTTATTACAAATATTCGACAAAGCCATTGGCATTACTGTGTATAATACAGGTTCTTCTGGTGCAGAGGCGCTTGTAGTAGGCGGATTTTTAGGAAGTATTTTAGGCATTATCACTTCGATGTTTTTTACCGGGTGGGTAGCGGGTTATTTATCACGCTCCTATTTCTTTGATCGTCGTATCGGCGCATTATACGGCCTTTTGGCTTGGTGCCTAGCCTTACTCATAGGCATGTTGTTTATGGGGCATATGGCCTTCCAAGGAGCTGACACTCAAAGCCGATATAATGCACATTTCTCTAGCGTGCCTTTAAACACAGATCAAACGGCTTCCGTGATTACTGATGAGACTTCAAAATCTAACTCGACCTCAAGCGGAGTCAATGTAGACGCTAAACAAGCCAGTTTATCTCTATTTCTCACCTTCCTCTTATTCTTTATCGGTGCAGTCTCTGCGAGTGTCGGAGGCTATGTAGGATTAAGAGCAGAAAAAAGGACTGACGCAACGACACCGATAGTTTGATTGAATTAAATTCGAGCAAATTGAGGGCACTACAAAGTTAACAGAATCTCGGCATAAGTTGAGATTCTGTTAACTTACATCAATTTATAAATGTTTGAGTAATTCTGGTAAAACATACAACTAATGTCATACAGGAAAAATTGAAAGAGACCCTAATGTATCAAACACTATTAGTTTTTCTAGGTGCAGGTTCTGGAGGCGTCTTACGTTATTGGGTTTCAAGTTGGTGTTATGATTTAATGGGAAAATCATTTCCTTATGGTACCTTAATTGTTAATATCAAAGGAGGTAATGACATTGTTATTCCTGCGATAAATAATTATAAATAGTTGCTTTGGAAACCCTAATCACCTGCGCTATATAAAGCGCAGCGTTTTTGGCATTAAAAGCGCCTATTTCATGAAGATGGCTAATCAGGCGTCGCTTCTCCGTACGATTCAAAGACTCCAATGTCAAATGATGTTCATTCAAATAAGCATGTACATATTTATTCACTCTTTCTTGCCAATCATCTTGAAATAAAGGCTCTGGCTGAGAGACAAACTGATCCTTTCCAATAAAATGAGCGATCAAAGTATTGAGCTGTTCCAACTTTGAAATATCCAGATTAATGCATAACATCGCTACAGCCTGATCACTTTCATCTCTAATAATACTGCTGACGGACTTTAATTTACGCCCATCCCAATTCATTTTTTCATAAGGGCCAACGCAATCTTCTAATGTAGCCAGTTGCTCTTCTGGCGTCAGCAAGGAGCTGTCACTTATCCTACGCTTAGAAAAGGGGTGATAGATTGCAACAATGCGATTTTGTTTTAAATCGTGAATAACCACTTCGGCATGAGGATGCAATAATCTTTCGATCGCCTCAGCAATCGGTAGGAATGCTTTGATTGCTTTTTCCATACACATAACTCACTCATCTTAATTTTGGTCATTTTAGTACAAATTAGACTATTTTGTCAATTATTTTTTAGATAATCTCTTTGTTAATATAAACAATGCTTGTTATCTAAACTTAGTCATTCTATAATGATTAAATCCATCCATAGAGAAATTTGCATTGGATCCACGCTTTCAACCTAATAACCGCCATTTAGAAGAACCAGCGCGTTTCATAGAGCTGGACCCACAATTACGCCGACTGAGCCAACAATATTACATTCATCATTCTGCCCTCCTCCAGCAATTGCCAATCCACATTCCGGGCATTTACACGCTCAGTGGAGGGAGGCAAATTGGAAAAACTACCTTACTTAAGCAATGGATGCTACAGCTACTCAAGCAAAACACACCTCCCAATGCCATCGCCTTTTTTTCTGGCGAGCTAATCGAAGATCAACATGGGCTGCTGCGCTTACTGCAAGAACAATTAAAAGAAATGCCTTCTGATGGCTTCAATTATTTAATCATCGATGAAGTCACTTACATTCGTGACTGGGATAAAGCCATCAAATATGCAGCTGATATCAATTTATTCGACAATGTAATTGTGATTTTAACTGGGTCGGATTTGGCACTCATCAAAGAAGCCATGATGCGTCTGCCAGGACGCCGGGGAAAAGCTTCACAAGTAAATTTTCATCTCTACCCTTTGTCTTTTCGAGAAACAGTACAACTCACGCGACAAAATACCACAGAATTAGAACAATGTTTAACTCAAAAAATACCTGATGAAGTAGCAATTGACATGCTGTTTGCTGAATTTTATCACTATTTACAACATGGTGGATTTTTAACTGCCATCAATGATTTGGCATCAGAACAAAAAATTCTGGATTCCACTTTAATGACCTATTCAGACTGGATTCGCGGCGATATGCTACGTCGTGGCAAACAACAACATTATTTACAAGAAATCATCCAAGCAATTATCAAACGTTATACAAGTCAAATCACTTGGAATGCTTTGGCGCAAGATCTATCGATTGATCACCCAAAAACCGTCGCCGATTATATTGCACAATTGGAATTAATTGATGCAGTATTTGTACAATCGGCCCTGTTAGAGGATAAACTGGTTGCAGCCCCCAAAAAATCGCGCAAAGTGTTATTTACGGATCCATTTATTTTTCACGCACTGCATGCTTGGATTTCACCCCAAACAGATGCCTATCATCAGCAAATCCTACCTATGCTGCAAGATCCTATTTTAACTGCACAATTGGTAGAAAGTTGCGCAATCACTTTATACAGACGTTATTATCCCACTTATTATTTAAAAGCAGAAGGCGAAGTCGATATCGCTTATATTGACCAAGGACGTTTTTGGCCGATTGAAATTAAATGGACGCAACAGCTACGCAGCAAAGATTTGAAACAAGTTTTAAAATATCCGAATAGTCGAATTTTAACTAAAACCAAGCAGTTTGGTCAGATACAAAATCTCTCTACCGAGCCCTTACCTTGGGCATTGTTTAACTTAAAATAAATATTTTTATGACAAAGATACTTACTATGGGAGCTGACTATAAATCTGCTTTGAAGCTTTAATCAGTGTTGACACATCAGGATCATTATTTTTGACGACGTTATTACTGGTGCTCAATACAAAGCGACAAAAAAGGCCATCAACCTCAAGTTCCCAAACATCCAAGCAACAGGAATCTTTATAGCTCGCTCCAAAAAGCTTCAATGATCACATACTGAAAAAAGTTAAATAACCTTTACTCATTTACCAGGCTCCCAAGGCTCTAAAGCATAACCCTTGCGTCTATTTTCATCCCCACACCATTCAATATTTTCTTGATGAGAAGGTTGTTTGAAAAAATTCCATTCAATATAATTGGTTTCTACATGCTCTTTGAAATTATCCAATTCTTGCTTAACTGTATCGAAACCTTTTTCCAAATAAGAATAAAAGTGTTTTTTAAAAACCTTATCCAAATTATTGATTTGAGTTTCCATTAACTCATTTCCCTCAAGTTCTCGTGCAAAATTTTCTAATTTTATTTTTTCCATTAATTTTATTTTTGAATTTTTATTATATCCTATCTTACCCACCTCTTCATTTAACCTTTTTTTGCATAAATCAAATAATTTTTTAAAAAATTTCACCAATGAGGTCAATGACTCGCTCATATATTTTTCATCTAATCTGTAATACCCATGTTCTTTTATTGTTTCTCCTTTTTGGGATTTTTTAAAATCTTGATAATAATTTTGAAATTCATCAAGAGTCCATATATCTAAACTTCTTTTTTCTAACATTATTGCCCTACCAACTTTCTTATAGTTCTTTATTCTTTTATCGAATACTTCAGAGATATCTTCTTTTTCAAGACCTATTTCGGTTAATCCTGAATAATCTTCCAGCGATTCTTTCAATACTTTGCCGGGACTAAATCTCTTTTTTATAGTTTCAACTTCATCCTTCTTCATTTTTAAATGAAATAAATGGGCCCAATCTTCAACTGATTCAAAAGAATCAACATTTTTTTGTGCTTTATTGTAAATTGTTTCGAATAATTTATTACGTTCTTTATCATGCTTGAAATCTTTATTTTTCAAGTCTCTAGAGATAGTAGCACCATCTATTTCTTCTATAAATTCACGAATTGCGGCCGCTTTTGCATTTTTATCCTTATTGTCTATTTCTCCACCAAAAACAGACGTCCATGGATTGTTTAGAATTCCTCTAAAATATTTGTAAAATCCTGGAAATTTTAATAAATTAAAATTTTCTTTTTTTAGCGTCTCATCGCTTATAGATGCAATGCCAAAAATAATTTTAGCAATTCTATATATTATTTTGATTTTTTTGTATTCTTCCGACGAGTCCTCTTCTCCTTTTTCAGGTTTTTCTGGAATCTCTGGGTTACACTCTTCTTTCCTATAAGCATAAACATCTCCAAACGTTCCAAAGTATGTTAACCAATATTCATCAGGGGTTATCTTACTTAGATAATCGCTCAATTTTACTAAAGCATTAAGGTGATATGACCTTCCCTGATTCACCAAGACGTATATTTCGTCAGTACGTTCATCTATATAATACACATAAAGGTAGGCCCTATCTTTTTTTTCAGAAATTTCGCGCTTCACTTCACTCATACTTCCCCCCTATTTTTTCCTAATTTTTAAAAACTTAATTTTATTGGATGGGCGTTAAATCTCGGATACCACAAACAATGCAATATTTTGTTATAGCAGTAGGCTCCAGAATTCCTTATTTTAACAAATTAAATATAAGTTTTACAGAGAATTCTTTAAGACATTTTTAATATCATAAATTAGAGAATTATTTGAAAAAAGAAGGACTGCATTATTTTAATATTACAGATGTTAAAACATAACATATTTCAAATATTAATTCTTAAAATTTGTTGCCAATTGGTCGTATAAGCAGGACTTTTTAAGTCTGCGCGCATTTGCCATGTATGCTTGGCTGGAATCCCTTGAGCGGCCATAAAAACGGTGTGCCTCCCCATTTTCTGGTTAATAGTATCCAAAGCTTGCATCAACTCTTGCTTTCGCCTAAAAACTTCTTGATCTAACCATAAATCACCTTGACAAATGTTCTCTGGAATTAAGTCCATGAGCAAAATACCGGCCTTTTGATAACGATATTGATTGGAATAGATCTTTTTTAAACAGTGTTTAGCAGTTTTAATCACCAAACTGGTATCGTTAGTGGGCTGGATAAAGGTGGCCTGTACGCCCTGCTGATAAAAAGATTGTTCGGTATTAAAAGGGCTAGTCCTTAAAAACACATAGACACCTTGAGCCTTCGAATGTTGAGCACGTAACTTTTGGCAGGCTGTGGCGACATGACAGCTCACTGCATTCTCAAGTTCTGATAGCTCTTGCACTGGGCGCCCAAAAGAGCGTGAAGCCATAATGTTTTTTTCCGGTTGAACCGCTTCGAGCGGCAGACATGAAATACCCTTTAATTCTAAAACTGTACGCTCTAAGGTTACTCCAAACTGTTTACGAATTTGCTTGATCGGAGCTTCGCACAATTGTTCAGCAGTGTTAATTCCAAGTGCAGATAGTTTACGGGTTAATTGCCTCCCTATACCCCATATTTCGTCCACAGGAAATTGCTTAAGAAGTTCTGTTTGTAAAGAAGAGTCCCTTAAATCATAGACCCCACTTTTCGTATGCCGCTTCGCAAAATAATTAGCTACCTTAGCCAGGGTCTTGCTCTTCCCTATTCCAACAGAAACCGGTAAGCCTGTCCATTGCAGCACTTGGCTGCGGATTCCCTGGCAATAAGCCATTAAATCTTGCTGTCCAAGATCATCTAGGCACAAAAATGCCTCATCGATTGAATAGACCTCCATATTAGGGCAGCTTTGGCGCAATATGGTCATGACCCGTTGCGACATATCATTGTACAGGGCGTAATTGGAGGAAAATACTTTGACTTGGTGGGCATTGCAAAAATCTCGATATTTAAAATAAGGCGCGCCCATTGGAATGCCCAGCAGCTTAGCTTCATTGGAGCGCACAACGATGCATCCATCATTGTTAGACAAGACCACAACAGGCCGGCCTTCCAGGCTGGGGTCGAATACTCTTTGGCAGGAAGCATAGAAATTATTGACATCTACTAAAGCAAAAGTCGTCATAGCCCTATCAGCCAGCCGCATGAATAATATGAGTAACGACTCCCCAAATATGAACCCCCTGCTCTGGATTCACCAAGATAGACTGAAAGGCCGTGTTTTCTGGCATTAAATAAATGCGATTGTCTTTACCGATATGTAGGCGCTTAACGGTCATGGCACCCTCTACAGCAGCGACAACAATCTTGCCATGAGTGGGCTCAATGCTACGATCAATTATAAGGATGTCTTGGTCAAAAATATTAGCTTCCACCATAGAATGGCCGCTGACTCGAACAAAAAAAGTGGCAGCAGGGTGTTGGATGAGCAGCTCATTTAAATCTAAATTACGATCAACGGTATCGTCAGTGGGAGCCGGAAATCCGGCAGAAACTTTACAAAGATATAATGGAAAAACAGGCACTGGGGCAGCCGATTGACGACATGCTCCGATTCTTTCAACTTTTAAAGACAAAGCCATCTCAGTTCCTCATCACTAATGACTCAACTACTATACTTAAAAAATAATACTACTTTTAATTACAGGTTGTCGATATTTTTATTAGTAATTGCTCAAACGAGGATGTTGCCTCAGATGCGGATAGCCCAGCATCCTGCAGTATATCTGGTCTCAATGAGCAGTTAGCTGCATTGCAGAGCTATATGAGGATACATCCGTGCGTTTGCAGAAGCAGGAGTTTGAGTGTTCTCAATTACGGTTTGCTGCCACGATGTTAATGGGGATTGTTGTGGGGACGGTAATGCCATATATTGTGACTTCTGTTTTATAGATTAAGATGGCGATCGGTTAGAAACCGAGTTATATGCTTGTAGTGATCCAAACTTATTGGGCCACTATTGCCTTGCTTAAAAATCGGGTAGAATATGACCTATGAAACCCAACGTAATAATGATCGCCGGCTCTAATGGAGCAGGTAAGACTACAGCTGCAATGACATTGTTATCTGATTTCCTGCATATCAGAGAATTTGTTAATGCCGATGAAATAGCAAAGGGTTTATCTCCTCTGAATCCGACAGGTATAGCAATTGAAGCAGGCCGCTTGATGTTGAATCGGCTAAAAACATTAACTGAACAGAGAAGCCATTTGCTTTTGAAACCACTGGCGCAGGGAATGGGCATGTTCGTACCTTGCAAAGATGTATTGATGCAGGTTATAAAGTTGGGTTAGTATTTTTTTATTTATCCTCAGCAGAATTTGCTATCGAACGAGTGCGCTTAAGAGTATCTCAGGGTGGTCATAATGTACCGGAGCCTGATATTATTCGTCGCTATTACAAGGGGTTGAACATGTTTTTTACGGACTATGTGCCATTGGCTGATAAAGTTGAAGTCTATGATAATAGCTATAGCGATATACGATTAGTTGCTGATCTGACGAAAAATAAGATTTGGGAGGTGCATCAACCAGAAATTTGGCAAGAAATTCAGAGAAAAATTTATGAAAAATAATCCACAGCCAGTTGATATATTGCATGAAGCTTTGGGCCCAGCTCTGCAGATAGCATTTTTACGAGCGGCGGAACTTGCGAAACAAACGCGAACTTATTTAGTTATTCAAAATGGCGATAAGATTAGGCGTATTTCTTATGAAGATATTGATGAATTTATTAATGAAAATCGGAAATGATCGAGTACGGTTTGAGCTTAATGGGGTGATCGGCACTTTTCATAGGCCGCACCCTCAAAAGGAAGCCAACCCTATCAAGTTCGTGATGCGCGATCGTTCTTGAACAAGCGGGAGTATTACCATGAATGCCATGATTTATAGAGGGTATGCAGCACGCATAGAATACAGTGATGCAGATGATTGCTTCATAGGACACATAGCGGGGATTAGTGACGTAGTCGGCTTTCATGGAGATTCTGTATCTGAATTACATGCCGCTTTTGAGAAAGCTGTGGACGACTATCTGGAGACTTGCAAAAAAGTTGGAAAGCCCCCTCAAAAACCTTATTCAGGGAATATCATGCTGCGTGTACCGTCGGAATTGCACGCAAAAGTAGCAATGTTAGCTAAGGCGCATGGAAAAAGTATCAATACTTGGGTAGCTCAATTGATTTCTGAAGCCAATTAATAAATCTAGCCTACAGCCAACATTCGGTTCTCCCCCCTTAAGCATCTACAAACGAAAAAATTGATCTTGCTATGTGAACCTGATGGCTGCGGTTCAATTTTAATGTATCCCCTGCCCTCGGTTGCAATTGGAAAAAATTGTAGTATTCTAGATCATCAGAGATCAAGTCAACCTTACAGGATGAAAAATGCAAAACGTAAGGTTAAATTCTAATTTTATAATAAATATGATCAACATGGAACTCAGCTTACACAAATCAGTGGCACCAAGCGTTCGGAGTACCTATCAAGCTACAACTATTTGGGCAAGTTTGCTTGGAACACTTTTAGAATGGTATGATTTTGCGCTGTATGGGTATTTGGCAGCTATCATTTCGCTGGGTTGTTATTAACATACTCTGTTTTCTCTATAGGCTTTTTTGTTAGACCAATTGGAGCCATTTTTTTCGGCCAATTTGGAGATAAATATGGTCGTAAAAAATCTTTAATTCTCACTATCCAGTTAATGATGCTATCTACCTTCTTAATTGGAATTTTACCGACTTATGAAAAAATTGGGCTAATGGCCCCGATTGGCTTGATTTTGCTGAGAATTATTCAAGGATTTTCTGCCGGGGGGGAATTTGGTGGGGCAGTGTCATTGGTTTTTGAAATGCCCACTAAGAAGAAGGGAGTTTTATGTGCCTGTATTTGCGCAGGCTCTTGTTTAGGTATTTGGCTTTGCTCAATTTTAATTACATCCTTAATTGACATACTCGGGGATAAGGCCTTTGCTGCGTATGGATGGCGCATACCCTTTTTGTTCAGCATGATTACGGGACTTTTTGCATTATATTTGCGGAAAAAATTGGCTGAATCTAGTGAGTTTTTAGAGGCTAAACATAAAGGAATGGCAGTGGAAAAGCCATTAGTGGAAGCTTTTAGGAAATATAAAGCCGATATGATTAAGTGGATAGGATTGTGCGCGCTGTGTGGCATTACAATCTATATGTTGTTTGTTTTTATGCCGGTCTATTTAAGCGAGTATTTTGGTGTAAATATAAAAATGGCTTCTGAGATTAACACCATTTCCATGGCTGTTTTGATTGTTTTTATGCCATTTTATGGATGGATTTCAGACAAAGTTAATGGATTATTACCAATGGCCTTTTCTGCTATCTTATTAATATTTTTAAGTTATCCGCTCTTCAAATCCTTACATAATGCGAATTTTTATTCCCTTTTGGGATTTCAAGTACTTTTCGCAATCATTGTGGCAGCATACCATGGGCCAATTGTGAAGGTTATATTGTCACAATTGCCTGTCCAGGTGAGATATACAGTTTATGCTGTCAGTTACAATATCAGCTATTCGTTATTTGGGGGAGTGACTCCACTTATATCATTGGCTTTGATTAAAAAATTTGATAATGTAGCGGCTCCCGCTTTCTACTTGATATTTGGCGGCTGTTTGTCGTTGATGTTTGTCCTGATAGCTTCTAAAGGATCAAAGAAAGAAAAAACAATAAGCAATTTGGCGAAAAGCTAAACTTCACCGATAATTTTTATAGTACAATCTTTCATAATGTATTTTAGCTTTTTTTCTTCAATAAGTTCGAAAACCGCATTTTTATTGGGGAGGTTTAATCGCAGCTTAATTCCCTCAAAATAAGTTTCGACTGTTCGGGGTGAAATATGAAGCAGCGCACCTATCTCTTTAGCTGTTCTTTTATTAAACCATAAGCTTAAACATTTAATCTGCTGCACTGTTAAAGTAATTTTAATGGAATGAAAGTGGTTCTGTATATTTTTAAAAAATGTACTTTCTTCGATATGAGAAATGATAGGTTTTCTAATTATTTCCTCGAAATTACAACTTTTATCAGCAATTTGGTTTAATATGGATAATAGATTTGTGGATAGAGTATAACCTAGAATTTTTTCGCCATCCGCTCTGAATGTTATAGTTGCATCAAAATTAATAATTTTTCCAGAAGCAGGAATCGATTTAAAGCACCCCACATGCCTGGCTTGTTCGGAAAGGTGATATACTATTGTGTCTCCAATGGCAATTTTATCATTTACTTTAAATTTTATGTCGGTAAATATGGCATGCCATATTTCAAAATCACTAATAATTTTTTCTGTTCCAATAGATAAGCCAAAAGCGGTATAATTTATACTATTATTTTCCAAAACATCCGTAATGATTTCCAAATTTTTTTCATGAAGGGTCGTATCGAGGTAGTTGAGAGTGAGCTTACTATTCCTTTCTGTTAGGCTCATAACCACCTTCCTTTTTTAAGTATATGAAGTCTCTTTCGAAGAACAGCTTATATTTTCCATTTTCATGTAAACTTTTCGCATAATTTAGTATTTTTTTGTCGATTTCTTCTTGTTTCTGTTGAGGAAGGGTCGAATAATGAGCCTCCGTCAAACAACCTTCTAACACGGCAAATCTGCACATAGTATACATGACTTCTAGAATATCAGTACAATAAAAAACTTTTTCCTCCTCTATGGAAAAGTTAATACCTGTTTTCTTTAAAATTTCAATGAGGTTCTGACTGGTATGATATGCGGAATGCAGCTTGATGCAGAATTCGTAATAAGGGCCTCGGGCAGCACCTAGTACAACAAGAGCTATTCCGTCGTTATTAAGTAGCCGCCATATCTTCATAACGAAACTCAACCACTCTTCTATTTTAACATGATAAAGTACTTGGCTGCATAGAATGAAATCAAAAGTTTCTTCTATACTAGCTGTTTGAAATTCACAGGGTAATACGGTATAGGATCGATTTTTTAAATTTTTTGCGTATTCTATTTTTGGCTCAACTGTAACTGTTTCTTTAAAAAAAGAGCTAATATCATCGGTAACTCTACCAGGTCCTGCTCCAATATCTAAAAACCGTTCCTTTTTTTTTAAAACTGGAAGAACAGTTCTTTTTATAATGTCGCTAGTTAATGGACTTACGCGAGCACGCCTGAACAAGTCCATAGCGTTATCATAATCTTTATCGGAAAAAATAGTTGACATTATAGTTAATGTGCTAAAACAAATTGATCAAAAGCTTTACTGTACAGAAAATGAATCCCTTCCCCCACCTGGAAGCTATTAAATTAAACCATAAACTCTAGATTTAATCCATTTAAATCGATCCTAGCCAAACTTTGATGTCCAAAAGATTAGAGGGGATATCCGTATTTCAATACGGAGGTACTAAAATACCTAGGTATTTTACTTCGAATTGTATATTTTACAAAAGAAATATACATTAAAAAAGTTAACTCAATTCTTAACTACAGGAGGTATCAATGCTTATACTTACTCGCAAACCCCAACAAGTTATCATGATAGGGGATTACATACGCGTAACGGTTCTTCATATTAATTATTCTCAAGTAAGACTTGGGATTGATGCGCCGCCGGATATCAGCGTTCATAGAAATGAAATCTATCAAAGGATTCTTAAAGAGAGAGAAGAATCGCTTAATGCAGGAAATTATTCATCATAAAGTCTTGATTTTATGCCTAGATCAACGCCCCAGTTTTAGGGGCGTTGATTTTCTGAGGTAATTCTTCTCAAAAATATTTAGGTACGAATTTGCAGAATTTGTTGCCAATCAGTGGTATAAGCAGGGCTTTTCAAGTCTGCACGCATCTGCCATGTACGCTGAACAGGCATTCCTTGAGCTGCCATAAAAACGGTGTTTCTGCCCATTTTCTGATTGATCCCATCTAAAGCATGCATTAATTTCTCTTTCCGAAGAGAAACAGCCTGATCCAGCCATAAATCTCCTTGACGTATATTTTCTGAAATTAAGTCCATGAGTAAAATTCCAGCTTTTTGGTAGCAGTATTGAGGAGAATAGATTCTGTTTAAACACAGTTTGGCGGTTTTAATAGCTAAACCCGTATCATTAGTAGGCTCAATAAAAGCAGCTTGTAAACCTTTTTGATAAAATGGTTGTACTGTATTAAAAGGGCTGCTTTTTACAAACACATAGATCCCTTGAGCTCTGGAGTGTTGCGCGCGCAGTTTTTGACAGGCAGTTGCGACATGACAACTCACCGCAGATTCAAGCTCCGAAAACTCGCGCACCGGTTTACCAAAGGAACGTGAAGCCATAATGTTTTTTCTGGGCTGAACAACTTCAAGCGGTAAGCACGAAATCCCGCGTAATTCTAATATGATGCGCTCGAGAGTTACACCAAAATTTTTTCGAAGCTGTTTAATGGGTGCATTGCGTAATTGCTCGGCGGTATTGATGCCAAGTATAGCCAATTTGCTGGTGAGCTGTCTTCCGATACCCCATATTTCTTGGGTAGGTAATTGTGGAAGCAATTCAGCTTGTAGAGTGGAATCTCTTAAATCATAAATGCCAGTTTTTGTATGTTGCTTAGCAAAATAATTGGCTACTTTGGCCAAAGTCTTACTCTTCCCTATCCCAATAGAAACCGGCAAGCCTGTCCACTGCAATATTTTATGGCGAATGCCCTTGCAATAAGCCACTAAATCTCCGCAGGCAAAATTATCTAAGCACAGGAAGGCTTCATCAATGGAATAAACTTCCATATCAGGACAAGATTGGTGCAATATGGCCATAACCCGCTGAGACATATCGTTGTATAAAGCATAATTGGAAGAAAATACTTTAACTTGGTGAGCAGTACAAAAATCTCGGTATTTAAAATAAGGAGCACCCATAGGGATATCCAGTAGTTTAGCTTCACTGGAACGCGCCACAATGCAACCGTCATTGTTAGACAATACCACGACAGGACAGCCTTCCAGCCTAGGCTCAAATACCCGCTGACAGGAAGCATAAAAATTATTGACGTCAACCAAGGCGAAAGTCGTCATTGCCTATGAGCCAGTTGCATGAATGATGTGGGTAACGACTCCCCAAATATAAACCCCTTGCTCGGGGTCTACTGTGATAGGCGTAAAATTGGGGTTCTCTGGCATTAAATAAATATGATTATTCTTACCGATATGTAGGCGTTTTACGGTCATAGCGCTTTCTACAGCTGCCACGACGATCTTACCGTGAGTGGGCTCTACACTGCGATCTACAATGAGAATATCTTGGTCAAAGATGTTGGCGTCAATCATGGAATGACCGTTGACACGAACAAAAAAGGTCGCGGCGGGATGTTGGATGAGTAACTCATTTAAATCCAAGCTTCGATCCACCGTATCGTCGGTGGGGGCTGGGAATCCAGCAGGAACCTTACATAAATAAAAGGGGAAAGTGGGCGCTGGCGTAGCGAGTTGGTGGCAAGCCATGATTTCATCAAGCTTCAAAGAAAATTCATCGCGACTCTTCATTACCATTCGATCTCTAGTAAGTTCACTTAACTGTTATGGGGCATCTAGATCAAAATAATACTACTTTCCATTACAAACTGTCGAGATTTGCATTAATAATTAATCAGGAATAGGGAAAATATAAAGTAGTATTGCTTAAAGAGTATTCTTATAAGATAAATTTGGAGGTCTTAACAAAATAAATTCATAAAAAAAGTTGCTTTAAATTAAGTTATTCTTAATAATAGGCGCACCTACTGGATGTTGACGCACCCAGCAGGCACTTCCACTAATAACCTGCAATCGAGGTCACGTGGCTATGAAAGCTTACAACATCACGCTTTGGCGTAAAACACTTTTCTGCATTTTCTGCTCATCCGGCGTAATTTCCTGCCTTCTCGCAGGTCAAGCCAACCCTATCATTAAATCCTTTGCCTGCAGCTATGGGCTGTGGAAGGCTGATAGCCATTGGTTGTCGTACGCCCGTTGGACGGGTAATGTTTTAGAGGTGGGATGATAAGCCGGCAAAGGTAGGTTGAGGTAAGGCATTTTTAAGGAGCATGATGCCTTACCGCCAATCTTTAATCTTAAGTGATTAAGAAGCCTGGCTGGATTTTATCATCCCCCCTATCTGCCGAACCTATCAGACTGTTTTTTATCAAAAATCTTTCTGCTCGCCTAATTGGCCTAAAAATAGCATCGACTAAAACAGCGCATAAGTACATAATTACGTGGCTATTAAATTATTATGGGAAAATGAATATGGGAACAGCTAGGCCAGAGAGGCCCATCCAAGAAAGACGGCTTGATTCTATAGCCGCCCTAATTCGCGCTAATGATCAATGCGCGGCAGCATGTTTTGATGGAGAGAAATTGCTATTGGCCACTAATTCTGATGAAAAAAGTTATATGGCAGAAGAGGTCCTGAAATATTTGAAATTTGTTGCCAGAAAAAGTCATCAGCTCAAGGAGTCTGGAGAAAAATACCAAAAAGACTATACTATGTATCACTATTTTGATTTTGGCAAAAAGAAGCTTACAGCGAAAGCCAATGAAACAGTAAAACTTTTAATAAAAGACAATAAAAATTACAAAAATTTTTTTAAAGATTCACTAAACAAAGTCACTCGATCAATAGTTTATTCATACCTAAGGCCACATAAAGAGAAGGCATTTCCAATAGAACTCAGTGAAGCGATTAGAGAAGGTGGGAGAAGATGTACGTTTCCTAGTTTAGTACGCTCCAAAAATGCACCTCCGCTACATGCTGAAATGAAAATTTTAGATTATCTTCTGATGAAAAAAACATCGCATGTTATGGGTAGTTACTATATAGGTGTTTCAAAAAAATGCTGTCAAAACTGTACCGCAGCATTCAAAGCTATTCGTAATCTTATGGTACTTGGAAAGAATTGGTATGCTGATATCCCCCCTATCGATTATGGAGAGACACATGACAATTATTATCCTGCGCTTATTCCTGAATTCTTACATGAGAATAACGAAAGAGGTAGGGCCATTAGAAGAGAATTTTTAAAAAATCTTGGTATAGCCATAAGTAAAGACGATAGTCAAAATTTATGGGAAGTGCAAAAAGCATTTTCGAAGACTAAAAGCCCAGAATACTATAAAAATAAAAAAAGAGAAAGTCATGACAGATCGAAATCATATGATGGTAGCTCCGCCATATCCAAGGAATCTACAGAAGAAGATGAATTTGTTGAAATAGCAGCGTTCCATGAGAAAAAAGAGGGTCCAAAAGGGTATGCTGAGGCAGCCTTTGAATCGGCTTATGGAGCTTTAAGTATAGATCTGACTAAAGGATTTTTTGGAACGGGACAAAAATATTTTCAAAAAGCCAGTGATACTGCTTTAGCGGCAGCTCAACAAGTCACTCAAGCTGCTTATGATACAGCGAAATTATATGGTATAGAATACACAACAGCTAAAACTTCCACTTCTACAGAAGTTCTAGGAAAAAGTATGTCTAGCAGTATTAACCCCAAAGCCAAGGAAACTAAGCCTAAAAAAATTGAGCCCAGACAACAACAATCTCGACGAAGAACGGCTAAAATCTGATCTTAAATAAGTTTTTGAGGTCGTTTAGAAATCTAAGCGGTAGTTTTAAGATATTGTTGTAAAGAAACAATGTGTTTAGACTCTACCCCTTTAAACGATACGTCAGTTAAAAAACTGTAGTAATATTTTTGCTTCCCTTCTAATAGAGTGGCTGGGTGTAAATAGGCTTCCCATTTGGCCGGAGTCTGTAAGTCTTCGTCAGTGTGGAAATAAGGTAAATGCGATCGGGTCTCTAGGGCGCTTATCAATGAAGGGAGGGCTTCCTCCATTTTGGCAAACTCACTTAGGCTTTGCATTTCAACCTCGTCTTTTACCAACAACCAATAGGCTTGAGCTTTATCGTCCAACAATAGAAAACTGCCTTGATTGTCTAGTATGTAATATTCAACAATCTGATTTTCTTCGCATAAATCATAGAAAAATCGAGCAAAAATAGGATCATCTAGAATTCCTAGAACATACTCGTCATCATTATTACTCATTGTCCCTCGGAGATAATCCGATAACTGTAGAAAATAATTCAATTGTAACTCTTCAATTCTATCATTTAAAACTTGGGTTAAATTAGAGGTTCCTTTTCGGATAAATTGGTTAATACGCTTTTTATTGAAAGCCTCAATAGCCAAGTCGTCTTGAGCGTCTCCCGTTAAAAGTAGTTTCTGAATAAATTTATCAGAAATTGCGTCGCAACATTCAAGCCCGTTACGACCAGGCATAAAATAATCCGCGACTAATAGCGATATTTGTTTAAAACGATCAGAATTGTATATTTCGCTATGGATATCCTGTAAACTCACCTGCCTGACTAACAGATTGACTTGAGCACTGTCTTCATCGAAAGTTACGCAATGATTAATGAAGTGATCGGGTTTGTAGTTTTTAAAAAATTCAATCACTGCATGCGGATCAGTATAGCACTTATGAGGAATAGACTCTTTTAACCCCATCGATACAGAGTCTAAGAAGTTTTTCTGGTCATCTACCAATATAACAGTGGTTGGATAATAACAAAGACTAACTCGACTTGCTCTCATGGAGCTTCCTCCAACAGTATTCAATAAATTATGAAAATAAAATACAATCTAGGCGAATAAATCACTGAATTTGACAAATTTTATAGCATTCAAGTTCATTTTGCCTAAATTTGAATCTATTATACGCATTACCAGAACAAAGTAAAAGAATGACTTCTCTTACTACTTTTAGCCCAGGAAGCTAGAAAAAGGTGAGAGCTAATGCCAGCCTTGTCATATGATTACGAATTCCTGATATTTTCAACGTCGTCTTTTCTTATTACAGTGAGGAAATGAGGAATCTCGGACTTATCGAAAGTTTCTCCAGAAAGTAGATAAAGCCGGTTATATCCTAATTGATGCAGTTGTTTTGCAATATCTAGCCCTTTTTTATTAGACGTCGAATAGTTATTATCCATATAAATTTTAACATTGAAAGGATATTGTTTGATATTTTTTAAGAATTGCTCAGGATTATCGTACGTATCCACTTCGATATCTTCAAAAACAAACAAAGTAAGGTTTTTGACGAAATTAACATCATCATCTACTATTACAGCGTCTACGGTTTTAGTTGCATTTTGATTGCATATTTCATTTTGACTGGTTGGATCATGAAGTTGAATTATTACCTCTGAAGCCAACTGCTTTGGCAAAATTTTTGCGCCTAAATTCACTATTTCTTCTTGAAGCTTAAGCTCCGCAAAATGGCTGGTCACTAATGTGGACCGCTTTACTCGACTTTTTGCTATTACTTCAAGTCCGTTTATCTCTTGCTTTAATAGCTCGAAATCCGTTAATAAAAACACTTTTTCGAGCTCTGTATTCGATAGCCCTTGCAAAAAATTGAGGGCCTCTATCCCAATGTGAAAATGTACTATTTTTATCTTAGGACATTCAAAATTTTGTTCCCTTAAAATACTATCAAATCTAGAATCCCATGCGCGATGTATTGAAGGATCATCATCTAAAATTACCACTATATCATCATTTTGTAGTACAATTTCTTCAGCAATCCAATTTGGGGCCATAATCCTTGAGAAAGTTAGGGTTACGGAGCTGCCAAAACCTACCTTAGAGTCGATATGGAAATGGCCTTGATTTCTTTCTATAGCCTCTCTGACCTGCGTTAATCCAATCCCATGCCCAGATTGTTTTCCATATGTGACTGCAACATTGCTTTGAATTTTTTTTAAAAGTTCTTGAGGGATACCTTTACCATCATCCTGAATAATCACTTTTACTTGGCTATTGTCAGCATCTAATTTAAGTATTATCGTGCCAGTTTTATCTTCAAAGGCATCAACCGCGTTATTAATTAGATTTGAAATCATTCTCTTAAAAGAGCTAGGTTCAACCTTAATAAAAGCAAAATAACTTGTAGCATTGATATGATGGTCAAATTTGATTGGGAGGTCACGATACTGATATTTTTTGTCTGTTAATAACTGCATCAAAACAGCTGACACTAAGATAGATTGCGGCTTCTCAAGTTGAGAAGGAATATCTGTGGCCTTCTTCTGGTATTGACTGAGCAAATTGTTAGCAATATCGCCTATGCTGACCGCAGCTTCGCGTAGAGCAATCCGCTCCGCCTCAGGAATTCCAGTACAGGATTTAACAATCATTAACAGGCTTGCTAAGGGTGAGCGGATGTCGTGTACTACTTGATTGGCTAATTTTGCAAATTTTTCTTGATCTTTTAAAGATTCATTTTCAAGTTTTAATTGAGTTATTTCATCCTGCTTCTTTCTTAACTCAGTTATTTCAAGAGTATAACCAAGAACACCAATTAAATGAGTGTCATTTTCATCATATAATGGCTCCTTAAAGGAAAGTTGTATTAATTTTTCTCCATTGGGCAAAATAACATTTTCTTCAACACAAATTCCTTTTTGAGTCTCCATCACCATGCGGTCATTTTTTGCAAGCTCTATAGCGTCAACTTCTGGGAAGACTTCAAGATCTGTTTTCCCAATAATTGATTCAGGTATCAGATGTTTATATGTTACTTGTTCGATAGATTTTTTATTTAGCCAGACATAACGCCCATTAATATCTTTTATGTAAACACTGCTAGGCAATGTGTTCAGTATTTTTTTTAATATAGCTATTTCATAGTCGCCTTCAAAGCTTTTCATTTCTGCATCCTGTAAACATCAGTTTTTAGAACCCGCTTTTAAGTTGTAAACTTTCTTTTGGCGCTTCCGCTTCATAAATGACATAGTCAATTAATCCTTTTTCGTACAAAGCTCCCCATATTTTCGTCCATTGATGCTGATATCCAATCTGATCTAACCATTTTGCAAACCCATCCCACACATTTTCTCCAATACTTTTTACTTTTACACCTTCCATATTTGTAGCAAGTTTTCCTTGGATTTCATCAATAGTATGTTGGCTGCCATGCACATGATAATCTGGAATGATAGCATTTAATGCCTCAACACCTTCTTTATTTGCAGGAAAGAAACTTGTCATCACTAGTTTTCCACCGGGTTTTAATATCCTGGAAACCTCTTCTGAGAATGAGGACATGGAAATAAAATGCTGTGCTGCTTCTACTGATATTACGCTATCGAAGGAATGGTCTGCAAATGGCAAACTTTCAGCCTCACCTATCGTAAATCTCAATTTACCAGATTTAATACCTGAAACATGGCATTTTTTTGCTCTCGCAACCTGATCTGGCGAAATATCCAAACCAATCGCCAACTTGGGTTGAAATTGTTGTGAAAGAAGTGCAGTGCCATAACCAAGCCCACAGCCAACTTCCAGTATACTACTATAGTGTTTTAGTATGCCAGCAAGATTGCCGATCACCCTATATAGCTCTTTAGAGCATTCTATCCTTTGTTCAATGCTGATTTTGCTATCATTAAAGAACGGGTTTGGCCAATAACCAAAATTGATAAATCCTCCCTGAAAAATGGGTAATTTTGATAAATCAGATTCACCATACATTTGGCTAATAGACTTCGGATTTTTCTTTACGTAATCCACCTCAGTTTGCGAAGAATTAACGGTTTGCGGCCATACCAAGTTAAGATCATGCAGCCCATATTTTCTTAAAAATGCATCTCTCTTGGGCTTGCCCTCATCTCTTAGGGGGAGTGTAGGAACGCTAGAATAACAACGGTTATGCGTCTTAGGCGCGCTATTGATCAACAGCAGTATCTTTCGATTAGAAGCTCTAAAAAAACTTGGTGCAATCTCTCTCATATCTTCCGTCTCATATAGAATTTTCAGCTTAATGCACTCCACAACCATATTTTGGGAGTACTTTTTCACCACCTTAAATGCAATATTCTATATTATTTGATTGAAATTAGCAATTTGGAAAGCGTATATTAAATCTTGTATACTCCCCTTCAATAGCTTCGCATAGGATATCTCCGCCGCCTTGCAGAATGGCTAATCGACAATAGCCTAAACCTGGCACAATTTGATTTTCTCTCACAGAAAAAAATTTATTAAAAATATGCCCCAAGGTTTCTTGATTCATGCCTGTAGCAGTATCTTGAAAGCGAAGAACATTGTAGCCAGCATCTTGCTCAGCCAATATCGTGACCTCTCCCTTGTTACCCTTTTTTATTGCTGTATAGCTATTCTGTAATAAATGGTCAAGTAAGCAATCGATGAAAGGTTGAGCAACCTGAATTTTAAAATCATACTTTAAATCTAAATGCGTTATGAATTTATCCTGGTTGAGCCCAGAAAATCTTTTAAGTGCATTTTGGACAACATCCACAATAGACAAAGCGGGAATTTCAGGATTGACGAGCTGTTTATTGTAAGGGCTGAGACAATTTAAGAATGCTATGGATTTTTTGGCTTCGATGGGTATTGAAGCGAAGATATTCTCCTCTAATGCTTTTAGAGATTTTGGCGCTATTTTCTCTTCTGGCAATAACTTGTTTTCGACAGCAAGCTGGTACCCCTCTAATAAGTTTGGTAACAGACTTAATAAACGCTCGCTACCCATTTGAATAGTGACGAGAAGGAGTTAATACGTCATGTATTATACTGCTGACCAGACGAGACCAAGCTGTGGCTAGCTGGTCAAGTTTCTTTTGGTCAATTTCTGGTTCAGGAGAGTGATTATCCATTTCAAATGTTAAATTAGCTGATAGCTTCTTAATTTACCATGTTTTCTCAAAAAAACCAATTGATCCAATTCAATTTTAGTTAACATTGAGGGCTTTTAGTTCGAAGGCACAACGCGTGTTAATTATCACCCCAAAAGGGCCGTTCAAGTCGAGTCGGGATAGTCGGATTTGCCCCTCTGGAAAACTCCGAGAGGGGAAAAAGGTTACTTACATAATCAAACAATTGGTTTTGGTAGGTTCTATTTTAGGTTCTTTAACAGCAGACTGCTCTGTTATTTCTTTTTTAGGACCTTCGATAGCATATTGGTTTATTATTTCTTGTAAAACCCCTGGGAGAAAACCAGTCAAACCTAGCGCTATCAACGCTTGTCTTTCGTTTATGTGTTCAATATATTGAGCACAACTCAGATCTGTATCTGTCATATTTTTAAAAAAGGCATCTCGCCAAATAATGGTCTGTTTTTCTCTGGTTAGAACAGAGAAAATCATGGATGGAATTAATTCATAATATTTTCCTTTCAACGCTAATAAATTTTCTTCTGCTTTTTTCATGTTGGCTGCCTCACTTAATGTGGGCATGGTTTGCGGTACATTTGCTGCCATCAAATAATAGCGTATGGCTGTTTTTACATCTGGTTGCACACCAATTCCATTCTCATAAAAAGTACCTAAAATACATTGCGGCTTAATCATACCTTGATCAGCAGCTAATCGAAATTGTCGAACGGCTTTTTTTTCATCTTTTGCTATCCCAACGCCATCGGCATAACAGAAACCCAGATTACTTTGAGCATTAGCCCAACCTTGCATAGCAGCTAATCGATATAACCGAACAGCTTCTTTTGTATCTTTTTCTACCCCAATTCCAAACTCATAGCAGAAAGCTAAATCATTTTGAGCGGCAGCAAAACCCTGCTTAGCTGCTGACTGATATAATCGAATGGCTTCTTTTATGTCTTTTTCCACTCCAATTCCTTCATAATAGTGGACACCTAAACGGTATTGCGCATGAGCCAAATCTTGACCAGCGGCTAATCGATATAATCGAACAGCCTCTTTTTCATCTTTTTCTACCTCAAGTCCATCTTCATAACAGATACCCAAATTATTTTGAGCAGAAGCCAGACCTTGTTCGGCAGCTAATCGATATAATCGAATAGCTTCTTTTCCATTTTTTTCTACTCCAATACCCCTTTCATAGCAAGCCCCTAAATTATTTTGAGCAGAAGCCAAGCTTTGCTCGGCTGCTAACTGATAAAATCGAGCGGCCACTACTTCATCCTTTTCTACCCCGACTCCATTCGCATAGCAGATACCTAAATAATATTGTGCCCTAGCGGAACCTCGATAAGCGGCTAACCGACATAGCCGAATAGATTCTTTTTTATCCTGTTCTACTCCAATTCCATGCGAATAGCAGATAGCCAAATTATACTGCGCCTCAACTAAACCTTGATTAGTGGCTAACTGGTATAGACGAACCGCTTCCTTTCCATCTTTTTCTACCCCAATTTCCCGCTCATAACAGAAACCTAAATAATATTGTGCCTTAGCCAGACCTTGATCTACTGCTAAACCATACAATCGAACGCCTTCTTGGGAATTTGCTTCCACACCAATGCCTAATATGTAGCAGGAACCCAAAGCACTTTGTGCCATAGCTAAACCTTGATCAGCCGCTAGCCGGTAGTATCGTGCAGCTTCCTTGACATCTTTTTCCACTCCGATTCCTTCATAATAGCAAAAACCTAAATTATATTGCGCCGAGGCTAATTTTTGATCAGCTGCTTTTCTGAATAATTTAGCAGCAAACATTTCATCTTGTTTAACGCCTCCCACCCCATCGACATAGCAACCCGCCAGATCGTTTTGTTCTCTGGGGTCTGTAACAGCTTTTGGATCTAATGGTAAAGGTCTAGGAATTTGATAAATAAATTCGGATTGAGGAAGCGGAAGTTTCATTTGCACGGTTTTTATATCATCGCTCATTATGGTGCCCTTCAGTTATGTGGTAATCCTTAGTTTTATACATCGATCATGTCAATATGCGCTTCATCATAACATTTCTTCATTTGCGGGACAAATTTCATCTCCTCGATTACATGAATGCACTATCAAATTGTCGGCGAATTGCTTTTATACCATTTGCTCGTAACGTATGGGCTTAACAGCCCATGTTTTTTTTTAAACCCTGACCGCACTATCCGTGCGGTCAGGGTTGGAATTTTGCTTTGTGCCCATATATTTGATCTATAAGAATTTTAGGCATTTTTAAAAGCATGAATGAATCAGCCCCCCTGAATCGGCCATTTGGGTCATCTTATGAATCACTTATCCACAAGCCCATCGAAAATTTTGCGTTGCATCAAAGCCTGGATACGGTTTCACAAAGCCTAGGCACTACGCCACAAGCACCAGAACTTAGGCAATTAATTCAGGCGTTGCAGTATGCACTGCTTCGAGGTGAAAGCCCACAAAAGCTTATCAAGCGCATACGACGCGAGCGGCTGCGCAAAAACTTACCTCTCGAAATTCTGACATCGCGGCAAGCTGAAGCAGACCTGACACAAGTCAAAAAACTTCGGGCGATAGCTAAAGAACATCCTCACGCGCCAGGCACCTGCAAGTTGGATGAATATCGGCAAGAGGTTCGGGCTTTATATAGCTCGGGCGCATCTCAACGCGACATTAAATATTGGCTGTTGAGCGCTCGCAATGCCTCAGTCTCACAGTCGACCATTCAACGTTACATTAAAAAATTAAAAGCCAATGTCGCACCCAGGATCATCTAAATCACAATCCAATAAGACCAAAATTTTGGGCCATGCCAAGTATTCGATGCGTGTCCAAGCGGAGAAATATATTGCCGCTAAAGCAAATCGTGGCAAAAGCAAAGCCAGTGGTGCCAAGTTACGCAGCGATCGTACCGTGCTACGATACCAAGGTGACCTGGGACGGGCAGCTGAATTTATCCAAAAAACATATGGCATCAAAAAACTCAAAGACATCACTCCAGAACAAGCACAATCCTATATTAGGGAGAGGCTGGCAGAAAAAATCGGGGTCAGAACTGTTCAGGGTTATGCCAAAGCTTTAGAGACCCTGCCATTGGTATCCAAATTAGAGGTTCCTTCCCGCAGTGCTGATCCTAATGACAAGCCCCAAAATAGCCGAGCTTACACATCAGCACAAATCATCGCCATTCAACAAAACCTCAGCAAGCCGGTACAATTGGCAACCCAAATTATTTTGGAGTCAGGCTGTCGTGCTCAAGATTTTGCGTCTCTGTGTTTGGCGACGGAACGGCCTATTAGAAATGCGCGGTTATCTAAACTGCATGCTGATCGATTTGCAGGGCGGGAGGATTGGGTACAAGTGAATTTTATCGGCAAGGGTGGTCATGAATACACCTCAACCATTTCATCGGAGACAGCTAAAGCTCTGGTCTATTACCGGATGGATATACCATGCGATTTTCGGGAACGAAAGCAAGAGAATATAGTGACCAAACAATATTACAATTTGCCAGCCGGTTTACAGTTGTCTTATTTGTGGTCGCAAGCTTCCAAATCTACTCTGGGGTTCTCCAGGGGGCTGCATGGGCTTAGGCATACCTTTGCGCAATGGCGGGTTAAGGAAATGCAAAGTTTAGACATGACGTGGCAAAAAGTGTTAGAATCCGTCAGCCAGCAGATGGGGCATTATAGGGCGGAACAAATATCGACCTATCTTCGCTAACTTCTGAATGGATCGGCATATGGCAGGGGTCTAGTCTAAAACTAAATAAAGGTGAGAAAGAGATGAAAGATTATTATGAATTATTAGGTGTTTCACGTGATGCCTCTGATGCGGAAATCAGAAGCGCTTATAGAAAGCGAGCAAAAGAAACTCATCCAGATAAAGCCAAACAAAATGGACTAACTAAAGAAGAAGCTGAAAAATTATTTAAACAAGTCCAAGAAGCTTATGAAACATTGACTGACCCGGTAAAACGAAGTATTTTGAAGTGGCTACACTTTTCCGGACAAATAACTTAGAATTATTTGACTGGAGAACCCTATGCAAAAAAGAAAATTTAAGCAATATACAGAAGACTTTAAGCGCTCATCGGCAAAACTTGCTATCGAATCTGACCAACCTATAACTGCTACTGCCCGTAATCTAGGCGTACATGAGGTAACCCTGCATGGCTGGGTAAAGCGATATGGCCCCAATACAAAAACTGACGCAGGCTCAAGCTCAAAAATAGATGCCCATGCTGAGATTCAACGTTTAAAGAAAGAAAATGCACGCTTGCAGATGGAGCGTGACATCTTAAAAAAAGCAGCGGCGTACTTCGCAGGCGATCAACTGTAAAGTACGCATGGATTCAGTTACATCAATCTGAATACCCTGTAGGGCTTATGTGTCAGTTGCTTGAGGTTGGGCGCAGTAGCTTTTACGAGTGGCAACAAAGCACTCCATCAGCCCGGAGCTTGGAAAATCAACATTTAGCGAGCAGGATCCAGCATGTTTTTATGAAAGGTCGTAGTAGTTATGGGACGCGTAGGATCAAGAAGGAGCTACAGCTAGAAGGCGTCAGCATGAGTCGACGACGTATTGGCAAACTGATGAAACAGCAAGGGTTACAATGCAAAACGAAGCGCAAGTTTAAAGTTACCACGGATTCTAAGCACAAGTTGCCAATCGCACCCAATTTATTGGGGCGTGATTTCACAGCGACACAGCCGGATCAGAAGTATGTAGGAGATATTACTTACATCTGGACGATTGAGGGCTGGATATATTTAGCGGTTGTAATTGATTTATTTTCACGGCGTGTGGTGGGATGGGCGATGGAGGACCACATGCAAGCAGAATTAGTAAATGATGCTTTAACAATGGCGATATGGACAAGAAAACCTATGCGAGGTTTATTGTGGCACACAGACCGCGGCAGCCAGTATGCAAGCGAAAGTCACAAAAAAATACTTGACGATCATGGCATCGTTCACAGCATGAGCCGTAAGGGCAATTGCTGGGACAATGCGGTGTCAGAGAGTTTTTTTCATACCCTAAAAACGGAATTAACCCATCATTGCAAATTTCCAACAAGGGAGGAAGCAAAGAAAATAATATTTGAATATATTGAAGTATTTTATAATCGCAAGCGTTTACATTCGGCAAATGATTATATGGCGCCTGCGGTATTTGAAGCAAAAGTAGTAAACTATTAAAAAAGTGTCCGGGAAAGTGTTGACACATCATTTATAACCTATCCAATCCCTCGTTTTCTCACGCTAGTTCCAAAGAGTCAGAATTTAATAAATTTGATAAAAAACATTCTCATGACGCAATGTCTGAAAAAGAAGTAAATGCGCGAATTGCAGAGATTTTTTCCCCAACTAGCTTAAAAGAATTTGCGAAAGATGTCGAGCTACAAGGTCTTGGTTTGATGGTAAGAGTCACCTTCAATAAAAAAACGGATGACCTGACAAAAAGTGAAGAAAATGAAGTATTTTCTGTCTTAAAAAAACTAGGAATTCAACCAGAAAAAATATTTTTTGGTTGTGCTTTTATGGGTGGCATTCTTAAGCGCGGTCCGGAAATATTTGTTCAATTAGAGCTCTCAGTATTTTTAGAAACTTTGAAGAAAAATCCAAAATTTGATGAGACTCCCCCATCATCAGAATCTCATAAGCCAGAACACGTTGACCCAAAACCTGAGCGGAGAAAAAGCTCAGATAAAAACTCGGAAAATTTCTCTTCCTGGGCTGGCATGTTCCCTGGAAGTAAACAACCTGAAGATCTGATATCAAAACTAGTAAAAGCCTACGACCTTAAAAATACTTCTCAATCAGAATTAGAAAGAGGCTTAAGAGAGGCTGCGGCCAACAAAAATGGCTTAGACTTGCAAAAATTTATTGAATTAAAGGTTAATGTAAACGCTCAAGACCCCATTTTAAAAAAGACTGCATTACATTTGGCGATAGGAAATAATTCATTCGAATGCGTTAAAATTTTGCTATTAAATGGAGCAAATAACTCTATAAAAGATGCTTCTGGAAAAATACCCAGTGATTATTGTTCTGGGGCTGAGCCAAAAATTTTCTCTTTGTTATTCCCAGACGTGCGAAGTTGTTTAATAATGTAATTAGCTTAAGGCTCTTTGACTCTCTTCAAACAACTAGCTTCACATAAGCGGGGCTAGTTGTTTGAAGGTTTAAAAATTTTTGAGTCTTGCACTAAAGTGAGCGTAATGTACGAAGTATCAGTTTATTTCCATTAGTTAAGAGCATTTATTCATCAGAATAAACGACGCCCTAATTAAAGAGCGATTAATAGACCATGGAAAGCCTATTTAGTCTCACTTTATTCAAAGGAAAAGTGAGAAAAACCTAAATCATTCAAATAACAACACTGAATGACCTTCAATATTGACTAAAAACATGAACCTCATGTTTATGTTTAAGCTTCAAAGACACGAAATCACTGATAAACCAATCTCTTGCCATAGCCTGATAGTCAATGTAATTCTGCAAATGCGCAGGAATGTCGGTCGCTTGCTCAAAAATACTTTCAACAAATGCAGACTCGCTAGAATAAGTACCATAATAGCATTCTTCCATCATGCGCGTGGCTTCTTCCAAATTACCCCCCACATAATCAATGACTTTCGATCCTAGACGTCCATGCTTTACAATAAACTTGGCCCATTCGGAAACATTTTTTAAGGACTCACACGTAAGGATTTCTAATTCTCCAAAATCCAGAGAATCATAGATGTCATATCCTTCAGATTCAGGGAAAGGGCTGGAAGCTAACATGCATTGCACATCAGCTTCTATCTCTTCAACATCTTGATAAGCATTTATCCAAGCACCATGACGCACTCCTGCATCACTTGCAGCCGTACAGATAACATAAATTTTTGGCAGTAAATTTGACATTATTTCTACTCCTCCTTGGTAAAGTAGAGAGAAATAATGTATCCCTTAAAAGAGAGAATTATTTCTCCCTTTTAGGGTTATGATAATTGAGCCAAGCCTGTCAGCTCAGCTCAATTGTTACAATACTTAAAACATGGAATGTAGCGCAAATACCAGCGATGATACTGCCGCTGATAATGTGACCAATCCAATTGCCCAACCTGCTCGGAATGTGTAATCAAAAAATCGAGTACGAAGCTCACTTCGAACCTGATCACGCCTTCCTAGAGCCGTTTCAACAGATGCTAGTCGGCTTTTTACTTTGGAGAAACGATCCTCCACCTTAGAAAAACGGTCCAACATTTCGTATTTCAGGCTGGAAATTTCCCGGTGCATTTGATGTTTTAATCCATCAAAATCCCGCTGCACTTCTTGCCTAAAGTTGACAATTTGCTCAATAACCTGACTAATGGCCTTACTCACGCTGACCTCCACTTTGGCGTCTACAAGCTCTGTTTGGAGTGCAAACAAATCTCTTATTGGGTTTTGCATGATTATACCCTCTTTTGCGATAAATTGCAGGAAGAGGAAGGCTCGTCGTCAGAAGATGAGTAAATCGGCGATAACGCTACCGATGGCTCATCAGCATCAACCAACTAGACTTTTCCGTGAGTCAATACCCCTTGAAACTGTAATAGGTTCAAAGGATCCCCATCAAATCGGCCTGGGTACCAATAATCAAAGCCCTTGTATTCAATTTTGAACTTTACCAGGATACCTTGACCGATCGTTTTTTGACCGGTTGATAGTTGCGTAATTGCTTCAATGAGCCGCTTGGATTCCACTAAACAGCCTAAGACTAAATCGTCAGAGGGACCCATTAGCACTTTGAGCTTAATATAAGCGTCAGTTTCGGTTTTTTTAAAGGCTTCAATACAACCCAAGCCTGAAAAATAAAACTTTGGATGATTTTTCATACAACATTTCCTCCTATAAATGAAAAAAGGAGAAAATGCATACCCGACAGGGGACATTTTCCCCTATGGGTGAGTAAAACAGAGTTTAGCCGAGGCTAAATATTAATGATGATGGATAGCATGGCTTTCTTCCCAGAATAAAAAACACCAGGAGAGGTCATGCGGGCTTTCTGGGGAACAATAATGCTTTGCCGCAGAAAATTTAGGGACTTAAGGCGCAGATAGATTGATAGCTGGAAATAATCCAACTCAACTATGTGAGCATGAAAGATTTGATTAAAATTTCTCAGAAACAAGAAATGCGCCTTGTAGGCATTATAAAATACGGCTTGAGGCAGTATGCTGAGACAACCGAAGGTTGTGGTTGGATGTATCTCCGTAGGTGCCAACCTTAGCTGCTTTTTGAGTCGTGCAGCAGTGACTAATAATGAATAGATTAAAGAAATCTTAAATTTTGTCAAGCTTTTTGGGAGACATTTAAGGACTTTGGCTTTAGACAGGGTACATCATATTTTAAAAACAAACTGGTCACTATACCCTGCTATTGCCTCTTGTTTTCCATAAAATTCCATACTTTATAATGAAATTTCCTAATTTTTCCTTAAGGTAAGTATGATTTAATATATAAATAATTGAAAAGGCGAATTATTATCGAGGCATGCGTATATGAGTATGATTGAGAAAGAAAAAGATAGACGAGGAAATGTCATAGAACATACCCACAAAGAAAGTAAGTGGGCGGTTTCGGCTTTAAAAAATTTGCCTGAAGAACTTGCAAACCTATTTAAAGGATATGTTTCGAGCTCTGCACAAGAATACAAGTTTAGATCACCACTCCCTGCTCAAAATGCCAGCATCATTGAATGGATGCAGTTTCAAATGGATGAAACCAATAATGTTAAAACTGACTTCGAAAAAGGATTTGGAGAATCCATTAGCCCCTCAGAACAGCAGTCTATTTGGGCAGTTAGAAATAGATCATTTTTTAAACATAGAGGGCGAGTGGAAGCTGAATCTGACGAAATAAAAAGCGAGAGCTTTAAAAATACCTACGCGGGAATCATGGAAAGATCTTCTCCTCATGATGATGAGTTTAAGGATTTTTGGTCGAGAGATTTATTGCACGCCAAAAGCTCTAATATTTCTGTTAGCTCAAAATTATCTACCGCTACTGTTTTAAGAAAATCGGGCGCTCCATTTATTGCAGGAGCTTCTGGGTCCATACAATACTTTATTTTGGATTTACAAAGAGGTCTGGATGATGATAGAAATTATAAGCAAAAAGATTTTGAAAAATTAATTTTGGTATTTGCTGCAGGATTGGTAGCAGCTGGGCATCACAGTTTATCAGAATGTATTCTTCCAGCAAAAGCAGCTGGATTTTTCAGTGACGTGGCTGACCCTAGGACCAATTATGAGAAATTTTTAAAAGACATATCAAAACATTGTAAAAAATATGACCTCCCCATTCTCTGTCAAGAAACGGAACTCTTAGATGATAAAAGCCATGAGCCACCACCTTCACCACCGATCGATGAAAAACAAACGCATAAAAAAATGGAAAAAGAAATTCCACAAGAAATTATTGAAGAAAATGATTGCTCTAAAAAAATAATGAAGTTCACTGCCAGCCTGATTTCTATGGCTTCTGTTGGCGGACTTACGATCACGGGGATTGATTCAATTTTTGTTGCACAGCATGATAAATCTTTTTTTATTTCCGATTAATGATTATGAGAAATTCTTATCATCTTCAATAGCCAGTGTCGACAAAGGGTATTTAATAGGCTCTGCAGAACTGATCGCGGCCGCCGCAATAATATTGATTGTTTCAATTGTGGCATATCGTAAAAAAGAGTTCTGAAAGTGACAAAGTTACGGAAAAAGTTATCGAACCTGAAGACAAACCGCTACTAAGGAATTAATTTTCTTACTAACTCAAAGCATTTTTGTAGAGAAGCCTCTTTTTACCACTTTCTATAACATTTCACCCAGATGTAAATACTAAAAACTTGAGGTGAATTAACAAGTTAAATTTACATAATTTTCATGCCTGTTGGACGTTAAAAGCTCTCACATTGGCCCTTTTACATATTAAATCAATTACTAATAATATCTTGTAAAGAAAATGAGAGTACAATACAAAATTAATGGACACTATCCTTCCCCTTAACACCAGGATTCCCGCTTCGGACATTTCGCTTTCTGCTATGATTTTAAGCTCTTCTTTTTGTAAATCATGTCCATGAGAGAAATAGTTTCTTATTACACGAAGCACATCAAATACCTTTTTTTCTTGTTCCAAGGCATCTTCTTCGATTCCATCATCACATAATTTATTAAAAATTTGATTTATGTAATCACTAAAAGTAGGCTTATTTGGGCTTACATTTTTCAACTTTTTTAATTTTTTCAAGCTCTGTTCTTTGATCTGACACTGGCATAAATTGATTTTCTGTTCCAATTCTTTTAAGTGTCTATTTCCTTTTTCTAAAGTATATATTTTGGATAGAACAGTTTCGCATGAAGTAACTAATTGAGTAAAAAAATATTTGTGGCACTCAGATACCAAAACTTCTAAAACTGCCATTCCATCGGAATCTGCAGGCAAATTCACTATATCGGCTTTGGGAGTTTCATAAATAATCTTTCCTTGATTTCTATTATACATATTTTTTGCTATAAAATTTATATTCTGGAGGGCGTTGTTGCATAAATGTGTCAACCCCCCATTTTTAGTACAACGCATAAGTAGAAATCATAGCATTTCCCTATATTGCTGTGGTGTCAAATGCCCCAGCGACTGATGGGGTCTTTCCAGGTTATATTCCTGTAACCATTGATCAGTTATGGCTTGCACGTGGTTAATATCCTTAAATAAATGCACACCTAATACTTCTTCACGATAAGTACGATTAAATCGTTCGATATAAGCATTCTGTGCTGGTTTTCCTGGCTCAATATGACGAAGCTTTACACCATGTTTTTTGGCCCAATCAAACATTTCTTTTGAAATATTCTCAGGGCCATTATCCACCCGAAGCTGCATAGGATAACCATGCTTAATAGATATCCAATCTAAAAACGCTGTTACCCGTTTAGCAGGTAATGATAAATTTGCTTGGATTCCCAATGCTTCCCGATTGCAGTCATCCAGTACATTCACAGTGCGAAATCGCCTACCATTTTGCAAGTGCATCGCTCATGAAATCCATCGACCAGCTTTCATTCATTTGCATTGGCCAATTCAACGCAGTTTTCTCTCTCTGTGGCAGTCGCCTTTTGGGCTTACGTCTTAAATTTAATTTTAAATCACAATAAACCCTATAAACACGCTTATGGTTCCATTGATAACCTTGTTGTCTGAGTTTTTGAAACATCTTTTCAAACCCATAACGGCGATACCTAATGGCTAAATCCTGCAGAGCACATTTAATCTCCTCATCATTTTCTAATTTATGAGAATATCCAAAAACTGAACGACTAATGTTCAATAATCGGCAGGCTCGATTTAGGCTAATTTGATGGGTTTGAATTGCATAATTAACCCATTCTCTACGCTCTACTGCCGTAACTATTTTTTTTCGAGAACATCTTTCAATACCCGATAATCCAGGCTTAATTCAGCATACATATGTTTTAAGCGCTGATTTTCTTCTTCTAGCTGTTTTAAGCGTTTTACATCTGATTCGATCATTCCATTAAATTTGTTCCGCCAGCTATAAATCGTTGCCTCGCTAATGGCATATTTTCGGCTTAAATCGACGATGGGCACACCGGCTTCAAGCTCTTTTAAAATCCCAATTATTTGGTTTTCAGTAAATCTCGTTTTTTTCATTGTAGAGTCCTCTTAGTTCGACTAGTTTATCGGAAAACTCTACTTATGGGTTGTACTATTTTAGGGGAGGATTACCAATGGTCACGAAATACGGCAATTTGGATAGTTGCAAACATTTTAAAAGCCATTAGACTCTTAAGTTCTCAAGCAAAAAAGAACTAAGGGATTAAAAATGGCAAAAAAACAAACTTACCGCATTCGTAACTGGCCTCATTATAACAAAGCATTGACCAATCGAGGAAGCCTAACCATATGGTTTGACGAGGAATCAATCAAACAATGGCATAATATTGACAAATCTGGTGCTCGCGGGAGACCTAAAGTTTACGCTGAAGCTGCTATCTTATGTGTATTGACCCTCAAGATGGTTTTCCGTCTCCCTCTTCGGGCTTTACAAGGCTTTACAGCGTCACTTATTGAACTAATGGCGTTACCGATTAAAACGCCGAATTATACGACTGTTTGTCGTCGGCAAGGGGATTTAGAAGTCCCCCTAAAAAAATTCCAGTCGGGTAAAGCATTGCATGCTGTATTTGATTCTACTGGGTTAAAGGTATTTGGGGAAGGTGAATGGAAAGTCAGGCAGTATGGCTATAGTAAACGACGAACTTGGCGTAAGCTTCATTTAGGAATCGATGAGGCAACTGGGGAAATTATAGCCAAGGGATTGTCAACCAATGATGTGCATGATAATGAAGCATTTCCTGATTTATTGGCGCAAATTAACAGCAAAATCCTTCAGGCATCTGCCGATGGTGCTTATGACAGTTTTGAAAATTATGAGTTACTTGAGAAAAAAGGTGCGAAGGTCACCATTCCTCCGCGAGAGACTGCGAAGATAAAGCAGCATGGCAACTGTAAAAGAAAACCCTTACGGCGTGATAAAAATATAAGAGCCATTCGAAAAATAGGAAAAGCGGCCTGGAAAAGAGAGAATGGCTATCACAGAAGGAGTATTGCAGAAAATGCGATGTTTCGTTTTAAGAAAATATTTGGGAATGATTTAAAAGCCATTTTATTTGAAAATCAAGCGACTGAAGCGTTTATTAAATGCAATGCTCTTAATAAAATGACATCTTAAGGTATACCAGAAAGCCACATTGCAGCATAACCTATTGTTAAAAAAAGAAAATTTCAAATTAATTAATTATGCAACAAAGCCTTTATATTTTCTATAACCGCGATCGCGATAGAGTAAAATGTCTGTCTTGGCATAAAAATGGGTTTATTTTACTTTATAAAAGATTAGAGCAAGGCAAATTCCAAATGCACTTTAACCAAACGAGTGGTGTTATGGAAATGAATACTCAAGAATTAGGATGGCTATTGGCTGGGCTGGAATGGCAAAAGATGCGGGTAATCCTCCCCTAAAATAGTACAACCCATAAGTAGAGTTTTCCGATAAACTAGTCGAACTAAGAGGACTCTACAATGAAAAAAACGAGATTTACTGAAAACCAAATAATTGGGATTTTAAAAGAGCTTGAAGCCGGTGTGCCCATCGTCGATTTAAGCCGAAAATATGCCATTAGCGAGGCAACGATTTATAGCTGGCGGAACAAATTTAATGGAATGATCGAATCAGATGTAAAACGCTTAAAACAGCTAGAAGAAGAAAATCAGCGCTTAAAACATATGTATGCTGAATTAAGCCTGGATTATCGGGTATTGAAAGATGTTCTCGAAAAAAAATAGTTACGGCAGTAGAGCGTAGAGAATGGGTTAATTATGCAATTCAAACCCATCAAATTAGCCTAAATCGAGCCTGCCGATTATTGAACATTAGTCGTTCAGTTTTTGGATATTCTCATAAATTAGAAAATGATGAGGAGATTAAATGTGCTCTGCAGGATTTAGCCATTAGGTATCGCCGTTATGGGTTTGAAAAGATGTTTCAAAAACTCAGACAACAAGGTTATCAATGGAACCATAAGCGTGTTTATAGGGTTTATTGTGATTTAAAATTAAATTTAAGACGTAAGCCCAAAAGGCGACTGCCACAGAGAGAGAAAACTGCGTTGAATTGGCCAATGCAAATGAATGAAAGCTGGTCGATGGATTTCATGAGCGATGCACTTGCAAATGGTAGGCGATTTCGCACTGTGAATGTACTGGATGACTGCAATCGGGAAGCATTGGGAATCCAAGCAAATTTATCATTACCTGCTAAACGGGTAACAGCGTTTTTAGATTGGATATCTATTAAGCATGGTTATCCTATGCAGCTTCGGGTGGATAATGGCCCTGAGAATATTTCAAAAGAAATGTTTGATTGGGCCAAAAAACATGGTGTAAAGCTTCGTCATATTGAGCCAGGAAAACCAGCACAGAATGCTTATATCGAACGATTTAATCGTACTTATCGTGAAGAAGTATTAGGTGTGCATTTATTTAAGGATATTAACCACGTGCAAGCCATAACTGATCAATGGTTACAGGAATATAACCTGGAAAGACCCCATCAGTCGCTGGGGCATTTGACACCACAGCAATATAGGGAAATGCTATGATTTCTACTTATGCGTTGTACTAAAAATGGGGGGTTGACATGCGCAATTGGCGAGAGCTGAACTACGACCAATTTAGTTAAGAAGAATGTAGTCTATTTACAATCGTGGAAGAATAGATTATTATGTTGTCATGAAGGTCGAAGCAAAACAAAAAAATCTATCCTGCTTACAGGCAGCTTACCATTCAGGCCTTGGGCTCTACGAGCTTTGGCAAGAAAACCATTGGTTACGCTCTCAATTACATAGATCCGAGATGGCGGTTGAGACATTACTCGATGAGGTCAATCGATTAAAAGAGCAATTGAAATTGGCTCAAAGCCGTCATTTTGGTAAAAAGCGAGATTCGGGAGATTTGCCTCTTGTGCCAGCCTTGAGCATGGACCTGACTTTAGATACCACTAACCCTACCATAACGGTCTGTGCTCATTCGCGCAAAAAAGGTCCTAAATCTGGGCGCTTAATAGATCTATCCTCACTGCCTAGCTTTCAAATTCATCATGACTTAGATGACAAGACTTGTTATAGCTGTCATCAGGCTTTGCGAATGATGGGTACAGAAACGTCTGAACAGCTAGAAATGCTGCCCCAACGTTTTTATCGAGCCGAACACATTCGTTATAAATATAGCTGCTCTCATTGTCAAACGATCCAAATGGGCCATAAAGAGCCTTCTCCCTTACCAAAAGCCTTGGCAGGTGGGAGTGTGTTAACAGAGATTGCCATTAACAAGTATCAATATCACTTACCGTTGTATCGACAATCTAAAATGATGGCCAGCATAGGCCTTGTCATTCCAGATAATACCTTGGGCAATTGGGTTAGGCAGTTGGGGGAAGCATTACAACCACTGTATCAAGCATTTTGGAAGGCTATTTCAGAAAGCCGTTATCTTCAAGTTGACGAAACCCCGGTGAAAATTCTAAAGCCAGAGAAACAGGGTTATCTTTGGGGCTATCACTCACCCTGGATAGGCAAAGGGGGGTTAGTTGTTTTTGAATTGAGTTTGACGCGATCAGGAGAGACGGTACAACAACGGCTTGCATCATACAAAGGTTTATTGCAAACAGATGGCTATGCAGGTTACGAAGCCTTACGCAAGCGAGAAGGTATAACCGGCTTAGCATGTTTGACTCACGCCAGGCGCAAGTTCAGTGAGATATTAAAAATCACTAAAGATACAACGGGGATTGCAGCACAAGTCATTGATAGATTAAAACCGTTATATGCTTTAGAGCGAAATATGCGCGAAAAACAATATTCATTTCATATGAGAAAACGACTGCGGCAAAAAATAGCTTGGCCTATTCTCAAAGCTTTTCATAAATGGTTAAAGAAAAGTCGTCTTTCAGTTCTTCCCAAAAGCCAACTAGGCAATGCAATTCAATATACCCTAAAACAATGGCCTTACTTGATTCAGTATTTACGTCATGGCATCGCAGAAATAGATACTAATTGGATAGAAGGAGAAATCAGAGGGTTTGCATTGGGTCGAAAAAATTGGTTGTTTATTGGCCATGAATGCAGTGGAAAAATTCATGCATTTTTTTACAGCCTGATTTCAAGCGCTATATTAAATGGGATAAATCCACGTTTATATTTACATTATGTTCATGAAAGTTCATGACATACGGCGGGGAGTTATTCAGGCAGAGCAATTACCTCACGTCATTGAGCCTGAGGAATTAAAAGCTTTTATTGACCAGTTAATGGAAAATGCTAAGACTGTTTTGGATAGCTGGTAATCGATGACGCCATCATTGGGTAGTACAGCATAAACAGCTCGTCAAATACTCCCTGTAGAGCTCATCCTGAGAACTTACTCTTTAGGCTCTACTACCCACCTCCTAGCTTAAGACAATATGATTCTAAAATCCAGCACAATGTAACAAAATTTATATCTTCTACAAGGCTGCATTGGTAAACAATGACTTACCTTATTTCTAACCATTTCTCTGGAGGGGATTCTTGAGGGGATACATTTTAATGATGCATCTTCTCTCATTAAAAGACAAAAATCACTTAAAGGCGGTCGTATTTCTTATACAACTTCCTCTTCCTCCCCTTTTCGTACTAAAGGAAGTTTAATAGAGTATTCGACAAAATGGTGGCAGCAGCTCAAAGACTCTACTTCACAAGCTTTTGGTGTAGTCAAGGAAGCCTTAAGTCAATATAGAATAAATCTATCAAATACCCAACTTTTGACTTTTTCTAATAATGTAGAGCTATATCCAGCCTTAAGGGTGCTTATTTCAACAAGGATGTATTTATTTTTCATAGAAATAAAACATAAGGTGGCTCCTGCCGAAGAGCAGGTTGCCGACGCATTTCAATTCGTTGAAGCTTCTTATTGTCCCATATTCGTGACAGCAGAAAAGAAACTGTCAACCCCCCATTTTTAGTACAACGCATAAGTAGAAATCATAGCATTTCCCTATATTGCTGTGGTGTCAAATGCCCCAGCGACTGATGGGGTCTTTCCAGGTTATATTCCTGTAACCATTGATCAGTTATGGCTTGCACGTGGTTAATATCCTTAAATAAATGCACACCTAATACTTCTTCACGATAAGTACGATTAAATCGTTCGATATAAGCATTCTGTGCTGGTTTTCCTGGCTCAATATGACGAAGCTTTACACCATGTTTTTTGGCCCAATCAAACATTTCTTTTGAAATATTCTCAGGGCCATTATCCACCCGAAGCTGCATAGGATAACCATGCTTGATAGATATCCAATCTAAAAACGCTGTTACCCGTTTAGCAGGTAATGATAAATTTGCTTGGATTCCCAATGCTTCCCGATTGCAGTCATCCAGTACATTCACAGTGCGAAATCGCCTACCATTTGCAAGTGCATCGCTCATGAAATCCATCGACCAGCTTTCATTCATTTGCATTGGCCAATTCAACGCAGTTTTCTCTCTCTGTGGCAGTCGCCTTTTGGGCTTACGTCTTAAATTTAATTTTAAATCACAATAAACCCTATAAACACGCTTATGGTTCCATTGATAACCTTGTTGTCTGAGTTTTTGAAACATCTTTTCAAACCCATAACGGCGATACCTAATGGCTAAATCCTGCAGAGCACATTTAATCTCCTCATCATTTTCTAATTTATGAGAATATCCAAAAACTGAACGACTAATGTTCAATAATCGGCAGGCTCGATTTAGGCTAATTTGATGGGTTTGAATTGCATAATTAACCCATTCTCTACGCTCTACTGCCGTAACTATTTTTTTTCGAGAACATCTTTCAATACCCGATAATCCAGGCTTAATTCAGCATACATATGTTTTAAGCGCTGATTTTCTTCTTCTAGCTGTTTTAAGCGTTTTACATCTGATTCGATCATTCCATTAAATTTGTTCCGCCAGCTATAAATCGTTGCCTCGCTAATGGCATATTTTCGGCTTAAATCGACGATGGGCACACCGGCTTCAAGCTCTTTTAAAATCCCAATTATTTGGTTTTCAGTAAATCTCGTTTTTTTCATTGTAGAGTCCTCTTAGTTCGACTAGTTTATCGGAAAACTCTACTTATGGGTTGTACTATTTTAGGGGAGGATTACCAAACATGTTGAGCGTTTGAAAACTATAAATCCATATATAGAAACTATACTTGCAGAAAAATTGGTAGCATAGGCTAGAAAGCCAATTTATTGACACAATTACACCAAAATTACACTAAAAAAATTTTGATTCTTGATTTAGGAACTTTAAAACTTGTAACTTACTGATTTTAAAGTGTTTTCTGGTGGGCCCACTAGGACTCGAACCTAGGACCAAGGGATTATGAGTTCCAAAAATCCGTATTTTAATAGGTTTTAAGCACTTCGACACGTTTTTAAAATCTCAAAAAGTACTTGTTTTATTAAGATTTTTATTCCACAATCCGTCCTAAGTTCTTTGAACAGTTTTTATTTATACCTTCGACACATATTCGACACGGAAAAACCTATGAAGATTACTAAGCTGATGGTAGATAAGCTGCCGTTACCTGTTTCTACTGTGGAAGGCCAGACGGCACAGAAGCGATATTACGATGAGGTTATGAAAGGATTTGGGGTGCGGGTGACATCAGGTGGAACCAAGGCTTTTTTTGTAGAAAAGCTGGCGCAGAGTAAGTTGCGCCGCATTACCTTGGGGCGCTACCCTGAATTAACGGCAGAGCAGGCACGGCGTGAGGGACAAAAGTTGCTGGGTAAGATCGCCACTGGGATTGACCCTATTGCTGAAAAGAAAGAAGCTAGGATCAAAGTGATTACACTTAAGCAGGTGTTTGAGGATTACCTCAAAGCCAGAAAAACCCTGAAACCTAGCACAGTATTCGATTACCAGCGGGTGATGCGCGAAGCCTTTGCCGACTGGCAGAACAAACCTTTATTGAGCATCAGTAAAGACATGATTGCCAAGCGGCATACCCAGTTGGGCGAGCGCAGCAAGGCTAGGACTAATTTGGCTATGCGCTACCTGCGAGCGATTTTTAATTTTGCTGCCGGAGAGTATGAGGATGCCAAAGGCCAATCGCTTATTACGGAAAACCCTGTCAGACGACTGTCGCAAACTCGAGCATGGTATAAGATCCACAAACGACAAAATTTTGTTAAAACCCATGAATTGATCCTCTGGTACAAGGGGGTAATAAATATTCAAAATACCGTATTGCGTGATTATTTGTTACTGCTATTATTTACTGGCTTACGACGAGAAGAAGCCATGACATTAAAATGGGAACAAGTAGATTTAATGGCGCATACTTTGACTTTGCCTGATCCTAAAAATCATCAGCCGCATACTTTGCCTTTATCCAATTTTTTGGTGGAATTATTGGTTCGGCGCAAGGAGGAGACTACAAGTGAATACGTTTTCCCAGGAGCTGGCGCTAAGGGTTACCTTGTTGATCCACGTAAGCAGGTAGCTAAAGTGATTGCAGCCTCTGGAGTTGTTTTTATGCTGCATGACCTGCGTCGTACCTTTATCACTATCGCGGAAAGCTTGGATATCTCGGCTTATGCGCTTAAGCGCTTGGTGAACCATAAGATGAATCACGATGTGACGGCAGGTTATATTGTCAGCGATGTTGAAAGATTGCGTAAGCCCATGCAGCAAATTACAGATTATATCCTTGAAAAAACTGGCATAATAGCAATCAAAACCTCTTAAGATAATTATAAATGGAATAAATGTATGAAAAAACAATTACCAAAGTTGGGAACAGCATTACGTTTTGATGAACAATATACTCATTTTTTGAATGGAATCAAAGAGCGGTTGAAAAATGCCCAAATTCGAGCAGCAATAACTGTTAATAAAGAGCTGATTCATTTTTATTGGGAGTTGGGTAACGAATTGATTTATAAACAAAAAATGCACAAATGGGGAGAACAATTTTTAGAGCAATTTTCAAAAGATATGCGTTGCTTATTTCCCGAGATGAAAGGATTTTCTATCACAAATTTAAAAAGAATGCGTATTTTTGCTAAAGAATATCCTTATTTTGGAAAAAGTCCACAGCTTGTGGACCAATTACCATGGGGGCACATTGGCGTGCTTTTGCATCAAATAAAGGGCCAACAAGAGCGTGAGTGGTATATCCAGCAATCTATAAGAAATGGTTGGTCGCGTTCTATCTTAGAAATGCAAATTGAAACCGGGTTATATGAACGTCAGGCAGAGCCAAATAAAAAAATAACCAATTTTAGTCAACATCTTCCTCCCGATCAATCAGACTTAGCCAACCAAATTCTTAAAGATCCTTATCATTTCGATTTTCTGACAATTGAAGGCAAAGCCCATGAAAGAGCGATTGAAAATGCTTTGATTACTCATATTCGTGACTTCCTATTAGAGCTCGGCCAAGGTTTTGCTTTCGTAGGATCTCAAGTGCCCTTAGCCTTCGATAACCAAGAGTTTTTTCTAGACTTATTATTTTATCATTTAAATCTTCGAGCCTTTGTGGTAGTTGAATTAAAAGCTACTCAATTTAAACCAGAGCATACGGGTCAATTAGGGTTCTATCTTGCAGCCGTAGATAATCAAATGCGTAAAGATGGGGATAATCGTACCATTGGTATTTTGCTTTGTAAGTCAAAAAGCAAAATCATCGCAGAATATGCTTTACAAAATGTTAATGCCCCAATGGGTGTGTCTGAATATAAATTAGCCAAATCCCTCCCCAAAAATCTTAAAACGAGTCTACCTACTATTGAAGAAATAGAAGCAGAGCTTAATAAAAAACAATAAGTCACCAAATAATCAAAAATACTCCATGAATATTTGGACTATCACTCCACACCAGATGACCTCCTAAGACGTATGGACAAACCCAGATAACGAGAAGACATTGTCCAAATTTAACCATGCTCACTAGCTTCTCACTTCCATATGTCACAGGCTCAACCATAATTGGACTGCAGTTTTGATATGGATTTAATCCATGTCAAAAATCGGTAATGCTCTATTGTGTCCTTCTCTGCCCTCTCTTCGTGATTTTAGTCCGTTGCTCCTAAAAAATTTTAACTCCGTTATTCTTCTCTATCCTTCGATATTTTTCCATATTTTTCGATGTCGATTAATAAACGTTAATATAGATTAAATATCGTTAAATCCTTGGTTTTGTTTCGAAAAAAATTGTTTGTTTTATTAAATATGTTTACGTTACAATGAAGAATAATGGTAATCCTCCCCTAAAATAGTACAACCCATAAGTAGAGTTTTCCGATAAACTAGTCGAACTAAGAGGACTCTACAATGAAAAAAACGAGATTTACTGAAAACCAAATAATTGGGATTTTAAAAGAGCTTGAAGCCGGTGTGCCCATCGTCGATTTAAGCCGAAAATATGCCATTAGCGAGGCAACGATTTATAGCTGGCGGAACAAATTTAATGGAATGATCGAATCAGATGTAAAACGCTTAAAACAGCTAGAAGAAGAAAATCAGCGCTTAAAACATATGTATGCTGAATTAAGCCTGGATTATCGGGTATTGAAAGATGTTCTCGAAAAAAAATAGTTACGGCAGTAGAGCGTAGAGAATGGGTTAATTATGCAATTCAAACCCATCAAATTAGCCTAAATCGAGCCTGCCGATTATTGAACATTAGTCGTTCAGTTTTTGGATATTCTCATAAATTAGAAAATGATGAGGAGATTAAATGTGCTCTGCAGGATTTAGCCATTAGGTATCGCCGTTATGGGTTTGAAAAGATGTTTCAAAAACTCAGACAACAAGGTTATCAATGGAACCATAAGCGTGTTTATAGGGTTTATTGTGATTTAAAATTAAATTTAAGACGTAAGCCCAAAAGGCGACTGCCACAGAGAGAGAAAACTGCGTTGAATTGGCCAATGCAAATGAATGAAAGCTGGTCGATGGATTTCATGAGCGATGCACTTGCAAATGGTAGGCGATTTCGCACTGTGAATGTACTGGATGACTGCAATCGGGAAGCATTGGGAATCCAAGCAAATTTATCATTACCTGCTAAACGGGTAACAGCGTTTTTAGATTGGATATCTATTAAGCATGGTTATCCTATGCAGCTTCGGGTGGATAATGGCCCTGAGAATATTTCAAAAGAAATGTTTGATTGGGCCAAAAAACATGGTGTAAAGCTTCGTCATATTGAGCCAGGAAAACCAGCACAGAATGCTTATATCGAACGATTTAATCGTACTTATCGTGAAGAAGTATTAGGTGTGCATTTATTTAAGGATATTAACCACGTGCAAGCCATAACTGATCAATGGTTACAGGAATATAACCTGGAAAGACCCCATCAGTCGCTGGGGCATTTGACACCACAGCAATATAGGGAAATGCTATGATTTCTACTTATGCGTTGTACTAAAAATGGGGGGTTGACATAATGAGTTTTAAGTACCAAGAATTTTGGTAAATCAACCGGAACTGAATCATATTGAGGAATTAATCTATGCAACCTATGGAAAAGCCTGATTACAAATTTTGGGCTAAAAAAGATACTTGGACCATAAAGGAAGCTGCGTTGCTCCTACACCGACGCGAACCATTCAATCATCGGTCTTTAAGAATAAATAATCGCGATATTCCTACTGAATTTTTGACTGTGCAGAAGACATATTTTTTATTGAACTCAGTACCATGGTGGGGTAGATATAATGAAAATGGCTATACCGGCATTCATCCTTATTCAATTTTAACAGAAGCTATTAATAAAGAGCTGCCTATTCCGTCCGCCTTATTGAGTGTCGTTAAGAAGCGGTTTGAGCGGGAACAACAAAAGGCTGAATCAATACAAGAAGACAGTAATTTAGGGCCAGTAAAGGAGGCATCTTCACCAATGGCTGTAATGGATGCCCCACAGAAGATAATTGAAGAACCCATTGTTCATGAATCCTCGTTGACCACACGTGAAAGACGGAACCTATTAAAAACTATCGGAATTTTGGTTTACTTATTAATCGGTGATGAAGGAAAAAGATCTCCACGATATTGTCGAGGCAATAAACTGAATGTTTATCGAATAGCTGACACCCTTACCAAAAAAGCTCAAGACCTAGGACTAGAATTAGTAGGATTAAAAAGTTTAAATCGAAAGCTGTCTGAAGCATTAGAAATGATAGAAGAAGAAAGGCCTAGCAACAAAAAATAAGTTCTCTTCCGGTAATTGTAAAAAACTTTTTTGTAATTACCACACTGTAGAAAAATTTTATTGCATGATAAAGCTTGTTTTTAATTATTTGGAGCAAGCTTTATGAAAATTGAAAAAAACCGCTTAAATTTAATTGTTGAATTTGAATCCGCCCCTGATTCTGCTTTATTCACTCAAGAAATGATTGCAGCAATTCGTGATTGTTCTCTTGCCACTATAGAGCGCGACCGCTGGGCTGGTACGGGTGTCCCCTTTATCAAGATTGGTCGATTAGTCAGGTATCGCAAAGCCGATATTCAAAACTGGCTCAACCAATATTTATCTTTGCAATCGACTTCACAATACTCTCAGCCAATGGGAGGTATTTATGTCAACGGGTAATGCAGTTCCTCTTAAAAAATTAATCGCTTCCGAAACAGGTATCTATTACCAGGATGAAGCAGGCTCTCATAAAATTTGTGGACCTTTAAAAGTGGTTGCCATGGTTCGAGACAAAGTATCTGAAAATTGGGCTAGATTATTAGAGTTTAAAGACGCAGACGGAAAATTACATCTGTGGACTATGCCGATGGAATTGTTGAGGGGCAACGGGGATGAATTATGTGCGGAGCTATTACGATTGGGATTAGATATTGCGCCTGGTCTCAAGGTACGCCATTTACTATTAGAGCATATTGCCAGTAGCATAACTACACAACGCGCTCGCTGTGTGCAGCAGATCGGCTGGCATCATTCCGTGTTTGTGTTACCGCATAAAATCATCGGGGAGACAACCGAGCGAATCATTCTCAAAACGCCGCATTCTGCTAACGATTTTGCCTCTGCTGGCAATTTGGCAGAATGGCAAGAGAAAATCGCAAAATTATGCGCTGGAAATTCTAGGTTAATCCTCGCGATCTCAGCTGCTTTTGCGGCTTTGCTCTTAAAACCTGCTGGCGCTGAATCGGGCGGCATCCATTTGGTCGGCGAATCGAGTACAGGTAAAACAACAGCTTTACGCGTGGCGGCTTCTGTATTTGGTCCTCCCGGCTTTATGCAAAGATGGCGCGCCACTGCAAATGGGATTGAAACTTTAGCGGCGATGCGTTCAGATACTTTGCTTGTACTGGACGAATTAGCCCAAGTCGATGCTAAAGAAGCTGGCGAGGTGGCTTATATGTTGGCTAATGGCAGTGGGAAAATTCGAGCCGATAAGCGCGGAAATATCTGCACTCCTCAGAATTGGCGGCTGTTATTCTTATCTGCGGGTGAAATTAGCTTAGAGCAACATTTATCTGAGAGTGGTAAACGCGTCAAAGTAGGCCAAATGGTGCGTATGGCCGACATCCCCTCTGATGCTGGAATGGGGCAAGGGTTATTTGAAGTGGTTCCTTCAGGGCTTTCTGCCGCACAATTTAGTCAGCAATTAACTCAAGCAGCCAGTAATTGTTATGGTACCGCCGCAATCGCCTTTCTCGAAAGTATTACACAACTTTCTATATCGAACATTCTACCCTCGATGCTCGATAGTTTATGTCGACATTTCGTTAAGCAATATTTGCCGACCAATAGCAGCGGTCAAGTTCATCGTATTTGTGAGCGTTTTGCACTGATTGCTGTTGCCGGTGAGTTGGCTACAGATTTTGAGATCACCGGATGGCAACCGGGTGAAGCAACGCAAAATATAGCGAAATGTTTCAAAGATTGGCTGTCGCAACGTGGAGATTCAGGAAATTTAGAATATCAGCATGCATTGTCTCAAGTGAGAGCTTTTTTTGAAAAACATGGGGCATCTCGTTTTAGCAGTTGGTATATGAGCGACTCTGCACCACCTACCCCGAATAGAGCGGGTTTTAAAAAAATTGTTGACGGTGTTACATATTTCTACGTTTTAACCGAAGTGTTTAAACGTGAGTTGTGTCAGGGGTTAGATTTTAGACGAGTTAGTCAATGGCTATTAAAAGCAAATTGCTTAATTGGCGATCATGCAGGGAACCCTTATCGGCGTGAATATTTGCCTCAAATGGGTCGATCGAGATGCTATGTTTTTACAGAAAAAATCTGGGAGGAATTGGAGAATAAATAACTTAATTTAAGTTGTCCTTTTTGTCCCAGGAAAATAATTGTTTATAGAGCAAAGAGTTATCTTAAAAAAATAGCCACATTTCTAAGAAAAACGCATTGTCCCGGGACAATTTGGAATGAGTCAGAAAAACCCTTAATTTTGATGACTTTGTTTATTTTACATCATGATATCAATGGGTTATTTCTCAGGACAAAAAGGACAGATCGGACAACTTAAAAACGGTAAATTCACAAGCTGAGTGTTGCGAGCTTACAAAACTTTTAAGCCTTCTCGCCCCGCTGTGCCTAATTCGCAAAAACTCTCATTTAGGCACAGCGGGGCTGGACCTACAGCCAGGAGATACAACAATGCCTATACTACATTTTGATGCAACAGTTGCCCTACAAGAAGTGCGTCACTACAAACAACTTTGCTTGCAAAAGAAATTCCGTGTGTCGCGGTTAGATCGTTACCGTGCTGAACTCGTAGCCTTACGCCGTGCTGGTGCCAGCTATCGCGAATTAGCCCTATGGTTGCGAAAACATAAGCGGCTAAAATGCAGCTTCTCTACTATTATGCGCTACCTAAAACGATTACCGGAATTAAATCCTCTGGAGCAAACTTAAAATGCCTAGTTTTCGTTCTGCAAAGCAACAAGCGTCTCATGCCGTACAGAAAAAATTGCACTTAAAACAAGCATGCCATACGCATCGAGATGAGAAAACAATTCATAGCTTGGGTACAGCTAGAAATTATACTCAAGCATTGATGCAGTTAACACAATGGCTTCAGCAAAATAAACTGGGAGGATTGAAACAATTAACGGTGGAAATTGCTAAAGAATATCTGGGAGAACGCTGCCAGGTAGTCGGTCAAAAAATGCTCGACCAAGAACGTCAGGCGATACAGCTGCACTTAGGCATAAAGCTTCTCGTCATTCGCTCCGAACTGCCACAAATGCTTAGGTAATCCTCCCCTAAAATAGTACAACCCATAAGTAGAGTTTTCCGATAAACTAGTCGAACTAAGAGGACTCTACAATGAAAAAAACGAGATTTACTGAAAACCAAATAATTGGGATTTTAAAAGAGCTTGAAGCCGGTGTGCCCATCGTCGATTTAAGCCGAAAATATGCCATTAGCGAGGCAACGATTTATAGCTGGCGGAACAAATTTAATGGAATGATCGAATCAGATGTAAAACGCTTAAAACAGCTAGAAGAAGAAAATCAGCGCTTAAAACATATGTATGCTGAATTAAGCCTGGATTATCGGGTATTGAAAGATGTTCTCGAAAAAAAATAGTTACGGCAGTAGAGCGTAGAGAATGGGTTAATTATGCAATTCAAACCCATCAAATTAGCCTAAATCGAGCCTGCCGATTATTGAACATTAGTCGTTCAGTTTTTGGATATTCTCATAAATTAGAAAATGATGAGGAGATTAAATGTGCTCTGCAGGATTTAGCCATTAGGTATCGCCGTTATGGGTTTGAAAAGATGTTTCAAAAACTCAGACAACAAGGTTATCAATGGAACCATAAGCGTGTTTATAGGGTTTATTGTGATTTAAAATTAAATTTAAGACGTAAGCCCAAAAGGCGACTGCCACAGAGAGAGAAAACTGCGTTGAATTGGCCAATGCAAATGAATGAAAGCTGGTCGATGGATTTCATGAGCGATGCACTTGCAAATGGTAGGCGATTTCGCACTGTGAATGTACTGGATGACTGCAATCGGGAAGCATTGGGAATCCAAGCAAATTTATCATTACCTGCTAAACGGGTAACAGCGTTTTTAGATTGGATATCTATCAAGCATGGTTATCCTATGCAGCTTCGGGTGGATAATGGCCCTGAGAATATTTCAAAAGAAATGTTTGATTGGGCCAAAAAACATGGTGTAAAGCTTCGTCATATTGAGCCAGGAAAACCAGCACAGAATGCTTATATCGAACGATTTAATCGTACTTATCGTGAAGAAGTATTAGGTGTGCATTTATTTAAGGATATTAACCACGTGCAAGCCATAACTGATCAATGGTTACAGGAATATAACCTGGAAAGACCCCATCAGTCGCTGGGGCATTTGACACCACAGCAATATAGGGAAATGCTATGATTTCTACTTATGCGTTGTACTAAAAATGGGGGGTTGACACTTAAAAGTCGAGCGTACACACTTTGGCAAATCGATACAATCGCACAATCACAGACCGATCGACATTGCTTAGCAACTCAAATTGCCGGAGCTGCTGGTTTAAGAGCGCATGAGCTACTGACGTTACGGCCACAAGCACAACGCGCTGCGAGCACACATCGACAATGGTCTTCACAACGATTTTTAGGTCGACAAGGTAATTTATATACGGTTACCGGAAAAGGAGGGTTAATTCGAGAAGTGCTCATTCCAATAGAGCTGGCAATGCAATTGGAAGCAAGAAGGCTTGCTCGGCCAATCGATGTCACGGATCGTTCTATCCATTACCATCAATATTATGACATCGGCGGCGGGAAATTATGGTCTAATAGTTTTTCATCAGCCAGCAAACGTTTATTTCATTGGTCACATGGCGCACATGGGTTAAGACATGGTTATGCTCAACAGCGCATGCAAGAATTGCAACAACAAGGCTTATTATATGCTGCGGCTTTAAGTATTGTAAGCCAAGAGCTCGGCCATTTTCGCCCTGATATTACTGAAGTCTACTTGCGATGAGGGTGTCGATTTTATTTTCAAAACTCCCAAAAACACTTGCCAATTATAAAGAAAAGAGTATAAATAAAGTATGTATGGACAAACGCACCTGAAGCGTTTCGTGCTCTCACTTTGCACGGTTACCAAATAAAGTGAATCCTGGTTTGGTTTCATCAGTTATTTATAGAGATCAAACTTTTTTTAATTAATGCTAACCAATTTGAATAGGAGGAAATAAAAAGGCAATAAAATGAGGTATCGATGACTTACATCGATATGGCGCGATCAGTCTGGCCATACTTTGATTCAACATTAAAGTAAATGGGGCGAATCGGTGGTAATCAATCCGCCGCGCAATTGGGGTAACTCGATTGTGGGAAGTTCTAACGGGAAAATTTTAAATCTAAATTCACTTAACTATTATATATTATATTAAATTTCGAGTGTAAAACTATATTAACGCCTTGGTAGCTTTGGTGCTCTCTGAGCCATTGCTTCTAGCTCAGATTCGCTAGCAGTACTCAACATTATTAACCCCATCCTAACTACTTGGCTATCAGTTAATACCAGCTTACGGTTAAGCGCCGTATCTTTGATCTTTTCAAGATTATCCAAATCAAGCTGGACAAAGGTATAGCTTCTTTTAATAGGTTTCATTTTTTTACTAGTTTCAGGATGAGACAATCTGAATTCCTCGCAGGTTTGGTAAGGTATGAGAATACTATATTTTTAAACCTCTTGACAAAGATAAAGATAAATTATAGGCTTCTTGATATTCCTTATATTTCTTATAAAAAAGGAAGCAGCGTGACGCGCAGTGCCATTAACACAAACGCGCCACTAACCAAAATCAACCTTCTAAGGAGGCCAATATGGCTACAGATAGCCTAAACCACTTTTCATCTCTCGTAAACCAACAAATGGGTTCGATTGAAACGATCCATGACCAACTAAGTAAAGCAAATGCTTTACTTCAAATTGCGCTACATGGCTCTTTTCTGCATTATCCTAAGTCTTTGATTCATAACTACTTATTAACCATCAGCGATTTGCTGGATAGCGCATATCAACAAAGCCAGCAATCTTTGGTGGAATTTGAAGAAAACTACCAGAAGCCAGAGCCCTGTATGACCGTTAAAATGCAGGCGGAGGTATCAAAATGAATCGCATCATTCAAAAAGAAGCCCAACAGGCACAAAAAATCATTGAACATCTCGGGTTTTTAGTCCGGGATGTTTTTAGTGACCCCACTACTAGCCAGAATTATCCTTACAATAGCCCTGGTCAGCGGCGGTTGTCAGCCATCAACGAACAAGTCGCCGCAGCCAGAGTCTATATAGATGATGTTGTCAAAAGACTAGAGCGTCATGAGTTCTTTTGCGGGCAACTCCGATTTGCTGCGACAATGTTGATGGGAATCATTGTTGGTGTGGTGGTGCCACATATTATGTTTTCTGTTTTTTAAATTAAGGAGCAATAGTGGCTAAATTTAAGTTATTATTGCTCTATAAAAATCAAATAGAATGTTCATAAGCCATATCAAAGCCTCTAAAATATGAAAACGGAGATGTTTTTTAAGAATTTACAATCTAAGCTTTTTCTAGAGCCGTACACGTCGACGGAAAATTTCTATGATACGACTTAAGTTTTCTATATTTTTTTTCTGTGTCAACACAATATTTTTTAGCTCTTTTTTTAATCCAGTTTTCCAAGTTGTTAAAGATATCTTTAATCTGGAGAGAACTTGTAACTTTTGATACTAAATTGACATAGGTATAAAAATTTCCCAGGAATTTTTCTTCCGGCTCTCTGCATTCCATATATGAATTATAAATCATGTCAAAACTAATAATTTTATATATTTCCGAAGCTGTTGGGTATTTATTGCCACGTTTTTTTAACTTAAATTTTGCAATTTTAACTTCTTTTTTTATCCTAGAACTTAATTTGATGTAAAAGGCTGAGATTGTTGATTTTCTCAATCTAATGATTTTTCCATCAAAGGATAGACCAAGGTATTCAAATGGCTTTCCGACCATTTCGCATTCGATATCATTTTTTAATTTGTAAGTGTTGCAAACTATTGAGGAGTCATTTTTTGAAAATTTTGAAACAACAGTTTTTTTGGCATTTATTTTTAGGGTTTTTGTTGTATATTTGAGTAACCAATTGATAATTCTAATCGATCTTTTAACTGAGCACTGTGGGAGTATTAGTAAAATATCATCAGAATAGCGGCGATAATAACCATTATTCTTTATAGCAAGTTTTTGCATTGCAACATCAAAGTTTAACATGTACATATTTGCGATAGCATCAGATATGGGTGTGCCTTGCGGGATACCAAGTTGTTTTTTTTCTTCTAAATTAGGTATTATAATATTTCTAAAGTCCTCATCAGTGCATAATTTTAGATTGGGGGAGGGCGGGTCATTTGAGCCGAGTTTTAAATTTTCGTTTTGTTTTCTGATCTTATTATTTTTTTGATATATTTTTTCAAAGTTGATGTTCAAGAGATTTTCTAGTTTTTCAACATCTATATAACGGTATTTGGTAATATTTTTATATATTTTGAAATGATCTTGTGGTAGACCATTATTAGATCCTATTACTTTACACCATTGTTGTTTTATAATTCCGTGGCTTAAATTGTCAAAAAAGCCCTTGATATCTAATGCAATTGCGTAACAACCTGAATTTTTTTCGCTGAGAACTTGACGCTTTATTTCTTCTATTGCTTCATTGGCAAAATGGACACTACATTTATTTTTCTTAGAATTTGCTCTAATGGGAATTTTTCTATAAGCAATTACACATTCATTTATATTTAGCTTTTTTAGTAATTCTTCATATTTATTCATGAGAATATTTCTATAAAAAGAATAAATATTGCTGTCTACCCTGGCGGTATGTATGATGTAGCGAGGGTTCTCATTGTCAATGTAACTTTTTCCATTTTCATCACGCTTATATTTAGGGATTGTAAAGCGAATAAATGGATAAAAGGCATGAGATATAAGTTTTGTATCTTTTAATTTGGCTAATGCTTTAAACACCCTATTAAGCGAGAATTCGTGGTCAAAATGTATATAGCCTTTATTTTTGAATTCTGCTTTGTATAAAGCATTTTTATCAAAAAAATATTGATATATGTCCATATTTTCTCACTTAACGGAGGGAATAAGGTTACCGACACCAACCCTCCGTTAGACTGAAGGCTATAAGCCAATCCCTTTCGGTAAATATATACTTGAACATTGTATGGTATGATCCAAATGGAGAACAAATAATCATTATGATATTATGCACCATTGTGAAATTCAATAATTATTACCAACACATTCACGACAACTATTGTTACCGGATGTGCGACATTCTTATTGACGTCATTAACCATATACTCACTACCCTAATTGGCAGGATTACTCTTAAATGGGGATAAAAATAATTATTTCAAGCGATATCGTAAAAAATAAAATTCTTTAGCTAATATTTCAAATATTAGCGCTGGAAGCATCAAAGAAGTATATATTTAAGGGATAGCGACCATCTCTGGCTGATATTTTACTGTATATGCTTCAGTTTCTTCAATTTTTGAAGTTTGTCCATGACCTGATTCATCTCGCCAATGTTTCAATAAGGAATGACATGATGTAAATCCTTCCTTTAATTATTTATTCGACACATCTTCGACACGTTTCTTGCTGCCTCACTGGTCAACCTTCGCGAAGCCTTGATTTTACTGGTGGGCCCACTAGGACTCGAACCTAGGACCAAGGGATTATGAGTCCCCTGCTCTAACCAACTGAGCTATGGGCCCGTCTATCAGTCGGAAGGAAGTGCATATTATCAGATTTTATCCCGTTAGGGTAGATACCTTTATCGCAATGGAAGTATTTATTTTACTAATAATTTGTTATACTGGCAGCCGTTATGGGAGATAGGGGGAAAGCCCATTATCGCAATCCGTAACACTTCTAGCATTCACTATAGGGAGATTTTCAAATGGCCAACATCAGTTTTAGCAAGATTTTAACCAGTGGGTTAATCATTTCTGGGGTAGCTTTAGGCTGCCACGTGTCGGCAATTAACGCCGAACCCCTCTCAACCGAGCAAAAAGCCGCTTTGATGCAAGAAGCTCAGATGACCTGGGATAGCCTTTCCGCTGACCAAAAAGCAGCTGTCAGAAAGCAGCTTAATGAAAGATGGAATGACATGACCCCTAAGCAAAAGCGCGCTATTAAGCAAAAAATGCATGACGCGTGGGCGGACATGACGCCGGAACAACGCAAAGAGATGCATGAAAAAATGCAGGCTAAATATGACAGCTTAAGCCCTGAAGAACAAAAGAAGGTTGATGAGCTTTTTATGGCACAGTGGAATGCTTTAACTCCCGCTGAACGTCAAAAAGTTCTGATGATGAAATTAGACAATATGTAAGGCTAAGGAATCGTTTATTCTACTTCCACATCCCGCTCTTGAGCCCAGCCCAAAGCGGGATGGTTGGATTCTTCATACCAAATCAAATCTTACTAATTGCAAGATACTTTCGCAATTTGGGCATCAATGTTGGACGGCTTAGAAAAATCATTATACAGATTAATCGTATAGGTACAATGGGTATTATCAGAAATAGGCTCTATGACTTCACGCCATGTACCCCCTCCAACCGACCAACGAAACTTTAACGAACTGACTGGGTTTTGAGGAGAAAGGCAACTTGAACTTCCTTCGCCAAACACAGTCTGCCAACTTCCTACATGGGGAGGAAGGTTTGCACCGTAACAACTCAACTTATTTGATTGCCCTACCGGAGTATACAGCAGCTCAATGGTTTTAGTGACCTGTTCATCTTTATAGCCACGACCATCATTAAAATAGACCTTTCCGCTATTTGCAGCCAATATTTGCGTTGACAGCGATAAAAGCACAGCAGTTGGTAATAATAATAAAATTTTTTTCATACACATACCCCCACTCTCTACTAGATTTATGCCTAAGTACACAAACAAAAATTATAAATTCTCAGCATTAATGATAGCACAAATCACTTAAAATATCAATTTTAAGCATTATCCCGCCACATGGCGTAATTTCTCATCTGGTAGATGGAAACTATCATTATCTGCTAATGTTGTTTTTTTACAAACATATATTAAAGTGGCTAATATAACTCCAAACACAAAACCCGCGCCTGCCCCCATCCCCAACGTGACAGGCATTCCAAATTTTCCGAACAGGAGATCAGGATTGCTGTTTAAAGCTTCTAAAACACCCCAGGTAATTAAAGGAACAGCGACACCCGCTATAGCTCCTCCGATAGCGAGACTGATGTAAAGATTAGGTTTGCAGCAAAAAAAACCGTGTTGATTATTAGGATCATATTGAAATTCTTGTGAAAGGTACTTATTAAAAACAGCTGATAATTTTCCCATTTCTTTCAACATGAGCGTTAAATCTTGATAAAGTTCTGAACGATCCTGCTCCTGCCCTCCTCCTGCTTCGCCACTTCTTAAATCGAGAACACGTTTAATAAAATCAGATGAAGAATAAGCTTCGATAAAAATGTTTTTTAAAGTTTGTATTTTTAAATGGCTATTGTCATAACGCGCAAATATGTCACTAACTGCTACTTCAATTAAAGCATTAAGACCATCCTTACATACAAACGGGTCTGTTGAGGTGTTTACGTAATGAGCACCTGCTTGATCAAATAATGCTTCAAAAGCATTTTCATCATTTCCTACAACCTTTGCAGCACACTTGGGTTGATAGCCTGCAATGAAGTTCTTCACTTTGACCAATGCTAGTTTTTCTGCCCTAGTGGGTTCCACAAAATCATGCATGGCCAACTGGTCACTCTTATGTCCGTCACCGGTATACTGGATAAAAATAACGGGATCGGCGGTCGGTTTAATAGAGTTCTCATACCAGGACTCTAAGTTTTTTTTGAGATGGTTTAAATATTCATTAGGATTAAGGGAAGGATTACAAATGATCACCCCAGTGGAAGACGAAGATGATTGAAAATAGTTCAGCTCTTGGCAAGGGCGATAGAATTTGTATTTTATATTTTCGCGTGTATATTCATAATGGGGATGCCCATTAAACTGAGCGCCCATCCAGTAACTATTATCTTTACTTGACTTGTCATCCGTCAATGCACGTAAACTAATATCCACATTAGGGTGCATTCGCCCTCTTGCGATTAACTGTTTTTCTTCCGCTCTGCTGACTAATATTTCCTTGGCAAGCTTACTTTGCTTATATTCTTTCATAACCACCCCTCATTATTTAATACAATTTTATGAAAATTTTATTATAAAGTTTGCTATATTATCAAAAAATAATATAATATTTTGGATTTGCTGTCAATCTTTTTTTTACACTATACTATTGATATGAGAGAACTAATATCCATTTTACAGCTTATTTTAATTTATAGTATCCCCATTTTATTCGCCATCACAGTACATGAAGTGGCGCATGGTTGGGTAGCCAATAAATTAGGCGACGCCACTGCTAAGATCATGGGTCGCTTGACTTTGAACCCCTTGCGGCATATCGATCTGGTGGGTACTGTCCTGGTTCCCCTTTTGTTAGTGACTTTAAGCGGATTTATTTTTGGATGGGCGAAACCGGTGCCAGTCACTTGGTCGAATTTAAAACATCCCAGACGGGATGCAGCTTTGGTGGCGATTGCTGGGCCGATCAGCAATTTTATGATGGCGGCTATGTGGGCGGTTATTCTGAAAGTTGGCGGGTTTTTTCCGGCTGTTGTGAAAATGGCAGAGATTGGCATTTATATTAATTTGATTTTGTTGGTGTTGAATTTGGTTCCTATTCCGCCGCTGGATGGGAGTCGGGTGGTATCGAGTCTTTTGCCGAGGAGACTCGCTAATAAGTATGATTCGATTGGGGTTTTTGGGTTTTTGATTTTATTGTTGCTGTTGGTAAGTGGAGTTTTAGGAAATGTTTTACTGCCTGTAGTGAATTTTTTGCGGTGGATGTTTTTGAGTTTCTAATATTTTTATGATTTTACCCCTCATCCGCCCTATTCGGGCACCTTCTCCCACAGGGGGAGAAGGAAACAGCTCACCACAACTCAATTTTCGCCAGGGGGGAGAAGGAAACAGCTCACCACAACTCAATTTTCGCCAGGGGAGAGAAAGAACAGCTCGCCACAACTCAATTTTCTGCCAGGGGAGAGAAAGAAACAGCTCGCCACAACTTAATCTTCTGCCAAAACTCAGCAATAAAATCTTTAAGAACTGTAATTATTCAGCACATTAATTTAACGTGTCTTATATCAGTTGCTACCTCGACGTCCCGCCTACTTGTTAGCGGGATCTCATGGGAGTAACACTTGAGTTATATTTATATTTACAAGCTGAATGTTTACCAAGAATTAAAATATCAACTGCTTCTTATTTCTATGATTAAAGCATGAATATCACTTTGCATTAGCTCCCCTAATGCTTCATAAATGAGTCTGTGACAAGCTAAACGATTTTTGTTTTCAAATACGGGGCTAGCAATCGCTACTTTAAAATGTCCAGCACCGGTTTGTGCACCGGGATGGCCAATATGCAAATGGCCTTGATCTTCAACTTCTAAAAAAGTGGGAGAAAAGTGTTGTTTTAAACAAGCGCTGATTTTATCGACTCGAGCTGATGTCATATTTTTTATTGTGATTTAGGGCGATTTTTGATTTCCATAAAACGCGACATATAAATACCTTGGCCTACCAAAAACACAATGGTGAAGCCTAAAGTTCCAAATAATTTAAAGTTGACCCAGGCATTGGTGCTAAAATGATAGAGCACGTAGATATTAGCAGCGCCCATGATGGCGAAGAATAATACCCAGCTGAAATTAAGCTGCTGCCAAGCTTTAAGGGGAAGGCTGAGTTGACTGTCTAACATTCTCTGAATTAACGGTTTCTGGCCAATAAAACGGCTGATACCAAACACTAAAGCGAATATCCAGTATAAAACCGTCGGTTTCCATTTAATGAACAGATCATTATGGAAAATTAAAGTCGTTCCGCCGAGCAGCACAATGGTAATAAAAGTGATCACATGCAGGCTTTCAAAGCGGCGATGCTTCAGCCAATAGATACCAACTTGCAATAACGCCCCGACCATGGTGGTGGCAGTGGCAACATAAATCCCAAAGAATTTAAAGGCGATAAAAAACAATAAAATGGGGAAAAAATCAAATAAAAGCTTCATTATTCATATTTCCAGGACGACTAATTAAGAGTATTATAGCATATCTCCCCAGATAGAGGTAGCTTCTACAATGCAGCCCTGGCAACAATCACTTTGGCAACAAGTGATGAAACAATTACAAGCGGATCGATTTCCGCATGCTTTATTACTCTCCGGCATAAAGTCGATTGGTAAACAACAGTTTGCAGAAACCTTGGCGGCGCGGTTACTCTGTCAATCGGCGCAGCATGCTGATTTGGCGTGTGGCGCTTGCGCTAGCTGTCAACTGTTGCAAACGAATAATCATCCAGATTATTTAAAAATTTTTCCTGAAAGTGAAGGGAAAATGATTAAAGTGGAACAAATTCGAGAGCTGGTGCAAAACGTCAATCAAACTGCGCAGTGTGGTAAATATCAAGTCGTAATTATTGCACCCGCTGAAGCGATGAATGCAGCCGCGAGTAATGCGTTATTAAAAATTTTAGAAGAACCTACCGGCTCGGTGATTTTTTTGCTGGTGAGTCATCAAACCCATGTTGTGCCTGCGACAGTGCGGAGTCGTTGTCAAATTGTTTCTTTTCCTTTGCCGCCTGATCAAACCACCAGTAGCACTTGGTTTCAACAGCATGAAAATTATGTGACGCGTTTGATACAAGTTGCGCAAAAAACCTTGAGCCCGGTTGAAGCGGCAGTGGCTTATTCACCAGAAGAATTTGAGGCGTTTTATGGCGTTTTATGGCGGATGTGTTCGGATCTATTGCAGTATCGATTGGGGCATGCTGCTTTGTCACTTCACTATTCTTTGATAGCGCAAAATTTTTCTTCAGAAGGATTATTGAAGCTGTTAGATAGTGGAATGGTGTTGCGCCGTCATTTATTAGAAAAAATTAATTTAAATATGCAGTTGGTTTATGAAAAATTATTTATCGCTTGGCAGGGATGTTTTGTAAGCGCTCAACCGCTTAGATAGGCAGGGGTCTAGGGAGCGCGGGCAGCTTGCCCGCTGCTTTTAGCTATTTTTGAAAAGCAGCGGGCAAGCTGCCCGCGCTCCATTAAGCTCTCAGCTCGACTTCACTTATCAGCAAGTGTCATTTGTTTTAGCCGTGAACGGGTTCGGGCGAATTCAAACTCGAGCTTGCCTTTAGGATAAATCTGCTCAATCAGCACTTCTGCGGAAATCATCAATCGTGTTTGATGGTCATACAGGACATCAATAAAGCGAATAAATGAACGCGCTAGATCAAGTTCTTGTTCGGTGATTGTGCGTAAGTTGCTCACAATAATGATCGGAAATTGTCGGACTAATATTAAATAATCTTCAAAACTGCGCGGTATCCCACAAATTGCCATAAAATCAAACCACGCCACTTGATTCGCATATTTTTTAACCACAATCGATCGATGTGCGATTTCTAAAGTGCCTGAAATTTCTATTCCTTCTGAGCATTGCTGAAAATAAGCCTCTAAAGCCGCTTCTGAAGTAACTGAGACGGGATACCAATAATACGCTTGCTGAGATTTCTGAAGTGCGATCGCGCGATAATCTTGTTGTGACATTAAATGAATCACTTCGGTATGTTTTTTTAACGCCGCAATTGCCGGCAAAAATCGTGAGCGTTGTATCCCATTTTTATATAAATCATCAGGTGGCACATTAGTCGTGAATACCAAGCAAATCCCCGCATGAAAAAATGCTTCGAATAATCCACCCAGCACCATCGCATCCGCAATATCTGTGACGATGAGCTCATCAAAACAGATGACTTGATATTTTTTGGCCCAGGCTTTGCCAATGTGAACTAGAGGATCGCGCGTGCCTTGCAGCGCATGCAACGCTTGATGAATTTCGCTCATAAAAGTATAGAAATGCATTCTTATTTTCTGAGGAAAAGGTAGGCTCTGATAAAACAAATCCATCAAAAATGTTTTACCAATGCCAACACTGCCCCATAAATACAAACCTTTGGGAAGATTTCTTTTGTGAGGATGCAATAATGTTTGATGCAGTTGTTCTAATTGAGCCACGCAAGCAGCTTGGATAGGGTCTGGTGATATTTCACCGAGGGAGAGCTTGGTTTGATATAATTCAAGCAGCGTCATGATACCATTTTGGAGCGGGAAACGAGACTCGAACTCGCGACCCCAACCTTGGCAAGGTTGTGCTCTACCAACTGAGCTATTCCCGCTTACAGAATTGGAACCCTAGGAAAAACTTGAAGGGCATCTAACAGGGTGACTATATTATTCTTTATTAAAGGATAAAGTCAAGTCTGGCCATGCAGCTTTTAAATATAAAATCATGGACCATAACGTTAAAAAAACGGCGACATATAAAAAAACCAAACCGAGTATTTTTATTGTAACGAATCCGCCCGGTTTATACAATATTAATGCGATTAAAGCCAGCATTTGCACGATGGTTTTGATTTTACCGATCCAGCTGACCGCCACGCTGGTACGCTTGCCGATTTCCGCCATCCATTCCCGTAATGCTGAGATCACGATTTCGCGTCCAACAATAATGGCCGCAGGAACCGCAACATAAGCCACGCCCATTTGTCCTACCACTAACACTAAGGCGACCGCTACTGCTAATTTATCGGCAACGGGATCTAGAAAACTGCCAAACTCTGTACCCTGTTGTAAATTCCGTGCTAAATAGCCATCTAACCAATCAGTGATGGCAATGATGGTGAACACGAGGGCCGCAAAAAACCGAGATGTTTCTGTCGGCAAATAAAAAACCCCGACAAAAACGGGCAGCAGCAAAATACGTAGAATCGTCAAAATGTTAGGAATGCTCATTTTGAACCCACTTTAATGCAAATGATCATAAATGCGTTGGGCTAAATCGGTATGGATACCTTGCACTTTAGCCAATTCTGCTACACTAGCACGTAACACCCCTTGCAGGCCACCAAAATGTTTCAAAAGTTCACGGCGGCGATTGGCCCCTACCCCAGGAATCTGTTCTAACGGTGATTGCTTGCGTGCTTTAGCCCGCTGTTGTCTGTGACTTTGGATCGCAAAACGATGCGCCTCGTCTCGAATCCGCTGGATCAGATGTAACGCCATCGAATCGGGCGATAAGTGCCAGGGCTTTTGCGTTCCCTGCATAAAAATCGTTTCTAGGCCCGGTTTGCGTCCCTCGCCTTTAGCCACGCCCATCAGAATAACCCCGACGATTTGCAGTTCTTCTAAAACCGCACTGGCTTTAGCGAGCTGACCCTTCCCTCCATCAATGAATAACACATCCGGCAAAGGACCATCATTGGCTTTTAACCGGACATAGCGCCGGGTTAAGGCTTGTTCCATCGCGGCGTAATCGTCACCCGGCGTAATATCGGTAATATTAAAGCGGCGATAATCGCTCTTAATCGGCCCTTCCAAACCAAATACCACACAAGAGGCGACAGTGGCTTCTCCCAACGTATGGCTAATATCAAAGCATTCCAGACGCTGTGGCAAGTTTGGCAACCCAAAGGTTTTTTGAAAAGTCTCCAGCCATTGATAGTAATTAAGCTGTTGGCCAATATGGCTGGCTAAGGCATGTTGGGTATTGAGGGCAGCCATTTTTAACCACTGCACGCCTTGACCGCGCTGAGGTTGGGTAATCACGACCTTTTTTTGCCAGCGTTCCGATAAAGCTTGGGCAATCCACCCACCTTCTGCTAAAGGTCGATCCACTAAAATGCGATCAGGAAAGGTTTCCCCACGCTGCGCGCTTAAATAATATTGCGGCAAAAAACTGGTTAACACTTCTTCTTCTGTGCTGTTCGGAGGAGTTTTCGGAAAATACGCTTTGCTGCCCAATACTCTCCCCGCTCTAATATATACGACTGTGATACAAACTGCATTGCCACAATTCATCACCGCTACGGCATCTGCGTCACCCGCCTGCGAATGGATATGTTGTTGTTCAGCAATCTTTCGCAAAGTGTTAATTTGATCACGATAACGCCCAGCTTCTTCATAGTGAAAAGCCGCCGCCGCTGCCTCCATTTTGTTGGCTAAATCTTTCAACACCGCTTCGTTTTTTCCTTGCAAAAATAAGCGCGTGTGTTGCACTTGCTCTTGATAATGGGATTCATCGACGTATCCCACACAAGGCGCTGTGCAACGTTTAATTTGATATTGCAAACAAGGACGGGTACGGCTATTGAAAAAATGTTTACTACATTGTCGCAATTTGAATAGTTTTTGCAGTAAATCTAAGGTTTCGTGGACGGCGCCTGCGCTGGGGTAAGGTCCGTAATATTCGCCTTTTTCGCGTTTAGCACCGCGGTGGAATGTCAGTCGCGGGAAAACTTCTTGGGAAAGAAATAAATACGGGAAGGATTTATCATCGCGCAGCAAAATATTATAACGCGGCCTGAGTTGTTTGATGAGGTTGCTTTCTAATAATAAAGCTTCGTTTTCGGTTTCTGTGATTGTGACCGTGATGGCAGAAATTTGTTGGACTAAGCTGAGGGTTTTGGGATGCTGAATATTTGAGCGAAAATAACTGCTGACCCTGTCTTTGAGATTGCGGGCTTTACCGACATAAATCACCTGACTTTTGTCGTCTAACATTTGATAGACGCCAGGTAAGGTGGTTAAGTTGGATAGAAAAGTTTTAGAGTCGAACATATTGTATTTGGGAAAGCTTGATTTACTGCACTGCCTGTAGATTCAGTGTACTTCATTCAGCACTTTCTAAGACAAGCTCAGTGCTCCTAAAGAGGCACTCAAGAGGAGGCGTCGTCCCGGCATGGATGCCGGGATCCAGTCTGCAGGGAAGCAAAACTTTACTTCCTTGTAATCTGGATCCCCGCATCCATGCGAGGACGACGCCTCCTGCCCATTTTAAATTCAAGCTTCTCTTAGGATGTGCTGAGTGGATACAAATCCTAAATCTAAGATATTAAACTCTGCCGCATTGCTAATAACGTCAGCTCCACATCATTTTTAACATTTAATTTATGGAAAGCCCGACTGCGATAACTATTAATGGTTTTGCGGTCAATATCTAATCTCTCCGAAACTTCGGCAATGGTATGACCATCTAACAACATTAATATGACTTGAAATTCTCGTTCAGACAACGAATCAAACACAAACGTCTCATGATCAATATTTTTCTGCATGAGCTGTTGCGTGAAAATCCGACTGATGTAACGATGACCCGCAGCCACTTGATTGATGGCTTTCAGCATTTCCTCGTGATCACTATTTTTGCTGTAAAAACCTGCAATACCGATCTTAAATAATTTGGGTAATAGCAATTCATCGACTAACACACTGACAATTAAGATTTTGAGTTGGGGATCGTGTTTGAGAAGCTCTTTGGAAGCCTGCATGCCATTCATATCAGGCATTTTATAATCGAGCAGAATCACATCCGGTTTTAATTCGGCCGCTAATTGAATCGCTTCTGCACCAGAACTGGCTTCTCCAACCACCTTAAGATAAGTGGTGCTGGCCAGATTACGCACGATGCCTGCGCGTACTAGTTCATGATCGTCTACAATCAACACGCGAATATCGGGTTGCAAGTTAGCTCCTCGTCAATAGCAACTACGAATGGCGGAGAGACAGGGATTCGAACCCTGGGAGGGGGGTTGCCCCTCAACGGTTTTCAAGACCGCCGCTTTCAACCGCTCAGCCATCTCTCCTGTATTAATTCTGTTTAGAGTATATACCTGAGTCAATTACGAACGCAACTTAAGCTTGTTCCCAAGCATGGAAACCATTGGTGGCTAGTCGCGGCGCTACAGTGCCAACATTACCCGCGCCTTGCGTAAGGACAATATCGCCTTCATCCAAAACTTCTTGTAGGACTTTCGGTAAAAGGCTTAACTGCGGCACAAAAACCGCATGCTGAGGTTTAGCACGCTGCTCCACGGCTTGGAATAAAGATAATCCATCAGCACCGATAATTGGCTGCTCTCCTGCCGCATACACATCTAATAAAATCAGCTGATCAGCTTCTTCGGATAATACCGCCACAAATTCCTCAAATAAATCTTGGGTACGCGTGTAACGATGCGGTTGATAAATGACCACCAATCGACGATCTGGCCAAGCTTGACGAATCGCAGACCAAGTGGCTTTAATTTCACGAGGATGATGTCCGTAGTCATCAATCAATAAAATTTTCCCTTTGGTGGTTTCAAATTCGCCGTAAATCTGCATTCTGCGCGCCACGCCCGCGAATTTTTGCAGGGCTTGTTGGATGCTGACATGCGGCACATTAATATGCATGGCCACAGCACAAGCAGCAGTGGCATTTAACACATTATGAGTGCCAGGTAAATTCAAAGTTAAGTTTAATTCTTGACCATTGATGGTTTGATGAACAGTGAAATGCGTTTGAAATCCGTCGGGACGGAAATTAATAATGCGCAAATCTGCTGCTGTATCAAAACCATACGTCACGATGGGTCGGGTGATGCGCGGAATCATTTGGCGAACAATAGGATCGTCCAGGCAGAGAACTGCTAATCCATCTGTCGGCAATTGTTGGATAAAATCCACGAATGCATCACACAGTTTATTAAAATCTCCGCCATAAGTACCTAAATGATCGGCATCAATGTTAGTGACGATGATGATTTTGGGATGTAAATACAAGAACGATGCATCACTTTCATCCGCTTCAGCGACAAAATAATCGCTTTGGCCCAAATGCGCATTGGCGCCGGCGCTTTTTAAGATGCCACCGATCACAAAGGTGGGGTCCATGCCGCCTTCTGCGAGCATACTGGCCGCTAAACTGGTGGTGGTGGTTTTCCCGTGGGTGCCCGCAATCGCGATGCCGTTTTTATTCTGCATCAGCATGGCCAGCATTTGAGCCCGATGGATGACAGGAATCTGGGCAGCGCGCGCAGCGACCACTTCAGGATTATCTGGCGAGATAATGCTAGAGGTCACGATGACGTCAGCGCCGACAATATTTTCAGCTTGATGTTCTAAGCTGATGGTGGCGCCCAAGCCCATCAGATGCTGGACGACAGCGTTTTGGGCTATGTCTGAACCCGTCACTTGATAATTTTGTCGGAGCAGAACTTCCGCAATTCCACTCATCCCTGCGCCTCCAATGCCAACAAAATGGATATGCCGGATACTTCCTAATTCTGTTACGTTCACAATGAGTCCTCTATAAAATCAATATGTTATTTATTTGTAAACTACTTTAGCCTTTAGAGCCTGAGGTGTGCTGGTATTGTCTGATCAGGACGCCGTAAATACTTCCCTGTAGGCTTCCTATAAACATCCTTGTTTATAGAGACCTTCTCATCCAATACCAGCACACCTCAGGCTCTAAAGGCTTGTGCCAAACCTTACTTAAGTGCTTTGATTAGCTTAAAGCACTCTTTAAATCTTGGATCAAATCTTCACAATCTTCAAGTCCCACTGACAATCTTATCAAATGATCGGTAATACCAAAGGCCTGCCGCGTTTCGGGTGGGATGGAAGCGTGCGTCATGGTGGCTGGGTGTGAAATTAAACTCTCCACCCCACCCAAACTTTCTGCCAGCGTAAAAATCTGGCAGCGTGACAACATCGCTAAAGCATCATCGCCTTGATAGGTAAAGCTAATCATCCCGCCAAAATAAGCCATTTGACGCTGCGCCAAGGGATATTGTGGCGAATTGGGCAAACCCGGATAATAGACCTGCCCCACTTTGGGATGATGCTGCAACCACTCTGCAATCATCAAAGCGCTTTGGGTGTGGCGCTGCATGCGAATGGCTAACGTTTTAATCCCACGTAAGGTTAAAAAACTATCAAACGGGCTGGCAATACCGCCAATCGATTTGGTTAGGAAAGCCATTTTTTCAGCCAGTTCAGGGGAATTGACGACGACGGCTCCCCCAATGACATCTGAATGTCCATTTAAATATTTTGTGGTGGAATGGAGCACCAGATCAAAACCATATTCTAACGGTCGCTGCGCCATTGGCGTCGCAAAGGTATTGTCCACCACAGAGAGCAACTGATATTTTTTGGCAAAGGCTGCAATTTGAGTTAAATCAATTAATTTCAACAGGGGGTTGGTCGGCGTTTCCAACCAAATCATGCGCGTGTTTGGCAAAATAGCAGCTTCTAAAGCCTGCAGATCGGTAAAATCCATAAAAGTAAATTGCAAACCCGCAGAGCGTTTGCGCACGTGCTCAAATAAACGGTAGGTTCCGCCATAGACATTATTGGTGACGATAATGTGATCACCCGCTTGCAATAATTCTAAAACCGTTGCAACAGCGGCCATGCCTGAAGCAAACGCAAAGCCGTGGGTGCCAGATTCCAGATTGGCGAGGCACGCTTCTAACGCCGCACGGGTTGGATTGCCAGCACGAGAATAATCATAGCCTTGATGCACGCCGGGGCTTTCTTGCACATAGGTAGAAGTAGCATAGATCGGCACCATCACGGCGCCGGTGGAGGGGTCGGGGGATTGCCCACCGTGAATCACCCGCGTAGAAAGTTTTAAATTAGCATTATTTGTCATGTAATGTTGTAATCCTGTTTTAAGAAAGCGGGCTAGCAGCCCGCGCTCCCAGGCTCCAGCCACTATTTGAGGATGAGAGTTCCTCATCTTAAAGCCTTTGCTTGTCTTTTTAAACAAGCTATCTCGACTTAGATGGGTCTGCTACATTCACATTTATGGCTTGAGTTTAGGAGCGCGGGCTGCTAGCCCGCTGCTTTTCATTCCCCAAACCCATGTTCCTTCATCCACCGATCATCGGCAAATTTGGTTAAATAATTACGAATTGAATCCGGTAAAATGGTTAAGCACCGTTGTCCTGCCGATAGAGATTTTGCTGCTTCTAGCATTGCCCAAACAGCACTCCCCGACGAACCGCCCACCAATAAACCTTCTTCGCGAATTAACCGTCTGGCCATTAAAAACGAATCTTTGTCATTAATTTTAATATAACGGTCGATTAGGCTATTGTCTAAGACTTTAGGGATAAAATCATAGCCTATTCCTTCCACTAAATAGGATTTAATTTCCGTGCCACCCCCTAAAATCGAACCAATTGGATCTACGCCAATCACTTGAATGTTCGGCAACACTTCTTTCAGCCGTTTGGCGACTCCAGTAATGGTGCCACCCGTTCCTGCCGCAATCACCACCATATCTAATTTGCCCTGCATATCTTCTAAAATTTCTTCGGCGGTAAATTGATAATGGGCATCGATATTATCAAAATTATTATATTGATCTAAAATATGCGAGTTGGGAATTTCTTGTTGCAAGCGTTTGGCTAATGAAATGTGACTGTCGGGTGAATCCCAAGCGGCTTCTGTGGGGGTACGGTAAATTTTCGCACCTAACGCTTCTAACACCACCTGCTTTTCATGGCTCATTTTTTCCGGCATGGTGATAATCAAAGGGTAACCTTTGACAGCAGCGGCTAAAGCAATCGCGATGCCGGTATTACCCGAAGTGGCTTCAATGAGGGTGTCGCCTGGCTTAATTTGCCCGCGCTTTTCAGCTTGCTCCAACATATGGTAGCCTATTCTATCTTTAACAGAGCCACCGGGATTGAGAAATTCACATTTTACATAAAGCTCGCAAGGCAAGGTGTTGCCAATACGATTTAATTTAACCGTAGGCGTACGACCAATGGCCTGCAAAATAGTATTCATTAACATCATTCACCTTCTTCATGGATTAACTTATGGAAACAGCCTGCGTCGAAAAGCCTAAACTGCAGCATCCTATCCCCATCTTCGATACACTCAATCATCTACAAAATACTCTGTCATTGCCGATTACGCTGGATGTTCAAAAAGATTATTTCCACGCGATGCAATTTTTAAAAGCTTACCGGGGGAGTGAAGCGACCTTCAACGCTTACCGCCGCGAACTCGAGCGCTTACTACAATGGAGCTGGTGGGTGGCACATAAAACCCTCACTCAGCTAAGACGCACTGACATTGAAGCCTTTATAGAATTTTGTCAAAAGCCCCCACTCAGTTGGATTGGCACTAAAAATGTAGCGCGCTTTATCGAGCAGAATGGCAGTCGACAGGTGAACCCCGCCTGGCGGCCTTTTGTGGCAACCATTGGTAAAATAGCACACAGCCAGGGGGAAGTTCCAGATCCCAAAAAATATAGTTTATCACAAAAAGCTTTGCAAGCCATATTTGCGGTGATTGGGAGTTTTTTCAGCTACTTAATCCAAGAAGAAGTGGTGGAAATTAATCCCGTTGCGCAAATTCGTCAAAAAAGCAAATTTCTGCGGAAATATCAAAGTGGACAAGTCATTCGGCGTTTGAGTGAAACCCAGTGGGCTTATGTGATTGAAACAGCGGAGGGCTCGGCTGATCAAAATTCTGAAGGAGAGCGGGCTTTATTCATCATGAATGCCTTGTACGGCATGTATTTACGGATTTCGGAATTAGCCGCCAATGCCCGCTGGGAACCACAAATGGGGCATTTTCACAAAGATCAAGACAATAACTGGTGGTTCACGACAGTGGGTAAAGGTAATAAACAACGGATTATCACCGTCAGCGATGCCATGCTCAATGCCTTAAAACGTTATCGGCAGAGTTTAAATTTAACCCCACTGCCCTATTTAGGCGAAAATACCCCACTGATTCCCAAAATACGTGGTCAAGGGCCTATTAACAGCACCCGTCAAATTCGCCTGATTGTGCAACAATGTTTTGACGCTGCGGTGGTGCGATTGGAGCTGGATAAATTTACAGAAGAAGCCGAACAACTTAAAGCCGCTACTGTGCATTGGTTAAGACATACCGGCATTTCAGATGATGTCAAACACCGTCCGCGGGAACATGTGCGGGATGATGCAGGGCATGGGTCCAGTGCCATTACTGATAAATATATTGATATTGAATTGCGTGCACGTCATGCTTCTGGGAAAAAGAAAAAAATCAAACCGGATGAAGGTGAATAACGTCTCTACCTCGACTTCCCGCGGAAAAGCAGCGGGCTAGCAGCCCGCGCTCCAGACTCCAGCCTCTTTCAACTTTAAGCTATCGCTAAACTTTGAGGTTCTTTCCATCAAACCCTAAAGTTTAAGAAGGCAGAAAAACCATCCTTGGTGCTTACAACGAATGGCACAAGATTTGGGAGCGCGGGCTGCTAGCCCGCTCTTTTCCCGTTTATAGACCAAGAGACAAACTAGGTTTTTCATTCTTTTTAGAGTCAGCTTGAATTGAAGCTGTAGCATCAAGTCCTTTCCAAGGATTAGGAAATCCTTTCTGTAACGTTTTAGTCAAACTTTCTCCTAACAGTGCTGTAGATGTACTTGATGTCGGCTGGTTTTGCTCAGTGATTAACTGTTTGACTTTTTCTAAGGCTGCTTTGACAACAGGTAATAATTCACGACAATCAGCATGCTTAGGATTTTTTTCAAAGAGCATTACACAGTGAAGAAAACATTCTTTAGCTTTCTCAAAATTTTTTGGAAGATTTAAATAACCTTCTTGATAACTCTCACCAAAAGCATACACAGCCTTCGGAAAATTCTTATTGGTTGCAATCGTGAGGTATTTAAGCCACTTTGTTTCGTCGGCTTGTGCTTGCTTCAATACCGAAACATAACTTGTATATTGATGTGCCTTTATATATTCTGACACAAGTTTATAATTTTTTTTTGCTTTGTCGAAATAACAATTTCCTAAATGGTAAGCCAATTCTGCATAATATTTTCCTGTTGATGTTTCAAGATCAAGGCTATAGTGCAGCCCCTCGATGGCTTTTTCTAGCGTCCCTCCTCCCTCATTTTTTGCGAAGAGCGCGTATAAATGAATCTCGGCAGGTACGTGACGATCATCTATAATCGCTGCGGAAAAGAATTTTGCTGCCTTTTTATGGTCTCGCTCTATAAACCCTGCTATTCCCTTATCATAGCACCTACCTAACATGAAATAGGCATCTGAGGGTGCCCTTTCCCAGGGGTGTTCAACGGATTTGGTTAACCATTCAAAACATTTTCTCTTATCAGGGATAGATCCTGAAATATAACATTTTGCTAATTCATACATCGCCGCAGGCAAAGCCAAATCATGATCAACTGCTTTGTGATAGCTTTCTTTAGCCTTCTCTAAGTCTTTGGGTACTCCAACGCCATAATGATAACAACGCGCAACTTTATAATGGGCATAACTCACATCAGCTTGGGCGGCTAGCTGATAATAGTGAAAGGCTTCTTTTGCATCTGACCCGAAGCCACAAATGCCATATTCATAACACCGGCCCACTTCAATTTGAGCGATAGCATCCCCCTGTTTAGCTTCTTGAAGCTTTTCCCCTTTCTCAATTTCTTCTTTTGATGCGGGAGCTTTTCTTTTTCTCGGTGTCGTTTGTTTGTTTACTTGTGAAGGTTCTGTCGTCATACTTTTGTTCTCTACTCAACTTTAGCTAATCATTAATCATCTTAAACAAAACCTTGAAAATTTACCATAATTAATCATTATAATCAATTTATTGTCGTTAAATTTAATAAAATATAGCCCGGGGGGAACCATGCTCTAGCCAAGAAGAAATTCTTTAGGGTCATTGTCCTTTACTCAATATTAGGTTAGTATCTCCAAATTCTTTACTCACACTGGAAATACCACCGTGAACCCAAATCCTCCAACCCAATCCCCTTATCGGCTTTCACGCAGTATTAGCGCTTTACAGCTCACTTTTATCGGCATCAGCTCCATTATTGGATCAGGCTGGTTATTTGGCGCCTTTCACAGCGCTAAGTTAGCAGGTCCCGCGGCGTTAATTGCTTGGGTCGTCGGCGCTTTTGCTGTGATGCTCATTGCATTAACGATCGCGGAAGTCGGTGCTCTATTCCCCCAATCAGGCGGTATTGCGCGTTATTTAGACTACACCCATGGCTCCTTAACCGGCTTCTTAAGTGGTTGGATCAATTGGTTAGGGATTGTCGCTGCCATCCCTACTGAAGCTGCTGCATCAACCCAATATCTAAGTTCTATTAAGGGCTTTCACGGTTTGTATGATCCCATTCAGGGCAATATGTCAGAATACGGCCTAATTGTAGCCAGTTTCCTGATGATCGTTTTCTTCCTTTTGAATTATTGGACCTTAAAATTATTTTTAAGTTCAATGACTTGGATCACTTTATTTAAAATTATCGTTCCTTTGTTATCAGTCGCTGCGATTATGTGGGCAGGATTTCAGCCCGCAAATTTTGGTCATGATTTCCATACCTTTGCGCCTTATGGTTGGAATGCGGTCTTTATCGCAGTCTCAGCGGGCGGTATTATTTTTGCCTTTAACGGCTTCCAATCCATCGTCAATTTTGCAGGGGAAGCGAAAAACCCGCATAAAACCATCCCGATTGCCTTAATTTCCTCCATTGTCATCTGCTTATTAATTTATCTGGTGTTACAGGCAAGTTTTATTGGCGCACTAACCCCACAAGAATTGAGTCATGGCTGGCATGGGTTAGATTTTAGCTCTCCTTTTGTACAATTGGCCCTCAGTTTCAATTTAAATTTAATCGCGCTATTGCTGTATGTCGATTCCGTGGTTTCACCTTCCGGCACCGGTATTGCCTACATGGGATCCACAGCACGGATGTTATTTGGAATGCAACGCAATGGTTATATGCCAGCAGCATTTGGGCAGTTACATCCTAAATACGCCATTCCACGCAATGCCATGTGGGCGAGCTTGGTTTTAGGCTTTATCTTTTTATGGATCTTCCGTGGGTGGGGAAGTTTAGCCAACGTGATTTCCATTATGAATACCTTATCGTATATCGCAGGTCCACTTGCGGTTGCCGGGTTAAGACGCATTGAGCCCAATTGGCGTAGCCCTTGCCGTATCTCTGGTATGTCGATCATCGCGCCGATCGCTTTTATTATTATGTCCCTCATCGTCTACTGGTCACGCTGGCCATTGACAGGGCAAGTTTTATTAGTGATTTTTGCCGGCTTGTTTATTTATTTATATTATCAAGCCAAAAATGGTTGGTTAGATTTCAATCAACATCTCAAAAGTGGCACTTGGTTGGTGTTTTATCTTTTGGCGATGGCGTTGCTTTCTTGGTTAGGCGGAACTGAATTTGGGGGAGTGAATTTTCTGCGCGGTCCTTATGATCAAATCTCCGTCATCATTGTCGCTTTAATTTTTTATTATTGGGGAGTGGCCAGTGCTTGGCAAACCCCGCTATTGCAACAGTTTAAAAGTAACACGGAATTGACTTAGCCTCTACCTCGACGTCCCGCGACTTGTTCGCGGGATCTCGGGATCTCATGGATGTACTACTCAAGTTTAAGTGAGCCATTATGCTAAAAAGGGATATATCACGTACCAATGTCTTAATCGCCGCAGCTGGCGGCATGATCGGCTCAGGCTGGCTATTCAGCCCCTATATCAGCGCCCAAATTGCAGGCCCCGGCGCATTAATCAGTTGGGTCATCGCAGCTATCTTTATGCTGTTTATTGCATTACCGCTCTGCGAATTGGGCACATTATTACCCATTTCTGGCGGGATGACCAATTACCCCACTTTTACCCATGGTAAAGAAGTCGGCTTTGTATTTGCGTGGATTTCCTGGCTGTCTTATGTGGTGATGACACCCATTGAGATCCAAGCTATTTTGCAATATGGCAGTCATTTCATTCCACAATTGGTCGCAAAACACCCCGGCGGTTCAGAATTAACCGCATTAGGTTATGTGGTAGCCATCGGCTTGATGTTTTTTGTCGTGTTACTTAATACTTTTGGCATTAAGTTATTGGCAGAATGTAATAAATATGCCAGCTTAATTAAATTTATTTTACCTTCTATTGCCATCACCGCATTACTTTACACCGCGAATCAACAACCCTCCGGTCTATTTCATCATTTGCAATTCGACTTAGGCGCTAAAAATACGTGGATTGCCATCTTTTCAGCATTATCTACCGGTGGCATTGCATTTGCCTTCACCGGATTTCAAAATGGTTTAATGCTGGCAGGAGAAGTCCGTCATCCCCAACGCGACATTCCATGGGCCATTATAGGCGCTGTGGTCATTGGGTTTGTTTTATACTTTATGTTGCAACTGAGTTTTTTGGTGGCTATTCCAGATACTTATTTAACTCACGGTTGGCAGGCTTTACACTTTCCAGGCGATAGTGGGCCGCTGGTTGGACTAACTTTGTTACTGGGGTTAGGAATCGTTGCCATACTGTTATTATTTGACGCCTCGTTTTCACCATTTGGCACCACGCTCGTCTATACCGCAGCAACTTCTCGAATTGTCTATGGTATGGCACTCAATCAACATTTACCGGCATGTTTTTTAAAACTGAATCGTTTTAAAATCCCAACTGTCACCTTATATGTCAATTTTGTCGTGGGTATTTTATCTTTTCTCCCCTTCCCCACTTGGCAAAAAATGGTCGCGTTTTTATCTTCCGCCAGCATTTTATCGTATGGCATCGGGCCTATTTGTTTATTGGCGTTAAGAAAACTGCAACCCACCACAACACGGGCTTTTCGTTTAGAATATCCCACCGTCATTTGCCAATTAGGTTTTTACATTTGCAATTTGATGTTACTGTGGTGCGGCTTTGATATTTTATGGAAGCTTTATGCCGCCATTATTGTCGGCCTAGCGATTCACTGCATCACTCAACGCAATATCAATCTGCTTAATTTGCGCGTAGGCTGGTTTATGAGCTATATCACCGGCTTGCTATTACTGTCTTATTTAAGCAGTTTTGGAGGAATTCATTGGCTGGTCTTTCCTTGGGATATGGTACTCATCGCACCTTTCAGCTTTTTCATACTCTGCGCATCTCAGCGTTGTTTGATTTCGGAAGAAGGTTTTTCGGCCTTAATGCCTCCATCAATACGCTAGATTCTCATAGAAAAATACCATGGAAAACAAAGAAGCAAGATGGTGTTCTTTTCATCGCGAAACCCCATCGAGAAGAAGAGAAAGAACATAAACTCAACAACAAAAAATGATACTCAAGTACTAAGGAAAGCATATCAACAAAGTGCAGAGCTATATAAATTAACTATTGAAACGTTCAAAGAGTGGCTCAGTACTTGTACAGATCCCTATGAAAAAGAACAATTGAACTATAAAATTCAGCAGCATTATTACCGTTTGGCTATCACTCAACACAATCAGGCTAACCTTGAGCCTAAGGATTTTGACTTACTCAATCAAGCAGCTAATAATTTTAACAATGCTATTGAACAGGGTTTTAAAGATTGTCCTATTGGTTTATATCAATATATTGTGCAAGGATTAAACAAGTGTAAAAAAGAATTAAAAAAAATAAAAAAACTTGCGAAGGAAGTACAATGCTTTCTAAGTAAATGCATCATATAAAAGCAGCGGGCTAGCAGCCCGCGCTCCCAGGCTCGAGCCTCAACTAATCTTAAGCGTAGAATTAATTTTTTGCCGTCAGAAACTTAGCATAAAGCAACTAACCACGGCTATCGATATATAAAACGCACCTCCCCCTTGGCGAAAGCTCCCAACTTGGGAGCGCGGGCTGCTAGCCCGCTGCTTTTAAAAATTACGAGGTTTTTATTTTCATTCATCGGCATATAATTGGCTCAATATCGGTTATACCTACACCACAAAAAAAAATGAGTCATGTTATGAATGATAATAAAATCGTTTCGCACATTGGCAGCCTGCCTATAACATCATCCAAAAATAAGACATTTTGGCATTCTCGTAGATCTATCCCTCATTACGATCCAGGTTATGGTTATCAAATGATCACCTATCGTTTGGCTGATGCCTTACCCAGACATGTTGTGCAAGAAATATTTAATAATAAAACTCATGAAAAACACAAACTTTCCGACGTTGAAAAATACTTAGACAGGCATTATGGAAGTTGTATTTTATCCAAGCCTGAAATTGCTCAAATTGTCATTGACAATTGGCATTGGTTTGATGAACAGCGCTATAAACTTCATGCTTTTGTGGTGATGCCTAATCATGTGCATTTGCTGATTCGAGTTTTTGAAGGGAATGCTTTATCACATATTATACATGGATGGAAGTCTTACACCGCCAATCGTATTAAACAGTTTGTACGAGCACCAACAACGATATGGCAAGCGGATTATTGGGATCGGTTTATTCGAGATCAAGATCATTTTAACCGAGTGGTGGAGTATATTCACTACAATCCCGTCAAAGCTGGGATCTGTGAGAAGCCCAGTTATTGGCCTTACTCTAGTGCTTTTGAGTATAAAAAATGATTTTTAAAAGCAGAATGCTTTTTAAAAGCAGCGGGCTGGCAGCCCGCGCTCCTAAGTTGGGAGCTTTCGGCAAAGGAAGGTACGTCTTACAGATGAGCCATTATTAATTGCTTTATGCCAAGTTTATAATGGCAACAATTTAATTCTAACTTTAAGCTTAGTTAAAACTCGAGCCTAGGAGCGCGGGCTGCCAGCCCGCTGCTTTTAATCACCATATTTTTTCATCTAGCTTATGATCTTAAAACACGCCGACAACAGAGACGATTAAACAAACTTGCTAAGGAGTATGAAACTTTCTAAGCGGAGGAGAGGAATTCTAACTTGTCCTAGAGCGTGAGACCTCTAACCTTTGTGGCTTCGACTCCGCAGATTTACCATCATCAGGTGATGGTGATGATAGGCGAGAAAAACCCTCTTCTGCTTCTAACGTCTCTGGAACAGTATCATCGCCCTCTTTTTCCCCTCTTTGATTAGGTATTCCCGCACGCTTAGGAGTATGTCTTAACAATGGATCAGGCGAGGGCTTTGAAAAAAAATCAGATTTAAACTTTTCAAAATCCTCAATTTTTTTTTGTAGACTTTCTTGAGCCACTTCAAGCGTTTTAATTTTTGCATCGACTCCTGCTACAGCTTCGGTTTTAATTCTGTTTTCATCTTTAAGCTTTTGCTGGCCTGCAATAACTCCTTCATATAATGCTAACTCTTGTTGCAACCACTGAGCGTTGTCACCAAAGTATTTAGTAGCAAAGAAATTCCACAAGCCATAAGCAAGCAGTACACTCCCTGCAACTATAAGCGTTTCAGCGGCATGACCTCCTGTGCTGCTTGCAAAATTCGGGGCAACTTTATCCAGTAGTGCTTCTTGCCCATAAGAAACCGTTGGGAATAAAGCAAAAATAATCATTGCGCCATAAATAGCATGTAAGGTGTCTTGATTGCTGATTTTTCGCTTTAATTTAACTTTTTCAATGTGTTTACTATCAATTTTATTTTTGTTTTCAGGCAATCCACAAAAAGACAGCAATTGCGTGTAAAAATCGCCTTCGGCATTTGTAACATTCGGTGGAATAACAAACATCAATCCTTTTTTTAATGCTAAATATGCTTCAAATGGATCTTTAGGAATCGTCGCTAAAATTTGAGGTTGATCGGGATTATGTTTATTTTCCAATTCAAACTTATAAACTTGCTCTTTTGAATGATACTTTACTTGTATGGGAGCATTAGGTAAATCAGCACGAATGATAGAAAATTCGGCTGGCAGACGAGATTTTTGGGATGCTTGTAGACCTGACAATTTTGTTGGCTGTGAATCAGATATTGCGATTGGTGAAGAGCTTTGTGAAGGCCGAGGAGAATCTTCATTACCCTGAACATCGCTTTGAGTTTGCTCTGCTTCCTTTGGGTGGCCTAATAGTGCATCGATTTCTCTTATCTGTTCTGTCATATATTTACCTCACGCATCGATTATACAAAATCTAAAATTGGTATCTTTATGCTGTAAAAAAATATTTCTACACTTAACTATACCAAAAAAAACTCCATTAGTCGAGACGGCAATCCTATTGACACGCCTCACAATCCGGATCATCAATCGCGCAGGCTTTTCCTGAAAGCACTGGCTGCACTGCGTTGAGCGTTTGGGTGGCCAGAGTAGCTTTTTCAGCACTGGTTGCCCCCAAAGTACGCAAATAATAAGTGGTTTTTAAGCCTCGTAGCCAAGCCATACGGTAGAGGGTATCCATCTTCTTGCCTGAAGGTTCCGCCATATATAAATTCAAAGACTGGGCTTGATCTATCCATTTTTGTCGGCGAGAGCCTGCTTCGACCAGCCAGCGCGGTTCGATTTCAAACGCGGTGGTGTAAACTTGCCGTAATTCTGCTGGGATGCGGCTAATATGCTGCACACTGCCATCGTAATATTTCAGATCATTAATCATGACCGCATCCCACAACCCTAATTTCTTCAAATCATGGGCCAAGTAGGCATTGACTAGGGTAAACTCCCCTGACAAATTTGATTTGACATACAGATTTTGGTAGGTAGGATCAATCGACTGAGACACGCCACAAATATTGGAGATGGTGGCGGTGGGTGCAATCGCTAATACATTAGAATTTCGCATCCCTTGAGCCAACACGCGCTGGCGCAAGCTGGCCCAATCTAACACTTGACTGCGATCTTGTTCTAAATATTGACCGCGGCTATTTTGCAGTAATTCTATAGAATCAATGGGTAAAATGCCCTGGCTCCATAATGAGCCTTGATAGCTTTCGTAAACGCCACGCTCACCTGCCAATTCATTGGAAGCGGAAATCGCATAATAGCTGATAATTTCCATACTACGATCCGCGAACTCAACCGCTTGTTCGGAGGCATAAGAGACTTGATATTGGTATAGGCAATCATGGAAGCCCATAATCCCTAAACCGACTGGCCTGTGCTTGTAGTTAGAATTTTTAGCTTGTGGAACCGAATAGAAATTAATATCAATGACATTGTCTAACATTCGCATGGCAGTTTTAACCGTGCGCTGCACTTTTTCAGCGTTTAGCGTAAGACCATCTGCGCTTAAGTGTTGGACGAGATTAATGCTGCCTAAGTTACAGACCGCAATTTCAGTTTCTGAGGTATTTAGCGTAATTTCTGTGCATAAATTCGAGCTGTGAATCACTCCGGCATGTTGCTGGGGTGAACGCAAATTCGCGGCGTCTTTGAAGGTCATCCACGGATGGCCAGTTTCAAATAGCATGCTGAGCATTTTTCGCCATAAGGTCGAGGCAGGTAACGTTCTACTGCGAATTTCACCTCGGCTGGCTCTTGCCTCGTAATTTACATAGGCGGCCTCGAATGCTGCCCCAAACGTATCATGCAAATCGGGCACTTCATCCGGAGAAAAGAGCGTCCACTCTTTATTTTCGATCACCCGCTTCATAAATAAGTCGGGGATCCAATTGGCGGTATTCATGTCGTGGGTACGACGTCGCTCATCGCCAGTGTTTTTGCGGAGTTCTAAAAATTCTTCGATATCCAAATGCCAAGTTTCGAGGTAAGCACAGACCGCGCCTTTACGCTTGCCGCCCTGATTGACCGCAATGGCGGTGGCATCCGCGACATTCATAAACGGCACTACCCCTAAGGATTTACCATTGGTGCCTTTAATGTGGGCGCCCATGGCTCGCACGTAAGTCCAATCATTGCCCAATCCACCCGCATATTTAGACAGTAAAGCATTGTCTTTGAAGGCGCCATAGATGCCATCTAAATCATCTGGAATGGTCGTTAAAAAGCAACTGGACAGCTGTGGCCGCAACGTCCCCGAATTAAACAAGGTGGGGGTCGAGCTCATGAAATCGAAAGAGGACAGCAATTGGTAAAACTCAATGGCGTATTCTTCTTTACGATGCGGCTCTGCAATCGCCAAACCCATGGCAACCCGCATAAAAAAGACCTGCGGTAATTCAAATCGCGTGCCGTGTGAATGAATAAAATAGCGGTCGTATAAGGTCTGCAGGCCCAGATAGGTAAACTGTAAGTCGCGCTCGGGTTTTAAAGCGCTGGCAAGCTTATCGAGATCGAAAGTGGCCAATGCGGGGTCCACTAGCTCTAATGCAATACCGCGTTCTAAATAGGCTTTAAAATAGTCAGGGTATGTTTCAGCTAACAGGCCAGACAATCCCAAAAACTCAAAGGCTTCGTGGCGTAATTGATCTAATAAGAGTCGAGCCGCGACATAGGTATAATCGGGTTCTTGTTCGACCAGAGAGCGCGCGCTGAGGGTGAGCGCTTTCTGAATATCTTGTAACGTTGCACCATCAAATAAGTTGCGCTGAGTTTCTTTTAAAATCAGCTCAGGATCGACAGAAGCAAGCCCTTGGCAAGCCTGTTGAATTAAATATCCTAACCAGTCGATATCGAGAGGGACCCTTTCCCCATTCGGCTGGGTAATGAATAAAGTGGGAGATTCCGGCACTACTTGCTGCTGAGTACGCGCCCTCTCACGCTCGATACGATACACCACATAAGCTTTAGCGACCAAATGCTCACCGGCGCGCATTAAGGCGATTTCGACTTGATCCTGAATATTTTCAATATGGATCGTACCGCCGCCTGGAAAGCGCTGCTGGAAGACGGCAAAAATCTGTTGCGCCATTTCTTGAACTTTTTCATTGACGCGACTGGACGCCTGGGCCTGATTGCCTTCGACCGCCAGAAAAGCTTTGGTCATGGCGACCACAATTTTGTCACTGTCGTAAGGCGTAATGCCACCGTTACGGCGAATAACACGAAAAACGCCAGGCGTCGTTGCGATAATATCGTTTTCTATCATAGTTGTTAGTGTTTCAGCGGTTGGGGCTTCGGTGGTTAAATCTTCCATGAGTAAACTCCTTGTCATTTATTCATTGATGGGGACAGTTTACAATCTGTCTGAGCCGTTTACAACAGAAAATAAAAATTTAAAATTTCCTTGTTCAGCATTGAACATCGCGGTATAATTAATCAATATTGACAAAAATTTGAGCACGCTTATGGTGAGTATTTTTCAGGCCCCACAACCTTCTAAAGAGGCTGTTGCTAGACAACGGCAATCACAAAAAGCTACTTTCCCTTCACAGCTTGTGATGACACTTACAAACAGGCTGAACAGCTCCTTAGATGACCCTAACTATGAAGCTTTAGGCAAGCTAGGATTATCCATTATTCTTAAACCGGTTATAGACAGTTTTTCTTATATTCAAAAGCGCTGCCGACCGTTATTCGTGAACACACCAGAACTCAATAATAAGTGGAATAAAGCAGCGGGCTAGCAGCCCGCGCTCCCAGGCTCGAGCCTTAACCTAGACTTAAAAGTAGGTAAACTTTTTGCCATTGAAGGCTTGGTTTTTTATTTTATTTTTTCCCCCTCATCCGCCTATCGGCACCTTCTCCCACGAGGGGAGAAGGCCCCACTTCGAGCTTCAAGCTTTTCTCAAACTTCAAGCAGACTTAGAATAAAACCCTCAACAAAGGCACCACATCGAGCTTCGAGTCTTTCTCAAACTTCAAGCAGACTTAGAATAAAACCCTCAACAAAGGCACCACATTGAGCTTCGAGTCTTTCTCAAACTTCAAGCAGACTTAAAATAAAACCCTCAACAAAGGCACCACATCGAGCTTCGAGCCTTTCTCATACTTCAAGTGGGCTTAGAATAAAACCACCCATCATGGCTATCGGCATAGTAAGGCAGCTTTTTTTTGGTGAAAGCTTCCAACTTGGGAGCGCGGGCAGCTTGCCCGCTGCTTTTGATCTTCTTGCCCGCTGCTTTTAAAATTTTCGAGTCATTCTTCGAACCAAAGTATACTCCCTTCCATTTTCATGATATGCTTTTGACATTTGTTCTGTGGAGTTATAACTTATGTTCAAATTTGCGACAGCCCCTCAGGCCATCATACCTAACATTCGGGATGCCTTCCGTTTATACAAATTCACCATTAAGCGCGTCTGGCCCTGGCAATTATTGTGGTTATTACCTACTTTAGTCAGTTATTTTATTCAAGGACATGGCAACTTAACCTATTTGGCAAGCAACCCCAATGCCCCCGCAGACACCACCCTGACCATTGAACTCTACGTCTATTCGTTCGTGATGCTGATCATCGCACTGTATGGGGCTTGTTTCGTCATCAAACGTATTTATGACTTAGGAACGACCAACACCAACGATGTCAGAGCCACTTTTAAAAACGCCAACTCACGCATTTTATCTGTGATCGGCGGCTATTTTCTCAACGTCGTTCTGATTTTTTTAAGTATCAGCCTGTTAACCTTAGTCGGTTTATTTCTGATTTGGATTGTGGGTAAATTCGTGGCGCTAGGCAATACCATGACGGTGGCATTTATTGTTGGGGCGATTCTTTTTATGATCTATGTCAGTCTGTTAGTGGTATTTTTTCTCCCGTTGATTTTATTAGATCACTATAAGATTCGCGAATCGATCGTATTAAGCATCAAGCTGGTGTATGGCAATTGGTGGGATACCTTTTTGGTCTTTTTAGTACCAGGTTTGCTCAGCTTTTTTTGCTTATTAATCGGCTCGCTGATTGCAGGGCTTACGGTACAAAATCCCTTCGCCACTAACCTGACGATGGTGTTTCTATTAACTTTTTTATATCCCTTACTGTTTAGTACGTTGTTAGTGCTCTACAACGATCTCAAACTCAGACAAATTATTCCTCCACAAGAGGTCGTACCTACCCCATCGTAACCTATGGCAAGTCTATTAGAAAAACAGACGGTACTTGCACAAGTCACTGGATTGAGTCATGAAGGACGCGGCATCGCGTCCGTCAATGGTAAAGTCACCTTTCTACGCGGGGGCTTGCCCGGTGAACAAGTGGAATTTCAGTATTTAAAACGGCGCAGCCAATTTGATGAAGGCGAAGTGGTCAACGTCATCGAACCTGCGCCGCAGCGCACCACCCCTGTCTGCCCTCATTTTGAGATATGTGGGGGATGCAGCTTACAGCATTTAAGCCCTGAAGCCCAAATTGCATTGAAGCAAACCCTGTTACTCGAGCAATTAGCGCATCTCAATATTCAAGCTGAACATATCTTGCCGCCCCTCACCAGCCCGACGGTTGGATATCGCTATCGCGCCCGCTTAGGGGTGAAATATGTCAAAGCGAAAAATAAAGTATTGGTGGGATTTCGAGAAACCAATGGGCGTTATATTGCGGATATTGACAGCTGTGCCATTTTACATCCCGCTGTCGGCCAAAAAATTCCGCAACTCAAAGCGCTTATTCAAAATTTGTCGATTTATGATCAGATCCCGCAAATTGAAGTCGCAATGGGTGAAACTAGCCATTCGCTGATCTTTCGGCATTTGCAACCGTTTTCAGAAGAGGATTTAACGCAACTCACGACATTTGCGACACAACACGCTTTCGAACTCTATTTACAACCCGACGGCCTCTCTTCGATTCATCGTTTTTATCCTAAAACCTCTAGTCAACTCCATTACACCTTAGCTGGATTGCAGTTGTATTTTCACCCCACCCATTTTACCCAAATTAATCCGGCAATTAATCAGCTGATGGTGGCGAGAGCCATAGCACTGCTTGAACCCACCTCACAAGACCGAATCTTGGATTTATTCTGTGGTTTAGGCAATTTTACTTTGCCATTGGCCAAACACTGTCATCAGATTATTGGCGTGGAAGGCGCCGAAAATTTAGTCAAGCAGGCGCTCTATAATGCCCAAGCGAATCAAATCGATAATGCTCAATTTTATGCGGCCGACTTAAATCAAGATGTCGCTCAACAACCGTGGGCACAACAAGGCTTTGATAAAATTTTGTTAGACCCCCCTCGCACTGGGGCGGGCCCTATTTTGCAACATATTGTGCCATTGAGAGCACATAAAATTTTATATGTATCTTGCAACCCAGCCACTTTAACCCGAGACAGTCAACTGCTCATTCAAGCAGGCTATCGCTTGCATACCCTGTGTGTGATGGATATGTTCCCCCACACCCAACACGTGGAATCGATGGCTTTATTTACGCTATGAAAAAATCTGCGCTTTCTCTCATGGTGGGAGATCAACCCAACGTCAACTTATCCGCCTGGATACCTCACTTATCGCAGCAATATCCGGTCGAACAACAAGCCTTTATTCAACAGACCGGCAGTTTATGCGAGCTCACCGGCGCTGAAGTCTCCACCCCGAATGGTCAATCGTGTTTACAATTTGGCTTACTCATCGCAGAAATTTTAACCGAATTAAATGCTGATGCAGAAACGTTAGCCGCTGGCATGCTGTATGGTTGCGTGCGTTATGCAGAATTGAGTCTGGAAGATATTCAAGAGCAACTCGGCCCTGCTGTCGCTAAATTAATTGGCGGCGTGATCAAAATGGATGCCATGCAAAACTTGCAAACGCAGACTGGCCGGTTTCCTTCTCATACTGCCATCAATAATCTGCGTAAAATGCTGCTCGCCATGGTGGATGATGTGCGGATTGTGCTGATTAAGTTAGCCGAAAAACTCACCATTCTTCGACACATGGCGTTGCTGTCAGAAGAAGAACAACGTCAAAATGCTAAAAGTGTGCAGGATATTTACGCTCCTTTAGCGAATCGTTTAGGCATTGGGCATATTAAATGGGAACTCGAAGATTTAGCGTTTCGCTATCTTCAACCTGAAACCTATAAGTCGCTCTCTAAAGCCTTAAAAAAAACCCGTCTGGAACGCGAAAATTACGTCAAGTCCGTTAAACAGCTGTTACAAACTATGGCGCAGGAACTCCATATTGATAACGCAGAAGTGAGCGGCAGAGCCAAACATATTTACAGTATCCATAAAAAAATGCAGCGCAAACACGTGCCGCTGGAAGAAATCTTTGATGCCATTGCCTTCAGAATTTTAGTGACGAGCGTAGAGCAGTGCTACACCCTGCTCGGCCACATCCACGGTTTATGGAAACCGGTGCGTCAAGAATTTGATGATTATATTTCACAACCCAAATCCAATGGCTATCGCTCGATTCATACTGCCGTGATAGGCCCTGAAAACAACGCCATTGAAATTCAAATTCGCACTTTTGAGATGCATCAAGAAGCGGAATTAGGCTTTGCCGCCCATTGGATTTATAAAGAAGGCGGCATTCGTCCCGGCGGTTATGAAGCTAAAATTGCCTGGTTGCGCCAATTGTTAGAATGGCAGCAAGAACTGTCTCATCAAGACACGCCTTTGGAAAAAGCCTATTCTGAAGTGTTGGATGATCACATCTATGTCTTCACCCCGCAAGGAGACGTGATCGAATTACCGAAACGCGCCACGCCTTTAGATTTTGCTTATCATATTCATACCGGATTAGGCAATAGAACCCGTGGCGCCAAAGTGAATGGTCAAATTGTGCCGCTAACCTATGCGTTAAAAATTGGCGAATGTGTGGAAATTCTCACCGCACGTGAAGGGCATCCCAGCCGCGATTGGCTGAATCCGCATTTGGGTTATTTGACCACCTCGCGCGCCAAAGCCAAAGTTCACCACTGGTTCCGACAATTGGATATCGAAAGCAATTGTGCAGCAGGTCAAACTATGGCGGAAAAAGAAATCCGCCGGCTTGGCTTAAAAAATGTGGATTATCATTCAGCCGCCAAACATCTCAACTTTACCAAACCTGAAGAACTGTTTACGGCGATTGGACGCGGCGATATCACGCTGGTCACGTTGGTTCACGCCTTACAAGAATTACAAACCCCGCTTACGCAAACGGCCGCCCCCATCTTACCGGCCACCCTCACCAAATCGCATGTTTCTCCTACCGATATCGAGGTCGAAGGCGTTGGCAATTTACTCACGCACATGGCGCATTGCTGCAAACCTATTCCAGGAGATAGCATTGTGGGATATATTACGCTGACACAAGGCGTTTCTATCCATCGACAAGATTGCTCGAATGTGTTACATCTTTCCAGTCACAAGCAAGAAAAACTGATTGAAGCCAATTGGGGGGTTAAAACACAAAATAATTACCCGATTGATTTAACGATTCAAGCCTATGATCGTCAAGGGCTGATCAGAGATGTGACACAATTATTACTAAACGAAAAAATTACGATTTTGGCGTTAAACACCCATTTAGATAAAAAAAATCATACGGCGCAGATGCAGCTGACAATTGAAGTCAATGGTTTGATTCCATTAAGTCGCATTGTGAATCGAATCACGCAACTCAGCAATATTATAGAAGTGAGGCGAGTATGAAGTTTTTCATCCAAATCTTAACGATATTTTTCGGGCTTACAATGTATGGCTATGCTGTAGCAGACCCACCCCCTTTGACGCTCGAAGCTGCGCAAAATTTAGGCGCTAAAGTGATGACGTCCAAATTTTTGTCCAGTGATTTTCAAACCACCGCTAATTCAACAAATGCCGACACACAACTTACTTTTGAACGAGAAAATATCTTACCCGCAACGCACATGATGAATACCGATGACGAAGATACGGTGTCTTTAGTCAAAGTCGGGGTGAGAAAAACACTGAACATGGGCGATAACGCAGCCGCTCAGCAACGAGCCTATTATCATGCGCTACAAATCGCGCAAAAAAAACGTCATGAAGATCAGCAATTATTAAAGCGTCAAAAAATAGGAGAAAGCTGGTTAGAATTTTATTATTGGAGTCAAGCCAAACAGTTCGTTCCTCGCTTACCCGCCGCCAATGTCGCAGTGATTACCGAGCAATATCAACTGGCACAAAATAATCTCGCGCATTGGATTCATATCAATCCCAGCAGTCGACCCTTGCCGTCAACCCTGCCGGTTTGGCCCGATTTACCACCGCTTAAAACTTTGCAACAGCAATTAGCCTTACACCCTAAACTCCAAGCAGATGCTGCGACGGTGAGTGCGATGCAAATTCAGGTCGATCTAAATAAAATCGAGCGCCGCCCTTGTATTGAAGTGGGAGCTAGTTATGGCGTTAAACAGCAGGATATGCTAAATGCTGACCCTCGATTAGATATGGTCAGTGGCGAATTGCGCATTAAATTACCCAATAGCACCCAATCCGTGGTGCAAGATTCTTTATCGGATGTCAATAACTTAGCCAGAGCAGAAGCCAAACAACGTCAAGATAGCCAAGCGTTATTGAAAGCGCTGAATAATCAATACAGCAAATGGCGGGTTTTACAAGCAGCCTGGGATAATCGCAAACCGCCCTCACCGCTTGATGCCAATGCACCATTGGTCACTTTACGTCTCGCCGTAGATTTGGCGATCACCCGCGTTAATTTGCAGTATTTTCAACCTCTCACTCATTAAGGATCTCTCATGCTTGCACACTATTTTTTATTTCTCGCCAAAACCCTTACCATTGTGATTGCCTTGTTATTACTGTTAGCAGGTATTTTAATATTAATCAGCCGTGGTAAAGCCAAATCTAAAGATAAAATTGAAATTAAAAAAATCAATGCGCGATATCATCACTATGAACAAGAATTATTAGATATCATTCGCGACAAACAGCTTCGTAAAAAACAATTGAAAGCTGAGAAAAAACAGTTGAAAGCGCTACAAGCCGAAAAACACAAAAAAATCTTTGTGTTAAATTTTATTGGCGATATCCGCGCCTCTTCTGTGAAAAATTTACGTGAAGAAATTACCGCCATTTTAACGGTGGCGCAACCCACCGATGAAGTGGTGTTAAAATTAGAAAGTCCGGGCGGCTTAGTGCCTGCCTATGGATTAGCCGCTTCGCAATTACAACGGCTGCGTCAACGCCAAATCCCTCTGACCGTGATTATCGATAAAGTTGCCGCCAGCGGCGGTTATATGATGGCCTGTGTCGCCAATCATATTTTAGCTGCACCCTTCGCGATTATTGGCTCCATTGGGGTGATTGCTCAAATGCCGAATTTTCATCGTTGGTTGAAGAAAAAAGACATTGATTGGGAACAAATTATGGCAGGACAATACAAACGCACGCTCACGTTATTCGGCGAAAATACCTCAGAAGCACGCGAAAAATTCCAAGCTGAAGTGAATGACACTCAGACATTATTTAAGTCATTTGTCGTTGAAAATCGGCCCGTGCTGGATATTGACCAAGTTGCCACCGGTGAACATTGGTATGGCGCACGCGCGATTGAACTCAAATTAATCGACGACATCATCACCAGCGACGATTATCTGCAAAAAGCCAGTAAAGAAGCGGATATTTATGAGATCTGTTATCATAGTAAAAAAGCGCTGTTAAATAAATTTGCGCACGCGGCTCAACAGAGTTTGAGTTGGTTATAACGAAGGAACTGCACTATGGCCCACGATCATAGCCATCATCGCCACAAAAATGTATTGCCCATTGCCATTATCATATTGTTTGTGTTCGCGCTCATCGAAGCAATCAGTGGGATGGTGGCCAACTCCTTAACCTTGCTCAGTGACGCAGGACATATGGCGGCAGATGGCGCCTCCTTAGTGTTGGCTGCCGTCGCCGCCTGGATTTCCCGAAAGCCCCCTTCTCGCAAGCATTCCTATGGATTAGGTCGCGCAGAAGTGTTAGGCGCGTGGATTAGTAGCCTCTTTATGGTGCTGATCGCGGTGTTTTTAATCTATCATGCCATTTTGCGCTTTAACCAGCCTGAACCCGTGCATGCAGGAACTGTGATCGAAATTGCGACGCTAGGATTATTAGTCAATGTAGTGCTCATGTGGATTCTCCACCATGCAGAACCCACTTTAAATCTACGCGCAGCGATTTTACATGTGGTGGGAGATTTGCTCGGTTCATTAGCCGCCTTAATTTCAGGGATTATTATTTATTTTACCCACTGGTTTCCCATCGATCCCCTTCTGTCGATTTTTATCGCCGTGTTAATTTTAATCTCCAGCTTTAATTTATTACGCGAAACTTTGCTGGTGTTAATGGAAGGCGTGCCGTTACATTTAGATTTAGCAGAAGTGGGGAAAAGTATGGCGGGTGCAGCTGATGTCGTTGCCGTGCATGACTTACATATTTGGACCTTATCGTCAGGGCTCATTGCGTTGACCGCGCATGTTGAAATCCAGAATATGCAGCAGTGGGAAGCTACCCTACAAGGCTTAAGGCGGCTATTATCCGAGAATTTTTCGATCAATCATGTTACACTACAGCCAGAAACGCGGGAAAAGATTGTGCAGATTCAGCGGATAAACAATTTGATTTAACCCCCTCATCCGCCTATCGGCACCTTCTCCCACGGAGGGGAGAAGGCCCCACATCAAATTTTAAAGAGGATTCTCTCGCTAAAAGCATTTGTAGCTATTCGGCACTGAGTAAGCGTTAAGAAAACCTTGAGGCTTTAGAAACGCTTGAGGCTTTAGAAAAGCTTGAAGCTTGAGAAAAGCTTGAAGCTTGAGAAACACTTGAGGCTTTAGAAAAGCTTGAAGCTTGAGAAACACTTGAGGCTTTAGAAAAGCTTGAAGCTTGAGAAACACTTGAAGCTGGAGGTGGGGCCTTCTCCCCTTTTTGTGGGAGAAGGTGCCGATAGGCGGATGAGGGGGATTAAAAGAGGAAACACATTGCAAAACACCGACTCTCAAGAATTACAACATTTCTCGCACTTCGCCAACGACTGGTGGAATCCCACTGGCCCGTTTAAAACCCTCCACGACATTAATCCGTTACGATTAAGTTTTATCATGGACCACTGCCAAATTGGTGGCAAACAGGTATTAGACATCGGCACCGGCGGCGGCATTTTAGCCGAAAGTTTGGCCAAGATGGGCGCTCACGTTACTGCCATCGATGCATCAGAAAGCGCGATTTTAGCCGCCCAACATCATGCGAATACACAACAACTCTCTATTGATTATCACGTCAGCACCGCAGAAGCCTTTGCAGAACAACATCCTGAGCAGTTCGATGTGATCACCTGTTTAGAATTATTAGAACATGTTCCTGATCCAACCTCCGTTATTCAAGCTTGTAGTGCTTTAGTCAAACCCGGCGGGCACGTTTTTTTCTCCACTTTAAATCGCAATATAAAGTCGTACTTAATGGCGATTGTGGGCGCAGAATATTTGTTAAAACTTCTCCCCAAAGGCACGCATCATTATGAAAAATTTATCCGTCCTGCAGAATTAGCTGCTTGGCTGCGCTTGCATCAATTACAACTACAACAACTCCGCGGCCTACAATACCAGCCGTTTTCAAAAAGTTATCGTTTAAGCCATCAAGTCGATGTGAATTATTTAGTGTACGCGCGTAAAGTATGATAGAACTGAGAGATCTCGAGAAAACGTATCAACATCAACAGCAAACCATCACCGCCCTCAATCACATCAATTTAAATATTCCAGCAGGTGAAATTTTTGGCGTGATTGGACAAAGCGGCGCGGGGAAAAGCACGTTGATTCGCTGCATCAATTTGTTAGAAACACCAACGCAAGGCAAAGTGTTTGTCGACCAGCAGGATTTAACGCAATTATCTATGCCCGAATTGCGGAAAGTACGACGACGCATTGGGATGATTTTTCAACATTTCAACTTACTCAACACCCGCACGGTGTATCAAAATGTCGCTTTTCCGTTAGAACTCTCTGGAAAAAGTCGCCAAGACATTCAAAAAATCGTCTCTCCCCTGTTAGAATTAACCGGCTTAACGGAACGCAGTGCGCATTATCCCGCGCAATTGAGCGGCGGACAAAAACAACGCGTCGCCATCGCCCGCGCCTTAGCCAATCAGCCTAAAGTGTTATTGAGTGATGAGGCCACTTCTGCGCTCGATCCTGAAACCCGTCATACCATTTTACAACTCTTAAAACAGGTGAATGAACAACTGGGCATCACGATCGTGCTCATTACTCATGATATCCAAGTGATTAAAGAAATTTGTCATCGACTGGCTATTTTAGAACACGGTAACATCATCGAACAAGCCAGTGTGTTAGAATTTTTCAGTCGCCCGCAAACGACGGCGGCAAAAAAATTCATCCGCAATACTTCTGTGCATGATTTACCTGAATCACTACAACAAAGATTAGCGCCAGAAGCTACACCCAATAACCGCCCTGTTTGGCGTCTGTCTTTTTGCGAAAATGCCGCCCGCGAACCGCTGATTTCACAGTTGGCGAGGGCTTATCAATTGAATCTGAATATTCTACAGGCTAATATTGAATATATTCGCGATCAAATGGTGGGCGTGATGTTGGTAGAAGTTTTCGGAGAGCTTGCACAATTAGAAGCGGGCAAAGCCTATTTAGCAGCCCATTCTGTGTTTGTCGAAGTAATAGGCTATCTAGATGATTAATCAATTATTACAAAGTACTTTAGAAACGATTTATATGGTCCTGGTCTCAGGCACATTATCCGTTCTCGCCGGAATACCTCTGGGCGTTATCTTATTGACCTCACGACCCGGTGGTATTTTACAACATGCTCTGGCTCATCGCGGTCTCAGCGGCATCGTCAATGTGGTGAGAGCAATCCCCTTTATCATTCTACTCATCGCGCTGATTCCTTTTACCCGTTTAATCGTCGGCACCTCCATCGGAACTCAAGCCGCCTTAGTCCCTTTAACCATCGGCGCTATTCCCTTTGTTGCCAGAATTGTGGAAAATGCTATTGCCGAAGTGAATAGTGGACTGATTGAAGCCGCCAAAGCCATGGGCGCCACCCCTTGGCAGATTATCTATAAAGTGCTCTTGCTAGAAGCCAGAGCCAGTATCATCAAGGGGGTGAGCGTGGTTTGGATTAGTCTGGTCAGTTATTCAGCAATGGCCGGCGCGGTCGGCGGTGGCGGTTTAGGCAGCTTAGCCATTAATTACGGTTATCAACGTTTTGATGTGTCGATTTTATTATCCACTGTGTGTATTTTAATTGTGCTGGTGTATGGCATTCAATTTTTGGGAGATTACCTCAGTGCAAAGTTTCAAAGGTCATAACGGGAGAGTCATATGGTTTCAATCAAAGTTTTATTTCGACTAGCAGTATTAAGCACCGCATTCGTTTTGTCTGCTTGTGGCGAGAAAGCCTCTAACCCCAACACCATTAAAGTGGGGACAATTGCTGGCCCTGAAACTCAGCTGATGGAAGTGGCTAAACAACAGGCGCAACAAGCCGGTTACACGATTGACATTGTGCCCTTCACCGACTACAACATGCCTAATGAAGCACTGTCGGATGGCAGCATCGACGCCAATGTCTTCCAGCATGCACCCTACTTAGAAGCGGCGGTTAAAGCCAAAAATTATAAATTTATTGTAGTCGGAAAAACTTTCGTCTATCCCGTCGGTGCTTACTCTAAAAAATACAAAAGTATCAAACAATTGCCTCAAGGCGCGCTGGTCGCCATTCCCAATGATCCCAGTAATGAAGCACGCGCCCTACTCATTTTAGAAAAAGGGGGATTAATCACGTTGAAGCCAGGTAGTACAGTCGACGCTACCATTGCGGATATTCTCAAAAATCCCAAAAAATTGCAGTTTAAGGAAGTTGATGCGGCACAATTACCGCGTATTTTACCCGATGTGGACTTGGCGGTGATCAACACCAATTACTCGATGTTAGCGGGTTTATTACCTTCTCGTGATGCGTTGATTTTAGAGAAAGCCAATTCCCCTTATGCCAATTTAATTGTGGTGCGGCAAGGGGAAGATAATCAGCCGAAGGTGAAGGCTTTGGTCAATGCATTACACTCACCTGCTGTTCTGCAAGAAGCGAATACTTTATTTAAGGGACAGGCTATTCCGGCATGGAAATAACAAGCGGGCTAGCAGCCCGCGCTCCCAGGCTCGAGCTTCAAATGAGCTTAGAGCAAGATTGAGCTTTTTTGCCACAATGGCTATGAGTATAAAAAAGCACTACCTTTGATTAGGGCTACCAACTTGGGAGCGCGGGCAGCTTGCCCGCTAAAAAGTCTTTACACCTTCCCAACAGTTTGCGGCAACCCCTGCGTCTCCCCCGAAATACTCGTCACTTTATTCCAATCGATCGTCGCATTCGGCCTGCTCTGCGCTGCCCTATTAATAATCGATTGAATCTGTGACTTATCATCCACCGCTTGATTATTCTTCTCTTCAAGCGCCACATGCGATTCAAAATAAAGCGCATTATTGGCCCAACCGGCTTTATAAGCGGTATTAATAATAGCGACATGCGTGCCATTCGGTGTCGCGCCGAATAGCTGTTGAATATCTTCAGGATACAACCGAATACATCCCCCACTGCTGCGTCGCCCAATGCCTCCTAATGGATCATTGGTCCCATGAATCAAATAGGTCATATTCGACAATCGCATAGCATAGTTACCGAGCGGATTATCAGGCCCCGGCGGCACAACTTTGGGAATAATCACCCCATCTTTAGCGCGTTCGATGCGAATTGATTCAGGAGAATGCCAGGTGGGATTAGCGATGTGCTCAACGATTTTTAACGAGCCGGTGGGGGTAGCATCTTGCCCTTCCCGACCGATCCCAATGGGAAACGTCATCACGGTATCGCGGCCTTTGGGATAATAATACAACCGCATTTCCGCCAAATTAATGACGATGCCCTGGCGAGGTCCTGGCGGCAGAATAAATTGGCTGGGAATCACAATCACGGAACCGGCGGGAATATGATCTGGGTCAAGATTGGGATTGGCTTCTTCCAGCTCGGTATAGCCCATATCATAGTCACGCGCTACCTGCGCCAAGCTATCGCCAGGCTTGGTCACCGCGGTTTGCACTTCGCCGACCATGTCACTATTGGGGGATAAATTGAAAGTCAGCGCCTGACTGGAGAGTGACACGCAACTCACCATACTCGCGAGCGATAAAACTTGCAGCAAAGACAACGTTCTAGGTTTTAGTTTCATGGTATTCTGCCTGTTGGAAATTTTGCCTATAAAGCAAGGATGTGCTATCATAACACATTCTATGAAGCCACTCGCCCCGTACATGAAAAATATTTTAGTGCTTTATTACTCTCGATTCGGAGCCACTGCTAAAATGGCAGAGTATATCGGACGAGGTGTAGAAATGGTAGAGGGAATGACAGCAAAAATTCGAACCGTCCCAGCCGTTTCCACCACTATTGAAGCCACCGCACCCACCATCCCCCCAGCAGGCGCTTTATACGCCACCTTGGAAGATTTGCAAAACTGCGCCGGACTCGCAGTCGGCAGCCCCACCCGCTATGGCAATATGGCCGCCGCCATGAAATATTTTTGGGATGGCACCAGCAGTTTATGGCTATCGGGCGCGCTGGCCAACAAACCCGCCGCCGTGTTCACCTCCACTTCCAGCCTGCACGGCGGACAAGAAGCAACTTTACTGAGTATGGCGCTACCCCTGATGCACCACGGCATGGTGATGGTGGGCATCCCCTACACAGAAACCACATTAATGACCACTCAAAGTGGCGGTACCCCTTATGGGGCCAGCCATTTTGCAGGAACAGACAGTAAAAAACCCTTGACCCACGAAGAAATTGAACTATGTAAGGCATTGGGAAAGCGATTGGCATTATTAGGATTGAAATTAGCGAATTAACGAAGCACAGGGCTTACTAAGCTCAAAGTGATGAGAGGCACGAAGCCTGGAGCGCGGGCAGCTTGCCCGCAATAACAGAAGGTGACGAGATGACAGAGCAAACGACAGAAACACTTAATTATTATGAGGTATTAGGCATAGAAAAAGGAACTTCTCCAGACAAGATCAAAAAAGCTTTTCGCAATTTAGCCATGAAGTGGCATCCTGATAAAAATCCTACTAATCGAGAAGAAGCTGAAAAGCAGTTTAAACTCATATCAGAAGCTTTTGAAGTTTTAGGTGATGTCGGGAAAAAAGAACGTTACGATGCAATAGGACATGCTGCGTATCTCAAAGAAGCAACCTCAGTAGGAGGCGTCAAAACCAGTCAGCATTTTTCACCAAGCTCTGAAGCAAAAACCGCTTATTTCCCCCCTATTTCTGATCTAAAGCTAGGCGAACAAAAATTACTCAGTAATCCTTGGCCTAGGGGCAAAGCAAAACTGATCCCTGACGCTCAGAATGACTTCATACAGGCTTTGCTAAAAATCTCTTCTCAAGATGATTTATGGTATGTTTTTAGTCGGCATACTCATGATTTATCTGACATACAATCCAAATTAAAAAAATTTCCCCTTTTGGATGAAGCGTCTAAAAAATCAGCTATATTTATTCAAGCACAACTGAACCTCTTCAATCATCCTAGCAGAAAAGTCAAAGAAGGCTTTGATAAAAAAGAAGGCGGCATTACCACTGCTCAATTTATTGCTAAATTGATGTCGGATGAAAAATTAATCAATCATTCAGATTCCGACGAATCGAGCAGCCTTGTATTAGATAGTTTAAACATTCAACAGCGTGAAGCCGTTTTTTTACATTTAATTGGGAATTATCAAAATTATAACATGTTTCCTAATTTTTCAGCGGTCTCTTTGTATTTAAAAGAGCAAGTTTTTAATCAGCTAGCAGAGAAGGATGATCCATCTTTTGAATCATTATCAGAAGCAGAACAATACGCTTTTGCCTGGCAATTAGGAGAAATGGGCTCTTATCCACAAAAAGGCGCTTTATATAAAATCAATGCACAGGACTCAAAAAGCACACAAGTTAATCAATGCTTAGAGAAACTTCTTGAAATTGATCCACATCATAAAGGATTAAAAAGAGCTTTACATCACGCCGAGAACGCAAAGAAAACTGATGAACATTTACAATCGAATTATCTAGAGTTAACAGAAAAAGCTAAAGAAGCTTTTATTTTAGGGTTATTACACAAACCTGCAGTTTCTCAGCGCCATATTTTAACTCACTTATATCTCAATTCTAACCACGGTTTTGACCAGTTAGTTAGAGACTTGTTGGATCTCAGCAATATTCAAAAAAATCCAAAAATTTCTGATAAGTACACTCCCTGGAAACAACAATTTTATCAAAACTACCTGAATATTGATGAAGACCTGGTTAAGTCTTTATCTGAAATTCGGGAACTCATTATTTCACTTAGAGACGCAAGAAATCTTTATCAAAAAGACACTCCTTATCAAATAGTTCCCGAAGAAAATAGGCTTGCATACTTAACGCTACTTTGCCTCACCCCCAACATTGAAGCAACAATCACTAAACAGCTTACGTATTCTTCTGCACATCTCATTCAAATATTGAATGACATTGAAAAAAACAAGGAACAATTACCGCCCACCTTTTCATCTGTGAGCGATTTTATTAAAAACAAAATCCACACTTATGGCGCACTCATCCATACCAAATGGAATTTCTCAGAAATTAAAGACCCTGCAATCAAAACGGCTTTTCTATATCACCTCTTGTCAGATAGCCCTCGAAAGCAAGAGGAGACCATTATTGAACAATTCAGAAAAAATCCAAAAAACCTTATAGACATTTCTGAGAATTTAGACAGTAAACGCCAAGAAAATTTACAGCATTTAGAAGATAGCTTCCAAAAACCCAAAAAATTCATCGAAAAGGCCATAGAGGCTAGAACCTATACTCAGGCCTTTACTACAGGTACTATCAATTTTTCAGATTTAGACGGCGCCAGCCAAAAGAAATTTTTATTGGGACTATTTTGTCTTCCTGCAGAGGGTAGACAAAAAATTCTCACTCAACAAGGCACTATAAGTGACAAAAATCTTCTCAGCTTGCAACAGGCTATTCAGAAAGAATATTTACCTTACGCATCACCCAAAGTAGAAAACATTAGAGCATTTGAAAAAGAGCCTACTGAAGATGAATATAAAGCGGCGACCAATCAAATACCTGGTCTTTTTTATACAAAAGAAGCCACCTGGTTTTATTTTGGGTATGATGAAAAAAATGGCGCAAAAACCGTAAAACTCCAAAAGCTTTCAGAAACTGAAATCAGTTCTATCAAACAAAACAAGCAGATTCCAGCGAACCTCTTAGAGGCGATAGACAAAGACCCTACCTACCAAGGCAATCTAAAATTTTGCGCGCAAATGAGTCGAGCAGTTGAACAAGCTAAAAAAGCAAAAGATGAAAAAACTAAGTCATCTCCCCCCTATACCCCGCAAACACCTACCAAAAATCTTTCCACTCCTCCAAGCTCCCCAGCAACAACAGGCTCCCGTTTAAGCGCCACATCTTTACCCTCAAGCCCACTGAGCTCGTCAGCTTCAACCTCTCATTTGCCCACACAAACCACCGAAGGAAAAGAAGCTAAATCATTGTTAGATCGTCCTTATTTAAAAGACAAAATAAAGGGCAAAAATTTACCTACATTAAATGCCGCAGAGCGAACAGCATTTATTACTACTTTACTAGCCATTAATGACCCGATCGAACGTCTTGCAATCCTTAATATACAGGCAAATTATGATTTAAAAACTTTAGAGGCAATAGATAATTCTTTAGGCACTGGCCCCACTATTTTGAGTCCGCAGAAAACTACATACAGTGGAAAACCGAATTTTAATGCTTGTAAAGATGCAGTAGAATTGGTTAAAAATTCTTTAAAAAGCCCCATTGAAGCTAAGCAAAACAGTTACTCTTTCCTCAGCGAAACCGGGCGTCCACAATATATCTTTAGACTCTTAAGGACCGATGCGTATGCAGAAACTACTGGTACCTTAACTGTCGACGGCATAGATCAACTTTCCTTACAAGAACAGCGTGCTCTATTATTAGATCTGTTTAACCATAAAAAAGCTTATCAGCAGTTTGAACTCTTCCCTAAACTTTTTGAATATGCTCAACAAAAGTGTTTGCCTAGCTTAAAAGAATTATTGGAAAGTCAGTCTTTTGCAACCCTGGATGAATTTGAGCAACCATTATTCGCTTGGGGATTGAGTAAACTTAATTCTGCACAACAAAAACAGGTTTTATTCGCTCAACAACGTTTAACACCAGAAAATGCTTCTGAGTCTAATGTAACACTCATTCAGCAGTCGTTATTAGCGCTCGAAGTCAAAGAAAAACTATCGATTCTGATTCCAGACACGCATACTGAAGGCACGAAGACTACACCATTAGCCGCGGCGCTAAAAACTAGCCAAGGGTTTGCCGTAGAAGTCAATGACATCCAAACTTTACGGGGCAAGCCCTACACCGAGCTTACGCCTTCTCAACGTGAAATAGTCGTATTAAATTTATTACTCAATCGAGATCCAGGTCCATGGCAGTTTTTAACAACGCTGTCTGTTCGAGATCGAGATCAAAAAAGCTATCAGCCTCTCATGGCTGATTTTGCAAAAATGGCTGAAAAAGACATTAAATCTTCGCCAGACTCGAGTTGGCAGCGACAGGTTTCTGAGCTATCAGGAACCATTTACACACCACAACAAATCATAATGTATGGTAAGGATGTTGATCTAGCTAATGAAATATATGGCAACAAAGCCTTTCGTTTAGAAGCCGATCCTAAAATTCAACAACAATACTTGTTGGGACTACTCTGCATGGAAGATAAAGCATCCACTCAAGAGCTCAGTTTTCAAGCAACTTGCGGATTACGTAATTTACAAGCTATTAAAAATACTCTATTAAAAGAACAAAAGCATTTTCCGAAATTAGCCACTGAAATATGCGAGTTAAATGCAAAAATAGAGAGTGAAATTCGAAAATCTATTGGGGCATGCAAAACATTCGCGCAACAGAGCGGTAAAACCGCTTTTTCTAACATGTCTGAGCAGCAACAACAACAATTCTTGCTAGGCTTGTTTTATTCAGAGCCCGCAACTCGAAAGGGCTTATTAGCAGCCCAAAGCACTCATGGTGCTGCCAATCTCGAAGCTATCCAAGAAGCGATCAAAGACGAAAAATTAGCACCTGAAGTGCAGTTAAAGATGGTAGTGGCTGATTGCATGGAACTCACCCCTTTAGCAAAGGCTCAACAGTCTTATACCTGGCCCATCCTACTCAAGAAAGAAGATACACTATATTACGCGAGTATAGATGAAAAAGATCAAAAATCGATTACAGTGGTGCAGTTAAATGTTAACCCAGAGATTGTTCCAACAGTCGTGATTGGAGGTTTGGGGAAAATTTCTTTACCTGACGCTGTCTATACTGCAATTGGCGCTGCTTCTTCATCCTGCCAGTTTTATGCTGAATTATGTAGGGATGTCACTGAGTTAAAGGCCGAATTGGAAAGGGAGGAAGCAAAAGCTAAAACCAAACCTCTAACTAAAAATACGCCACCTAAGGAATCCCCTTTCAAAAATATATCTAATGTTAAACCATTAGATAATAAGGATGACTCTAAGAAATCACTTTTAACAAAAGACGGGCAAACTCCAGAAGCATCTGAAAGTAAGGCCCCTCATCGACCACTCTCATTTTGGTCTCAAAACCCTACATTAAAAGACGCTAGCATTATTGGTCTTTCCACAACCGCCGCTGGAGGAGGTGGACTAGGCATTGCGTATTGGCAAGATCCTCAAGGCACAGAGCGTTTTCTCCATGAGACGGGGGATGCTTTCAATACCGCGGGGAATTATTTGAAACATGTTTCGCCTGAGATGTGGTTGTATGTGGGTATCGTGGGTGGTGTTGCAGTACTGGCGACCTGTTTGGCGCTGGCTTGGAAAGCCGGTTGTTTTAATAGAGCGACTGCGAATGGTTATAAGGAGGTAGACAGAGAATCTATTACTACAATAAAACCCGCTTTTGAAAACGATGCAGGGAATAGATTCATGGATTTTGATTAACTATCAAACTCAGAAGCACCCGTTCGGCACATTCTAAGAGAAGCTTGAATTAAATATAAGCAGGAGGCGTCGTCCTCGCATGGATGCGGGGATCCAGACTACAAGGATGTAAAGTTTTGCTTCCTGCAGACTGGATCCCCGCATCCATGCGAGGACGACGCCTCTTACCTATTTTGAGCTCAAGCTTCCCTTAGGCTGTGCTGAATGGATACGAAAAGCATTTACATCTTTAATGTTCTTAGGTAATCTTTTATCTTGAACTTTAGCTATTTTTAGTTAGCTCGCCACTTATTTCTTATAGAATCTAGATGTCAACAGCCTCTTATAAAACTTAAATCATGACTTCTCAAAAAATCTCCTCCCATTGGCTAAAGGATCTACTATCCCTCACCTTGTTGCTGGGAATTCTTTTTACCTGTTTCTTAGGCAGCCGACCCCTATTAACGCCCGACGAAGGCCGCTATGTCGAAATCCCCCGCGAAATGGTTGTCAGTGGAGATTATTTAACGCCGCACCTCAATGGACTGAAATATTTTGAAAAACCGCCGCTTTTTTATTGGCTGGAAACCGTGCCTGTCCGTTTATTTGGCATTCATGAAGGGGGCTTACGGTCAGTCTCTGTCCTTTTAGGGATCATTGGCTGCTTAATGGTCTATGCGGCGGGGCGGATTTTATATACCCGCCGAACTGGATGGCTAGCCAGTCTAGTATTATCGACGAGTTTGCTGTATTTTGTCTTTGCCCATCTGATTATCCCCGATATTGTCGTGAGCATTTGTCTCACTGGCTGTTTACTGGCTTTTATTTTAGGCACTCAAACCGCGCGTCGAGGCAAACAAGTCGCTTATTTCTGGTCGATGTATGCGTTTGCAGCATTGGCGGTGTTAAGCAAGGGCTTAATTGGTGTCATATTTCCAGGGATGATTATTTTTGCGTGGTTATGCCTCACCCGCAATTGGAAGCAACTGAAAACTTATTGTATACCGACTGGCTTGGTTTTATTTTTATTGATCGCCGCTCCCTGGCATATTTTGGTGCAACTGAAAAACCCTGAATTTTTTCAATTTTATTTTATTGACCAGCAGTTTTTACGCTATTTCACGGATTATGCGGATCGCGGTCAGCCTTTTTGGTTTTTTCCTGCCACGATCTTTTTAGGATTTTTTCCTTGGATCTTCTTTTTCCCTTGGCAACTGAATTTACGGCTTTTAAGACAAAATGCGGTGGAATTATTTTTAGTCTTATGGGCACTGTTGATTACTCTATTTTTTACTTTTTCGCATTCTCTGTTGATTTCTTATGCGCTGCCGGTTATGCCAGCGCTTGCTTTATTAACCGGACGCTATTTAGCAAATATTTGGTCTTTGCCTCGTCCTTCAGGTCAATTAAAGTTGCGTTTTATCTTGATTGCTTTAGGATTGCTCAGTATCGCCATTGTCGGTAAGTTATTGATTAAGCCCAGCGACCCAGTGTCTTGGTACCTAATTTTGGGTCTATTAGTGCTGAGCGCTGTGGCAACGTTTGTGACTGGTTTTAAAAATGTGCGTATCGGCATTTTGACACTTATGGTAAGCTTTAGTTTTTGCTTAATCAGTATTAATCTGAGTTACAAAAACTTAGATAATCGATCGGTGAAGCCTTTAGCGCAGGTATTGTTACCACGTTTAACGGCTGATACCCCGGTGGTCACTTATCAAGGATATTTCCAAGACTTACCGGTGTATTTACAACGCCGGATCATCGTTGCCCATTATGAAGGAGAGTTAGCCTTTGGCATGGCGCATCAAAATACCACAGGCTGGGTATTAAGCGAACAACAGTTTTGGAATTTATGGAGAACAGCGCCGCGCGCCTACGCCATTATGGGGCTGAAAATGTATCACCAACTGCCAGAAATGGAGATAGACGCTTGGACTGCAGCGGGCAAGCCACCGCTTTATCCTGTCTCTCAAACTGGAAAAAATATTTTAGTGACGAATCGACCCTTATGAAATGGACCGTTTTCCCGTGGTTACTCTTGGGTGTGTTATTAAATACCATCGCCCAACTGTGTTTGAAAGCAGGCTCGGCACGCATTAGCCATATTGCGTTTAATTGGTCGAATGTCATTCCGGTGAGTTTGCAAATGGCGTTCAATCCGTTTATCGTGCTAGGGTTGATCTGCTATGTGATCAGTGTTGTCGTTTGGATCGGCGTATTATCCCGAACCCCAGTCAGTATCGCCTACCCTTTAGTTAGCTTGGGATACGTCGTCAATGCTTTCGCCGCTTATTATTTATTTGGAGAATCTTTAACCGCTGGCAAAATGAGCGGTATTTTTTTTATTCTACTCGGCGTCTATTTAGTCGCGCGATCTTAGGAGAGCAATAATGTCTGCACCTTATCTGAGCGTAGTGATTCCTGTTTATAACGAGCAAGAATCGCTAGAAAATCTCTATAGCCGATTAATACCAGTGCTCGATCAAATCGGCAAACCGTTTGAAGTGATTTTTACCAATGATGGCAGTCGTGATAAAACTGAGGCAATTTTACAAGAATTTTTTCAACGCCGACCCAATGAAATCCGTGTCATTAATTTTAATACCAATTATGGCCAACATTTGGCAATTATGGCCGGATTAGAGCATGTGCGAGGCGAAGTGGTCGTCACAATGGATGCAGACTTACAAAATCCGCCCGAAAATATTCCAGCACTGCTCGAAAAAATTGAGCAAGGACATGACGTAGTAGGTGGCTATCGCGAAAATCGTCAAGACAGCACCTGGCGAAAAGGCATCTCGCGATTACATAATTACATTCGTGCGAAAATCATGCCTGGCCTCACCATGAAAGATCAAGGCTGTATGCTGCGCGCTTACAAACGCCATATTGTCGATCTCATGGTCTCTAGCAATGAATCTAATACCTTTATTAATGCTCTGGCGCTGAATTATGCCGCCAATCCTGCTGAAGTGCCCGTCACCCACGAAGCACGCGCCGCAGGAAAATCCAATTATAATTTTTACAAACTCATTCGTTATAATTTTGATTTAATCACCAATTTTTCATTAGTACCTTTACAAGTTTTCACTATGTTAGGAATTTTTATTTCAGGACTCAGCGGCTTACTGGTGGTTTATTTATTTTTACGCCGAATTTTTGAAGGACCAGAAGTGCAAGGGGTCTTCACTTTATTCGCCATTGCGTTTTTCTTTATTGGCTTGTGTCTATTAGGATTGGGCATTTTAGGAGAATATATTGGTCGTATCTATTTAGAAGTGCGACAACGGCCTCGGTTCGTGATTCGTAACATCATTCAGCAGTAGAGGTCACTAAGACTTAGCCATTTTAGTTAGTTTTATTCTCATAGTTCTTTACTTCAATGGCGAAAATCTAGCAGGAAACACTTAAAAGTTTTTTTGAAGTGGTGCCTTCTCCCCTCCGTGGGAGAAGGTGCCGATAGGCGGATGAGGGGGATTTAACATAATGACATTAAAAGTTTTAATTTTAGGCGCCAATGGTTTTATCGGCCACACTTTAGTCCGCGCTATTTTAGAACACACCGACTGGGAAATTTTCGGCTTAGACTTGAGCTCTCACCAATTAGCCGATTATTTAAATCACCCGCGCCTACACTTTATGGAAGGCGATATGACCATCCAAAAAGAATGGATTGCCTATCATATCGAAAAATGTCAGGTCGTATTGCCTTTAGTCGCCATTGCAACCCCTGCCACCTATGTTAAAGACCCCCTCAAAATTTTTGAACTCGACTTTGAAGCCAATTTAGAGATTATCCGACAGTGTTTAAAATACAACGCCCGCGTCATTTTTCCTTCCACCTCTGAAGTCTATGGCATGTGTCAAGATGCTGAATTTCATGAAGCGCATTCCAACTTTGTCGTCGGCCCCATCCATAAAGAACGTTGGATTTATTCGACCAGCAAACAATTATTGGATCGGGTCATTTACGCTTACGGCAAACATCAAGGCTTAGCGTTTACTTTATTTCGCCCCTTTAACTGGATCGGCCCTGGGCAAGATAATATTTTTATCCCGCACGCCGGAAGTTCACGTGTAGTAACGCAATTTCTCAGCAATATCGTGCATGGTCAAAACATTCAATTAGTGGATGGCGGCAAGCAACAACGCAGTTTCACCTATATTGATGATGGCATTGACTGCTTATTAAAAATCATTGCCAATCAAAACGATTGTGCCACAGGAGAAATTTTCAACATTGGCAACCCCTCCAATAACGTCTCCATTCGAGAATTGGCAGAACTGATGTTAAGTCTCGCACAAGAATATCCCTTTTTTGCGAAATCTGCCGCGAATATTGAAATCGTTTCTGTACCCGGAGAAACTTATTATGGCGCCGGCTATCAAGATGTTTCAGCACGTGTGCCTTCTATTGCCAATGCTGACAAACGTTTGGGCTGGAAACCCACCACCGATCTTGAGACAGCAATTCGTAAGACCCTCGCCAGTTATACGTAACTACGAGAAGATAAAGTTTTGCTTCCTGCAGACTGGATCCCCGCATCCTGCGAGGACGACGCCTCCTGCCTCACATAAGCTCAAGCTTCCCTTAGAATGTGCTGAATGGATGGGTTCATTTAGAGCGTAATTTTGCTGCGGCTTCTTCCACCAAATTTTGAATATTTTGATTTTTCCAAGTCAGATGGTCGTACAACCCTATCAATACTAAAGCCGGAGCCAATTCTATCAATGCCGCTTTAGCACCTTCTCGTTCTTCTAAAGTAGAATCTGGAGCAGATAAAATGCTCGCGTTTTTCAATGCCGCTGCAATAGTCCCCTTCCTCAGTCGCACATCTTGCACGACAGTATAATTTTCATCTTCAGATAATACATCTTCTGGTTTGATGCCTGAGTTCATACATTACTCCTATTGTTTTTTTGCTTATTTTACCCCTCATCCGCCCTAATCGGGCACCTTCTCCCACAAGGGGAGAAGGAAACAGCTCGCCACTTTCAATTTTTGTAGGAATCTAAATTTCATAGCTCGGTAATCCTCCCCTAAAATAGTACAACCCATAAGTAGAGTTTTCCGATAAACTAGTCGAACTAAGAGGACTCTACAATGAAAAAAACGAGATTTACTGAAAACCAAATAATTGGGATTTTAAAAGAGCTTGAAGCCGGTGTGCCCATCGTCGATTTAAGCCGAAAATATGCCATTAGCGAGGCAACGATTTATAGCTGGCGGAACAAATTTAATGGAATGATCGAATCAGATGTAAAACGCTTAAAACAGCTAGAAGAAGAAAATCAGCGCTTAAAACATATGTATGCTGAATTAAGCCTGGATTATCGGGTATTGAAAGATGTTCTCGAAAAAAAATAGTTACGGCAGTAGAGCGTAGAGAATGGGTTAATTATGCAATTCAAACCCATCAAATTAGCCTAAATCGAGCCTGCCGATTATTGAACATTAGTCGTTCAGTTTTTGGATATTCTCATAAATTAGAAAATGATGAGGAGATTAAATGTGCTCTGCAGGATTTAGCCATTAGGTATCGCCGTTATGGGTTTGAAAAGATGTTTCAAAAACTCAGACAACAAGGTTATCAATGGAACCATAAGCGTGTTTATAGGGTTTATTGTGATTTAAAATTAAATTTAAGACGTAAGCCCAAAAGGCGACTGCCACAGAGAGAGAAAACTGCGTTGAATTGGCCAATGCAAATGAATGAAAGCTGGTCGATGGATTTCATGAGCGATGCACTTGCAAATGGTAGGCGATTTCGCACTGTGAATGTACTGGATGACTGCAATCGGGAAGCATTGGGAATCCAAGCAAATTTATCATTACCTGCTAAACGGGTAACAGCGTTTTTAGATTGGATATCTATTAAGCATGGTTATCCTATGCAGCTTCGGGTGGATAATGGCCCTGAGAATATTTCAAAAGAAATGTTTGATTGGGCCAAAAAACATGGTGTAAAGCTTCGTCATATTGAGCCAGGAAAACCAGCACAGAATGCTTATATCGAACGATTTAATCGTACTTATCGTGAAGAAGTATTAGGTGTGCATTTATTTAAGGATATTAACCACGTGCAAGCCATAACTGATCAATGGTTACAGGAATATAACCTGGAAAGACCCCATCAGTCGCTGGGGCATTTGACACCACAGCAATATAGGGAAATGCTATGATTTCTACTTATGCGTTGTACTAAAAATGGGGGGTTGACAGCTCTATTTTGAACATTACACATACTTGAATACTATCTCATTAGCAGAACATCGAGGCAAAAATAGCGCGCCCAAGTTCGACCTTCCCTTGAATGTGACTTTCAGGCGCCTCTTGTAATCTTTCCATAAATTGATGGCCGATCCAAGGTCTTTCTAAAGGGGTATTTTTGGCAAAAAAGTATGGCATTACTTTTTGAGCAAATTCAGGGGTTATTTTATGATCTCTCGCTAACTCATCTAACAGTGCCAAATAGGTTTTTTGGGGTATCTCAGGCTCTTCTCCTAAAAAAAGTATCCATTAACACAAGCGCAGAAACATTTTCAGGATGAGCCAAGGCTAAATGTGCAGGCCACATACCACCAACCGACAAGCCTAAGCCATTTGGGCAGTTCCGATGTTTTGTTTTTTCATTTTATTTTCCTTATAAATCTAAATCTCTTGTTTATAATAGAATCAATTGGCAATATTTGACAAAGTGGCGGAAGTCTGTGTCACAGGTAATGAGGGGTATCTGATGATCAATGCAACTTTGCGCAATTAAAGTATCTGCCAAGCGCGCTTTAAACTTCTTGCTAATTAATTTTGCTCTATTCATTCCTGCCCTTTGCCAGTAACCTTCAAGTACTTCTAGGAAGGGTAGCTCTAAAATTTTGTTTAAAAATTTGACTGGCAAGCTCGAATCACTACAAATTTCTGCTATCACAACGGGCGGTAAAACCAATGTATGGCATTGTAAAGCTTCATCCACTAGTATCGTTTTGGGATGATCAATGCCCTTAAAATAATTTATTAGGACAGAAGTATCAGCCGCAATCATCATTCATCCTTATCTTTTCGCAGCTCAGCCAAATCAATTGAAAATTTTATTTTTCCACGCATTTTGCGCAGATCATCATAAGCTTTAGAGCGCGCTAGCTGCGTTAAAGCAATTTTCAGCGTTTCAGTAATACCCTTGCCTGTCACAGATTGAGCATCATGTAATAAATCAACAGGTAAATGAGCGGTAATTTTTTGAGTGTGTGAGAGCATGAGTTCCCCTCCTTGCCATATATGATACCGTAACAAATGCCATAAGGCAAGTTAGAACATCTTTGGGAGAGCACTCCCTCTCCTGAGTGGCAGAACCTGATTTAAGCGGCTTTATCCAAATTGACATGATTGGCTTGAAGCGCATCGCCTGAGGGATTTTCAATAAAGCTGACATCAGATCCAACTATTAATTCAGCAAAGCCTTGGCGCACGACGTTCACATCGCTAAAGTAATATTCCATGCCTGCTGGGTCTTCAATAAAACCATAGTCATCGAAAAGCCGTACGACTTTTCCTTTCAATGCAGTTGCATGCGTTTTAACGTCTTTGCGATTTTTTCCCGCGTAATGATCCAATTGTTTTTTCATTGCTGCAAACGTATCACGAATCACCACGTAAAGATCTTCATCTTTTTTATGACTGACCGCTAATCTTTTATTGGGGACTTCTAGTTCTAGTGTCATCGTAAATAAACGCCCTTGACTTTGATGTTTTTGCGCATATTCTACGACCACTTTGCAGGATTCGATGTGATGGAAAAATTGATGTAATTTTTCTATTTTGGCGCGAATGCGCTGTTCTACGGCCTCAGAGTCGGGGATCCCTCGTAGGGTAATTTCCGTGAGGATATTCGATAAACCATTCGACATAGCAATGCCTCCCTAGTGACCCCGCATTAAGCGAGGTTTAACTAAATTTTCATAATCTTTGTAAGCCATTTCAACCAGATCCGTATGAGTGCCCCCATTGAAAGCAATGGTTCTGTCTTCCGTTAACATATCGTCCACAATCACGTCCATACCATATAGATTCCCAAATGGCGGCATTGCGCCTAATTCACAGTCGGGAAAGCACTCTTGAAACTCTTGTTCGTTGGCTAATTCCACCTGATTCGCTTTGAGCCAGGCTTTAATCCACGATAGATCGAGGCGAATGCTGGCGGGTTCTACGATCATCGCTAATTTGCCATCAATTTTGACGATAACGCATTTTGCGATTTCTTTTCCAGAAATATGCGATAGTTGCGCGGTTTCTTGTGCTGTGTAAGCCGGCACATGGTTGATGGTTTTGTAGGAAATATGATGATCGTCCAGATATCTCCTAACAGTTGGCGTAATCATAAAAGACCTCCTCTTCAAAAGAGAAAGAATGTAGCTTCATAAGATAAGTATAGTAGAAATGATGGGAAATAGATGGCGCGCCCGGAGAGATTCGAACTCCCGACCCTCTGGTTCGTAGCCAGATACTCTATCCAACTGAGCTACGGGCGCGTAAAGAAGCAGTACCCCTCAGAGGGGCACTTTAAAGCATGAAAAGCCTGGGTGGCGGAGAGAGAGGGATTCGAACCCTCGATGAAGCTTTTGACCCCATACTCCCTTAGCAGGGGAGCGCCTTCAGCCGCTCGGCCATCTCTCCAATCAAAAAAACAAACCTAACAAAATCCCTGCTAGGGCCTAGCAGGGATTTTGTTAGGGGCGTAATTCCCTATACGGCATACCGCATCTATTCTCGCATTTAGAGGGGATTTAACCTCAAGAACCTACTACTCTTGTCCATCATCGACATTCTGTTCTTGTTTAATGCGCTTATAGATTTCTTCACGATGTACAGAGATTTCTTTAGGTGCGTTGACTCCTAACCGCACTTGATTTCCTTTTACGCCTAATACTGTAATTGTTATATCATCACCAATAATTACAGATTCTCCAATACGCCTAGTTAATATTAACATAGTTATTCTCCTTCATATATGTACCCCTGTTAACGACCCTCCCCATTTTCTTGGATCTTTCTATTATCTAATTATAGCTCGAACCCAGAAGTTATGTCTCGTAGTCAAAGAGCGAATATACCCAAAACCATACAAAAAAGAAAGCATTCATTGCAATTTTTTTAGGTATTATTCAAGGGGTCCATATCCAATCCAAATGCCCCATGCAGGCTGCGGGCACCCAATTCCAAGTATTTTTCATCAATAATAACAGAAATTTTAATTTCTGACGTAGAAATTAACTGAATATTAATGCCCTCCGAGGCCAGTGTCTCAAACATTTTGCTGGCAACGCCTGGATGAGAACGCATCCCTACGCCCACTAGAGAGAGTTTGGCAATTCGGGCGTCTCCCAATAAACCCTGGGCCTGTAAGGTTTCAGCTGCTTTTTCCATTAACGCATAGGTCTGTTTGTAATCATCTCGCTGTACCGTAAAGCTAAAATCAATTGTTTTTTCGGGGCCAGGCACATTCTGCACGATGGTGTCGACATCAATATTATGATTACTAACGGTGGTTAAAATATGGCTGGCGATGCCGGGTCTATCGGGAATCCCTAATAAAGTCAGCTTGGCTTGATTACGATCGAAAGCAATCCCTGAAACCAGGGGTTGTTCCATACTGTTATCTTCAAAAGTAATCAACGTTCCAGACCCTTCAACAAAAGTGGATAACACTCTCAGCGGCACATTGTATTTTCCTGCAAATTCAACGGATCGAATCTGCAGAACCTTAGCCCCCAAGCTCGCCAATTCTAACATTTCTTCAAAGGTGATACGTTCTAATTTTCGCGCAGCAGGGACCATGCGGGGATCCGTAGTATATACACCATCGACGTCCGTGTAAATCTGACATTCATCCGCCTTTAAGGCGGCTGCTAATGCAACGGCTGTGGTATCTGAGCCCCCTCTGCCTAAAGTGGTAATATTTCCTTGTGAATCAATCCCTTGGAATCCGGCCACTACTGGCACGATATCTTGCGCTAAATCGGCTTTTAACTTGTCGACATCGACATGGGCAATGCGAGCTTTTTTATGAACGTGGTCAGTGGTAATTTTGACCTGCCAACCACTGTAGGAACGCGCTGCACAACCTTGTTGAATTAAACTCATACTTAATAAAGCGACTGCAACTTGTTCGCCTGTTGAAATTAAAGCATCGTATTCGCGACAATGCGGCGGGTCTCCCATTGCACAAGCTAATTGAATGAGGCGGTCTGTTTCTCCATTCATGGCGGAAGACACCACAACAACTTGATGGCCTTGTTGACGGGTTTTTAAGATTTTTTGGGCGACGTGATGAATGCGATCGATGCTGCCGACTGAGGTACCGCCAAATTTTTGGACGATTAAGGCCATAGTTATAGTTTCCCTTCAACCCAAGTTACAACAGAGCTCAACGCGGTCGGCAGGTTGTCAATTTTATCACCACCGCCTTGCGCTAAATCAGCTCTGCCTCCGCCTTTACCGCCTAATTGCTGAGCTACGAAGCTAACGAGTTCATTGGCCTTGATGGTTTGAGACTCGGTCTTTGTCACACCTGCGATGATTTGGATTTTTTCAGCTTTCACGGAGGCCAACAAAATCACTGCCGCGGTAAATTTTTGTTTTAATTGATCGACCAATTGTCGCAAGGTTTCTGCTTCCGCATCGGGAATCGAGATCGCTAAAATGTGAATATTTTGCCGGACTTCTGCTTGCTGAATCCATTCTTCCATTTGCGTGCGCAGTAAAACCATTTGCATTTTTTCGATGCGTTTGTCTTGCTGACGCATTTGGTCTAATAATTGCTGCACTTTCTGAGGCACTTCTTCTGGATGCGCTTTGAGTATTGTGGCCAACTTTTGTAACTGGTTGACTTGGGTATCCAACCAATCCAAAGTTTTTTCGGCAGTTACCGCCTCTATTCGTCGCACACCTGAAGCAATACCCGTTTCAGCAATAATTTTGAATACGCCAATATCACCGGTACGATTCACATGCGTGCCACCACATAATTCTAAAGAAAAATTCCCCATGCTTAATACGCGAACTTGATCGCCATATTTTTCATTAAATAAGGCCATCGCACCGGTTTTTTTTGCGGTTTCTGCTGACATAAATTCAATATGACAGGGTAAATTGGCCCGAATTTGTTGGTTGACCAAACGTTCGACCTGTTGTAATTCGCTGTCGGTTAATGGCGCAAAATGTGAAAAATCAAATCGTAAACGTTCTGCTTCAACCAATGAGCCTTTTTGGATCACATGCTCGCCCAAAATGTGACGTAAGGCCGCGTGGAGTAAATGCGTGGCAGAGTGATTCGCCATAATTGCATGTCGAGCCGCATCGACTTCTGCGCTGACTTGCCTACCCAACGTTAACGTTCCTGATTCCATTTTGCCATGATGCACATAGACTAAGCCCTGTTTTTGGGTATCCGCAACGAGGAAAACACCGCCCTCAAAATACAGTTTACCTTTATCGCCCACTTGCCCGCCCGCTTCGGCATAAAAAGGCGTTTTATCGAGAATCACTGCGCCTTGTTGTCCAGCTTCTAACGTTTGGCAAGGGGCATTTTGATAGAGCAACGCAGTGACTGTGGCTTCAGCGCTCAGCTGGTTATACCCCAAAAATTCTGTTTCTCCGGTTAATTGCACCATTTCTGCAGGGGCTAAACTGAATTGCTCACTGGCTTGCGATTGTAGACGCTGTTTTTCCATGTGCGCTTCAAACCCTGGATAGTCCAAAGTTAAATTGCGTTCTCGCGCAATATCTGCCGTTAAGTCTGGTGGAAAGCCGTAGGTATCATACAAACGAAACACTAACTCTCCTGGAATAACCGTGCTATTCACAGTGCTCAAAGAGCGCTCTAGCAACTTCATCCCTTGATCCAACGTCATCGCAAATTGTTTTTCTTCTACATTCAATAATTTTTCAATCACCGGTCGAGCTTTGATCAATTCAGGATAAGCCTCACCCATTTCTGCCGCTAAAGGTGCGACTAAGCGATAGAAAAAAGGCTCGCGTAAACCTAATTTGTGGCCATGCCGAATGGCTCTGCGAATAATCCGTCGTAACACATAGCCTCGACCTTCATTAGAAGGCGTCACGCCATCGGCGATTAAAAAAGCTGCTGCGCGAATATGATCCGCAATAACCCGCAAAGACGCTTGCTCTAAATCGGTAGTACCCACTAAATCTGCAATGGCTTGAATTAAGTGCCGAAAAATATCAATTTCATAATTACTGTGCACCCCTTGCATCACAGCAGCAATCCGCTCTAATCCCATTCCCGTATCCACAGAAGGTTTGGGCAAGGGGGTGAGTGTGCCATCTGCAGCACGGTTATATTGCATGAAAACCAAATTCCAAATTTCAATATAGCGATCGCCTTCCTGCTCTGCACTGCCGGGAGGTCCGCCAGGAATTTCTGGGCCGTGATCATAAAAAATTTCGGTGCAAGGACCACAAGGGCCGGTATCCCCCATCGACCAAAAATTATCAGCCTCTCCACACCGCGAAAATCGTTTGGGATCTACCTTGAGTTCTTTTAACCAAATGTCTGCCGCTTCATCATCTTCTTTAAAAACGGTCACCCACAGTTTATCCGCAGGCAATGCCAACACTTCTGTTAAAAAACGCCAAGCCAATTGAATGGCTTCGCGTTTGAAATAGTCCCCGAAGCTGAAGTTGCCCAGCATTTCGAAAAAGGTGTGATGCCTTGCGGTATAACCAACATTTTCTAAATCATTGTGCTTGCCGCCAGCTCTCACGCAGCGCTGCGAACTGGCTGCGCGCGAGTAAGATCGCGATTCTTCTCCCAGGAAAGCCTTCTTAAACTGCACCATTCCGGCATTAGTGAATAATAATGTCGGATCTTCAGCAGGCACTAAAGAACTGCTAGGCACAATGGTATGTTGCTGTTGACCAAAATAATCGAGAAATGTTTGGCGGAGTTCATTACTCTTCATGCGCTTCTAATACCTCTGGAACAGCCGACCGTTGCATCACTTTAGCGCGAATCAGTGCTTCCAGTTCAACCGCCACAGCGGGATTTTCACGCAAAAATTGACAAGCATTTTCTTTTCCTTGACCAATTTTTTTATCTTTATAACTATACCAAGTGCCGGATTTTTCAATTAATTCCTGTTTCACACCCAGTTCAACTAATTCACCTTCGCGGGAGATACCCAGGCCATATAAAATATCGAAATCGACTTGCTTGAAGGGTGGCGCGACTTTGTTCTTCACCACTTTAACGCGCGTTTCATTGCCCAGAATTTCATCGCCTTTTTTAATGGCACCGGTACGACGAATATCTAAACGAACTGAGGCATAAAACTTTAAGGCATTGCCCCCTGTGGTGGTTTCAGGGTTGCCAAACATGACGCCAATTTTCATACGAATTTGGTTAATGAAAATAACTAAGGTATTGGAACGTTTAATATTAGCGGTCAACTTGCGCAACGCTTGAGACATTAATCTTGCTTGCAGCCCCATATGTTGATCCCCCATCTCGCCTTCTATTTCTGCTTTAGGCGTTAAAGCGGCTACGGAATCGACCACAATCACATCGACTGCACCAGAGCGGACTAACATATCGGTAATTTCTAAAGCTTGTTCACCCGTATCAGGTTGCGACACTAACAATTCGTCGACATTGACACCTAATTTTTGTGCATATTGCGGATCTAACGCATGCTCAGCATCGACGAAAGCTGCTGTGCCGCCCAGTCTTTGACATTGTGCTACCACGTGCAAGGTTAAAGTGGTTTTACCGGAGGATTCAGGGCCAAAAATTTCGACGATACGTCCGCGAGGTAAGCCGCCTACGCCTAAACCCAGGTCTAACCCCAATGAACCGGTTGGAATGACTTCGATATCTCGCACCACACCCGCATCACCCAAACGCATCACAGAGCCTTTACCAAACTGGCGTTCAATTTGGCCTAGCGCGGCAGTTAACGCCTTCATTCTTTGTTCATCCATCTTGATAGCCTCGTATTTGTAAGTTGAGCACATTATTCCACAAGTCGGTTCTAAATTCATACCGTAATTTTATGTTATGTTCTAGTTTGCATGAATACTTGACATTGCGCTAATACCCCCTTAATATTTCGCGGATGTGGCCGGATTATGCTGTCCACTCATTCGAGGATCAAAATCCAATAAACAACCCCCAGGGAGTTATCGTATGTTAAAACGTTTCACTTTGGCTACTTTGGCCGCTGTGGTATTAGTCGCAGGCCTGACTGGCTGCAAACCTCAAGGTACCACCACTGATGGTTCCAGCGCTGCTTCTGATTCTGCCACCACGACAACCACAACTTCAACCAGCACAACTTCTTAAGTTTGCACTGGAAGAGGAACTGAAAAGGGTGATTTTTAATCACCCTTTTTTTATTAGGGGCTGTTGACATTTAGGCTCTATGAAGATTTGCGTGGCAAGCTGTTTCCTTCTCCCCTTGTGGGAGAAGGTGCCCGATAGGGCGGATGAGGGGTAACAAGACAGTCTGCTGCCTAGCTAGGCCTTACTTTTTTATGATTTTATGAACAATATTAAACCTCCACCTTTAAACCCACCGACCACCATTCCTCCACTCCGAGAATACGTGCGTCGTGCCTTAGAAAATTATTTTTCGTGTTTAGACCCAGACATGCTACCCACACAACTATTAGATTTAGTGATAGAAGAAGTCGAAGCGCCGTTAGTCGAAGTTACGTTAAAATATCTCCAAGGTAACCAATGTAAAGCGGCTGAGCTATTGGGCATTAGCCGTAGCACTTTACGCAAAAAAATTAAACAGTATCAGATCTCATAAGAATGACCTCCTCACTTAAGATTCAACGCGCTTTAATGAGCGTCAGCGATAAAACGGGCGTCGTTGACCTCGCTCATCTATTAACCCATCAAGGAATTGCCATTATTTCAACCGGCGGCACGGCTAAGCTCTTGAAAACAGCGAATATTCCGATTGAAGAAGTGTCTGACTATACAGGGTTCCCTGAAATCATGGGTGGACGCGTTAAAACCCTACACCCTAAAGTTCACGGCGGCATATTAGGGCGATCAGAGATAGATGAAGGTGTGATGCAACAACACAACATTCCCCCTATTGACCTGGTGATCGTCAATCTTTATCCATTTGCCGAAACCATTGCGACAGGGTGCTCACTGTCAGAAGCCGTGGAACAGGTGGATATTGGTGGGCCTACGTTGCTCCGCGGCGCTGCCAAAAATTTTGATCGTGTCCTCACGGTTGTAGATCCTAAAGATTATGGCGAGTTAATCCAGCTGATTACGGACAATGACAATACCTTAGAGATCCGATTTCAATACGCTAAAAAAGTTTTTGCGCATACCGCACAGTATGAAGCGACTATTTGCAATTATTTTAATGGTATCAATTTAGCCTCACATCAAGCAACGTTTCCTGAAGTGCTCACATTGCAATTACGCAAGCAATCTGATTTACGCTATGGTGAAAATCCCCACCAAAAAGCGGCTTTATATCTGGGTGATTCGGCACCTTCAACCAGTTTAGCGCAAGCGACATTACAACAAGGTAAAGCCTTATCTTATAACAATCTCGCAGACACGCAAGCTGCGTTGGAATGTGTTAGAGTGTTCGATCGCCCCGCGTGTGTCATTGTTAAACATGCGAATCCGTGTGGAGTTGCCGTGGCTGAAACACAATTGCAAGCCTATCAACGCGCTTTTTTGACGGATGCTACCTCAGCGTTTGGCGGCATCATTGCGTTTAATCAACCATTAGAAGCCGACACTGCTCAAGCCATCCTAAATCAGCAGTTTGTCGAGGTTCTGATCGCGCCGGTTATCACGAAAGCTGCACTTACCATTTTGGCAGATAAGCCCAATATACGCGTCCTGGAAACGGGCGCTTGGTCAAATGCTGCACCGTCTGGATTCGATTTTAAAACGATTGAAGGCGGCTTGTTGATTCAAGAGGCTGATACGCAGCTGGCTGAACTGGATCAGTTAGTCACCGTGACCGAGCGCCAACCGACTGACGCCGAATTGCAGGATTTACGTTTTGCCTGGAAAGTCGCTAAATTTGTGAAATCTAACGCCATTGTATATGCTAAGGATCAAGCGACGGTTGGGATTGGCGCCGGGCAAATGAGCCGCGTGTTTAGTGCCATTTTGGCGGGCCTCAAAGCCGAGCAAGCCCAATTGGCCGTGGCAGGGGCTGTGATGGCCTCTGATGCCTTTTTCCCCTTTCGGGATGGGATAGATGCCGCCGCTAAAGCCGGTATTACCGCCATTATTCAGCCGGGAGGGTCTATTCGGGATGCTGAGGTCGTTGCGGCTGCCAATGAGGCCAATATCGCCATGTTATTCACGGGGATACGGCATTTTAAACATTGATAGAATGGGCTTTTGTAATATTCACTGCCTAAGCTAAGTTAGATGTATCCATTCAGCACATTCTAAGGGCCTAAGTTATATTCTGCTCTTTAAGATTACCTTAAGGTAAATCCGGTAAAATAGTCGAAGTATAACCCTGAGATCCCAATCCATGAACTCTGAAGTGACTAAAGAATTTAAAGCAAATGCCAAAAAAGCCGCCCCAGTGGCTGCTGGGACTGCGATCGCTTGGAATCATCTCAATTTCAATAATGGGTTCGACACAACCGTAACGCCAAGCACCGTTTTTCATGATGTGCAGCTCACACTGGCGGTCACCGCTTTCGCCGCAGTCGCTTTAACTGTCAAAAAGCTTTGGGAGAAAGAGTCTGCTGAATATGAAGATGCGCCACAATCTGACCGTAAGGCCTCTCAAAACCAAAGTTCTTATGCTTATGCTCCATCCGCGGGTCCTACACCTGTGAATGAAGGAAGGGGGACTCTCGCAGGTCAGTCGGCAGCTTACGCCTCTCCAACGTCATCCTCGTTATTAGACGGCATCCCTGAGCCTAAAAAAACTCGGATCAGAATCAAAGGGGCAACACCCAAAACCCAACCTGCTACCAACCCAGAAGCCCCTGTTCAACCAGCCGATGCACCGCAAAAAACTGCTGAAAACAGCGCCCCGAAACCACCTTCCTCAGTGAAAAATTCCATTTTCCAAACCACTGCCGCGGTGGCCGTTGCAGCGAATGCTTATGCTTCAGCTGCACAAACTGGAGATGAGAATGCAAAATTTCATGCGGAACGTGCTGCTGTTTTAAAAGATTTCACCCAAAAATATTCTGATGAGGCGACGCAAGCCGTCAACAGCAACAATTTTACAGCAAAAGAATTGGCTCAAAAATTTGCCGTCGAATCCGACATGTTAGCGCGTGGCTCAAGAATTTGCGCGATCAAAGCCGATATTGCTGACATGAAAGGGGATGAGAAACACTCTAAACTGTTTGAAGATGCCAGCAAAAAATTGCAAGAAGCCAGCGATAATTACAAACACCACGCGAAAGAATATCAGCAAAGAGCTCAGAATGAAGCAGCGGCTAAACAGCAAAATGACGCCGCGCCTCAAATGCAACCGCAGCCAACGCAAACTGCGCAACAAATCAATGATGCTGCTAATGCACCCAATCCTAATGCAGCACAAAATAATACTCAGCCAACAGATAATGCTGCCAATAACGCTGCAAATAAACCCGTGAATAACGCAGATCAACCTGCTCAGCAACCCCAAGCTCAGAATGCTGCGCAAAGCTCTAACGTTAGCCAAACAATGGCGCAAACCTCAGACGCCTTTAAAACCGCCGCAGAAGCTGAACAGTCTTCGAGTCAATATCGCGGTAGAGAAAGCGGTGGCCTCAGTCATCAGGACGATAGTAAGCAATTTGCTGAACGCAGCCAAGAATTAGAAAAAGGTAACACCCGTTCTGCCAAAGAAATGGGCGAAGAATGCGACAGAAATGCCAAGATGACGCAACAAAAATCTGACTACTCAGCTGAACGTGCAGGCATGTCTAAAGCGGAAGGGGATGACAAAAGCGCCAACCTTTTTACCAAAGCCAGTGATGCCTTTAAAGCTGCCAGTGAAAATTTTACGAAACAAGCGAAGTCTTATCAGGAACAGGCAAAAGCTGAGAGTGCCAAAGCACAAACTCAGACGGAAACTAAACCTTCCGCGCCTGCACCAACAGCGTCTGCAGCCAAACCACAACAAGATCAGGCGCCTAATCACAACGCTGCAAGCCCTAAAGAAGCTTCTAAACCTGTGAATAATGCTGACGCTCATGTTGTAAAAGCCAATATTGCAGCAGGGGCTCAGCCAACTCAGAACACTCAACAAACCAATGCAGCAGCTGGACAAGCGGCTTCTCAAGCGCAGCAAAATGCTGCCGCCGGCGCTCAGCCTGCTCCTGCTCAATCTACTGAATCTAAGGCTGCCGCTACAGCATCAACCGCCACCAGCCCATCTAACAGTGGTGCTTCAAACGCTGCGCCTACAGCCTCAACTGCAACACCTGCTTCCAGGAAGGATGGCGGAAGTGGCGGTGGCGTAGGCATTGGTGATACTAAACCCTTACCTCCTCCCACGCAAAAGAAAGAGAGTGGAAGTGGCGGTGGTGTGGGTATCGGTGATACTAAACCTTTACCGCCTCCCACTGTAGCAAATCGAGGAGGCAAAGCTCAGTTCAATTCTCCACCTCAAACCTGGCATGCTAATGCTTATAACGAGCAAGCCACGCGAAAGGAAAATTCTTACAATAATGCCCGAAATCTCAGCTACGCCTAGGGCTGTTGTTGTTACCCCTCATCCGGCCTATGATGCGGGGACGACGCCTCCTGCGTAATTTAAGCTCAAGCTTCCCTTAGGTTGTGCTGAGTGGATACAAAGCCCTTAGCTTTTTAATTTCTGCACAAAATCAATAGAGCATCCTGCAATTTTGGCGATTTCTTCACTCGATAGAGTGGTGTTTTTAATTAGACGTATGACAGTTTCTTCGCGATTTTTTTCAATACCTCTTTCAATGCCTATATTAAAACCTTTTATCTCTGCCTTTTCTATTGCCGCAGCTTCAACACGCAGCCACTTTAACTGCGCTTCGTAAACTTCACGCTCTTCTTTACTTAACGAAATTCTGTCTAAGGTTGCTGCTGCTTTTTCAATAGCAGGATCCGCCTGAAGCTCCACGGGTACCTCTCCCTTATCCCACTCTGCAGCCTTGTTCAAAAAGGTCACCCATCGATCTAAACTGGTCGTTACATGGGCCAAATCTTTATCAAATTTTTTTAACTCAATAAAATGCAACTCTAAATCCTCAAAACAACTGCTATAGGTTTTGGTATTGAGTATACGAAAAATATTATGAAATTCTTTTTCCTCAAAAGAGTTAAAATTTAAAATATGGATACTGATGGTTTTTTGCAGGGCTTTAAATCCTTGACCCTCACTTAATTGCTCTGAATAAAGCTTAAACCAATAGTACAAAACCCGTTGATTATAATCGACTTGATCCATGAGCTGCATTTCAATGTTATAAAGTCTTCCTCTCTCATCTTGGGCTTTAATATCTAAAATGGATGATTTATCTGTGGGATGTTTTTTATAATTATAGGGGTTTAACAGTCGTATCTTCGTAATGGGATGTTCCAGAGATAATACGGAATTAATGAAAGAAAGCAAAATATCAGTGCTTTCTTCACTACCAAATAATATTTTAAAGGCAAAATCGACACGAGGATTCAATTTACCCATCGTTTTCTCCCATTCTCTAATATTTTATCATACCATAAAAATACTCATCCCACCCACTCTCGCGCATTTCTAAACATCCGTAAAGTCGGGCCGTCTTCACCCCACTCTTCCGGATGCCAGGCATTGAGCACAGTTCTGAATACCCGTTCTGGATGCGGCATGATCAGCGTCACCCGGCCATCGGTAGAGGTGACTGCCGCAATGCCTGAGGTGCTGCCACTGGGGTTGGCGGGATATTGCTCGGTGATGTCGCCATAATGGTTGACGTATCGTACTGGGGCCATCCCACTTTTGATTAAATGTTCCGCCTGTTCGGGATCGTTGAACGCGGCTCGGCCTTCTCCGTGCGAACTGGCCATACACAATCGAGAGCCTACCATCCCCGTAAAAAACAATGAGGGGGATGGTTGAATTTCCACCAAACTTAATCGGGCTTCAAATTGTTCTGAGCGGTTCTTAACGAACTGCGGCCAGTTGTCGCTGCCGGGAATGATTTCTTGCAATTGCGCCAGCATTTGACAGCCATTACAAATGCCTAAGGTAAACGTTTCCGGGCGGGCAAAAAATGCTGCGAAGGCTTCACGCGCTCTCGCATGATACAAAATGGATTTAGCCCAACCGCGCCCTGCGCCTAACACATCGCCATAAGAGAATCCGCCCCCTGCCGCCAGCCCAACGAACTCCGTCAAGCCAAAGGATTTCTCTAAAATATCGGTCATATGCACGTCAACGGCGGTAAATCCTGCTCGATCAAATGCTGCCGCTAACTCATATTGGCTGTTAGTGCCCTGCTCCCGCAAAATCGCAATTTTGGGACGCACGCCGCTCATAATATACGGCGCGGCCACATCGTGCTCGTGATCAAATGTTAAGGTGACATTGAGGCCAGGATCCTGCGTATCGAGTAACTGATCATAAGCCGCTTGAGCACAGTCAGGATTATCACGCGCAGCTTGCATGCGGTAGCTGGTTTCTGACCACAAACGTTGCCACTGCACCCGCGGCGCTTGCAGAATACACTGATGTTGGTCATAAAAGCGGAGTTCATCTGCCTCAAAATCAGGTCGGCCGATCACATGGCAATGGCCGACCAAGCGATCATATTGATTGAGGACGGCCAAAACTTTTTCGCAATGGGCTTCTCGCACCTGAATCACCGCCCCTAATTCTTCTGAAAATAACACCTCCAAGGGAGAATGTTGAGCAGTTAGGGTATCCAACTGAATATTGAGCCCACAATGGCTGGCAAAGGCCATTTCACAAAGCGTGACCAATAATCCGCCATCAGAGCGATCGTGGTAGGCTAATAGCAAGCCTTTTTGATTTAAGGTTTGGATGGCAGCAAAAAATTGTTTGAGCATTTCAGGGTCATCGACATCCGGTGGCATGTGGCCTTGTTGACGATAGACCTGGGCAAGCGCAGAACCACCTAGGGCATGACACCCAGCCCCTAAATCGAGCAAAATCAGCTGCGTGGATTTGGAATTTTTTAATTGGGGGGTTAAGGTTTTGCGGATATCACGCACTGGCGCGAAGGCTGAGACGACCAGAGACAGCGGCGCGGTGACGCTGCGTTCCTCGCCGTTTTCTTGCCAAACAGTACGCATCGAAAGGGAATCTTTTCCAACCGGAATGGCGATGCCAAGCGCTGGACACAACTCTAATCCCACCGCTTGTACCGCTTGATACAGCCCTGCATCTTCACCGGGATAACCCGCAGCTGCCATCCAATTCGCTGAAAGTTTAATATCGGAAATTTTGCCAATATAAGCGGCAGCGATATTGGTAATCGCTTCCCCCACCGCCATTAACGCAGAAGCGGCATGATGGATTAACGCAATGGGTGCGCGTTCTCCCACGGCCATGGCCTCGCCATGATAACCTTCAAAACTGTTGGCGGTGACGGCGACATCTGCGACGGGGACTTGCCAAGGGCCGACCATTTGATCGCGCGCCACCATCCCACCGACGGTTCTATCCCCAATCGTAATCAAAAAACTTTTATCGGAAACGCAAGGTAACTGCAACACCCGCTTAGCCGCTTCAGCCAAATCAATCTCAGCCAAATCGAATAAAGACGGTTCTATAAAATCGGTTTGCACTTGGCGCAGCGGTCTGGGTGTCTTCCCCAATAAAAAACTTAACGGTAAATCAATGGGTTGCTGCGGCAAAGCGGCATCATTCACCACCAATTGCTGGTCTTTGCTCACAGTGCCGATTACCGCAAAAGGACAGCGCTCGCGTTGCGCAATGCTTTCAAAAGTGGCTAAATCTTGAGGATCAATCGCTAAAACATAGCGCTCCTGAGCTTCATTACACCAAATTTGCATGGGGGATAAACCAGGTTCAGCATTTAAAATGCTGCGCAGGGCTATTTCACCGCCTCTGTCACTGCCTTCCAGAATTTCAGGTACGGCATTAGACAGCCCACCCGCACCGACATCATGAATCGACAGGATAGGATTTTGTTTACCCAAAGCCGTACACGCTTCGATCACTTCTTGACAACGTCGTTGTAATTCAGGATTGCTGCGTTGTACCGAAGCAAAATCCATTTCCGCTTGACGAGAACCGGAAGTGGCTGAGGAAGCCGCACCACCGCCCATCCCAATCAACATAGCCGGTCCGCCAATTTGAATGACTAACGCGCCTACGGGCAAAGTCTGTTTAGCAATTTGCGACGCGCGAATATTGCCTAGACCACCTGCGAGCATGATGGGTTTATGATAGCCACGCACTGCACCATGGCTATTTTTCATATGTTCTTCGTAGGTGCGAAAATATCCACAAATCCCCGGACGGCCAAATTCATTATTAAACGAAGCCGCACCAATAGGCGCTTCCAGCATAATGTCAAAGGCTGAGGCAATGTGAGCAGGTTTACCGTAGTGCATTTCCCAAGGCTGTTGAAAATCTGGGATATTTAAATTGGATACCGAAAAACCCGTTAAACCCGCTTTGGGTCGGGCGCCCTGACCTACCGCACCTTCATCGCGGATTTCGCCACCGGATCCTGTCGCCGCGCCCGGAAAAGGCGAAATTGCGGTGGGATGATTATGGGTTTCTACCTTAATGACAATCGGCATGGGCTCAGAGCTGTAACGATAGACGCGTTCAACAGGGTCTATCATCAAACGATCCGCTTTGGTATTGGCCAGCACTGCCCCGTTATCTTTATAAGCAGACAACACGTCTTTGGGATTTTGCTGATAGGTATTCTGAATCATGCCAAACAAGCTGTGTGGCATGGATTTACCATCAATTTCCCAGGCAGAATTAAAAATTTTATGTCGACAATGTTCAGAGTTGGCCTGGGCGAACATCATCAATTCGACATCGGTGGGGTTGCGCTGGGCTTTTTCAAAGTAGCTGAAAAAATAATCGATTTCAGCGGCATTGAGAGCCAAACCTAAGGTCTTATTGGCCTGCTCTAAGGCATATTTACCCTGGGTTAATACATCAATCGTGCGTAAGGGCTGCGGGGCTTCGGTATGAAATAATGTTTCTAAATGCTGCAAATCCCACAACAAAGACTCGGTCATGGGGTCATACAGCATGTGACCTAAAGCCTTTTTTAATTTTTCAAAGTTGTTTGCTTTCAGAAAAGCTTGTTTGTCGAGGTCGGCTTGAAATTCAACGCGATATAAAACACTGCGCTCAGCCCGTTGCACGGCAGATAAGCCACAATTATGCAAAATATCGGTGGCTTTAGAAGACCAAGGCGAAATTGTGCCCATTCTGGGGATGACCAGCATTTCAAAACCCAGGGGGTATTTTTCCAAATGATGAGAAATGTGGAAGACGGGGCGCGGTTGAGTTTGCAATAATTCGCTGATCCGGGCTTCTTCTAAGGGCGAAAATGGCCGCTCCACTTTTAGAATGTATTGATAGATCGCGGTAAATCCTTGTACAAAGGGGAAAGACGCTTGAAGCTTAAGCAATATTTTCTGCTGACGAAAGTCAGAAAATACCGGCCCCCCGTAGAAGCTATGAATGCTCATGACCTGCTCCCATTAAAGAAAAATTTGTGCCCTAATCGGTGTCTACTGAGGGGATAGTCACTTAAAGACACGCCGTAAATACATCCCTGTAGGCTTCTCTTTTACATCCATGAAAAAGAGAGTCTTTAAATGACTATCCCCTCAGTAGACACCTTGCTTTTTGAGATGTCTCGACTTAAGTGCTGAGAATTACATTGCCCCCTGTATTAAGATCCTATATAATTCAGCCTTACATTTATGTCGAATTATGAACTTAATGATGTCCCAGCAAGGAAATGCCACATATCGTGTTAAAAGATTACCGAACCCTCGATCCTTATCATAAGCGAGAAGCAGAAAAATATCCAACGCCTGCTCCTAGTCGCGAATATATTCTTCAATGTCTTGATGAAATTGGCAAGTCCCTTTCGCTCGAACAACTCATTGAACTCTTCGGCATTGAAGATCCCGAAGTTCAAGATGCCTTGCGCTTTCGACTGAAAGCCATGGAACGCGATGGGCAATTGATTCGAAATCGTCGTGGCAAATACGCCTTAGTGAATGAATTAGAGCTGATCCGCGGCAAAGTGGTCGGTCATAAAGACGGGTTTGGATTTTTAATTCCTGATGATGGCAGTTCTGATTTATTTTTAACCCCTTATCAAATGCGCGCGCTCTTTCCAGGGGATATTGTCCTCGCCAGAGCCGTTTCCACCAATCCGCGCGGTAAACGTGAAGGCGTAGTAGCTGAAATTTTAACGCGGAATACTTGGCAAGTGGTGGGGCGTTATTTTGAAGAACCGGGCATTGCCTTTGTCCAACCCGATAATCAAGACATTACTTTAGATGTGGTCATCCCACCCGGTGAACAGGGGGAAGCCAAACATGGGCAGTTTGTAATGGCTGAAATCACTCATCAACCTACCGCACGCCGTCAGCCCACCGGCAGAATTTTAGAAGTCATGGGGGATCACCTCTCCCCTGGCATGGAAATTGATGTTGCCCTCAGAACTCATGCCTTGCCCCATCAATGGCCTGCTGAAGTCACAACCGAACTTCAACATTTCAAACCAGAAGTTTCGGCTAAAGATTGTCAAGGACGAACCGATATTCGGGATTTGCCCTTAGTCACCATCGATGGCGTGGATGCCAAAGATTTTGACGATGCAGTTTATTGTGAAGCAAAACCCAAAGGGGGATGGCGGTTGGTGGTGGCCATTGCTGATGTCAGCCATTATGTGAAAGTTGATACCGCGTTAGATAAAGAAGCTTACACGCGCGGCAATTCGGTGTATTTTCCAGGCCGCGTGATTCCCATGTTGCCGGAAATGCTGTCGAATGAATTATGTTCGTTAAAACCGCATGTCGATAGATTGTGTATGGTGTGCGATATGCGAGTGAGCGCCAAAGGTAAATTAACGCGTTACACCTTGTATGATGCAGTGATGCGCTCGCGTGCACGTTTAACGTATGATGAAGTGAGCCAAATGCTCACGCAGAAAAAAAATACCAACCCTGCACTATTACCCCATTTAAAAGACTTACAGGCTTTATTTAAAGTATTACTCAAACAACGCATGGCGCGTGGCGCATTAGAATTTGAAACCGTCGAAACGCGGATTGTGTTCGGAAAAAATAAAAAGATTCAAGAAATTGTGCCAGTGGTGCGCACCGAAGCGCATAAAATCATTGAAGAATGTATGTTGCTCGCCAATGTCGCCACCGCTAAATTTTTACAGAAAAATCGCATCCCCACATTGTATCGCGTGCATGAAGGGCCTAATCCTGAAAAAATGCCGATCTTACAAGATTTCTTGAAAAGTGTAGGGCTCAGATTAGGCGGCGGTAACAAACCCACGCCACTCGATTATTATAAATTATTACAGCGCATTCAAACTCGACCCGATAAACATTTGATTCAAACGGTGTTACTGCGCTCTTTGATGCAAGCGATTTATTTCCCCAGCCAACTCGGACATTTTGGATTGGCGTATGATATTTATACGCACTTCACTTCACCGATTCGACGTTATCCCGATTTATTAGTGCATCGCGCCATTCGGCATATCTTAAAATCCACCCGTAAGTTTCCATATAATAAAAAAATGATGATTGCATTGGGTGAACATTGCTCAATGACAGAACGACGCGCTGATGTTGCGACGCGCGAAGCGATGAATTGGCTCAAATGTCATTATATGCAGGATAAAATTGGTAAGACTTATGCAGGAATTATTACCGGCGTGACAGGATTCGGCGTTTTTGTCGAATTAACGGGAATTTATGTCGAAGGCTTAATTCATGTCACGGCTTTAAAAGATGATTACTACCATTTTGATCCCGTAAAACATGCGTTGCGCGGTAAGCGAACCGGCACGACTTATCGGTTAGGAGATCAGATTAAAGTCTGTATCGTGCGCGTTAATTTGGATGAGCGGCAGATTGATTTTGAATTAGCATAAAAGCTAAGGCTTGAAGTATGAGAAACGCTTGAAGCTTGAAGCTTGAAACAGCTTGAGATTTGAGAAACGCTTGAAGCTCGGTGTGGTGCCTTCTCCCCTCCGTGGGAGAAGGTGCCGATAGGCGGATGAGGGGGAAAATTAAAAAGCATTTTTAACCTATTTTTTAAAAAATAACCCCCTCATCCGGCCTATTCGGCCACCTTCTCCCACGGAGGGGAGAAGGAAACAGCTCGCCACTTACATATTCGTAGAATCTACAATATTTGTAAAATCCACGACAACAACCACTCATTAATCCTTATTCGTAAAATCTCCATCAACAGTCAACCATCAATCCTTCATCATGAAAAAAACTTTATTACCCCTTAGCATTTTATTTTCTCTCGGCATCACTTGGGGCTCTGGTTATGCTATCGCTCGATTCGCTACTACTCACGGCGTACATCCCATTGGCTATACTTTTTGGCAATCTTTAGGACCCGCTGTTTTATTAAGCCTATTTTGTCTGTTCAAACGTCGTATTAGCGGGCTAGCAGCCCGCGCTCCCAAGCTCGTGCCTACCCAAAAAATTGAGCACTTACACACGCCCTACAAATTTTATGCGCTGTGTGGTTTATTAGGTATTGCCGTACCCAACACCATTATGTATTACGCCGCTGCACATTTACCTGCAAGCTTACTCGCATTGGTTATTAATACCGTCCCCATGATGATTTATCCACTCGCCTTATTAGCGAAACAAGAATCATTCAATTTCAGGCGATTTCTAGCTTTAGTGATCACGATCGTAGGATTGGCCTGTCTAGTGGTTCCCAACGCGCATTTTTCAGGTCAGCAAGCAAAGTGGATATTAATCGCCCTACTCACGCCATTATGCTTCGCCCTATTTGCAAATTTTGTCAACCCACGCCGTCCCGCCAACAGCCAACCCTTAAATTTAGCCGCTGGCATGATGATTTTTTCTACGCTATGGTTATTACCGGTCGTTTTCAGCACGCACAGTTTTTATTCTTTATGGCCGTTAACGTTACCTGGTTGGGTGATTATTTTAGAAATGATTTTATCGAGTTTAGGTTATGTCTTGCTGTTTAAATTACTGACTTTAGCCGGTCCGGTTTATTACAGCTTAGTCGATGGTGTAGTTGCAATCACGGGTTTACTTTGGGGTGTTTTATTATTTCAAGAAAGATTTAATGTTTGGCAGAGTATTGCGGTGTGTTGCATTCTTGGTGGAATTGGATTAATGAGTTGGATGAGGAAGCGATAGAGACATTTTCATTGAACAATATTCTAATATCTAATACAATCCAATTAAGTATTTAAGATAAGATCACGCGATTAACTTTGGAGACTGTATATGGCCGACTCACGTTTAGAAACTTCACCCACACCCAGCGCGCCTCCTATTGATGCACTTGGTGATGATTCAACCATACAACCTTTAGCCCCTCCTCAGCAACCCATCAAGCCGAAAGAAAGCAAAACCCCAGTCGTAGAAAACAAATCTATCTATACACTTAAAGAATATTTAAGCGACGACAAGGGAATTTTTACATTAAATAAAAAAAACATCGATCCAACATTTTGGAATCAAGTCAAATTTGGCAGCGATCAAGCCCGTATTACTTATGATAAATTACAACTATTGTATAAAATAACCTATATTAATGTCACCAACCTCAACTCAACAAAGAAAGATGTCAGGATCAATTTAGTGCTCCATGATTGGCAGTTGTATTTATTAGCAGGAGGGAAATTGCCCTTAGTATCAGGAGAAAACCCAGATCTTCCAGAACATAAAGCACTTCAAGAGGTTGAGGCGCGCTGGTTACAAGCCAAAGATAATTACGGTAGGGATATTTTACGCTATGCAGCGTTGGGGGGTGATTTAGAAACTTTAGAGTATTTATTAAAAAAATTAGAGGCCAAAAAAACAGATATTGATGATTTAAAATCCACGATGGTGCCTTATGCGGCAGTAACGGGCTTATTACCAAAAATAGAAAACCATATCCCAACATTATATAATCTTGATACCGTAAACGCTAGACTCTTAAATTCACACCTCGTCTCATTACTGAGCTGTCAAGATAAAATATTTAATGATATACCTGTGTTTGATAATCAGATTAGTTGGAGGTATTTAGATCCCTATCAAAGAAATTATTTGCATTATGCAGCCATAGCCGGAAAATTACCTAAAGATCTTAAGAAAGAATTACAGAGTCCTTATATAAGTAATGACATCCAAAATTTACCACACAAGCCAGATGTAAATGGAACCATTCCTTTAGGCTATGCCGTTAAATTTGGTAATACAGAATCACCTTTTATAGATGAGCTGCTTGCATACTATAAAGATTCCTTCATGACCAGTGTTTATAATATTGTATTTTTTGCCGCGGAAAGTGGAAATTCAGATCTTTTCGATAAAGTTTTAAAGCTTAACAAAACCCAAGCTGATAAGGCCTTAGCTGGGACTATTCTTGATCGCAACCTCCCAACGTTTTTAGCGCATCGCAATAAATTTCAATTATTTGATCAGGCATTTAAATCCGGTAACTTTGACATCAATTATCAAAAAACCACTGATGTTGATATAACGACCTTAGGGGGGGCGGTGCGCCAGGGACCATACTATGCAAAAACCTGAAACCGTTCAGGCTGGCGCCATATTAGCACATTTTTTGAGCTGTATGCCTGATTTGACTGAACAACTGACGCAATCATTACAGGCTGCTTTAGTGCTGGACGGCTTATCAGGTGATGGTATCAGTCAGTTAGAAGCCACATCATTAATCTCCGAGTATCAAGCACAAGCCAAAAAATGCATGGAATCGTTAATAGGGCAAAGCTCATCACGAGATATGGTCATTTTGCGTTGATACAACTTGATCACTAAAAGCTAAGGCTGTTTTTCATTTATTGTGCCAAAAACCACATTAAATTGAGTTGCTTTTGCAATTGGGCATACTGTTTTATTCTGTTTTTCGAGTTTAACAAACCCATAAGCGGATAAAGTTTTTAATGTTCTTGATAGATTACTAGGCTGTCGTCCCGTCAAATCAGATAGTTCTCGGATAGAGTGCGGCTTTTTATGCGTAATGATTTGCAATAATGCTTGATTCTCATCACTTAATACTTCTGCTAATGATCGGAGGGACGGAAACCAAATTTTTGGATCACTAGATTTCGGTTTATATTTACCCTGTACAATAGCTAATGTTCTGTCTCGAATTTCTTGCTGAGACATAATCCCAATTTTTATGATTTTCATAGGTATCTCGTTAATTATTATCCATTTTAACACATTCTAAAACAAGCGCAGCACTCCTGACAAGGCACTCAAGAGGACGACGCCCCTGCCTATTTGTAAGCTTAAGCCTCTCTTAGCATGTGCCGAATATTTACCTGATGTTTTCATATAAATCTTGCCATACTGGATTAAATTTTTCAATAACATCCAATTTTTGTTTTCTGCTCAATTTTTTCATCTGTCTTTCTCGCAATGCAGCGCCAAGAATAGTTTGATGTATTTCATAATACACTAACTGATGAACATTATACTTTGCTGTAAAACCAGGAATAACATTATTTTTGTGCTCCCATATTCTTTTTAGAATATTTGAAGTAGACCCAATATATAAAGTTCCATTACGATGAGTCGCCAAAATATAAACAAAACTTTCTTTCATACAATCAATACCCGGAGTAAGACCTTACGTCCCTGTATTCTGGATCCCCGCATCCTGCGAGGACGACGCCTCCTCTTGAGTGCCTTCTTGGAAACACTGAGCTACTCGAAGTGCGCCGAATGAAAACTCAAATTTTATATTGAATGATTAAAAGCCTACTGTAAATACAGTAATTTTTATATATGCTTCTCTCAACAAAGGCCATATAAACCCAGCTCGTACAAAAGTTATAACTTGGCTCATAAGTATCGGCGTCGTCCTCGCAGGATGCGGGGATCCAGAATACAGGGACGTAAGACTTCAATCATCCTCTAAGCGCTTTCTGCACCGTTTCTCGCAACAACCCCAACTGCCCATGAAAAAAATGGCTGACCCCCGGCAAATAATAGGTTTTAATCGGCAATGGAAAATGCGCCACCCACGCTTGAACATCAGCCACTGGCACGATTTCATCCGCATCTCCCATAATCAGTAACCACGGACACTGAACAGAGGTAAAACCCGTAAAATCAGCATGATTCACCGCAGGGGCAATAGTCACCAGCTGTTTGATGTCAGGATATTTGGCAGCTAAGCCTGCTGCCACATAACATCCAAACGAAAAACCTGCTACCCACACAGGGCTGGCAGGAAATTGCTGTTTGACCCAATTGAAAATGGCGATACCATCTTCGGTTTCACCAATTCCTTCACCATAACTGCCCACACTCTGTCCGACACCGCGATAATTAAAGCGCACTGTACCCATGTCTAATTCAGAAAACGCCCGCGCTAAGGTGGTCACCACTTTATTATGCATCGTGCCGCCATACAACGGATGGGGATGGCAGATAATCACAACCGGCTGCCCAACAGCAGGCGGGGGATTGACTAAAGCTTCCAGCTGACCCACAGGGCCTTGAATATAAGTGACTGCAACATTAAGCATGATCAAAATCTCCAAATATTAGCGGGCTAGCAGCCCGCGCTCCCAGGCTCGAGCCTTATTCATGTTAAAGCTATCACCAAACTTGGGAGTGCTTTCCTCAAATCTAAAGCTTTTATGCGGGCAAGCTGCCCGGGCTCCCAGGCTCGAGCCTTATTCATGTTAAAGCTATCACCAAACTTGGGAGTGCTTCCTCAAATCTAAAGCTTTAATGCGGGCAAGCTGCCCGCGCTCCCAGGCTCGAGCCTTATTCATGTTAAAGCTATCACCAAACTTGGGAGTGCTTCCTCAAATCTAAAGCTTTAATGCGGGCAAGCTGCCCGCGCTCCCAGAAAAAAGTGCCCTTCGGCATGATAACGATAAACTTCATGATTTATTGTATACTCTTACTTTAAAGTCACAACTAGATGCGATCATGTATAAAAAATTAACCCCGTTCGTCATTTCGTTAGCGATGTTTATGGAAGCGTTGGACACGACGATTCTAAACACCGCCATTCCAGCGATGTCTCGCAGCTTAAATGTCAACCCCATTGATCTTAAAATCGCCTTAATCAGTTATTTGCTCACCTTAGCGATTTTCACACCGATCAGTGGTTGGATTGGGGATAAATTCGGGGTCAAACGGGTGTTTTTATTCGCCTCGGCGTTATTCACCCTCAGTTCCGTTTGGTGTGGTTTGACACATACCTTACCTGAACTGATCATTGCCCGCTGTTTGCAAGGCTTAGGGGGATCTCTCAGCATGCCCATGGGGCGGCTGATTATTTTGCGCACTTTTCCGCGCAATGAAATGCTCGATCGCATGAATCGGGTGATTATGATCGGCGCATTAGGTGTTATGGCAGGCCCGGTATTAGGCGGCTATATTACCCATTATTTTTCATGGCGGTGGATTTTTTGGGTCAACTTGCCCATTGGTATTATCGTGCTGCTGTTAGGCATGAAATGGATTAAATCCAGTCCCGTCCTGCCAAATTTACATGCCTTAGATAAAATTGGGTTTGTTCTATTTGGGGTGAGCCTAGCTGGATTTACTTTTGGGTTGTCAGCCTTTACCGAAAGTGCTATTCCCAATCAATGGGCGTTGAGCATCATTGTCATAGCGCTCGGTATTTTTGGGTTATATTTTTGGCATTCTCACCGCCAAACCTATCCTATTGTCAACGTGCGGCTATTCCGTATTCGAACGTTCCGAGTCTCGGTCATTGGCAACTTGCTCACCCGCCTCAGTTTTGGAGGAATCCCCTTTTTAGTACCTTTATTACTGCAAATTCCTTTGCAATATCCTGCGCAAATTGCTGGCTTACTCATGGCGCCTGTCGCGCTGGGTGTCGTGCTGATGAAGCCGTTTTCCCGCTATTTTTTAATCAAAATGGGCTATCGACGTTATCTCATCCTCAATACCTTGCTCATGGGGCTGTTGATCATGGCCTTCATCTTGATCAATCAGCACAGTAGCTTAGGATTAATCGCACTCCTCACCCTGCTGTTTGGCTGTTTATCCACGTTACAATACAGCGGTATGAATTCTCTCGCCTATGGCGACATCCAAGCCGAAGATTTAAGCGCCACCACCAGCATTATGAGCACGTTACAACAGCTCTCTCAAAGCTTTGGTGTGGCGATCAGTGCTCTATTCATCCATCTTTTTTCGGTGAAATTGCAAGGTACGGCGATTGTGCTCACCCCCCATATTTTTCATTGGACGTTCTTGGTGTTGGGGGGTATGACGATGGTGTTTGCGGTGGTGTTCTCAGGATTGAGAGCAGATGACGGAAAACAGCTCCTACAGAGAGAATAACCATAATTATTTAGACCATCATAATAAAACCCTAAGAATCATCCATTATACTTCCTTTACGACACACTTACTGTAGAGGAATCATTATGGCAGTCTTGGCTCAAGAAACCGATTTAGATAAAAAACGCTCATCAGAATCAAGCGTTTCTCCTGACAGGCTCAAAGACCCTGTAGCGCTTATTCGAGCTACTTTGATGAGTGAATTTAAAAAAGACGCTAAGGAGACCCTAAAAGACGAAGACTTTGAGCTTAGTTTACAATCTACTTTAAAATTTAATGACCCTGTCTTTAAAGGTTTTCTTTACGCCAGCGCGCCATTGGCTGCAGGTGGTGGAGTCGCCCTGTATTATTGTTTCGATTTAATGACCAGCAACTTCGAGCTGTCTGCAATTTCGGGTATTCTTGGTGTAGCAGCACTCGCTATTGCCTTTGGAACTTGGTATACCGCTCATAAACGTTCTCACACCGAAGCACAAGCCAACCAACCTACTATAACGACTTTAGACAAGGAAGTTGAATTCATTCAGAATGAATTACTACGCACGCTCCAACAAGAAGGCACCCATGCAGCTGCTGCACGGTTTACTCGACTTGTTCAAGGGTATGGATTGGAGCCAAATAAACAAGCTGACTTACAACGTCAAATTTTCTTGTCTTTAACACAAGAGGATGCACATCAAAAAGAAATTTCCAGCCTGCTGGCCGTGCTTTCTAGAATAGAGGGTGACTCGTTTACAAAGACACTATTTGGTGAAGACCAAAAAAATCAAAAACTCGCTTTCGATATTCAGAGGGATTATTTACATTCCGATTTACCTGGAAGTCGTTTAGAAAGAATTAAGTGTTTACAAGAATATGATGATAAACGCTGTCAACGGTTATTTGAAGGCTTAGAACCTAAGCATGCGATGCAATTAATCTCTAAACATCCAGAGATCGCTCAGAAATTGCCTATTTCCGTCTGGGCAGAAACTACACATTATATGCAATGTTGTAATGAACGAGAAAACCGTAATATTTATGATGTAGATTCTTTGCTGGCACCTTTAAAACAAGACAAACAACTTTTTGGAAAATATCAATTAGCTTTAGAGGATGTACATAAAAAATATTTGGAAGCAGATCATCCAGATGCGCAACGTGCTCGACTCAGAGAATTGCAAACTCAACCCAAAGAGATTTGCGACCTATCATTGCGGGATATATCAGCTGAACAAGCGGCTTATTTAATCCTACATGATTCCAAAAATTCTGCAGAAAAATTACCCATGATTGCTTTGAAGAAAGGCGTAGATTATTTAGAGCAACATGATTTTGAAAATCGAGCAGATACCACAATAGTTAGCTTTAAAGATTTAGTACGTCGAGAAAATGGTAGGGCTATTGAATGGGAAACCACACCCGTTGAAAAAACTCAACCTCTAGAGGAAAAAGAGTCCAGTTCTGCCATTGCCCAGTCATTTAATCTGTTAAAAGTTTGTACGCCAGAAAAGGGGCGTGAGTGGTTTAATCATCTTTCGCAATCCGCAGCAGCCAATTTGATTTTGCATGCGACGCACGCTAAACAATCCGCAATATTGCTTAAGCTTCCACTATCAAAACTAGTGGCAGGGGTTCTATTGATTGAAAAACAACCTGACACAAATAAAAAGAGCATCGATGCGCTCATGCAAACCATACAAGCAGCAGGGCTTTATACAGCGTTTGCTCAGGAATATCAGGCAAAAAAACGTCCCGCAGGTGCGTTATTTCTTTATAAACCAAGCGCAAGCATAGAAAGTGTTTTGGACAGCAAAGCCATATCAGAAAGCGGCGTACCACGCAGTCCTAGTCACTAAGTACAGCTTAAAAGCAGCGGGCTAGCAGCCCGCGCTCCCAGGCTCGAGCTTCGAATGAGCTTAGAGCAAGATTGAACTTTTTGCCATTAGAAACTTAAAAAAACAGCGGGCAAGCTGACCACGCTCCCAGGAGCGTGCCTCTCTAAAGTTCATAGCTATGGAAAATTTTTCTGCCCGAATGAGCAAAATCTAAAGCGGGCCTCTTAAAGCTTTGAAGAGGCACTGCTTTTGGGAGCGCGGGCAGCTTGCCCGCTAAAATCCGCCAGCTCAATTAATTTGTCAATTAGCGCGGCATACTTCAACCCACTCGCCTCCCACAACTGCGGATACATACTCAACTGCGTAAAACCTGGCAAAGTATTCGCTTCGTTAATAAAAATTTGTTCATCTTGTGTCACAAAAAAATCCATTCGCGCCATGCCGCGGCAGTTCAAGGCAATATACGCGCTTTTGGCTAATGTTTGCAATTTGGTGATTAAAGATGACGGTAACTCAGCGGGAATTTTGAGCGTTAAGCTTTCTGGGTCTAAATATTTTGCAGCATACGTATAAAATTCATAGGTGGTAATAATTTCACCGGGTAGCGAAACCGCAATCTCTGCGTCGCCTAATACGCTACACTCAATTTCGCGCGCAGAAATAAATTCTTCAATAATAATTCTGTCGTCATATTGCTGTGCTAACGTTAATGCCGTTTGAAATTCTGCGGCATTTTTCACTTTGGAAACACCGACGGATGAACCAGTATTGGCAGGTTTAATAAATAAAGGCGAGCCCAAAATGGCCACTGCTTCTTCATAAGTTAACGGTTTTTGATCGGTTTTTTTCATCTCTAGCCAACGCACCACCGGTAATTCTGCACTACGCAAGATATGTTTAGTGACAATTTTATCCATGTTAATTGCTGAACCTAAGGTATGCGTTCCTACATAAGGAATATGCAACAATTCCAGCATGCCTTGCAAGGTGCCGTCTTCCCCATATTTACCGTGTACAATCGGAAAAATCACCTCAACAGCCAGCGGCTTGAGGCGATCATTTTCGACGAACATGATGGGTTGCGGTTGGCCAGGATTTAATACGATCATGCGTCCGGCGGGAAGGGATTTAAAAGGCTGCATGTCTGGATTATCGAGCAAGCTTTGGGTGCTGTCTAATAAAATCCACTGTCCTGAGCGGCTGATAAAAATCACCGAAACGTGATAGCGGGTGGTGTCTATGGCCTGTAAAATATTTTTGGCGGACAATAAAGAGACTTCATGTTCTGCGGATTGCCCACCACATAATAAAGCAAGATGTTTTTTTGGCATGATAGCTCCTATCTAACAAGATTCCATTCATCAGAACCAGAATTGCGGTGCTCAGAGGTTTGTTCTTCTGGCATTTCGCTTCCGAAAACTACTCCAGTGTTCCTAGGATCTAAATAAAAAGAAGTATTTTTCTTGTGTTTTCCACCATGCTCTAATTGTTCAATACCTTTGAAAGACTCATGTTCGAGCTCTGGCTTGGATTTAGGTTTGGATTCATCTACATCAACAGAAATTCCAAGGCAATCAAAAAAGCGACAAAACACATCAATATCACTTTGTTTTTCGGGTTTAGTTTCTTCAGCCATGAGCTTTCTCTCCTAAAAAATGACATTCAGGCATTATACTAACGCCCGTCTTTTCTTTCACTGTCGCTTGCACGGTTAGAATTAAATTCTCAATATCCGCCGCAGTCGCCTCTCCGCCATTAATAATAAAATTGGCATGTTTAGTCGAAACCCACGCACCGCCAATTTTATGCCCTTTTAACCCACAGCTTTCAATCAATTGACCGACAAAGCCTTCAGGGGGATTTCTAAAGACTGAACCACAACTGAATTCGCCAATCGGCTGTGTTTGCGAACGTTGGCGTAATAACGTACGGATTTTTTGGTTGGCACTTTCTGCATCGCCGGTGGGAAATTGAAAGATGCCCGCGACGAACCATTCATCCGGTGGCCCCTTCACTTCGCGATATGCAATGTGAAAATCCGCTTTGGAGCGGCTGTGAATCTTACCATAACGGTCTATGGTCTCAACCGATTGGACATGACGCCACGTTTCGCCGCCATAAGCCCCGGCATTCATGGCTAAGGCACCACCGACGGTGCCTGGAATTCCCGCAAAAAACTCTGCTTCCACCAACTGTTGTTTGGCACAAAATTTGGCCAATTTCGCGCAGGTGACGCCGGCTTCGGCGCGAATCGTTAAAGGATCCAATGCAGTTAAGGCTTGAATCCCCCCTTGCGTCATAATCACTGTACCGGCAATGCCTCCATCTCGAATCAGTACATTACTCCCCAACCCTAACCAAACCATAGGCTCATTTGGAGGTAATTGGGCTAAAAATTGGGCTAAATCCGCTAAATCGGCGGGCTTATAGAACTGTTTCGCGCGCCCCCCGACATGCCAAGAGGTATAAGGGCCTAGAGGCTCATTATGGCTCAGCTGGCCTCTTAAGGTTTCAGATAAATTGATCATTGGCTCATTTGTTCCATAGGCTTTTACATGTTATAATAGCAAAGATTTCTAACTATTGGAGCATCTAATGCCATTCAACTCTTCGACAGCTATTAGAACCCGCAGTTCTGTAATAGCTTCTCATAATGTGTTGAGAAATACCTATTTTTTATTAAGTTTGACACTATTATTTAGCGCCGCAACGGCTGCGTTTGCGATGGCGCATCAGGCTCAAGGGCCTAACTTCTTATTATTCCTCGCAGGAATGTTCGGCTTATCTTTTTTAGTGACCGCATTGCGCAATAGCGCTTGGGGCATTGTCGCAGCTTTCGCCTTTACCGGTTTTATGGGGTATGTCTTAGGGCCCATTTTAAACCAATATATTCATGGTTTTAGCAATGGCTCCCATATCATCTTCACCGCTTTGGGCGCGACGGGGCTCATTTTCTTGGCCTTATCCGGCTATGTGTTGACCACCCGTAAAAGCTTCAGCTACATGGGCGGCTTTTTATTCGCGGGGATTATGGTCGCGTTTTTAGCGGGGATCGCAGGCGCTTTATTCCATATGCCAATGCTGCAAGTGGTGGTGTCAGGTTTATTCGCATTGCTGTCTTCGGGGATGATTTTATACCAAACCAGCCAAATTCTTGAAGGCGGGGAACAAAATTATATTATGGCGACGATTTCGCTTTATACCGCCTTGTTTAATTTGTTCTTGAGCTTGCTGAATATTTTGGGTGTTTTTTCGGGTAATCGAGAGTAACAGCAGGAGCGCGGGCAGCTTGCCCGCACACCCTCAAAAGCAGCGGGCTAGCAGCCCGCGCTCCCAAACTCGTGCAATCCCTATCTTATGTTTCCATAAACACCCGCGTGCTACTCAATAACAATACCCAAAATCATGGAAAAACCCTACAACCCCCAAAAAATTGAACTAGAAGCCCAAGCCTTTTGGGCCGAAAATGGCGCCTATTCTGCCAACGAAGACATCCATAAAGAAAAATTCTATTGCCTCTCCATGCTGCCTTACCCTAGTGGTGAGCTCCACATGGGGCATGTGCGCAACTACACCATTGGCGATGTGATTGCGCGCTATCAGCATATGCGCGGCAAAAACGTCTTACAACCGATGGGCTGGGATGCATTTGGCTTACCTGCCGAAAATGCCGCGCTCAAGCATGGTGTTGCCCCTGCGCAGTGGACTTATCACAATATTCAAGAAATGTGCCAACAATTGCAGCGATTGGGTTATGCGATCGATTGGAAGCGCGAGATCACTACGGCACATCCCAGTTATTATCGTTGGGAGCAATGGCTGTTCTTACGTTTGTATCAAAAAGGCTTGGCGTATCGCAAAAATGCCTGGGTGAATTGGGATCCTGTTGATAATACGGTCCTCGCTAATGAGCAAGTGATTGACGGGCGGGGTTGGCGCTCTGGTGCGTTGGTAGAAAGACGTGAAATCGCTCAATGGTTCTTAAAAATTACCGCCTACGCTGATGAACTGTTAGAAGACCTTAAATTGCTGCCGGGCTGGCCAGAGCAAGTTAAAACCATGCAAGAACATTGGATTAACCGCTCTGAAGGGCTGAAAATCCAATTTACTGTGGAAAATTCTTCAGAAACCTTGCAGGTTTATACCACACGCCCTGACACGCTAATGGGCGTCAGCTTTTTAGCGATTGCGCCTCAACATCCGCTGGCTCAAGCCGCTGCTGAATTAGACCCTACCCTCACAGATTTTTTACTCCACTGTCAGCCTGCTAAAATGGCAGAAGCGGAATTTTCCACGATGGAGAAAAAAGGCAAGCCGACCGGGTTTCACGCCATTCATCCCATCACTGGCAAAACGCTTCCTATTTTTGTCGCAAATTATGTGATGATGCAATATGGTTCGGGGGCAGTGATGGGAGTGCCTGCGCATGACCAAAGAGATTTTGAATTCGCCACCCGTTATCAGTTACCGATTTTGCCGGTGATACAAGCGCCAGAGCCTTGGGACTATCAGCAAAAAGCTTATACCGGACAAGGCCCATTGATTCATTCTGATGCATTTAACGGGCTAGAATCTTCTCAAGCCAAAGAATTCATTGCCGAATATTTAATTGAAAAAAACCAAGCGGAACGTGAAATGCATTACCGCTTACGCGATTGGGGTATTTCACGGCAACGTTACTGGGGTACGCCGATTCCCATGGCATATTGTGAATCTTGTGGTATCGTCCCCATTCCCGAAGACCAACTGCCGGTTATTTTACCGGAAAATGTCACATTAGACGGCCCGGTTTCTCCCCTCAAATCTTTACCCGCTTTTTATCAGATTCACTGTCCACAATGCCATGAAAGCGCGATTCGCGAAACTGACACCTTTGACACTTTTATGGAGTCTTCTTGGTATTTCGCCCGTTATACCTGCTTCGATCAGGCCCATGCCATGTTAGACAATCGTGCGCGTTATTGGCTGCCAGTGGATCAATATGTCGGTGGGATAGAACATGCCGTGTTGCATTTATTGTATGCGCGTTTTATTTATAAAGTGATGCGCGATGAAGGTTTAGTCGTCGGCAAAGAGCCTTTCCTAAAATTATTAACGCAAGGCATGGTGTTGAAAAACGGCAGTAAAATGTCTAAATCCAAGGGCAATACCGTGTCGCCTAAAGCACTCATTGAGCAGTATGGCGCTGACACGGCGCGCCTCTTTATCATTTTTGCTGCGCCGCCTGAACAAGATTTAGAATGGTCAGATGCCGGTGTTGAGGGCGCCTACCGTTTTTTGAAAAAGCTTTGGACCTGGGCACATCAAATTGCACCAGAATTGTGGGGCTGTATCCAACGCGGCGAATATGCGCAACCCTTACCGCTCGATGCACAACAAAAAACTTGGCGCAAGGAAATGCATGCTTTATTAGCACAAGCCAGTGCTGATATGGAACGCTCGCAATTGAATACCGTGGTTTCTGCGGCGATGAAATTATTTAATGTATTGACGAAGATACCGGCTGCAGAGCCTCAAAATCCTGCACTGTTGGCAGAAGGGTTAAACATTTTATTGCGGATTTTGTTTCCCATTACCCCGCATATTGCGCATAGTTTGTGGAAAGATTTGGGTTATGGAGAAGATATTCTCGATGCAAGCTGGCCGAAAGTCGATCATAAGGCGCTCAAGACTGATCAGATTACCTATGTGATTCAAGTGAATGGAAAATTACGCGGGCAATTAACGTTATCGGCACAGGCAGATGAAGCGGCGATTCGTGAGGCCGTGTTGACTCATGCCCCGATCCAAAATTTGATCGCGGGGCAAACGGTGAAGAAATGTATTGTGGTGCCGAATAAGTTGGTGAATGTGGTGGTTTGAAACTTTGACACTTTGAAACGCGAAAAAGCAGCGGGCTAGCAGCCCGCGCTCCCAGGCTCGAGCTTTACTTAAGTTATAGCTATCATCAAACATTTAAGTTCTTGAAAGTTTGAGAAAGCAAAAACAACCACTTGGCGCTTGGCCATCAAAGGTGCAAGACTTGGGAGCGCGGGCTGCTAGCCCGCTGCTTTTCAAGCCCCACTAACTATGAATGCTTCACTTCTTTCTGTACTTCCTTCGCCATTTCTAAGTGATGAGAAACCACTTGAGATGTCGCTTCCAAAGCGTTCTTTAATCTTGGATTTTCAGTTTCTGGGATCAATTTATCTTGCAAGGCATTTAAAACTTTTTGATGCCCTTTTACCATGGCATCCATATAAGTCTTATCAAATTCTCCTTGTGAGACTGTCATTAGCTTATGACCCAATTTCGCATTCTTCTTTTCCATTTCTTTAGACTTATCAGAAGCCACTGGCATAATATGTAAATCCGTAGATAATTTTTTCAAAGTTGCTAAGTTTTTACCATGATCTTGGATCATATGTTCAGCAAATTCTTTCACTTGAGTATTTTGGCTTCTTTTTAAAGCAACTTGTGCAGCAGCAATTTCACCTTGGTTGACTACTGTGAGTATTTCAATGGTTTTGCCGGCTTTTTCCTGCGCGGTGGTTTGGTCGACTTGAACAGCGGATGGGCTGTCGGTGGATTCTTTGGCTAAAGCTAAATTTGGCGTTAAAGCGAGTAAAATCGTTAACATTAAAGAAAATAATACAGCAATCATGGGGATACCCTCCGTGGTTTAAATTATATTTATTATAGCTGATTTTGTTGATTTTTTTACCCCTCATCCGGCCTCACGACCACCTTCTCCCACAGGGGGAGAAGGAAACAGCTCGCCACTTTAAACTTGAATGCGCTTCACTAAATAATAAGCTACTGCTCCAGCCTTTTTGGCTTTTACCACTTCCCAATGCGAGGGGAATGATAACGCTAAGCCCACTTCTGCTTCGATATAGATCCAAGCTTGAGGAGCTAAGCACTTCAACTGCTCTAGCTGTTCAATGCAAGGGGTGATGAGGTTTTGATGAAAGGGGGGATCTAAAAATACGATATTAAAGGGATGAAGAAATACCAATTGGGATAAATTTTGGGGAATGGTGGCTTTTAGAATTTGAACTTGCGATTGGGCGGATAAATGTTCGGCATTTTCCTGTAGTTGATTGAGCGCTGCGGGGGCTTGATCAATCATACAGGCAAACCGCGCGCCTCGGGATAAGGCTTCAAAACTTAACGCCCCACTGCCTGCAAATAAATCTAAACAACATGCGTCTTGAAGATCAAATTGCAGCCAATTGAAAAGGGTTTCACGCACGCGGTTGGGGGTTGGGCGCAAGCCAGGGACAATGGGAAAAGGCAAATTACGACCGCGCCATTTACCGCCGATGATTCTTAATTTTGAATGGCTAGAAGATTTAATGAGTATTCCCCCTCATCCGCCTATCGGCACCTTCTCCCACGGAGGGGAGAAGGCCCCACACCAAAAATTTTAATTGTTTCCTGAAAGTATTAAGTGACATCAATATTAAGTTTAGAATATGAAGTTTAATGACTGTCCCCCTCATCCGCCTATTAGCACCTACTTCTACGGAGGGGAGAAGGCCCCACACCAAAAATTTTAATTGTTTCCTGAAAGTATTAAGTGACATCAATATTAAGTTTAGAATATGAAGTTTAATGACTGTCCCCCTCATCCGCCTATTAGCACCTACTTCTACGGAGGGGAGAAGGCCCCACACCAAAAATTTTAAGTGTTTCCTGAAAGTATTAAGTGACATCAATATTAAGTTTAAAATATAAAGAACTGGATTGCTTCGTTGCGCGAAAAGCGTGCGCGCCTCGCAATGACGCCCCCGATATTTTTTTATACTTCAAAAGCTTGAGAGTGGTTGTTAAGGACAGCACTCTATTAATTTTGTGCATAAAAGTTGCGGGGCGTCATTGCGAGGCGCGCACGCTTTTCGCGCAACGAAGCAATCCTGAAAGATTTTATTTACGAGAATCTTCCACTACGGCCAGCGACAAATTATCACAAGCTTGGAAAGTTGGGGGTGGGGCCTTCTCCCCTCCGTGGGAGAAGGTGCCGATAGGCGGATGAGGGGGCATAAAAAAGGGCCAAAAAAGCTTTTCAACCTCATTCTGTTGACTTACCACCCACTGTCACAATCAAAAACTCCTCCGGTCTTAACCGTTTCAATAAAGCAGTCTTAATTTCCTCAACGGTCACAGCATTGACTTTATCTCGGAAAGTATCGAGATAATCCAACGGTAATCCATAAAAAGCGATATAGGCCACTTGATTAAGGATATCAGCATTACTCGCTAAATTTAACGGGAAGCTGCCAATCGTATATTTTTTCGCGGCGTCTAATTCAGCTTGCGAAGGCCCTTGCTCGATAAAATCTTGCACGATACGCTGCGTCATCTGAATGGCACGCTGTGCTTCTGCATTACGCGTTTGCAAAAACACAAAGAACGGCCCTTGTGCGGCTAATGGCACCAGCTGACTGACAATTTGATACACCAACCCGTGTTCTTCGCGCACTTGGTGGAATAAGCGGGAGACTAAGCCACTGCCGCCTAAGGTATAATTCCCCAACATCAACGGGAAATAATCAGGATCTTGCGGAGTGATGCCGACCGTTCCCATCAACACGGTGGTTTGCTCTGCCGGAAAATACACATGTTGGCTTTGGCTGCTGTCGATCGCAGATTTGGCCATCACTAATGGATCGGCAGGCTGTCCTTTAGGTAAGGATTGGGTAATCTGCTCAGCGATATGGTGCGCTTGCTCGGTGCTCATGTCCCCGACCATTACGACGATGGCATTGCTGGCATTATAATAGCGGTGATAAAACGCTTTTATATCTTCAAGGGTAATGCTATTCACCCCTGCGATTGTTCCTAATGCAGGATGATTGTAGGGCAAGTTGCCATACAACGTCCCCATAAACGTTTTTTTCGCCAACGCCACAGGATCTTGTTCGTTTTGGTTTAACGACACTAACATCTGTTTTTTCAAACGCTCAAAATTGCTTTTGGGAAAAATGGGCTGGGTGAGAACTTCATTAAACGTGCTTAGGGCAGAATCAAAATATTGCGGATCGATCAAACTGCGCAGGGCAACGGTTGCTTGATCTCTTTCGGCGTGATTGCTAAACACAGCGCCCACATCATCAAACCGCGCGGCGATCTCATCGACGGTTAAACGGGTGGTGCCTTCATCTAACATGGCATTGGTGAACTGCGCCAAGCCAGGTTTGTCACCATCGCGAACAGAGCCCGCCTGAAATAATACTTGGATATCCACCATCGGCAAGCCATGGCTCGCCACAAAATACACCGGTACATGTTGAGCGGTTTGCCAGTGCTGAATCGCGACAACTGGAGAGTGAGAAGATTGAGAAGAAGCTTCCTGAGCATTAGCCATAGAATAAAATACCCCAAAAATAAATAAGACGACCAGTCTAATGAACATGCGCGCTCCCTGTGGGTGAAGCCGTTGTCGGCTTGGAGCCTTCCTGTAATGGCAGTGGCTGTAATTCTGCAACGGTCATGTTGTCAGCAATCAAATATTTTTTAGCCACCGCTTGAATTTGAGCGGGTGTTACGGCAGAGATTTGTTTTACAAACTCATCGCGCAGTTGCCAAGGTAAACCGACGGCTTCTAAGCTGCCAATTTGAGTGGCTTCATCCTCAATGGAATCTTGCGAATAGATTTTATCGGCAATGACGCCCGCTTTCACGCGCTTCAATTCACCTTCAGACACTGTTTGCGTTTGCAGCGCTTGCACCTCATTTAAGATAGCGGCTTTGAGCTCAGCAGTCGTATGCCCTTCCGCAGGGGTGGCATCGACGGAAAATATCGTATCCAAGCGCGCATAAGGATCATAATCCACACTGATATCTGCGGCAATCTGTTGTCCTCTGACCAAGTTTTGGGTTAATCGCCCACTGTTGCCATTGGTTAAAATCCCCTCAATCACGGCTAATATATAAGGCTCATGGGGATCCACTGCGGTTTTAATCACGGGGACATTGTAACCTACAATCAGCCAAGGCACTTGCGCAGGAATCTTGACGATAATATTTCTCTCGCCTAAAGAAGCCACTTCCGCTTGTGGTTTTAATACGGGCATTTGGGAAGGTTTCAGCGGACCAAAATATTTAAGCGCCAATTGATGGACATCCTCAGGTTTAACATCGCCCACCACGACAACCAGGGCATTGTTAGGCGCATACCACTGTTGATACCAATGCTGTAAATCTTGAATAGTCATGTGTTGCAAGTCATTCATCCAACCGATCGGCAAATGATGATAAGGATTGGCCACATGCGCTGCCGCTAAAAATCGTTCGTAAGTGACCATTTGCGGATTATCCTCCGTGCGCATCCGCCGTTCTTCCATCACCACTTGAATTTCTTTTTTAAATTCTTCAGGGTCTAAGTTTAAATTGCGCATTCTGTCTGCTTCGAGCTCAAAGCTGATCGGCAGTTTATTGGCGTCAAGGATTTCGTAGTAAGCGGTATAGTCTCGATCCGTAAATGCATTATTTTGTCCGCCGATGTCCGCAACAATTTGCGAGAATTGACCTGGCCCGAAATGGTGCGTACCCTTGAACATCATGTGCTCTAAGGCATGCGCAATGCCGGTCGTCCCTGCGGTTTCATAACTCGACCCCACTTTATACCAAACCTGAACCACTGCGACGGGCGCACGGTGGTCTTCTTGTACAAATAATTTCAGGCCATTGGGTAGCTGGAAAGTGGTAATGGGGTTGGCATGAGCGGTGATTGAGAGCATAATGAGCGAAAGAATCCAAAAAAAGTGGCGCACGATTGAGTGTTCCGTATTAATAAAAAGTGTTGAAAATTATACCCCGCTGCAGAAATGCAATGCAAGATTAAACGAGAATCATTATGTTTGGTTTTAAAAAAACAGCTCCGCCTCCTACAACCGAAACCCCTACCCCTAAAAGCGGATTTTTCAGCTCTTTAGGCCGAGGCTTAAAAAAAACCCGCACCCAACTGACGGAAGGCTTAGCCAATCTCATTTTTGGTGAAAAAGAGGTCGATGAAGCGCTGCTTCGTGACATAGAAGCTCAGTTACTCACAGCGGATATCGGTATGGCAGCCACCCAACGCATCATTGCCGACATGACCGCGCAGGTGAAACGCCGAGAGCTCACTCACGCAAACGCCTTATACCAAGCACTCCAGCAAACCCTCACCCAAATTTTATTGCCCTGCGAACAGCCGTTAGTCCTTTCAGAGCACCAACCTTATGTGATTTTAATGGTCGGTATCAATGGGGCAGGCAAAACCACCACCATCGGCAAATTGGCCAAACGCTTTCAAAACCAAGGCAAATCGGTGCTCTTGGCTGCAGGAGACACTTTCCGCGCCGCCGCCATTGAGCAATTGCAAGTGTGGGGGCAACGCAATCAAATTCCGGTGATTGCACAACAAAGTGGCGCCGATAGCGCCTCGGTGATTTTTGATGCCATTCAAGCCGCCAAAGCCCGACAGATCGACGTCGTCATTGCAGATACCGCTGGACGCTTACATACCCAAACTAATTTGATGGAAGAACTCAAAAAAATTAAACGAGTGATTTCAAAATTAGATGCCGCCGCACCGCATGAAATTATGCTGGTTTTAGACGCAGGAATGGGCCAAAACGCCCTGCGACAAGCCCAGCAATTCCATGAGGCCATTCAGCTCACGGGTTTGACTGTCACCAAATTAGATGGGACGGCCAAAGGAGGGATGATTTTTTCTTTAGCCGAAAATCTACACCTTCCCATCCGCTATATTGGCGTGGGGGAAGGTATCGAAGATTTACAGCCGTTTCAGGCGAAGGATTTTGTCGAAGCTTTGTTTGAAGTAACAGGTTAGCCTCCTCGCAGAGACAATTTTAGAAACTATCTACTCCGACTTCTGCTTCTAATATGGTCCTTATCAGACGGTTCTTTTTTAACAGGTGATTTAGACCTACTTCGGTCTTCTCTAAATGTTTCCCTAACCGAATGAGATCTTTGAGTCGTGTGTTTACGGTCTGGAAACATCCCAAATGATTCTAAACCGACCCTTCCGTTTCTCGATGAAGATGAACTGCTACTGCTGCTACTTGATGTTGAGCTACCAGAAGCAGGAGAAGAGGTTACCCCATCAAGTGAAGTACTAAGAGCTGAATCAACCGTTCCCGCTGAATCAGGAAGCACAGATAAACAGTTCGATTGCCAGATGAATAAAGCGGCATCATAATAGCTCCGATTTTTAGACTGTTCTAGTATGGAGTTTAGAGACTGGCCTATCGTTTCTTTATCGTCATTTGAACATGGTTTATCCATATCTGCCAGGTCAAGACGATTTAGCAATTCGAAAAACATAGTAGGTTGATTATGTTCAATAGTTGCTTCTAGGGCGTTGGGAGAGTCATAAGGAAAATCTAAAATATCCTCTTTTTCACAGAACGTTAGGAGGTGTGCTACAAGATCTGGTCTTTTATGTTCTATAGCATAGCGAAAAAATAGGTGTTCAAAATAATAGGAGCAACCTTCCTGACTCTGTTCAGCATAAGAATCAGCGTCTTCTAGCCTTCTTAGCGCGCTAAGATCGCAAACAATTGCTTTAAATTGGTCAAGGGGCACATTTTTCATTCCATTTACAAAAAAATCATACGTTATATCTACATTAACTCCAATTGCGCGTAATACATCGTCGCTTAAGGGGATTTCGGTTGGACGTCCGGAAGTTCTCCCAGCAGCTTCAACCTTCAGGCTGCGGTCCCCTTTTGGATGTTTAGATTCTTCAATCATAGCAAATCCTCGTTTTATAATGAATTGTTTTACATCATTTAATCATCCCGCAAATAATAATAAATTCCTTTCATATTTCCTTTAGCTTTAGCTTTAGCTTAAGCTTAAGACTACAGATTCAACCCCCTTTTTGAATTATAAAGTAAATTCCTTCCATTCTTTACAAGGACGTAATTATGGATAAAACACATCCTGCCCTTTTTTCAAGGCCAAAAGCCCCCAAAACCCAACCGCTGGCTGACGATACTCCCAGCAAAGCCCAGCTCATTTCTGCTTTCGTGGAGCTTAGGAAAAACCCTGAGGCTGAGGTCTATTTGCATGTTTTTAGCACCGTTGGGGTGGATTTTAACAAACATTTGCGGTTGTGTTAATGAATGCGGGCAAGCTGCCCGCGCCCCAAGGGGTTCGTGCCCCAAATATCGCTAACCAGGTCTGGAAGACGGCGGTTTTACGGAGTCGGGTTTTGGTTCTGGTTTTAATTCAAGCGTTCTCGTTACAGGTGATGTCGGTCGTGGCAAGAAACTGGACGATTGTAATTGTTCCCTTAATTCATCCATCTTAAACATAGCATCACGTACTCCCATACCATCCACCGCACCCACTATCATTAATTTTGGCACTGCTGCTTGATAAAACTCTATCGCTTTATTGAGATCACAGCTCACCCCATTTTGTCCTTTTTCATAATTCTGAGCTTCCTTTAAATGCGCTTCCACTTCCCGTCTAATGGGTGTGAGGGTTTTTTGGACTCGATCAATACTCGCCCGAGCCAGTTTACGTTCATAATCGCTACTCTCTACCGAATCAATGCAATACTGATAATATTCTTCAGCAAGCAATAAATTAGGTTGATTTTTTCCATTGACTTGGGGCCATCCCACTTCATAGCATTGTGCTTTTATAAATGCTTGATCATATTCCTTCTCTTTTTCCACCCTCTTTTCCAGGGCTGTTGCTCTTTTATCATCTCGTTCAACAGCAGGAGTTCCATGTTCATAACGCAAAGCTAGCCTCCTTTGTGCTTCCATACTACCTTGAGCCGCTAACTCGTAATGACGCAATGCTTCTTTGTAATCTGTCTCTACAAAACGCTTCATTATTTCAACTTCATTTGGACCTAACTGAGTGGTTGCGCTAGTTCTTTCAAAAAATTCGCCCAAGTAATATTTAGACATGGGGACATCAGCAGATTGGCTAAAACACCAATAAGCCGTCCCTATATTTCTTGGCATTTCTGGCACTACTTCTCCTGGCAGTGGTGGTCGTCCCTCATAATAAAGTTCTCCTAACGCTTGCAAGGCTTTTTTATGATCACGAGATGCTGCAGCTGTAAAATATTTTTTCTCTAATGTCGCACTGTTTTCTGATAACCGTTTGTTTCTACAGAGTAAGCCTAAACGATAAGCTGCATCCGCCTCACCTTGTTTGTAAGATTTTGTATATTCCTGCTCTGCCATTTTGTAATCTATGAAAACATGCTCATAAATTTGGCCTAACCTATAACAAGCAAAGATATGACCTTGAGCAGCAGCCTTTTGACAAAACTCAAATGAGAGAGACAGGTTGGCCTCTACAGGTTCACCCATTTCTTTACCCCTTTCATAAATCCTAGCCAATTGATATTGGGCACGGGGGTTTCCTAGGTCTGCAGCTTTGGTATAAAAAGATACAGCTTGTTTCCCATCTTGAAGGGTGCCCTCTCCATGATCATAACAACGTGCCAACCAATAGTTGGCGGCGGGATCATTTTGTGCAGCGGCTGCTTCAAAAAGGGTAAAAGCGCGTTTAGTATCTTTCGGAACGCCTTTACCTTGCGCATACATTAATCCTTCTTCGACCAGCTTCGCAGGGTCAATGCTCGGAACTGGGGAATGGGAGTCGTCGGACTTGGTTTTTTTGCTGGGGTCGGTGGGTGGTGTCTTAAACTTTCGCTTCATATACTTATCTCAATCTTCGGGGATGGGTCCAGGGTTACAGGTTAATCTTCATTTTACCAAAAAATGGCTAAAATTCCTACTTAAAAAGAATATCGGCGCATTCTCTGATGCTCTTCTGGGGAAACAGTGGTAGGAGAGGCTGCCTTTAAAAAACTGTTCTTTTCGAGCGCTTTTTGAATACGCTGTATGGCTTTTTGAGCCTTTTGGTAGTGTGGATCGTCTAGTTTTTCAGAAGCTTCCAACAAATCCATTGTAGACTGATAAAACTTCAGTGCTTTTTTTGAATCTCGACGGACACCTTGACCATTTTCATGACACCTGGCCAATTCAAATACAACATCGATATCTTTGACTTGCTTTGCCTCCACCTTGTCAGCCATTCGCTGAATTCCATCGGCAGCTATTTCTTTTTCATCTTCAATGGCTTGTGATGAGGTAGCAACCAAGCGGTAAAGGTCTAACACTGTGGACAAACGACATTTCTCGTCAGGCATTCCACGTTCATAACATTTTGCTAAACCCAAGTTCGCACCAGGCATGTCACAAAGCTCTGATAACTGCTTATAATATTTAAAAGCGATTTTAATATTGGATTCTTTACCCGTGTCATAATATTCATCCGCTAGCGTTAATAATCTTCTTTGCGCAATGACATTACCTTGCTCTGCTGCTTTACTATACCAATCCAAAGCTTGTTGAATGTTTCGCTTTCCATTTTGTACACTGGAATAAATATCTCCTAAAAACTGTTGTGCTGTCTCATTTCCTGCTTGAGCTGCTTTTTCATAAAACGGCATTGCTTGCAACATACCTTGTTCCGCCTCAATTTGCTCAGCCAGATCTAGACAAGCCTCACTATGGTTCTGTTCAGCAGCCTGTTCATAAAAACCAAAAGCCATTTTTTCGTCTTTTTCGATCACAGGGCTGCCATTATCTTCTTCTGAGACTGAAACCTTATGTGCGTACAACTGCGCTAGACGAAATTGCGCTTCCGCCGACCCCTGATCAGCAGCCAATTGATAATAACGAACAGCTTCTGTTAAATTTTTTTCAATACCGTCACCGGTCTCATAGAAGTGACCTAACATAAGTTGCGCGCTAGGTAATTGTTGTCCAGCAGCTAACTGGTAATACTTGAATGATGCTTGATATTTCTCCCAATCATAATAATATCCTCCTAATGTCAGCTGAGCAAATCCACACCCTGCTTCAGCCGAACGGATATAATATTGCATAGCTTGTTCAAAATCTTTTTCAACGCCTGCACCTTTCTCATAACAAATTGCTAGATAATAATCAGCTTCAGCGTGACCTAATTTACCAGCATGCCAAAATAAGGTTACGGCTTTTTCATTATCAGATTCTAAATAATATAAACCCAATTTAAACGAAGCGGTTGGCTCATCGCCAGCTGCGGCAATGGCATAATAACCTGCGGCTTTATCGGAATCTTTTTTTAAACCGTGTTTCCCATGCTCATAATAATCCGCCAGTTGCATAGCTGCTTTGACATGCCCTGCTTCTGCTGCCTCATGATATAAATCAAGCGCTTTCGGGATATTTTGTTCAACCCCTGCGCCTAATTCGTGGCGTTTAGCAAGCTCAAATTGGGAATTTTTAGGATTTTGTTTGGTCGCAGTTTGATAAGAGACAAAAAGTTTTGCATCGGACGGTAATAATGACTGAACAGACGGGGGTTTACTTTGGATCATGATACTCTACCTCCCACTAAGCGACATTAAGATGCGCTATAACTTGCCATATGTAGGATAAAAATGCAATTTTTAATGGATTGGATGACAATTTTGTGTGTATTTTTGAGTATTAACTCAGGGCGATTGAAGTTAACAGATTATAAGGATGGGAGATGAAAAAACCGCTTGACACCGCATTGGCTATACCCTAGAATCCTCCTTCCGTTTGGGGCTATAGCTCAGCTGGGAGAGCACTTGCATGGCATGCAAGGGGTCGGCGGTTCGATCCCGCCTAGCTCCACCAGAGCGTTATGAGATTACCTCAGCATAAGCGGTTTTCACACAGCTGTCCCCATCGTCTAGAGGCCTAGGACATCGCCCTTTCACGGCGGTAACAGGGGTTCGAATCCCCTTGGGGACGCCAATTAGGTGTCGAGTGCTTGCCAAGCTAACATTCCCCCTTTCAATGACATTGCTTGTTGGTATCCCATCTGACGTAGGATCTCAACCGCCTGCAAGCTACGCCCTCCCGCCTTACAATACACAACAGTTAAAGCCGTTTTGTCAAAGTTCAATTGCTCGGGATCAAATGCACTGAGCGGCAAGTGCTCTCCGCCGATATGAAAAGCCTCGCGCTCGTAGGTTTCTCGTACATCTAATAATTGTAGGGTGGATGGGTACTGATTTAACCATTTTGCGAGTTGCTCGGCGCTAACTTCAAGCATGTTGCGAGCGGGCTGTCCGCGCTCCTGGGAGCAAGTGTTTTCTGAATGTAAAGCCATTGATAATTCTCCACGTTGACAGAGGGGACAATCTGAATCTACCAACAAGTGATAGGTTTGGAATTGCGCGCTTAAGGCGTCATAAGTTAATAATCTTCCTGATAAACTCTCACCTTGTTGCAATAAAATTTTCAGCACTTCGGTGGCTTGTAATGTACCCATCACCCCTGGCAAAACCCCTAAAACACCGGCTTCTGCGCAGCTGGGTCGCTCATCTATCGTGGGCGGCGTGGGATATAAACAACGATAACACGGCCCTTTTAAATAATTGAAAACGCTTAACTGGCCTTGCCATTGGAAGATACTGGCGGAAATTAATGGTTTTTGTTGCAGGTGACAGGCGTCGTTCAGCAAATAGCGAGTGCGGTAATTATCGCTGCCATCTAGGATTACGTCATAGTCGGTGATTAATGAGGCTGTTTCTGTAGAGAAGGCTTGGTCATACACATTGAATTTAACGTGTGGATTTTGCTGTTGTAACTTAGTGGCAATGACGGTAGCTTTGGGCCGGCCAATATCGGTTGTTGTGAAGTGAATTTGCCGGTGGAGATTGCTGATTTCGATTAGGTCATTGTCCATAATGCCAAGGGTGCCTACTCCCGCAGCGACGAGGTATTGTAAGGCGGGATGCGCGAGCCCACCGGCACCGACACATAAGACTTTGGCGGTTTTTAAGCGGGTTTGACCTTCGGAGCCAATCAAAATCAGCTGGCGTTGATATCTTAGTGCTTCATCTTGACTTAATTTCATCATTCTAGAGTTCTATAAAAATTTCGAGTGGCGAGCTGTTGCCTTCTCCCCTTGTGGGAGTTGCTATGATGAGTTAGAAAGCTGGAAGGGTACATAGCCTCCGGTTAAAATATAATTTTAACTATTTACCCTAGCCGGTAGAAGGAGGCATGTACCATGAGAGATTATACTGGAAAAACTGTGTTTGTGGGAGTGGATGTTCATAAAAGGACCTATGCAGTGACATGCATATGTGAAGGTGAAGTGGCAAAGAGAGATAGCCTGAAAGCGGAGCCTGGAGGATTAGTAGCTTATTTACGTAAATATTTTGTTAATGGGAAGATAAAAACGGTATATGAAGCAGGATTTTCAGGATTTGCATTGCATCGATACTTATTAAATGAAGGAATAGAGAATGTGGTAGTTCATGCAGCTAGCGTGGAGATTTCATCGCGAGATAGGGTAAAAACGGATAAAAGGGATTCATTAAAGTTGGCATTGCAATTGTCGACAGGGCGTTTAAAAGGAATACACGTACCTACGGTTGAACGAGAAGGATATCGAGAAATGAGCCGTTTACGAGAAAAGATAGCAAAAGATAAGAGAAGGACGGGTACTCGGATTAAAAGTTTATTGTATCGAATGGGCTTAATTGCGGCCGAGGAAGTCAAGGTTGTGAGTAAGAAGTGGTTAGAGAAAGTCTGTGAGTATGCCTGTGATCCCTCAATAAAACGTTGTATAGAAATGTATAAAAAAGAATGGCTTGGATTGTCAGATAGATTAAAGGAGATAGATGGGATGTTGTCCGAGCAAGCGCAAGCAGATAAGGAGTTAGAAATTGTGTATCGAAGTGTGCCAGGTATTGGCCCAGTGCATGCACGGGCATTGGCTAATGAGCTAGGGAACATGGAGCAATTTTCAAATGAGAAAAAGTTATTTAGTTTTACAGGGTTAACCCCGAGTGAATATTCCTCAGGGGACAATGTAAGGCAAGGGCACATCAGCCGCCAAGGTAGGTCAATACTGAGGAAAACGTTAGTACAAGCGGCATGGCGCGCGATTTCTCTAGATAAATCTTTAAGAGCGATTTATGAGAGAATAAGTTTTAAATCTGGGAAAAAGCGAGCGATTGTTGGGGTAGCCAGACGGCTAATTGGGCAAATCCGCAGCTGTTTTAAAGATGGTCAATTATACCAACTGCGCAAAATGGAAGAAATTTGTCTAGAAACAGGAGAGATTGCAGTGCTATAAATGAGAGGATTAATTGTCTTGTGGATTTGTCCAACCACAGAGCAATTACATTAAGGTTTTAATAAGCGGTTTTTAATGAGAGGATTTTGTTTTTTTGCAAGATGTGATGTAACGACTTCCTATGACCTCGTCAGACCTTCTTGTGGCGCATGATTAACGTGACCGCGTGTGGGAGTTTGGGGCGTAGGCTTTATTCAGTTCGAATGAACAACTTGTGGCGATTTTACGGAATTGACCACGGATAGCAGATTGGGCCAATAAGGCTCTTTAAGTTACAATCATCTAGGCAAAAAACAGAATGCACATTATTAACTGGAATAACATCAGATTTGATAACCATATCTGCCGGGAGCTGTCGTCTGCACCACTTGACAACTCACATAGCAGAAGGTGGCCGAATAGGCCGGATGAGGGGTATAAAATCAAAAAAAACAACAAAATTCTGAAACAATCATTTTTGTATGTTACATCATTGTAATTCTTTTTGTAAACCTTTCGACATCCTCTTGTTACCCCTCATCCACCCTATCGGGCACCTTCTCCCACAAGGGGCGAAGGCAACAGCTCACCACTTAAATCTTCTTTTCAGAACCTAAATACCCATCATCCTTACCTTAAAATCTTAAGCTTATCGCCCACTTTAATGCCATACTGTTCAGCAATTCCCGCATTGACTTCTAAAACCGCATCAACCGGTTCTGGTGAGGTATAACGCGGCAATTCAAACAAAGGGGTTTTTGGATCTGGCTTGGGGACATCCGTTTGAATCCCCACCACTTGATGTTCCCGCACCCAAATCATATCTAAAGGAAATTGCATGCCTTTCATCCAAAAACTCCGCACCATCGTATCAGGATAGACAAAATACATTCCTTGATGCGCTGATAAATGCGTGCGATCTGACAAACCTTGCTGATGTGCTTCCTGCGTAGTCGCAATTTCCACTTGAAAGCGGTGTTTTCCAATCACTAAAGTTGACGTCGGTAAAGCAGACTGACCTGCTGCAAAAACGTTCAGCGCCATAAAAACCAAAATAAATCCATAACGCATTTTAGACCTGAGCATAATGTTCTCCTTGAGGAATCCAGCGTTCAACCAGATCCGGAATGGTATGGGAATGATGACGTATCACATAGTCGCTAGCCGTTTGCACCTTAGGCAATAACGCGCTGTCTTGCATCAAATCGGCAATTTTAAATTGCGCCAGGCCGGTTTGGCGAGTCCCTAACATTTCACCGGGCCCGCGTAATTCTAAATCTTTTTGAGCAATGATAAATCCATCTTGGGTTTCGCGCATCACTTGCAGTCGCTGGGTGGCGTGTGGGGATAATGGCGATTGATACAGCAAAATACAATGACTTTCGACTTGCCCTCGACCAATCCGTCCGCGCAATTGATGGAGTTGCGACAGCCCTAATCGTTCAGGATTTTCGATGACCATTAAACTGGCGTTAGGAACGTCAACTCCCACTTCGATCACGGTGGTTGCCACCAACACATCGAGCTGATGATCGCGAAAAGCCTTCATGATCGCCTCTTTTTCCTGCGATTTGAGTTTGCCATGCACCAGCCCGAAACGCAATTTGGGTAAAGCCTGAGTTAAACTGGCGACTGCAGCCTCAGCTGCTTGGCATTGCAATTCTTCCGACTCTTCAATCAATGTGCAAACCCAATAAATTTGTCGGCCTTGAGCACATAAGGTTTGCATGCGTACCATGATTTCATCGCGGCGCGTATTGGCAATGAGGACAGTTTTAATCGGCTTACGGCCTGGCGGTAGTTCATCAAGGACAGAGCAATCTAGCTCGGCGTAAGTCATCATCGCCAAAGATCTGGGAATGGGGGTCGCTGTCATCATCAGTTGATGTGGAAAATAGTGGCCTGCTTGTTGGCCTTTTTGCCATAAATTTAAACGTTGCTGCACGCCAAAGCGATGTTGTTCGTCGGTGATGACTAATCCTAATTCCGCAAATTGTACTTCGGTTTGGAATAACGCTTGCGTACCCACAATGATATGCGCAGTGCCTTCTTGAATCCCCTCTAGCGCTTGGCGTCTTAATTTTGCCGTTAATTTGCCGGTTAATAACACGATTAACACCCCTAAAGGCTCCATCCAGCGTTGCAAAGTTTGAAAATGCTGCTCTGCTAACAATTCGGTTGGCGCCATTAATGCGCCTTGATAGCCATTATCCATCGCCTGTAACAAAGCCAGGGCAGCGACGACAGTTTTTCCAGAGCCTACGTCGCCTTGCACTAATCGCAGCATGGGTTTGGCTTGGGCAAGATCGTGGGCAATTTCGGCGCTGACGCGTTGCTGCGCGGCAGTTAATTGAAACGGTAATTGCTTTAAAAATTGTGTTTTACGATTTTGGAAATTTTCTAGCGTTGGCGCAACCTGCTGCTGCAAGGTGGCGCGGACTTGGCGCATACTCAATTGATGCGCTAACAATTCTTCAAATGCTAAGCGCTGACGGGCGGTTTGCAATTCAGTCGCCAATTGGTGTGCAGAACGCGTCGCGGGCGGACGATGTAAATAATGCAAAGCGGCGTCAAGCCTAACTTCATTTTCGGTGGGCGGTAAATAGTCAGGTAAGCCCACCGCCTGCAACTGCTGTAAGGCTTGCTCGGTGAATTTGCGTAGATGGGCTTGTTGCAATCCTTCTGTGGTCGGATAAACGGGTGTTAAGGTAGGCGCGATTGGCGCAGCGCTCCCCGGTGGCAAGATTTTATATTCAGGATGGAGCATTTCTCGACCTTTTCGACCGAGACGCACCTCCCCAAAACATCGCAGTTTTATACCACTGGCTTGCAATAATTTGCGTTGTTGCGGCGTTGTATAAAAAAACCGCACGGTGAGAACAGCGCCTGAATCATCTTGCAGTAGGCAAATAAAACTGGGCTTGCGAGCAGTCGCCTGCACATAACTTTCTAGGATAATGCCTTCGACCAATGCCGTATCGCCTACGTTTAAATGTTTAATGGGAACAAGGCGGGTTTTATCCTCATAGCGCAACGGCAAATGGAGCAATAAATCTTGCAGGGTGTGAAGATTGAGTTTCTGTAATCGCGTGCTGAGATAAGGCCCTACTCCACGCAGGGCTGTACATAATATATTACTGAGTGACTTCATTGGCGCGCCATAAAATTGCGTCAGCTTCTACCTGCGCATTTTTTGGTAAAGCTGCGACGCCGATTGCCGCTCTCGCAGGGAAAGGCGCAGTAAAAAATTCTGCCATGATGGCATTGACCTTAGGAAAATGCGTCAGATCACATAAATACACATTTAATTTAACGATATCGGCTAAAGTAGCGCCGGCGGCTTCTACCACCGCTAGCAAATTTTTAAAGACTTGGCGGATTTGCAGCGTGATATCTTCAGAAACTAATTCCATCGTCGCAGGATCGAGCGGAATTTGGCCGGATAAAAATACCCACTGATTGACTTGCACAGCTTGGGAGTATGTTCCAATTGCAGCGGGGGCGTTGGGAGTTTCGATGATTTTTTTCATAATGCTCTTTAATTTTAAATAAATATATTGTATTGAAAATGTTAAGATTCAGAGTCTATCAAGATTTGAAAAGTGGGCTTTTTCAGAGAGCATCTGAGGTGAGCTTTTTTCTTAGAGAGCTTGAGACTGGAAATTCTACCAAGCTGAGTGTGGCGAGCTGTTGCCTTCTCCCCTTGTGGGAGAAGGTGGTCGATAGACCGGATGAGGGGTAAAATAAAAAAGAGTATGGGTTTTGTTACCCCTCATCCGCCCTGTTCGGGCACCTTCTCCCACAAGGGGAGAAGGCAACAGCTCACCACATCTCGGCTTCATAAAATCCGAATCCTAACAGCTTCTACAGAAACAGCTTACCACTCAAATCCTTATACCATCTGAATCTTAATAGGCTCTACTTCCGCGTCACTTTTATCACAGTTTTTACTTGACGTAAATTCCGTATTACCTGTGCTAAATGGGTTCGATCTCGCACATGTAACGCAAACACATCCACATAATGCCGCGCATCACGCTCACTGACCAAAATATCATCAATATTGGCATCTGCATCGGCGATGGCTTTGGCCAATTTAGCCAACACCCCGCGCTGGTTCATTCCTGTCACTTTAATTTCCGCTAAAAATTCGCCTTTAACCATTTGCGCCCACGACACTGAAACCATTTTTTCGGGGTCTTTGCGTTGTTTCGCAATGCGTTTACAGGAGGCAGTATGCACGACTAACCCTTGGCCGGTGCTGAGCACGCCGATAATGGCGTCGCCTGGTATGGGGTGACAGCAGGTGGCAAAGTGTACCGCTAAGCCTTCTGTGCCCTTAATTAACAGCGGTTTGGCTTCGGGCAGACCAATCACTTCAACATGTTTCTCCCCTTTGACATTGAATGCCAATTGGTGTGCGACCAAAATGGCCAGTCGATTGCTGAGGCCGATGTCTTCCAATAAATCATCAAAACTCTCTAATTTGGCTTCGGTTAAAATATTTTGAATGGTATGCGGGGGGATTTTTTTTAGATTTAACGATAACCGTTCGAGGGCTTTATTTAACAGGGCTTTACCTAAGGCGATGGATTCGTGGCGTTGTTGCGTTTTTAAGAAATGGCGGATGGCGCTGCGCGCTCTGGCGGTGACCACAAAATCCAGCCAACCAGGATTGGGTTTGGCACTGGGAGAGGTGATAATTTCCACCGTTTGGCTGCTAATTAATACAGTGGACAATGGCGCGGTGTGGCGATCAATTTTGGCGGCTATGCAACTATTGCCGATATCGGTGTGGACAGCATAGGCAAAATCGATGACGGTGGATCCTCTCGGCAATTCCATGATGGAGCCCTTAGGCGTGAAGACATACACTTCATCAGGAAACAAATCAATTTTGACGTTTTCAATAAATTCTAGCGAGTTGCCGGTTTTTTTCTGCATCTCCAATAAATTTTTGACCCATTGTTGAGCGCGTAATTTGGCGTCGTCATGATTATGCTTGCCAGCCTTGTAAAGCCAGTGTGCTGCGATGCCACTATTGGCGACTTGATCCATGGCTTTGGTCCGAATTTGCACCTCAATCGGTAATCCGAATGGTCCAAATAATGTGGTATGTAAGGATTGATAACCATTTGCTTTCGGAATGGCAATATAATCTTTAAATTTTTCGGGCAACGGTTTATATAAGCTATGCACAATGCCGAGGGCGCGATAAGCGGTGTCGGGTGTGTCGGTTAAAATACGAAAACCATAAACGTCGGTGATTTCTTTAAATGGTACGCCGCGAGTTTGCATTTTTCGATAAATACTATAAAGATTTTTTTCTCTGCCTTTCACTTCACAATGCAATAAGCGATGTTTTTTCAACGCTTCGTGTAAGGCTTTATCTACCATCCCCATAATTTTTTTTTGATCGCCTAACACGCGTCGCACATTTTCTTGTAGGACACGATATCGGTGGGGGTATAACGCCTTAAATCCTAAATTTTCTAATTCGACAAATATGGTATGCATCCCGAGTCGATGGGCAATGGGGGCATAAATTTCTAGGGTTTCGCGGGCTTTTAAACGACGTTTTACCGGTTGGACAGGATCTAAAGTGCGCATGTTGTGTAAACGATCTGCCAATTTGATAATCATCACGCGAATATCACGCGACATGGCTAATACCATTTTTTGGAAATTTTCGGCTTGGGCTTCAGCACGGGTTTTGAATTCAATCTGGGTGAGTTTGCTGACACCGTCGACTAAGTCTGCTACGACAGAACCAAATTTTTGGGTAAGCGTTTCTTTTTGGACGGGGGTGTCTTCGATGACATCATGCAATAAAGCTGCCATCAAGGTTTCGGCATCCATATGCATGTCGGCTAAAATACCGGCTACTGCAACAGGATGGATGATGTAAGGTTCCCCAGAATAACGGGTTTGGTGTTGATGTGCGGCTTCTGCCACCGCATACGCTTGATGAATTTTTTCAATAGCATGTGGTGACAGATAAGTTAACTGAGATTGCAGTTTTTTAAACAGCCTCACCCTCTTCTCCAGATTCTTTTTGGGAAGTGACGGTGGAGGTTTCAGGAGGTGTATTTTCTAAAATTCTTTGACTGACTTTTCCTTCGGCAATTTCGCGTAAGGCGACGACGGTGGGTTTGTCGTTTTCCCACGGCACGAGTGGGTCTGCACTGCCAATTTCTAATTGACGGGCTCGACTTGATGCCACTATGACTAATTCGAAGCGGTTTGGAATACGTTCTAAACAATCTTGCACGGTGATACGCGCCATAATTTTTCCTCGTAACTAAAATAACAGACTAGAAATTCAACATTTTAAGCTCTAAAAACTTCAAGCTCTTCAAAACTGCAAGCTCTACAAAACCTTATGATGGCGAGCTGTTCCCTTCTCCCCTTGTGGGAGAAGGCACCACACCGAACTTTTAAGTGTTTCCTTTTAGTTCACTGCCATGAAAGTAAAGGCTTCAGAGCAAAATTTCAAAGGAGCAGAACTTCAAAAATGACTAAAGTCTAGTTTAATGCATTTCTAATAATTCTTCTAGTAAACCGCGCCATTTGACGGTCTGCCGAGGTTGTTTTAGACGCGTCGCGCGCACCACTGCCTCCAAATCTCTCAAAGCTTCTTCAAATGCATCGTTCACAACCAAATAATCAAACTCTTTGAAGTGGGAAATTTCTGCCGGAGAGCCTGCCAACCGCGTTTCGATCACCTGCGCTTGATCTTGTTGACGTTTTTGTAGTCGCTCTCGCAATAATGCCACGGAAGGAGGCAGGATAAAAATACTCACGGCTTCCGGGAACAATAAGCGAACCTGTCGCGCACCCTGCCAATCGATCTCTAAAATCACATCTTGGCTCGTCTGTAATTGCTGCTCCACCCATTGTTTAGAGGTACCGTAATAATTACCGAAGACTTGGGCGTATTCCAAAAAGGCGTCATTGGCGATCATGGTTTGAAATTCGGCCAAACTCACAAACCAGTAGTGCACGCCTTGGATTTCACCCGGGCGTTGAGTGCGTGTGGTGAATGAGACGGAGATACCAATGTTGGGTAAGCGCTGAACTAACGCCTGCGTTAAACTGGTTTTTCCGGTGCCGGAAGCAGCAGCGACTACGTATAAAGTTCCTGAATGGGTCATAAATCTAATAACCGTTGAGCATATAATAATAATTCCAATTGGCCATCAAAAGCCGCTTGTCGCATATGGATGGTCGGAGCGTGCATAATTTTATTCGCCAGATGGGCAAGAACGTTGTTGAGGACGGTTGCTGGCGTCTCACCTTGTTGTAAAGCTTGCAGCCCTTGCTTGAACACGGTATCGCGCAAGTCATTGACCTTATTACGATAGCTGGCAATGGTATCGGCAGCGCGCACCACTTGCAACTGTCGCATAAAATATTTGGCTTGGGTATCGATCATCGCAGCGGCCATTTCAGCGGAACGCTGCCGGGATTTTAAATTTTCTTGCACCATCTCTTGTAAATGATCGATGTGGTATAAATAAATATCTTCTAATTCGGCGATTTCAGGCTCAATATCGCGAGGCACAGCCAAGTCGATCATCAAGCGCGGTTTGCGTCGGCCGATTTTGATGGTACGCTCTACTAAGCCTTTCCCTAAAATAGGCGTGGGGCTGGAGGTCGCTGAGACTACGATATCGGCTTGCTGCAAATAGACGGGAATATCCTCCAACTGAATGGCGGTCGCTGCAAAAGGCTCAGCAAGCTTGGTGGCTTTGGTGAGAGAACGATTGGCGATAATCATCCGCTTAACGCCCTGCTCTGCTAAATGCATCGCTGTCAATTCAATGGTTTGGCCGCTGCCGATCAATAATACACAGCATTTAGGGATATTGGCGAAGATACGCTTGGCTAAACTCGCAGCGACATAGGCCACAGAAATTGGGCTCACCCCTAAACCACTGGCGGTGCGAACTTGTTTGCTCACGGCAAATACGGCTTGCAGCAGCCGCTGTAAATAGCTTCCCACTGCGCCTTCTGCTTTAGCCACTTCAAAAGCACTGCGCATTTGGCCCTTGATTTGCGGCTCACCCAGCATCATTGATTTTAAGCCGCTGCTTACTTGCATCATATGTTTGACGGCTTGTTCATCCTGCAACCAATACCAACTGTCGGAATGATACGCGGCTTGTAATTGGGGTTGATTGGCTAACCACTGCTGTAAGTGACCAAAATCGTGGGTATAGCCGTAGAGTTCGGTGCGATTGCAGGTAGACAAAATCATCGCTTCATTGGCGGCTTTTTTTTGGAGTAGGTCACGCAGTAACGCTGGCGCGTGTTCGGGCGTGATAAATGCGCGCTCGCGTAAGGCGATCGGCGACGTTTGATAATTAATTCCGCAGGCGATAAATGGCATGGGGATAGCATAAACGATAACAGCCAGTTGAGGCAATGGTAACCGTTTGTTAGCGCTGGGGGGAACCAGGCTTCTCCTCTTCTAAAGCATCTAACGCGTCTGTGTCTAAGTCATAAAGCGAAGATCTTCTTTGTTCTGGAGAATGGAAAAAAGCAACGGGAGGTGGAGGAGCAGGTCCAGTAGATGGTGTAGGAACGGATTTTAACTGCTTTACAATCAAAGCAATAAATTCTTTGGCGGATTTGGGTCCTAGTAACGCCGTTTCTAAAGCTTGCGGAGCAAAGGCTCTTATCAGACCTCTGCACACCATCGGTTCGAAAGAGAGAGGACCATTACCTCCTGGCCCGAAATACTCTTTATCCGTTAGCATAGCAGCAATGTTGTCATAAGAAGAGGTTTTTTTTAATTTATTAAATAAAGCAGAGCCCCGAGAATATCCTTCACCTAAGCAATCGCGAGTCAGAGCAGCTGATTTGTATCTTTCAATTATTTTTGTATAAATAGGTGTGAATTTGGCTAAAGAGCACTCACGTATTTTTTCTGAAACTTCCTGGGCTACTTTAAAGGTTTTTAAAGCATCTAAGTGCAATAATTGTTTATAATGCTGCCCTATGTATTTACCCGAAGCTTTAGTAGACAGTCTATTTTCTGCAGCTAAAAAATAGTATTGTACAGCTTTTTTGACATCCTTTTCTTTTTCATAATACTCACCTAAGTGATATTGAGCATTCGCATGATTCCCCTCTGCCGCCAAGCTATATAAACGAAGCGCTTCTTTTTTATCTTGAGAGACACCTGTTCCTTTTTCATAGCATTGCGCTAAACAATAGCGCGCTTCAAGATGACCTTTTGTAGCGGCTGATTGATAGTAAGATGCGGCCATTATTTCATCCTTAGTGAATCTATATCCGTTTTCATAGCATACACCTAAACCGTACAGAGCATCCGCACTGTACAAAGCATCCGCGTTGCCTAGATTTGCAATCAGTTGAAAGTAATGAGCAGCGCGCAATACATGTCCAGAATAAGAGCCGCTCTGAATCTCTTTTATCCCTGCCTCTACAACTTGCTGATAGTACTCTTCTGCTGTTTTTTTGTTTTGTTCGACACCACGTCCTTCGTCATAGCAAACACCCAATTGATATTGGGCATAGACATGACCTTGTGCTGCAGCCAGTTGATAAGTCTTCACTGCAGTTTTTTCATCTTTCTCAGTTCCAATGCCATATTGGTAACATAAGCCTAGATTATATTGCGCTTTGGCGTAACCTTGATCAGCAGCTTCTTTGAATTTGGTAAAAGCTTTTCCCTCATCTTTGGTAACTCGTGGGAAACCATAAGCATCAACAGCACCTTCAGCACACTCTCCGCCTATGGTATTGAGAGTATCGGGCCCTTTACCACAAAAAAGGGGATGTTGATAATCAAAAAAACACTTTTCTTTCGCTTCAGTACTCATTATCAGCCTCTCTACCGTTAATTATTTATCAAAATTCGTCAAATATTGTATTTTTGTATCCATTCAGCACATGACTTCAATGTGCTGTCTTTAATCCGATCAATGAAACTTAAAAATACTAATCTTGATAATTTGCACAGACTTTCTACCTCGACGTCCCGCCTACTTGTTAGCGGGATCTCATGGGTGCACTCCCTAGATCTACACGAAGTGCGATGAATCAATTTTTTTACATCACCTCGTAAATATAAATATGACTTAACCGATACACCCATGAGATCCCGCTAACAAGTAGGCGGGACGTCGAGGTAGCAGCTAATGTATGACACTCATCCATGTGTTGAATAGTTACACATATTTTTAATATCTAAATAAAGCAACAACCCCTTTTAAAAAGAGGGTATAGATTAATTTATGCAACTTTAAACGGATGTCGCACAATAATCGTATGATCTCGATCAGGGCCGGTTGAAATCAAATCAATCTTCATCCCCACCAGCTCTTCTAATCGCTTTAAATAAGCTTGGGCATTTTTGGGTAGATCTTCCCACTGAGTTAAACCGTAAGTGTTTGCTTGCCAACCGGGCAATTCTTCGTAAATGGGGGTGCATTCTGCAAACATTTCGGCATCGAGTGGAGGTTCGATGCGGGTTTCGCCGCGGTATTGATATCCCACTCCCACTTTAATGACAGGGAAAGTGTCTAGCACATCCAGTTTGGTGATGCATAAGCTGGATAAACTGTTTAGCTGTTTGGCATAACGCATTGCAGCGGCGTCGAACCAACCACAACGTCTGGGTCTGCCGGTGACTGAACCAAATTCGTTGCCTCGTTGCGCAAGTTGATCACCTTGTTCATCCATTAATTCTGTGGGGAATGGACCACTGCCCACTCGTGTGGTGTAGGCTTTCGCAATGCCGAGAACTTCTTGTAAATACAAGGGGCCTAAGCCGCTGCCGGTGGTGGCAGCGCCTGCTAACGTGTTAGAGGAAGTGACGAAAGGATAGGTGCCATGATCAATGTCTAAAAACGTGCCTTGCGCGCCTTCAAATAAAATATGGCCTTGTTGATCAATAATCTGCGTTAAAGCCAACGCTACGTCGGTGAGTAAGGGAGCTAACTTTTCTGCATAGGTGAGCATGTCAGTTAACACCGATTCCACAGGAATGGCAGGTTCATTGTAATACTGCGTTAGCATAAAATTGTGATAGTCAGCTAAGGCTCGCAGTTTCTCCTCAAAACGCCCGGGGTGTAATAAATCCAGCATTCTTAAACCGCGGCGAGCAATTTTATCTTCGTATGCGGGGCCAATGCCACGTTTGGTGGTGCCGATCGCTTGTTGGCCTCGAGCTTTTTCGCGGGCTTGATCCAACGCTACATGATAAGGTAGCACTAAACTGCAGGCATGGCTGATCGATAATCGACCTTTGACAGTCACTCCTTTGGCTTCTAAGGCGGTAATTTCTTTCACTAGTGAGACCGGAGAAACCACAACACCATTGCCAATAAAGCAGCGTACATCGGGACGTAACATCCCCGAGGGTAACAGGCGCAATACGGTTTTCTCGCCTCCTACCACTAAAGTATGTCCCGCATTATCACCGCCTTGAAAACGCACCACGGCTTTGACATGATCCGTTAACAGATCAACAATTTTACCTTTGCCTTCATCACCCCATTGAGTGCCGACAATAACGATATTTTTCATGGTTTTTCCTGACCCGTGGCGCTATTAAAATATTTAAATAATTCACTTTGAGGAGAGAGGATTAAAAAGTCGCGTTTGGTGTTAAAGGCAGATTGGTAAACCTGCAAACTTCTTAAGAATACATAAAAATCTGGCGCGACGGTATATGCGCTGTTATAAATTTGCGAAGCGCGTTTCATGCCTTGTGCGCGCAAATTCGCGGCTTGATTTTGGGCTTCAGCAATGGAAACCGCAGCTTGCGCATCGGCTTGAGCGCGGATAGCTTCTGCTTTGGCAATACCGTTGGCACGGTGTTGGGTGGCGACTTGCTCCCGTTTGGTGCGCATACGACTGAATACGGTCGTGCTCACCTCATCTGGGAGATCAATGCTTTTAATGCGCACATCGCCTACCCAAATACCGAGATTATGGGCTGTTGCATTAGCGCCACTTCTCAGCAACGCCATCACATTGACGCGCTCACCTGAGACCATATCCGTAATCGTACGTTCACCAAATGCCGCCCGTAACGCATCATTCACTTGCTGCTGTAATAATGTTTGGGCTTGAAGCGCATTACCGCCGGTACGTTGATAATACAAGGGCACATTGTTGATTTTCCATTTGATGTAATAATCCACTAACACGTATTTTTGTTCTTCCGTTAAAATACGCGACGACTGCACTAATAAGGTTTGCAACCGAGTATCAAACTTTCGCACCTGAATAATAATTGGCCACTTAAAATGTAAGCCAGGCTGAATCACTTCTGCAACGCCCTTGTCATCGTTGACGATTTGCCCTAACCGTAACAAAATGGCTTGCTGACCTTCTTCTACCGTAAAAAAGCTGCTCGATAGGATAATCAGTGCTAACAAAATCGTGATGATGACAGTGAATGTGGATGCTCTCATGAATTTCCCCCTCGCGTTGGATAGCTGGAACGACCGATTAAATCATTGACGCTGGCGCTGATGGCGTCAGCCGTTGGCGTTGCAGTTGTGGAGGCAGGCGCAGTGGTTGCGCTCGTTTCTGTTGAAGTGGACGGTAAGCTGGTCAACTTATCGAGCGGCAAATAGAACATCGAATGACCATCAGTTTGATCGACAAATACTTTACTGCTATTTTTAAGCACCGTTTCCATGGCGTTGAGATACAGTCGTGATTGCGCCATTTTGGGATTATTCTGATATTCAGGCACTAGTGCTAAATACCCGACGATATTGGCTTGCGCTTGCAGGACCACTTCCTTTTGATAAGCCTCTGCCTCTTGCAAAATCCGTGCAGCTTGACCTTGTGCGCCAGCTGTTACCTGATTGGCATAAGCTTCGGCTTTATTAATATAGGCTTGCTCATCTTCTCTGGCTTTAATCGCATCATCAAAAGCGGCTGTCACAGCTTCGGGGGGCTTGATCGATTGTAATGTCACGTCTGTCACTAACAGGCCCGCTTTATAGTTGCTGAGAATCCGCTGAAGTTGCTTGCCAACTTCATCCCGCACTTGTGCTCGGCCGGTGGTTAACAGACTATCTAAGGTATTATGTCCTACCACTTGGCGCAGCGCACTGGCAGTGGCTTGCTCTAAACTGGCATTGGGATCAGCGACGTTGAACAAATAATCACGCGGATATTGAATGCGATATTGAACAGCGACGGCAACTGATACAATATTCTCATCTTTAGTGAGCATTTCGGATTGCCACGTAAAATTAGAGACTTTTTGTACATTGACAATTGACTTAGAGTCTATTCCTGTTGGCAGCCAATGTGGACCCGGCTCCATAGTGTCGACATACCGACCAAATCGCAACACCACCGCTCGCTCAGCCGGAGAAACAATATAAATGCCGGATAATCCCCACAAAACAATGAGACCGATGATGACAACGCCAATCCAAGCAGAAATCGATTTAGGGGTAGTAGGGTTGTTTCCAGCGCCAGATACACCATTGGATTTAAACCCGAGCAGCTTCCACAATTTATTTTTGAAGTCACGCAATAATGCGTCTAAATCTGGCGGGCCTTGGGGTTTCTTTTTATCTCTTCCCCAGGGGTCTTTGTTTTGGTCAGGGTGCCACGACATATAAAGTTGTCTCCGATACGAACTTAATGAGTTATCATTCATGCTGAATTGCTAAAGTTTCTTTAATCGCTTGTTTCAATATATCAATCCCTTCGCCGGTGACTGCCGAGACAGCAACACTGGTGGGTAATCCCTGCGGGTTATATTCTATCTCAAAAGTGGCGCCAGGCACTAAATCTAATTTATTATACACTAAAAGCTGGGGAACTTTCTCTGCGCCCAGTTGCTCAATCACCTCATTCACAGCCTCGATATACTGGCGTTTTTCCGGATTGTGCGCGTCTACCACGTGCAGCAATAAGTCTGCCGACAACACCTCCTCTAGCGTCGCTCGAAACGCCTCGACTAAATGATGTGGCAGGTCTCTGATAAATCCTACCGTATCTGCTAACACTACCGAACCTAGCTCAGGCAGCTGAATACGCCGCAAGGTAGGGTCCAGCGTGGCAAATAATTTATCCGCCACTTCCACTTCGGCATGGGTTAACCGGTTAAATAAAGTCGACTTGCCAGCATTGGTATAGCCCACTAAAGCAACCGTAGGGACTGCAGAACGCTGGCGTGTACGCCGACTCAAACTACGCTGCTTTCTGACCTTTTCCAAACGCTGGGTAATGGCTTTGATCCGGTTACGTAATAACCTACGATCGACTTCTAATTGTTTTTCCCCAGGGCCACCGCGCAGACCAATACCCCCTTTTTGTCGTTCTAAGTGGGTCCAGCCGCGGACCAATCGCGTCGCTAAATATTGCAACTGTGCCAATTCTACCTGCAACTTGCCCTCAAAGGTACGGGCGCGTGCTGCAAAAATCTCTAAAATGAGCTCAGTGCGGTCGAGCACACGGCATTGGTAGAGCTGCTCTAAGCTTCTTTTTTGGCTCGGTGATAACGCATGATTGAATAATACCATGTGAGCGTCATGCGCTTTAAGACTTTCTAGGATTTGTTGGGCTTTCCCCTTGCCCACAAAGTATTTAGGATCTGGCGCACTGCGGGTAGCTTGGACTAAATCCACAGCAATCACGCCTGCAGAAGCTGCCAGTTCTCGAAATTCTACAAGGTATTCTTCCTCTTGTGTCTTGTGGAAATTGACGTGAACTAAGATAGTGGGGGTGTTTTTTAGAGGATGGTCTGAAGGGAAAACCGGATTATTTAGGGTCATGTACTATTGTTAGTGAAACTTAGGGCCGCCATCCCTCCAGATATGGAAGTCTAAGGAACAACGGCCAATCGTTTGAAGAGCACTTAAAACTGATAAATGACTCTTCTTTAAAGCACTTTAGACATTGGCACCGTCTGAAGTATCATCCTCGTTAAAGCCTTCTAACACGACTTTACGAGAAGGAACAATGGTCGAAATTGCATGTTTAAATACAATTTGGCTTGAGGTGTTTTTCAACAAAACCACTGTTGGATCAAACGCTTCAATTTGTCCCTGAAGCTTAATGCCATTTACTAGATAAATAGAAACGGGCACTTTTTCTTTACATAATGTTTCCAAAAAAGGATCTTGTAATAAATGTCCTTTAGTCATTCCTTTCTCCTTGGTAAAATAAAATTATGTAGGGATTCTAAGATCACCCACGGCCCTTAAATTGTGCGACATCTAGTCACACAACGTTAAGTGCTGTCAGTTTACAAAAGAATGCGGCGTAATACAAGGAAAAGGTTTGGCTATTGATTTAACCCCCTCATCCGGCCTAATCGGCCACCTTCTCCCACGGAGGGGAGAAGGCAACAGCTCGCCACTTCAAGCTTCAAGCATTTCTCAAGCCTCGAGCTTCAAGCGTTTCTCAAACCTCGAGCCCCGATTGAGCTTAGAGCAAGATTGAGCTCCCAACTTGGGAGCGCGGGCAGCTTGCCCGCTGCTTTTGATTTTACAAAAAAAAGGCTCTCCATTGCTGAAGAGCCTTTTTAATATAACTACAGAACTACTACATACGAGCTCTGGGTGCTTCCGGCGCTTTTTTAATCATATCAAGCGCTTGGAGGCATTCAAACACTGCATCTTGTTGCTCTTTAGGACCTAAAATTACCAAGACGGTTTTACCATCTTTGACCTTCTTCTCTGTTGGAATCTGATTATCAGCCAACAATTTCTCAATTTCTTGAAGAGGAACAGCAGCTTGATATTCAGTACGTTCAGGTAAACGTCGTTCATAAGCTGGGGTCGGATCCGCTTCAAATTCCGGGAACCGTGGAGATTGCGGGAATTGTTGAGGGTGAAATTTAAATAATACATTTTCAAAAATGCAGAATAATGGAATACTCGCATTATTCCAGAATTCTTGCACACGACGTCTTTGCTCTAACTGCCGCGCTTCGTATTCTGCGAAATAAGCTTCTAAAAATCTTGCTAAATCATTAATTTCAGTCTCTAAATCAGCTTCATAGCGACCAGCACTACGGGAATAAGTCGCTTCAGTTTCAGCTTCTTCTCTTGCAGCCGCTTTTGGCTGTGCTGGCTCTTCAGTAGCAGCTCTTTGAGAAGCAGTTGCTTCAGTTTCTGCATCCACATCACCTAAATCTTCGCTACGAGCACTGCGAGCACGGGTAGAAGCTTCTTCGGCCTGAGCCTCAGCTTCGGCTTCCGCTTGACGCTGTTCAGAGATATTTTCTGCAGCTATGGAAACTTCTTCAACAGCTTTATTGTGACCTTGATTTAAATAATTATCATAAACTTTGCGTTTTTCTACATCTTTCAATGTATCATAAGCAGCTGCTATAGCTCTATATTCATCAGTTTCATTACCATTGTTCTTATCAGGATGATTTTCTCTGGATAGTAATTTAAAAGCTTTGCTAATTTCTGATTGACTAGCTGTTCGGCTCATCTTCAATACTTGATAAAAATCCCGTTGTTCATTCGCCTGTTCAGTCATATATATTCACCTTAACTATAATCAATAACACCTTCGGAGTCATGAAGACTAGAACACCGAAAGACTTAAATTTTTATTGCTCTTCGTAAAAATTGTAAAATTTCAGCCGACAGTTGCCCACTGAAGCAATCAAACTGGGCGAGGTTATTCCACCTTCGCAACCAAGTCATTTGCCGCTTTGCCAGCTGCATTGTCGAAATTGTAACAGAATTTAACAAATTTGGCAAATGGATTTGTCCCGTATTGACAGCTTGCCAGATTTGTTGATACCCGACGGCGCGTAAGGCGGGTAGGTCGGCGTGTAAATCTCCTCTTTGATGCAGCCTTTGAACTTCCTCAATAAACCCTGCCTTAAACATTGCCTTCAATCGATTCTGCACCCTGCTCTGTAATTGTACCCGATCTTCCACCCATAAGCCAATATTTATGCATTGATAAGGGGGTTTGGACTGATCTTTAAACCAGGCTGTGCGGGGCTGGCCGGTGATGGCGTAAATTTCTAAGGCGCGTTGGATGCGTTGGCCGTCGTTGGGACTAATGGCGGCGGCTGAGGCAGGGTCGACGCGGTTGAGCTCGGCATGGAGGCTGGGCCAACCCTCTTCTATGGCTTGATTGGCCAATTCTTCGCGGATTTTAGGGTCTGCAGCGGGGATTTCAGATAAACCCTGTTGTAAGGCACGAAAATATAGCATGGTTCCCCCCACCAGTAAGGGGATACGTCCGCAGGCTAAAATCGCTTCAATTTCTCGGACGGCATCTTGATAGAAACGCCCTGCTGAGTAGCTTTCAGCGGGATCTGCGATGTCGATCAGGCGGTGAGGTGCAAGAGCCTGCTCGGCTGGGGTGGGCTTGGCGGTGCCGATGTCCATCCCTCGGTAGACCATCGCGGAATCGACGCTGATGATGTCGCAAGGGAGTTTTTGGACTAATTCTAGCGCAAGTTGAGTTTTGCCGGTGGCGGTGGGGCCCATCAAGCAGAGGATTTGAGGCTTTTTGCGGGCAAGCTGCCCGCGCTCCCAAGGAATAGATGACCTCACCACTCAACGCTCTCGCTATGCCACTAACAGCTGATTCAGCCGCTTCACAAAGGTCGCAGGATCATCCAACGTAGCGCCTTGTGCCAATTTGGCTTGATCAAATAACACCCAGGTCCATTCGGCAAAACGGTCTTCGTCTGCTTCCGCCTTCATTTTGGCGATGAGAGGATGGTCTGGATTGAGCTCAAAAATGGGTGCAGTGGTTGGAACGTCTTGGCCGGCTTGGCGCAGCATGTGTTGCAGATGGATGCTCATTTCTGCCGCATCAGTCACGACACAAGCTGGAGAATCAGTGAGACGATAGGTCAAGCGCACCTCCTTTACTTTATCGCCCAATATTTTTTTCACCTGTTCTAACAAGCCGCTCAGTTCGCCTTCCGCTTGTTTGGTTTTTTCTTGCGCTTCTTTATCGTCCAACCCTGCCACGTCTAGATCGCCTTTGGCGACGGATTGTAACGATTTGCCTTCAAACTCGGTCATTTGAGAGACTAACCATTCATCGATACGATCGGAGAGCAGTAAAACTTCAATGCCTTTTTTGCGGAAAATTTCCAAATGCGGACTGTTTTTAGCCGCACTGAAGGAATCTGCGGTGACATAGTAAATTTTGGTTTGCCCTTCTATCATACGACCAGCATAGTCTTGTAAAGAGACTGTCTGTTCAGGTGCATTGGTATGGGTGGAGGCAAAACGCAATAATTTGGCAATGCGATCGCGATTGGCGTAATCTTCTGCCGGCCCTTCTTTCAACACTTGGCCAAATTGTTTCCAGAAATCAGCATATTTTTCCGGGGTTTTTTCAGCTAACTCTTCGAGCATATCTAACACGCGTTTAATGCTGCCGGAGCGAATGCCATCGATCACTTTACTGCTTTGGAGGATTTCTCGAGAAACGTTCAGCGGCAAATCATTGGAGTCAACAATACCCCGGACAAAGCGTAAATAACTCGGCAGTAATTGCTCTGCATCATCCATAATAAAGACTCGATGGACATACAATTTGAGCCCATGACGGCGCTGGACATTCCACATATCAAATGGTGGATGCGAAGGCAGATACAACAAGCTGATGTATTCGAGTTTGCCTTCTACGCGATTGTGGGACCACAGCAACGGGTCTTCAAAGTCGTGCGAAATATGCTTATAGAGTTCTTTATAATCTTCTTCTTTAATTTGATTTTTGGGGAGCGTCCACAATGCTGTGGCGCGATTGACGACTTCTTCTTTGGGTTCGGGCACTTTTTTATCGCCCCCTTCCTCTTCCGTCATGGGGAATTCCATCTTTTTCATGACGATGGGTAGCAAAATATGATCTGAGTATTTGGTGATGATATTGCGTAATCGCCATTCTTCTAAGAATTCTGCAGCGTCCTCACGAATATACAAGGTGATTTCAGTGCCGCGTTCAGCGCGCTCAATATTTTCAATGGCGTAATCGCCTTCACCGGTGGACTCCCAGAACACCCCTTGGTCGGATGTTAAGCCTGCTCGTAAGGTTTTGACGGTGACTTTATCCGCCACCACAAATGCCGAATAAAACCCCACGCCGAATTGGCCAATTAAATGGCTGTCTTTGGCTTGATCGCCGGTTAAACGCGATAAAAATTCGCGCGTCCCAGATTTGGCAATGGTGCCAAGATTATCAATCACCTCTTCACGGCTCATCCCCACACCGTTATCGCGAATGGTGAGAGTTTGCGCTTCTTTGTCGACATCAATCCAAATTTTTAAATCAGGTTGATTGCCTAATAAAGCGGCATCACCTAAGGCTTCAAAGCGTAATTTGTCGGCGGCGTCAGAGGCGTTGGAGACGAGTTCTCTTAAAAAAATCTCTTTATTGCTATAGAGCGAATGTGTGACGAGATAGAGCAGTTGTTTGACTTCGGCTTGGAAGTTCAGTGTTTCTTTCTGCGCTGTCATGGTTTTATACCCCGTGATTGTAGTGAACTGAAGTTACAATAGTGGGGGTGGGATATTAGATTTCAAGTTGGAAAAATATGCTAAAAACGCTTTTAATCCCCCTCATCCGCCTATCGGCACCTTCTCCCACGGGGGGAGAAGGCACCACGTCAAATTTCAAAGGATTCTCTGGCTAAGCGTTTTACTTAACTTGAACAGCCCGTGTTCCTAAACTTTTAATCTTCTGATGCTATGCTGCTCTATCCCTGACATCGTCTTGCACCACTAAATCATGGAGCTTTTTGATCGCTTCAATCTGGATTTGGCGGACGCGCTCGCGGGTTAAGCCAACTGCTTTGCCGACATCTTCTAAAGTGCCTTTTTCATAGCCATATAAACCAAAGCGCCTGGAGAGAATTTCTTGCTGTTTATCTGTCAATTGGATGAAATAATTGTGGATATGCGTTTCCATATCTTCATCGATCAGCAAATCTACCGGATCCACGTTGTGCTCATCCACTAGTGTTTCAGCCAGAGATTTTTCGCTGTCTTTAGAAATCGGCACGTCGATGGAGGTAGTATCTTTACTCAATTCCAACATGTAACGAACTTCTTCCAACGGCTTATGCACTTGGTTAGCAATGTCTTCGCAGGTGGGCTCGTGATCTAACACTTGGGAGAGTTGGCGGGCAGCCCGTAAATAGCTGTTGAGTTCTTTAAGCTTATGAATAGGTAAGCGGATGGTGCGGCGCTGGTTCATGATCGCTCGTTCTATCGATTGGCGAATCCACCAGGTTGCGTAAGTCGAAAAGCGATATCCTAAACTGGGATTAAATTTTTCGACAGCATGCATTAGGCCTAAATTCCCTTCTTCAATCAAATCCAGGAATAATAAGCCGCGGCCTAAATAATGGCGGGCAATTTTCACGACTAAGCGTAAGTTGCTTTCAATCATGCGACGACGGGCGCTGGCATCGCCTTTGACAACGGCTTTGGCAACTTTTTGCTCATCTTTAGCATTCATTAAGGGGACGTAACCAATTTCACCTAAATAGAGCTGGGTGGGGTCTGGTGAATAATAATTGCGAGGGGCGGCGTGCATAGAAGATAACGATTCTTCGGCGGTATCCTCTTCTTCCGCTTCTTCAAAAGTCTCTAATTCTTCGAGTTCTGCCTCAACTTCTGCTGGGGCTTCGATGGCTTCGGGTTGATCTTCAGTGGCTGTTGATTTGGACTTGCGTGGCATAGGTTCTCCTCCCTGAGAAAATATGACTGAATGCAGACATCCTTGTCCGCGGAAATACTGTCTGGTTATTATAATAGAAATTTTGGAAAATGCTAGAAAAAATGTTGAAAAGCTTTTTTAACCCCCCCCTCATCCGAAACAAAAATTTTAAGTGTTTCCTGATAGCTGACGCCATGAGTGGTTATAACGCTGTGTACTTAACGAGGGCTCGCTTGGCAGGGGGCAGCAAATCCAGCAAAGATAATCCGATTCCTCTCAACCAAGATTTAGGGAAAGCCCCGACAATCTGCGTCGATAACTGATGAGTAAATTGAAACGTGCGCAATTGATCAGTTTGTCGCTGGGTTTGGTATCCCTCAAGCGCTGCTAATGTGGCGAAATCGGGGGTATGTTGAATCATCTGTGCCAAACTTTGAATATCTCTAATACTCAAGTTTAACCCTTGTGCGCCGATCGGATGTAAGGTATGAGCGGCATTGCCTAATAACACCAGCCCAGGCATCACCTGCCAGGTGGCGTATTCACTGTGTAAAGGAAACCAGCGACCCGCTTCCACACTTAACAAACGCCCTAACCGTCCGCCCCAGGCTTGCTGCAGCGCCGGCAATAACTCGCCCGAATCTGTCTCGCCTTTAGGACGCACCCAAATCATGGTGTAAGCCTGTTCCGCTAACGGTAAAGCGGCTAAAACGCCATTGTGAATAAAACGCTCATAGGCTACCGCATGGTGGGGCTGATTCGTCTCTACGGTTGCCACCAGCACTTCTTGTTGATAATCATAGTGTTGGGTAGGAAAGTTAATCCATTGTCGCACCGCTGAACGGCTGCCATCAGCTGCGACGAGTAAGCGTGTCGTGAGGTTTTTTTGTTCTGAATCGGTTCGAATCTTCGCCATCATACCCTCGGCACTTTGTTGGCATTGCGTTAACTGTGCGGGATGCCATTGCGCGATAGTGTTTCGCGTTTTAAGTGCGGTTTGTAAGACTTGTTGGAGTTGTTTAGCGTTGATGACATAGCCCAGTGCGTCTATTCCGTAATCCTGCGCTGACAAATGCACCGCGCCAAAGTGTTTAGCGTTTGAAACATGCACGGTTTTGATTGGGGTAGCGGCAAGGTGTAGTGATGAAGGAAGATTCAGCTGCTGTAAAAACTGCCAACTGGCATAAGACAGCGCGATAGCTCGCCCTTCTGCCTGGGTGGCTTGAGGACTCTCTGCATCAAGGAGACCGATACGTAAAGGCTGATCCGCTAAACTTAACGCTAACATGGACCCAACCAGACCGCCTCCTGCGATCAATACATCAAACGTAGTTTCTACCAATTAATGCTGTCCTGGCAGTGCGGTTTGCTGAGCACGGGCTTGCGCTCTGGCGCGTCTTTGCTGCAAGCGTAGCGTTAAATCATGATAAAGCACCAAAGTGAGAGCGACAATCAACGGATAAAAAATGACTTGTATCATAAAATGCCAGAGGGTGAATAATATCATCCGCTCTTTACCGGTGATTAAAATCCCTAACGCTTCCGCGCCTAATAAGACGAGCCCGACGCCACCCAATAAAATTAAAGTGCGCCACCAATTGTATCGCACCAAGTGTACACTGCGTTCGAAGCTCGCGATGATAGGGGAATTATCTAAAATGAGACTGGGAATCGCAAAATACAAATAAATAAAAAGATAAATATCGATTAAGGCACTCACAAAAAAAGATAAAGGATATTCATGAAAAATATCAAACGCCAGATTGAGGGTATATTCGATTAATACTAAAAATAGCCCTATTGCGAAAAAAATAATATTACTGCCTAACACTAATAAATAGCGTTTTCTTGCCATGACAAATGCATTGCGCAGCGGTAATCGCCCTTGGTTTTTTAATGCAATTTGCGCAATATGTAGCACGGCGGTATATAAAAACCAGATTAATAACATAAAGCCTAGTAACCCGACCAAACCATAGTAAATATTGACTCGGAATATCCATGGAATGATCAAATGCACCAATGCTGAGATTAAAACCAGCCAGAAAATTGGCACAAAAATTTTAAAATACGCACGCACTGTAAGAGCGATGATCCGTATCCATGAAACAGGTTGGGTGGGTAATTGAAAATTCATAAATAACTTCCTTAAGACATGAGGGCTTCAATTTCATCAATCGTTTTGGGAACACCGCTAGAGAGCACCTCTGCTCCCGTTGCAGTGATTAAAATATCATCTTCAATCCTGACGCCAATATTCCACCATTTAGCATCAACATCAGAATGCGCGGGAATATAAATCCCTGGCTCTACCGTAAACACCATACCGGTTTGCAAAGGACGCCATTCGTTGTTTTTTTTATAACTGCCGACATCGTGCACATCCATTCCCAACCAATGACCAATGCTATGTAAGTAAAAAGTTTTACAGGCTTGCGTTTTAATCAGATCAGCCAATTTTCCTTGCAATAATCCCAGATTTAACAGGCCTTCTGTCATCACTTGGACAGCCGTTTCTTCTAATTTATGCCAAGATAACCCGGGTTTTAAAATCGCAATAACTGCTAATTGCGTCGCTAATACCACTTCATAAATGGCACGTTGTTCAGGACTGAATCGACCATTAGCTGGAAACGTACGAGTAATATCAGCGGCATAATATTCATATTCGGCACCGGCATCAATAAGAACTAAATCGCCTGAAGCAATCTCAGCATTATTGTCATTGTAATGGAGAATGCAAGCGTTTGGTCCCGCGCCCACAATGTGGTTATAAGCAGGCGCTCGGCTGCCATTTTTAATAAACGTATAAACTAACTCGGCTTCTAATTCATATTCTCGCATGCCGGGCCGACATTGCTGCATCGCACGACAGTGTGCTTGAGCCGAAATCTCTGCAGCTTTGCGCATCCAAGCAATTTCTTGCGAGGATTTTATCAGACGCATGGGATGGATAAGGTCTTCAATGTTATAAACTGTACTCGGCGCTTGCGCACCTCGACGGACTTTGGCTCTGATTTTTTCTAACCACTTAATAATCCGTGCATCAAAATCCGGGCGACGACCTAAAGCATAATATAAACTGCTGCGACCTTCCATCAGCTTAGGCAATTCTTGATCGAGTTGGGTGATCGAAAAAGCTTGATCAGCCCCATAAATTTCGCAAGCGCCTTGTTGTCCGGCGCGCTTACCATTCCACGTTTCTAATAACAGATCGCGCTCACGGTTGAATAAAATAAACTCCCCTTCTTTACGACCTGGAATGAACACTGCGACCGCTTCAGGCTCTGGAAATCCTGTCACATAATAAAAATCGCTATTTTGCCGGTATAAATACTCACAATCGCTATTACGATTGGCTTCGGGTGCGGCCACCAATATTGCGATACTGCCAGGCTGTAATTTTTCCAGCAAATGCCGACGGCGTTTAGCAAATTCTGGGAAATCATTCATAAAAGTCTCTTGATTGTCAGAGGATACCTGTTAAACTGCCTGTTTTACATCCCTTCATGTGATTAAGCATATATGACGAAAAAATTGCGTAACATAGCCATCATTGCCCATGTCGATCATGGCAAGACTACACTGGTAGACAAACTATTGCAACAAAGCGGCACCGTCAAGGGCCGCGTCGCTCAAACCGAGCGCATCATGGACAGCAACGAGCTTGAAAAAGAGCGCGGCATCACCATTTTAGCCAAAAATACCTCCATTCAATGGGGCGATTATCGGATCAATATTGTGGATACTCCAGGACACGCCGATTTCGGCGGCGAGGTCGAACGGATCTTATCCATGGTCGATTCGGTTTTATTATTGGTGGATGCGGTCGATGGCCCGATGCCACAAACCCGTTTCGTCACCCTAAAAGCCTTTAACCACGGCTTAAAACCGATTTTGGTCATTAATAAAATTGATCGCCCGGGTGCACGACCAGAATGGGTGGCCGATCAAGTTTTCGATTTATTTGATCGACTTGGTGCAACCCATGAACAGCTGGATTTCCCCATCGTCTATGCTTCAGCTTTGAACGGCTATGCCACTTTAGATTTGAATCAGCCCGGCACCGATATGGAACCGCTGTTCCAAACCATCGTGGATAAAGTGTCTTCGCCGCAGGTCGATGTGAATGGCCCTTTTCAAATGCAGATCAGCACCCTGGATTATTCCAGCTATGTCGGCGCAATTGGGATTGGGCGCATTAGTCGCGGCAAAATTAAAACCAACACCCCAGTTAGCGTGATTGATGCAGCAGGTAAAACCCGCACTGCTCGTGTTTTGCAAATATTAGGATATACCGGTTTAGAGCGAGTCGAAATTCCAGAAGCTGAAGCAGGCGATATTATCGCCATTACGGGTATTGAAGCGCCGCGCATTTCCGACACATTGTGCGATCCCACTTGTGTCGAAGCCTTACCTGCACTGACCGTCGATGAGCCCACGGTTTCCATGACCTTCCAAGTCAATAATTCACCGTTTGCGGGGCGAGAAGGCAAATACGTCACCAGTCGGCAAATTCGAGATCGCTTACAACGCGAGTTAATTGCCAATGTCGCCTTGCGCGTTGAAGATACAGCAGATCCTGACAAGTTTCGGGTCTCAGGACGCGGCGAATTACATTTAGGGATTTTAATCGAAACCATGCGCCGCGAAGGGTATGAGTTAGGCGTTTCGCGTCCTGAAGTGATTATTAAAACCATCGATAACGAACCTAAAGAACCCTATGAAAGTTTATTGGTCGATGTCGAAGAAGAACATCAAGGGGCGATTATGGATAAATTGGCCACCCGCAAAGGCCAACTGAAAAATATGGTGCCCGATGGCAAAGGCCGGGTTCGATTAGAATACATCATTCCCACCCGCGGCTTGATTGGTTTCCATACTGAATTTCTCACCTCTACCTCAGGCACCGGCCTGATCTATCACGTATTTGATCACTACGGCCCTTTAATCAAAAGCAATCTGGGTGAGCGAAATAACGGCGTGATGATTGCCAATGTGGCGGGCAAAGCCACGGCTTTTTCGTTATGGAACTTAGAAGAGCGCGGCAAAATGTTGATCGGGCCGCAAACCGAAGTGTATGAAGGTATGCTGGTCGGCATCCACTCCCGCGAAAACGATTTGGTCGTGAACGTCATCAAAGGCAAACAGCTCACCAATATCCGCGCGGCAAGTGCTGATGAAAATATTATTCTCACACCTCCGGTTAAGCTGTCGTTAGAGCAAGCGTTGGAATTTATTAATGACGATGAATTGGTGGAAGTGACGCCGCTGCATATTCGGTTACGGAAAAAGTTGTTGAAAGAAACGGATCGGAAACGGGCTTCCAGAGAGTAAATTCGTAACAGGCACTATCTTCGCTAACCGCGAATGTTCCTACCTCGACGTCCCGCGGGAAAAGCAGCGGGCTAGCAGCCCGCGCTCCCAAATCTTGCGCCATTCGTTGTAAAGCGCCAAAGGAGGGTTTTCTGCCCTCTTAAGCTTTATGGTGAGTGAAAGAACTCCAATGTTTGACGGTCGCTCTAACGTGGGTGAGACTCGAGCTTGGGAGCGCGGGCTGCTAGCCCGCTGCTTTTCCCGCGAGACGTCGAGGTAGGAAGTATCGCTGAGCGTCAATCCTGAGTGCTTAACAAGCTTGGCGGGGGAGGTTGGATTAAATTTTATTTAATAATCTTGACACTATTGCCCAAACTTTCGACCAAGTTACCCGTTATTTGGTTATTGGTAGCAGATACCGGTGGAGGCAGAAATGCGCCGCTGTCTTTTTTCATCGCCGCCCATTTTTCTGTTGCAGTCGCTGCAAACATTGAGAATAAAATCAATCCTGCTACCGCAGCTTGAGGCAGGTCGAAATGCATCAAGCCTCGCGCACTTAAAATAGGAGAGGTCAGCGTAAAGCAAATGGGTAGGCCATAGTAAAACCAACGCCACTGACTGACATTTTGGGGCTCTTCTGATAAACGCCAAACCTTCATCGGGACTGGACTACCTAGCTCTTCACTTGCTAACACTTGCGCATAGTGAACTAAATTTTTAAGATGTCTATAATCCGACGCAATCCAGGGAGTGGCAGTTCGGGAATTTAATTCCTTTAAGCGCATCGTAACTCTTCCTTCAATTAATTTTTTATTTTCCTTCAAAACATCGCGTGTGTCATGTAATTTTCTGCGCTCTTTGGTACTTAACTCTCCTGCTTTCAACTCTGTTTCAATACTCTCAATTTTTTCGCTTAGCTGATGCGTTATGAGCTTGGTTAATGTCGATACCTGTCCTTCGTCAAGTTTTACCCCTCTAGGACTTAACTCCGCCAACACACTGGACATAATCGCAGTGAAGGGATCAACATAGCCATGCGGCGATAAGGGGCCTGCACTACAACTCGCCGCTTTTCCCAGAGCAGCGCTGATATCCTTTGACCAATTGATGGAGGGTGATTTCTGATCTTTATCCTCTGGTAATTGCGTTCGAAAATTTTTCATGGCCATTTTTGCCATCATGGCTAAAATTCTTAAATGACGGGAGTTTTTATAATTATCTTTATCTAAAATTTGCTCAACTGTTGACGATAGGAATGGCATGCCTTTGATTTGATTCCATTCGTTTAATTGACCCATTTTTGCCAACATGATCGCATACATAAAATCATTTCTTTGTTCTGCGGAAACTGGCCACTCCCCATTGAGTAATATTCCCATAAAATCAAAGGTAAATTTTCCATATTGTGGTTTATTTTTAATGCACTGTATTAATGCTGTAAAGGTTTTAATGTCATTATTTTCTACACAGAGACACAAGGCGTCGGTTAAGATATTTTTATTTCTATCAAAATGGTCATAATACAATGATAGGCCTTGCCGCATATTTGCAGTGAGCATTCTGGCCGCCCCGTTTGAATCTCTCTTAACAACCGCATTCAACAATGGATTAGAGTTTGCTGAATCTGTTTTCTGATCTTTCTCAATCAATTTACCTGACTTTTCAAAATATAAGGGATGATCTTGTTCAGAGGGCTTAGCGTTAGCAATTTCTCTTGCAACATTATTGATGGCTTTATGATTGGATTCTTTAGATGAAAAGAAAAAATCAGAAATGGCACGAATTTTACCCACTCTGGGTCTTAAGTTCTCAATGCCATCACGCAGTGTGCCAGGCGCTGTAAAATATTCATGCTCGTCGAGATGACGAGCCAACTTGATAATCAAGGGTATTAGCATCACAATTGCAGCATACACAGCACCACTCACTTCTGGGGTGATATGATTCTCTACGATTGGGATATAAGGCGCCGAAAAAATAAAAATATTGGCAGCGATTAACAGGTAAGGCAACCCATGCATCAGCGCTTTTCTGGCAGTATATTGATCGGAATTTTGTGGCAATTCTTTGGCCAATAGTTTTGCCAGTTCGTAATTTTGATTATAGACTGCCGCTGCTATTTCGCATATTCTCTTGATGTATCGCATTTTTTCTTCTTTTTCTGCAGGAATTTTAGCTTCAATATATTCCTTCAAACTGATTTCCAGCTCGATACGAAAAAGTGCGACAATCGATTTCAATTTATTATCAATAATTTTCCCATTCTCACGATAAAATTTCGCCATTAATACATCACAAATTTCTTTTCCCATTTTTTCACTATCGTCACCCGTAATCTGCGCATCGCAAAATCCGCTCAGCAAGGCAGAAAAGATAGGGCTAGCATTTTTATAATGCGGCATGTCATCATCAAATGCTTTATCCTGTGGCTTTATAGAATTATCCATCGCAATCGCCAAATCCATCGAGACGCAAATCTGTTTGTTATTTTTTTTATCACTCTGCTCATAAGTGCTTTTTGCAAGAGCTCGTATCACGTGGAGGTTTTGTTTTGCTTCATTAACATTGACACTTTCTGCAAGATTTTTGATGATCCAGAATAGTGCTGTATCATGACCCGTATTAACCGCAAACGGTATATTGAATTTAGACTTCCATAACCATAATAAATATTGGTCTTTTTTTGGAATATCTTGTGATTTGGAAAAACGAATCATGAGCTTATCAATTTCTTCTGGCGCATCTTCAGCTAGCGACAAACATAAAATTTTTAAAGTTTCCTCTCCCTGTTCAACTAATTTAGGCTGTAACGCCCTCGCTGATATCAATTGCTTCAAATCTTCTTGGCATTGAATTAATTGTTGATTTTCAGGCATTTCTTCTAATTTTTTCTCTAATATTTCAATCCCTTTTCTATGTTCACCCATTTTTGTAAATATCACCGGGGGAATCATTTTTTTTAAATTTATAATCCTATTTTTTTCAATATTAACAGATACCTCTAACTTTTGTATCTGCGATTTTAATAAATGTATTTCTGAGGAAATTTTTTCACTATTAGATAGCGCCGCTTTAATCTCTTCGACACATTGCATCACAAGAAAATTTAATTCATCAGAGGTTGTTTTTTCTGAATTAGTATCATATTTAATACGATTCAACAAATAACTCGTCGCTTGACTTTTGGCATTCTTTACTGCGTAGTTTAGTGATTCTTTAAACAGTGCTTTTTCTTTAATATGTTCATTCAGCAAATCGTTGAGACGAAGAACGTCATTTTGGTCAATTGCTGCCACAATTTCCTTATGTTGCCATAACGGTCTATATTCGCCTCTCTCAAAATCTCTTTCCTCAACGTTTATTTTTTTCTCTTTTGGAGGGGGTGAAGGGATAGTTTCAGTTGGCTTTATTTCAGACATACGCTTCTCTGAGGGCAAGATTAATGGCATCGATTATACGAGAGAAATCTTATCAAAATCTTAAATGGGATTTTCAGCGCGCGAAATTCTCAAAGAATCGATCACATACGGCAAAGCAAACTGCTCCCCGCTAAAGCCACTGACAAAATGGCCACCTCGAATATCGCCCCGCTGTTCTAACTGCCTGAATTCCTTCAACAAAACGCCCCAAGGTGGCAGCAAAGACTCTGATTCAAGCACATCCCTAAATACCACGCCATAGCGCTTTAATAACAACCGACAGATAGATTCTAGCGTTGAGCCTGTCATGGTTTCCGACCCTTCTCGACTCAGCAATGCCCAACGACCAGTGGCATTGCGAGGTAAGCGTTGCCGTGCGGCGTAACGTTTTTGACCGGTTCGTCGTTTGGTATGAATCAAGGCGCGTAAGTTATCGAAATCGTCTGACGTCACCAGACCTGCCGTGACCAACTCCCACAAGCCCTGCTCAATTTCAGCGGGTAAGCGTTGCACCACGCGGGCAATATCCAAAAAGAAGCTCGCGCCGTGTTTCTGCAGGTAAGTATAAATGGCTTGTGCAGCGTGACTTAAAGCCTCCAAATTAAAAGCCTCTAATGGATGGAAAAAGGCCAAATAGCTCGGATCATGACGCAGAAAAAACGTGATAGGCGCCACACTGGTGGGCATTACCCGATGTGTGATTGATGACTCAGACAATTGCGCACGAAAAGCGGGATGCACCGAAAATCTCCCCCACCCCACTTGTCCTGACAAACACAATTTATCCAACAATCGGCTATCATATTGTGTGACCCGCTGCGCGAAGACTTTTTCCCACGCTTTGGCCGGCATTTCCAAGCCTTGCAGTTGCTGAATCACTTCTAATAAGCCTGATTCGCCACTCAACTGCGTACTCGGCGCCACATGCTGCCATTTTAATAACCAGGTTTTAAATTGCTCTGAAGTGATGGGGGCAATTTCTTGACGTAATTGCTGCAGGGTTTGACGATGAATTCTGGCTAACAGTCGACGCTCGCACCATTCCATTTCATCTAACCCACTAAATTTTCCTTGCAGAATGAACCCTGTCGTTTCAAGCTGAATGAGCGTCGCATGAATTCGCTGCGAATCTACAGACAATAGACGACTCAATGCTGTCACGGTGATAGGACCTAAATGCAACATCCACCCTCGAATCATTTCTAACAGCCAATTTTCAGCGTGTGCTTGTGAAACATACGATGAAAAAGTTTGGATGTTCGCATGCGGAAAAATCGCTTGCACTGCAGGGTATTTTTCTATTGCAAAACCATACACAGCGCCGTCGACTTCAGCTAATCCAACCCGGCCTGTTTGTTTCAGCTGTTCAAAATAACTTTGCCATTGCGCAAAGCTGAATGCGATTGCCGGTAATTCGATCGTGAGTGGCAGCAGAATCAACGTATTTAAAGCATCATGTAATTCATCGGGATTTCGGATATCCGGCCAGGCGTGTTTTTGTACCGCGATAATCGCTTTCGAGTCTAAGGCACCCATCGACTGCAAGACTGAATCCGGTAACAGCCTGCGCATTTGCACAGCACGCGCTCTTCGTTCTTCTAACGGCGCATCATCTAAAAATGCATAAGGATTAGCATTGAGAATTTCGCAAGCAAACGGCGATGGCGCGCTGGTATCTACGGCGAGACATTCGATTTGTCCTTGTTGGATTTTATCTAACACATTTTTTAATCCCTCCAAATCCAGCGCTTCTTCCATAATATCTTTGAGCGTTTCATTCACTAACAGATGATCGGGCAATTCAATATCTTTTCCGCCTAAATTATCTTGACAAGCCGCCGCATCTGGAAACACTGCCGCCAATAAATCTTCCGCCAACATCCGAATAATATTGGGTGGTAATTGTTTACCGCTTCTAAACTTAGCCAATGCCAACGCGCGCGTGGCATTCCAGCGCCAACGACTAGTAAACAGCGGTGATTGCAACACGGCTTGCGTTAATACCTCAGCTATTGTGTTAGGATGTAAAAAACGAAACACATCCGCCAACGGAAAACTGTGTTGTTCCGCCAGCGAAATATTTAATCCTTCTTCCGTCGCCTGTGCTTGTAATTCAAAATTAAAAGAGCGACAAAAACGTTTGCGCAAAGCCAATCCCCACGCTTTATTGATGCGTCCTCCTAATGGCGCATGGATCACCAATTGCATCCCGCCAGCTTCATCAAAAAAACGTTCAGCAATGATTCGATTTTGGGTGGGGACAGTGCCTAATGCCGTTCTGCCTTGTCGCAAATAGTGAATCATTTGTTCAGCGCCTTCTGTTGAAACGCCGCAGTGTTCCACTAACCACGCGATGGCTTCAGAATTTGCATCCCTTTCTGCAGGTAATAAATCACTGAGTGTTTGTCGCAATTGCGCCACTTCTGCAGAAAGTTCAGCAGTGCGGGCAGGTGCTTCGCCTCGCCAAAATGGCACGCTGGGAGGTGCACCTTGCGCATTTTCTACGATGACTCGACCTCGCCCACTTTCAACCCGTAAAATGCGCCAAGAAGTGGTGCCTAACAACATAATATCGCCACGATTACTCTCGACGGCAAAATCTTCATCTAAGGTTCCGACTACTGTTTCATCGGGTTCAGTCACCACCGTGAATAAGCCATTATCTGCAATGGCACCGCCACAGGTAATCGCAATCATGCGACTGCCTCGCCGCGCTCGAATCATTCCATTCACTAAATCTCGATGTAAATAAACGCCGTAACGACCACGTGATCCTGCGATGCCTTCTGATAATAACGTGAGGATATGTTCAAACGTAGCTGGCGATAAATCCGCATAAGGTGCAGCGCGTTTGACCAGATCAAATAAATCTTTCTCCTGCCATTCTTGGGTAGCGCAAGTTGCAATGATTTGCTGCATTAAAATATCGAGTGGTTGACGCGGAATCAGCAATCGATCCAGTTTTTGTTGTTTAATCGCGTGAATTAACGCAGCACATTCGAACAAATCGTCTCGCGTGGTGGGGAAAAATCGACCTTTTGAAATAGCCCCTCGCCAATGCCCGGCTCGACCCACCCGCTGCAGCGCAATCGCAATCGCACGTGGTGAGCTGATTTGACACACTAAATCTACACTGCCAATATCAATCCCTAACTCTAACGAAGCTGTCGCCACTAACACTGCAAGATCGCCCTGCTTTAGGCGCGTTTCTGCCGTCAATCGCAGCTTGCGCGATAAACTGCCATGATGCGCTGCCACTTGATCTTCACCTAACCGCAAGGTGAGATGATGCGCTATGCGTTCAGCCAAGCGTCGGGTATTCACAAAAATCAGGGTAGAGCGATGCTGCTGCACCAATTGCGCTAAGCGATCATAAATTTCTTCCCACATTTCATTGCTGGCAATTTGGCTCAACGGTGTTTTAGGCACTTCAACGGCTAAATCTAAAGGCTTAACATGACCAATATCCATGATCGTCGGCAGAGGTCGATTGCCGGTTAAAAATCGCGCAATGTCATCAATGGGTTTTTGCGTTGCAGATAAACCAATTCGTACCAAAGGTGATTCACACAATACTTCCAATCGTTCGAGAGACAATGCCAAATGCGCGCCGCGTTTATTATTCACGAGCGCATGAATTTCATCGACAATCACGGTTTTAATATTTTTTAATAAGGGACGACTTTTTTCAGCGGTTAATAAAATATATAACGATTCAGGCGTCGTGACTAAAATATGCGGTGGATGTTTTAACAATTGCCGGCGCTCGCGCATCAAAGTATCACCGGTGCGCACAGCAGTTTTAATTTCTTGAAGAGGATGACCTCTCTGTTCCGCCATGGCGAGGATTTCAGCCAAGGGTTCCATCAGGTTTTTTTGCACGTCATTGCCTAACGCCTTCAAGGGCGAAACATACAACACCTCAATATTCGGCGTTAAAGTGCCCGCTAAGGCTTGCCTGACCAGCTGGTCTAAGCAAATTAAAAAAGCGGCGAAGGTTTTACCAGAACCGGTCGGAGCTGCGATTAAAGTAGACTGACCCGCTAAAATGCTCGGCCAACCTTGGATTTGCGGTTCTGTGGGGGATTGAAACTTGGCTAAAAACCAATCACGAACGAGAGGAGTGGCCCATGCTAATGTACTGTCTGAGTAGCTCATGGGGGAATTATACTAAACCCTAGTAATTAGGTCAAAAAATTCTCAAGGAGTTTGTTCACAAATGATATACAATGTGTTACGATATGCTCATGATAATAGAAGAACAATTTGATTTTTCAACAGAAAAAAATCAACAGCTTGTATCAGAACGCGATATTAGCTTTGAAGTCATTATTTCGGCCTTACAAAATGGCAATTTATTAGATATTCTTGAACATCCAAATAAAAAGAAATACGCACATCAATACATCTATGTAGTTAATATTAATAATTACGTTTATTTAGTTCCTTTTGTAAGAAAGGAGGATAACACAGTTTTTCTTAAGACAATTTTTCCTAGCCGTAAGTTTACTAAACAATATTTGGGTCAACTTTTATGAAAAAATCCTCTATTAAACCTCTTAGTGCAGAGGAGCAAGAGCTATTAGAATCTGTTGAGCGTGGAGAATGGAGAAGCGTAAAGAATATAGATGAAGAAAAAAAATTTGCTGAACGAGCTGCCCATAATTACTTAAAAAAAGATGCCCGAATCAACATACGAATTTCAGCCAATGATTTAACTCGCTTAAAACAAAAAGCTGCCTATAAAGGGCTGCCCTACCAAACTTTAATTGCAAGCGTATTACACGAATATGCAGCAGGTCATTTGGATAAATAGAGAGTCCACGGATAACTTTATGACCTAACTTGCCCATTTCCTCTCACTTGATATTTAAAAGTCGTTAATTGCTCTACACCAACAGGACCGCGAGCATGTAATTTCCCCGTCGCAATGCCAATTTCCGCACCCATTCCAAATTCTCCGCCATCAGCAAATTGCGTTGAAGTATTATGCATGACGATGGCGCTGTCGACTTCCCGCAAAAATTGTTGGGCCGCCTGTTCATTGGCAGTGATAATCGCATCGGTATGATGAGTGCCATGCGTCGCAATATGCGCCATCGCAGCCGGTAAATCTTCGACAATTTTAACCGCTAAAATGGGTGCCAGAAATTCGGTCTCATAATCTTCAGGATGCGCCAATTTAACACGAGGATCTAAATCGACCACCGACTGATCACCGCGAATTTCACAGCCTGCCGATAATAATGCTGCTAATAAAGTGGGCAGATGCGAAGCCACGATACATCGATCTATTAGCAAAATTTCTGTCGCCCCACAAATCCCAGTTCGTCGTAATTTTGCATTTAAAATAATGCGGCGTGCCATTTCTAAATCAGCATCTCGATGGATATAAGTGTGACAAATTCCTGCCAGATGTTTAAATAATGGGATGCGGCTGTGTGCCGTAATTTCCGCAATTAATCCTTGACCACCTCGCGGAATAATCACGTCGATATATTGCTCCATCGATAACATGAATTTAACCGCCTCACGATCGCTCGTTGGCAGCATTTGAATGGCGGTCAGCGGTAATCGCGCTGCATCTAACCCTTGATGAAGCGCCGCTAAAATGGCCTTCGAAGAATGGAAACTCTCACTTCCGCCACGTAAAATTACGGCATTACCGGATTTAAGGCATAACCCCGCCGCGTCAGCAGTGACATTGGGACGCGATTCATAAATAACGCCGATCACTCCCAATGGAACACGAACGCGCTGAATGTTAAGACCATTAGGACGCTGTATCTCCGCTAAAACACTGCCGATAGGATCAGGCAGTTCAGCAATCGCTTCCAGCCCTTTTGCCATCGCCTCAATACGTTGGGGATTCAGCAATAACCGATCGAGAAATGCCGGAGAAATTCCTTTTTGCTGTGCCAATTCCCTATCTTGATGATTGGCTTTGAGAATCGCGGCTTCCTGTTGACGGATATTCGCCGCCATCTGACATAACGCCTGATTTTTTTGTTGGGTACTGGTGTTTGCCAAAACCTGAGCAGCTTCGCGCGCGGCTTTTCCTAAATTGATCAGCGTTTGCGTCATATTATTTTCTTCGATCATAAATTAAACTCATGTAAGACTAAATCATTACGATGCACGACGGATTCACAGCCTGAATAGCCGAGAATATTCGCAAATTCTGTGCTTTTATAACCCATGATTTTTCTCGCTTCTGCTGCGGTATAATTGATCAAACCTCTGGCAACTTCTTGTTGAGCGGCATTGAGTATTCGCACCGCATCGCCTTTTTGAAATTCACCTTGAATGGCTTGAATCCCCACCGATAATAAACTTTTACCCTGCTTCAAAGCTGCCAATGCACCATCATCAATCATTAAAGCGCCTAACGGTTTCAAGTGATGCGCAATCCAATTTTTTCGCGCTCGCGTCGGCGTTGTATGCGGAATAAACCATGTCTGTCGATTCGCGTTGTTAATGCTCGAAATTGGATGCTGATGCGTGCCCAACGCAATGACCATTTTACACCCTGACGCTAACGCGATCTTGGCCGCTGCCAGTTTGGTCACCATGCCCCCAGAACCATACATCGAACCGGGATCACCCGCCATCGCCAAAATTTCAGGCGTGAGTTCTTTAATTTCAGGGAGAAATTGCGCTTGCGGATTTTTGCGAGGATCAGCGGTGTATAATCCATCAATATCTGACAGCAACACCAAAATATCCGCGCTGACCATTTGCGCCACCCGCGCCGCCAATCGGTCATTATCGCCAAACCGAATTTCCGCCGTCGCAATGGTATCATTCTCATTAATCACTGGAATGACCCGTGCAGCCAATAAATTTTCCAGGGTATTTTTCGCATTGATATAGCGCCTGCGGTTTTCGCTATCATCTAGCGTTAATAAGACTTGCGCAACAATAATCTGATGCTGCGCCAGCGCCTCCTGATAAGCATGCGCTAATTGAATTTGGCCCACCGCCGCGGCAGCCTGTTTTTGCTCCAACTGTAAAGGCGAATTCGTCATATTCAAATAACGGCGCCCCAAGGCAATCGAGCCCGAAGACACCAAAATGACCTCCTGCCCCGCTTGATAACACCGCACCACATCCGCAATGAGGCTTTTAAACCACGGCTGGCGGACTTTACCGGTGGTTGGGTCAACCAATAGGCTCGAACCGATTTTGATGACAATGCGTTTTGCAGTGGTGAGGGATTCTAACACCTTACTCTCCAATTGAAGGAAATATCTGGTCAATTTAATAATATTTTAATAATTCTTAGGTAAAATGACTTTACATAGTATCGAGAAATCCTGTTATTGACAATGCCATGCTAGAGTTCAAAGCCTCCGTGAATCGCTCCCTGCAATTTTTACAGGGGGAATCTAAAACCAAAACAGCCCTTGAAGACAGCTTAGAAAGCTGCTTTCAAGACATTGAGCATTCTTTAGCAGAAGAAGGCCATGCGCCTGAAAAAATTCAAGAAAAATTAGACAAATTAAAAACAGATTTAGTCAAACTATTTGAGCATACTCTCAAAAATTTAGATACGATTGAAAAAATTGAGCCCACTGATTTTAAACGTTTCGACAAAGCACAGACCAAGCTGGCTTTCACATTTGCGATCACGCGTGCTGAAAATGAAACATTTTCCTTAATTATTAATGAGAAGACCAAAATAACGGGTTGGAGAAGAGCCGGCACCAGCCAAGTACTTAAAAAAGCTTTAGCCTTACATGGAAATACATGGGAAAGAGGTGTATTAAAAGCAAAAAAAATTCATAAGGAAAAACTCTCTGAATTTTTAAAAAACCCTAAAGAACCAAATGTTATCAAAAACATTAAATCTTATTTTATTTTTCCTCTAAGCAGCGTATCACTTCACAAAAAAGAAGATGCTTACAAACAATCCTTATATTGCCCATCCGCCACATGCTCTTTGAGTGACTTATTACCTAATTTGCCCAAATCTTGCTCATTAAAAGATATATTTCTGATATGTTACGATCTCATTAGAGGTCTGAGAGATATGCATTCAGCTGATATCGTCCATAGGGATTTACTTTCTAGAAATATTTTAATTAAAGAAGACATTAACCACAATTTTAGGGCGTTTCTTTCTGACTTAGAAGACGCAGAAAGTGTGAAAAATTTCCACATCGCTTCTGCTACAGCAAAAAAGATCAATGATTTAAATAGTCTTTTTAAACGATTATTTGAAGTCATAACCAGTTATCGAAAGAAGTATAGCTCAATGACAGAAAATGAACGAGAGATATTTGACGAATTAATGAAGTTTGCCACTACAACTGATCCTAAAAAATCTCCTATTAATCTTTTAAATACTCTAAAATACTTCGAAAAAATTCTGACCAAAATGTTCAAATACAAGCTCATTGATATCGAAGAAACACAGCCTGATTTAACTCTCTTTCCTGAAAAATTTCCCCAAGATAAACAACCTATTGCTGATATCCAGCGCAAAGAAACCGTTACCCCTGAAGTCAGTTGGGCCACGTTCTTCGAAGCTCCGAAAGATGGCGAACCCGCCAAGCCCGCCCCTGAAAAAAATCATTTTAATTTAGCCCAATAAACCCGTACTATTTTAATAAATATTCTTGGTAATTCATGACCTGAATTTGAGGATCCAACAAAAATTCCTCACCTTGATATAATAAAAATCCTTGATCATCTGCGCCCAACCATTTTTTAATCGGAGCCAACATGCTGGGTTTAAAAGTGTGACTGGCTTTGATTTCTACCCATTGTTTGGTGTGGAATTGATCAATCACAACATCGATTTCCTCACCATGCGCCGTACGTAAAAAATATAATTGTTTATGATTAGAGTCTAACAACTGCTTTTTATAAATTTCTGAAAACGATGACGATAGACCATAACTTGTGTAAATTTACTATTGGAAAGTAAATTATCCCATAGTGTTGGGCATTTCACAAGCGCGTTGAAAGGTGTTGATATAACCCCCTCAGCCGCCTATCGGCACTTTCTCCCACGGAGGGGAGAAGGCCCCACACCGAACTTTTAAATGCTTTCTGTTAATTCATCGCCATGGGAAGTAAGTCTGTACGAAATTAAAAATGCCTCAAGCAAAATTCTAATCATTTAAATCATCCAGGATTCACAAGGAAGCTAGTGACTCTATGAAGCTGGAAGTGGCGAGCTGTTTCCTTCTCCCCCTGTGGGAGAAGGTGGCCGAATAGGCCGGATGAGGGGTGAGACTTCAATCAAAAGCTGTATGGTCCCTTACTCACACGCGTAAGGGCTCACCCCACACAGAACCCTTCTCAGGCAAAAACCCACCATGCTGCGAATGCCACAACATCGCAAAATGGCCTTTTTGCGCCAATAGCTCAGTCATCGCTCCATCTTCAATAATCTCGCCACCCTGAAAAACCAAGATTCTATCCATATCCGCCAAGGTAGAAAGACGGTGCGCCACCACCAACGTGGTGCGATGCTGCATCAATTGCTGCAAACTCTGCTGGATTAATTTCTCAGTCACAGAATCTAACGATGACGTCGCTTCGTCCAAAATTAAAATGGGCGCATCTTTCAAAATCGCGCGTGCAATTGCAATGCGCTGACGTTGACCACCCGACAGCTTAATCCCACGTTCTCCAACTAAAGAGTGATAGCCTTCTGGAAGATGTTGGATAAACTCATCACAATGCGCTAATTTTGCCGCGGCAATAACTTCTTCATCGGTCGCATCCAATCGACCGTAGCGAATATTTTCCATCAAGGTGCGATGAAACAAACTCGGATCTTGAGGAATCATCGCAATCGATTCGCGTAAAGAATCTTGCGTCACTTCTGCAATGTTTTGTCCATCAATATGAATACTGCCGGCGTGCACGTCATAGAATCGCAGCAACAAATTCACAAAAGTGGATTTACCTGATCCTGAAAATCCTACCAACCCAATTTTTTGGCCTGCCGGAATTTCCACTGATAACTGTTGGAATACAGAGCTTCCTTTCGGATAACCAAAACAGACTGCTCGCCAGCTGATTTCTCCCCTATTCACTTTTAAGGTTGTCGCTGCAGTGCTATCGATTAATTCGTGAGGCTTTCGCACTAAACTCAATGCATCATTAATAACGCCAGACTCTCGCACATACAAGGTCAATTGGTAGCTGATATACCAAATAAATCCTAAAATCCAAAAAATTTGCATCCCCACCTGGGTAAAATCACCCAGAGTGATCCAATGATGACCATAGCCATACACCAACGTAAACACCGAGGCAAAAATTAAAAATAAGCCATTTAATCCTAACCCCATCCGCAAAAACTCGATATGTAACAGCGCTTTTTTAGATTTACACAGTTCATCTTGCTGATAAGGCGCTAAATAACGCATTTCATATTGGCGCCTGGCAAATAATTTAACATTCATCATGTTGGTTAAGGTATCGACAATTTTTCCTCCTAACGTAGAGGACGCCTCAGAATGCCGTGTCCACAATAAATCTCCATAGCGAACAAATAACAAGGTCAACCCCAAGTGCACGCATAACCAGGCCAACACAATCACAGCTAAGATGGGCTGAGTGTGCCACATCATCACCACCACAATCGTTGAGCCTGAAAAAGCCGTCACAAATTGCAAACAGATAATTTCCAACATCGTTTGACAGGAATTAGGCAAATCATTGAGCTTTTTGGCAATATTCCCCGCAAAATGGTTGGCGAAATAGCTGTGAGAATGTCCTAACACATATTCAAACACCGTCGTGCGGATATCTGCTCGATAACGCGGCAAAGCAGACGTGAGGATAAATCCTTGCAGGCGTTGGAACACCTCCATGATAGCCCAAGAAGCTACAATCAGGATTAGTAAGCCTTTAAGCGCATAAAATATCGCAGCGGTAGAAGCATATTGGTGAGTTGCCAAGGTATTGACGATATGCTTTAAAAAAAACGGGAAAAACGTTTCGTTAAAAGCAAATGCGATGGCTATCAAGAAACAGATGGAAAATTTAATCCACTGTTGTTTAGCAAAATAGAAAATAAAAGGTAAGGCAGTCTTAGGGAAAGTCATAAAAAACCTATTTAAAAATCGTTCACGTAGCGGTAAAAACCGACCAGACAGAGATCTTTAAACCAGATTTATCATGAAACACTCCCAAGCCAAGTAGATATGAACCAAATATAATGACAGCGCCTCCCTGCTCTGTCAATCATTTTAGGCTCTCTCATGCTTACTGTTTGAAAAAATTACAACTATGTTGTAAATGTATCAGGTCTTGAGGCTGTTGACCATCCACTAATGTCGCTGTGATAGTACAGTTCGTATTATCCTGAAGTATAATATCCTTATGAAATTGCTCAGAGTAACCTGCCACACGCCACTTGATGATATATTTGAGCACTGGATTTTGCGGCGGAGCACAGTCATGACCAGGACCATAAGATACAGAAGTGTTCTTCGTATCAGGCGGGATACCATACCCCTCACACATCGTAGTCCCCGCCTCATTGGTATATAAATGGATGCGTAAATCCGTTATTTGTGGATCATTATTGACCCGCGTGTTATTAAAATGCAGGACCCCACTGTTTTCAGCCAATATTGCTGTTGACGTAAACAAAAGCCCTGATGCAATGCATGCCGCTAATACATTTTTCATACTTATCCTCCCCTTGTCTAAATACCTAACTCTTTGATTATTATCAAAAACTGACCCAAACTAAACGACTAAAATATATGTATTTTCATTTAAAAGTACATCTTAATTATAGCATTTTTAGCATTCAACTCCTCAATTAGAGTCGGCGCCACGGCCTCTGAGGGCCTAAGCTGTGTCGACTCAAGCAGAATGTTTACAATTATTCTTGAATTCTAATAAAAACTTGGTATTATCCTAGGCCTCTACCTATTCCAGCCGCTACGGGCCGTTAGCTCAGTTGGTAGAGCAGCGGACTTTTAATCCGTTGGTCCCGCGTTCGAGTCGCGGACGGCCCACCAATGAATCAAACACTTAGACCTCTCCCGAGCTTAAAAAATAAAAATGAGATCAATTCCTAAATTCGAAAATAAATGGCATCGTGATTGCCTTGAAATTGATTTTGGTAATTATCGGTCATTCGATAAGTATTTTGGCGCCTATGACCAAGCTTTTTGCAGCTTGCTATGGCTTATTGAAGAGAAAACTATTCGGGTACAGCCTTTCGCATTACCCCTTCTTTTTATAATGAGACATACTCTAGAGCTTGGTTTTAAAGCAGCCATAAGCTGGTTTAGCCAATACTCAGAGGAAAATGATGGCATACCAACTTTAGAAAACACTCATAAGTTAAATGACCTATTTAATTGTTTTAAAATACATATTAAGGGAGCCATAAAAGAGGCAGAAGGCAGGGGTATAAAATTTAATCCAGCAATAATAAAAGAATTTGATTCTTTGTGCGAAAACGCTAATGAACTGCTTAATACACTTAAGCCCTTCGATGAGGAATCTTTGGGTTTTAGATATCATCGAGGCAAGGATAAAGAATTGTTTTTCAAGTGTGATGACACTTTAAATCTACTTGATTTGTTAACATTGTACGACGAAACAAGGAAATTGCTTTATTATTCAGAAGCTGTTTTTGAAAATGTTAGCTATCATGCAGAGATAGAGAAAGAGTACGAAGAACAAATCCACAAAGATTTAGAGAATCACTATGGACAAGTATAGCGGGCGAGAAATCTAGACCATTTTTTCAAAAATTTAAGATATAAAATCTCACCATGGTTTTGTTAAAAATAGGCCAAATTTATTGTAGCCATCCTAATGTAAAATTCCATACACATGTGCAGGTGTAAGCCCATTCAGGCTTTGATGGGGCCTTTCATGATTATAAAACTCAAAATATCCCCTTAAAGCTTCTTTTACTGCAGCAACGCTTTCCCATTCCTGCAAATAAATACATTCATATTTGACGGAGCGCCAGAGACGCTCTACAAATATATTATCAGCCCAGCGTCCCTTCCCATCCATACTAATGCTAATCCCATGGCTTTTAAGTACCCCTGTAAAACCTTTGCTCGTAAATTGTGAGCCTTGATCAGTATTAAATATATCACAACGGGTTTTAGCCAATACTCGCTCAAGCGTTTCTATACAAAAATCAGCTTCCATTGTAATGCTCAACTGCCAATCCAATATAAAGCGACTATACCAGTCGATTATCGCCATTAAATACAAAAAGCCTTGTTTCATGCGGATATAGGTAATGTCCGTACTAAATACCTGACAGGGCCGTACAATTTCTACCTTATCTAGCAAATATGGATAAACCTCATCCTCTAAACAGGGTTTATTCGTGTGGGGTCCAGGTGCTACTGATTGCAACCCCAAATACTCATAAGCCCAACGAGTTTCATGTCGTTCGCAGGGATGACGATACAGAGTAATATAATCCTTCATTTTGCGTGTGCCAAAAAAAGGATACTTTGTATAAATTTCATCCACCAGGCGCAATAAATCGAGTTGTTTATCGTTCAATACCGTCACGCTTGGCGTGTAATAAAGATTCGAGCGGTTAATGCCCAATAAAGAACACTGTTGTCGTACTGACAATAATGGATGATCTGTCTCAACCCAGTTTTGCCGATCCTTTACCGAACACATCACACTTTTTTTTTAAAAAGTCATTTTCCACCTTCAAACGGCCAATTTGCTCGTATAATTCAGCTAGCTGTGTTTCATAAGTATTGACTTCTTGCTTTCTTTTATCCCCAAACACATCAGGGAGGCAGGCGATTACTTGTTTTTTCCAAGCATTCACCTGCGTACCATGGACCTATATTTGGCAGCAATCTGAGCCAAAGTCGAGTCACCTTTAATTGCCTCCAAAGCAATTTTTGCTTTTTCTGTTGGACTATATCTGTTGCGTTTATTGTTCATCTCGCCTCCTAAATTTCAGCGAGAATTATATCTTAATGCCGACATTTTTTGGTCTGAATTTCTTGACCCACTATAGTTCTAGTGCCAGAAAACTAAAGCGTGCGGGGGTTAATTTATTAGCCGGACGAGCCATCGTGCGTCACTTACACCCCTTTTTAGCAGGAGAATTGGCGGAAACATTTTCGCTTTCTGCTGCATTGCAATATGGATTGGTTCGGTAATCCTCCCCTAAAATAGTACAACCCATAAGTAGAGTTTTCCGATAAACTAGTCGAACTAAGAGGACTCTACAATGAAAAAAACGAGATTTACTGAAAACCAAATAATTGGGATTTTAAAAGAGCTTGAAGCCGGTGTGCCCATCGTCGATTTAAGCCGAAAATATGCCATTAGCGAGGCAACGATTTATAGCTGGCGGAACAAATTTAATGGAATGATCGAATCAGATGTAAAACGCTTAAAACAGCTAGAAGAAGAAAATCAGCGCTTAAAACATATGTATGCTGAATTAAGCCTGGATTATCGGGTATTGAAAGATGTTCTCGAAAAAAAATAGTTACGGCAGTAGAGCGTAGAGAATGGGTTAATTATGCAATTCAAACCCATCAAATTAGCCTAAATCGAGCCTGCCGATTATTGAACATTAGTCGTTCAGTTTTTGGATATTCTCATAAATTAGAAAATGATGAGGAGATTAAATGTGCTCTGCAGGATTTAGCCATTAGGTATCGCCGTTATGGGTTTGAAAAGATGTTTCAAAAACTCAGACAACAAGGTTATCAATGGAACCATAAGCGTGTTTATAGGGTTTATTGTGATTTAAAATTAAATTTAAGACGTAAGCCCAAAAGGCGACTGCCACAGAGAGAGAAAACTGCGTTGAATTGGCCAATGCAAATGAATGAAAGCTGGTCGATGGATTTCATGAGCGATGCACTTGCAAATGGTAGGCGATTTCGCACTGTGAATGTACTGGATGACTGCAATCGGGAAGCATTGGGAATCCAAGCAAATTTATCATTACCTGCTAAACGGGTAACAGCGTTTTTAGATTGGATATCTATTAAGCATGGTTATCCTATGCAGCTTCGGGTGGATAATGGCCCTGAGAATATTTCAAAAGAAATGTTTGATTGGGCCAAAAAACATGGTGTAAAGCTTCGTCATATTGAGCCAGGAAAACCAGCACAGAATGCTTATATCGAACGATTTAATCGTACTTATCGTGAAGAAGTATTAGGTGTGCATTTATTTAAGGATATTAACCACGTGCAAGCCATAACTGATCAATGGTTACAGGAATATAACCTGGAAAGACCCCATCAGTCGCTGGGGCATTTGACACCACAGCAATATAGGGAAATGCTATGATTTCTACTTATGCGTTGTACTAAAAATGGGGGGTTGACACACACGCTAGACAACCCAGTGGCGAACGCCCTACCACACCTACAACGAAAAGTGACGAACTTAAGCCTACACCGTCCACTGGCTATCCTATAAAATTTTTCGATACTCCCTGTGAAGCACCATTCGCTCTTGGCCTCCAGGACGCAAAGCATTTTCCTGAAGGCTCAAAAATCGATCCAGAATGTTTTCCTTTTATTTTAGGCGGAATGCAAAATTATGTTGATTCCCGATCGGAAGTCACTAATTGGAGCACATATCTGTGTCGAAAATTTCTAGCACAAGCGCTCAAAACCACAAAATACAAAGGTAAATACTCTGAGGAATTGATTGATCAAATTGCATCCTTCATTTTGCACTCAGTACACTTCAACCAAGCTGAGCTCATAACACAATTATGTAAAAATGCGCATTTTATCAGACATCTTCAAAAGATGGAACCTTTAAAATACAATGAATATTACGACAAAGTGGTCAAGTTGCGTTTTGATTTTTTAGCTTCCTTAAACATAAAAGATATTTTTGATTACGCCATATCCGAAGATGCGTGTGAAACGCTCAAGCCATTAACATCGGGCTGGAAAATATCCAAAAAGCATATAGCACTCGCAATTGAATGCCATTCTGAACGTTCTTTAGCTTATCTGTTACAAAATATTACACTTAGCACTACAGATCAAATTGAACTGGCTAACCGCGCCAAAGCACTTGGCAATATTACCATGCTAAATTTACTGCATCCAGAAGATTCCTTATTTTACTTCTCAGAAATGATCGAAAAATTAAAAAATCATCAAGATTTTTCTCCAAGTGAAGTAGCAGACTGGGTATATAAAGCTTATTCGAATTCACAGCTAGGCGCAGTAGACGAACTCTGTGTAGAGTTTGTCGCCTATCTTAAGAAAGAATTTCCTAATAATAAACAAGCCATACAAATTCACCATGATATCTTTCAAACACGCCAAGAAGCCATAAAGGTTTTGAGCCAACTTGCACAATATCGTCATCCGGTTGATCGCCATAAATTAAAAGACACTTATTACCAACACTTAGATCGCACTGAGAAAACTCGAGGACTCGCTTTATTTAAAACAATTGAAGAGATCTGCAAAACGGATGATTTAAAAATAGCAGCGCATTCTTTGGCATTACCCATTTGTGATCCCCCTTCTTCACCCTTGGTATCAATGCGAGATATTTTTGCTCACTTGATAAAATCCCATCAAAATATGCTCAGTTCCCAAGGGCATGATAGCCCAATATACTTCAAAAACATTTCTGAAATTCGAAGCTATTCTTCCGTGACTCCTTGCAGGATAGTCTCACAATACGATCATGCCTTTCATTTTATCGATGTTGTTGCGAACTTTTCTTGTGAAGATTTGACCCATACCTCTGCAGAAACTGCTTTGGGGGAAGTTTTAACAAATAATTTGCTTTATAAGGGCAAATTAATGAGCCAGACTTATATGTGTTATCGCCAAGAACAATGGGAATGGTATTGGCGATGGGATCATGGCCTAGGTTCTTTAACTCGATTTTGGTCTGATCTCGAGCGCTTAAACACAACGATTGGTAAAATGGATCCAAAAGAAACTAAACCACAAGAATTTTATGATGCAGTCACAGAGATGGTTTGGCTTATTGGCCAGTTAACCCCTACAAATCGAGGGACAGGGACTCGCGCGCAACAGTGTCTTGCGCTTACCCATAAATATTTTAAACTCGATACGCCTTTAAAATTAATACCTGGTTTACAGTTGGATTGTTGCACCTTGAGTTTTCCATTATCGACGTACAAAAAAATATTTTTACACTTATTCGAATTTAATTCTTTACCCGTTCCTGCTCAAGAATATGTACGACATCGATATCACAGCGACCCTGCATTACAACAATTACTTAAACAATTAAAATTAGCGCCACCACCACTTTTAACGTTTGATCCTCGATTGCTCGATCCTTCTCTTGAAAAGTCAGTCATGGAACAAAGTACTGTGGAACCTGTTCCAGAAGTAGAAGAGACCAGCATCTCGAAAAAAATTTGAAGTTGACTCCCCTCTGCAAAGCAGATGGTCAAAATTTATACAGCACCCCTCCATCAAGGCGCTAACTGGCCTTGGCTCATCTCTACATCAACTTATAAACATAGTTATCCACAGCTTCTGTGGATGGATTATTATTTCTTAGTTGTTGAAGCAGTTGCCGATTTATTCGATTTAGACACAGTTTCTGCCTCAACCGGAGGGCTCTCACTTGCACCAAAAAATGACACGTTCAAAGCACTAGAGACTGAGGTTGAAGATGACACAGAAGAAGATTCACTCAAGCTTTGTGAGGTAGAAGAAGAAGTAAAACCGATTGCGCGTTTTTGGATTTTCTGAGCATCTCGACTCAATTCTTCACTCTCTGCTTTAAACGTCATGATAGAGCCTCTCCTTGACTCAGGCATGAGGTCTGACCATGATTTAACTTGTTCTGGATCAGCAACTGTTCCTAGCCCATATTGACAACAAAGTGCAAAAAATGGGGCTTCCGATTCCCATGATTGGTGATTGATCACTGCCTGTTGTTCAGCTTCTTTTGTATTGACAGCAGTTCCTATTCCTAAACGATAACACCGACTTAAATGCTGCTGCGCAATCGGGTGTCCTGCCTCCGTCGCGCGTTTATACAGCGAAAATGCTTGTTTAGCATCTTGCGCCACTCCAATACCCTGCTCATAACACCAGCCCAAAAAAACTTCAGCATATTTACTCAATCGATCATTTTTTTGGGCTGCTAATTGATAGTATTTCAACGCTTCAGGGATATTTTTGGATACACCATTTAAGCCATATTGATAATGATACCCCAGATGTATTTGAGCCCAGGAGCTTTGTTCAGCTGCTTTTTGAAAAAGCGCTACAGCTTTTTTATGATCTTGTGCAATACCCCATCCTAGTGTATGACACCATCCTAAATTATTTTGTCCAGAAGAATTTCCTTGAGCGGCAGCTTTTCCAAAATAGTCGACTGCTAACTTGAGGTCGGCCGATACACCATTGCTTCCATTCAGATAATGGTAGCCTAATTCAACTTGGGCTATTGGGTCATGTTGGTCAACTGCTTTTTGTAACCACTTTAGACTTTTGACACTATCAGGCGCCACCCCTTCGCCTCTTCCATAGTATCTACTTAATTGAATTTGAGCTTTAGCGAGCCCTTGATCTGCCGCTAATTTATGCCACTTAAATGATTTCTTCAAATCTTTTTCAATGCCTTCACCCTGGTAATAATGTTGTGCTAAATCGCATTGAGCCTGACGATGGCCATTTGCAGCAGCAGCTTGGGTGTATTGAACAGCTTGTTTTAGATCTTTATCAACGCCGACCCCATGGTAATAAGTCACAGACAGCCAATATTGTGCCACACAATTATTTTGTTCAGCCGCTCGTTTGAACCATTTAACCGCCTCAGCCTTACTCTGAACCACACCTATTCCTGAATCATAATATTTACCCAAATTGAATTGGGCAATACTATGACCATTTTCAGCTGCAAGTTGATACCATTCAATACTTTTTTTTGCATCTTGTATGCCTGAAACTTCTCCCGACATATAATATTCTGCCACATGAAACTGGGCTAAAACATGACCTTGTTTTGCCGCGATGAGAAACCATAATAAAGCTTGTGATTTAGCCAAAGGGTCTTCCATTAACTGATAAAAAAGGCCTAAACCAAAATAAGCATCTAACTGGTTTTTATTAATGTCTTCTTCAGTTTGTGAAAAATTTTCTGAATACAACTTGATAAATTGCCCACCTTTATCTGGATCAGTGTTGAAATACAGATGGGATAAATAAGCATAAGCCAAAGGATTTTTGTCTTCTGCTAATTTATGTGCCGATTCTGATGCTAACTTTGGCTGTTGTTGCTCAAAATAAATTTCTGTTTTTCTAAAAATGCTTTCGTATTTAGATTTACTATTGGGCAATAGAGTGATTTGCTCTAAGAGCTCGTGTAACGCTTTCGTCATTTTTTCTCGTTCATCTAAAAGCGTCAATTTATTTAACGCGACAACTGCTCTGGGATAATCTTCAATTGCAGATTTTAACGCATGATTTTCGATCAATGTTATATATTTTAAAGGTGTATTGGTTAATGGATCTGACGGTTTTACTTTTCCATGAATCCATTGATGAATGCTTTTTTTTTCGTAACTATGGGCTCCAGCAGCTGTTATAGCCATGCTGGGATTCTGCATGGGGGCAAAGCTAATGGGACAGGTAAAAGCTGGCAGTTCTTCTGTGGTCTCAGAAGTGGTAGATTTGAAAGGTCGATCAATAAGTTCTAAAAATTGATCCAGAATGGGGGAAAGTTTTTTATCGGCATCCAAGGCTTTTAATGATCGATAAATTAACTTGGCATGGCGTTCAAATAAAACTCTATTCACGCGAGAGATATAATTACTCTCTTTAAGTTGGGGATATTTTTCTAAAAATTCATCAACCGCTTTTTTTAAGGTGAAATTCGGGATCCAATGCGTTGCAACATATTTTGAGTCTTTGATCAAGCTTGAACGATCATAAGTTTTTCCCTCGATAGTATGAGTATTAATAACCGGGTCGAGCATGGGTTTAGTCGATATCGGACAACATAGGCCTGTGGGCATAATATCTGATAAAACGTCTTCGTGCTTTGTTTTTGATTCGGCTTCAATTGTTTTGCTTTCATCACTCATGTCTAATCTCCGGGGGCCTTTAAACTGTTATTCTATATTAATTCTAGATGTAAAATTTCCATATAATACCTATTTTGATCATTAAAAGCAACCAAAATCTGAGGTCATTTTTATTGTCCATGGATTAAATACTGATATAATCTTATGAATACTTTCAGGGAGAAATAATAAAATGAACCTTTACCACTTTGTCATGACCTGCAGTAAAGGAATGCTTGGACTGATTGCGTAGATTCACCTTGCACAATCCCATAAATTCAAATACATGAATAGAGAGATACGCATGAGCACTATTGATCTGGAAACACACTTTTATACGACTGCCGCTTTTGATTATCTCCAAAAAAGAAATCAATTCCCAATTCTTGCCAAGGAGAAAGAAGCAGGTGCATTTAATTTACGTTTTACTGACCAAATAGCTTTGTTTCAAAATCAAGCATTTATCGATACGCTCTGTGACCTTGGCACCAAACGCATTGCACATATGGATGAAGCCGGGTTGGATATTCAAGTGCTCAGCTTTTCTTCGCCAGGCATTGATGAATTAGATCCAGATCATATTGCCGCAACAACGATGGCTGCTGAAATTAATGATCTACTTTTTAATGCGATCCAAAATCATCCAACACGTTTTATGGGCTTCGCTGCAATCTCACCTTATGATGTTCAACTGTCGATAAAAGAACTTGAACGAGCTATTACAAAGCTGGGGTTTGTGGGTTGGTTAGCCCATTCCAACTTTGGTGAAAATAAATATTTGGACGATAAACAATACTGGCCATTACTTGAAGCAGCTGAAGCACTTAAGATACCCATTTATCTTCACCCAACCACACCATTGATGAAAGAATATGGTAAATATGGCTTTGCCTTAGCCGGCCCACCCCTTGGATTTCAGTTTGATGCGTCATTATGTCTAATGCGCATGATTTATGCAGGCGTATTCGATCAGTTTCCAAATCTCACAATTATTTTAGGTCATCTCGGCGAAACCTTGCCATTTCTAGTGCCAGATAGAATAGACTGGCCTTATATTAACCCTCATATTTCAAAACTTATCGGCTTTATCAAAGAAAGGCCAGCCATTAAAAAAATGCCCTCTGAGGTAATTCTTGAAAATGTTTACATGACAACCAGTGGTCGCTTTTCTAAAACCGCACTTGAATTTGTATTGAACATAATGGGAGATGATCATGTAATGTTGGCCTCTGATTATCCCTATGAAGATCTTAATCAAAGCATGAATTTTATTCGAGAATGTCATTTACCTGATAAAACCTTACAGAAAATCTATTCTGGCAATGCTGAAAAATTATTTTCCAAGCGAGTGAGACCGTAATTCCTGGAAGCCATTCGACTGTTGCGCTTAGCCGCAAGTCAAGGTTCTGCTCTGGCGCAATCTAGACTAGAAGTCTGTTATAGACGAAGTACTGGTATGGGCAAGATATTAAAGAGGCTGTTCGATGGACTCGTTTAGCCAGCCCAAGGTTTGGGGCCATATCAACTTCTGCAGATACACCTGCCACGGTAATCACTTTTCCGTCTTCGACCACTCTTGATCTAACCGGTATTGCACCCATCTACTTAGTCGATTATGTACCGCCCAACGCGTCGTTATTAGTGTAACCACTTCAGTTACCGACAAAGTTAATTGTCACTTAATAGAGATTGCTCAAAAAGCTGTCATAGACTATAATTTCTGATAAATTCACTATTATTATAGTTTATGCTACCCCATACCACCCCTAAACATTACATTACAGGAATGACAGCCCTTAATATCCCTGAACTAGAAGGGTCTTACGGCGACTGGCATTTTCAGGAAGCCTTTATAGGAAGACGAAATCTCAAACCCAAGATTTTTTTAGCGGGAGAGGGTGAAACCTGGAACACTAATCCAATTTTAGCAGATTTTGGTATTTACGAGTGCTCCGACATTTTGCGTCAATGCGGTATTGAAATCCCTCTCAACGAAAAAGTTTATGCAGCAAATCACTACCGTGCCATTATTGATATGCTTTATAAAAGTGTAAAGCAAAAGAATTATCCTTATCATTTAGACTTAGATAGCTGGACCGATAACCCCAAACAAAAAACCCTGTTAACGAAACTAATTCGTTCCTTAAAACCTTATGTATCTAGTGATGAATGGCAAATATTAAAAAAATGGCTTCTTCAACAGATTTAACCTCTCAAGAGAAATTGCACATCAGCCTCATGAAGGAGATTGCCCGCTCAGTTTCAGATACTCCGAATGACGTGGCGTTTCTAGCGCGGCAATATCCAAAAGCATTTACCACCACTCAAATCGATAGACTCCAATGTAACTTGAGCAATATCAATAGCCTAGAACAACGTTTCAAACCTCTTTTGAAAATGATAGTTTATTATTTGATCGAGATGTGACAGAAATCGTTATCGCTCTCAACGAATCAATTCAATATTTACAGAGAAAGCAATAAGAAAAATACTATTAAGCTTTGCGGGGTTTTTTATCTTTAAGAGTGCACCTCATGCGGATGGTCAAAATTTATACAGCACCCCTCCATCAAGGCACTAACTGGCCTTGGCTCATCTCTACATCAACTTATAAACATAGTTATCCACAGTTTCTGTGGATGGATTTTTATCATTTCTAATTTTTTTGGTAAAAATAATAATTTTATGGTATAATTTTATATAATAGTATTGAAAGTCTGCAGCCAAAGCCCGGGGGATACCTAGATGAAGAAATTTTTGATGTTGGCGGTAATATTTTTTAACGCTACAGCTTTTGCCGGTAATGGCACAGGCACTTACTATTTTTATTCCACCAGTGTTAATATCAGAATACCAGCCAAAATAACGGCTTTTTCAGGCGGACAGGTTTGTGGAGAAGTTGCAGGTGAATTGTATTACACCGGGTATCCTAATTCCTCCTTTCTGCAAGGAAATTATGGAACAATGTCAGGTTCTAACTTGTGTCCCCATAATTTAGTCGATAAATTGGAATTTTCTGCAGCTGACCAAGTTATGACCGTCACCACTAATAATGATGGAATACCTATGTCCTGCCCTGCTACTGTATCAGCAAGAGCTCAAGGCGGACAGGTCTATTTGTCAAATTTGTCGGGTGTGGGTTGCTCATAAAATATGTTTTAAAGACTCTTGCAAATAATGCCAAAATTATGGTGGGACAAGCTAACAGTGGGCGGATGAGTTATGGCAAAATTTGAGAGTGTCAGCCTAAGTGTGTAAATAGCTATAAACTTTAACCTGCTGGAAAATTTCTTCCGCCACTCCTGAAATTAATTTTATGATAACTGCCCTATTAAACGAAGCTCACTTTCATATAGCAATGAGCTGCTTTTTTCTGATTGGTTCTCAGGAAAGGGTAAATTAATGATACCAGATTTCGGCCCTCTGCTGTGTATAGTTAAAAAATTAGAGCTCAGCACGCTACTACCTGCTAACTTCTTGGTTTTTTCAAATGTCATGCCTTCAAAGTCTTCATGTTTACTAGAAAAAAATACTGCAAGCTCATCCTCTTTTTCATAAGTGCTGCACATCGAAAGTGGATCTACATTGAATAATTCCTTATACTTCTCATTACGAGATTCTTGAGTTCCTCCAGTAATTAAAAAAGCTTTTGATGACGAACTCACTTTTTTCTCCTGTTCTTGTGATTTTTTCTTTTGAAAGAAAGCTGACCTTCTGAGTTCTGCATTTAGCATTTTATTGATAACAGTAGTTTTTACACCTAATTGTTTGCTTAAGTATTCTGCCAATTCAAGTCGATTATTTTGTATTGCGTCTTCCAATGAATTTACCATTTCATTTTGTTTCTTTTTAAAATCTTCTATTGCTGATTTTAATGCAAAATTGGGCCTTAATTTTGTATTTTTAAGTGGCGACCCAGTTGAGGGGCTGCTTCTTTTTTTCTAAACCATCGCTCAATGGCTTGGCGCTCGTAAGTTTGCCCATCATCTGTTATGACGGGATCTTTCATAATGAGCGTCGTTATAGGACAACAAAATGCTTCAGGAATCGGAAGGCCTTCAAGCGCAATAGGTTTTTCCAGACTTATCGATGTCTTAACTTTCTTGTCAGTGGCCATAGGTTTATTTTCTAAGTTTATTTCATTAACGTTAAGCTCTATAATACAGCAGATATTTATGATATTATTTCATATATAACATTGAAAGTATAGAGCGAGAGAATTAATATGTTTCCATTTAAAAAAATCCTATTAGCCCTACTCATCAGTTTTTATCTGAATGTGGCCTATTCAAGTAATACCGTTAACCCAGAAAGCAGTCTCTCAACTGTGTTCACAAACTGATCATTCATGGGATGGCGTCAAATACTCAGTCTATCCCAGCGGACAACCAGAAATTACTGTACTAAAAATTAAAATTCCTCCCCATACTATTTTACCCTGGCATACTCACCCTATGCCTAATGCAGCTTATATCGTTTCAGGCACTCTGGAGGTGGAAGATAAAAATGGGCTACGTAAAACTTTGCACCCAGGAGATGTATTAGCGGAAATGGTCAATACAGCACATCGGGGGATAACTCATAATCAAGCTGTGGAAATCATCGTCTTTTATGCTGGTGTTACGGGCATGCCCACAGCACGACCTGTTTTAAACTGATTAAAGTGTATTTATCAAATTTGTCGGGTGTGAGTTGCTCATAAAATTATTTTTTAGTTGTTGAAGCAGTTGCCGATTTATTCGATTTAGACACAGTTTCTGCCTCAACCGGAGGAGAAAGTGTGCTAGAATCCGTTCGCTCGCATTCACAGGGAGAGTTAAATGAAGTCTTACCACTTTATTTCATGGGTAATACTGACTTTTTTAGTCAACTTAACATCCTAATGCAGCTATGCAAACAATACCCATCGTTTGCAACCAAGAATATGCGCTTTGTACATCTGTCCCCTGTATACCTGATCCCAGGAATTCTAACTATGCTATTTGCGCTTGTGTGGTTGAGAAATGCCCTCATTCTTCCTAAGTAATTGTTAATGAGAATCATTAACAATTGGCGCTCATGTCAACACCTTTTTTTATTTGGTTTCTTTCCTGGCTACACGCATTTGGAATCCTTTATTCAATAGTCTCTTGCGAATAATGCCAAATTTATGATAGGATAAGCCAATAAATTTGTAATGAATTAAGGAATTTCTGGGGCGACGGCGTGCTATACCCTACTGCTTAATTTTTTGAGTAGCGTATTAAATTTACAAATTAGTAACAAAAAAACTGAAGCTATTGACCGATACAGCAATAATTTAAAGCGGAGTATGAATGAAGGAATTTTTTACCCTCAGCACATCGCATCTTGCACGATGGCAACCGACTACTCATATTTTCAAGAGTATACAACAAAATATACGTTTTTTTAGCCAAAATAAAGAATCCACTCGATTAAAAACCACTTTTAATTGTCCTGTTGAATACCGTAAACAATTTCCAGCATCTACAGCTCAAATAACCATTAGTGTAGGACAACCCGTGCATGAAGGAGAGCGAATCGAAGGCGTTGTGCAATTAGTGAATCGTTCTTTTAAAGATTGCATTATTATGTTAGATGATAGCATCCAATCATATACCAATGCCATTGCAGCTCCGCACAAATCGAAGGAAATGCTGCTTGCAGAGGCTATCAAAGCTGGCGATGAGTATTTAGAGCGTAATGGACCTATTTTTAAAGCCAATCTTACGATACCTTATCGTATTAAACGCTGGAAAGACTGGCTAGGTACGCCTGAATGGAGAGCAGCTGTACGGGAGATGCGTGAAGCTTATGCGGTGAATTCAGAATTTCACCAGGGAATTAATGCATGCGTCAACACATTCTTGCAACGGTATGAGAAAAATAAACTTCAACACACTTATGATCGGGCGCATGCTGAAAAACTTTGCATCACTTATTTAGTAGAGGAATGCGGCGTAATGAAAGATTTGTGGACAACATTAGGGTCTCATTTTGAGGTTTATCCAAGTGGCAGGAATGAGGCAATGGATGCTACCTATAAACTTTTTATTGAACCCAAGTCCCCTCACCTTTTAAGGCCAGTTGCGATAAGATTTAATCGCCGAAAAATAGAAGAGGCAGATCCAGATATGAAGTGCAAACACGATGCTAAAATAACGACCATTTAAAGTGAAAAGCTTTCGTTCACTCTGTTATAACAAAGAAATATTTAAATAGATATTTAGAACTTATTGAGGAATACTAAAACATGATCAAGGAACTCAAACCCAAAGTGGTGCTTGATAATCTATTGGATAACATGCCGGGTCATATTTATTGGAAAGATGAAAACGGGATGTACTTAGGTTGTAATGATAGACAAGCACAAAGTTTGGGTTTTCGTCGTGGCAGCGACGTTATTGGCAAAACGGATTTTGAATTGCCTTGGGATAAGGAATCTGCTCAAAAATTTTGGGAAAATGACCTTTGGGTTTTAAAGACAGGGCAGGCAAAAATGGTAGAAGAACCTGCCATTATGGATGGGCAGCCCGCTATTATGCTGAGCTTGAAAGCCCCATTAAAAGATACCAGTGGTCATGTCATGGGCGTCCTGGGGATTTCCGTCAACATCACTAAGCAAAAGGAAGCGGAAGAAAGGTTAATAAGAGCCAAAGAAGCAGCCGAGGCAGCGGATAAAGCTAAAACTGAATTTTTGGAAAATATGCGACATGATATTCGAACGCCACTGACCGGCATCGTTGGATTTGCCAATATTATTGCAGAAGAAGTACAAAACCCCAGGATTAAAGAATATGTAGAAAACTTAACAGCTTCAAGTCATGCATTACTCGATTTGTTAAACGAAATTTTAGAAGTGATTAAAATTAATTCAAATGAAATTGCTTTACAGAAAAATAAATTTAATCTTCAAAAAAAGCTGTCAGATGTTATTAAGCTCAATCAATCTAAAGCCCATCATAAAAATATCGATTTACTTTTTGATTATGATCCAAAAATTCCTCATTATGTTATTGGGGATGCAACAAGAATTCATCGTATTGCTTTGGAATTAATTACTAATGCACTGAATTTTACTGATAAAGGCTTTGTTAAATTAACAACTCAATTGGCCAAAAAAAATGACCAAAAATTGATTATAAAACTTATTGTAGAAGATTCTGGTGTTGGAATTGCTGCTGACAAACAACAGGACATTTTTCTACAATTCAAGCGATTAACACCTTCATCTGAAGGCATTTACAAAGGCCCAGGTTTAGGCTTATCCATCGTAAAACGATTTGTAGAAGAGCTTGATGGGGAAATTTATGTAGAAAGCCAAATGGGAAAAGGCAGCAAATTTACCTGTATTCTTCAACTTAAAGAACCACTGCTGGACGATGCGTTTGGTAGTGAAGAAATTGCTCTGACAAAATCTAAATCCCTAGCTCAAGAAACATCCAACTTTGTTAAAACAGCAGATATACAGCCCAAAAAAGCAAAATTGGGTAAAAATCGCATTTTGCTCGTTGAAGACCAAGCGATAGCCGCGATAGTAGGAGAAAAAATGCTAGCTGCACTGGGTTGTGAGGTCGATATCGCCAATAATGGCAAAACAGCCGTACAGTTAGTTCAAGAAAAACCTTACGACGTCATTTTTATGGACATTGGCTTACCTGATATGGATGGATACGAAGTCACCAAACGTATTCGTCTCTATGAACTCAGTCATGACACCCATGTTCCCATCATTGCGCTTACTGCACATGTCGACGCGGGAAACAAACAAAACTGCCTGGACGCTGGTATGAATGCTGTGTTTTCTAAGCCGCTTAATAAAGAAAAGGCTGAAGATATTCTCAATGCTTTTATTCCATTCCGAGAACAAGCTCAAACGAAAGAAGAATCTAATCTCCCTCAATTAGAAGGAAAAATTATTGATTTTGAGTTAGCTAAACAACTGTTTGATGGCAAAAAAGAAGTTGTGGATGAAATGCTGGGCATGCTGGTGAATGGCTTTCCTGAAGAGCTGGAAAACTTGCGAAATGCTTATGAAAAAGAAGATTGGGCCTCGATTGGAACTTTGGCGCACAAAATGAAAGGTGGGGCAATTTATTGTGGAACAACTCGATTGCAAGCCGCTTGCTCGCAAATGGAACAAGCCGTAAAGCAAAGCAAAAAAAATTCTTTCAGTGATCTTTATAAGCAAATGCTCAATGAGATTGAAGCTGTGAAGGAGGCCGTTAAAAAAAAGGATTATAACCCTGATTAGTGTGCTAAAATATATTCGCTCAAATTTACAGGGAGAGATAAAATGAAGCCTTACCACTTTATTTTATGGGTAATACTGACTTTTTTAGTCAACTTATCATCTTATGCAGCTATGCAAACCATACCCATCGTTTGCAACCAAGAATATGCGCTTTGTACATCTGCCCCCTGCATACCTGATCCCAGGCATTCTAACTATGCTATTTGTGCTTGTGTGGTTGAGAAAGGCGATAGCGTAGGCTATAAAGCCTGTGAACAACGTGCTCCAACACAAGATCACTTTAAAGTTCGGCACATTGTTTCAACTTTCTCTTTCGTGCAATTTTCTACGAAAAAAAGCATGACCTGTAGTAAAGGAACACCTTGGACTAATTGCGTAGATTCACCTTGCACAATTGATCCAATGGATTCAACTAAAGCCATTTGCAGTTGCCCCATTAAGCATGATCAAGAATTTTTCACCTTTGGCGGTCATTGTGACACCAGCACTTGCGTAACGGGTTTTTGGTCAGGGGCCACCACGTCTACTGGAGCATCCTTTCGCAACGTGTTGCTTGAAAAATTAAAGCTGCCAAGCAATTCTTGGTCAAATACGGCTTGCCCCCTCTCCTGAACTTCCAATATGAATAGAGAGAGCATGGATTACTCGGGCGAATGAACCCGTAAAAATGGAGGAAACATATTACTTTGATCACCGATACTGCTTAACACATTCTGTATGGAATGTACGCTAGTTTTTAGCATATGTGCAATATGTCTCTCAGCGACATAAGAAATATTTTTATTAAGTGATGATAAAAAAAAGCACAAGGTCTCTATTGATAATTTTTCATTATATTGTAAATATTTATGCTCATGTTTTTTGTATAATTCATTCTCATAAAAAAACTCACAAAGGAAACCTTGTTGTTTAACAATATGACTTGCTTCCTCAATACTGCGAGTGCCAATAAGCAGTAGGGACAATCGGTTGATTTTTTCACAAATATTTCTTGCTGAATAAATCAAGCCAATGGTTGATTCTATACCCACGCGAACAATTGATCCGGCATCACGAACGAGTACATTACCATACATTCCGTGGTGAGCATAAAGGTAAAGCGCCGTTGTTTCAGTATGAATCAGCCTTTTTTTAACTAATGGCACCAAGTTCTCAACAAGATTTAAAGGAGCAGTATAAAACCCAGAAATATCATTGGATTGTAAGTGTTCAGAAATACTAAAATTTAGATAATCCATGGGTATTTCTCCATCTAAACCCATTCCACAAACGTAAATACTGGCATCTGGGTCAATAGCGTATATGCTAGCGACTAACATAGCATCCGCCAAAGGGCTCCTCAGGGATGGAAACGGATGATTGGCCAGCACATCTCCACCAACATCTACGCCTATTATTTTGGATATACTCAATACATGACACAAATATCTTAAATCAGAAATGAGTCCTGAAACTCCACCATAAGGATCTAGAATAAAATGCCTTATATTTGGGAATGATTGTACAAGGGTAGCCTGATTAATCTTTATTCCGGCAGGAAAAGCAGTGGTCGCAGTGACTTCGCCAACGGTGTTAGTTATCTCAGTTAAACAAGATAATTCAGAACAATGACGTGGTCCAGGCAGAGGATCCGTTACGAAACGCTCCCAAGCAAGACTCGCTACACAAGCCTCAAAACCACGCGCGATCCAATCCGTAGCCAATAAATGTGCGGTAACAGAATCACCACCGCCGCCTAATGCAACGACTAAAACTGTTTCTTTATGATTTGATTCCAATGACATATCAGAATTCCAACGAGCTCGATTTTTTTCAATAATTGCAGCATTCTTTATACCGCAACAGGAGGGTTTGTTACGCTTAAAGATTGAGCATTTAATTCTTCTATTGCCGTTTTAGCAGTTCTTACATCGGCTATTGAGGCTAAAGCTGCACAGGCTAATACCAGCAGTACGATAAGAACTTGCGTATAATGTGGCAACTGATCAGCAAACGTCAAATTAAAAATAAAAATTAACGGTGCAGCAAATTCCACTGTGTGCGCAATAAAGCAGCCAAATAAGGCGACCCCTTGTAATTTGCTCAATTCCGATGTGTCTTCTTCCTTTGCAGGGAGTAAGGGTTGTTGAGTTGCAGGGCTTTGCGCAGCTTTCATGTCCTCTATATTTTCTTTTTGGTGATAAGTGTTCAGCTGTTGATGATTGTATGCCTCACACAAAGCTATAAAGATAGCGCCCGTTAAACCAATGATCATCGCTGGTAAAGAAAGACCCAGCGCCATACGATGAAAATTACCAAACAAATCAACGGTATCACCCACCAAATAAAAACCCCCAGCAGTACCGGATATCATCTGAAAGCCGGTATTAAAGTTTGTCCACTTATCCCCTTTGTGAGGTTGGTTTTGAGGTTCTAAGGCTTCTGTGGTCATTTTTTTCACCTGCTTAAATGTTAATGAGAATCATTATCATTAAACATTGGAACCATTATGTCAACTTTTTTATTATCCATTCAGCACGTCCTAAGGGAAGCTTGAGCTTAAATTAAGCAAGAGGCGTCGTCCCGGCATGGATGCCGGGATCCAGAATACAAGGATATAAAGTTTGCTTCCTGCAGACTGGATCCCCGCATCCTGCGAGGACGACGCCTCCTACCTATTCTGAGCTCAAGCTTCTCTTAGGCTGTGCTGAATGGATACCTTTTTTATTTGTTTTCTTGAAGAATGCTGGATAGCAATAATGGGTTCTTTAGTCATTTTTGAAGTTTTTGCTTCTGAGGCCTTTACTTTCAATGGCAGTGAACTAAGAGGAAACACTTAAAGGTTCGGTGTGGCGCCTTCTCCCCTTTTTTGTGGGAGAAGGTGCCGATAGGCGGATGAGGGGGCGCCATACAAGCTTTTGATTTAAAAGATTGAATAATGACTTTTAAAGCATCATAAATAGCTCAGGCAGCGCGCTAAAAGGAATAAAATAAATTCGCCCATGCGGATAAGTTAGCTCTCCGAATTGATTTTTAGTGATCACAAACCCTTGTGCTGGCTGATACGAGTCTAAAAATGACCGATAGCCGCGACTGAGCGTTAGACCTGCTAAATTTCTGAATTTCACTTCGATTGGAATCACCGTGTCAAAACTGGTTTTAATCACAAAATCCACTTCTGCTCCTCCTTTCGTTCGCCAATAACAAATCTGCCAATTTTTTCTGCTCTGTAGTTGATATTTATAAATTTCCTGAAAGACAAAATTTTGGACTAAAAGACCCCCGTCTGTGCGACTTTCAATGGGGGTAAAATTGTTCAAAGCCTGATTGCGAAATCCGTTATCGATAAAGTAGCAAATCGGGTTGGATGTGAGTTCTGTACGTTTATTACCGACAAATGGCTTAATGGTTTTTATCACATAAGTTTTTTCGAGTATATCAAGATAATGACGAATTGTTTCAACATTGACTCTACAATCCACGGATAATTGCTGAAAATTTAATAATTGTCCACAAGAATGGGCCAATAGCCCTAACAATTGCAAAATAACCTCAGGTTTACCTACTCGAAGAAATTCTATTATATCTTTTTGTAAATAACTGTTAAACAACTCTTGCAAAAGAATAGGCTTACGACTTTCATGAAGATAAACTTGAGGATAACTGCCATATTGTAAAATAGTTTGCCACTGATGAGTAAAATCCATTTCGCGGCTGCTCAAAGGCAATATGACACTTTCAATCTGTCGCCCTGTTAAATGTTCCTGGATTTTACTTTTAATTTCTAATTGCGAAGATCCAGAAGCCAGCATTTTAATGGGCAACTTTAAATCAGCAATAATTTTTAACAGTAAACCTGGATTTTCAAGACGCTGCACCTCATCAATAAATAAAATGTAATCTTTCAATGCAAATGCCTGAGCTGCTTCTGATAAAAATACCGAAGATTTGAGCCAATGACGAATTTCAGGATAATCACAGTTTAAATAGAGTAAATTTTGATAACGTTGTTGGTGAATCAGCTGTTGACATAAATGTTTACCTAAAGTGGTTTTGCCTGCTTGACGAGGCCCCACTAGGATTGTCCATAAATGATCCCAGGCAGGGTCAGTGAGGAAATCATATTGTACCCGCTGAATATACTTTCCATCATGAACAATAGGCTCTGAAGAGCTCTTCAGCCAAGGGTTTTGTTGATAAATGCTATCAAAAAGCGTGTTATCCATAAATTAACCCTACTTAAATTCGGAAAACCGTATTTAAGTAAGGATAGCCTGGGGGTTAGTTTAAGTCAACCAGTTATATTGATCAGTTACATCAACCTCCCAATCACCCAATCTGCTTCAGGCTGTTTAGCGGTAAGAATTTCGAATTATTACAAAAAAATAGTATTATATCGCAGCTATATAATATTTAAATATATTAATTGTTGGCATTTTTAATAGTTAATATATTCATATCCCCAAAAATAGGTAGTATAATTAAATCATTCCTGTGAGTCAGAGGTAAACATCGGCCTTCGTAGAAGGATTTTGCCCTTAATCATGGGGTGAGGAGATCATTATGTGGCTTCAAAGCTTTATAGAAACTTTTTTCAGTTTAGGACTATTTGTAAATGCAGCTTTATTCGTGCCACAAGCTATCCGACTCTATAAAACCAAAGATGCAGTCGGATTCTCTTTAATTACTTTTTTTGGATTTAATTTGATTCAACTTTTTACAATTTTACATGGATATTTGCATCATGATCTGACGTTAGCCATAGGCTATCTATTAAGTCTTATAACTTGCGGAATTGTAACTTTTTTAATTTGCTTATACAGAATAAAAAAATAAATTAATATCATCAGCGCATAAACTATATACTTTAGTGAGAAGTCTTTTATGAAAGTCGAGAACAATTGTCTAAAAATATTTCCCTGGAAAGATAATTATTTGTTAAAAGATAGGACTAGCAAAATCAATGTCATTGGATTATTAAGCTTTTTCTTAATGACAATTGCCGATTCTTGTTATGAATTTTATAACAGAAAAAATTTATACAAGTTTGATCCACACATTGGTGACACCTTATGTCAAATAAGAGCCTATCAAATTTTCCTAATTTCACGAAATCAAAATAATTATTTTAAATCATACAATACCTTTATGTATCAAGAATTAAACAAAAAATGTTTAAATAAATTAGAGAACCTTAGAAACTTGGCTAAAGATTTTTTTGGAAGTTATAACAAAGAATTAGATAAGCCTGAAACTTTGAAAGACTTCCTTACTAAGCAAGATATGATTTTTGAAGTTCCATCAAACATTTTATTTTTACTTCAATCTTACATACTAACAAATTTTTCTATTATAGACAACACTGGAATTTCACGAGGAATTGATTACGAAAAATTTTGCAACACCGCAAAATCAAGTAGAACATTTGCCAAAAACACTATGCATTATTTTCAAAAAAATATTTCAAAATTATCTTGTCAATTTATCTATGATATTTCTTCTGAAATTCCTCAATATACCAATAGAAAAGAAATTTTATTTAATCTGCAAATAGTTGATCAAGATAAAAGATATATTTTACCATGTTTTGAAGTAACAAAAATAATATTGGAACATTGTTTAAAAAATAATATTTTTCTGGTTTTATCTGTAGAAGGTATTGGGAATTTTTTATACCATCCCAATAAAAGTTTAACTGATTTCGATTTATGCAAAAATTCAGACATAGATGACTTTAAGCGAAGCAGTATAGTGATAAAAGGAATATCAAAAATTAATAATTATAAATTTTCAAGTTTTTTTTTGGAAAAATTAAACCAAATTGGGTTAAAAAATGTTATTTTACTCAATATGGCAAAACATAGACAATATTCTTCAAAATTATTTGACAACCCATATCGAGAATTGTTGGAAAAAAATTCGATTAGTCTCGAAAATTATGAAAGAATTTTAAAAATGGAACAAGAGTATGCTGAAGCGCTAAATTTGGCAATGAAGCTTGGATGCTGCTTAGACAATTATGAGACTTTCTTGATTAGGCATATTTATTGTGATATCATTGATAACCTCATTTCATTTTCAAAGGAATCTAATATTCGAGAAATCACTTTGAAAAATATTCATGGAGAAGAAGTAAATCATGGAAAACTTGTCTGATCTGTCTTTACTCAATACTTCTTTGAAAAATTTGGCTCGTTTTTTGCCTGGCCATATATATTGGAAAGATCAGAAAGGTGCATTTTTAGGTTGCAATAACGCTCAAGCGGAGTCTGCTGGATATACCGTAGATGAGATGATAGGCAAAACTGATTACGACATGCCATGGAAAGCTCAGGCGGATGATATTAGAAAAGCAGATATCGGCATTATGCGGTCAAATTTACCCAAATTGGTTGAAGAAACCTCTGCTCTTGCCAATGGTCAGTTTTGCTATTTTTTATCTAATAAAGTACCCTTATTAAATGAAGAAGGAGCCTGTATAGGAATACTAGGCATATCACTGGACATTACTGAGCAAAAAAATAAAGAAAAACATTTAGAAAAACAAATAGCAGAAACAAAGCTCACATTAAATACTATCATGGAAAGTATTCCTGCTCACATATATTGGAAAGATAAAAATTGTATATTACTTGGATGTAATTTTCTGCAAGCTGAAAATTTTGGGTTCAATTCTCCGAAAGAAATGATAGGGAAAAATAATTATGAAATTTTAAGAAACACAAAAACTTCTGAAAAACTTGTAAAAAAAGAAGGCGACGCAATAACCAAAGCAGACCAAGAAGTTATTAATAATAAAATTACATTAACTGTTGAAGAGCCTTTAATTTTGCCGAATGGAAAAAAAGTAATTTATCTTTCCAAAAAAACACCTTTATATAATGAAATTGGCGAAGTTATCGGCATACTAGGGGTGTCATTTGACATTACTAGAGAAAAAGAAGCTCGAGATCGAGAAATACAATACAGACTAGATGGAATGTCTGCTGTTAGCACCAGCATCGCCCACGAAATCCGCACGCCTTTAGCCTCTTTAGAACTTGCCACCGCTGGTCTTGAAAAATACTTACCCACTCTTTTAGAAGGCTACGAAAAAGCTGAGGAGGCAGGGTTGATCGAAAGAACCATTTCCTCCCAAAAAATGGGGGTTTTGAAAAGCTCCATATCGCGAATGCGCTCAGAAATCCGCTCCGCCTTTATGTTTATTGATATGCTGCTCATTAAGCTGAGAACATCGGTTTCAGCTAAAAGTTCAGAGACTTTTAAAATGTCAAGCTGTATAGAAGAGGTTCTAAAACGCTACCCTTTCCAGCCGGGTGAAAAAGATTCGGTGTCAGTTGATACTGTGAATGATTTTACTGTTCAAGGAGCGGAATTATTGGTTACCCATGTCTTTTTTAACCTCATAAAAAATGCTTTGTACCACATGGCTAAGGTAAGCAAAGGAAAAATAAGCATTTTACTTGAGACAGATAAAGAGTATAATAAGGTAATATTCAGAGATACTGGCTCAGGCATTCCTAAAGAGATTGTTTCAAAGATATTCAAGCGTTTTTTCAGTAAAACGTATCATGGCGCTGGCGTCGGTCTAACATTTTGCAAGAATGTGATGAAATCTCTAGGAGGCAATATTACCTGTTCCTCTGAAGAAGGTGAATATACTGCATTTGTTTTATTTTTTCCCAAGATTAGTGAGGATAAATCATGAAAGGAAGTCGAGTCAGCTTGTGTTATTATCCAACCACAATTATTTTGGTGGATGATCAAGAAAACTATCTGGATGGTTTAAAAATGGGCTTGGATGATAAGCTCCTTTGTCAGTACTACACAGACCCCACCAAGTTAGTCAATTTTTTAAAAAATTATAAGCCAGATCCTTTCATTAATCGTTGCGTTACTTTTGATGAAGATAGCGCGCAAGCCAATTTAATCGTTAGCCAAGTAAGCTTAAGAGACATTTATTCAGAAATTTACAACCAAAATCGCTTTAAGCAAATATCTTTGTTAGTGGCAGACTATGCCATGCCTGGATATAATGGCCTTGAGTGTTGTGATGCGGTTAGAGATAAATTTATTAAGAAGCTGTTGTTGACTGGAGAGGCTCAAAACGATTTAGCCGTTAAAGCTTTTAATGAAAGACGTATCCATCAATTTATTCAAAAAAGCACTCCTAATTTAATGCCCGTTTTGAATAAAGCGATTGAAGATTTGTTGTTAAGTTACTTTCTAGAATTATCAGATTATCTGCGAGGGGCAATTGAAGCTAATATCAATCAGCCCATGTTAACATTATTAGATGACCCGGTATTTGCAGAATTCTTTTACAGCATATGCGAAGATAAAAATATCGTAGAATTTTATCTTTTAGATAATCAAGGAAGTTTTTTATTGTTGAATGATAAGGCAGAACCTACCTGGCTATTAATGAAAGATGAAATTGAAATGAGCAGCTTGACAGATTTTTCTGAGGTAGAAGAGGCACCTGAAGAAATTCAGATGGCGCTTAGGACACGCCAAAAATTCCCTTATTTCCATACAGAAGAAGATACAAAAACACCCCCTGCTGAATGGGAAAAATATATGCATCCAGCAACCTCTTTATTAGGTGGTCAACAAACGTATTATTACTGCCTACTCTCTGGAAACCTATTTGGTATCGATCTGAATTCAATAACCAGCTTGAAAGAATATTTGAAAAATTTAGAAGACGAATGAAATGCTCAGTAACTAATCGCTGGCGCGAGTAATTTGTTCGTACAAAGTTTAGTTCAGAATATAAAGAGCTGGATTGCCGCGTCGCGCCAGCAACTAACTATAGTTTCAATTTTATTTGATGACTTTGCGTCTAATCCACAAAATTGGAGCTATGCTAAATATAGCATCTAATGGCAGAGTTAAAACGACCGACTTCACTTGCATCTTCTTCAAAAGACATGTATTTTTATCAACTTCAAAACTAGATATCATTGTTTCACCATTTTTCAGTTGAATGATACAGTATTCATCTGATATTTTTTTAATTTCTTCTGAAAAATATCGTATTCCAGCAACTAAATCTCCTTTTCGTAACATGGGGCTCATGCAGTTATCAGTCACAATAAAATCAATTGTATTTGGATGTAACTGGTGAAAAAACTGTAGTTCACGCGTAATATTTTGATCAAGTTGAACTAATGAAGTTGGAGCTATTGGGCCTGATGGTTCTAAGCCATGCCCATAAAATAGCCACTCTAAAGTGACAGGGATTCCTTCCGAGGCAAAGGCATTCAGCAATTTTAGGGCCCCCTTTTCAGTTAGCCCCCCATATTTCCCGATTTCCCAATTTTGAAGCGTGGGCGCAGGTATGTCATATTTATCCCCAAATTTTCGTCGTGAATACCTTAAAAGTGTGTCCCGCACATAACGAACCCTTAACCCTCTTGCCTCTGGGGTCTGATGACCATGCCTAGACAGTTGTTTTGACCCCATTTTCTCCCCTTAAATCAAAATTAATAGCACATTGGGCGTTTGGACTACATTATTTTAATCAATATTTGATTAAAATAATGGTCAAAATACTTAATGGGGTCCTATCCCCTCAAATATCGTTACCCAATAATAGCAATATTAAATTTAATGCGACAGAGGCGTAAGTCAGTATGAGTAATCCCGAAGAAATGTCTGAAAACCTTTTAAGCCCTGAAGAGAATCGAGAGTCATGTGTCATACAAGAGCTTCAGCTTAAATCCCTAGAAAAATCCAAATTTTCTCATAATTATCAAAAGCTTGCGCCACAAGAACGACGGTGTATCCTGGCGGCAGCGCAAGGTAGAACTGCTCAACAAACAGCGCAACTATTAGGCGTTAAACAATCTACAATAGAAACCTACCGTAAATCTATTAAACAGAAATTAAATTGTGCGACTTTAACAGAAGCAGTATACCTGACCTTATGTTGCACTTGTAAAGAAGTATGACATACGTTCTTGCGGACTCCATCCTCTGTTGATTAGCCATATATTTTTGTCCTAAAATCAACCGCCGATTCACAAATGAAGTGCAATTAGGAAGCCAAGATGAGTTAAAACTCACTCATCCGTCACACACCCACAATCCGCCGGCGCTACATTTTTAATATATTTAAATAAAGTGCCTCGATCTGCTTTATAGGGCGGCATCACCCATTGTTTACGACGTTCAGCGAGTTCTACATCTGTTAAATCCAACGTGACAATATTTTGTTCAGCGTCGATGGTGATCTTATCTCCATCCTGCACCAAGGCTAAGGGCCCTCCGACTTGCGCTTCTGGACACACGTGTCCGACGATGAAACCATGCGAGCCGCCTGAAAAACGTCCATCCGTAATTAAAGCGACGTCTTTGCCTAATCCAGCACCCATAATCGCTGAGGTGGGTTTTAGCATTTCTGGCATGCCGGGGCCGCCTTGAGGTCCGACGTAACGGATGATAATGACGTCACCGGCTTGGATTTGTTTGGCTTCCAAGGCATGAATCATCTCATCTTCTGAGTCAAACACTTTGGCGGGACCACTAAAACGCATGCCTTCTTTGCCGGTAATTTTTGCGACAGCGCCTCGAGGTGCTAGGTTGCCATATAATATTTGGAGATGACCATTGGCTTTAAGTGGATGATCTAAAGGATGAATGATAGGCTGACCTTCACTTAATGCGGGTAATGGTTCTAAATTTTCTGCTAAAGTTTTGCCGGTCACTGTCAGACAATCTCCATGCAAATAACCTGCGTTTAATAGCAGTTTCATCACGGCTGGCGTGCCGCCATAATGATGCAAATCTTCCATTTCAAATTTTCCAGAAGGTTTGAAATCTGCTAATAATGGAGTGCGTGCGCTGATGTCTTGAAAATCTTTTAGCGTTAAATCAATATCAACTGCGCGCGCCATCGCAATTAAATGCAAAACCGCATTGGTCGAACCGCCTAACGCAATGACGAGTGTAATCGCATTGTCAAAGGCTTTTTTAGTCATGATATCTTTGGGCTTAATATCACGCTCCAATAATATTTTAATGGCTTCGCCTGCTTGTGCGCATTCTTGTTGTTTCTCCAATGATAATGCAGGATTGGACGAGCTATAAGGCAAACTCATGCCTAATGCTTCAATTGAACAGGCCATGGTATTGGCGGTATACATCCCGCCACAAGCACCTGCGCCGGGACACGCATGTTGAATAATGGCTTTGCGTTCTGCGTCATCAATTTTTCCCGCGATATATTCACCGTAACTTTGAAAAGCCGATACAATATCGATGGTTTCGCCATTTAAATGACCCGCTTTAATCGTGCCGCCATACACCATTAAACTGGGGCGATTTAACCGCCCCATGGCCATTAAGCAACCAGGCATGTTTTTGTCACAACCCGGCACGGCAATTAAAGCATCATACCATTGCGCACCCATGACGGTTTCAATCGAATCTGCGATGAGATCGCGAGATTGCAAAGAATAACACATGCCTGTGGTGCCCATCGAAATGCCATCGCTGACGCCAATCGTATTAAAACGTAAGCCTATTAATCCTTGTGCGTTGACACCAGCTTTAACGACATCAGCTAACTCGAGCAGATGCATGTTGCAAGGGTTACCTTCGTACCACATGCTGGCAATGCCGATTTGTGGCTTGTTTAAATCTTTTTCTGTGAGGCCTATGGCGTGCAGCATGGCTTGTGACGCGCCTTGGGAGCGCGGTTGCGTGATGTGAGCACTGTATTTATTGAATGACATCTAAATCCTCCTGAAAGTTTCTTTTGTTACCCCTCATCCGGCCTATTCGGCCACCTTCTCCCACAGGGGGAGAAGGCAACAGCTCGCCATTTCAAATTTCCCACAGAGGGAGAAGTAAGTAGCTCATCACCTCAAATCTCCTATGGGGAGAAGGTAAAAGCGCGCCAGTTCAAATCCTCTTAGAAACATCAAACGAATCCATTATACGCTTCTTCAAAGGCTTCGATAGAAGCTTGAACAATATCAGGAGATGTTCCACATCCTAATGAGTATGCTTGATTCTTGACGAGTTTTAATTCTACATAAACCACGGCGTCAGTGCCATGGCTACGAATTTCTACTTTGTATTCGGTTAATTTGAAATCAATTTGCGTGTGGCAGGCAGAACTTAATGCTTTGATAATCGCATCCACGGGGCCTGTTCCTTCTGCTGTAGCCTGATATTCTTCGCCGGCAATTTTTACTGTGACGGTCGCTTCCGCAACACGATCTTTGCGGGTCGTCACGGTAAAATCCTGCACAGAAAAAACTGCTTTGTTTTGATATAAAGGCATTTCGAGGGCGTCTTGCATGCTGTCTTGAAAATCTGAAACGGTAATGGCTTTCCCTTTCGTGAGTATTTTATCCAAAATAGATTGAATCCTGACCAAATACACTTCCGAATAGCTGGCGCCAATTAAAGTAGTGATCTGCGTTCTGATGTCTTCAATACTCGGTTTTTTTTCAAACAGCACTTGATTTTTATCCACAAAAATCATACTTTTGCCTTTGAAAAAATTATTTTGATAGAGTGCTAAAAATTCGTTGTCATTAGGATAAATTGTCGCGGGCTTAATGGCAGCTTTCAATACAACACCAGCATCTTTTAAACCATCGCCGGTTAAGACACAAACCACTTTAGATCCAGGCGGGATTAAATGTGGGGATTTTATTAAAGCTGCGATGGTGGCTGCTGATGCGCTTTCGACAAACAATCCTTCTTCCGTAGATAATAAATATTGCGCTTGTAAAATTTCAGAATCGCTTACCGCGACAGCACTGCCATTGGTGCTATAAATCGCTTCTAAAGCCTTAACGCCATCAATAGGATTTGGCACGGCAATCGCTGAAGCTAAGGTATCCGCTTGCGCTAAACCTTCGATCTGCTGGCTGTGTTTTTGATAACTATGCACCACTGCCGCTGCGCCTTCAGCTTGAACCCCTAATAATTGCGGCATTTGGTTAATCAATCCTAATTGTTGATATTCACTAAATCCTTTTTTATAAGCGGTCATATTGGTGCCACAGCCAATCGGCACCACCACCCAATCAGGTGCTTGATAAAATAATTGATCTATCATTTCAAAGGCTGCGGTTTTTTGGCCTTCAACACGATAGGCATAATCCCCTGCTAAATAAAAACCCAATTTATGCGCTAAGGAGAGTGCTAAGGTGGCAGCATCATTATAAGTGCCTTTAATTTGCACAATACGCCCACCATAAGCAATGACTTGCGCTAACTTTGCAACAGCAACCCCTTCTGGCACAAAGATAAAACAAGGGATTTTGGCCGCTGCGGCATAGCAAGCACAAGAAGCGGCCATATTACCGGTTGAAGCTAAAACAATCCCTGGCGCCTTAAATTCTCGTGCAACAGTGATATCGACTGCTGAACCACGGTCTTTAAATGAACCGGTAGGATTTTTCCCTTCTACTTTAAAATATAACTCTAAATTTAAACGTTTCCCTAACGCTTGGCTTTTAATCAAAGGTGTCGCAGTTTCTTTGAGCGATACAAATTCAGAATTCTTTTTAATCGGCATAAAAGGCAAATATTTCGCCAATCCTGCTGGCGCCATTTTAAAATAATTTAAATCGAGTTGCGCCTTGATCGCAGAGATATCCATCTGCACTTCCCAAGGAGAGTCTTCACCTGCAAAAACCAATCCGTTCGGTATGACCGGTTTTTTAGAAATAAAATCGATAAGCTGATAATGCGCTTTCATACGTTATCATTTCCTGGACGTAATTTTCTCAATGTGGCCCCTACCTGCCATAATTCTTCGTTACGCATTTCTGTCAATTCTGCTTGTAATTTTTCTTTATAGTCTACTTGGCTGTTAGCAGTAATGACACGCGCTGTCTCTTGACCTGATTCGACACTTTGATATAACGCTTCAAATACTGGCATAACGGCTTCTTGAAATTTCGGCAACCAATCTAACGCACCACGTTGCGCAGTGGTCGAACAATTTTCATACATCCAGTCCATGCCCTTATTCGCCACCAAGGGGATTAAGCTTTGAGTCAGTTCTTCTACCGTTTCGTTAAACGCTTCGCTCGGTGAATGGCCATGTTGACGTAATACTGCATATTGCGCTTTAATAATACCGGCCAATGCGCCCATTAATACCCCGCGCTCTCCCACTAAATCGCTGTAGACTTCTTTCTCAAAAGTGGTTTGAAATAAATAACCTGAACCCACGCCAATACCGAAGGCTACAGCTTTTTTTTCAGCCTGACCTGAAACATCTTGAAATACCGCATAGCTAGAATTGATGCCTTTTTTTTCTAAGAATAATTTGCGCACGCTACGCCCTGAACCTTTGGGTGCAACTAAAATGACGTCAATATCCGTAGGCGGAACGACTTGCGTTCGTGCTTGATATGTCACGGAGAAGCCATGGGAAAAATATAACGTTTTGCCAGGCGTTAAATATTTTTTAACCGTTGGCCACAATTGCATTTGCGCAGCATCAGATACTAAATAGCAAATGAATGTTCCTTTGTCGCAGGCGGTTTCAATATTGAATAAGGTTTTTCCTGGCACCCAGCCATCTGCGACTGCTTGTGCCCAAGAGGGGGAGTTTTCGCGCTGCCCGACAATCACATTAAAACCATTATCTCTTAAATTCAGCGCTTGAGCAGGCCCTTGTACGCCATAACCAATGACAGCGATGACTTCGTGCTTTAATGTTTCAAGGGCTTTTTGTAAAGAAAATTCCTCACGCGTGACGACTTTTTCAGATTCTGAACCAAATTTTATAACGGGCATAAGATACTCCTATATTTTACAAGATTTAGTATCCATTAAGCACTGTCTAAGACAAGCTTAGTGCTCCTTGCTTCCTGCAGACTGGATCCCCGCATCCATGCGAGGACGACGCCTCCTGCCTATTTTTTAAGTCCAAGCTTGTCTTAGACAGTGCTAAATGGATACTAAAATTTTATTTATCAATTACAACAAAGGAATTTGACTATTAATTTTAATTTCAATTAATTCAAAAATTTTCTCTAACTGTTTAATCACTCTATGAACAGTTTTTTCATCACTATGAACAATAATATTAAAATAGGATACGCCGCGATTAGCGGTTTCATTCACATTCATTTGTTCAATATTCAAACGAAAGCGCGCAAATATCCCTGCCATTCGCTGCAATACGCGCAAAGCATTTTCAGTGAGTATCGATATAGCAAAAATATATTTCATCATTCACCTCTACGACAACCGAATTTCTCCCACCCCACAACCTGCCGGAATCATCGGAAAAATGTTTTCTTCCATTTCGACCATTATTTCTAATAAGTAAGGTCCTGGATAATTCAATAAGGTCTCTAATGCGGCATCAAGCTCTGTACCATCGCTTACCCTTTGCCCAGCAATTCCATAACCTTCGGCAATTTTGACAAAATCAGGGTTTTTTAACTGCACGAAAGAATAACGTTCCTCAAAAAATAATTCCTGCCATTGTCGCACCATCCCCAAATGACTATTATTTAAGATCACGATTTTTACCGGTAAATTTTCTTGGGCGATGACACCTAATTCTTGAATATTCATTTGAAAACCGCCATCACCAATAATGGCAATCACTTCACATTGCGGTTGGCCTAATTTAGCGCCGATGGCAGCGGGCAATGCAAACCCCATGGTCCCTAATCCACCCGAAGTCACCAGCGAATTATGTCGCTTAAACTGAAAATAACGCGCGGCAACCATTTGATGTTGGCCCACATCTGTGACAATAACCGTTTGGTGAGGGGTTTTTTCAGATAATTCATTTATTACCCGAGCCATCTTGATGTTTTTTCCTAAAAATTTAATTTCTTGGCGCATAATTTTGTCATATTCAATTTTATGACAGGCATGAAATTGTTCGATCCAATGTTCATGTGGTTTGTTATGGCGATCGGCTTCAAGGTATGGCATTAAAGCTTGCAAAACGTCGTTAGCATCAGCAACTAATGCTAAATCAACCGGCACATTTTTATTGATTTCTGCCGGATCAATATCAATATGAATAATTTTGGCTTGTTTGGCATAGCGATTGAGGTTGCCTGTGACTCTATCATCAAACCGCATCCCAATGGCAATAATCAGATCAGCCTGATTCGTTAATAAATTTGGGCCGTAATTACCATGCATCCCTAACATGCCAGCATACAAAGGGTGGTCCATAGGAAAGGTCGATAGTCCTAATAATGTGCAAGCGACGGGCGCTTGTATTTTTTCAGCAAAAGCTTGTAAAGCAAGCTCAGCTTTTGCCAATGTAATACCCTGGCCAGCAAGTATATACGGGCGTTGCGCTGCATTAATGCGTTCGGCGGCTTGCTGCAATAGGGATGGATTGCAATGAGGATAAAAGGGCTTGTTCTCTGGCACATACGGCTGATAAGAAAAATCCAAGCTGGCAAACTGAGCATCTTTGGTGATATCCAGCAATACCGGGCCCGGTCTGCCACTTTTAGCGATAAAAAATGCTTTAGCAATCGCGGCGGGGATTTCCGCAGCGTGGGTAATTTGACAACTCCACTTCGTCACAGGCAAGGAAATCCCGACAATATCGGCTTCTTGAAAGGCATCTGTTCCTAAAAATTCACTCGCAACTTGCCCGGTGATGCAAACTAAGGGCGTTGAATCCAACATGGCGTCGGTAATGCCGGTGATAAGATTGGTTGCGCCAGGCCCCGAAGTCACGATACAGACACCAGGCTTGCCAGTCACCCGCGCATAACCTTGCGCGGCATGCACAGCGCCCTGCTCATGACGCACTAAAATATGACGGAGCTCAGAACGCACGTCATATAGTGCATCATAAGTCGGCATAATAGTGCCCCCAGGGTAACCAAATAGAATGTCTACGCCTTCTCGTAATAGCCCCTGTAAAATAGCCGCTGCACCTGTTATTTGCATAAAATGACCTTAAAAAAAAACCCCCGCACCTTCTTTTGAAGATGCGGGGGTTGGTGACCCACTATGTTTCATTATTCAAAAACATAGCCCCGCATCTCGTGACCAATAATAATCGCGATAATAATATTGCTATGGGTGACTATATTGTTGATTTTAAACATCTACGCTGACTCGATTTATGGAAAAACCTATTGATGTCTATAATAATCGTTCGTTAAAACTTTGTCAATAGTTATGAACTACAGCAAGCTTTATCTAATCTTTGCATGAATTTATGGCCAATTTTAAATGGGGTCTGAACTTGCCAAAATTTTAATTAAATGGCATAATACTTGCCGAATATGATGATAATCGGCATGAGTATGTAAATTTGTAAGGATTGGCTGGCTGTGACAAACCATTTTAAAGGAACACCTGATGTATACTCGATATCTTAACTTAGCGGATTTATTGAAAAAGAGAAGCTACTTTCTCATGGGTCCACGGGGTGTCGGCAAAAGAACTTTGATCGAGCAAACTTTGCCAGAGGCTAAAATTTACGATTTACTCAATGCCTCCACCTTTCAACGTCTGGTGAGAGATCCGACTTTAATCAGTCAAGAAACCAAAGCTGATGACTTAGTCGTCATTGATGAAATTCAAAAATTCCCCATCTTACTCGATGAAGTGCAACGTCTCATTGTGAAAAGAAAGCAAACGTTTTTGTTGACAGGCAGTAGCGCGAGAAAATTGCGCAGAGGCGGCGCAAATTTATTAGCGGGACGCGCCTTTCAAGCGCAGTTATTACCGTTAATTTCTCAAGAAATTCCACATTTTGAGCTATTAACGCATTTGAACACCACGGGGCTGCCAGAATTCTATGGAAATCCAGCGGCACACGAATATCTGACAGCTTACGTGGGCACTTATTTACAAGAAGAAATCCAAGCAGAAGCCTTAACGCGTAATTTATCAGGATTTATTCGGTTCTTAGAAGTCGTGGCTCTTTGTAACGGTGAGGAAATCAGTCATACCAATATTTCCAGCGACTGTGGCGTCAGCATTCGCACCTTAGAAGGTTATTTCGGCATATTAGATGACACGCTGCTGGGCTTTTCAGTCAAACCTTTTTTAGCGACCACCAAACGAAAAGCCATTACCCGCTCCAAATATTTTCTGTTTGATATTGGCGTCGTCAGCTCTCTGACGCAACGAGGGCAGGTTGAATTAAAATCAGAATTGTTTGGGCGCGTGTTTGAACACTTCATTGCCTTAGAACTGCGAGCATTTTTGGCCTACCATTTTATTCGCGCACCTTTGCAATATTGGCGCTCTACTTCTCATTTTGAGGTAGATTTTGTCATAGGTGACAAGTTGGCCCTTGAGGTGAAGGGTACAGATCTGGTCATGGATAAACATCTTAAGGGAATCCGCGCGCTTAAAGAAGAAGGGTTGATCAAAACCTACATTGTGGTGAGTTTAGATCATCATGAGAGACTTACCGCTGATGGCATCCACATTTTGCCGTGGGAGGTTTTTTTAAAGAAATTATGGTCGGGTGAATTAATCCATGATTAGACCCCTGCCCCATCCCGACTATTCTAAACCCCACTTTAGAATAGTCTTGACTATTCTAAATTAGCCTTTATAATAGTCGAGATCAAATCCTGAGTGAAGCCTATGTTACGCATTTACCAACCCATCATTCGACAGCATTTAGCTAAATTCCAAAAAATGGTGTTTTTAACAGGGCCACGGCAAATAGGCAAAACCGTTTTGAGTCAAGCCTGCACAGCAGGATATCCCAATGTGCTCTATTTAAATTGGGATAACATTCAGCATAAAGAAATGATCTTAAGCGGTATCGAAAAAATTTTTTCCCAATTCTCCACAGATGCATTGCAAACAGAATCGCGCCCCCCCATTATTATTTTTGACGAAATTCACAAATACGCTAATTGGAAAAATCTGCTTAAAGGCTACTATGACACCATAAAAGCCCATTGTCAGATCATTGTGACAGGTAGCGCCAAATTAAATGTTTACCGACGCGGCGGCGATAGCATGTTGGGGCGTTATTTTTTATACCGCATCCACCCGCTAACGGTGGCGGAAATAGCAGGTCGTGACGATTTTAAACAAGAAACCATTGCGCCTAAATCTATCAGCACCCAGGATTGGACAAATTTATTGCATTATGGTGGCTTTCCTGAGCCTTATTTACAAGCTGATGACAATTTTTATCAACGTTGGAGCAATTTAAAACAAGAACAAATTTTTCAAGAAGATTTGAGAGAGCTTTCTAAAATTCATGATCTTTCCAGACTAGAATTATTGGCTTATCTTTTGACACAACAAGTTGGTAGCACAACAAAATATAGCGAATTAGCTAAAAAAGCACGGGTGACTGAGCCTACCATTCGTCACTGGATTGAAATACTGCGCAATGTTTATTATTGTTTTTCTATTACACCTTGGTCACAAAATCTTTCTCGCTCTTTACTCAAAGAACCAAAAATTTACTTATGGGATTGGTCTGCTTTGCGCGATCCTGGCGCTAGATTAGAAAATCTAGTCGCCAGTCATTTGCATAAAGCCATCCATTTTTGGACTGACATAGGTTTGGGTAAATATAGCCTCCATTATTTGCGCGACAAAGATAAACATGAAGTCGATTTTTTAGTGACCAAAAACCAAGTGCCTTGGCTGATGGTAGAAGTAAAAAGCAGTGACAATACTCGACTGAGCCCTAATTTAGAGCACTTTAATCGACAATTAAAGGTACCACACGTGCTGCAAGTTGCTGAGCGTTTGCCTTTTGTTAACCACGATTGCTTCGAGCTGAAAAAACCAATGATCGTCCCTTTACAGACTTTATTAGGACAATTGGTTTAGAATTTTGTCAATTCTAAAAATTCGGACAGCTATTGCTTCTCTTTGGCTCTTTATTCAGCTCTTCTTTTTTAACGAATTGACGGCTTTCTTTCTGAATTGAGGCAGGATTCTTGAAAAATGCAGCATGATTATCTGGAAGGGGGGCCTCTAAACTTCTTAAATGGGCACGGGCATCTAAAGAACCTAAATCCTGAGCTTTTTTAAAAAAATGTTTGGCTGTATCGAGATTTCTTTCAACCCCAACGCCATCTCGATAACACTTGGCGAGATTATTCAGGCCTTTTGGATGGTCCATGGTAGCAGCCAAAAGAAAGTTTTCAAACGCTTTAGGGATATTTCTACGCACATTGATCCCATCACGATATCGCTCACCCAAATCATTAAATCCTTCCATAGCCCTTTCTTTTAAAGCGCGAGCTTCTTTAAGGTCTTGGGGAACACCACCTTCTCCTGTCCTATACAATTCGCTTAACTCGGTTTGAGCGTGCGGGTAACATTGTCGTGCCGACAATTCGTAGAATTTAATTGCCTCTTTTTGTGTTAGCTCTACGGACTCTCCTTGCATATAGTAATAAGCTATTTTATATTGAGCTTCAGGAAGTCCGCTTTTCGCGGCCATGTGATACCAGTGTAGAGCTTCTTTTTTATTGATCGCCACGCCTTCACCCAACTCATAGGCTCTAGCGATTTCAAGATAGGCTTGGCTCTCATTTCTAGCAACCTTTTCAGTCAGTCTCGCAAATCTTTTTTGGGCTTTGAGTGTAGAGATATCATTTCTCACCGCCTTTCTGAGGGCTTGCTGAGCTGCTGCGACTTTTTGGGTTTTTAGATGTTCCTTACTAGCTTCTTTTAGTGCCCATTCGGTAATAGAATGCCTACGGGCTTGCTCTTTTTGTTGCTGCTTTTGTTGATTTCTCTTGCTCTTTAGCTCTTTAACATATTGCATAGTCTATCTCCTCCTTTAAATGAGAACAATTCTCATTGACATTTACTCTCTCTGAAGCCATACTATTTTTACACAATCTCAATATCCATACAAATATGCAAATTGCCCAATTGAAATGTGGTGAATCCGCTAAAATCCTCGGGTTTTTACCCGGAGCGCGCACTTATAGACACCAATTATTAGCCATGGGGCTGCTGCCTGGCACTGTCTTTTCGTTAATCCGCATTGCCCCTCTGGGCGACCCTGTCGAAATTAAAGTGAGAGGTTATACGGTCAGCCTGCGTAAGCAAGAAGCCGCCATCCTACAACTCCATAAAATCCCTGTATGAAAACCGCTAAAGTCGCTTTATTAGGAAATCCCAACTGTGGTAAATCCACTTTATGCAATGCGCTCACTGGCTCTCGCTTAAAAGTCGGCCATTGGCCTGGCGTGACGGTAGAACGCCATAGCGGCCATTTTAAACAGGATGGATGGGAAATTGAAGTGGTCGATTTGCCGGGCGTCTATACTCTGACTTACCAATCTGAGCAAAGCAGCATTGATAGCCGTATCACCTGCGAAGCCGTGCTATCAGAAGAATTCGATCTGATCGTCAATATCTTAGATGCCAGCAATTTAGAGCGTAATTTATATTTAACCGCGCAATTGCTGGCTCTGCAGATGCCAATGCTGGTGGTGGTGAATATGCTCGATGTCGCCGCTCAACAAGGGGCTCAACTGAATTTGGCAGCCCTACAAGCGACTTTAGGCTGTCCGGTAGTCGGCGTAACGGCAACTCAGCCTCAACCCATTCTCAAACAATACATCATTCGAGCGCTGACCCAAAAAACCCACGCTGTTTCCAATCTCAACTTCCCAGATCAGCTACAGACCCTGCTCAATGACTTAACGCAACAGATCCATCAAGCGGTGCCACAAAGAAAAAACCAAGCGCCCTTTTTAGCGCTGCAATTATTAGAGGAGGATGAATTAGCCAAGCAATTACTGCCTGCTGACCTCCAAATGGCGGCTAAAATCCCCCCTGAATTAGAGCCTGACATCCAAATTGCGGATACGCGCTATACCTTTGCCCATGCGTTGAGCCAAAAAGCCATCCAACAAACTTCTACTCAACCCACTGTTAGCCAAAAATTAGATCGCATCGTGTTAAATCGTTGGTTAGGCATCCCCATTTTCTTCATGATGATTTATGCGCTGTTTTTCTTTTCGATTAACATCGGCGGCACTTTACAACCATTTTTTGATGGGGTGAGCCATGCCGTTTTCATTCAAGGGACTGCGCAATTATTAACCGCTTGGCATGCGCCGACCTGGCTCATTGGGCTCATTAGCGTAGGCCTTGGCACTAGCATTAATACCGTGGTGACTTTTATTCCTGTCATTGGCGCCATGTTTTTATTTTTAGCCATTTTAGAAAGTTCAGGGTATATGGCGAGAGCCGCTTTTGTGGTCGATAGGATCATGCGCTGGCTGGGCTTGCCGGGCAAAGCGTTTGTGCCACTCATCGTCGGGTTTGGTTGTAATGTCCCCGCTATTTTGGCCACACGCACTTTAGAACAACGCCGCGATCGATTACTGACATTGATGATGACCCCGTTTATGTCCTGTGGCGCACGCATGGCGATTTATACGGTTTTTACCGCTGCTTTTTTCCCCACCGGCGGGCAAAATATTGTGTTTGGGCTTTATATCATGGGCATTCTGATGGCCGTGATGACCGGATGGTTATTGCGAAAAACTGCTTTGCAGGGCGATTGTTCACCGTGGATTATTGAATTGCCGCCTTATCATGTTCCCAGATTCCGGATGATTCTGCGCCAAACTTGGCATCGTTTACACCAATTTCTTTTTAAAGCCGGTAAGCTCATTATCCCCATTTGTCTATTTGTCAGCTTTTTAAATGCCATCCAGCTCAATGGGACATTAGACATTAATAACAGCAATAGCAGTTCTGCATTATCCACCCTCGGAAAAAAGATTACCCCGGTGTTTGCGCCGATGGGGATTGAGGCAGATAATTGGCCAGCCACTGTAGGATTATTAACCGGGGTTTTAGCCAAAGAAGTGGTGGTTGGAACCTTAAACACGCTATACACTCAAACCAGCCATTTGGTTTCGACTGACACATCCTCAACCGATGTGTGGGGAGAACTCAAAGATGCAGTGACCTCCATTCCGGCTCAATGGATCGCCTTGAAAGACAGTTTTAGCAACCCGATTGCGGCCAGCAGTGCCGATGCGCAAGTCACTCCTGGCGTGTTAGGCGTGATGATGCGCCATTTTGATGGTCAAATTGGTGCGCTAGCTTATTTATTATTTGTGTTGCTGTATTTCCCCTGTGTTTCAGCGGTGGCTGCCTTAATGCGAGAATCTAATTGGCGCTGGGCGGTTTTTTCCACACTTTGGACCACAGGTCTCGCTTATTCTGCAGCGGTGCTATTTTATCAAACCATGACCTGGAGCCGCCATCCGTGGATTTCCTCCACTTGGATTTTCGGTATTGTCCTGACATTCAGTGCGGGCTTCTATGGGCTCAAGTGGAGCCTACGCACCCGCTCAACCGGTAAAAAATTAGGAGTCACCTTATGCTGATTACCAATATCCAACATTACCTACAACAACATCGGCAAGCCAATTTAGCTCAGCTCAGGATCCATTTTAAATTAGACCCACACGTGCTGAAAAATATCTTGGGGCTGTTGGTTCGTAAAGGTCGTGTCAAGAAATGTTTAAAAACGCCACAGTGTGCCACACAATGCCAGAAATGTGATATTATGGTGACCGAGATTTATCAATGGATTCAACCAGGTTATGAAAGTTAAAGATTTAACGGATGCCGGGCTTAAAATCACGCAGCCTCGTGTTAAAATCCTCCAGGTTTTGGAACAGGCTAACCCTCACCATCTCAGCGCAGAAGAAGTTTATAAAATTTTATTAGAAGCGAAAGAGGATGTCGCCTTAGCTACCGTGTATCGAGTGTTGACGCAATTTGAACAAGCCGGCATTGTGAAAAGGCTTAATTTTGAAGGCGGGCATTCAGTCTTTGAACTCGCCCAAGGCGATCACCATGATCACATGGTGTGTGTGCAATGTCATGCGGTGGAAGAATTTATTGATCCAGAAATAGAACGTCGCCAAAATCGTATCGCAACCCAAGCGGGTTTTCAATTATTGGATCATAATTTGACGTTGTATGGCATGTGTCGTCGTTGTGCTTTGAATTCATAAAAAATAGTATTTATGATTTTTTAGCGGGCAAGCTGCCCGCGCTCCCAGACTCGAGCCTTTTCGAGCTAAGAGCCATCGTCAATCATTGAAGTTTTTTTCGTACAAAAACTTAAGAAAGCACAAAACTATCATTTAGCGCTTTACCATGCATGGCGCAAGACTTGGGAGCGCGGGCAGCTTGCCCGCTAAAAAGCAAAACTTTACATCCTTGTACGAGAGCATCGTTATGAGCACTGAGCATAAAATCACTTCCTCACCTGTCACTTTTGATTATGATCTAACTGTCCCCTTGGAAAAAATAGATCAATATAGTAGTAATCCTAAAGTACAAAATGATTATGCATGCCACCTCTTAAACGCCCCCGGTAAGCATCTTGTAAAAAGCCTTTGTATCTCGAAATTTTTTTCTGCAGCGAAAGAAAAGTATGCACCCGCCCTATTTAATTTAGGTCTTTGTTATGCAGAAGGCATTGGTATAGGACAGCATCTCGAACAAGCCGTACGCTATTATCAATTAGCAGCACAACAAAATCACGCGCGCGCGCAAAATCGTTTAGGGGTTTGCTATGAATCAGGGATAGGCGTTAAACAAGATGACAAAGAAGCTTTACGACTTTATACATTAGCCGCTAATCAAGGTATTGCAAGGGCTCAATATAATGTAGGGCTTTATTACCATTCAGGGCGAATTGTCGAAAAAAATATCAAGCGAGCAGCCTATTATTATCAACTGGCAGCTGAGCAAGGTGATGCGCTTGCACAAAAAAGATTGGCCGAAATTTACGAAACTAAAACAGCGCGCGCCAATAAAGAAGAGTATAAAATCATAAAAGACAAAATTGTGAAAGGCCTCGAAGCCATGCCACTCGCTGAATTTAAACAGTTGTTGATTGATGCCGCTAAACAATACTTAGCAAACTATCAATCACGTACCGCAGATTTAATCACCAGTTCAGGTAAAAAACGTGCTGAGAATTTAAGAACGCAACTGCGGACTACCCCAGCCCCAAAAGGCTTTACCTCTATCCCACAAATTCTTGGAAATGAAAATTTTTTTGGAGATCAGGGTGGGGAAGAGCAATTTTCTTTTCAGCCGGTGGTATGTCGCGCATTGATTGCTCGATTTGCACCTGAATATAAGGGGATAGATTTTGATTCGGGTAAAGATTTTATTAAGGATTTGAAGCAGACTCTACACGAAAGAGCGGCTGTAAACGAAATGTTTTTAGATCCTGCCTCCAAAAGTACTTCCAAACCTCCTTTACTGAGCCCAGAATCTACATTGCTTGCGGATTCAAAAATAAGTTTTTTTGATAAGCAGCTTCGCATTGATGATAGTTCTGCTTCATTTACATTAAATCATGATCCTTTAGATGAGTTACCAGAGTTAGAGCCAAAACAAAAGATTTGATTTTTTTAGCGGGCAAGCTGCCCGCGCTCCCAGGCTCGAGCCTCATTCAAGTTTATGCTGTCGTCAAACATTGAAGGGCTTCCAATCTAAAATCTAAAGCTTTTAAGCGGGCAAGCTGCCCGCGCTCCCAAGCTCGAGCCTCATTCAAGTTTATGCTATCGTCAAGCATTGAGGGGCTTCCAATCTAAAATCTAAAGCTTTTAAGCGGGCAAGCTGCCCGCGCTCCCAGGCTCGAGCCTCATTCAAGTTTATGCTGTCGTCAAACATTGAAGGGCTTCCAATCTAAAATCTAAAGCTTTTAAGCGGGCAAGCTGCCCGCGCTCCCAGGCTCGAGCCTCATTCAAGTTTATGCTATCGTCAAGCATTGAGGGGCTTCCAATCTAAAATCTAAAGCTTTTAAGCGCAGCTAAGCGCTTAGAAATGCTTGAGGTTTGAGAAACGCTTGAAGCTTGAGAATGTTTGAAGCTTGAGAAACGCTTGAAGCTTGATGTGGGGCCTTCTCCCCTCCGTGGGAGAAGGTGCCGATAGGCGGATGAGGGGGAAAACTCATATCACGATCTCAATTGTCCTACAGCCTCACCCACCCTTTCAACCACATACTGAATCTCAGCTTCAGTAGTATACCGCCCCAGTGAAAATCGAATAGCGCTCCTCACTCTAGATTCCGGCAAACCCAGCGCTAACAACACATGTGAAGGACTCAACTGACCCGAAGTGCACGCCGAACCGGCTGACAGCGCAATATCAGGTAAGGCTTGTAATAAAGCCCCCGCATCAACCCCTATAAAACTCACATTGAGATTCCCCGCCCATCGCTGTTGCCTATCCCCATTGATCACACAATCCCCTAAAGCCGCAAGCCCTGCCCACAACAACTCTCGCAATGCCAATAATCGCTGCGTTTCTGTCGCCATTTCTGCATTGGCTAAAGTCAATGCCTCCGCCATCCCCACAATTTGATGCGTCGGCAAAGTGCCAGAGCGTAATCCGCGTTCTTGCCCTCCGCCTACGATTAAAGGTTGCAAGTGAATGCGCGGTTTTTGGCGAACATATAAAGCGCCAATGCCTTTGGGGCCGTAGACTTTATGCGCGGAAAGTGATAACAAGTCTATCGACATCTGTTGGACATTGATGGGCAGTTTGCCGACGCTTTGTACCGCATCGACATGCAATAATACGCCCGCGGCGCGCGTAATGGCCCCAATCGCAGCAATATCCTGAATCACGCCGATTTCATTATTCACATGCATCACGGAAACGAGTAAAGTATCGGAGCGTAATGCTTGTTTTAAAGCAGATAAATCGACTAAGCCATTGGGCAGGGGCTTTAAATACGTAACCTCAAACCCTTCTTGTTCTAGGAATTTACAAACATCTAAGACGGCTTTATGTTCGGTTTGCACGGTAACAATGTGTTTACCTTGACGTTGATAAAAATGCGCGGCACCTTGGATAGCCAGATTATTGGCTTCTGTACCGCCAGAGGTCCAAATGATTTCTTCAGGATGGGCGTGAATCAACGCTGCCACGGTTTCGCGCGCGAGTTCAACCTTTTCTGCAGCTTGCCAACCATAACGGTGACTGCGCGAAGCAGGATTCCCAAAACAGTCTGCTGCCGTTAAGCAATTGGCCATCTGCTCCGCCACCCGAGGATCTACTGGAGTGGTCGCCATATAATCTAAATATACTGAATGCTGAGCCATGAGAAATTACGGTATTGAGTGGGAAAAACAAATTTTCTATACTGTTTCTTATGAAACGCACCACTAACTACCAACAAGGCTTTACCTTATTAGAGTTGATGATCACCATTGTCATCATTGGGATTTTAGCTGCCATTGCCATCCCAAACTATTTAAATTATACCAAAAAAGCCAATTATACTGAAGTTGTCAATCAAGCTGCGCCCTATAAAGTCGGCGTCATGAGTTGTTATAATGATCTAGGGGATTTTATGAACTGTAACGATGGCAGCAATGAGATTCCAACTGGGATTACCACAGGTTCCGGTTTAGTGGCTACTTTAACGGTTAAAAATGGGGTCATTACGGTAACACCGAATACTCTGAAAGGCATTACCTCGCAGGATACCTATATTCTCACGCCCCAACCGCCTGGAGAGGGTGACAACGCTGTGACTTGGCGAAGCTCTGGTGGTGGGGTTGAGAAGGGGTATGCAAATTAATGGCTATCGCGTATATTGGACTGGGCAGCAACTTACAAAACCCTGCTGAGCAAATTCGCTTGGCTTTAGCGGCGCTGGGTAACTTACCGCATTCGCAAGTTCGTGCTGTTTCCAGTCTCTACCGAACCGAACCGTTAGAATGTGCAGCGCCTCAGCCCGATTTTATCAATGCTGTGGCTGCTGTTGAAACTTCCCTGACAGTCTCAACTTTCTTCTCACAACTACAAATTCTAGAAACCCAATTAGGGCGTGAACGCAATGGAGTGAAAAACCAACCTCGCCTCATTGATTTAGACTTATTGCTGTTTGATCAGATACAAACCAATACTTCAGAACTCATCTTACCTCATCCCCGATTAAAAAAACGCAATTTTGTGCTAATTCCTTTACTAGAAATTGCGCCGACGGTCCAACTTCCAGGCGTCGAGAGCCTTGAAGGTCTCATTCAGGAATTAAGATTACAGCAAACGGTCGTGCGAATTGGATAATTAACGTGCTGGGTGACACGATGAAGCTTAAAGTGGCGAGCTGTTTCCTTCTCCCCTTGTGGGAGAAGGTGGCCGAATAGGCCGGATGAGGGGTAAAAAAGGCTTCAATCAAAAGCCTGTATGGCCCCCTCATCCGCCTATCGGCACCTTCTCCCACAAAAAAAGGGGAGAAGGAACCACACCGAACTTTTAAGTGTTTCCTCTTAGTTCACCGCCATTGGAAGTAAAGGCTTCAGAAGTACACCCATGAGATCCCGCTATTAAGTAGGCGGGACGTCGAGGTAGGGTAATCGTGCAAATTCAAAGTACGATTTTTTCACTAATTTTTATGCCTATCGGCTCAGAGAAGGAGAAACACACTCTCCGATCGCTTCGAGACCCTGACCTATTTTATCGCCTACCGACCGGCCAATGGGCGCTGCAATCCATTTCGCAGCAGATAGACCAAAGCCCAGCACTACCAAACCAACAATACCAGCCTCAATAGATGGGCCCATTGCTGTAAACACCACTGCATAGGCTCCGTATACCGCGCCTGCTGCACCCCCTAGCCCTCCTAAACCTTGACCCAAGCTAGCAAAATTTTCTCTTACATTACATGCTTTTCTTTCATTTTCTGGGTTTTCTTCTATTAAAGTTTCTGTGAAATTTTGTGCCATACCTAACCTCGCTGATTAAACTAAAAACATACCCATTAAATCATTCAAATGACGTTTACCCAATTCCGTAGTATAAATAAATTGTTCATCCCAATCCAATAACATTTTACATTTTGCCGCATTGAGCATGGGCTGAATGTGTTCAATCTGGATGCCACAGCGCTGTTGAAACAGTTCGATGGCGAGCGGTTGGTAAAGCCGCAAATGGTTCAACATAAATTCAAAGGGGATCTCTTCCTGAGCTAAAATCTTGGCTTCGCCCATAAAAGATCGAGCTGGATTTAAATAATCTTGCGGGTGGCGGGTTTTCCAGTAGCGCCAAATGCTGCCTTGTTGGGTTAGTTTGCCATGTGCCCCTGCTCCAATTCCTAAATAATCTCCGAATTGCCAATAATTTAAATTATGGCGCGAGGGTCTAAAAGCCTGGCGCTGCGTGTAAGCTGAAATTTCATAGGGCGTAAATCCTGCTTGTTCGAGGCAGGCTAGGCCAGCTTCTTGAATGTCCCAGAGTAGATCTGATGACGGTAAGCGATCAGGGGGGCGGTGATGAAACAAGGTGTTCGGTTCTAAGGTGAGCTGATACCAGGACAGATGCGCAATTTCGCAGGCTATCGCGGTTTTGAGATCGTATAGGGCATCCGTGGTAGATTGGTCCGGCAATCCATACATCAAATCGACATTGATATTGTCGAAACCTGCGCGTTGAGCGGCTTGAATGGCCGCTGTCGCCTCTGCGCCAGAATGAATTCGCCCCAGTGCGGTTAATTTTTCTGGCTGGAAACTTTGAATGCCCAATGAAATACGGTTAATCCCCGCTGCCTTATAACCGACAAATCGGCTTTGCTCGACCGTGCCAGGATTAGCTTCCAGGGTAATTTCTATGTCCTCGGTAAAATCCAATTGCTGGGATAATCCTGACAATAATTGCGCCAATGCTTGAGGCGAAAATAGGCTGGGCGTTCCTCCCCCCAAAAAAATGCTTTGAATTTTAGGGCGATTGAGCGAAAATCTCTCTAAATCTAACCGAAGATCGTTAAATAAGGCCTCAATATAAGTTGCTTCGGGTAAATCTTGCCTTAAGGTATGTGAGTTAAAATCGCAATAAGGACATTTTTTAACGCACCAGGGGAAATGAACGTAGAGAGAGAGTGGTATCACGTGTAGGGCCTAACTGATATTTGGACCATATGGAAATTAAATTACCTCAACAACAAAGCTGGTTAGATTTGGGTGAATCCCGAATGCAGAGCCAACTGCCCGCCAAGCTCCAGCCTTATTATCGCTCTAAGGCATTTGTGAGTCAAATCGGGATCAATCCTTTAATCGCGGCGGCGGCCCCGATATTTTTTTTGGTTGAAAAATTTCAATTATTGTCGCAACAACCCGATTTAGCGCGCTTAAGAGAAAATTTAATCCATGAGATTAAAGCCTTTGAAAACCAAGCGCAACATCACACTTATAAATCCCCGTTTATTATTGCCGCTCAAACCATTTTATGTTTATGGGCGGATGAGATGGTGCTCAGCACCCGTTGGGGCAAGGACAGTTACTGGCAGGAGTTTTTATTAGCTCACTCAAGATTGCTGGAATTACCAGAAAATGCCTCTTTTTTTGCGATTTTGACCCATTGTATGCAGGATGCAGAGCAGTATATTGATTTACTCGAATTGTGTTATCTGTGTTTAAGTTTAGGATTTGAAGGAGAATATCGTTATCTCGAGCGTGGCTATATTCAACTGGCAGAAATTCGAGATTCCCTTTATCACTTGATTCTCCGCCAACGTGGCGAAATCTCTAAACAGTTAGAAATTAAAAGCCAGACTGTGGTTACAACAGAACGATGGCTACCACGGGTCTTAACACAGAGTTTATTCATCACAGTTTCATTGATCACCTGTATCAGCAGCTATTTCCTCCTCAATCACCAACTCACCCAAACGTTGAATCGCATACAGCCCTGGACAGACGTTACTCTTGAGGCCAACGCATGAAAATCCGCACGCTTACCAAACCCAAAAGCACTCCGGCTGCGCCTCCTGTCACCTATGATTGGCGGATAGAATGTGCGCAAGCCAAAATCAGCGTAATAGAACAAAGCATTCAAGAGGCCGTTAAATTTTTAAAAAAACATTTTTCTAAACGGAATGTTTGGTCACCACATTTACCTTGGTATTTGATGCTGGGCGGAGAACACGTGGGCAAAACGGCTCTATTAGCCAAAAGTGAACAAGCGTTGGTGACAACCGATCATACTGCATTAACCTATCCCCACCCTACACCCTATTGCGATTGGTGGTTTAATCAAGATACGGTGTTTTTGGATACTGCGGGACATTTAATGTTGCCCGAAGATCCCAAAAATGATTCACATTATATTTGGCAAAAGTTTATTGCGTTATTGAACCGTTATGGCAGTCGAAAATTTTTAGATGGGTTGATGATTTGCATTGATTTACAACAATTCATGCAAAAAAATCGCGGCCAAAAGCAATTACACATTGATATGTTGCGTCACCGCATTCAAACCATCACCAAATATCTGAAGCGATTACCGGTTTATATTATCTTTACCAAATGCGATCAAATTGTAGGATTCACGGATTCTTTTCATAATTTAAGCCCAGAGGATTGTCAGCAACCTTTTGGCATTACCTTGCCTGTTGGACTCTTACAACAAAATTTACCGACCCTGCTCGATGAAAAATTTAATGATTTCTTACGCCGCTTAAATGATCAGCTCATTCCCCGTTTACACAGTGAACATAATATTGAAAAACGCGCGCGAATTAAAGATTTCCCTTTACAGCTTGAAGCATTAAAGCGAGATATTATTCACTTAGCGATACAATTACAAAGTTCTAAAGCCAATGTCACAGGACTCTACTTTACCAGCAGTTTACAAGACGGCAAAAGTAGCAATAGTCTCACCTCTTTACTCTATACTTTCGATTTACCCTCTATTCAAAACATTGAACAAGCACCGCAACAAAGAGCATTTTTTATTCGACAGCTGTTACAACAAATCATTCACCAAAAAATGCATCAACCAGTCACATTACCCAGCTGGCTCAATTGGAAAAATAAATATTTTTATTGGGGATTGGGTGGGTTTATGGCGTTGGCCACGTTATTGATGATTCCCAGTTATTATTATAATCAAGCGACCATGAATCAAGTGAAACAAATCATGGCAGCCTACCAACCTCCTGCCCATAAAACCAATTTGTCTGCGGTACTGCCGAGTTTAAATACCCTGCGTAGAGCCTATAATGTCACCAATCAACAAACTGGCCTATTGCTTTCTTTCGTTTTTAGTCAAAATCGCGCATTAAAAACCAGTCTAGAAACCAGCTATAATCAAGCGCTTTCGACCGAATTTTTGCCTATCATTACCCAATTATTAGAAAATAAATTACAAGCCACTAATCATCTCAATGCCAAAGATTATTTTGATACGCTAAAAGTGTATCTCATGTTACAAGATCCGCAGCGCTTTGATCGCATTTTTGTGGAGCATTGGTTTGCGAATAATTGGGCCTCCGCGTTCGGAGCGAATGGTAAAGCACAAAAACAACTCGATATTCATTTGGATTATTGGCTCCAACTCAAATCGTTTAAATTTATTGCCAATCCAGAGATTATTACGCTGGCACAACAGCGGTTAAATAGTTTACCGCTTTCTGAGTTGACTTATATTACTCTGTTAGAACGTTATCCTGATACCAAGTTAAGGATGACTTCTGATGAAAATTCCGTATTTCCCTTTGCGGTCACCGATAAGCAATTATACAGCGCGCACAATTTTGATTTAGTATATCAAAAAGTCATCCCCTCACTAGTGCAACGATTGGTCGCGGGAGATAATTGGGTCTTTAATTTAAAACTGCCAGAGAATTTAGCCGGTGCTTTAAGTCAGCAATTGGTCGACAATGTGCAATTATTATATGTGCAACGCTACGCCGATTTCTGGCAAAATCAGTTACAAAATATTCGCATCAATTCATTTCACAATTTGATGCAGGCTCAAACTTTTGTGGATAATTGGAATGCCAGCCATTCGCCGTTTACCCATTTATTGCAACAAGCCGCTGTGAATCTTGAACCCATCGCCAAAATGCCGCAAGCGGAATCGGTATTGTTAACCTTTGGCAATTTGGAAACCGTGTTAAATCAACCCCCAAATTTTGCAGCGCTCAAAGGATATTTAAATAACATTTTACAAGCAGATGACCCTGGCGCTGCTGCACTCCAAGCCGCGCAAAATCGAATGAACAATGCTAACGGCGATCCTTTATCGCAATTATTGCTCAATGCTCAGTCTGCTCCCACACCTTTAAACGCCTGGTTAACCGAACTCGCCTTAAACACGTGGCAAACTCTACTGCATACCGCTCGCAACCATTTAAATTTAATCTGGATTACTGAAGTGTTGCCTGTATATAACGAACAGGTGAACAACCACTATCCTGTTTTCGCGGGCGGCAATACAGAAATGGATATCACCCAGTTCAACCATTTCTTTGGTCCTGGCGGAGTGATGGATCATTTTACCCAAAAATATTTAGCGGCTTTTGTTGATAATACCCAGCTGTATTGGCAGTGGAAAACCCAAGATGGCTTAAGTTTAGATGTTCCACAAGCCACTTTAGATATGCTTGATCGCGCCAATATCATTCGGAAAATGTATTTTGCAGATCATAAAATCTTAGCAAGCAAATTCACTTTAACGCCTCTTTCGATGGCCTTAATGGGGAATGATTTTATGTTTACTTTAGATAATACCCAAATCAGTTATCTGAGAAATTTACGACAAGCAAAATCGTTGGTTTGGGATGGTCGAAGTCAGTTCGCCAGTTTATCTTTACAAAATAATTCACAAAACAGCGTATTCTGGCAAGAATCAGGACCTTGGTCATTATTTAAATTAATCTCGCATGGGGTTTTAACCACCACTCGCAACTCACAGCTGTATATTTTAACGTTTAATGTGGATGGTGTGTCTGTCCCTTATCAACTCTTCTCTGAAACACCGCTGAATCCGTTTATACCGCATTTGTTGGATGAGTTTCGGTGCCCGGGGAAATTATAAACTAGACTTTAGCCATGAAGCTTGGAGTGGCGAGCTGTTTCCTTCTCCCCTTGTGGGAGAAGGCACCACACCAGACCTTTAAGTGTTTCCTCTTAGTTCACTACCATTGAAAGTAAAGGCTTCAGATCAAATAATATTGGGATAATGCACAAAATACGCTTCAACCCCCTTCCAAATAGCCTTAGCCAATTTTAATTGATAGTCTGGTTGAGTTAATTGTTGTTCTTGTTGTGGGTTGGATAAATAGCCCATTTCAATCAGCAGAGAAGGGATATCGGGAGATTTTAATACCACAAACGCAGCTTGTTCTACTTGTCGATCGTGTAATCCTGCCACCGGCTTTAATTGCGCTAAAATGGCCTGTCCCATTTTTAAGCTGGTGCTAATGGTATAATGTTGCGATAAATCGAGTAACACTGATCGTACAACCTTATCTCGACTATGCACAATCAACCCCATAAATTCGGATTGATTTTCTTTTTCAGCTAACCAGCGTGCACCTTCACTGGTCGCTCCACGTTCAGAAAGCGCAAAAACCGACGCGCCGCTGGCACAATCCTTTTGATACGCATCAGCATGTAGCGCGATAAATAAGTTTGCTTTATGTTGTCGCGCGATGGCCAATCGACGTCGCAAAGATAAAAACGCATCGTTGGTTCGGGTTAAATAGGCGCGATAGCCAGGTTGTTGGTTGATGAGTTTTTGTAATTTTTGAGCAACAGCCAATGCAACAGTTTTTTCTTGATGGCCTTGAACGCCAATCGCACCAGGGTCTTTTCCCCCATGGCCGGGATCAATAACAACGATAATTTTAGACGTGTGATGACTGAGCGGTTTTGCAGCAAACGCTGAACTGACCATGAGACTTAACAGCAAAACACAGAGGATTCGCTTCACTTAATCTCCAGTTGGGCTAATAAATGCTCACCTAAAGGACTAAAGGCCATTATTTCCACCCGACGCCCTGAATCTTGAATGAAAAAATGTAGCTGGATATCGCCGGCAGGCAATAAGTTTGCAGCGCGTTCTGGCCACTCAATCAAACAAATGGCTTGTTCTGCTAAATAATCCCGAATCCCAATCATTTCTAAAGCTTGTCCTTGCAGGCGATAAAGATCAAAATGATAAAACATTTTTTCTTGAAGCGAATAAGCCTCGACTAACGCATAAGTCGGGCTTTTAACACGATCCTGATAGCCTGCTGCTTGAATCAAACTGCGCGTAAAACAGGTTTTCCCCGCTCCTAAATCCCCTTGCAATTTAATGAGGGCTGATGAAATCGGTTTAAGCAGATCCGCAAATTGTTGACCCAAGCGCTCAGTCGCTGCTTCATCAGGCAAAACCAACGTCATTGCTGTCATGTCATGGTTTCATTGAGGATGTAGGGCAAAAGATTCACCAAATCTGAAGCCAAATAGCCACGTTGCCCCACAGATTTAGCCAAAAAATCGCCAGCCCAAGCATGGAGTGACACACCCAATTTGGCCGCCAGCTGTAACGAAAGACCTTGTGCTAGCAATCCTGCAATGACACCGCTCAGCACATCGCCCATCCCACCCGCCGCCATGCCGGGATTTCCTTGCTCACAGATGACTGGTGGAAAATCCTCCCCTTGAATCAAAGTGCCCGCGCCTTTTAAGACCACCACTCCACCATACGTTTGCTGAAGGCTCTGCAAAGCTTTTAAGCGATCGACTTGAACTTCAGTGCCAGAGATCCCTAATAAACGCCCTGCCTCGCCAGGATGTGGGGTTAAAATCCAGTCCTGCCGTTTAAAAGGGGAATGCGCCAATAAATTTAAGGCATCTGCATCAACGATTTTTGGCAATGCGCTGTCAAAAGCGCACTTGATGATTAACTGGACCCATGAGTCTTGCCCTAGCCCAGGCCCTACCACTACAACGGTGGCGCGACTGAGTAAAGCCTGGCATTCCTCTTCATTTTCTACGCCATGACACATCAGCTCAGGTCGAATAGCCGCAATTAAAGCCGCGTGGTCAGGACGAGTGGCTAAAGAAACCAGACCAGCGCCCACTCTCAAGGCCGCTTCCCCTGCCAAACGCGCCGCGCCTAATAATCCTCGATTACCACCCAAGACCAACACATGACCGAAGAGGCCTTTATGGGCTTGTTTGTCTCGATCAGGCAACTGCGGCCGCAATGTGGACCATTTTAAAACATCAATATTGTTTGTTGTCATGATTTTATCGGTGAAATTAAAATTTGAGTATAAATCCTTTTCAAGTGCCTGTCATTTGTAGTATAAAGGACAACTCGGGGCCGTAGCTCAGCTGGGAGAGCGTCGCGTTCGCAATGCGAAGGTCGGGAGTTCGATCCTCCTCGGCTCCACCAGGGAAGATAAATTATTTATAATGAAATCTCAAAGAAAGTATGACGAGAGTATCATCAACTACCTTGTAAACCTGGCGATGCTCTTGATTTATACGACGTGACCAACAACCTTGAAATTCAAATCGCAGCGGTTCTGGCTTGCCCCTTCCAGTGAAAGGTGTACGCTGCACCTCTTTAATTAATTCATTTATTCTATGCAAAAGTTGTTTGTCATATGTTTGCCAGAATAAATAGTCCTCCCAAGCTTCAGGTGTAAAAGTAAGATTATTCATCCATCAAGCCACGCTTAAGCAACTTACCTTTTTTTAGACTCTTTAGAGATTCCCTAAGATGATGCGCATTGGCTTCATTGCTTAAAAGATAGGCGGTTTCTTTTAAGGACTCATAGTCACTTTGAGAAAGGAGGATCATATTTTCCCCTTGTACTCTTTTAATAATCACTTCTTCATGCCTATCAGCTGAATTATCCATGATGTCTTTAAGATGATTCCTTAAATCTGAAAATGTAACGACTTGCATTTCCACCTCCAAGTACTTAAATAAGTACTTAATATAGCTCAATTAATTATCCATAGCAATGAGATATCGCCTATTTCTTTTTTTGCTGATCTAACTTTCGCAAATGCTCTAACTTTTCGCCAATTTGAATCTCCAAACCGCGCGGTGCTGGAAAGTAGTAATGCCGCCCTTCTAGGCCCTCAGGAAAATAGTTTTCGCCCGCCGCATAGGCTTCTGGCTCATTGTGCGCATAGCGATAGTTTTTGCCGTAATCCAGCGATTTCATTAAGCGGGTGGGTGCATTGCGGATGTGTAAAGGAACTTCTAAAGATCCAGACGTTTGGGCGTCTTGTAAAGCGGCATTAAAGGCCGTGTAAACTGCGTTACTTTTCGCTGCACAGGCCATATACACCACGGCTTGAGCAATGGCCAATTCTCCTTCGGGACTGCCCAATCGTTGATAAGTTTGCCAAGCATCGAGGGCTAGGGTTAATGCACGAGGGTCGGCATTGCCGATGTCTTCACTAGCGATTCTGACCACACGTCTAGCAATATATTCAGGATCACAGCCCCCATCGATCATCCGCGCAAACCAATATAATGCTGCGTCTGGTGCTGTGCCACGCACGGCTTTATGCAATGCGGAGATTTGCTCATAAAATATATCGCCTTTTTTATCAAATCGCCTGACTGTGCCACTCGCCAATACTTCTTGCAACAACGATTCTGTGAGATGTTCTTTACCGTCTTTTTCGACCGCAAAATCCGCTAAAATTTCCAAGGCGTTGAGCGCTTGACGCGCATCACCATCTGCATATTTCGCTAAGCTTTGCTTTAATGCTAAAGGGACCTCAAGATGACGCTGCCCTAAACCTCTTTCTGGATCGCTCAAAGCTGCTTCAATCAGGGCAATGATTTCGTGTTCCTGCAAACGCTTTAACACATACACCCGCGCACGTGACAATAAGGCTGGATTGAGCTCAAATGAAGGATTTTCAGTGGTGGCGCCAATAAAGGTAAAGGTGCCATCTTCAACATAGGGTAAGAATGCATCTTGCTGGGATTTATTAAATCGATGCACTTCGTCTACAAATAAAATGGTGGGTTGCTGTTGTGCGGCTCTAGATTGGGCTCTTGCGACAATCTCTCGAATCTCTTTAACGCCCGCCAATACCGCAGAAATGGTTTCAAGATGAGCATTAGCAGACTGCGCTAACAATCGTGCCAGGGTGGTTTTGCCAGTACCCGGAGGGCCCCATAAAATCATCGAATGTAAAATGCCGCGACTGATGGCTTGACGGAGCGGTTTACCCGCGCTTAATAAATGCGCTTGGCCATAAAATTCTTCAATATGGCGTGGCCGCATCCGCGCAGCGAGGGGTTGGAATGGTGATGGGATTGTCATAGGCTGTTCATGGTAAGAATGTCATTTTACCACACTGCCTAGAATACGTCAGTAGACTTCTCAAGCCTTGGGGACTTGAGTTTGAGCCGCTGCTGCTATCGCTCGTAAAGCCTCTGTATGCTCCTCTCTTGCAGCCACCAAAAGACTTATAATACTTCCTACAAGCAGAAACGTAGCAATACTTGCAGCAATAGCCAACGTTTCAGTATTTAAATGATGGTGAATAAAGCTTGTGGTTTTATCTAGATATTCCGAGCCAGTGGTTGCATCTGTGACAGCCAATGCAGCGGCTGTTAAACCAGCTGCTGTCACCGCATAGCACAGAATGCCTAACTGGGCAATTAATGCGACTTGAGAAGCTTTATAGATACTACTGGAAGTTTTTTGAGGACCCATGCAAATACTATTTTGAAAAGCTTCAAAAAAAGAAACAGAGGTGCGAGGACGTTTAGGCGGCGCCGAGGGCCTTTCTGAAGGGTCAACGCGTGACTCAGCAACCCCTGCAACGATAAGCGGGGTGGTTTCAGACACCTCTGGTTCAGATTCGGCCACAACTGCTTCTGTAATCGGTACTGGTGCTGCTGGTTTATCATCAGGTGCAATGCTCTCTGTCGAAGTCTTAGGAGGCTCAACTTTAGGTACAACACATGAAGTTAAATACTCGATGACTTCTGTCTTATGACCTTCTTTTGCCAGATCTAAGGGGGTTCGACCCTGTTTATCTTTCGCTTCTAATTGAGCACCATGTGCTAGAAATTTTTTAACCATATCCAAGTTACCATGACGTGCTGCATAGTGCAACGGAGTTAAATTCCAGTCTCCGGTATACTCAAGACAAACATTCAAGTTATGAATTTTTTTGTCATCTATTAATTGGCTAATCGGCGAAAAATTGCCTGAGTGAGTCAATTCAATCGCCTGTTGTTGGACTTGTTGTTCTTTAAGTGTTTCAAAATTTTCTGTAAGTTCATCACTTAATTTTGGATATATTTCGACTAATTTAACCTTCTTTCTGATAGAAAAAATTTCGAGTTGATTTTTAAACGCTTTACAATCTTCCTCAGCTGCATCCGTAAACAAATATTTTGCAAATTCTGGATCCGTTTGGATGGCGTGCTTAAATTTTAGCTTTGATTTAGTTGACTCAGCGATGATATCAGATCTCAATTGTTCGATGCTGTCATCCGCATTGGCTGGAAGATAACAATCAATAAATTTCGGAATTAAGGCGTCCGGCAATAACAATATTTGGAGAATTGCTCTGCATCTGTCTCTTTGCACTGTTTCATGTCGTAACAAATCATCGTTAAACACTGGGTTATTTATGGGCTTTCTCGTTTTTTTATCATCGACCCAACCCATGATATCTAACCAATTATAGGGCAGATAATCTGAAAGTGAGAAGGGATTATGAATATCTGCAGAAGAATAATCTCGACAAGGAATGTGTACCGTATTTAGACGAGCATAACATTCCCCATTATCAATGACGATAAAATTTCCATTTTTATCAACCCCTATATTTTTCGGATGGCAATCTAGGTCAGTCACATTCAATGCAATGATTGGAAAATGACCTGCTCCTTTAAATCTGCCCTCGCGAATTTCATCGCCAACATCTTTTTTATGGGTGGTCTTTAACTCATGTAGTGTTCTAAAAAGTTCTACATCTTTACTTAACACATAATATTTTTCTTTTTCTTTCGTCCAGCGTATCTTAGGCTGATGTGGATTGAAAATTCTACGCATTTCCCCAGCGATTGTTTCTAATATCGCTGCTCGCTGTGTTTCAACCTTTTTTTTCCACCAGTCGTGCTTATATTTGGCCCTACGTTTGTCTTTTTCATCTTTTTTAGGCTCTTTCTTGACTTTCATTATGGGGTTGTTCCCTTTAGAGGTAGAGATAGAAATAGCCGAGCCTTTGACGAAGTCGTGTTTTTCTCGATAGGTGTAATTTCGAGTGATTTTTAGCGCCCCAGGTGTTAATTTTTGGGGGTTTTGGGGGGGCTTTTCTGAAGGCTTTAAGTCTGACATAACATGACCGGTTTCAATGAGCTATCGTCCATTTTAACCAATTTATGTTAAGATAATATTATGAAATACCATTTTTACACGATAGAATGCAATACCACCACCAGCGATGAGACGGCCGCAGATAACACCACCAGCCCAATCGCCCAACCTGCTCGGAAAGTATAGTCAAAAAATCGGGTGCGGAGCTCACCTCGAACTTGATTGCGCATCCCTAAGGCGGTCTCGACCGCAGTGAGACGCTCACCCACCTCACTCTTTAAATCATGCATTTCTTGACGAAGCCCACCGATTTCTCGATGCATTTCATGGCGAAGCCCACCAATTTCTCGATGCATTTCCTGACGAAGTCCACCGATTTCTCGATGCATTTCTGTCTTAAGATTTACAATTAAATCAACCACTTGACTAATAGCTTTACTCACACCCATCTCCACTTTGTTATCAATGAACTCAGTTTGAAGTAAGAATAAATTTCTTTCTTGATTTTCCATGATTATACGCCTTTTTGTGATGATTGATAGGCTCACAGTTTAAAGCGTATCAGGATCAACCACCATACCGTAATTAAGAAATCACGCAGCCTCTCCGCTTCTTAGCTTTTTGATCCGAAATTTCACCTTTTTCATATTCTAAAACCATGACATGTAGTTCTTTAGGAAAAAAGTGCAACATATCGACAATGCGATGAGCACGAATAACTTCTGGGAATTTTTTGGATTTTTTAACGACTTTCTTCAACCATTTTTTATCGGATTTTTCTTTGAGTTTTTCTAGCTCAGGCAAGATTTTTTCGAAGAGAAAGCTAGGATTTGCTTTAAGCAATGACAAGAGCAAATCAGGTGTTTTGAGTGTATAATAATACTTCCACGCGTTTACATCATCTCGCTCTATTCCTATTCCATGTTCATAACATCGCCCTAAGTTAATCACAGCAGGTTTATAATTTTGTTCCGCAGAAGCTCGATAGCATTGCACAGCTGTTTCGAGATGAACAGCAACGCAGATACCTTTTTCATACCATTCTCCTAAACGATTTAAAGCTAAAGCATCTCTTTGCTGAGCAGCTGCTTTATAATATCGGAGAGCTCTTTCAGGATAATAATCTGGATGGCTGCGATTTTCGAAATGTTGACCTAACTGAAACTGAGCTTCTCTATGAAATTGATCAGCCGCAAGCAAATAACATTTTACAGCCCGTAAGGGGTCTTTGCTGAGAGATTTTCCCTGCTGACAATAAAAGCCTAGTGTATATAAAGCATCAGGATGATCTTGATTAGCCGCCAGCCGATGATAATCAATAGCTAGCTGCATGTCTTTTTTTACACCAATCCCCTCAGCGTAACATTTTCCTAAATTATTTTGTGCTTCTGCATAACCGAATGCGGCTTGCGATTGATGCGTATTAATGGCTTCGAGGGAAAACAGATCACGATTATGCCTACCAATGTTATATTCTGCTACAATACACCCTTGTCGTATTGCAGCCTTATAAAAGTTCATTGCCTGCTGCAAATTCTGCTTTACCTCTATTCCATACTCATAACATCTGCCCAAATTATTTAAGGCTGCAGGATCTCTCAGCTCAGCCGCAGACGAATAGTGCAAAATAGCCTGTCGAATATTTTGTTCTACACCAAACCCATACTCATAACATCGACCTAAATTATTGAGCGCCTCAGCATGCCTGCCCGCTTTGAAATAATGTTGAACCGCTTTTACATAATTTCTTTTTTCACGCTCATAGCATCGACCCAGATGATACTCAGCAATTTTATTATCCGCTTGTTCATAATATTTCATTGCCCGATCAATATCGTTAAACCCTATTTCATATAATCGTCCTAGCTGATTGAATTGACCTGACTTTTTAAGCTCAGTTTTATAGTAATTCATTCGTTCTTTAAAATTAGGCTGCGTAAAGAAGGCACGTTCTTCCATGCCCTCTAAACGGCTTTGGGCTGTAAGATGGCCTGCTTCGGCTGCCCATGTATAATATTTTTTAGCTTTTTTTTCATCAGATGCTATGCCTATCCCACATTCATAGCATCTGCCCAAATGATAATAAGCTTCAATGCATCTTTGTTTTGCAGCTGCAAACTCAAAACAAAGATAAGCTTGTTTTGTTTGACCTTGCTCTTCTAAAGCCAACCCTTTTTTAACTAATTCTTGAGCTTCTCCCTCTTTCCCAGATACTTTCAGTTCTGACATACACCCCTCGACTACGATACATTGAATGATACGAGCTATATTAACAAATTTACGCCAAATTTAGAAGGATTAATGGGTATAATTTAGTATTTATGTTTTGACGCCCACCCCTTTGTCTAGCAAAATCCAAGCCAACAAGAACAGCACTAAAGAGGTCATGCCTAATAGAATACAGGCCGCCGGCACGCTGACGTCGGATACGCCTAACATGCCATAGCGAAATAAGCTGATGAAATACAAAATGGGATTTAATTTCGATAATGACAGCCAAAATGTCGATAATAACTGCACAGAGAAAAACACTCCGCCCAAATAAATGAGGGGGGTTAATACGAAAGTGGGGACTACCCCAATATCATCAAATCTTTTGGCAAAAATGGCGTTGATAAAACCCGCCAAGGAGAAGGTCATCGAGATAAAAATAACCGCAAATCCGACATAAAAGGGATGATTAAACGGCATTTTTGTAAAAAACAAAGATGTCACCGTTAGCGTGACAAATAAGATACAACCGCGGACCACACCACCCGCCATATACCCCGCGACAATCAACCAACTCGGCAGCGGTGACACCAATAAATCTTCGATACTCCGAAAAAATTTGGTAGTAAAAAAAGAAAACGCGACATTGGTATAGGAGCCGGTGATCACCGACATCATGATCAGCCCGGGCGCAATAAATTGCATATAGCTAAAACCGCCCATCATGCCGACGCGCTGGCCAATGAAATGTCCAAAAATTAAATAGTATAAAGCTGTGGTGATAATGGGCGGCAGCATGGTGTCTAGCCAGAAACTCAAAAACCGGCGCACTTCTTTAATCACCAGGGTTCTGAATCCAATATAATATTTAAGATACATGAGCGTCTTCGTTTCGATTGGCGATGAGTTGCATAAATAATTCTTCTAGCCTGTTCCGTTTATTTTTCATGCGCGCCACCTGAATAGATTGGCTCGATAATAGCTGGAAGAGTTCATTAAAATTTTGCGCGCCGGTTAAATCCACTTCTAAGGTATGATCGTCTACTAAGCGACACGTATAAGGCGATAGGTCAGGCGGTTGGGTTAAGGGGGTTTGTAAATATAAGATGAAACTTTCCACCTGCAATTGGCCGAGCAAAGTACTCATTTTGGTATTTTCCACAATTTGGCCATGATTGATAATAGCGATATTGCGACAAAGGCTTTCAGCTTCTTCTAAATAATGCGTCGTTAAAATAATCGTGGTGCCTTGGCGATTCAATTCTCGCAAAAATTCCCACATATTTTGCCGAATTTCAATATCAACGCCGGCCGTCGGTTCATCTAAAATCAATAACCGGGGTTGATGGATGAGAGCACGCGCAATCATGAGTCGACGCTTCATCCCGCCGGAAAGCATGCGCACGGTGACATCACGCTTATCCCATAACTCTAATTGCTTAAGATATTTTTCACAACGTTGCTTGACGATTTTAGGCGGTATCCCATAAAACCCACCTTGATTTAGGACAATATGCTCAACCTTCTCAAAATTCATAAAATTGAATTCTTGAGGCACAATCCCGATATTGTTTTTAAATAACGAAGGATTTTGGTCGATGTCTCGCCCAAACGATAAGACTTGGCCACTGGTTTTATTCACCAGGGAGCTAATAATGCCGATTAACGTGGTTTTGCCTGCACCATTGGGCCCCAATAAGGCGAAAAAATCTCCCTCTTGGACGGTGAGGTCGATATGTTTTAGGGCTTGAAATCCATTTTTATACGTTTTCTCTAATTGATGAATGGCAAGTGCGTACATGTTTTTAGATGGCATGCGGAACCTGCTCACACTCTTGGGTGCAGAGCGTGAGCAGTTTGCCGCAAAAAATTAAATCTGATTCGTTCTATCAGCGCGATTGCAACGGCAGCAAGAAAATAGGTATTTGATCAATGCGCCAACGCCAAGTATCGGTATCATCACCTCTACAAAACGTGAAACATAATATAAACCCATTAATTTTTCTTGCGGTAGGGCTGAAACAGCGAGTGCAATAATTGCCGCAATCACCACCACAATAATTGCATAAACTTTATAACACATTTTTTAGCCTCCTTTTAAATTACTATATAGCCAATAGATGCTTGGCCTGTTTAAGGTTGTGCCATATAACCAACAACCTCAATCGTTACTCCACAATCCCCGTTTGTCTTTCACGGATCTCATCGATGGTCTTACAATCAATACATTGCGTAGCGGTAGGACGAGCCTCTAAACGCCGTATACCAATTTCAGCTCCACAAACTTCACAATAGCCATAATCCCCTTGTTTGATTCTGGCCAAGGCCAAATCGATTTTATTCAAGAGTTTATCTTTGCGTTCGCGTGTTTGGCATAATAAGATGCGCTCTTCTTCTAGCCATGCCTGATCGAGAATATCAGGAGGGAAGTTCTGCATATCATCCATTTCTTGCATGGAATCAACGCGTTCAGCAAGTAGTTGTTCTTTCCATAAATTCAATACATTCGCAAAATGTTCGAGCTGGCCTTTGCTCATGTACTCTTCACCCTTTGCTTCTTTATAAGGTGTGAAGTCGACTGGGCCTGCGCTAATATTTTTTCGCTTGGTTTTTCTTTGGGTACTCATATCGTTAGGTCTCCTATCCTTGGTATTACTGAATTAAGGGTGATCTCACCTCTGCATCGAACCCTAATCTTTTAGGGCTAAAGCTAGCGGGTTATTTTATACACTTTAAAAGGTTTAGGATAGTATTATTTGTAAAATATCCCCTCGAATATTCTTTGCGCTCCGCCAATCATCCACACGGGCTCCCCTTCACCTGCCCAATGAATCTGCAAGTTGCCCCCCGGCAAAGCCACCTCTACTGCTTCTGCTAATAGACCAGCTTGATGACCTACCACAACGGCAGCACAGGCCCCACTACCACAAGCAAGTGTCTCTCCCGCCCCACGCTCATAGACTCTTAAACGGATATGCTGTCTATCAAGGATCTGCATAAACCCCACATTCACTTGCTGAGGGAAAGCGGGATGGTTTTGTAATGCTTGGCCTAATGGTTGGACAGGGGCTGTATCTACATCAGGGACTACGATCACTAGATGCGGATTTCCTAAATTCACCGCGCCCAAATGAGGCTCGTCAAATGCATCTGGGATAAAAGGAATTTCAGTGGGGTTCCATAAAGGGACCCCCATATTAACCTGAATTTTATCGTGATGACGCTTCACGGTGAGCCGACGAGCTTGGGTGGCCAACACCAGGGTATCTTTATCACGAATGCCATTTTTCCACAAATAATCCCCTACGCAGCGTGCGCCATTACCACATTGACTCACTTCGCTGGCATCGGCATTAAAAATGCGATAACGCACATCGCAGTCGGGCTCTGAAGCGGGTTCTATCAGCAATAGTTGATCAAAACCTATCCCAAGATGACGATCGGCCATCCGCTGAATTAAGGCGGGATCCAGGGAAATGGGTGCTTTCAATGCATCCACCACCACAAAATCATTCCCTAACGCCTGCATTTTGGTAAAAGCTAAGGTATTCACAGCAATTCTCCCGCCATCATCGTCTCATAATCTTCACGCCTGCGGATGAGCCGCGCTTGATCGCCCAATACCATCACTTCTGCTGCCCGCGGTCGCGAATTATAATTAGAACTCATGCAAAAACCATATGCTCCGGTCACCGTAATGGCTAATAAATCATTCGACTCTAGGGCTAATTCACAGTCTTTTGCTAAAAAATCCCCCGTTTCACAGACAGGGCCTACCACATCATAATGCATTTTGGGGGCTGAATGATGAGGAATCACCGGCAAGATGGTGTGTTTAGCCTGATATAAAGCCGGGCGCACTAAATCATTCATCGCCGCATCCACAATCGCAAACTGTTTATGCGGGGTTGATTTAAGATGAATCACACGAGTGACTAATATTCCGGCATTAGCAGCAATGGCGCGACCAGGTTCAATGATCAAGCGGATGTTATCTTCGGGAGGTAATTTGGCCAAAATCGCTTTGCCATAGGCTGCTGGTGTTGGCAAAGCACTCGTGCCATCCTCGTAAGCCACCCCTAATCCACCGCCAATATCTAAATGTTGCAGTTCAATATCGTAAGTACGCAGGGTTTGTCGCAATTGCTGCATTTTCTCAAAAGCAAGCATAAAAGGTGATAATTCCGTCAACTGCGAACCAATGTGGCAGGCGATACCGGTGATTTCCAGATGAGGCATTTGCTTCGCTTGCAGGAATAACTGCAACGCCGTTTGCATCTCTACCCCAAACTTATTTTCTTTGAGCCCTGTGGAAATATAAGGATGGGTACCCGGATCAATATCAGGATTAACCCGAATCGCAATACGGGCTTTTTTCCCCATTTGGCTGGCGATGGCGTTGAGTTGGCTTAATTCCGCTTCGGATTCCACATTGAAATAGCCTACTCCCACTTCCAGCGCACGGACCATCTCTTGGGGTAACTTCCCCACGCCAGAAAATACGATTTTCTCCGGAGAACCTTGCGCTTTTAATACCCGCTCTAACTCGCCTTGTGAGACAATATCGAAACCTGAACCCAATTTGGCTAATACGTTTAAGACGCTGAGATTAGAATTCGCCTTAACTGAATAGCAAATGGCATGCGGATGGGCGCCAAAAGCCTCGTCAAAACTGCGCCAGTTATCGACCAAGGTCGATTCCGAATAGAGATACAGCGGGGTACCCCACTGTTCAACCAACTGTTGAATCGAAACCTGCTCCGCGTATAATTGTCCGACTTGATAAGTGAAAGCTTTCAGCATTTAGTAAAGGTCAGTGGTTTGTTGGATGGGGGGAGGCGTATGGCCTGGCAAGTAAAGGGGGCCACTTTGGCCACAACCGATTAAGCTCAACCCCATTAATCCCATTAAAAAAGCAATAGTAAGAGGTATTTTCATGACTCAATCCGCCGATATCGAAACAGTTTACATTCATCCCAATCAACCCGTTAAAAATAGTATCATTTGGCTGCATGGTTTAGGGGCAGATGGGTATGATTTCGTCGACATTGTCCCACAATTAGGCTTGCCAACACAATTAGCAAGCCGCTTTATTTTTCCGCATGCACCCGTCATGCCGGTCTCCTTAAACAGTGGGTTACCAATGCGCGCCTGGTATGACATTTATGGGTTAGACATTGACAGTCGACAAGATGCCGCAGGAGTTGAAGCCGCTTATCAGAGGCTGATTCCGCTGATCGAAGCCGAAATTCAAGCAGGTGTTGCACCTGAAAAAATTGTCTTAGCCGGGTTTTCACAAGGGGGTGCTTTAGCGCTTTACTCTGCTTTAAAATTCCCCAAACCTTTAGCGGGCGTGTTGGCACTTTCGACCTATTTACCGATCGCGGATCATTTACAACAGTACACCCCCATGCCCAATCGCCACATCAAAATTTTCATGGCGCACGGGCTCGCAGATAACGTTTTGGATCTCTCTATTGCAGAATATTCCCATACGTTATTGACCGACATCGGCTGTCAAGTGGATTGGCACACTTACACCATGGCCCACAGTGTTTGTGCCAAAGAAATTTCCGATATTTCACGCTGGTTACAGACGGTTTTAGCATAATGTTGCCGCAACCCGACCTGATTGCACAACAGCATTCGGCAAAAGTTTCTCGTTTTATTGCGGATAAAATTTTAAGCCAAGGCCCTATCACCTTCGCTGAATACATGCAAACCGTGTTATATCAACCGGGGTTAGGCTATTACGTGGCGGGAACCCACAAATTTGGGCGCGGAGGGGACTTTATCACGGCGCCTGAAGTATCACCTCTATTTGCTCAATGTTTGGCACGTCAATCCCAACAAATTTTAACAGAACTCGGCGGCGGCGATATTTTAGAATTTGGTGCAGGTTCAGGTCAGCTCGCGGTAGATTTATTAACTGCATTGAACGCAGCAGATGCGTTACCTCAGCACTATTATATTTTAGAGTTGAGCCCTGAACTCCGGGACAGACAGCAAGCGCTATTGCAACGGCACCTTCCTCAATTTTTTTCTCGCATCTGTTGGATTGATCATTTACCACTGGGTTTTGAAGGGGTGATGATTGCCAATGAAGTGTTGGATGCGATGCCAGTGCATCGTTTTTGTTGGGCAAACCACGGTTTAAAAGAATATTATGTAGATTATGCGCATTCGGGTTTTGTGGATTTATTACAACCCGCTTCCGCCGCCTTAACAGAGGTCGTTGCGCAATTATCACTCCCCACCGAAATTTCTTATCATTCCGAAATCAATTTAAATATCCCAGGATGGATGCAAAGCCTCGCGTCGAGCCTAGAGAAAGGCGCCATTCTATTGTTAGATTATGGCTACCCCAGGCATGAATATTATCATCCAGAACGGTGTCAAGGGACACTGATGTGCCATTATCAGCATTATGCACACACTGATCCGTATTGGTGGCCAGGGCTGCAAGATATTACCGCGCATGTGGAATTTACGGCGGTCGCCCTTGCAGGCCAGGCCTCGCAGTTGGAGCTCGCGGGGTTTAATACCCAAGCACATTTTTTATTGAGTTGTGGGATTACAGAGTTGGCTGAGCCGGGGCTGCTTCAGGAGAATGGATATCTGTTGAGCCAGCAACTTAAAAAATTACTGTTGCCCACGCAAATGGGGGAAGCTTTTAAGGTCATGGGTTTCACTAAAAAGATGACGATACCTTTGTTAGGCTTTCAGTTGCAGGATAGGCGTGATAGACTGTTTTAATTTAAACTATGAAAACATCTTTAAGCACGATTGAACTCTTTGGCGATGACTTTACTTTTTCCATTGCCCACTTCACCCTTTTTTCAGCCACCTCCCGCGAGCGCTTGCACGGGCACAATTATCACGCGCATGTGACAATCGTGGCGGAAATGACCGAGTTAGGAATCACCTTCGATTATGAAGTCTTTAAGGCGAAAATCTTAGCGGTTTGCAAACAGTTGGATTTATACCTGCTGTTGCCACAATACTCTCCCGTTTTAAAAATCGTTGACCAAGAGCCTTATTATTATGTGTATTTTGACCAGGATGAAATGCATTTTCTGAAAAAAGACGTCAAGCTGATGCCAATTCGCAATATTACCATTGAAGAATTGTCGGAGTGGTTTTTGAAAGCATTGTTGGGAGATCACCAGGAGTGCATTAAAACTTTTCGGATTCAAGGGCTGACTGTTAAAATTTCCAATGGCGCGGGGCGGTATGCGGCGGCGAGTTGGTATTCGGTATGATGATTCCCCCTCATCCGCCTATCGGCACCTTCTCCCACGGAGAGGAGAAGGCCCCACCTCAAACTTTTGCAGGGTTTCAAGCTCTGTGCCTCTAGCTGGTTTGTAATTATTCAGCACAGTGATCTAATGTGTCATACATCAGCAGCTACCTCGACGTCGAGGTAGCAAGTCTGTGCAAACTTTCTATGGCAGTAGGCTAGCAGGAAACACTTAAAATTTCCGGTGTGGTGCCATCTCCCCTCCGTGGGAGAAGGTGCCCGATAGGGCGGATGAGGGGGATAAAAGCTTTTCAAAAATTTAGCTCTCTAAGAAACTCTCTCACAATATCCACCCGCTGTTCATGTAACGCCCGCCCTATTTCAGGCCCTTTCAACCCCTGCTGCAATAAAGGCTGCGGATCAACCCCCTGCGTCAAACCCTGAATCTCCTCCAACATTTGAGATTTTTGAGAAGAGGTTGGCACATTTTCAATGATTTGACTCGCCAATAAAAACTGCCTAAATCGCTCAGCCCGCCGAAAAGCATCCAGTTTTTCCAAAAAGCCCACGATGTCTTCCGCAGATAACGTTTCGATTTTTTGGTAAGTCGAATAATGCTCAACCACTAAAATTGCCATATCAGCATATTCATAAGGCAGGCGATAGCGCGCGCTGAGGTCGCTTAGGGCTGTTTTAGACAAGGCATGACACATGACAGCCAGTCGAATCACCGTGTCTGGCATTTGCTGGACAGCACGTTGCAAGGCCGGCACATCCATTTTAGAAATGAGCTCAGGAAATAAGATTGGCAAAGCCTCACACGCCGCCAATACTTCAAAAAACCGTTCAGGGTAAGGTTCCGCCAACGCTTTTCGCCATTCTTGCCAAACTCGCTCGGCCACCAGTGCCTGCACTTCGCCCAGCTTAACCATTTGCTGCATCAGCGCTAATGTGTCGGGATGCACGGTAAAATCCCCAAATTTGGCCGCAAAGCGTGCTACCCGCAAAATCCGCACGGGGTCTTCGATAAAAGCCGGCGACACATGATGAAGCAGCCGCTGCTTTAAATCAGCCTGACCCTGATACGGATCAATCAACTCACCCCCAAGGCTTTGAGCCATGGCATTGATGGTGAGATCGCGGCGCGCCAGATCTTCTTCTAAACCAACTTCCGGGCTGGTATAAAACGTAAAGCCTTTGTAGCCCAGACCCACTTTGCGTTCGGTACGGGCTAGCGCATACTCTTCATGCGTTTGCGGATGCAGAAAAACTGGGAAATCTTTGCCCACGGGTCTATAACCCAGCGCCAACATATCCGCGGGCGTCGCTCCCACCACCACCCAATCGCGTTCTTGAATGGGGCGGCCTAATAGCTGATCGCGGACCGCCCCTCCTACTAGATAAATTTTCAATCCTCACCTCTGATTTTTCATTGACTGGATATTATCTCTAAGGTACTAATATACACGCTTACAATCCTTTTTTTAATCAAATGAGAATAAAAATATGTGCGAAGATGACAAAAAAGCCGGCTGTGCCCCATTAGAACGAAAGGAAAAGGTTGATCCATTAGCAGAAATGAAAAAAATTACAGGGAAGGAGTTCTTATCAATTTGGCATTCAATTCCATCTGAGCAACTCAGAACCCATACAGAATCACAATATTTTTCGTCTTTCTTTCCTCTACCACCTTTATTTTTCACACCTTACCTGTCTTCCTATGAGTCACCAGCTCCAGAGGATAGTATTTTACATACACTGAATTTTTTTGATTCTACGATTAAATCACCACCAGAAATTTTTCTACCTGACTCAGCAAGATTTAATCCTGTGAGTGAGGTTCCTGATATAAGCGACAGCCTTCCCAACACTTTAGAAGAACCCACATTATCTCCAAAGCTACTCAGCCCCATCCAACCTACAATCGCTCCTATGATTTCTGATTCCAATAAATCTGAAGTAAAGGCTGAAGCTACCGTTCAAGAATCTAAAAAACGAAAACAGCCCTCTCTAAGCAAAGCGACACAATCTCAAAAGACTGAAGCAGAACCTCAAAAGACTGAAGCAGAACCTCCCTCCTTTATTCCTACAGAATTCCGTTTAATAGGTTACTTAAGACCCGTACCAGCAATCATTGCGCTATTACCTTGCTTTATCGCTGATAACAATACCGTTTATTTTTTAGTCAAAAATACACTGCTAACGGAAACTAAATTGTATAATTCATTTAGAATATCTTTCGCACAACAACGCAAACATGCACTAAAGCAGAAAAAAATAAAACGCGGAAACAGCGAAAAAGTTAGAATTCCGCACCAAAGCATTATTTACACCTGCTTGAGTGATAGTGCCGATTTTTTAAAGAGTGTCCCTGATGCATTAGAAACACTTCCGGAGAAAAAAAATCTTACCAATGCTTTTATCAATATTAAATTTAAAGACAATATTCAACGGGAATTAGCTGCAGAAGAGATATTGCAGCCTCTACGAGATCTACTGGTATCAAAACCCTATTCTCTTTTTCTTCAAAACCACGCCGATATGACTCAACCTATCAAAAACATAGAGGACTTGGCAAAAATCTGCTTCTTACCAGAGAAAGTGCAAAAGATCGAAGCCACTTTAACTGCGATGATCCATATGGCAAAAAGTCAGATCCCCCGTTCCATTTCGGAACCATCAAGCCCGTCTACGGATCAAGATTCCTTTTCAAGTCCGTCATCACCATCAAACTCGAGTTTACTTCAGTCTCCAGATAAATTATCAGAGGGGGCTTTATTAGCAAGGGTAGGATTATTTTCGGCTCCGGAACCAAAATCACCCTCTATTCAATCGAGTGACAGCCCTACCGAATTTGAAGCGAATGAACAAAGAGAAGTTTTAGAAATAGACTAAGAACAACGAGAAAAAAAGGCAATGCTTCGTCCTGAATTGAAGTCCATTTTACGGCGGTTCAATCCCTTGTTAAGTCCTTTTAAGAACACTGCCTTATCGTGCCGTGGAGATATTAAAACGGAATCGTCGTTTTAAAAATGCAGTCTTTTCGCTTTTGGATTTGTAAGATAAAATAACAGATCAGCGCTACGAAGATCGGAGTGGCAGGCTCGAAAGACTGGGTGGCTACGAAGATTGGAGTGGCGAGCTGTTTCCTTCTCCCCTTGTGGGAGAAGGTGGCCGTGAGGCCGGATGAGGGGTAAAAGAGATCATTACTGCTCATACTCAAATATTTTCACCACTTGAGTAACACCAGAAACATGGCTCGCCACATCCGCCACGGTATCCGCTTGGCCATGCGTCATAACTCCCATCAAATACACCACACCATTTTCTGTGACCACTTTCACTTGATTGGAGTTAATTCCCCGCTCCGCCAAAATCAAGCTCTTCACTTTAGCCGTAATCCAACTATCCTGCGCTTCTGTTTTAGAATCAATCGGCGGTTCTACCGTGATCTGATTGTAAATGCGCTTCACATTGGGGATGCTATTGGCCAATTGATAAACCCGTGTGCGTAGAGCATCGTTGGAGGCTTGTCCTGCCAACAACATCACATGATTAAAGCTAGCCACTGCAATATGGGTCTGCTCGCGCAGTTGTGGATCATCTCCGAGTTTTTTCAGCATCAGATTGGTCATATCCCGATCTTCCATCATCGTCAACATATTGCGCTTATCGTACACCACCATGCCCGTCGCCCCAGCGCCGGCCACAAAAGCGGCCGGAATACATCCTGTGGTTAGAGTGAGCACTAAACCTATCAATAACCCATACTGCACTTGCTTAAATCGTTGCATTTTAGTTCCCTCCTACAAATAATCGTTTATCGATATAATCGCATAAACAGTGAATCACTAATAAATGAACTTCTTGAATACGCGCCGTGACAGTCGCTGCCACCCGAATTTCCACATCTTTTTCAGCGTTTAATAAACTGGCCATCTGACCACCGTTCCTGCCTGTTAACGCCACCACCTGGATCTGGCGCTCATGCGCAGCTTGAATTGCCTGCACCACATTATTCGAATTGCCACTGGTTGAAATGGCCAATAAAATATCCTCTGCTCTGCCTAATGCTTTTACTTGCTTAGAAAAAATCTGATCAAAATGGTAATCATTGGCGATTGAGGTTAACGTAGAAGTATCTGTCGTTAAGGCGATGGCTGGCAATCCAGGACGCTCCATCTCGAAACGATTTAATAATTCAGCAGAAAAATGTTGAGCATCAGCAGCTGAGCCGCCATTCCCACAAGCTAATATTTTATGGCCGTTTAATAAGGCTTGCGCCATTAATTCACCCGCTCGTGCAATGGGCGGGATCAGCTCTTCCATCAATTGAAGTTTAGTATCAGCACTGTCTTTAATATTTGCTCTGATATGACTCACTAAGTTCATAAATACCTCTTTTGTCAATTTCTGCTATACAGCCTCACGAGGCTGAAGGCTTAGGAGCGCGGGCTGCTAGCCCGCTGCTTTTTGAAATAGTTAAAAGCAGCGGGCTAGCAGCCCGCGCTCCCAAGTCAATGCCAAATCATACTTGGAGACTGGACAAGGCTTTGGCTCGAAACTTAGTTTGCTAAAAAGCTTGTTTTACCCAAATGATTTCCAGTAACTGTGAAGCGTTGCGAGAAAACGCCACCACATCAAAACGACAGGGCAATTTTTGATAATTTGGATGACATAATAAATAATATTGCGCTGTTTTCAATAATTTTTGTTGTTTTTTTCGATCTACTGTTTCCAAACTGTGACCAAACCGAGCAACCCGTCGATAACGCACTTCTACGAACACCATACAATTCCCTTGTTGCATGATAAGGTCGATCTCCCCCATTCTGCAAGTATAATTCCGTTGTAGCAAGCTCAAACCGTGTTTGAGTAAATAGTGACAGGCCTGATCTTCCATAGTTTGGCCGATCGTCCGTGATGGGATAGGCGGTTGACTGCTCATAGACGCTTTCTCATGGAGTGCTTGCTGTACTATCGGGAACGATATAAAATCTTTAAAAGTTGGTATCCATTCAGCACATTCTAAGGGAAGCTTGAACTTAATATAGGCAGGAGGCGTCGTCCTCGCAGGATGCGGGGATCCAGTCTGCAGGAAGCAAAACTTTACATCCTTGTAAACTGGATCCCGGCATCCATGCCGGGACGACGCCTCCTCTTGAGTGCCTTCTTAGAAGCATTGAGCTTGTCTTAGAAAGTGCCAAATCATTACAAAAGTTCTAACAAGGAAGTCTTTCATGACACAACATTTAATGCCGCTTTCCCACGCCAAGAATGTGCAGAGCCACCTCAGCTTACTCTATGCTTTAATCCATCATCTCAAAATTTTCTTAAAAAGACCGATAAAAGTCTTAAATTTGACCTTTCCTTATCTAAATCTCAAAAGCCCCACCAACCATTTTGAAGATGTCGAGGTCACCTGCAACCCTAACTTAAGACCTTCCCACTATCTGGAGTTCATTCAACAAGCTTTGAATTCAGAGACTTACGATATAGTTGTGGGTATTAATTACGAGTTAATTTGTAATTTACTCAAGCATAATCCCTCAGACATTACCCACTTTCTACAATTCATCGCGGATCATAGTGCCAGTGCTGTGTATGAATTTTCCACTTATAAGCTGTATCTATATAGCCCATTTTTCAAACAATGCTATTTTAATCGCGAGATTATTGCGCATTCAACCCCCGTAATTTTTATGTTTTGTAGCAACCGCTATTGGTATGCTAATGGTAATTTAGCCACTTTTGAGAGTGGTGACTTATCTCGGGACACCTCAGCCAACCCTAAACGGCATCTGACTAATACACACTATGTGTTTAAATATTGCCAATTTGCAGAGCCTCATATCAGAATTGCTTTAAAACGTGAAATTGATTTTCTGATCAATAATAATGCCACAGGAGGATTTGCACCTAAACTGATTCATTTTAGCATAGGAGCATACGAAGGCTGGTTATTACGTAAACACGTACCAGGCACTCCTTTCGTGCGATATCTTAAAGACAATCTCAATTATGACCCCTTAAATCTTATTCAAAATATTTTAGTATTATTAATGTCGTTGGAAAAAAATAAACAATTTTATACTAATCTCAGACCCGAAAATGTGCTGATTTTACCTTCTGGGCAGGCGACATTGTTAGATTATGGGGAAATCGAATATAAGCATAAACATTTTTTAAAAGGATATTTTTCTTTTATTTTATTAAGTTATGAGATTTTTCATCACAAAATTATCAGCCATCGCAGGCTTAACCCCGCTTATCTCATGAACGATGCGCTTAACCCACTTTACCATCAATGGGTTCAATTGATTTTGGCTCAGCCACATTATACGTGGAACTTTGGGCGGTTTTATAAGCTGTTACAGCAAGCACAACAACAGCAAATCAATGCTCAAGCGCCTATTGCGGCGAATACGTTCGACGCTAAGCATTTTCAAGCCTGGCTTAATAAACTAACCCATCTCATCGAGAAAAATCGGTTACATATTAAACGGTTTGAGTACTTTATCATCGATCAGCTGAATTTACACTACCGTAAAATGCCTGCGTTTAAAAGGATGCTGTTTTTCATCAAGAAGTATTATTTGATTGGTTATGATACTTTATCGCTGTTTCTGAAATCCTTAATTCTAAAAAAATTTAAAACATAAAATGAAAACCAAAATCACCCCTCATCCGCCCTATCGGGCACCTTCTCCCACAAGGGGAGAAGGCAACAGCTCACCACAATCAAGTCTTCATACATCAAAAACCTCAGCAGCTATTACAACTCTCTCAGGGAGAGAAGGAAAAATCTCGCCACAATTAAGCACTATTTTTGAAAAAATTGAAAAATATTTTGGAGATGCTCTGCAGGTGCTATCGGTCAATCAGGCCTGGGCTTTTATTGATCATGCAACCTCTCCGCACGATCTAAGGGTTTATGTACAAAATAACAGTTTAGAGCAGGCTTTAACAGAAGCCTCTAAACATATGGTGATATTTTTGGTGAATGCTTTGGATGTTTCCCTAGAATACTGCAAAAAATATTTCAGCTATTGTGAAATAGTGACAGATCATTTAAAAAATACCATGATATTTTGTAGCAATCACTATTGGTATGCTGGTGGTTATCTTGAAAAATTCCAGGCTTGGACAAATATTTCTCACCCTTTGGCGCAAAATGCCTTTGGCAGTCGTCGCTATTTTTTCTCTGATTGCTTTATTTTAAAACAATACGATCTGAGCCATCACGCAGCCGCGCCATCTAATACCCAAGAATTGACCCAAGAAGTGCGTTTTTTACAAACCTTTACGCAACAGTATCAAAAATTCCCAGCGCTCATGAGTCATGCCTTAAATGCTCAGCAAGGTTGGCTGATGCGAGAAAAACTAGCGGGAAAACCTTTAAGTGAAGTGATCGAGCAGGAGTCTTATTGTGTTGATAAGATTACAACTTCCCTACTAAAGCAGCTAGCATTATTCGAAACCCACAATCTTTTTCATACAGATCTTAGACTGTGGAATGTGATTATAGCACCTGAAGGCGATGCTGTGCTGATCGATTATGGTTCCATCCATAATAATTTAAGAAAAGTTAAGAATTTATATTTGAATTTTATGATATTGTTCTATGAGTTAGTCACAAAGACCAATATTGTATGTCGAAAATTTCGACCCAGTTATCTCATGCAACAGAATTATCATAAAAAATATTATCAATGGCTGATGAATATTCTAGCTATTCCGCCTGAGCATTGGCACTTTACAACATTTATGGAGGCTTTTGCACAGAATGAGGGGAATTTATTAAATTTTTCAGTTGAAAAATTCAATATTTGGCTAAAAAGCACCGAAAAATTAATTACAAAAAACCATTTAAGATTGAGACATTTTGAGCCGATTTTACTGAAAAAATTAAGATGTTTTGCTAAGAAAAAATCAGTTTTAAAATATGTAGATTATTATTATACTTATGCGCTGTTTAGAGTGTATGATTTTATTACACTAAAATTTAAAAAACTTAGGAGTTGTTGATATTTAGGGCTATAAAGATTTGAGCGGCAAGCTGTTTCCTTCCCCCCTTGTGGGAGAAGGCAACAGCTCGCCATTTCAAATCTGCGTGGAATCTAACTGGCAACAGCCCGTAATATTATCCAAACTTTAGTCATTTTTAGTCAGTTTGAAGCTAAAGTTCAGATTAGGAGGTTATAAAAGAAACCATGGAACAAAAAATAATTCAGCAATTCTCCCATTTTTTACAACGCTCCCCCAAAATACTTAATTTCTGCGAAATGGATTATTCTTCTAACCAAGCATACTCAGAACAGCATTATGACATTATTTCAAATATTCATTATTATCAATTAAAGCCCAGTTATTTACATGAAGCCGTTGAAAATTTATCTCAAACTGCAGACATTGGCTTATTTCATTTTAAAAACTTCAAAAGCTATTTTAACGACCCTTTTTTGAAAAAATTCTATCGTTATCGTGAAACTTTTATCACTAAAACGAATAAAGTCCTGGTCTTTTGCAGTAATCTCTATTGGTACGCCAATGGCCATATTGATCGCTTTGAAATTCCAGAAAATCAAACCAGAGAATGGGTCGGAAAGATGGATGGTTCTCGGCGTTATTATTTTAATGCCGATTATATTCTAAAATATTATCAATTAACTGAAAAAATTGGCCAAAAAATTCATAGAGAGTTAAACCGCGAAATTGCTTTTTTATCAAATGAACAGGTCAGTCAAAAACTGGCGCCTAAGTTGCTCGCTTATCATTTGCACGCCTACGAAGGTTGGATTTTACGGAAAAAGGTGCCTGGCATGGCAATTAGCGAAATGATCAAAATGGGCATGGCTTATGATCCGGTGGCTATCGTTGAAGCATTATTACAACAAGCCATCATACTGGAAGAATATGGTTATTATCACACCGATTTACATCCCAGAAATATTCTGATGGTTGAAAATAAATATCCCAAATTTATTGATTATGGCGCTATCGAGCAACATCGTCATTTTATTAAAGGTTATTTATATTTTCTCATGTGTAGTTATGAAATTTTTCATCGAAAGATTATTGCACTGAGAAGGTTTGCGCCAATATTTTTATTGGACAGTAACCTACATCCTATTTATACCAAGTGGACACGTTTACTATTGGCTTGTCCACCATCACAATGGAATTTTCCTAAATTACTTTCTTTATTTCGTGAAGCTCAACAAGAGACGACACCCTCTCCTAGTCTACAAATTTTTAGCAAATGGTTAGATAACGTTCATACCCTGATCTGTCACCAAAAAATTCGGCTGCGTCGATTTGAAGATGATATGGTTTATCAATTAAATCTACAATTTCAACGTAAGCCTTGGTTAAAAAGAGTTTGGAAGGCACTGCGGTTCACTACTACTTACTTATATGACACCATCACGTTAAAAATAAAATCGTTATACACGAAAAAGGTCAATAACATTATCACCAGCTACCCTAATCCTTTAGATCATGACAATTGATTCCGCCTTCTCAGCTTACCGTTCTGTGGGATTGGTGATGTCTCCACGACTAGGAGACTCGTTGATTGCCATGATCATTGTTCATAATCTGCAGCTGCACGGCTATCAAGTGACAGTTTTTAGCAACCATTTGGCCATGCTGAAAGACTGGTTTCCGCATATCACGCTGTTACCTTATCCCCAACAACGCGCTGAAGCTGAGGAGCGTTTTCATTCGGTGGAATTATTACTGCACAGTTATACGCATGATATTCTACATCAAGCGAATCACTGGCACCCTCGCGCTGTCGCATTTGATCAATTTGCAGAATATCATGCGATGATCCACTTAATCGACATACAGGTAAACATGTGTCGGCAGTTATTTGGCATCAAGCTTCCTTTACGGGAAAATGGTTTGATGATTCCAACAGAGTTCATCACTAAAAAATATCCCAATCGCGTCATCATTCATCCAACTGCGCATCTTAAAGCGCGTTATTGGCTGCCGAAGCGTTTTATTCAACTCGCACAACGTTTAAAACAACAAGGGTATTCTCCTGTTTTTATGGTAGCTCCCGCAGAATTACCTGAAGTCACCTGGATTGATCCCAACCAATTTTCCCTTCAAACTTTTAATACTTTGGCTGAGGTGGCAGGTTTCATCAGTGAATCAGGTTGGTTTATTGGCAATGACTCGGGATTGGGGCACTTAGCTTCGAACTTGGGAGTACCGACTGTGACGCTGATGCAACGACGAAAAGTACGAGCACGGTGGCGACCTAATTGGACAGCAGGGGAAGCTTTATTGCCGTGGTTTCCCTTGATTGCACGCGTGTGGAAGGAGAAATATTGGAAGTACTTTATTACCGTAGGGATGGTGATTCGGGCTTTTAATAGACTCATACGCAATACTGGTGCCGAGAAGAGGACTCGAACCTCCACGGAGTTTCCCCCACAAGTACCTGAAACTTGCGTGTCTACCAATTCCACCACCTCGGCAAAAGCTACCGAAATGTAATGGGTATGGCGTAGTTTGTCAAGGCCCTATTTAGTCGGTTTGATCGGCGCTGTGCCATAATCTGCTAACAACCGATCGCAATTATTTTCTTGATAAGCTTGATACAATTGCACATCCTTCGCTGGGGTATACCCATCTTGATGCAAGACGTTTGCCGTCGGCGCCATTAAAATGTCTTGTTTGATATTCTGACAGTTTTGGGTCAATCGGTCGGTGGATTGTGGTGGCGTCGATCTGATAAACATTGAGCAGCCAACGAGACTGATACTGAGCACAATGAGACTAACCACGGGTTTGAATGACATGTTATACTCCCTTTTCTTATTGAGATAATTTTAATTGTGGCACAGACTTTAGCATAATTCCATGAACAACCCTTTTTCTTTAACCGGCCGATTAAATAAACTGCGCACAGAGCTGCAGTGGCCTGTCAATTACTATTTCCCCAGTCACCCTACCCCGGTTTTATTAAATGACTGGCTAGGAAAATCGATCACGTTAAAGTTCGCGGGAGAGATTCAATGTATCCAATGCGACCGCCACATTAAAAAGAGTTTCCAACAAGGTTATTGTTACCCCTGCTTACAGAAACTCTATGAATGCAATTTATGCGTTATCCATCCTGAGAAATGCCGCTATCACGAAGGCCGCTGTAACCCTAATGACTGGTTCCATGCCCATTGCGGCCAACCCCATGTGGTTTACTTGGCAAATTCATCCACTTTAAAAGTAGGGATTACCCGCAGCAGCCATATCCCCTCGCGTTGGATCGACCAAGGCGCTACTCAGGGACTGGTGATTGCTAAAGTCTCTAATCGCCATCAAGCCGGCCAAATTGAAGTGATCTGTAAAAAACATTTGGCGGATAAAACCCATTGGCAAGCGATGTTAAAGCAAGATGCTGAGGACATTGATTTACGACACGAGCAGCAAACATTGTTCCAAAAAATTCAGGGGGAGTTGGAAAGTTTGTCATTTAGCCAAGAGATTGTGTGGGAGGCTGATACGCATGAAAAAATTCAATACCCCGTTTTAGAATACCCCAAAAAGATTAAAACCTTAGATTTTCATCAGCAGGCTCAGATTACGGGGACTTTGCTGGGCATAAAGGGGCAGTATTTGATATTGGATACGGGGGTGCTGTCCCTTCGAAAGTTTGCAGGGTATTTGTTGTGTTGAAAAGTGAGTTTTAAGCCTACAGAAACATGGGTGGGCAAGCTGTTCCCTTCTCCCCCTGTGGGAGAAGGTGCCCGATAGGGCGGATGAGGGGTAACAACCCCAGCTTTCACTCCCCTGTAAGCCTAAAAAAATGCTCCCGATAATGCCTCAACTCCGCAATGGAATCATGGATATCTTGCAACGCCAAATGACTCGACTGCTTCTTAACCCCTTGTGCCATCTTAGGCGCCCAATGCTGTGCTAAAATCTTAACTGAGCTCACATCCAAATTTCGGTAATGGAAATATTGCTCAAGCTTTGGCATCCACCGATATAAAAAGCGTCTATCCTGGCAAATACTACTTCCACACATGGGCGATCGCCCCGGCGGCACATGCTGCATTAAGAACTCAATTGTTTCAGCCTGCGCTTGTTCGTTATTAATCTGGCTGGCTTGAATACGCGCAACCAACCCGGATTTGGTATGCTGTTTGGTATTCCATTCATCCATTCCTTGCAAAACCGATTCTGGCTGGTGGATTGCAAGGCTGGGTCCTTCAGCAATCACTTCTAACTGGGGATTGGTCACGACTGTCGCGATCTCTATGATATAATCTTGGTCAGGGTTTAAACCTGTCATTTCCAGGTCAATCCAGATTAAATTATCACGTTTCGGTTGCATATAATTCCTATGTTAACTTTTAAAATATCTCAAAGGAGCGAATGGTTGATGTCGTCCGCTAATTTTTTATTAAATCCTGAGTTGCCAACCCTCGAACAGACTATTGAAGCACATTTAACGGAAACTATTCAATGTCTACTTGATCCCTCACAACAAAAAACTCTCGCGGAAGACTACTTAACCCGTTATTTTTCCCCCTGGACAGGCGCCCAATCTGTTGCCACGCCCGCAGCCATGCGCCAGTCATTACAGGATGCTATTGCACAACTTGAAAAGTCGCCGGGATGGAGCGCCTGGCATCAGCCCTATAGCGCCAAATGGTTAAAATCCCTCATTGAAAATATGGCACTACAGAACTTCCCTAATTGTAATGAAACAGCCATCATGCTAGTTGATGCGGATGTCAGAGTGTTCCCGACCCGACAACCCGCATTTGCAGAATGGGGTAGCGCTACCGATGGTTATCCCTTTGATTTAATGCAAAACTCATTTATTGCAGCGAATACCCCTATTCAGATTTTACAGCTTTCTCAAGATGGTCAATGGTATTTCATGGCCTGTAGCAGCTTTTTTGGCTGGATACAACGCCAGCAGATTGCTTTTGTCGATAGTGCATTTAGGCAGACCAGACAGAATGTTCTGTATAGCCTTCCCGCTCAAGAAAAAGTCGTTGCAACCCAACGCCACCAACCGCCACTTTCTTTGCGTTTAGGGTGTTTATATCCAATCTCTGAAGTGGCAGAGGAAGAAGTGATCATACTCACAACTGCTGCAGATACCCATCAAACGGCGGTCGATTGTGAGATTACCTTGCCCGGCAAATTCTTGAGCCCTTTTCCAGAACCCTTCAATGAACAGACCATCAGCACACGCATTAAGCAAGTTTTAGGTCAACCTTATGGATGGGGGGGGATGTATGGCTTACGAGATTGTTCTTCACTGATGATGGATGTATTGGCGGGGTTTGGTGTGTGGTTGCCACGTAACTCTCGGGAACAAGCGGGGATGGGCAAGCGTATTCCTTTACAGCATTTAACGCCATTAGAGAAAGAGCAATACATTATTGAACACGGTATTCCTTTTTTAACTTTGCTTTATGCGCCGGGGCATATCACGCTGTATGTGGGTGCTCGATCAGGGAAGGCCTACATGTTGCATAATGCTTGGCGTTTAGGATATACCACGATTACAGAAGTGACGTATGAAAACAAGGTGGGGAAGCCATTTTTAGATTATATGGAGTGTATGGGTGTGTTGGATGAATTTTTGAGTTTTTGAGTTTTTAAAAGCAGCGGGCTAGCAGCCCGCGCTCCCAAGTTTTACGCCATGCATGGCCAAGCGCTAAATGATAGTTTTGTGCTTTCTTAAATTTTTGGACGAAAAAACTCCAATGGTTGACGATGCTTTCAGCTCAAAAAAGGCTCGAGCTTGGGAGCGCGGGCTGCTAGCCCGCTGCTTTTTCTTTTACAACTTTTACGACTTTTACGACTTTAAAATCATTTTATTTTCTGTCCCTGCTCGTAAGCGTTCGATATTGTCTTTATGCTTCCAAATGATCAATAAAGCCGCGGCTAAAATTGGCAAGAAATAACTGGTATGCACGAATAAAATGAGAATAGTTCCAACAGCGACAGCGATTAAAGAAGCCAAAGAGACATAGCGTGAAATCACCAATACCACGCCCCAAATAATAACCCCGATTAAAGCCACCCAAAAAGACAGGACCATCATACCACCAAAAATCGTTGCCACCCCTTTTCCGCCTTTGAATTTAAAATAAATGGGGAAGATGTGTCCAACGGTTGCTGCTAAAGCCACTAATGCGAGATTGAAACCGCGCAGTCCTGCTAAATAGGCCAGTAATACCGGCAATAAACCTTTTAATACATCGCAGATTAAGGTAATGACTGCTGGCCATCGGCCGCTGACGCGAAATACATTAGTAGCACCTGCGTTTCCAGACCCAGCAGTTCTAGGATCAGGCAAATGCATTAATTTAGAAACGATAATCGCACTCGATAAAGAGCCGATTAAGTAGGCGATGATGATGAAAAATAGCGTGAGCAGAACAATCATAAAACAATCCTCTAAAGTTGTTGTCAATTCCTATTTTGAATGTTAAGACAAACGATTTCAAATAGCTAGCAATTTATGACGTAAGCGCTAAGCGCATCGAATAGGCTCGCGCCTGGGAGCAAGCGCTTAGGAGGAAGAAGTTGAGGAAGAAGTTTCGGCGCGCCCAAAGATTTGCGAAAGCAGCGGGCTAGCAGCCCGCGCTCCCAAGTTCAAGCCATGCATTGTGAATGTGGCATTTCAATCTAAGTCGAGATGGAAGCTTTGGAGAGGAGAGCTTTAAGATGAGGAAGCTTCGGCGCACTCCCAAAGGCTTGCAAAAGCAGCGGGCTAGCAGCCCGCGCTCCCAAGCTCAAGCCATGCATTGTGAATGTGGCATTTCAATCTAAGTCGAGATGGAAGCTTTGGAGAGGAGAGCTTTAAGATGAGGAAGCTTCGGCGCACTCCCAAAGGCTTGCAAAAGCAGCGGGCTAGCAGCCCGCGCTCCCAAGCTCAAGCCATGCATTGTGAATGTGGCATTTCAATCTAAGTCGAGATGGAAGCTTTGGAGAGGAGAGCTTTAAAATGAAGAAGTTTCAGTGTGCTCCCAAGATTTGTGCTTGCTCGAAGGGTGAATTAGCTCGAGCCTAGGAGCGCGGGCTGCTAGCCCGCTGCTTTTGATAAAAGAGTTTCAAGGCAAACTATCGATTTCTTTCTTAGGCGGTGGCAACAAGTGAGAGCGATTCAGCCCTAAGCTAATCGCCAAAGAGCCTGCCACATAAATGGAGGAGTAGGTTCCAATCACAATCCCAATGATTAAAGCTAGCGAGAAGCCGCGCAGGGTTTCTCCGCCAAATATAAATAAGGCAATCACCACCAACAAGGTCAAACCGGAAGTCATAATAGTTCGCGACAAGGTTTGATTAATAGATACGTTAATAATCTCCGTTGGCGTGCCTTTACGAATCCGTCGAAAGTTTTCTCGAACTCGGTCATAGACGACAATCGTGTCGTTGAGAGAATACCCAATAATAGTCAACACCGCAGCTAACGCAATTAAATCGAACTGTAAATGGAAAAACGAAAAGATACCCAAAATTAAAATGGGGTCGTGGATCAAAGCCACCGCCGCGCTGACGGCAAATCGCATTTCGAATCGAAACGCAATATACGCCATGGTCGCTAACAGTGAGATGAGGATGGCAAGCAGTCCATTGGTCACCAGGCTCTTTCCGACTTGCGGCCCAATGTATTCAAGCTGCAGAATTTGAGATTGCGGTAAAATAGCAGCGACTTTATTCCGCAAATCTTGTTCTGACGCTGTTTTAAGTGGAGGAATACGCACCAACACATCCTGCGAGGTCCCATACGACTGCACTTGAGCTTGCGGGAAACCTGCCGTTTCCATTTTTTGGCGGATCACGCCCACATCAACTGCTTGCGGAAAATGCAATTCAATTTGGGTACCACCGGTGAAGTCTAATCCCAAATTTAAATGATTAATTGCGAGTGACAGGATCGAGGCAACAAATAATACAATGGAAAATAAAGCAGCCCATTTGCGCTGCCCCATAAAATCGATTTTGGTGTTAGATTTAAAAAATTCCATATTAGTCTCGCGTAAGCTTGTTTCGAGTGACGCCGGTGTTTTTAATACCAATCGATAACGACTTAATGACACGGCCGCCGTAAATCCAATTGATAATTGCTCGCGTAAAGAACACTGCCGTTAACATTGAGGTTAACACGCCAATGGTTAAGGTAATGGCGAAAGATTTTACCACCCCACTGCCTAACGCAAATAAGATCATGGTGACAATTAAGGTGGTAATGTTGGCATCCAAAATCGTCACAAATGCTCGATCATAACCGGTATGAATGGCGGCTTGCGGACTCATACCGTTGCGCAATTCTTCGCGGATACGCTCATTAATGAGCACGTTGGCATCCACAGAAATACCCACCGTTAACACAATCCCGGCAATGCCTGGCAAAGTTAAGGTGGCACCAAGCACAGACAATACTGCAATAATAAAAACAATATTTAACAGTAAGGCCAAATCCGCCACAATGCCGAACAATCGGTAATACAGGATCATAAACAGAATGACCGCCAACGAACCTACAATCAGAGAAGTGACCCCTTTTTGGATGTTGGCCACCCCTAAGCTTGGCCCAACCGTGCGTTCTTGAACAAACGCGACATTGGCGACAAAAGATCCTGAACGCAATAACAACGCTAAATTTTGGGCATACTTCATATCCGTCAGCCCAGAGATTTGGAAGGCATTCCCTAATGCCGAATCAATTCGTGCGATACTGATAATTTTTTGGGTTTGTTTGTAGGTGATAACCGGTTTACCATTAACGGTGCGGGTTTGCGGAATCGTCTCAATATACACGGTGGCTATCGGCTTTCCAACATTGTCAGCCGTCACGCGACTAAATAATCCTACCCCACTGCCGCTGAGTCGAATCGAAACGGCAGGTCGACCATTTTGATCCATGATCGCATTGGCGTAATTAATGGAACTGCCATATAAAATAATCTGGTTTTTCAGTAAAACGGGTCTACCCTCTTCATCTTGATATAGACGACTGCCCAATGGCACTTGACCCGCTTGTGCAGTGGCCACATCGTTATCTACATCTACCAGCTGAAAATGCACGGTGGCGGTTTTGCCGATAATATCTTTGGCGCGCGCGGTGTCTTGAATCCCCGGCAAATCCACACTGATTTGATGTGCGCCTTGACGTTGCACCACCGCCTCACTGACCCCCAGTTCATTCACGCGATTGCTGAGAATTGTCATATTTTGATCAACCGCATAATTGACAATGTTGGTTTGCGCTGCAGGCGTCATATTGGCGGTGAGGACATAACTATCGCCTTGCATCGATGACGCAAAAGTGTAATCGGTGAATTGCGGGGTTAATTTATCTAAAGCGGCACTGCGAGTTTGCGCATCGCGGAATAATAACGTGGGGTTACCATTAGATTGGGTAATGCCCGCATAACGAATATTCGCATCACGCAAATCACTGGCCATGATATTGACATCGCCTTCTTGACGCGATTTGATGGCGGAATCAGTATCCACCTCGAGTAAAAAGTTAACCCCACCGCGCAAATCCAACCCCAGCTTCATCGGATGCGCGCCTAATGCTGCCAACCAACTGGGCGTACGGGGGGCCAAATTTAAGGCGACAATATAATCATCGCCTAACTGATTTTTAATGACATCGCGGGCTTTGAGTTGTAAATCGGTCGAGGCAAAGCGGACGATTAACGCGCCTTGCGTCTCTTGGGTGGAAAGATAAGGGATATTTTGCGTCGCTAAATTGCTTTTAACGGTCGCTGCAATGTCTGCACTCACTGGCTGATTATTTTTCGCCGAAATTTGCACCGCATTATCATACCCAAATAAATTGGGCGCGGCATAAATCAAGCCAAACAGAATTAACACAACCAGCAGTAGATTCTTCCACAATGGGTAACGATTCAACATAATCCCTTGATCTCAAACAATGATAATTTTTGTCTTTCAGCACACCCTGAGACAAGCTCAGTGCTCCTAAAGAGGCACTCAAGAGGAGGCGTCGTCTTGGCATGGATGCCGGGATCCAGACTACAAGAATGTAAAGTTTGCTTCTCTGCAGACTGGATCCCAGCATCCTGCGAGGACGACGCCTCCAGCCTATTCTAAGCTTTTGGGCTTCCGTTAGAATGTGCTGAATGGATACACTCACTTAAATAGTAATGATTATAGATTTTTTAAAGTGCCCTTCGGCAAAATCATCGCAATAGCATTTTTTTGAAAAGAAACCTCAACTTCTTTGGCAATTTTTATGGTGACGAAATTATCGTTAATGTCGGTCACGCGGCCAGCTAATCCACCAGAAGTGACCACTTCATCGTCTTTACCCAATCCTTCAATCAATTTACGGTGCTCTTTGGCGCGTTTGGTTTGTGGACGGATCAACAAGAAATAAAACACCGCGATAAAAATGGCCAAGGTAAAAAGTAAAGAGGTTATGCTTCCTTGTTGAGGGTGAGCGGCAGTGGTGGTCGTTGTCGCGGTTTGCGCTAGGGCGTCACCAATACCAAAAAAATTCAGTAAACTCATTATTAACTCCTGGATAACGTGAAAGATGTTTAAATGTACCTTGTTATAATTTAAGACGCAACGTAATTATTTAGCACTCAGCAAGGCTGCCCTCTTCAATTGCCGTGCGAATTTTTTGCATCCACGCTTGATAATAATGGAGATTATGCAAGCTATTTAAGCGCATGCCTAACATCTCATGGCAACGATCCAAATGGTGCAAATAGGCACGGCTGTAATGTTGACAGGTATAACAGGCACAGGCGGGGTCTAGTGGCCTTAAGTCGGACTTATAAGCACTATTGCGAATTCTGACCACACCTTCTGAGGTGAATAAATGGCCATTGCGCGCATTGCGTGTCGGCATCACGCAATCGAACATGTCTATTCCATAACGTACTGCATCCAGCAAATCTTGCGGTGTGCCGACCCCCATTAAATAGCGCGGCTTATCTTCTGGCATTTCGGGAGCAACATGCTGCAAAATTCGATGCATATCGGCTTTAGGCTCGCCGACCGATAATCCACCAATCGCATAGCCATCAAAACTGATGTCTTGTAAGGCGCGCAAGGATTGTTGGCGTAACTCTGGATACATCCCCCCTTGAACGATACCAAATAAGGCTGAGGGATTATTGCCATGCGCGACTTTACTGCGCTCTGCCCATCGCAACGATAATTCCATAGACTGTCTGGCGGTGGCCTCACAGGCTGGATACGGGGTGCACTCATCAAAAATCATCACAATGTCGGATCCCAACTGACGCTGCACTTCCATAGAGCGTTCAGGGGATAAAAAAACTTCTGAACCATCCAACGGCGAACGGAACTTGACGCCTTCTTCTGTGATTTTACGAATTTGCGCTAAGCTAAAGACCTGAAATCCCCCAGAATCGGTTAAAATTGGCTTATCCCAATGCATAAACTGGTGTAATCCCCCATGCGCCGCAATAATGTCGGTGCCAGGTCGCAGCATCAAGTGAAAGGTATTGCCTAACAGAATTTGCCCGCCGGTCGCCGCCACTTCTTCTGGGGTGATGGTCTTCACGGCGCCATACGTGCCAACGGTCATAAACGCTGGGGTTTCAATGGTGCCCCGCTCAAAGGTCAGCCGTCCGCGTCTCGCCTGCCCTGCTTTATTTAAGAGTTGAAATTGCATTATTCAATCCACATCGCATCGCCATAACTGTAAAATCGATAGTGAGCCGCGATCGCTGCCTGATAAGCGCGCTGAATCAGCTCATATCCCCCCAACGCACTCACCAGCATCAACAAACTCGATTTCGGTAAATGAAAATTGGTTATCATGGCATCAACGCAATTAAATTGATACCCAGGATAAATAAATAAGCGCGTGTCCCCTTGATAAGGCTGGATAGTGCCAGTTTGAGCAGCGGTTTCTAAAGCCCGCAAACTGGTGGTGCCGACGGCGATGACCCTGCCACCGCGTGCTTTGGTCGCCTGAATTTGCTGGCAGACAGATTCAGACACCGTTAAATATTCTGCATGCATCACGTGCTGCGAAATATCCTCTGTTTTCACGGGCTTAAAGGTTCCCGCCCCCACATGTAAGGTGACAAAGGTGCTTTCAATGCCAAGTTGTTCTAATTGCTTTAAGATTGCAGCATCAAAGTGCAACCCCGCGGTGGGCGCAGCAACAGCACCCTTATGACGGGCATACACCGTTTGATAACGCGATTCGTCCAGTGCTTCATCTGCCCTTGCCATATAGTGAGGCAGCGGGATATGCCCATACTGTTCCAACAGCTCATCCACTGGGCGGGGATTTTGAAAATGTAAGACGCATAAATCTTGGCGCTTTTCTTGAATTTCCGCGCTAATTTCTCCATCCAAAAGTAAAATTTGACCAATCTTTAACGATTTATTGGATTTCACCTGCGCTAAAGCTTGTCGATCCGTTAGAATTTTTTCAATTAACAATTCAATTTTGCCACCGGTTAATTTCTGCCCATACCAGCGGGCTTTAATCACCTGCGTATCATTAAACACCAACAGATCAAGGGGGGATAATAACGTCGGAAAATCGGTAAAATGCCGATGCGTCAACGTGCCACTGCATTTATTGACACAGAGTAGACGGCTGGCGCTGCGTTGCGATAAAGGATATTGCGCAATTAAAGCCGGCGGGAGCTCAAAATCAAAATCACTTAACTGCACATTATTTCCGGTTTAATTTACGCTGCTCGGCTTCTGAACGACGACGTTGACGACGCAATTCCGCTTCTTCATAACGACGCTTTTCGATTTCGGTTTCTGGAATGAGCGGAGGAACTTCAATGGGGGTTTGATTGGCATCGACCGCGACAAAGGTTAAATACGCAGAAACGATAGATTTTTGCTCCCCAGTATGTGGATTTTCTGACAATACTTTGGCCCCAATTTCCATCGATGTTCGCCAGGCGCGATTCACTGCAGCTTTGAAAATTAAAATATCGCCTTTGCGCGCGGGGGCAATAAAATGCAAAGAGTCCACTAAAGCGGTTACGCATAGATTGCCGGCGTGTCTTTCAGCCACTACCGAACTAATTCTATCAATGGTAGACATCACTAAGCCACCAAAAACCGTGCTGTTCGAATTTAAATCATTGGGAAATACGCGATAGACATGATCATTCACGGCGGATTCACTGACTCTTTTGCCGGGTAAATTAGGCATTATGCACCTCTTTTATGTAGTATGGGTGGTATTATAAGATATATAGCTTCTGCGAGGAAGTGTAACGTCGGGCGGTAGGTAAAGCAGCGGGCTAGCAGCCCGCGCTCCAGAGACTCGAGCCTTCGCCAAGTTAATGCTATCGTCAAAACAGGGAGTTCTTTCCGTAAAAAAATTTAACAAAAATCTCCAATGCCCAACCATGGCTTTAAGCTAAATAAAGCTCGAGCCCGGAGCGCGGGCAGCTTGCCCGCTTAAAAGCTTAATAAAACCCCCAATACCCAACCAGGCTTTAAGCTAAATAAAGCTCGAGCCTGGGAGCGCGGGCAGCTTGCCCGCTAAAAAATTCAAAATTCATTTGCTCTTAATTCTAATTTTGCTATACTCCCGCCTCACTCAGCATCAGCCGGAGTGGCGAAATTGGTAGACGCGCCAGACTCAAAATCTGGTAGTGGCGACACTGTGTCGGTTCGAGTCCGACCTCCGGCACCAAGGTTAAATCACCATGACCACATCGTTGGAATTTCAAACAACCGACGGCCTTAAAATTCAAGCCAACTTATATTCCAAAAATGCTCACACGACTTTAATCTTAGTAGCGCCGGGCTTTTCTCAATTTAAAGATTCCCGCCCCCTTCAACGCTTAGGGGCTGACTTGCAAGCCTTAGCCGATGTATTAATCATGGATTTTCGAGGCACTGGCCAAAGCGAAGGGCGCTACACATTTGGCGCACGAGAATATTTAGACTTACAACCTGCTTTAACCTGGGCGCGCGGACATTATCAAAAAGTGATTGTATTAGGATTTTCTTTAGGCGCTTATACAACCCTGCGCGCCGCAGAGCTTTATCCTCAATGCATAGACCATCTTTTATTAATTGCCTGCCCTACGCAATTTGAAGATGTGGTAAAATCAGGCCTATTTTTAAGCCATTTTTTATGGCGCAAAAAGCCCGTATTCAAAATTGCGCCCGAAGTGCAACCATTTTTCCGGTGGGGTTGGCCTTTTTATTCCAAACCCAATGCGAAAAGCTTCGTCAATCAAATTCACTTACCAGCTGATTTTCTTAAAACAGAAGATGATACTTTAGTGCAACCTAGCCAAACGCAACAAGTGTTTGAGGCTTATGCAGGGCCTAAAACTTTGACCGTCATGCCAGGGCGTTATCATGCTGAGGGGTTGTATTTGTTTGATCCTGAGGTTTTTGTCGGGTGGGTGAAGCAAAAGCTATGTTAAAAATCCTCTTCGATCCCCCTCATCCGCCCTATCAGGCACCTTCTCCCACAGAGGGGAGAAGGAAACAGCTCGCCACTTCAATCCTTCATTCCTGTTTCGAGAGTCTTTATGCATACCCACATTAAAAACTTGTAAAAAATAACATTTTATTTACAATAGCGCTGTTGTCGTGCCGTAAGGATTAGTAAAACATCTCCGAGAAAAGGTACTATGAAAAAAATCTTGCTAGCAGTTTGTTTAAGTGTCATGTTTTATCCTTTCGTTTTAGCAACTCCTCTTGCGCCTGGTTTAACGCTCGGCACACAATCCACGCTAGAATCCATTGAACGAAGCGTTGGCGACAACAATCACAACACACAAATCACGCTACATTACCCACAAATTCGCGGTCCAAATCTTTCCAACAACGCGTTTCAGTTTAATCAAACCATCCAAAACTGGGTAAAAACACAAATTAGTCAATTCAACCAAACTGTCAATGCGAATAAAACAGCTCGTGGACGAAATGTTTTCTCTCTAAACTATCAAGCCTCGGTCATTCAACCCGGCAACCATCAACTGATCAGTGTTGTATTTACCACTGACACCATGGTCACACACGCCGCACACCCCGCTCACACCGTCAGCACTTTTAATTATGACCTCACCGCTGCTAAAATTTTGACTCTCGACGATTTATTTGAACCACACTCCGGTTCTCGTAGCGTCATTGAAAATTATGTACGCACCGCATTGAAACAACGCTTCCCGGACCTACAACCCTTTGAAGAAGGCCTCGAGCCCAGCGTTCAAAATTATAGTGCCTGGAGTTTAAAAGCCGCCGAACTGGTGATTCACTTCAATGAAGCCCAAGTAGCCCCCCGCGTCTATGGCACGTTGGAAGTGGCCGTTCCCTACTCCGCCTTAAAAGAAGTGCCACTCTCACCCTTGATGTCGCCTTGTTTAAAATTGGCGGGCTGCGCTGCACCGAGCAATTAGTTATAGATACAAACGTTACAAACTTTTATCATCTTAGATTTTTATAATACTAACATTACTGTGAGAAATTACATGTCTGAATCTAAAGAAGCCAAACTACAACCCTCTGCATTTAAAGAAATACAGCGCCGTTTGAAGGATACAAATGTTGCTTTAAATGGTGTTCCTCAAAAATCCACATTGGACGAAAAAGTACAGGCATACGTTGGTATCTGGGCAGAATATCTCTCTATCCGTAAGGATCTTTATCAATATATGCAACAACAACCCTCCAATGCTAAGGATATCGAAACTCAAAAAGCCATATGTGATGTCTTTTTTAACATGAATCAATGTCAAATCGCTCATAGCCAAACGACTGGTAGACAAATAGCGAACACTCTCATAGATGAATTTTTCGCCTCATCCACCTCAATTTTTAATTCATTTAAAAGTATTGCAGATCATGAAAAAAATGCTTTGGAGAACAACATATGGTTATTTCAATATTATTATCAATTTCTATTTTTTTTAAGGCTGACTACTAAGTATCCTCCTGAATTACAGGCACGGACTGTAATTCAGCTTGAATCTTTAATGAAGGCTCGAGAGATTGCTGATTCTCAAACAGGGAAGCAGGCCCTAGTTCTCATTCAAGAATTTGCTCAAAAGTACCCAGATCATTATCACAAAATTCGTTCTCAAGGACAGAGTGCTGCTGTTCCTTCATCCAGCAGCAGTTCTGCTTCATCCTCTTCATCATCGTCCTTTCTTTCCGGACCTAGCTCATCTAGTAATTCTATAGAGGCTATTGATTTAACAAGCTTACCTGTCGATGAAAAGGCTATAACATCATCATTAGTAAGAAGAAAGCGCAAACAAATATTAATAGAACAGGAAGAGCCAAGTCGTATACAGTATCCTAATAGAACTGCTGACCCTAAGAGCATTCAAGCCGGTGTTCTAGAAATGCCAGCTCAACGATCTAAAAACGTAAGCTTGGCAATGATGTTTTATGACGAAAATCTAAATGTGGCTATTTTTCCCATTAAGTCTAAACCCTCTCTAGGACTACGCACTATTAAACTTTCTATTTCAAAATTACACTCTTGTACGAATCCTATCGATAGGGATCAACAGGACAAATATTACTATCAAGCCAATCGATTTCATATGATATTATATGATTTAAATAGTTATATAAAACGTGGAAAATTTGAGAAAAAAGTAAAGTTTTACCCTCTATCAACTTTTAAAGACCAAGCTGAGCTGGATTCCTGTTGGGAGAACTTTATGAGCGATGCCAACTTCATTAACACATTCGATTTAACTCAAATCAAACCTGTAATCTCTTTGAAACCTAAAGTATCTACAGCAAAAGTTGTCAGCAACCCAAGCAGCCCACCTTTAGACTCTCCTATCCTAGTTAAGTCAAAAGAGAAAACAAAACCCAAAACAGCAAAAAAGCGCAAAAAACGCAAAACATCAAATACGTTTGAATCTGATTCTTCAGGGAACCCCATAGCACAATCTAAAACACTCGCTTTTGAACAAATAGTAAAAACAATGATAGATATGCTAATAAAAACAGGGAAAGGCTTTGAACTCTCTGATTCAGTAGTCCGAGCAACTATACAGACTATTTGCATGGAACAAGCTCGACCAAATTCTTTAGAACTTAAACAGCCACAACATCGAATGCGCCTGGCGATTCCAGTAAGGCATTCCACTCTCGTGGCCAGAGCCTCAACGGATACGCTTCCGCTCGCACAAGGTTTTTTTCATTTGAGTCACTCATCAGGTTCTAAAATTTTAAGCTCAACATCTCAACCCGCCGTATCACCGCCTTCACGCCTTAATTTTTTTTCTAGCGCGCCTATTCCTTCACTTACTTTGAACCAAGCCACTCAAGTAAATTCAGGAGGTGCCCCACCTGAACCAACAATCGTTATAGATAATTCAGAAGACATCCCTCAGCCCCAAGCAAGCGCTAGTACACCTTAAAGAGACCCATTCTTTTGCGCGCACAACCTCATGGATAAATTTTCACCTGAGGTTGTGCTTGCTCAGACGTCATCCACGCCCGCTTCATGATTTCTGAGCTGAAGGAAATGCCGATATTCGCCGCTTTATCAATCGCAATCACTCCAATACTACCTTGTTTGGGACGATCTCTTTCCAGTATTACATAATCACAGGCTTTTTGAAGTGGATATTGCTTAAACTCAACCGACATTGCGATAGTATGCGCAATCACATCAGTAATTAAAATTTCGCCGATTCCAGTGCCAGAAACGGCGCAATTGCGATTATTGGCATAACACCCTGCGCCAATCACGCAACTGTCGCCAATTCTTCCGGGTAAACTATTACTGATGCCGCCAGTTGAAGTCGCCGCAGCAATATTGCCTGCTTGATCGAGGGCAACAGCGCCGACGGTGCCAGTGCTGCCATACACCTTTTTTTCCATAGTATGTTGCAGTTCAGCATCTTTTGAATCATTCAGAAATATCGCATACTCATGATCGGTGACAAAATATGATTCAGGTTCTAAACTCAACTCATTAATTTTGGCAAATTCTAAAGCGCCATAACCCGATAGAAACACGTGTTTGGTCTTACTCATAATAGTTCTGGCCAATAAAATGGGATTTTTAACATAACGGACCATGGACACAGCACCTGCTGCCACTTCTCTTCCATCCATAATGGCGGCATCCATTTCAATTTCGCCTTTGGCATCTAAAGCCGAACCTCGACCTGCATTAAATAAAGGATTGTCTTCGAGATTCATGACGGCGGCTTGCACAGCGTCTAATGCAGCACCGCCCGCTTTGACAATGTCATAACCTATTTGCAGAGCTTCCTGTAGACTTGCTTCATATTCTTTAAGATGCGCCGTTAAAAATGGTGTTTCATTGCCTGCGCCGCCATGAATTGCAATGCCAAATTTATTCATATAATTTTCCTATGGCAGGATTTGCTAACTCGCGCTCTTTAATCGAAAATCGGCATCCTTTAACTAATAAATGCACTTTGAGATTTTCAACAAAAATAGGATCCGCATCTTGGGCTTCGGTGATATTGGTTTGTCCGATATATCTCCCATCGATAATGACCACCATGCCTGAACCTCGACATTCAGCATGGGTGCCATGCTCAATCATTAATCCTGCATCTTCACCTAAACCTATGCCCAGTTGTTCTGGATTTATAATGATGGCATGCGCTAACCGAGCAAAACGACCACGCTTAATAAAATGCGTATCGATAATGCAGTTTTGTAACAACCCTAATCCTGCTGTGGTTTTAATATCATGGTTAAATAAAGCTTCCTCTTTGCCCCCCTCTTTAATCATCACGGTTGACATCACCATCGCACCTGCACTGGTACCAGCCACCACAAAATTTTTATCATGAAGGTAGCGATGTTTAATCACTTCCGTCATTTGCGTGCCACCTAATATTGTCGACAATCGAAATTGATCCCCACCGGAAAAAAACACCACACAAGCTTTTTCGACTCTTTCCAAAAAATGCGGATCATTGGCTTCAAAGCGATTCTTAATGGATAAAAAGCCTGGATTTGGATAATGCAATTTATGAAAAGCGTTTTGATAGGTTTTTTTAACTTCATCTGGAAATCGTGAACCTGTGGTAATAATTTCAATTTTGTGGTGTTTAGCCGCGGCTAATAATTCGCTTAAAATTTCTAATCGACCAAACTCGATATTAGGAGAAGAAATTTTGTCTTCCTCTCCTTTGTCCTCAGCGCCACCAATTAAAAATAACTTACCTTTAGGCGTCATGATATTTCCTCTTGCTTCGTTAATTTCGGCAAATTTTTCAATAAATCTATCGCTTCAAATACTTTATCAAAACAACACGTAATAAAAGTGCCAGCTTCTGCGGTCTTAATTGCGTACAATAATGCCGCTTTTTCATCTGACAGAATAGAGACATCTAAATTGGGATTGACAGCCATTATCCCTTCCATTAAATAACAGGTAATTTCTTCATTAGTTTTCCCTCTACCATCTTTATCATGTCGAATAATAATTTGGTCAAACATTTGCGCGGCATAAAATCCAATTTGTTTGATATCGTGTGGACGGCGATCGCCTGGCGCACCGATAATACCAACCTTTTTGCCCATCGTTATTTTTTGGACATATTGCTGCAATTGAATAAAAGCGTCTGTATTATGGGCATAGTCGATTAACACTTTGCAATGATCAAAATGAAATAAATTCATTCGTCCGGGCAAGTTTTGCGCAGAAGGTATAAAACTCACCAGAGACTGAACAATTTGCTCTAAAGTAAATTGGCTGGCAATGCCTGCTAATAAAGCGGCGAGCAGATTTTGTATCATGCACTGCGCCATGCCGCCATGGGTTAAAGGGATGTTTTCAAGCTTCACGACTTTGGTGAGATCGTGATTGCGGCGGACCACAATAAACCCTTCAGAAATATAAGCGGCAAGCCCACCATTTGCACAGTGCGCAAGGATTCTTGGGTTATCATCCCGTAAACTTAATAAAGCAATTTGACAAGATAATTCTTCCCTCAATTCATAAATCAAATCATCATCTGCATTTAAAATAGCGGTGCCTTCAGCGCGTGTGCTCCTGACCACCACACTTTTGGTTCGCACTAAATCTTCTAGCGTTTCAATGCCCTCTAGTCCTAAATGATCTTCTGACACATTTAATAAAATGCTGATATCGCAGGCATTAAATCCTAACCCTTGCCGCAATATCCCCCCTCTCGCGCATTCTAATACCGCAAAATCAATTAAAGGATCTTGCAACACTGCACGGGCACTACTCGGCCCGCTACAATCTCCCGTATAAACGCGTTCATGATTAATATAAATGCCATCGGTCGTGGTGAAGCCGACTTTATGTCCAGCTTGTGCTGCCAAATGGGCAATCAGTCGTACGGTAGTGGTTTTCCCATTGGTGCCAGTGACCGCAATCAGTGGAATGCGAGTCGGCGCATCATTGGGATACAGCATATCCATCACGTGTTGAGCAATTGATCCATCATGAGACAATTGAGGATTCATGTGCATACGCAGACCGGGCGCAGCATTCACTTCGATAATTCGTCCCTGATTTTCTAAAATCGGTGTTTCAATATTTTTGGCGATTAGATCAATACCGCAAATATCTAAATTGACCAGCCGAGCAATTCGCTCCGCTAACAGTTTATTTTGGGGATGGATATGTTTGGTGACATCCATCGGCACACCTCCCGTACTAATGTTAGCGGTGTGTTTTAAATATAATATCTGCTGTGCGGGCAAAATACTTTCTAGCGTCAAACCCACGCTGGCTAAAATCATTAATGTTTGTTCATCCACAACAATCTTAGTTAAATAATTTTCGTGGCCTTCGCCTCGTTGAGGATTTTGATTTTCTTGATCGATCAGCTGTTGGAGGGTAGATTGCCCATTCCCCACCACAAAAGCGGGCACTCGCTTAGCCGCCGCTACCAATTGATAATTTACCACTAACAGTCTGTAATCAGAACCTTCCACAAACCGTTCAACAATAACAGTTTTTGATACTGTTTTAGCCACATCAAAAGCCGCCATGGCTTGTTGCTGGTTCAGAATATGGGTGGTAATGCCCCTGCCGTGATTGCCGTCTCTCGGCTTAATTACCACAGGATAACCTAACACCTTTAAAGCTTTCCTCAAGTCATTGAAATCTTTTACAACTTTCCCTTCCGGCACAGGAATAAAAGCTGCCGACAACATATTTTTGGTGAGATCTTTTTCAGCCGTGATGTCCACCCCAATGCAACTGGTGGCATGACCAATCGTGGCAGAGATTAAGCGACGATGACAACCTTGCCCCAGCATCACTAAAGAGGTGTCATCTTCCAAATGGGTGTAAGGGATATTGCGCTTTTTTGCCTCTCGAAGGATGGCTTTCGTGCTTACACCCAAACTTTTTGCGGCAAATATTCTTTTCAGTTGCTGAATATCGCGCAATAAAAAAGGATAACTTTTAAAATGCACCAAAGCACTGACTAATTGAACAGCGGCCTGCGCAGCATAAATCCCCGCTTCTTCAATTTCGTAGGAAAACACCACATAGTAGACACCTTTTTTAGCGGTTGAGCGGGTTCGACCAAATCCACAGTCCATCCCCGCCAACGTCTGTAATTCTAATGCAACATGCTCTATAACATGGCCTAGCCAAGTCCCTTGCTGCAGACGCTTAACAAATCCCCCTTCCTGACCTTCCGAGCAATGATGGGTATGGAGGGAAGGGATTAAATGGGTCAACAGTGCGGGAAAATCTTCGATCTGGTCAGTGGGAATGGCTTCATAACGCTTAAGATCAAGCTCCAAAACAATGAGCTTTTTTCTGAAATTTGACCAATAGTTAGGCCCTTTTAAAACTTTTAGGTTTAAAATTTCCATATAATCCCTTTGATAGTCAGTCCATTAACGCTCAGGGTGTGGCTTAGAGAGTGCCGTGATTTAAGTATAGGACAAGATTTTATAATTTATCGGTAGGAGCTGTTGACATTTTAGATCTATAAAAATTTGAGTGGCGAGCTGTTTCCTTCTCCCCTTGTGGGAGAAGGTGCCCGATAGGGCGGATGAGGGGTGAAGGAGGTCAGTCTATTGATAAATGGATATTAACGTATAATATATCATATTTTGGAGGATTTATGTCTAAAATTAATATTATTTTGACTTCGACTTTAGTACATTATTTGCAAAAATTTATAAATGAATGTCATTTATAGAGTAAGGTTAAAGCCATGCGAACTGCGGTGAAAAGAAATTTAGAGCGTTTCTTACCTTAAATCAGTTCGAAAAACTTTTCTTCCTGGAAAGGGCTAGCTAAAAAAAATCCTGTGAATAAAAAACCTAGGTTTCATTCCGATAAAGACCTCTGGAAATAATGCAGAGAGAAAAAGTTGAAAAAGAAACTGTCAAAAAATAGTTGATTTTTTTTAAGTATCCTTTAATAATAAGAGCACCTACTGGATGGTTCGAAGCATCCAGCAGATACTTCCACTAACAACCTGAGCAAGAGGTCACCGTGGCTATGAAAGCTTACAACATCACGCTTCTGCGTAAAACATTTTTCTGCGTTTTTTCTTTACCCGACGCGCTACTGCGCTGCCGCTGGTCAATTCAGCCTTATCAGAAAATTTCTTTCCTCAAATTCTTTTCCTATGACTATCGACTGTGGAAAGTTCATAGTGGTTGGTTGTGGGGCATTCCATGGTTAGTTCATACTCTAAATTAAGATGACAGATCGCGGCAAAAAGATAAGTTTAGGGTAACGCTTGACGTGCTTTCTTTAGTGTCCTTCTCAGGTCCTTAGCGATAAGAATGTCAGAGTTGGTTACCAACTTACCTTCCTTCCGCCTATCAAACTAATTTTACGATTTAATTCAATAAAACGCTTGAAGGTATCATTGCGTATCAATTTTGCAAATAGGAAATAAAAACGAAATTTCTCCGAGAAAAACCATGAAATTAGAATTCTCACAAAATAAAATGACTGAACAGCAATTTGCTAAATTACTAAAAAAAGAGATAAATCAAGAAAAATTCATTACAATAGATTTTTCTTATATTTCTGACATTATTGAAAATTGGTGGATAAGAAAATTAAACTCCAATTTATCTTTTCAAAATCTAAAATTTAAGCTGATAAACATATTTTTAGATAATTTAAAAAAAGAACACATTGATTACTTTAGTATTGTTGGCTTCCATAAAAGTAATATCGCTGGAGTTTGCATCAAAAATATTTTCGAAAGTGACTCCCCAAAACTGTCGCTCCTTGTACATGAATCTCTTTCAGATTTATTTAATATTTTAGACATTAAATATGATTATGAAGAGCATAAAACATTATATTTAAAGTCATCAGCTGAAAAATATAAAAATTGGGGAAGTGGTTACGGAGAAATAATGCCACACGCTGACGATTTATATGAGAAATTAAATGTAGATTATCTTTCATTAACTGTATGCAGAGACAAGACAAGAACAGCAACAAAATGTTTTTTTCCAAAAAATATTCTCAGAAATTTTACTGATAATGAATTGTCACAATTAAAAAATATTAAAGCAAAGTTTAGGTCTGGAAAAAATGTAGATATAATAATAGAAAGAGAAAGAAATATTGTAGAGTACTCAGAACTATATGGATTTAGATTTTTTCTTGACTTCAGGATAGATGACATTACAGGTACTAGAATGCTGTCTTCAGATTCTCAACATCAGATACTGCTTAACAAAATGACTGATAATTTAAAAAATTGTCCTTTTGAAACTTCTCAAACAGATACAGGAACTTTTTTAATAATCGCCAACTACAAAGTTCTCCATGCACGAGAAGAAATGAAAATTGAAAAAAATATCGCAATGAAGTTTGCTTCTAATTCAAATTTATTTAACACACCCAGGCTGTTATACCGCAGCAAAGGTCAGAGAAAAAATACGAATTATTAACAATACAAACCTATGATTCAAAAATTTCAACCATAAAAGAGGGTAACTATGAAAGATTGCATTCTAGTTGTTGGATATAACAACACCAGGATTAATGATGTAATAAAAATTAGAGAAAAAGCAAGTTCTTCTATTAATGCCATTACAGTTTTATGTAAGGATGGCATTGACAATAATGACAAAAAATCTGTTGATTTTTCTATAGATGTTAATTTGGATAAAGATTTTAAAAATCTAGAAATTATTATAAATTTCTGTAAAAAATTTAATTTAAATGTTATTGGCGTATTACCATTTTCCGACCAAGGCACTCAAATTGGCGCACTGTTATCAGAATATTTTGGATTACCAGGAGCAAATTCAAAAACAATTGGTTCCGCCTTGAATAAATATGACTTTAGACAAAGAGAAACAATTTTACCAAAGCCAGATGGATACATAAAGGTAGATTCGAAAAAAATAAGCTCTTTAGCGGAGCTACAATCTGTCTTTAGAGAATTTAACTCTGGCGTTTTCATAAAACCGATGAAAGAAGGAAATAGTCGTGGCTGCATTGCCATAAAAAAATATGAAGATTGCGAACGTGCTTGGCATCAAATAAAGAAATATCTTGCAGGTGGAATTTCTGCAGAAAGACTCATTGAGAACTCAAAAGAATATAGTTGGGATCACGTAGCCGGTTATTCTTGGTTAACAGAAAAAACGACCACAACAACTCAATATAGAGCAGAGCCACAGCATATTATTCCAGCACCACTGCCAAAAATTGAACATGATTTACTGATATCTGGAGCCAGGTTTATGGCTGAAGTATCTGGTTATAATGGATGCGCCTGTCACAATGAGATATTTTTGTTAGAAAATAGAAATGAAGTTTCCGCTGTAGAGCCAAATCTTCGCCCTGGTGGATGTCAAATTTGGGATTTAGGATCATATGCATTTGAGGACTTCGACCCGTGGACGCTATGGATTGAATGGGCAATTGGTAAAATTGATAGTTCTCCTAAAGAACTGAAAATGAAATGTTTTGCTGGCATACGTTTTATCACTGCGCCGCAAGACGGCGTTATTGAAAGATTTACTGTATCAAAATTAACAGAACTTTCTTCAATGATACATGGGGATTTTATTGAATTTACTTGGACTAAAAAAATTGGAGATAAAATTACTGATTGCCCACGTGATAACTCAGACTTTATTGGATATATTAAAGCCAAGTCAGACAGCTATGATTCTTTGGTATATTCCCTTCTATCTGCAGAAATTTTTTTATCAAAACACGGTATAAAGATCCTCCCTCCATGCCACATAGGATAAATTAATGATTTTCTTTATTAGATTTGTCACAGCAACCTGTCTCTTTGCCTTTTTAGGAAAAGCAAATATATGGCTAACTCCACTAAGTAACACATTGCTTGCTATCGGATACAGATTTTTCCTCATAACATCACCTTTATTCTCTAGACTTTTTGGGAAATATGCAATTACCATAGCATTGATTATTTCCACAATTGGCACATTATTATTTTGCTTAAATGGTAATTATCAAATGACCATTGGTTCAATATTAGTGGGCATTGGATTTAGTGTTTCAGGATATCTGATAAAATCAGAAGCTGCAGAAACAACTACTGGAGCTGCTCATAATAAAATAGCTTTGAATGCAGGAAGTTTAGCATCTGGAATTGTTTTATTACTCTCAATTAATTCTAAAGATGTTTTTTTCTTTATAAGTGCTTGTGTATTATTTTTTATAATCTTGTTTTCCATAAAAAATTCTATAAAAAAAGACATTGTATTATCTATCCCTAAAAGCTTCGATAAAAAAAGATGGTTCGGATGGTTATTTGTCGGCATTGCTATAGGAATAAAATTTTTTGGCGTACTATCAGTATTACCACAATATATTTTGTCAACAAAACATAATTTACCGAATTGGTATGGAATAATGATATTTATCAACAGTGGAACAGTTATTTTGCTACAGATTCCAATCATACGCCTTTTAGATAGATTCCATCCCAATAATTCTGTTAAAATTACTTTTTATTTGATGTTAATTGGCATGATACTTATTGCATTCCCTCAATACTTTCATGCCTATACTATGATTGGAGCAGCTTTATGGACGATTATTCTGTCAATTATTGAATGCTTTGCAAGCTACTTAGATGCCTATGGATCCAAAGCAGGATTTCTTCTTGTTAAGGAAACTGCTGTTGGTATTGGTGCCGGTTTAGCTGTATTCTTTGGTCGGTACTTTACGTCTGATGTTTCTAGCTTATTGATAAGCGGTTGTGGAATTTTATCTATAATATTAGCTTCTATTCTCTTAAATTCTGATCTTCTAATAAAAAATTTTTTAAACTATAGCCAGGAAAAAAACTATCTTGCGTGAAAGAATTAATGATAATTTTCAAATATTAAATTCACCATTGTTCGCATCTTGAACTGCAATCGGTATATAGTGGGATCTCATGGGTGCACTCTCTAAACCTACACGCAGTGCTCTCACAATCAGCGAGTTGGAGCCACATGCTGACCTAGGTTTTTTACCGTTTTCAAAATTGTATAAAACTTTGTATGCAATGGATTAATGACCAAATTATATTTTTCCGGGATCAGAACCGATGGCACCCTGTATAGCAAGGTGTTGATTTGATAAAAACAACTGATTTTCGATAAAATCACGTGTTATATCTTAAACCATACTATCATTCATCCGAGCGGCAATCATTAGAACATTGAATATCCATAATTTTTCACGCTAAAACACCCCTTTTTTTGGTTAGATCAAAACCCATTTAAAACAAATATCAAAAATGAGTTGCTTTTCTTTAAGCACCGCTTAATAATAGACGCACCTACTGAATGGTTAGAAGCATCCAGCAGGTACTTCCACTAACAACCTGAGCAAGAGGTCACCGTGGCTATAAAAGCTTACAACATCACGCTTCTGCGTAAAACACTTTTCTGCGTTTTTTCTTTACTCGACGCGCTGCTGCGCTGCTGCTGGTCAATCCAGCCTTACCAGCAAATCTTTTTCCTCAAATTCACTCCCTACGGCTATCGGCTGTGGAAAGCTCATGGCGGTTGGTAGATAACAAAAATTACGGTATTTATTAGTACGTCGCGAAAGATTAATATGGATCTGTATGCGACCTTGAAATACAGTGTCATATCATAATAAATTCATGAGGAACAAAAAATGAAACTCGATATTATTAAATCTTCTGCGCGCGCAGAATCCTGGCTAATGAGCAACCACTTTCCCTACAGTGATGATATTCAGATGATTTCATCTTCTGAAAGATTTGAAGATGGGAGCAGTTATGGAATTGAAATTCCAGTCATTAATTCAATGAATACTCTAGAAAAAACAATTTATTACTTATAAAATTACAATATTCGTTGTGATCGTTTCAACGAAACAAAAGGTTCGTTTTTATTATCAGATATAGAAATTAAGGAAATGCTACAGCTCTGTTTTGAAAAGAAAATTGGTATGCTTTTTGCACTCAGTCCAAGACCAGAATATGATGTTAAAAGCTCTTTTTATCGAAGTGAGTTTGGCCTTGAACAAGGTCGCCGCATTAATAATAACAAAGCAATTTCTGATTCAATAGAAGAAGCCATACGCCTAGCAGAGCTAGGTTGTCGCGGCATTATTGTTTATGATATTGGGGTACTTAGAATTTTATCAAAAATGCGCACCGAAGGAGTATTGCCATCTACACTAAAATTTAAAGCATCTTCTCACTGTATGGCAGCCAACCCGATGATTGCCAAAATACTACAAGAAAACGGTGCCGATAGTATCACAACCATTCATGATGCCAGCTTAGCCACTTTACAGGAGATGCGCCGAATATGCCCTGGACTCATTTTAGATGTGCCAACGGATGTATATGCTGCCAAAGGTGGCTATATCAGATTCAATGAACTTGCTGAAATCGTACAGATTGCGTCACCCGTTATGTTGAAAATGGGTGCTAGCGCTCAAAATCACCCTTATGACATGGTAAGTGATGAGATTATTCACTCCAGAGTAAAAAGAATTATGGTGGGACTGCAGCATTTAAATCGCATTATAAGTCAAAATCAACAAATGGGTAATTCCTGTAACATGAAGTGCCTGTCGCAAGTTTAACAAAACAGAGAACTCACGATGAATTATGGCAAACAATTTAATGAATTTTCTGAGCAATATCTGAAGCATAGGCCATTATTTCCAAAATCTTTGTTTTCTTGGATATCTGATTGTACAACAGAAAAAAATTTAGCATGGGACGTAGGTACTGGTAATGGTCAGGCAGCTATTATGCTGACTGACCATTTTGATCAGATTGTAGCTACGGATCTTAATTTAAATCAAATACAATTTGCTCAATACCATCCAAAAATTATTTATCATTGTGAACCCGCTGAAAGAACTCATTTGGCTTCGAATTCAGTTAACTTGATTACTTCAGCTTGTGCGGCCCACTGGTTTGATCTAAAATCTTTTTATACTGAAGCCAAACGAGTATTAAAAAAACAAGGAATCATTTCCATATGGACTTACAGCTGGCCTGAAACATCTTATGAACCACTCGCACGCATACTTTTTTTCATTAAAGATCAAATACTTTCAAGCTATTGGACTGATCAAACCTTACTACATTTAAATCTTTATAGGGATTTATATTTTCCATTTCACCCCTTAACACACCCTTCATTTAAAATGGAAAAATATTGGTCTATAGATGATCTGGTAAATTTCCTATCTACTTGGGTCACCATACAAACCTATACTAAAAATCATGACAAAGACTTTTTGAGCAAACAACGTGACAAATTAATCGAATTGTGGCCAAAGGAAGAGAAAATATGTTTTCACTTTCCAATCGGGTTAAAAATTGGAAAGAATCATACATAATGGAGAATATGAATGAATAAAAAACCAATGATTTTTTTAATTCTATTATTAATCACGATTGGCCAATCGTCAATCGATATCTATTTGCCTTCTCTCCCCTCAATGGCAGCCTTCTTCAAATCCTCCATTAATTTAATTCAATTAACGTTATCTGCGTTTTTAGTAGGATTTTCAATATCACAATTATTTTATGGACCACTGTCTGATTATTATGGAAGGAAGCCCATTTTATTAATAGGATTAAGTATTTACATTTTTTCTGGAATACTTTGTTTATTTTCTAGGTCTATAGAATATTTTTTATTCTTTAGGATACTTCAAGGGGTAGGAATAGGAGCTGCGAGTGTTTTATCTCGCGCAATCATGCGAGACATGTTTAGCGGAAATGCCCTAGTTAAAGTTGCATCTTATTCTGCTGTTGCATGGGCTTTAGTCCCCATCATTGCTCCCTTATTAGGTGGATATATTCAATTTTATACTAATTGGAAAATGAACTTTTTATGTTTAGTTTTTTTTGCTCTGATTATGATTATAACTATTTTTAAATGGATGCCAGAAACCTGTATCATTGAATATAGAAAACCTCTAAAATTCAAAACCATTTTAACAAACTATTTCACATTATTAAAAAGCCACATTTTTTTAGGCAACGCCATGTGCGTAGCTGTTTTATTTGGTGTATTTATTGTCTTTAGTGCGGCTAGCCCATTTTTATTACAAACACAACTCCATCTATCATCCATTCAATATGGTTGGTCAACTATGTTTGTTGCCTCAGGTTATTTATTAAGCTCTTATCTTAACAGTTATCTTAGCAAAATCAATCCTACGCAAAAAACAATTTTAATTGGTTTTTCCATTCTATGTATAAGCAGTCTTACCTTATTATTTTTCGTTTTTACTCATAATTTTTCTGTATTTTCTATTTTAATTCCTATGTTTTTTGTGTTCTTTGGCGTGGGTTTAATTTATGCAAATTGTATTGCCGGATGCATGAAGCCCTTCCCCAAAATGGCGGGTAGCGCTGGAGCGCTATATGGGTTTTTAGTATTTTTAGGAGGAGGCATATCAACTACATTTATTTCTCATTTTTCAATGAAAACCAGTACGCCATTAGCAATTGCAGTTGTACTACAAATGTTAGCCAGTTTTTTTATTTATTATTTATTAGCCAATAAGATTAAAGAAGATAGCACTCAAGAGAAAATAATCGGATCAAGTTGATTATCGAATCAGAAACCATTTATTAAAATTTAAGTTATGAAATCTAAAAAAATCCCATCTTACATACAATTATTTTTAACCGCAATTGGGTTGTTAAGCAGTGATATACATGTCTCTGCTCTACCAATCATAGCAACTTATTTCCATATTTCTGGACTGATGGCACAATCTTCAATAATGCTATTTTTTTGTGGAACAATCCTTTCTGTTGCATTATTCGGTTTTGCTTCTGATATCTACGGAAGAAAGCCACTGGTATTATTATCCATTGTCTTTTCGATTTTAGGATCAATAGTTTGCGCTTTCTCTACAAAATATCCGTTATTTCTTTTAGGGCGAGGATTGCAAGGGTTAGGTGCCGGGGGAATCAATATTATAGGATTTGCAATTATACAAGATTGTTTGAATGTCAAGGAAAGCAGTAGAATACTCTCATTTTTAGGAACGCTTTTAATTTTAATCCCAACTTTATCGCCATTAATAGGGGGTTATATTTTAGAAGCATTAGGGTGGCAAGCGATATTTCAATTTATGATAATACTCTCCGCCTTAGCATTAGTCATAGCAATAACTCTATTACCTGAAACATTAATGGATCGAAAACAAAAATTTAATTTTAATGAAGCACTTCAAGAAATAAAATTTTTGACAAAATATCCAAGATTCTTAAAAGTCATTCTGATATACCCTATTGCTTCTATCGGATACTGGGCATTTATCACAAAATCTTCTTTCATTTTTAATGACGTCTATCATTTAAACATTCAAACCTATAAATATTTAATCAGCCTATTAGTGTTCATATTCGCCATTGGCTGCTTCGTTTCTCAATTTATCATAAAATATTGCACGTTAAGCACGACAGTTAAACTTGGAACATTCATTGCTTTGATTGGCGCTTTAGTCAACATCATCAATTTTCACCCTAATTATTATTTCTTCATCCTTGGAAATGGGCTATATCTTTTTGCTATTGGTATCATATATGCCCCCTCAACAGCTCTATCTTTTAGCATATATGATGGCGCACGAGGTTTAGTGTCATCCTTTAGAGCATCATTTATCATGTTATCTTCTCTCATTGGGTCCTTATTCGCTCAAGCCATTCCTGACTCGACGATTTACATTTTGAGCTTATTAATCTCGGCCACTTCCATAGTGATATTTGCTCTGAGCACAAAAATATTTTCTCCTATCAATCAAATGCAGTGAAGACACATGTGTTCTTGCAATCAACGAGTTGGGGCTACATGCTGCCCTTCTATGAAGGCTCTTTAAGTATTTTAATGAATGTGGCAATCTCTGAAATATATAAAACAGTATTTGATAAAAATCGCTTTAATCAAGTTGGCGTCGTCGTCATTGACTATAACATGCCAGAAATGAACGGATTAGATATGATTCGCGCCCTAAAGAAAAAAGGGCTGATTATGAAAGTAATCATGTTAACAGGTGTGGCAGATCAGAGCACGGCTATCAAAGCGTTTAATGACAAGGAAATTGATAGATTCTTGGTCAAAGGCGCTGCGGACTATAATCAAAAATTAATAGAATGTATTGACGAATTACAATTGGAAAATTTTGAAAGTAAATCTCTTACCATTTCTGAATCAGTCAGCAACTTAAACAATCCAGACTTCATCGAATTATTCAATAAAACTTACAAAGAAAACAATATTATTGAATATTATTTATTGGATGACTCAGGTAGCTTTTTAATGTACGACATGGCTGGAAATCCACTCTGGCTTATCATCAACACTGAGGAAGACATAGAAATGTATAAAGACCTTGCTCAGGATGAAGATGAAGTCTCAGAAAGTGTGGTCAACGCTCTGGAAAAAAGAGAGAAAATTGTCATTTTGCCTAATCGTGACGATGTAATACCACTCGCAAATGAATGGATATTAAAACCCGCCCAGAAACTTAAAGATACGGGAATTTATTATTACGGTAATCCTCCCCTAAAATAGTACAACCCATAAGTAGAGTTTTCCGATAAACTAGTCGAACTAAGAGGACTCTACAATGAAAAAAACGAGATTTACTGAAAACCAAATAATTGGGATTTTAAAAGAGCTTGAAGCCGGTGTGCCCATCGTCGATTTAAGCCGAAAATATGCCATTAGCGAGGCAACGATTTATAGCTGGCGGAACAAATTTAATGGAATGATCGAATCAGATGTAAAACGCTTAAAACAGCTAGAAGAAGAAAATCAGCGCTTAAAACATATGTATGCTGAATTAAGCCTGGATTATCGGGTATTGAAAGATGTTCTCGAAAAAAAATAGTTACGGCAGTAGAGCGTAGAGAATGGGTTAATTATGCAATTCAAACCCATCAAATTAGCCTAAATCGAGCCTGCCGATTATTGAACATTAGTCGTTCAGTTTTTGGATATTCTCATAAATTAGAAAATGATGAGGAGATTAAATGTGCTCTGCAGGATTTAGCCATTAGGTATCGCCGTTATGGGTTTGAAAAGATGTTTCAAAAACTCAGACAACAAGGTTATCAATGGAACCATAAGCGTGTTTATAGGGTTTATTGTGATTTAAAATTAAATTTAAGACGTAAGCCCAAAAGGCGACTGCCACAGAGAGAGAAAACTGCGTTGAATTGGCCAATGCAAATGAATGAAAGCTGGTCGATGGATTTCATGAGCGATGCACTTGCAAATGGTAGGCGATTTCGCACTGTGAATGTACTGGATGACTGCAATCGGGAAGCATTGGGAATCCAAGCAAATTTATCATTACCTGCTAAACGGGTAACAGCGTTTTTAGATTGGATATCTATTAAGCATGGTTATCCTATGCAGCTTCGGGTGGATAATGGCCCTGAGAATATTTCAAAAGAAATGTTTGATTGGGCCAAAAAACATGGTGTAAAGCTTCGTCATATTGAGCCAGGAAAACCAGCACAGAATGCTTATATCGAACGATTTAATCGTACTTATCGTGAAGAAGTATTAGGTGTGCATTTATTTAAGGATATTAACCACGTGCAAGCCATAACTGATCAATGGTTACAGGAATATAACCTGGAAAGACCCCATCAGTCGCTGGGGCATTTGACACCACAGCAATATAGGGAAATGCTATGATTTCTACTTATGCGTTGTACTAAAAATGGGGGGTTGACATTACATCTTGAAAAAAGATGAGGGCATTCAAATAGGTGTAGACAAAATATATAGTTATCAGGCGTTTTTGGAATCTGATTAGCTACAATGTTTTGGGGAAAGTTTTAATTTGTACAAATTCTCCTGGAATGTATGAAGCTATTTCCTTATCATTGGCTCTAAAGATCCAAATGATACTCGGAATAGCTTTTTTGTCCACTGCAAAGCGCCTTTACATCTTTAGTCGATAAGCTTTATCCAAGTTTTTTTTAATTTTTTGATTAGTTCAAATATTTTAGGTTTATGACGTATTGGAAAAAAATAAACCCATTTAAGACTTCTCCAAGAAATTCCTCTAATTGGACAGCCATCCGGCAATCGAGTTGTAGTATTCCGCACCAACCCCTTTTTAAATATCCGCCATAAGCAAATAGATCTTGGGGTATCTAGAAAAATGATCTGATCAGCCGCAATCATTCTTAGCTCTAGATCTCTCATTTGAGTCCCTTCCATAATCCAGTGCTGTCCTTCCATAGCATTTTGTAAGCTTTTTTCCCATACTTCTTTAGAAGTATGCTGCCAACCCTCTTTCCAATACAATGCATCTAAATGAATGATTTTTATATTCAATTTTTGACGCAATTGATGCGCAAACCAGGTTTTACCTGCCCCACCATTACCTAGAATTAATATTCTTGGCATGTAATTTTCCTTGAAACAATTATCAGAGAACTACTTGAGATTGCACATAGTGCGGCAAACTAGATCAAGTAGGCGGGACGTCGAGGTAGAGAGTTTTTGCAAATTGCCGAGGTATAACAATAACCAGGAAACAAACAAATAGGCATTGTATGGAAACCATCAACCAAAAGATGTTTAAAGCGTTCGAAAGGTGATAATATTGAAATAATTTTCCGCCAACGATTCCGCTCAATATGCCACTGACACCCATTGATAGTCTTTGAATACCAAAGGCAATTGCAGGATATTCCGGGATCTTGTTCACTATTTCTAAATCACCCCTTAGAAACAGAAAAGCTGACCCAATAGTCAAAATAATAGAACCCAAAAATAAGGTTACCACATTTCCTATACTGATAATTGATACACCTATTGCTAATAATAAAAATGATGAGGACATTAAAATTTTATAATTTAATCTTGCTATTACATGGGCCAAATACATTTGTAAAAAAGACAGTAGTGTAAAATTAATAAACATCATCAAGCCAAACCATTTAAGATTAGACACAATCGAAAAATACAATCCAATAAAATCCTGAAAGTATAAATAGACATAGAAAGTCATGATATTAAAAAATAAAAAATACCAAATTTTTGCAAGTGTCATTCTAACTGGAAAATTTCTTATGGAGGATTTATGGGAAAGGCTTATATTTTGTAGTTTTATTTTATGCAATAAAGCCATCATCATGAGTAAAAACGCTATGGCATTAAAAAGCCAAATGGGATTATCATGAATAAAGAAAGTCGTTATCAAGGGGCCTATAGCCATGCCCATATTGACAGTAGCATTTGAAATCGAGACAAATAAAGGCTTTAATTTTTCAGCTGCGGTTAACATGGTATAAGCTTTATTGGCCGGCATATAGATGGCTGAACCCATAGCTATGAGAGAAGTTGCCAAGATAGAAAGTTTGGGTGCTATTGTTGCTGTTGCTAATAATATAAAACCCATCGAGCGTAGAATAAGCGCCAATATCATTGCTGTATTCAACCCAATCCAATGCGTGACAATCCCACCTACAATGCTACCGCCATAACTTATAAATGTTACGATCGCTAATAAAATCCCTATCTCAGCAGCACTCATATGCATATTTTTTGATAAAAAAATTGCCAAAAATGGCATGATCATAAAACTACTTACTGAAAATATTAATGAGTTTAGAATGATGAATTTTGAGCTTGCTGATAAGGTAAAAAAGAAATCGTATTGTTTTTTGATGGATTGGAACATAAGCTGCTCGATAATTCAGTTTATCATTGACTAAACTTATGATAACGTGTGCCTACGAAACGCCGCTATCATTTCTTTTCCGCGTTCCACAGAAGCACGCGAAGGCAATCCCCATACACATGAGTCAGATTGGATATCGAAACCCTTCTGGACAAATGAACACCTGATCCTTTCTTTTTTTGAATGCTCATATTGGGCATTATGATACCTTTTTTGGGTATTTAAAACTAGGTGAACCTCCTTACATTCTAGGTATCCTGAGTGTAAACACTTGAAGTTGGATGCTATTTTATAAGTCTAGGCTTGCCCTATGGAACCCTATAGATCCAAACACACTCAACACAATGGGTGAAGCCCCTAAGCCATCGAGGCATTCAATGCAAGTTTCATTTTCGCCCCCCTTCTATCCATTCTGCCAACATTGCCTCAGAAACTCCTTCTATCTTCTGAATTTGGTGCATCTGCTCGATAGCAATTTTTATATCGCGATCTTCTCCAACGATAGGTATTAAATCAGCCACGGTTTTTCCTCGCAGAGTTGATATAACGCTGACCTTTCTCATGGGTTCCTATAGTATCATTACTGTAGATCATGGTTGGCAATGACGCATACGACTACCTAAAAGCCCTCATTAAAGCATTATTTTTAATCACCATCACTAACGTGACCACGCCAATTAAAATAAAACTTATAATCACAATCCCAATATTTTGAAAAGTTCCTTGATACAAGTAGCCCGCGATTTGCAGACCTATTGCTGTGAGTACCAGCCGTAACCCCTGAACTATAGCAGAGACTCTACCCTTGACTGAAGGTAAAAAATTCAAACAGAGTGGATACAACACAGTCGTCGGAATAATCTGGCCAATAATAAACGTCAGAAAAGCCAGGGTAATCCACAAGGGATTAGTGCTATTGAAAAAAATCGTCAAGCCAATCAGCACGAGACTCATCGTGTAGATACCCACTGAAACTTTCAATGTTTTTTTCTGATCCACTCTCTTCACGATAAAACCAAATAAAAAGGTGCCGATAGCAAAAACAAGCGCGAGTATGCCTTGATAATACCCAAATTCTGAGAGGCTGACTTTTAACTCCTTAATATAAAGCAAGGGAGACATTCCCACAAAAATCCAATAAGGTACGAACATAAAAACTAAATTGATGATCAATAATACCAAGGGCCTGGAGCGGAAAATGGTCATGTATCCTGAGTTTGGTGTTTCTGCAAGGTGCTGCTGTTGCGTTTTAGGTACGAAGGCCAAAGTCGTTATTCCTGTTATGATGCCTAACGCTAACAATGCGATAAAATTAACTCGCCAATTAAAATGCAGCGCAATATAACTACCCACCACAGGCGCTATGGCCACCGCGATATTCATAACGCCATTCAGCATAGCCAGTAAAAATTGCTGCTGCTTTAAAGAATAAGTATCGGTAATAATCAAAAAACTTAAGATGACGGGCGCAGCAATGCCTAAACCTTGTAAAAATCGACCCACTAGTAAGAATGGATAAAGCGTTGAACCCACACACAGAATGCTTCCTATAATAAAGAGAGTAAGCCCCCATAAAATAATCGGCTTACGCCCATAATGATCGCTTAAACTCCCCACAAAAAACAAGCTTAAACAATAGCCCAAAAAATTTGCCGACAACAAGGCTTCAACCCAAAAGGGGCTGAGGTTGAAATGGCTTTGTAGCTCGGGAAAGCTTGGCACAAATAAATCGAATTCCATACCGCCTAGCAAATCCATAAAGATAACGGCTATCAAAATCATTGTTTTAGAGAAATTTCGCTTCATGATGAATATCCTGAATGTACAAATCTTATACAAAGTTAATTTTTATTACAGGTAAAATATCGCCATACATTTAAACCATTAAACGTAGATTACGAGAGGAAATATATGGCTATATCAAAAAGAGGTGTCGTCACTTTTGCAACGTCTGTCCTAGGAAGTTTGATCTGTTTAGCGATATCTATCGGCTTCATTTACCTGACTTTACCCACGACAGGCGGTTTAATATTGGCAGCTTTGGCCGGTGCGGCAACCGCTTATCTTGGCTCTCTGATGTTGTATAATGTATTCATACTACAAAATCAGAAAAAAATCAATGCAGAGCCAGCGCAAAATACGATGGAAGAAACACAACCAAGCCCTGCTGAGATAAAGAAAAATAAGGCAAAAGCTTATCTCTTCGCCTTCATCACCACCAGTTGCATTTTGCTGGTCGCTGCGACTAACGCGGTCACAACTTATCAATCTGGCCTGTTATTAGGAGAGGCGCTCGTCTATCCTTCACAAGTGGTTTTAGCGGTCAGTATCGCATTCGCTGCTATTCTAGGATTAAGTGTGCTCTTAGCAGGTTATGATCAAACGCATAAATTTTTTGCTTTGATCAAAGGAGAGAAACCTGAGGCAGCACCTCATCAGGATTATCAATATCGATCCCTGCCACAAGAATCACTGGAAAACCATCATTCTGCACAACTCGTACAAAAACCTGTAGATTCCAAATCAATAGATAGAGAGTCAAAACAATCTACCAATCAAGATGATTTTAAAGAAAAGCCTCCTATTAAAAATATTTACCTAGCACCAGGTCGTTTTTTTGAAGAACATCAACTACAGCAAGCATTGCACCAAAAAACTAAAGGTCATGTAAAGGCAGGGTAATCCTCCCCTAAAATAGTACAACCCATAAGTAGAGTTTTCCGATAAACTAGTCGAACTAAGAGGACTCTACAATGAAAAAAACGAGATTTACTGAAAACCAAATAATTGGGATTTTAAAAGAGCTTGAAGCCGGTGTGCCCATCGTCGATTTAAGCCGAAAATATGCCATTAGCGAGGCAACGATTTATAGCTGGCGGAACAAATTTAATGGAATGATCGAATCAGATGTAAAACGCTTAAAACAGCTAGAAGAAGAAAATCAGCGCTTAAAACATATGTATGCTGAATTAAGCCTGGATTATCGGGTATTGAAAGATGTTCTCGAAAAAAAATAGTTACGGCAGTAGAGCGTAGAGAATGGGTTAATTATGCAATTCAAACCCATCAAATTAGCCTAAATCGAGCCTGCCGATTATTGAACATTAGTCGTTCAGTTTTTGGATATTCTCATAAATTAGAAAATGATGAGGAGATTAAATGTGCTCTGCAGGATTTAGCCATTAGGTATCGCCGTTATGGGTTTGAAAAGATGTTTCAAAAACTCAGACAACAAGGTTATCAATGGAACCATAAGCGTGTTTATAGGGTTTATTGTGATTTAAAATTAAATTTAAGACGTAAGCCCAAAAGGCGACTGCCACAGAGAGAGAAAACTGCGTTGAATTGGCCAATGCAAATGAATGAAAGCTGGTCGATGGATTTCATGAGCGATGCACTTGCAAATGGTAGGCGATTTCGCACTGTGAATGTACTGGATGACTGCAATCGGGAAGCATTGGGAATCCAAGCAAATTTATCATTACCTGCTAAACGGGTAACAGCGTTTTTAGATTGGATATCTATCAAGCATGGTTATCCTATGCAGCTTCGGGTGGATAATGGCCCTGAGAATATTTCAAAAGAAATGTTTGATTGGGCCAAAAAACATGGTGTAAAGCTTCGTCATATTGAGCCAGGAAAACCAGCACAGAATGCTTATATCGAACGATTTAATCGTACTTATCGTGAAGAAGTATTAGGTGTGCATTTATTTAAGGATATTAACCACGTGCAAGCCATAACTGATCAATGGTTACAGGAATATAACCTGGAAAGACCCCATCAGTCGCTGGGGCATTTGACACCACAGCAATATAGGGAAATGCTATGATTTCTACTTATGCGTTGTACTAAAAATGGGGGGTTGACAGCAGAAGATAAGTCTCAATCGCAAAGAAGATATTCGTTTTAAATCGATTTTCCCCTCATCCGACCTATTCGGCCACCTTCTCCCACAAGGGGAGAAGGAAACAGCTCACCACTTCAAGCTTCATGGCATCACCAGCTTCCTTGGGTGCCGAATGGATACGTTACTTTAAACACGGCAAAAGTACTGTGAAACGCGTTCCGCCTAATGGCGAATCCGCCACCTGGATATCGCCTTGGTGTCGTTTAACAATCATCTCAGCGATATTCAGGCCTAAACCAAATCCTTTATAATTGGCGCTTTCTTCTAAACGAACAAAGGGAGCAAATAGATTCAATTTTTCCGCATTCTCTATGATGCTTCCATCGTCATCAACATGAATTAATAAGTGATTATTTTCCATTTCTAAAATAACTTGCACTTGGGATTTTGCGTGTTTTAAGGCATTATTAATCAAGTTTGTCATCACATGGCGCAATAAATTTGGATCAAACAGAAAACATTTTCCTGATGGAGCGTGCGAAATAAGTTTAACAGGAAGAGGGGAAAGCTGATATTTTTCAATGCAATCTTTTAGCCAAGCATTGACATCATTTAACTTTTTATCTAGTTTAAGATCCTCATTACTATATCTCGCATAATTTAAAAAGTCGGAAATAAGACTATCCAACTCTCCCAAATCTTCCTTAATACTGCTTAACTGTTTTTTGCTATTTTCTGATAAAGACTCTTGTTCTAAATGTTCAATAGCAAATAACATCGTTGATACGGGGGTTCGACACTCATGCGCCACAAATCGGGTTAAATTACGCTGCGTCGTCATTAAAGTTTGAATCTTATCGCCCATTTTTAATATATTATCGTATAAAGTTCTCAATGTAGAGTGTTTACTTACAACTGGGGGAGATGAAAAATTACCTTCACTGTATTGAACAGTTATTTGATAGATTTTTTCTAAATTTCGACTCAATATCCAAACCAGTAAAATAATGAAAGCAACAACCAAAACAATAAAAATGCCAATTAAAATGTAATGTAGATACTGTGCATATGCCGGGTAAGCAATGGGACCAATCTTTAATATGGCGTTATTAAAAAGCGGAGCATACGCATATCGAATCTGACCGTGAGTTTGTTTAGGATCTGATAAGCCTATTCCATATTTTTCTATTTCAGCTTTTATGGATGGCGTTAAGCTTGAAAATTTGCTCAGGGTCAGCGGAAAACCATAAATTTTTTGTAATGATTGCAAAGCACTTGGCCACTGACTCGTGGGACGCTTTTTTAAATTTAAGCTGATCAGTTGTACCGTCCATGCTGAAACTCTTTGAGCAATAACCACCATCGGAATATCTGACATTTGTAAGACATAATCACTCTGACCGATTCGCTGATAAGAATTCAGTGCTTGTGCACCATAGCCAAAATAAAAAGACGTCTCTCCAGGAATGATAACAAACTCTCCCGCGAGGATATCTTGAAATTTTTCTTTAGACAACTTAATTTGAGAAATGGATAAAAGTTGTACTTCATTGCCCCCTTTTGGTTGCAAGGTCTTAATCAAATCAGACCAATTTTTTTGTGGATAATGCTGCAGCTCCATTTGTAAATTCTGTAATACGCCATAATTCATGGCCTTCATTGTTTGCGCTATGCCATGCGCATGTAGGCGAGAAGCTGCCATATAAAGTAATACAGCAGCCACTAACCCTAATAAAATAAAACTTATGATGTATTTAAAAAGTAGTTTAATCATCCCTTATCCCAAGCAGTTGAAATAAATACATACCCTTTACCGCGAATCGTTTTAATTTTAAATGGATGCGCTATATTATCATGCAATTTTTTTCTCAAATAGGAAATGCGCAAGTCAATAGTTCGATCGATTCCATCATAACTGATGCCGCGCAAGGCTTGCATGATGTTTTCTCTATTCACAACATGATCAGCATTGGTAGCCAAAAAAGTCAGTAATTCAAATTCTAAGGGTTTTAATGCAATAAACTCGTTCTTTAGCCTCACGGTTCTTTGCACCAAATCGAGAGTTAACCATCCAAATTGTAAGTGTTGAGGTCTATGGCTGGGCTGTTTACGACGTAATAAAGTTGCCACTCTAGCAGCTAAAATTTTCGGATCAACCGGTTTGATCACATAATCATCGGCACCACTGGTCAGGCCAGTAAATTGACTTTCATTTTCGCCTAAAGCTGTCAGCATTAAAATCATGCCAGAAAAACTCGGACGCACCGTTTGACATACTTGTATTCCATCCAACCCAGGCAACATGATATCTAAAATCACAATATCGGGCTGTTCAGCTAATATCCTATAAACCGCCTTATCTCCACGTATTTCGTGGTTCACTTGATGTCCTGAGTTTTGCAAATAGTCTTGGATATAGTTTGCGAGCTTTTTGTTGTCCTCAACTAATAAAATTTTAGCCATAAAAATTCCAACCCTGAAAGGATGACGAACGCTCACTCATGGTATGTGTTTGATGTCTCCAAGTTTTTGCCAAGGTAATACCATAATTTTATCGGATAATAGATAGGGCTCAGGGGAACGGCAAACAATATAAGCTTGCTTGGTTTCAGGATAAGCTTCCAGAAATATCTTCAAATATTTAGCGTCAGTTTCTGTGGGTTTTTCTGTCCATTTGACTTCAATGGGAATGTATTGATGAAAAATTTCTATCACATAATCCACTTCTGGTCCGGCTGCATCTCGCCAATATTTGACTTTAGCTTGCGGGAGCATAAGTTCAAGCTGCCAAATCAAGGCATTGCCAATATAATGTTCGAATAAATGTCCCATCATTTGTTGGGACAACCTTGCACCTTCATTGGCGCAGGCACGCCTAATCCCCAGATCAAAAAATAAATATTTGGGTGATTTAATCAGTCGACGTTTAGTTTGGGTTTTAGTGATAGGATCAACGCGCTGTAAAATCAAGCAATCTTCTAATAATTGATAATAATTTGCCACTGTCGTATCGGAGATCCCAATATCTTGGGACAACCGAGTAAAATTTAATTGTTTTCCTGATTCTCCCGCTGCCACTTCCAAAAAACGCGCGAAGTTACCAATATTTCTGACTGCAGCTTCTGCTCGAATTTCTTCTTCCAAATAAGTGGTGACATAGGAATACAGATCTATTTCACGCATTTCAAGATTTGACTCATTCATGATGCCAGGCAGACTGCCATAGAGTAAAATTTCTTCTAGAGAAGCTTTTGGATCTGGCAACTCTTCGTAGATTAAGGGAGTCATAGTCAAAGCCACCACTCGACCCGGCAACAAATTAATCTCTTTACCCGTTTTTAATTTCCTCGCAGAAGATCCTGTTAAAATAAATCTTGCTGATTTATTATCAATAAGGTGTTGGGCAATATCCATAACGCGCGGGATTTTTTGTACTTCATCAATAAAAATAATGGGAGACTCGCCCTTAGTTTTATAAGCTTGGATTTTGAGGTCTAGCTCTTTTTCCAGCAAAGCCGGGTCCTGCTCATAACGTAAGCGCGTGGTAGCTTGCGCGAAAGAATAATGGATATCAGGCTTGATTTGCTGATGAATCAGTGTCGTTTTACCCGTTTGGCGTGGCCCAAGCAATAAAATGCTCTTACCCCGTTTTAAGTGGCTTTGGATATTAGCGGCAATTAGTCGACGAAAATAGGTCATAATTGGGATTTTCATTGAAAATTCGGTGCTTGTCAAGGATTTTCATTGAAAATCCGGTTTAGCGCCGTATAATGACTACAACAATCACCACCTGAGATAAATATGGATTACCGATTATTTTTAGCGATCCCGTTAGATTCTGCCCTTCAACACGCCATCAATCTATATAACAGAAATTTAGCCAAGGCAATAAAACCTGTTCCATTAGAGAAGCTACATTTAACTGTGCGATTTTTTGGTGATCTTTCCGACACTCTATTACCCAAACTAATTCCTGTTATTGAAAATACTCTATTGTCATTCCCTGTATTTACCCTCAAACCTGAACAATGTATTATCATTCCGCAAAATAAAATTCGATTGCTTGCACTCAATATTGAACCCAACGATACCCTCAGCCAATTATTCAATAGTTTAGAGGCTCATCTAAGAGAAATAGGTATTATGCATGACCCTAGACCATTTTTACCCCACATCACTTTAGGAAAAATGATAGATGAATCTTTTGATTTAAGCACAGTGCCACCAACTCAATTCGAGAGACAATCGGTAACAGGTTTGACGTTATTTAATAGTATTTCAGGACAATATCAACCTGTTTATCATTTTGATCTCAAAGCTTGATCAAATATGATGACTAAAAATTAATTTCGCTATTCTGTTCGTAGGTTGATTTGATATTTCAATCCATCTTCATTAGGCCAGATTCCTTTGCTTTGCTGCAATAAATAATCGACTTCTGTATCTGTCTGTTCTTGATGTGCATCACCATACTCCTTAATTGCAATTCTGATGAGCTGAGCTATAGAGATATGCTGCATTTTTGCGACCTTATCTAATCTTTTTCACTTTAACATGATATCGTAAAAATTGAAGAAATCAATACTCCCCTTAACATCATTGAATGGAATGCATTCCACGATATTTTAGCTTATAGATGGAGCGCAATCCATACTCCCATGAAAAGTCTCTATTAATCAATATGTTATCAAATTCTTTATTGCGAGCAAAGATGACATTTTCATCCGACCAAAAACGACCCTAACCTTTTTTAGTCTTGACTAAAATCTAGTATACTCTATAATGGTCAATAGTTAAGCCAGAGAACGCGCCTATGAAACGCATTTATGCCCAGATCATGAAAGACCATTTGCGCCATGATCGGCAAATGGTCTTCCTCGCTGGCCCGCGACAAGTTGGAAAAACCACTATCAGCAAAACGGCTGCCGCCTTAACCCAAGAGCTGGTTTATTTGAATTGGGATTATGAAGAAGATCAAACGCTCATTTTAGAAGGCCCAGAAGCAATTTTGGCGCGTTATCATTTATTAGCACCGCAAGCTGAAAAACCCATTTTAATTTTTGATGAAATCCATAAATTAAAACGCTGGCGAAATTATCTCAAAGGCTTTTATGATAAACATGCTGAGTTGATGCACTTTATTGTCACAGGCAGCTCAAAATTAGATGTTTATCGTCGCGCGGGTGACAGCCTAATGGGCCGTTATTTTCCCTATCGAGTGCATCCCTTATCCGTTGCTGAATTAATACGTACAACCGTTTCCGATACTGAAATCCAACTACCGCAACAACTCGAAAAGGATTTGTTTTCCAGCTTAATCCAATTTGGTGGTTTTCCAGAACCATTCAGCAAACAAAAACAAACCTTTTACCGTCGCTGGGAAAAGCTGCGCTCTGAGCAATTATTCAATCTGGACCTACGTGAACTAACCCGGATTCACGAATTTGCGCAGATGAAATTTTTAGCAACCCTATTAAAAAAGCAAAGCGGTGAATTAGCCAACTATCAACAGTTGGCTAAATTGGTACGAGTCAGTGCAGACACCATTCAAGCTTGGCTAAATACCCTGCAAAGTTTTTATTATTGCTTTGATATTAAACCATGGGCAAAAAATATTACTCGTTCATTAATCAAGCAACCTAAAATCTATTTATGGAATTGGGCAGACAATGAAAACATCGGCGCCCGCAATGAAAATATGATTGCTTCGCACTTGTTAAAAGCGATTCATTGGTGGGAAGATCGAGGGCTAGGCGAATATGGGTTATATTTTTTACGTGACAAAGAAAAACGCGAAGTGGATTTTTTGGTCACCAAAGACAATCAGCCTTGGTTTTTAGTTGAGGTAAAATCCCAAAACAACCGCTCTATCAGTGAAAATCTTTATTACTTTCAAAAGCAAACTCAAGCACCTCACGCCTTTCAAGTGGTCATTGATTTACCTTATCAGGAAATCAATTGTTTTGAATATCATACACCTATTATAGTGCCTGCCCTGAGCTTCTTGTCTCAACTTGTCTAGAAACCTCACACAGCAGCAGCATAGCAGCAACAATACAAATTGTCCTAACATCATTAGAAACTTATGATAACCGGGTTTGGTATTCACACCACGATAAAGGGAGTAATCTAATGAATGACATATTAAATCAACCCGCCAGTTTGAGCCCATCGGAAACCGTGTCAAACAACCAAGATTTTAGAACAAACTCAAAATTCAAAGCCATTAGCAGGAGCATTGCATTTAACCCAAAAGATGCAGCTTCCTATTGTCAGCTTCCCTTAAACTGAGACAGACACGATTAGAGTTTTCTGAGATATTATCCTCAGGAGGCTACTATGAAAAAAACACGGTTTACGGAAACCCAAATTATTAACATGTTAAAAGAAGGCGATGCTGGCTTTAAGATTGAAGAGCTGTGCCGTAAATATGGCATAAGTAATGCAACTTATTACAATTGGAAAAGCAAGTATGGCGGTATGGAAGCGTCAGACGTTAAACGGATTAAAGAACTTGAAGAAGAAAACAACAAGTTAAAACGAATGTTTGCAGATTTAAGTTTAGAAAATGATGCTTTAAAGCATCTTATTAAAAAAAAGGATTGGTAGCTGAAGATAAGCGCGAAGCTGCTCAAGATCTTTGTGAATATGGGTTGCCAGTCAGCACGGCATGTCGGCTAGTAGGGTTAAGTCGGGCTAGTTACTACCGTCCACTTAAAGATTGGCGGATAGCGGATGCAGTGGTCATTGATGCTATTAACGTTGAGCTTAAAAAATCTCCGCAAGCAGGTTTTTGGAAGATTTTTAAACGCATGCGGCGTAAGGGTTATGGCTTTAATTTTAAGCGAGTTTATCGTATTTATAAAGCGATGGGTTTGAATAAACCTCGACGAATAAAGCGAGCATTACCAAAGCGAATAGCTAAGCCGCTCGTTATACAGGCAATAGCAAATCATCAATGGGCGCTTGATTTTATGCATGACAGTTTATATTGCGGCAAACGATTTCGAACGTTGAATATTATTGATGAAGGAACGCGAGAATGTTTAGCTATAGAAGTTGATACCTCCTTGCCATCGGAGCGTGTTATCCGAGTTTTGGAGCAGCTTAAAAAAGAACGAGGGCTGCCGAAACAGTTGCGATTGGATAACGGCCCAGAACTTATTTCAGCGGTTTTTATTGATTGGTGTGAGGCGAATGAAATTGAGTTATTGCATATTCAGCCTGGCAAGCCAAGTCAAAATGGATTTGCAGAACGTTTTAACGGCTCGTTTCGCCGAGAATTTTTAGATATATATTTATTTGAATCTATCTCTCAGGTAAGAGATATGGCCTGGTATTGGCGGATAGATTATAACGATGAAAGACCCCACGATAGCCTGGGCGGATTACCGCCAAGTGTTTATCGAGAAAAACTTAAACTGGAAAACTCTAATTTAGAAATGTCTCACTAAAGGGGAAGTTGACACTATGTTGCACGTGCGAAAGTTTGCGTGGATCTAAAGGAATTTTATCAGGCAATTAGCGATTATAAACATGCCATAGCGATCACACCAAATTGCGCTAACATGCATCTGGAATTAGCCAAAGTCTATATTAAAGCAGGAAACATAGAACAAGCGTTATATGAAAGTTTTTATGCCTATTATTTAAACCCACCACAATCTGCGGAGGATCATTTTTTCTTGGGCTGCCTATTCGCGCAATTAAAATACACCAGCTCAGAAATCCAGGCATACGAACATGCATTAGTTGTAGATCCTTATCATAAAAAAAGTCTTGCTATGCTTGGCACGGTTTATGTCGAGAGAGGCTTGGTAGATAGAGGGATTGAGTTGTTAAGGCAATCATTAACTGTGGACGAACAGGATGACCTTAAACAGGGAATTATATATCTTACCCTCAGCAATGCTTTAATTGAAAAAGGATTACACCAAGAAGCGGAGGCTACTTATCAACAAGCCTTGGAATCATTGCCAGAAGCGGAAAAAGCGTGGGCTTATATTAATCATGCTTTTCATCAAGAATGTCAAAATAAGATAACGGCTGCTTTGGATACGTTAAACCAAGCCATCAAAGCCGATCCTACAAAATCCATTGCACACGAAAACCGAAGTCTAGCGCTTCTGAAACTAGGAAATTATAAAGACGGCTGGCAAGGGTATGAACGTTGTTTCATGAAAGGGAAAGGACCCATATTCATAAATTTGGATGTCTATAAAACACCCTGGCAAGGGGAAGATATACGGGGTCGCCGATTATTGGTTTGTTGCGATCAGGGCAATGGCGATGCATTTCAAATGATCCGTTATTTACCGTTGCTTAAACAACGAGGTGCCATCATTATTTTAGGGGCACCACCTGCTTTAATTGAACTTTTAAAAAAACTCCCACAATTAGGTGTGAGTGAATGGGCAGAGACAAGTCCACCGCCTCCCTTTGATTATGCTGTGTCCATCATGAATTTACCACGCTGGTTTGAAACTGAATTGAGCACCATTCCTTCAACACAACCTGCCTGGCAAATCAATCTCCCCTCCACACAGCGATTACCTAAAACTGGAAAAAAATTTCGCGTCGGTTTATCGTGGGCAGGAAATCCTCTGTACCCCAATGACAAAAATCGTTCAATGTCGTTATCTACACATGCGCTCTGATTCTTTATGATAGGCTCCTCCCATACTTGTTCTAGATTTTTGCTACCTCCCACTAGGCCTACTGCATAACATTGACCCAAACTGGACTGTGCGTTCGCATATCCTTGATGGGCTGCAGATTGATACCACTGAATTGCGCGATCTGAGTCTTTTTTAACGCCTAAGCCTCTCTGATAACATAACCCTAGATTAAATTGAGCTGCGGAATAGTCTTGTAACGCTGCGGCCTGATACCACCTCACTGCCTCTGCCATATTTTTCTCAACCCCTTCCCCACGCTCATAACAAAATCCTAAAGCATTCTGCGCAGGAATATACTTTTTTAAAGCCGCAGTCTGATACCACTTGAATGCTGTCTTAAGATCTTTATCTACCCCGCTACCTTCTGCATAGCAACTTGCTAAATTTTCCTGCCCTCCTGCATCATCTTGTTCTGCAGCATCGCGGAAAGATTGGAAAGCAGCTTTGATATCTTTGTCAGTCCCCCATCTTGCGTTAAAAACCAAACGGAAGATTCAAGAATTTTCTTATTATAATATAACAATTCATCATCTTTATCGCTGGGGATGGTAATGGCAGGATCTTGCTTAGGATGGGAAGGCCGATTATCTCGAAATATTTTATGCAAATAAAGATAAGCGGGAGGATAACCTCTTGATGCAACCGTTTTTAGAAGCGTAATTGCTTTTTGAATCTGAGCTTTCTGAATACACGCTAGCGCTTCTTGAAAAGTAGATTCTTTGGAAGATTGTTCGACTTGAACTTTTTTTCTTTCTCTAAGTTGAGTGCTCATACCATGTTACCCCTCATCCGCCCTATCGGGCACCTTCTCCCACAAGGGGAGAAGGCAACAGCTCACCATTCTCATCTTTGCAGAATCTAAATGTCAACAGCCTCTATTGATTTAGTTCATTTTTTTGGATAGACAGCTTTCTCTGGTATATCCTGGCTCGAATAAAAACTCATAATTTTCATTGGTGCACTATTTGCGGTTAAATTAATAATATTATGATGTATCCCTTGTGGAATAAAAATTAAATCACCTGGATTAATTGCCCATGACTTTCCAGCCAATATTGCCTTACCATTGCCCTGTACCACCAGGATAACCTGATCAAATGGATGAACTTCCATGCCAACTTCATTTTTGGGATTGGTTACCGGTGAACAAGGAGATAATAAACCTCAATCTCATGCATTGCAATTATTTACCCCATCATCCCTACGTAATACCAGCGCCCATTAATTTTTTTAAATTCACTCAATTCGTGCAACTTTTCCGGTTGCCCATATAAAATATAAAAAGCTGTAAATTCCACGTACGCACAATCTGGGTCAGTGTCGTGAGGAAAAGCACGATGCACTTTTAACCACCGCCACTTAGTAGCATTTGCCACATCCACCGCCTGTTGTGCATTAAAGTTTTCAGTCGCGGGTCCTTGCATAGTCGCTTGGATGTAATCGATGTTAGATTGTGTGTACGCGGTGTAGCGCGAACGCATTAAGCTCTCAGCATCTTCTGGAAATTCTGCGCCAGAAATATATCGACCGCAACAATTTTCGTAAGATTGATTCTTGCCACAAGGGCAATGCAAAACCGTAGGTTTAATAGGCATCGTCTATAAGAAAAATATAAATTTTAAATCATAACAGCGGGAAAACTAGAGAACCCTTATCAAGCCATCTGCTATCTTATGATAAGAATTAGAAATACTGACAAACGACCGCGTATATTGTCCATCCTCCTTAGTAAGATCAACCATTTGACCAGAATCCTTGTATTTATTACAAATTTCTTGGGTTAAATGGACAATACCTAAATATTTTCTTTTCACAAGATTGAGCTTTAAGATTGATATTAATATATTCAGACAATGAAATATATTTCTCTACGTTTTGATTCCATTTAGAATCTTCATCCGTAGAGTATTCAAGACTTGTAGAGAGACCATACATTGCTGCAGTCAGATTCATTTGTGGATCTGCATCAATGAGCAATACTTTATAGCCCTTATCAGCCAAAATAAAACCCAAATTATGTACCAGAGTGGTTTTCCCAACCCCTTCTTTATGATTAAAAAAAGTGATTATTTTGGCCATACTGTAGCGTTTATTGAGGACGGTAGAGGATCGTTGATTACAGATTAGGTGGTTTTGTAACAATTCATGGTGGCCAGAGGTGGAATTGAACCACCGACACAAGGATTTTCAGTCCTCTGCTCTACCGACTGAGCTATCTGGCCTCACTAGAGTGTGCTATTAAACAAAGTCTTTTCAAAAGAGTCAAGGGAATTTCTGCAAACATGCGGAGACAGCACTTCCACCACCCGCGCCACCCACTGTCCATCGGCTAGCGAGAGGGCATTTGTGCGCCCATACAATGTTCGGGTGGAGGTTGCACCGAGAGAGGCCGTTAACACCTGCTGCCGATCTCGTAAATTCAAATATCGTCGTTGTGAATGTAGATTAAGAGCGCTATCCGCTAATAGTGCGCCTAATGGGGTTTTAGCTTCTAATACGTCAGAGACCATCTTGACAGGTAAGGCGCTTAAATTCATGGTAATAAAGCCTAGCACAATCGGTTGGGCTTCACTTGCCTGATCCGCGACCAGGGCATCATTACGACGTTGACAGGAATCTATCATCAACACAATAGCTCTAGAATACTGTTGATTAGATTCGTCGTAAACACTATAAAGCGGTGCGCGCAGCATGGGTTTGCGCTGGTAGAATTGCTGAAGCCCTACGGTCATCAATGGCTGAGTCAATAAAAAATGATAAGGCTTGGGCAATTGGGTCTGAGCGAGAGCAGTCAAGACTGGCCATTGGCTGGCAGGAATTCGCTGATGCTTTAAAAACTCCACCAGCGGCGTTATAGCGAGGTCATCCCACTCCATAACAGTTTAGCGATCTTGAAACCCAGCCGGTTTATCGCTTCCTTCTCCAAAAAAGAATTTTTCCATTTCTTGAAATAAAAAGGCTTTGGCTTTGGGATCAATCAAGCTTAAACGATATTCATTCACCAACATGGTCTGATGACTTAACCACATGTCCCAGGCCTCTTGAGAAATCTCGGCATAAATTCTTTGGCCTAAGGCGGTTGGAAAAGGGGGCTTTTCTAAACCCTCAGCTTCTTTCTGTCGTTTTTTGCAAAAAATCTGTCGTGTCATAGAGTAATCGTTTAACGGGGGCTGGCAACCCTAAAAGGGCTATTTGCTGTGGTTTATACCAAACTTGGCGCTGCGAGTCCAGGTTTGTTGATGCACGGGGCTTGCCTTTGAGATAAAAAGGTTGAATATCGAGATGGAAATGGGTAAAAGTATGGCGAAATTCTGGCAAGCTTTCAGAATCCATCACTTCATACTGGTAATGCTGTTGACACCAGTGCGCTAAATCAATATCCCAGGCACACTCCGGCAAGCTCCACAATCCTCCCCATATGCCTTTAGCGGGCCTTTTTTCGAGCAAAATCGTCTGTTGTTGGATATCTTGCAGAATCAACAAGCGCGTGGTGCGGATAGGCTGGGTTTTTCTGGGCTTGGGGTGGGGAAATTGTTTTTGCTGCCCCTGCTGATAGGCTTGGCAATGCGAGGTCACGGGACATTGTTCACAGGCTGGCGTGCCGCGTAGACACAACATGGCGCCTAAATCCATCATGGCTTGCGTATAATCGGCCGTTCTTTGCGAAGGCGTATAATCTTCCGCTAAAGTCCATAATGCTTTTAACGTGGCGGGATCTTGCGGATTGCCCGCTACTCGATGTAATCGCGATAAAATCCGCCTCACATTGCCATCTAAAATAGGCGCACGCTGCTGGTAACTGATCGCTGCGATAGCGCCTGCAGTTGAACGCCCAATGCCGGGGAGGGCTTGTAAGGACGCTACATCACGAGGAAACTGCCCTGCATGCTGCTGTAAAACGAGTTGGGCGGCTCGATGCAGGTTGCGAGCTCGCGCGTAGTAGCCTAAACCTGTCCAAAGATGCAAAACGTGATCGATATCTGCCTCAGCGAGATGTTGCAGCGTGGGGAAGTGCTGCATAAAGCGGTTGAAGTAAGGGATAACTGTTTTGACTTGGGTTTGCTGGAGCATGATCTCTGAAACCCAAACGCGGTAAGGGGTGATGTTTTGTCGCCAGGGTAAGTTTTGCCGGCCTTGCGTGTCATACCAAGCTAATAATTTTTTGGAAAATGTAATGGGTTTCTCTCCCGGACTGTGGTCCCCCCTCATCCGCCTATCGGCACCTTCTCCCACGGAGGGGAGAAGGCACCACACCAAGAGTTTAAAGTGTTTACTGAGAGTTCATAGCCATTAAGCAGAGATCGGTCTGCCGATGGCGAAGCTGACATTATCCTTCCACGGCGCGCCCATTTTCCATGAATACGCTGCCAATTGCTCAGTATGCGGATCGACTTTCAGCAGCAACGTGCCTATCCCAATGCCTGAAGCATGAGGAGGACGGGTATCTTGACTATGCCCAGAAACCGCTGAATCTGCGACCTGCACTAAAAACACATTGTTGCTGCGCACAGGGGCATTCATCACCACCATCACATGCCCACCTGCCGCATAGCGATGTCGATTACTTTTATACCGAAACACTAAGATATCACCCGCTTGAACTTGCCTCACGTCAGAGACTTTATGCCAACCACTGTTATTAGCCGCATTGGGCAATCGATTAAAGAAATTGTAATAATCAGCGGTGGTCGGTTTATCCGTACCGGTGTTATACACTAAATTCGAGTAAGCATGAGGGGTGGCTTGATTGATTAAATTATCCACATAGTCGGAGCAATCTAGCACATACACACCACGATTGGGGTCGTAATGCGAACCCCCTAAGCTGTAATTGGTGTAATGGAGCGTTTGGATGGTACGTCTTGCCAACGCAGCAATCCCCTGCCCGACATTACGCGCCCATTTAAAATATTGATGACCTGAAACCGGTGCGGGCGCAGCGGTATTGATAGGGACCTCGATAGATTGTTCAGATAAATTTTGAGGCGGATTCAGGTCACCATAGCCTTGATGCGCTGCTTTAGAATGATGGTGCGCACGGCTGCCTGAATGTTGATGAGAAACGGTTGTTTTATGTGGATGATGGACAGGTTTAGCCCACGCCACAGGGAAACTTAATAATACAGCACACGTGCAAATAAATATCCTTTTCATGTTAGACTCTCTCACTAAGATCAATCGCTCAACTATCAGCAAGAATTGCTGACTTCCCATGAGTAGCCATTACCTAGAGTGGTAACAGACCAATCTTAGTGAGAGTTTTTAACATAGTTTGCTAGGGAAAATCAACCTCTTCTTACAACACTAACCCCAACAATTTCTCAACCCCCTGCCGATAGCTGACCTCATCCTGCGCGCACAACGTCACATGTCCCAACTTACGTTTAGGTTTGGCTTGTTTACCGTAAAGATGACAATGCGCGCCGGGTACCTGCAAAATAGTTTCCAGCCGAGGAACTTCTCCAATTAAATTAAACATCGTCACCGGCTGTCTAGCGGCTGTATCCCCTAAAGGCAAGCCTAAAATGGCGCGCAAATGATTTTCGAATTGGCTGGTAACTGCGCCTTCTATGGTCCAATGCCCGGAATTGTGCACACGCGGCGCCATTTCATTGGCAATCAGTTGGCCATTAGCCCAAAAAAACTCCACCGCTAACACACCGACATAATTGAGGGCTTCTAAAATATTCGCCACATAAGTCTGCGCGTCACGCTCCATGGCCAGGGGGGACACTTGCACCGTTGAAGTGCGCAAAATGCCCTCCTTGTGCCAGTTTTCCGCCAAAGGATAAAAAGCGATTTCGCCTTTGGCAGAACGGACGCCAATACAAGAAAACTCTTTTTCAAAATTCACTTTATTTTCTAATAATCCTTCTCCCGCGCAGTCTTCCCACGCGGATTCAATATCAGCAGCTGACTTCAATACATACTGGCCCTTCCCATCATAGCCCCAGCGTCGAGTCTTTAAAATAGCGGGAAATTGGATGTGTTCCGCAGCTTGACGCAAGGTTTCTAAACTGTCTACGGATGCAAAGGTCGTGGTAGGAATTTGTAATTTTTGGAAAAAGGTTTTTTCGCGATAACGATCTTGCGCAATACTGAGCGCTTCTAACGAGGGGGCAATTTTATGAGGCTTATCGGCAAGTAATGGCGTTAATATTTCGATGGTGTTGGTAGGGATGTTTTCAAATTCGTAGGTCAAGACATCGACGCGATTCACCAATGCCCGCAACTTTTCTGCATCGCCATAATCCGCCACGATCACTTCAGTCACTTTAGCGGCAGGGCAATCGTTTTGAGATTCTAAGCAAATGGTTTCAAAGCCTAAGGAATGGCCAGCTAAAGCGAGCATGCGGGCTAATTGTCCGCCGCCTATGACGCCTATTTTCATAATGTACCTTATTCTTATAAATTTTGGGACAAAACGTGTTCAGTCTGCCGTGCGCGATAAGCCTCGAGCTCCGCCGCAATTTCTTTAGAATCCTCCGCCAAAACTGCCGCCGCAAACAAAGCCGCGTTCATAGCGCCAGCTTTGCCAATCGCAAAGGTTGCCACTGGAATCCCCGCAGGCATTTGCACAATGGACAATAAAGAATCCATGCCTTGTAAGTGTTGTGAGGGAATCGGCACGCCTAATACGGGTAAAGCAGTTTTAGCCGCGACCATCCCCGGCAAATGGGCGGCCCCGCCAGCACCCGCGATAATCAGCTTTAATCCCCGCTGTTTCGCAGTAGCCGCATAATCATATAATAAGTCAGGGGTGCGATGCGCAGAAACGACCTTAGCTTCGTAAGGCACTTTTAGGGTATTGAGGAGATCCGCAGCGTGCGACATGACTTCCCAATCCGACTTTGAACCCATGATTAAACCCACTTTCATACATTGACCCTGTTTCAAAAAGAGCATAGTGTATGATCGCCTAGAAAAAGTAAATAAAATCTTTGCATTTAACGCCAATCCCCTTTAAGATTAGCGATTCTTTAAGAAGTAACTATCCCTAACTGGGGCCCCATAATTACAAAGTAGGTGACACCTTCAATGCCTGAAGTCTTTATCAAGGAAACCGAACCTTTTGATGTTGCACTGCGTCGCTTTAAACGCGCCTGCGAAAAAGCCGGCACCGTTGCCAAGCTGAGACAAATTGAATTCTACGAAAAACCCACCAGCAAGCGCAAACGCAAACGCGCTGCCGCCGTTAAGCGTTGGGAGAAAAAGCTGTTCAAAGATCGCGAATCCATGCAGCAATCTCGTATGGGTGTCAGCACCAGCGAACGTAAAAAATCGAGCGCCACTGACCGCAGAAAACGTAGACCTTATTCAACTGACGCCGCATGAACGACCCCACGTTAAAACAGCGCATCCAAGCAGATATGGTCGCTGCCATGAAAGCCAAAGACGCCAAGCGTTTAGGGGTGATTCGGCTGTTGATGGCGGCGATCAAACAGCGTGAAGTGGATGAGCGCATTACCTTAGATGATGCGCAAGTGCTGGCCGTGATCGATAAAATGTTGAAGCAGCGCCAAGATTCTATCAGCCAATTTCAGCAAGCCGGCCGTACCGATCTGGTCGAACAAGAAACCTTTGAAGCGGAAATTCTGCAAGCTTATTTGCCAGAACCGCTATCTGAAGCAGAGATTTCTGAAGCGATTCAACAAGCCATTGCCACCACTAATGCCTCTGGCGTTAAAGATATGGGTCGGGTGATGGCAGAGTTAAAGCCCAAATTGCAAGGCCGGGCGGATATGACCGTCGTGAGCAATTTAGTGAAGCAGAAGATCAGCTCACTCTAAGCTATCCAAAAGGCTCGAGTTTGGTGGAGCGCGGGCAGCTTGCCCGCTGCTTTTTAAAATAGTTAAAAGCAGCGGGCAAGCTGCCCGCGCTCCCAAGCTCGAGCCTATTCGAAGCCCATGAGCCTATCCCATGTCAAGCCGCATTCCACAATCCTACTTAAACGAACTGCTCGCTCGCGTCGATATTGTAGAGCAAGTCGAACAACGCATCACCTTAAAAAAATCCGGCACCAATTATTCCGCCTGCTGCCCCTTTCATAGCGAAAAAACCCCCTCCTTCACCGTCAGCAGCAAGAAACAATTCTACCATTGCTTTGGCTGCGGCGAGCACGGCAACGCCATTGGGTTTTTAATGGCCTATGAAAAATTAGGATTTATCGAAGCGGTTGAAACGCTCGCCCAACAAGCCGGGCTCCCCTTACCGGAAGGCTATGACAAGCCCACCCAATCTTTCGATGAACTCTATCAGCTGTTAGAAAAAGCTAAGCGGTTCTTCCAAACCCAATTACAGCAAGCCCCACAAGCACTTCAATATTTACATAATCGAGGATTAAACGAACACAGCATCCAGCAATTCGGCATAGGCTTCGCACCCGATCATTGGGACGCCCTCTTAAAACACCTCAACCCTCAGCTCGCCCCAAAAATCATCGAAGCGGGGTTGGGCACTCAAAGCCAATCCGGCAAAACCTACGACCGCTTTCGCAACCGCATCATATTCCCCATTCGCGATATGCGTGGACGCGTGATAGGATTTGGCGGCCGCAGCTTAACCGATGAACAACAGCCCAAATATCTCAACTCTCCCGAAACGCCATTATTCCACAAAAGCAACGAATTATATGGCCTGTATGAGCATTACCAAAGCAAAGCAGCCCTCCCCTATTTGTTATTAGTCGAAGGCTACATGGACGTCATCGCCCTGCACCAAGCCGGTATCACTCAAGCCGCAGCCACCATGGGCACCGCCACCACTCCCCAGCATTTGCAGCGACTGTTTCGTCTGACGGATACCGCTATTTTTTGCTTTGACGGTGACGCAGCCGGCTACAAAGCCGCATGGCGTGCTGTAGAAACCACACTGCCCTTATTCCAAGATGGCTGGAAGATTCAATTTATCTTTTTACCGAAAGACGAAGATCCCGACAGCTTTATTCGAAAACAATGCAAAGCGGCTTTTGAACAAGCCATTGCCCAAGCCATTCCCTTAACCGATTTTTTCTTCCAGCATTTATCCCAATTAGCGGATCCTCAAACCATCGAAGGCAAAGCCAAACTCGCGCAAATGGCCAAAAAATGGTTGGATAAACTGCAGCCCGGCGTCTTTAGTCAACTCATGCGGGATAAACTCGCTGCACTGATCGAAATTCCGCCCGAGCAAATCACCCTTCCCCTAAAGGCTAAAAAACCTCAGGCATGGAATCTTTCTAAAACTTTATCACCAATTCAGCGCGCCATCGCCTTTATATTACAATTTCCCGAGATCGTCCCTGACATCAACTTACCCCCACAATTTTCAGAACTTGAGCTGCCAGGCATCGCCACCATCTGCCAACTGGTTGAATTAATCAAAACTCACCGCAATATAACATTGGGAGGGATTTTAGAATTTTGGCGGGATTCGAAAGCAGGATTACGTTTGGCACAATTAGCCACTCACCCCCTATTAATCCCTCCAGAAGGGGCATTAGCAGAGCTGGTTTTCACGCTTGATGGGATTGTATTACAAGCCAAAAAAACCTATATAGAACAATTAATTGCAAAGTCAAATCAAGGGGTATTACTGCCACAGGAGAAAGAAATTCTGCTAAAATTATTAAGAGAACAACATAATTTAGTTGAATAGCGTATAGATTCAGCACATCCTAGGGAGAGCTTAATCTTATATGAGGCAGGAGGCGTCGTCCCGCTTATTCTGAGCTCAAGCTTCCCTTAGGCTGTGCTGAATGGATACGAAATGTTTACAATAGGTTTATTGGGTTTAAGAATAAGAGATGGTATTATTAACGATTACATTGCATTTTAACTTAGGACGAAACACATGGGTTTTGAAACTTCAGAAATCAAAGCATTAATTCTTAAAGGCAAAGAGCGCGGCTCTCTGACAATGGCCGATTTAAACGACGGCTTACCGCCAGAATTGATTGATCCCGAACGCATTGAAGAAATTATTCGGGTATTCAAGGAGCTCGGCATTGAAATCTATGAAGAAGGAGAAGGGCCGGGCGCAGAAGCCTTATTATTAGCGGAAGGCGCGACAGAAGAACAAGAATCCGATGAAGAAGCCGCCGTCGAACAGTTAGCTGCTGCGTTAGTTCAAGCAGATTCGGAATTTGGTCGCACCTCAGACCCTGTCCGTATGTATATGCGCGAAATGGGCAGCGTTGAATTGCTCACCCGCCAAGGCGAAATTTTGATTGCCCAGCGCATTGAAGAAGGCACCCGCCATGTCATGCAAGCCCTGGCCCACTATCCTAAAGTGATTGAATCCATTCTCGGTGAATACAAAAAAGTCATGAGCGACGAAAAACGCTTAAGTGACGTGATCACCGGCTTTTTAGATGAAGCCGAAGGAAAAACTCCCGAAACCATTCCCGTTATTTCAGCTGAACTCGAACAAGCCATTGAATCTGGCGAATTGGACGAACCGGAAGGGGAAGAGGGTGAAAGCAGTAGTGAGGAAGGCGGCATTATGGATACCGGCCCGGATCCTGAATTGACCCGCAACAAATTTGCTCGCTTAGAAGAGCTGTATCAAAACTTCATTCAAGCCAAAGATAAAAACGGCAAAAAAAATAAAAATACCGATAAAAACTTAAAAGCTTTGCAAGAGGAATTTGCCACTTTTAAATTATCCCCTAAACAATTTAATCGACAAATTCGCCGCATTCGCGAAATGTTAGAACAAATTCGAGAAGAAGAACGACTGATTTTAAATCTGTGCGTCAATCGCTCAAACACGCCTCGCAAAGATTTTATTGCGTCCTTCCCCAATAACGAAACCAATTTAAATTGGCTCAAAAATTACATCAAAGATCATAAAGATCAGGCGAATTCGCTGAAAGCGGCCAACGATGATATTCTGCGCGCACAGAAAAAATTGGTAGCTATCGAAAAATCAACCGATTTAACCATCGCAGAAATTAAAGAAATCAATCGTCGTATGTCGATTGGTGAAGCCAAAGCCCGACGCGCCAAAAAAGAAATGATCGAAGCCAACTTACGTCTCGTTATTTCGATCGCGAAAAAATACACCAATCGTGGCTTACAATTCCTCGATTTAATTCAAGAAGGCAATATTGGGCTGATGAAAGCCGTGGATAAATTTGAATACCGCCGCGGTTATAAATTTTCCACCTATGCAACTTGGTGGATACGCCAAGCCATCACCCGCTCAATTGCAGATCAGGCCCGCACCATCCGCATCCCTGTGCATATGATCGAAACCATTAATAAACTCAATCGACTCTCCCGCCAACATCTCCAAGAAACTGGCTTAGAACCCACCCCGGAAGAGTTGAGCAAACTGATGGAAATGAGCGAAGATAAGATTCGCAAAGTCCTAAAGATCGCCAAAGAACCGATTTCTCTAGAAACCCCGATTGGCGATGGGGAAGACGACTCCCATTTAGGCGACTTTATTGTCGATATGTATCAACTCTCACCTGTAGACGCAGCCACTATCTCTGGCCTCCAACAAGCCATCGGCGACGTGCTCAACAGCTTAACCCCGCGAGAAGCCAAAGTGTTAAGAATGCGCTTCGGGATTGAGATGAATACCGACCATACGCTCGAAGAAGTCGGTAAGCAATTTGACGTCACCCGAGAACGCATTCGTCAGATTGAAGCCAAGGCCCTGCGTAAACTGCGCCACCCCAGCCGCGCCGAGAAGCTCATTAGCTTTACGGATTTGGAGAAAGAAGGAGAGCGGTAGCAAGCTGTGCAAAGAAGGCTCCGTTAGGCCAGAGGCGCACCATAGGCAGCAGAAAGAGCACCGATAGGCAGCAATTAGTGAGTGGTGAGCTTTATTCTTCTCCTTGTGGAAAGTAAGGATAGGCACGAAGATTAATGTGGCGAGCTGTTGCCTTCTCCCCCTGTGGGAGAAGGTGGCCGAATAGGCCGGATGAGGGGTAACAAAACCCACTCTACCCAACCTTACCCTCTCATCAACTCGTGATAAATGACGTCCAACACCTTCTCACTATTCTTCAACATATCATTATCCCAAAAACGCAACACCCGAAACCCCTCTTTTTCAAGTTTCTTACTACGTTCAATATCATACACTACTTGCTCCAAGTGCTGGCTTCCATCCAACTCTATAATCAGCTTCCTTTTCAAACACACAAAATCCACAATATACCCCTGCAAAATCTGCTGTCGGCGAAATTTAAAGTTCTGAAAACGGCGGTCTCTTAAATGTTTCCATAACCGTAATTCTGCCTCTGTTTGATTTTTTCGTAATGTTTTTTGGAACGTTTTTAGCATGGGTGTTGTTACTCCTTTACCCCTCATCCGGCCTATCGGCCACCTTCTCCCACAGGGGGAGAAGGCAACAGCTCACCACTTTGATCTTCGTAGAACATCAATATTTTGTAGAAGTGTAGCATCTTTGGTCTTTATGCCCATACCGTAACTAGACTTAACCATAACCATTTTTGAAGTTTTTGCCCTGAAGCCTTTACTTTCAATGGTGGTGAACTAAGAGGAAACACTTAAAAGTTCGGTGTAAAATAAGTAAAATAACCCCTGCCACCCACCTCCCCAATATGCTAAAATGACACAGAAACTTAAGAATTCCGACTGAACTTTGAACTGACCTATGAGCCAAGAATCTAAAAAAACCCCAGAACCTAAAAAACCCCCTCAAGAACTCAAATTTTTCAAGACTGAAACTAGCCCTATTCAAAACTTTGCCGTTGAAATTGCGCTTGTGGGTTCCCATTACCCCTTTTGGCAACCTATGTGTAAAGCCATCGGCTCCGCTGACATCTCTATCCTGTTTTCCACCACCACCAACATGGTTAATCAGCTCACAGAATTACAACTAGCCGAAACAAGTGGAGAAGGATCGTCTATCTTATCTGAAGAAGGTGTGCAATTTTTTCGGGGCGGAAATACGCTACTCGGGCTTTCTATTGGTCGTTTGAAAGAAGAGTCTAATTTACACAAAGAGGTAGATTATCTAGCAGTCAGAAGCATTTTTCGCATATTACTCAAAGGTAATGCCTCTATCTCTCGAGAAGACACTGATGAACCTCTGATTTCTTCTGCATTAATTGAACAAATACCCTATAACCTACAACTTTACACTAAAACGGAACAAATCCCCTTAAGCTATTTCATTACAGATATGGGGCTTATGAATAATCCCAAGGAGCTCTTTTATGTCAAAGTCGCCTGTGATCCGCTTTACGATGCTTTATCCACCCAAAATTACTTGGCCATCAAACTCTTGATACAAAGAATACCGGGTTTAGGAGAGGAACCTTGGCAACTTATCAAATCGATAGATTGTTATCCAGAATTTGAAGAGGACATTCAAAAATATTATGAAACCCAAGTTCGACTCCGCGCTCATAAAAATGCTTTAAATGCTTTAAATAGTGTTATACAAGCTGGGTTAACAAAAGTTCTTCCTCCAGTTTTAATTGAATTGACACAACAATATGTCACAATAGCAGAAAGTGAACTACCCGAAGACTTACCCTCTAAATCTAAACCCAAATCTTCACATAAATCAATTTGCACTATTTTGTAAGTCTCTAAAAAACATTAATTTTTAGTAAATTGTAGGGTTTTTCTCTAAACAAAAAGGGCTCAATTCCCGATCTCGATGCAATTTACCTGCCACAGAGAAAAACCTGAAAAATTATATTATTTCTTAATATTTAGTTAACATTGAGATGTTACCCTATAAAAATTATAGAATTTAAGAGAATTTCCATGTCATCTAAGTCATCTAAATCTGAAGTTAAAGCTACATCGGCAGATAAGATCTCATTTGAAACATTTCAAAAAACTTTCGCTTCTGAGTTGGCTCAAGCACACAAAGGGGCCATTACATACTCAAAATTCGAACAAGACGATCCAAAGCGGCCACCCGCCACACCAGTGACGTTTAAAAATTTAGATCTTTTTGCAAAAAAATTAGCAGAAAAATTAGATGGGTTAGATATTGGCTTTGCATCCAAAAAGAAATATTTACAAAATGCCATACTCCAGGGAGCCGCAAAAGATTTTGTCCATACAAAAAATGAAGACAAAGCATACTTCACTATTACCAAACAACAATCTTATGACATATGGGCGAAAGTTAGACAACATCTCAAACAAAAAGATAAGCAGAAGAAAATAACCAAATCCCCAGCAACACGAGTAACAAACTTTTTGCTCGGTGTTTTTAATATTTTCCTTCCACCATTGGCTTCTATACGTTCCTATTTTAAGAGTAGAAAAATTGATGCTACTTTAATGGGAAGCATTGCTGGCGCAGACCAAAAGCCCATTCGTACTACGCCTATTGTTGGATGGGGTTTGATTATAACTTGGGTAGGCGGTGTTGGCACAGTTGGGCTGCTAGCTGCTATAAGGCTAGGACTGTATCAGCCAATGGTTGACAAACTCCCGCATTTAGCCACAGTTGCCTCCTTAGAACCTTGGGCACTTTTTCTAGTTGGTTTAGGTGTTTGTATGTTAGCAAGAGCCGTTGGCACGATGATTGGTCAAATACATTTTAGAATTGCCAATTCTGAACATTTACAGAATGAGTATACTAAAAAAAAACATAGCGTAACCAATATGGCAATCAGAAGCCTAAAGCAAGGTATCTTGGGAAGTACTTCAAAGGGATTAAAGAATACTATGGAAGACCTTGCCGAAGGATACAACAAAGTTAAAGATTACCTTATTGATGGTGCTACAAATCTGACAGGTTCATTTATTCCAGACGTAGATAAAATATATAAAGAAAAGCAAGAAGTTGCAGATTATATCGCTTTACAAAACAGACCTGCAGTTCAAGCACATATAAAAAGACAGTCTGAGATAGCTCAAGGCTCTAACTTGCTCGATCAAAAACATTCCTCTCATAAGGTCCGTGAGCCCCTGTCGGGAATTGCTTCGCCTACGGTTGTACGAGAACACTCAAGTTTCGCCGAGATTGATGATCAGAAAAGCGCTCTAAACCCCTCTAAAACACCTGCTCCAAGTGAGGACAACGGTTTAGGTGTGGATTTTCCTGAAAGCAAAAGCAAAAAATCTTCGACCACACCTACCGTTTCCAAGGATACACCTGAAGTGACTTCAGCCGTTATGTCTGGGCTGACTGGTTCGTCAAGTTTTACAGCGAATTCAGGTAGAAAAACATCTTTAGTTGGAACTGAGGGGGTTAGCAATATAAAAAATGGCGTATTAGAATCTGAGCCTAAAAAAGAGGGTGATTTCACCCCAGTTCACCCAGCTCGGGGTAGAGGTTACCATAAGAAGAAACATCAAAGCTTAACGCCGCCAGCTCTTCTTGGTAGATGATGCTTAAGCTAAGCTGTTCAGTAGTATTGCTCCCCCTCACTTGTGACTTGATCCCGGCCTCTTGCCGGGAGAAAGTCCTGAAAGCTTTATCTCCTTTTTTCTAAACAACCTGCCAGTAAGCTTTTAAAGAATCGCGATAAATGCTATCCTGTCGATAGGTGCTTAACACACCAAACTAGTCATTCGCGCCGTTTTTGCGACTACCTAGCTTATGGCTGGGAGTGGGCTAATACAAAACCCGCAAGGGAAATACGCCCGCCGCCCGACTAGTGCGGTGTTAAGCTCCTGGCCACCAACTCGAGTGGAATTAACACAAACTAGGAGATTCACATGGAAAACCTTACCCTCCCCGCTTCATCTACTCAAATCGATCTGAGCGACACTATCCTCAGCCATATTCAAAAATCCAAAACCATTTTGACCTCTGTCATGTTTGCCACGGAGTTTCTTCGTGATGATATGGTGGTGAATCAACACACGATTTACCATGCCTTGTGGGCGGTAGATGATTACTTGGAGGGGATAGAAGCGCTGCTAAATCAGTAGCATTTCGCGGCTGAGCCACCATAAGTCAAGTTAAGAAAACGTTAGCCGGAGAACCCTTTGAAAGCTTGATGTGGTGCCTTCTCCCCTCCGTGGGAGAAGGTGGCCGATAGGCCGGATGAGGGGGATAATCCCCTAGAAACCTGCAAATGTTGATTTGTAAATGTTAGCTAAAAAGATCAACTTGCCTAGAGCGGGAGAACTGAGTCAATACCTCAACGATTTAGTCTTAAGCGGTTTTGTCCATCGGGATTTTACCTGGCTGTTAAAGACGGGCAAAGTGTCTAAATTAAGTCGATATCGGCTGAAAGATAATTATGTTCGATTTTATTTAAAATATATCTTGCCCAATAAAGCCAAAATAGAAAAAAAGAATTTTCATTTAAAATCGCTCACTGCGTTACCCGGATGGGATGCGATCATGGGTTTGCAGTTTGAGAATTTAGTTTTGAATAATCATCAGACAATTGTGCAATTATTAGGGATCAATCCACAGGATTTAGTCTTTGATAATCCCTTTTTCCAAAGAAAAACGACGCGCGCACCAGGATGCCAAATTGATTACCTTATTCAAACGCGCTTTCATACTGTCTATGTTTGTGAAATTAAATTCTCACGGTTTGAGATTACGCCAGAAGTGATTCAAGAAGTGAAAGATAAATTAAAGGCATTACAACTGCCGCGTCATTTTTCTTATCGACCGGTACTGATTCATGTGAATGGTGTCAGAGAAGATGTAGTGGATAGTGGATTTTTTTCGGAAATAATAGATTTTAGTGCGCTTTTGAGTTAAGACCAATCCCCCTCATCCGCCCTATCGGGCACCTTCTCCCACGGAGGGGAGAAGGCACCACATCAAGCTTCAAGCGTTCATACGAGCCTCAAACATTTCTAAATGCTTGCTTGAAGTCTATGGACGAGCTGCTTGCACTCCAGTCGTGCTACTCAAACTAGATTTCTAGCCTACATCTCCTGTGGGCGATAAAATTGTTCTTTTTCCTAAATTCTCACCATCACCAAGACCATAGCCTCCATCGATAAGATCGTCTAACAACTTTGACGCTTTAGTTGGCGCTGTTGTCGAACTCGTAGCGCCTAGGGTAGACGATCCCTGTGAGGAATCTGAACTACTTGGTCCTGTTGTCGATAAGCGGCTTGTAAAGGTCGAGGATGGCGCACTAGAAGTAGTAGGAGGCTCAACAGAACCAGCAGACTTTTTATCATCTGGAGGTGTTGCCCCACGCTGGCGCCGTGCGCGCTCTTCAGCTTCCAATCGAGCATCAGACTCAACCTGAGCCTTCATAATGCATGCCCCTAAAGCCGAAATCATTAAACAGATGAATAGTGCCGAACCGCCTGTGATGAATGCCAAACTTTGGTCATCAGTTAGCAACTGTATCAACACGCCACTTCCGAAACCAACACCAGAGGAAATAACTGCTCCTTTTCTGAATAGTCTTATGGCTTCTTGCATGGGGTTTCTTTGAGGGATAATGAACAACTCGTTTGCTTCACGGCTAATATTGACCAGCTGATAGGGCTCATTCTCATCGACAAAATTAAAGTTAAAACTCGTAGAATCATGCTTCAACTGTTTTTGTAATGGCTGTAAAGTGTCAGCCTCTCTTGACGCGAAATGACCGATAATATGAAACTGACTTCCATCTTGCAATTTCACTGTAAGCTCTTTGCCAGTAGATGCACAGTGTTCTAAGGTTCTGCCCTCTGGGATAACATAAATTTTGTTGTCCTGGATTTGACAAGACGCATTTTTAGGAATTTTTAATGTAATCGCCTGTTGGGGCTCAATGAATTTTAATCCACCTTTTTCATCTCTATCCAGTCTAATCGTTTTAAGCTGGGTGGTAGCTTTTGAAGGGTCAAAAGGTTGACCCACAGGAGCCGGAGTCTGAGGATCCAGTGTAAAATGATGGCCGCGTACGGTTAAAGTGCCCGTTTTCTTCAAATCTAATATTTTTGATTGCCACCTGGAATCACCCAGAGTAGCTCCCTTTTCTGATTCTTTGTAATCTGCAGGTAATAGAGTTTGTGTTAGAGTACTCTCATCCCCCTCTTTTTTCTTTCCTTTTTCCTTGGCTTTTTGCAACTTGCGTTGTTTCTCATCAAAATCCTTTTGCGAAATGTTTTGCTTTTCTAAACCAAGGCCTTGTAAGGCCTTCATCTCCTCCAGTTTCTCAGGTAATTTTATAATGAGCTGACCATCACGAGGGAGATAAAATACGCTGCTTTTTAAACTTTTTAATTGCTCTTCTTTGTCATAAAGAATGACCGTATTAGGTTGGCCATCTATTTTACACTGCATATTATCAGGGATAGTTAAGGTCACAGGTTTTTTATTAAAAGCAAAGGTATGATATTTAAGTACAGGTTGAGTCGAACTCGTAAATACTAAATTATAATCCGGGTGATCTATAAAATAAGGCTTTTGATCCTGTTGATCCTTTTGATCCTTTTGCTCCTTTTGAGCCTTAAGTGACTTTACAATTCCTTCACCTACAGATAACTGTAAGTTTAAATTTGGATCTAAATAGAGATCAATCTTCTTACCATTAGCAAATGTAATCTGACACGTCTTTAGTTTTTCATTACTAAATTTGTTTTTCCAAACATCAGTGGTAAAATCTTTATCACCTTCCCACAAATAAAGTGCTAATTTTTCTTTATCGAATCGCACATTGACATTTTCGGGCACAGCTACTGAGAATTCTTGGTTAATAGGCTTTGATGTAGTACCATTTCCCTCTGATGGAGGTTGAGTTGTGTTTAACAGAGGCGATGTACTTTGTTCTGGTTTATTTTCTTTTTGATCTTTTACTCCACCTTCTACACCTCCCTCCATATCATCTGGAAGAACTTCACTTTTTGAGGAGGACATCTGACTCGCACTTCTTACGCGTTCAGTATCACCAACTTCTGTTTGATGTTGTGGAATGGTTTTGTTGCTGCCAGTCAAGAAGGAAGCAACGCTGCTTGCGAGGTTTGAGACGTCATTGATAAAGGTGCCGAAAGTTCCGGTACCAGTTTTTGCAGGGGTTTCTCTCTGGGGTTTTGATGGGTTTTGTTTTTTTTGATCTGACATAACTATTCTCCTCGCCTAGGGTTAACTGTTATAATGAATGGGCTTACCTTAAGGCATTTTTGAACAATTCACAAGATTTTTGTTTTACTAAATGTTACTCTAGCAGCGAGTCTTTTGATGGTTTTCCTATGAATGAACTACCCGAAACACACCTTAGAACGATTTTGGAGGCTGCGTTGTTTAGCGCGGCTGAGCCCGTCTCGATTGAAAAATTATCGCAGCTGTTTCCGAATGAGCAAAAACCCAGTCCAGCCCTGATCAGACAGGCTTTACAAGGGCTAGCCCAAGATTATGAAGAGCGTGGGATTGCCCTGCAGGAGGTGGCCAGCGGCTATCGATTTCAGGTGCGAGCGGAGATGGCGCCTTGGTTGGAACGGTGGACTGACGAGAAGCCGGCGCGTTATTCGCGGGCTTTATTGGAGACTTTGGCCTTGATCTCTTATCGGCAGCCTATTACCCGTGCTGAGGTGGAAGAGGTGCGCGGCGTTACCGTGAGCAGCACCATTATCCGCAATTTATTAGACCGAGAGTGGATTAAAATCGTCGGACATCGTGAGGTGCCCGGCCGTCCAGCCCTTTATGCGACCACTAAGGTGTTTCTGGATTATTTTAATTTGAAAAGCCTGTCAGAGCTGCCGGCGTTGGCACAGATTGAAGAGGAGGCTGAGACGTTATGAAGCAAATCCTGCTCGCTATTCTGCTGTTGTGCTTGGTGCCGTTAGCATACGCACAACGTGATCCTACCCTGTATTTTGACCCCATTGAGCCCTACCAATACGCGAAAGATTTTAGTTGGATCAGCGGCAAGTTAAGCTATTTGGGAGTGGGTGGCCCCACTTGGGTGATTATTTATCACTACAAGAAGGGGAGTAAGTTTATTTTGTTTAAGAAGACCAATTATTTATTTGCGCCACCCTCAGAGTTTCAAGATGGGGATATGGTGCTGCTGGGAGGAAAGTTAATCCATCAGAAAAAGGGCGGGTTTATTGGGGATTATTATAAGGTTGAGAAGATTTATTTGCTGAATAAGTATAATGAACAGGTGAAAACACGGAAAAGATAGGTTTGGCTTGGACTTGGCGCGTATGGATGAACCCCCGAGGTTGTGCTCCTCGAGGGCGTATTTTTAACCGCTCATGCTGTTCCTGGGCTCTCCTGTAGGTGACAAAATTGTCTCATCATTTCCTAGATTTACTTCGACAAACCTATCTCCGGTGAGAAGATCCACAACTTCCTTCTTCTGAGCAGTAGATGCAGGAGCTCCATTCGATCCTGTTGCCGCCAAATTAGGTGTAAAGGCTAGAGGCGTCGGGCCAACAGCAATAGGAGCAGACTTTTTATCATCAGGAATCGCACGCTCACGTTGCATTTGTTCTTCAGTCGCTGCAAGCGTTTCAGTCTTCATCTTATTTCTTTCTGTATATATCCATACACCCAGCGCCAGCGCTGCCAAACCAAACCCAACCCCTCCGCCTGAAATAAACCCGACCTTATCTCCATGCGCAATAACTCCCCCTATCCCGCTTCCTACAGTGGTAGCCAAAGCCACAGGACCTATACCGAAACAAACTAATTGCCACATTTCTTGACTGAGCTGTCTTTTAGGCGCAGCGGAGAGCGTTTTATTGTCTTCGCGCTTAACCGTCCATTCTATATAAGGCTTATCCTTTCCATTTTTTTCTTTCCCAACTAAAGGAATCGTATAATCCTCATAAGTCGATTTCGTCTGTGGGGTTTTAGTATACTGTTTATCATCCTCATTTTTTTTGAAGTTAACTTCACCTACGATATAAATCTTACTTCCGTCGGGCAATGTTGCTTCGTGTTCAGTAAAAAACTTCCCGGGTTTTTTCTTGTCATTATCTTCATTCACTTCTAATTTCTGACCCGGAATGACTTTGCAATCTTCTAAGGTCTTACCTTTGGGGATAACATAAATTTTGCCATTTGAGACTTCACAAGAACATTCCTCAGGAATTTTTAATGTCACGGGGTGTTGAGGCTTGAGCTCTCTTAATCCATTTTTGTCTCTAGCGAATTTAAGCTTTTTAAGCGTCTGGTCAACCTGTGTAATATAAGTAGGAGTGATTGTTATGTCATGACCTTTCCTGTTAAAAGTTAAAGTATTTTCAATATTTTTATCTACATAAAAAAATATTTTACCATCAGGAAGATTGCATGCCCCTCCAGCCTTGATAAAGTTTTTTTTAAAATCTTGTAAGCGACTTTCATCCTTATAGAGAAAAATAGTATTAGGTTTTTCTTTAGATATTCCACATTTTAAATCAGTCGGTAGGGTTAATGTCACCGGCGCTTGAACCAGCGGTAAAGTAATTGTATTAAAAACCTTTGGCGAAGCTACAGATGGAAGCTTGATGATATAATCTTCACACTTATAGACTGGAACTTGTTTTTTGGAACCCTGCTCTCCCGGTTGTGTTTCATTCGTGGTTTGGGGTTTGGTTTTATGCTCTGGAAATTCCAAGCCAACAAGCGAGTAAACAGAAATGCGTTCCTGATTCGGAAGTTCAATGAGGAAGTCTGGTCCGGCTTTAATCTTCGCGCCCAACCTAGCTTCTTCATCTTTTTGCCTAACTTCTTTGGCTTTATCATCCTCATTTTCAGGATGTTTCTTGAATAAACAAAGTATCTGAGTTTTTGGATCAAATTGATGCTCTATGTCTACTGCAAGCCCTAAAGTAACATTTTTCTGTTTGGAAATGATTTTTGGCGTATTAGTAGAAGTCGATTTATTTTCTTCTTCTTCTGACTTGAGCTGATCTGAAGAAATTAAACTTTCTTTTAAAGTGCCCTCTTCTCCTTTTGTTTTCTTTGATTTCTTTTTTTTCTTCTCATCCTTCTCTACTTCCTCTTCTTCTTTAACTAACCGATCGAGTTCATCAGTTTGTTCTTCGATTGTTGGGGGCTCAGATTTTGAACTAACAAGTTCATGATGGCTTGATACAACAGATTGCTTTTTTCCTTTCTTGTCTTGTAAGTTACTGGGCTCACTTTCCCCAGCATCGATGGAATGTCGTGTTATAACATCGTCAGCTGTCAGCTTAGGTTTGAAAAAAGCCCGACCCCAGTTACCAAGCCTATCTAATAGCGACGGTTCTGAAGTCGTTTTTTGTGGGCTCTCACGACCATTATTTTTTTCGTCTGACATAATTCTATTCTCCTACCTGGGGTTAGCTGTTGTGGAAGGGGCTTACCTTAAAGTATTTTTAGATGATTCACAAGAATTTTGTTTTTATGCTGGGTTTTATTTTAGCGGGCAAGCTGCCCGCGCTCCCAGGCTCGAGCCATCGTTGAGGTGGAGTCTTTTATCGTTTGGGAGGAATACCTATTTTTAAGCGGGCAAGCTGCCCGCGCTCCCAGGCCCGAGCCATCGTTGAGGTGGAGTCTTTTATCGTTTGGGAGGAATACCTATTTTTAAGCGGGCTAGCAGCCCGCGTTCCCAGACTCGAGCTATCGTTGAGGTAGGGTCTTTTATAACTTGGAAGAAATCCCAAAGTTTGGGTTCTGCTATAAGCGAGATAAAGCTCGAGCCTGGGAGCGCGGGCTGCTAGCCCGCTAAAAAATTCTTACCGCTAAAAAAATTCTTACCGCCAAAACATTCCTACTCACAAATCACCCCTCCACCTAAACACACATCCCCTTGATAAAACACCACCGACTGCCCTGGTGTAACCGCCCACTCCGGCGCATCAAATACCACTTGATAGCGATCAGAAGTCTCGCGTGTCAGGGTGCAAGGATTATCCCGCTGACGATATCGGGTTTTGGCGGAACAGCGTAAGGGCGATGTAGGCTCAACACCTGCCACCCATGAAAGCTGCTCACACGACAGCGATCGAGACAGCAAGCGCGGATGATCATGCCCCTGCCCCACCACTAAAACATTCCGCGACAGATCTTTAGCAATGACATACCACGGCGTGGTTAAGGCCTCACGCTGACCGCCAATACCTAATCCCTGACGCTGTCCTAAGGTATAAAACATCAAACCGCGGTGTTCGCCGATCACTCGACCTGTTTCAGTTTCTATTGAACCCGGACGTGCGAGTAAATATTCCCCTAAAAACTCCCGAAATTTGCGCTCTCCAATAAAACAAATCCCGGTACTATCTTTTTTGGCATGATTTTTAAAACCCGCTTCAGCCGCCAATTGTCGCACAGCATTTTTTTCCAAATGACCTAACGGAAATAAACTTTTGGATAAAGCTGGTTGCTGAAGGGTGTATAAAAAATAGCTTTGATCTTTATTGGCATCGAGGCCTTTTAACAATTGAAAACTGTGTTCGGTCTCGGAAATTCTCGCATAATGTCCGGTGGCAATATAATCCGCGCCTTGTGCTAAAGCATACTGTAAAAAAGCTTTAAATTTAATTTCGCGGTTGCATAAAATGTCAGGATTTGGAGTGCGACCTGCCGCATATTCATCCAAAAAATATTGAAAGACTTTATCCCAATATTCTTGAACAAATTGAATAGTTTGAAAGGGAATATCCAGTTGTTGGCAAACCGCTTGCGCATCACGGAGATCTTGGTCAGCAGGACAGAGGGGATCTCCTTCTTGCCAATTTTGCATAAAGACACCGGTGACATCATGGCCTTGTTGCTTTAATAGCAGGGCGGCCACCGCAGAATCGACGCCACCTGATAAGCCGACGATGACCCGCACGTTTAATCCTTCCCGACCTTGCGCATGTGCGGAAATAAAATCACGTCGCGAATAGAACTGGCGTTGGTGAATAACATCACTAATCGGTCAATACCAATGCCTTCGCCCGCTGTCGGTGGCAAGCCATATTCTAGCGCTTGAATATAATCGGCATCATACGCCATTGCTTCTAAATCGCCTGCTTCGCGATGTTTTAATTGCGCGCGGAAACGTTCGGCTTGATCATCAGGATCATTCAATTCAGAAAATCCATTGGCAATTTCTCGTCCTGCCACAAAAAATTCGAAACGATCGGTTACGTCAGGATTTTGATCATTTTTACGCGCTAACGGAGACACTTCAGTGGGAAATTCAGTGATAAAAATCGGTTGCAGTAATTGGTGTTCCACCGTTTTTTCAAAAATGGCGTATTGAATTTTGCCCAAACCGTCTTGCGATTGCACACCGATATCTAATGATTGTGCAAATTTTGTCAGCTGCGCGCGGTCTTCTAACATTTCAGCAGACAGTGTGGGATTATAGTGTAATACTGCCTGCTTAATTGTCATTCTCGGCAGAGGCTTGGAAAAATCATAGGTGTTGCCGAGATAGGTTAATTCAGTTTTGCCAAAGACAGTTTGTGTTAAATCTCGCATCAAAACTTCTGTTAGATCCATTAAATCCTGATAAGTGGCATAGGCTTGATAAAATTCTAGCATGGTGAATTCAGGATTATGACGCGTTGACAGCCCTTCATTGCGAAAATTGCGATTGATTTCGAAGACGCGTTCAAATCCCCCCACCACCAGCCGTTTTAAATAGAGTTCGGGAGCGATGCGTAAAAATAACGGCATGTCGAGGGTATTGTGATGGGTGATAAAAGGTCGAGCGGCTGCACCACCAGCAATCACATGCATCATCGGCGTTTCCACTTCCAAAAATCGTCGGCTGGTAAAAAAATCGCGAATCCCGGTGATCACTTGCGTGCGTATTTTAAAAGTTTTTTGGGTTTCGGCGTTGGCAATTAAATCAATATAGCGTTGGCGATAGCGCAACTCTTGATCGCTTAAGCCATGAAATTTATCAGGCAAGGGTCGTAATGATTTTGTCAATAACCGGATTTGCTGCACTTTGATACTGAGCTCACCCGTTTTAGTTTTAAAGACGCGTCCTTCGGCTGCAATAATATCGCCTAAATCCCAGTGCTTGAAGATTTCATAGACCCCTTCTGGCAATTCGCTTTGTTTTAAATACAGTTGAATGCGACCGGTCATATCTTGAAGATGGACGAAGCTGGCTTTGCCCATGATGCGGCGGGTCATGATGCGACCTGCGACTTTAACCATAGTTTCATTGGCTTCTAAGTCGGCTTCAGATAGCGCTTGAAATTGTTGAATGAGATCTTTCCGCCCCAGGCATCTTTGTGAAAATCATTGGGGAAAGGTTGACCCTCAGCGCGCAGCTGCTGGAGTTTTTGGCGACGCGCCAATAATTGTTCGTTTAAATCTACTTCAACAAATTCTTCAGAACTCATGATTTCTCTCTAGATGATTAAGCGGGCTAGCAGCCCGCGCTCCCAAGCTCCTGCCAATCATTTTGGGCTGAGACTCCTTATCTTAAAGCCTCCGTTGCTTTTTTAAAAGCTGCTATCTTGACATACTACAAAGTCATAGATGGCTCGAGCCTGGAGCGCGGGCTGCTAGCCCGCTGCTTTTACCTTTATACCCCTTGCTGTAAACTCGCGATCATAAACTTATCTAAATCCCCGTCCAAAACGCCTTGGGTGTTAGTGGTTTCAATCCCCGTCCGCAAATCTTTAATCCGCGACGCGTCTAACACATAAGAGCGAATCTGGCTGCCCCACGAAATATCGGCTTTAGTCGCCTCTAATGCATTTTTTTCCGCCGTTTTTTTCTGCAGCTCCAATTCATAAAGTTTGGCGCGTAATTGCTTTAAGGCTTGCGCGCGGTTTTTATGCTGCGAACGTTCGTTTTGACATTGTACAACAATTCCCGTAGGTAAATGCGTAATACGAATGGCGGAATCCGTTCGATTCACGTGTTGCCCACCCGCGCCACTGGCACGATAGGTATCCACTCTTAAATCAGCGGGATTAATGTCAATTTGAATGTCTTCTTCCACTTCCGGCGAGACAAATACCGACGCAAATGAGGTATGGCGGCGATTGCCCGAATCAAACGGCGATTTGCGCACCAATCGATGCACCCCGGTTTCTGTACGCAACCAACCATAGGCGTAAGGCCCAACAAAATGCAACGTCGCGCTTTTAATCCCCGCCACTTCACCGGCAGACGCTTCCAGCAATTCGGTGGTAAAACCGTGTTGATCCCCCCAGCGCAAATACATCCGCAACAACATTTCCGCCCAATCTTGCGCTTCAGTGCCGCCTGAACCGGCTTGAATATCTAAATATGCGGCATTGGCATCCATTTCCCCGGCAAACATGCGGGCAAATTCTAATTGTTCGAGTTGTTGTTGGTATGCATTCACTTCTTGGGTTAACGCGGCAAAAGCCGCTGGGTCATTTTCTTCCGCGATGAGCGTTAACAGATCATTGGCATCGGTTAATTGTTGCTGTAAAGTTTCGTAAGTGGCTAGCAGATCAGCCAATTGCGCCCGCTCACGACCCAATAACTGTGCTTTTTCCGCATCGGTCCAAAGTTTAGGATCTTCTAACAGTAACGACACTTCTTCTAAGCGTTCTTTTTTACTGTCTAAGTCAAAGATGCCTCCGCAGGCTGGCGAGTCTTTGTTCTAGGTCTTTGATTTGTTCCACGACGGGGTTAATTTCTAATGACATTAGAGCCTCGAGTTATTTCTCAAAGCATAGAGTTTCGCATAATTCTCACAATCCTGACAATGATAAATGCCGCTAAACGCTGCCTAGCTTGAAAAAAAACGCGCTTGGCCCCACCATACTATCATTCAATGTTATGAGGAGACTATCAGCAATGAGCGCAACCTAAAAAACCCGCATTCACTCTACCAAAAGATGAAAAGCGCAACAGAACCGACCGTGAAATCGATCCAGCAACCGATTTAACGGAAGACGACACGTCAGAACCAGAAGCAACCCCGGCCATTCGAATTCCCTGAGTCGCGCTGAAGTTAGAAGCCCGTTTAAGCGAAGCTGAAGTGCAATTGGAAGAATGCAAACGCAAGACCGTCCAAGCGCATGCCGATATGGCCAATATTCGCCGCCGGGCTGAAGAAGACGTCAAAAAAGCGCGTCACTATGGACAAGAGCGGTTGATCAGTGACTTGCTGCCCATTTTAGACGGCTTAGAAAGCGGCTTGAACGTAGAAGTGGGCGAAAATGCATTTGCCAAACAAATCATCAAGGCCTGGAAATGACGCATAAACTGTTTATGGATACCTTGGCGAAGTTTCACGTGAAGGCTATTGATCCTTTAAATGAAGCGTTTAACCCAGAGCTACACCAGGCTATTTCATGCACAGGAGCAAGCCAGACACTGCGCCTAATACTGTAATACAAGTTTTACAAAAAGGGTATTTATTGCAGGATAGACTAATTCGTCCTGCTTTAGCTGGTTGTAGGTTACACAAAATAAACCACAAAAAGGTTGAATTTAGTACGGAATTACCCCCCAGTACTTAATAATAAGTGGGGGCGTGGTTTTAATGATTCAGTATAAGTTTTGCTTCCTGCAGACTGGATCCCGGCATCCATGCCGGGACGACGCTTGGGCATCCTTATTCAATAAGGCAGGATTCTTACTGAGTGCTTAATCATAATATTTTTCAGCAATTTTCGGAGATCAAACATGGCATCTATTATCGGCATTGACTTAGGAACCACTAACTCCTGCGTGGCAGTCATGGAAGCAGGTGGGAAAGTTCGAGTCATTGAAAACAGCGAAGGCGATCGCACCACGCCTTCCATCGTCGCTTACACCAAAGATGGCGAAATTTTAGTCGGGCAATCGGCCAAACGCCAAGCCGTCACCAACCCTCACAATACTTTGTACGCAATTAAACGCCTCATCGGCCGCAAATTTAAGGATGATGTGGTTCAACGCGACATTAAAATGGTACCTTACAAAATCGTGCAAGCCGACAATGGCGATGCGTGGGTGGATGTCAACGGCAAACAAATTGCCCCACCGCAAATTTCTGCACAAGTCTTAATTAAGATGAAAAAAACCGCAGAAGCGTATTTAGGCCACGAAGTCACTGAAGCCGTGATCACCGTGCCCGCCTACTTCAATGATTCTCAACGCCAAGCCACCAAAGACGCCGGTCGTATCGCTGGATTAGAAGTCAAACGCATCATTAACGAACCCACCGCCGCCGCACTGGCTTATGGCTTAGACAAAAAAGGCAGCGACCGCAAAGTAGCTGTTTATGACTTAGGCGGTGGAACCTTCGATATCTCCATCATTGAAATTGCTAATGTGGGCGGAGAACACCAATTCGAAGTGTTAGCTACCAATGGCGATACTTTCTTAGGCGGTGAAGACTTTGACTTACGCATTATCGATTATTTGGCCAGCGAATTTAAAAAAGAACAAGGCATCGATCTGCACAACGATCCTTTAGCTTTGCAACGCTTAAAAGAAGCCGCGGAAAAAGCTAAAATTGAATTGTCTTCTTCACAACAAACAGACGTTAACTTACCTTACGTCACGGCGGATGCTTCTGGTCCTAAACACTTAAATATTCGCTTAACCCGCTCCAAATTAGAATCTTTGGTCGAAGATTTGGTGGAACGCACCATTGAGCCTTGCAAAACTGCCTTAAAAGATGCCAACTTAAAAATCAGTGACATTAATGAAGTGATTTTGGTGGGCGGACAAACCCGCATGCCTAAAGTGCAAGAAACGGTGAAAGACTTTTTTGGTAAAGAAGCGCGACACGACGTCAATCCTGATGAAGCAGTGGCAATGGGCGCTGCCATTCAAGCGGCGGTGTTATCTGGTGACGTGAAAGACGTATTGTTGTTGGACGTCACCCCACTCTCCTTAGGGATTGAAACCTTAGGGGGCATCATGACCAAACTGATCGAGAAAAACACCACCATTCCGACCAAAGCCACACAGGTCTTTTCGACGGCGGAAGACAACCAAACAGCCGTTACCGTACATGTGTTGCAAGGTGAACGAGAAATGGCGTCCGGCAATAAATCATTAGGGCGTTTCGATCTTTCAGATATTCCACCTTCTCGCCGCGGCATGCCGCAAATTGAAGTCACCTTCGATATCGACGCCAATGGTATTCTACACGTCTCTGCCAAAGATAAAGCCACCGGTAAGCAACAATCCATTGTGATTAAAGCTTCCAGCGGTTTATCCGAAGATGAAATTAACCGTATGGTGCGCGACGCCGAAGAACACCGCGAAGCTGATAAAAAATTCCATGAATTGGTCGAAGCGCGCAATAAAGCCGACAGCTTAATTCATGCTGCAACCAAGTCGGTTAAAGAATTGGGCGATGATGTCAGTCAGGAAGAAAAAACCCAAATTGAAAGTGCGGTTGAAGCGCTAAAATCCGCCATGAAAGGGGATGATAAAAAAGAGATCGAGGACAAAACCGAAGCCTTATCGACCGTCTCTTCGCAATTGGCACAGCGTTTATATGAGAAAAAAGGTGCTCAACCGGGGGCTGAAGGCCCTGCAGGCGATGCTAATGCGGGTGGGGATTCTGCAAAGTCTACTTCAGGTTCTGATAATGTGGTGGATGCGGAGTTTGAAGAAGTGAAGGATAAAAAAGACGAGGATAAGTCTGGCACCTAGGAGCGCAGACAAGCTCCCCATATAAGCGTCAAGCTAAGCGTTAAAAAATGCTTGAAGCTTGAGAAACGCTCGAAGCTTGATGTGGTGCCTTCTCCCCTCTGTGGGAGAAGGTGCCGATAGGCGGATGAGGGGGAAAAAAGAATTTTTAACCTATTTTTTAAATCACTGGCTCCAACATGACAACAAAACGCGATTATTACGAAATACTCGGTGTATCCCGCACCGCGAGCGCAGCAGAAATCAAAAAGGCTTATCGTCAATTAGCGATGCAGCATCATCCCGACCGCAATCCCAATGATAAAGTCGCCGAAGAAAAATTCAAAGAAATGAAAGAAGCTTATGAAATATTAAGCGACGAACAAAAGCGCGCGCGTTATGATCAGTTTGGCCATGCTGGTGTGAATCCTTCCATGGGAGGCGCTGGTGCAAGGGGTTTTGATTTTAACGATATCAGCGATATTTTCGGGGATATTTTTGGCGATGGCCGTGGCAGACGTCAACAACAACAGCGCGGCGCCGATCTCATCTACAATCTCGAATTAACCCTGGAGCAAGCCGTTCACGGCACCAACGCCCAGATCAAAGTGCCTACTTGGATCAACTGTTCAGAATGTAAAGGCTCCGGCGCCAAAAAAGGCACCAGCCCCGTCACCTGCCCCACTTGCCAAGGTCACGGCCAAGTACACATTCAACAAGGCTTTTTTGCCATCAGCCAAACATGCCCAGACTGCCGTGGTCAAGGCCGTATTATTCAAACCCCCTGCCCCAAATGTTGGGGACAAGGCAGAGTCCAAGAAGAAAAAACCCTCTCCGTTAAAATTCCAGCGGGTGTCGATACCGGCGACAGAATTCGCTTACAAGGGGAAGGTGAAGCCGGCTTTCACGGCGCACCGGCGGGTGATCTATACGTTCAAATTAAAATCAAACCGCATAAAATCTTCACCCGTGAAGGGAATGACCTATTCTGTGAAGTCCCCATCAGTTTTGCTTGCGCAACATTAGGCGGCGAAATTGAGGTGCCGACTTTAAATGGTCGGGTTAAATTGAAGATCCCCGCAGAAACACAAAGTGGTAAATTATTCCGCCTACGCAATAAAGGGGTGGTATCCGTGCACAATGGTCACACGGGAGATTTGCTGTGTAAAGTGGTGATTGAAACCCCGATTAATTTAACACGCGAGCAAAAAGATTTGTTAAAACAACTTTCAGAATCTATCGAAAAAGGCGGCGAAAAGCATAATCCTAAATCAAAGTCTTGGTTTGATAGTGTCAAAAACTTTTTTGAGGGTTTGACGGGATAAGAAAGATCGAAACCCCTGAAAAAGTTTTGCTCCCTGCAGACTGGATCCCCGCATCCTGCGAGGACGACGCCTCTTGCCTATTTCTGAGCTCAAGCTTCCCTTAGGATGTGCTGAATGGATACCAAAGTTTTTGATATTCAAGCACGAAGATTGAGATTCTACAAAGAGTTTGGAGTGGCGAGCTGTTTCCTTCTCCCCTTTTTTGTGGGAGAAGGTGGTCGAGTAGACCGGATGAGGGGGAGTTAAAAAAGCTTTTTAAAAGAGTTTGTAAGCCCCCCTCATCCGCCTATCGGCACCTTCTGCTATGTGAGTTGTCAAGTGGTGCAGACGACAGCTCCCGGCAGATATGGTTATCAAATCTGATGTTATTCCAGTTAATAATGTGCATTCTGTTTTTTGCCTAGATGATTGTAACTTAAAGAGCCTTATTGGCCCAATCTGCTATCCGTGGTCAATTCCGTAAAATCGCCACAAGTTGTTCATTCGAACTGAATAAAGCCTACGCCCCAAACTCCCACACGCGGTCACGTTAATCATGCGCCACAAGAAGGTCTGACGAGGTCATAGGAAGTCGTTACATCACATCTTGCAAAAAAACAAAATCCTCTCATTAAAAACCGCTTATTAAAACCTTAATGTAATTGCTCTGTGGTTGGACAAATCCACAAGACAATTAATCCTCTCATTTATAGCACTGCAATCTCTCCTGTTTCTAGACAAATTTCTTCCATTTTGCGCAGTTGGTATAATTGACCATCTTTAAAACAGCTGCGGATTTGCCCAATTAGCCGTCTGGCTACCCCAACAATCGCTCGCTTTTTCCCAGATTTAAAACTTATTCTCTCATAAATCGCTCTTAAAGATTCATCTAGAGAAATCGCGCGCCATGCCGCTTGTACTAACGTTTTCCTCAGTATTGACCTACCTTGGCGGCTGATGTGCCCTTGCCTTACATTGTCCCCTGAGGAATATTCACTCGGGGTTAACCCTGTAAAACTAAATAACTTTTTCTCATTTGAAAATTGCTCCATGTTCCCTAGCTCATTAGCCAATGCCCGTGCATGCACTGGGCCAATACCTGGCACACTTCGATACACAATTTCTAACTCCTTATCTGCTTGCGCTTGCTCGGACAACATCCCATCTATCTCCTTTAATCTATCTGACAATCCAAGCCATTCTTTTTTATACATTTCTATACAACGTTTTATTGAGGGATCACAGGCATACTCACAGACTTTCTCTAACCACTTCTTACTCACAACCTTGACTTCCTCGGCCGCAATTAAGCCCATTCGATACAATAAACTTTTAATCCGAGTACCCGTCCTTCTCTTATCTTTTGCTATCTTTTCTCGTAAACGGCTCATTTCTCGATATCCTTCTCGTTCAACCGTAGGTACGTGTATTCCTTTTAAACGCCCTGTCGACAATTGCAATGCCAACTTTAATGAATCCCTTTTATCCGTTTTTACCCTATCTCGCGATGAAATCTCCACGCTAGCTGCATGAACTACCACATTCTCTATTCCTTCATTTAATAAGTATCGATGCAATGCAAATCCTGAAAATCCTGCTTCATATACCGTTTTTATCTTCCCATTAACAAAATATTTACGTAAATAAGCTACTAATCCTCCAGGCTCCGCTTTCAGGCTATCTCTCTTTGCCACTTCACCTTCACATATGCATGTCACTGCATAGGTCCTTTTATGAACATCCACTCCCACAAACACAGTTTTTCCAGTATAATCTCTCATGGTACATGCCTCCTTCTACCGGCTAGGGTAAATAGTTAAAATTATATTTTAACCGGAGGCTATGTACCCTTCCAGCTTTCTAACTCATCATAGCAACTCCCACAAAAAAAGGGGAGAAGGCCCCACACCCAAAATTTTAAATGTTTTCTGATAGCTCCTCACTAGCTCGTATACTTTGAAATCTTCAATTTATTTGCTAAACTGAAATACAATTTGGGAAAAACTATCATTTTACAAGGAATGTCATGCAAATAAACCCTTTTCGTCATGCGTTATTTTCAATCTTTTTGGCCATCGCATTATTCTATGTGCCATTTGCTCAAGCTGACACGACAAAACCATCGCACAAAAAATGCCAACTCTACTTCGCCTCCGCCCTCTTCTCTCTCCGTGAAAAAGTCTTCAACGACATTATTGTCTCTAACCTCGAAAAAAACAGCAACTACTCCGTCTTTTTACCCCAGCGTAATGGATTTGAATTCTCAAAACTGAATGAATTATTGCTCCGCTATTTTGACCCTCATGAAGCGTTGCGGGCAGAGCAACTGATTATCTATTATTTGGATATGGGATTTTTTCTGGAGAAAAGCGATGTGATTTTGGCGATTTTAGACGAAGATATTGACCCAGGGGTTGCGGTTGAGATCACCTATGCGAATTTAATGGGTAAGCCAATTATCGGGATCAGGACAGATGTGCGATCTCCTTATGGCGCCACCCCCAAAGAAGGCATTCATTTCTTCCCGCTGCTACAACTATCGGATTTGATCTATTTTTATGGGCAGGATAATTCATCGCGTGAAATTCAAAATTCTCTGCAACAATTAGGCAAAATTCTGAATCAGACGCTGGCGGCATTAGAACAACAAGGCTATTGCGGTAAAGGCCCGTCAGCTCAGGCCATGATGAATCCCATGGCCCAAAATATCAAACGCGGCGCTCAATTATTATTTGATGATATGTCGCTCGATGAAATCAAATCACCACAAGGGATGGAAAAGATCGTTAAAAATTATCAAAAGCATCGTAAAGAATTAAATCAGTTTTATCCTAAAGAGATTTAAGGAAAAAATCATTTGACACCCATGGGGTTGGTTGATTACATTGATTATCATTAGATGTAGTTATGAATATTTTTAACCGGAGGTTACAGTTATGCTACATAAAACACCACATCCTGGCGAATTTATCAAGGAAGTTTGTTTAGAACCCCTAAACATAACGGTGACCGAAGCAGCGCGTCAATTAGGCGTGAGTAGAAAAGCCCTTTCAGAGTTAATCAATGGGAAATCAGGGATTAGTACTGAAATAGCATTGCGATTGGCCAGGGCCTTCAATACGACCCCAGAAAGTTGGTTAACGCAGCAGATGAATTATAACTTATGGGAAGCTGAACAAAAAAAGGAAGATATCGCAGCGAACGTACAGCCTTTATGGGACAGTAGAAAAAGTGCGTGAAGCGCGCATAATTTTGTATGCACGCCCCAGGGATTTGGCATTTCCTAAGTGACATATCTATAAATTTTCCCTATAAAATGCTTCAATCGATACTGCTTTTGAAAAGTCTTTTTCTGGTGGGCGAGGGTCCTCCAATGCCTTAAATTTTTTATAAAAATCAGCACCCTTAAATTTTTCTAGCATTTTATCAAATCCATCAATCTCTTTTTTTAATTGTTTATCAGTGAGCGTGCATAATGTCTCTCTTAATTCACTATAAGAGTGTCCCTCAGGAAATTTTTGAAGTTTCTTACCCATAAATTTCTGTAATTTTTCAGCCGTTAAGGTTTTAGCTTCAGATTCGTCTTGCATATAATGCACCAATTTATAAAAATCCAGTATTTTATTGGCATCACATCGTGTTTTTTGTAATTCAAATTGCTTACAGAAAGACTTTAATACAGATTCTTCATCAAAAAATCCTGAAGGGATATAGGAATTTTTTTTATCTTCTGGTTTTGCTTTCTGTTTTGTTTTCTGGAATCGCTCGCAAGCTTCAACAGATAAATCAATGCCACATTCAACGCCTATCTCTTGCAGCTTCCGCAAACAAAAACCATAACGAATGGATTTTTCACTAAGGGGGTCTTTTTCAGCAGCGAGTAAATTGCGCAATTCGAGATAATTTTCCAGTAAATTGCTCGCTTCCCAACGCGGGTTATCGTCTAGAGAAACATTTTCAAGTTGAATATTTGATAAAATGTTTCTCGCCTCTGCATAAACATCTTCAAAAAATCCCTCTTTGCCGCTAATAGACAACACGCCACTCATTAGCCCTCCGGCAACCCACGCACCCAAATTTTTCCGTTTCTGATCACAAATCTCGTTAAAACCTGCGGCCACTTCCTGATGGGTTTTTATCGCGCCTTTCAACAATTCTTCCTGATGTTGTTGGGGCGTCAATGACACTGACTCTAAATCAACCCAATCTTTTGTTTGATTTAAATCTTGCTGCAATTTGGGATTTTTAGACACTTTTTCCGTCAAATATTGATAATAATTGAAATCTCCAAGACTACGGACAGAAGGATCAAATCTTTCTCGAAACTTAGGCCACGCAAATGCATCATTGCTATGAGAAACTAAAGGTCGCAAGATAGTTTGCAATTCATTGCGAAGTTTTCTATGAATGATGGGATTGGATAGAAGTTTATATTTCTCATCACACTGAGACAATGCCGAGATCGCTCCCTGCAGCGCTCCTTCCACATTTTTAAATCGATCCTCCCATTGTATGAGCGGCAAACGTTCAGACTCCTCCTTTTTTTTAGAGTCTTCATGTGATTGTTTTGTTCCCGTATATTCAGTCATTACCTTGCATACTGCTTGAGTAAGCTGACCATAGGATTTACAAAGCTCTTTGATTCTGTCCTCAATGATTAAGTCTCCTGCGATTCGAAGTTGAAGACTTAAACCCTCACGGATTTTTGCCCAATCTTCACCCACACAACCCTGTTCAGAAAGTATCCCTTTTAGATAAAGGATAAAATCAGGGTCGGTGCTTTCAAATTTAAGTTTATTGAGACCATCGAGACACTCTTTAGCTTTACACTCTTTTAAAACCTTTGAGATCTGTTCTCGATCGCTTGAAAAGTCAACAGGCTTGTCATACTTCCACGCCCCAACGCTATCCATCGATGAAACTGGAGTTTTCTTAGGCTGTTTCAAACTCTCATTAAAATGCTCTCGGAAGGGCGCCTGCGGTTGCAGATTAATCTGATAGGTAGATTCTTTAGGATCATTTTTAGACTCAACCAAGTTTAGCAAACTGATCTCTTCAGGATAAAAGTGACTCTGGCATTTGTCGAATAATTTTTTGGCCTGATCCTTGGGTAAAGGTTGGCTGATCAACCCTACCCCATGTTTTTCGAATTGTAACGTACTACATTCTGCTTTGAAATGCTTTAATCTAGCCGTTAAAGAAAGATCTATTTTATGTTGAATTGCAGCTTCTTCTAGCTTCATTAAACAAAAGCTAGGTAAAATGATATAACCTTCATCGAAACGAGGATCAGCAGTGGATTGTTGAAGCAGCGCACGCATTCCCAGATATTTCTGTAAAAAATTATCTTTTTCTAGGGTTGATATAAGCTCTATTAGCGTATCACTTGAATACCTTGGAATACTGTCAGCAGCTGCTAATAAAGCTTTACCCGTTGCTCTGAGTGAAGTATTTTTCCTTCCTTTATCTCGATCAAAAGCACGATCAAATAGGGTATAAATGTTTACTTCTCTCTGGGAATAACGAGACAGCTTGAAGTCTTTTGGATTATTGATTACAGCTGAACGCAGCAATAAAGCCCTTTTTTCTTGAATACAGCCTATTCTACTTGCATGTATTTTAGAATCCTCCAAATCTAAATCCAATAATTTTGCAACACCAGGACCGCATCCATAAGTCTGCTTTTGATCAGGATCTGTTCCAAATCGTGTGAGCAGAGCAAGTTTTTGACTCTCTTCCAGTGTGAACGGAAGCGATAGTTTATGGCGGGTAAACATCACCATCACGTCGATGACCGTTTCACCCTTTTCCGTCAGACATTGTAAGGCGGTTTTATGTTGGTAAATTTCATCAGTTGTCTGCCAATTCGCATAAGCACTCAATACGGTTTCCAACTCAGCCAGTGAACCTTCTGTAACGACTTCAAAAATGCTATGTTCATTATTTTTTTTTGATTCTGGCAAGTAACTCAATCTCTCTTCTCTTCACGATGAGATTTCACCATCAACTGACTATCATCTATCATCCAATTTGACAATAGTTTAGATAGCACTCGAAGACGACTATGGTCTAAATTTGATGATAAAGTTCCAAAAAGAAAATCCTTTATAGATAAAATGCCACAACCTATCAGATAAAAATCCATCGCTACTGACCGAATATTAAAGGGTTGATCTAATTCTAACCCAACAATTGAATTTTCTATGGTTTTTATAAACCTTCCCGAAAGACCAGGGCTTGGCTCTGTATCTTCTTTCAGGGTTATGTAAAACTTTAATAACTCTTCTTGACGTTGCTGTGGGGTTAATGGCACAGGGTTTAGATCAACCCATTCTCGCGCCTGCATTAAGGCTTCTTGTAAATAGGAATCTTTTGGTTTTTTTGCGGTTTCTGCAACTAAATACTGATAATAGCTAAAATCTCCTGCATTGCGCAAAATGGGGTCACACTGCTTTCGACGTTCAGGCCAAGTGAATTCCTGTTTAAGCGTCTGTCCGAAGAGATTTTTTTTGGTCACAGCTTGATGCGTCACCAAAGGGCGCATAACCTTTTGTAAACTATGACAGAGTTTTCTTTGGGTAATAGGATCACTTGGGAACGTCTGCTTCTTTAATAATTTTGTTAAGTCGTTAAGTTCTATTTGTGTTATCCGCTGCTCGCATGATTTTTCAAACGCCTTGATATTATCTTCAATGATTAAATCTCCTGCAACACGCAATTTAAAATCCAATTTTGGGACTTCTCGGACAGCCTCCCAAGTCCTATCAAGACATTCACGTGTTTTGAGTTGCTGCTTAAGAAAATAGATGGTTCCAGCTGTTCGGTCAAGCGAGAATTCGCATTCAGAATCCTGCATGAGAGCATGTAAGATTTCAATTGCTTGCCACCCCTTCTTATCGCCCAATCGTTTTTCGATCAGTTGTCGGGTTTTGTCTGCTGGACCGGATCGATATGGGGTTTTTATCATCCCCATCACTGCTTCAAAGGGTGCAGCGCTATAAGAGGATGCTGGGCTATACGCAGGCGCTTTAGTTTCGGTGGGTTTCGTTTCAGTACTCATAGATCTCTTCAAAATTTGATTAATAGAAAATTTAAATCATTACACTCTATTTTACAAAAACTATACCCTTCGCCAATGAAGATGCGAAATTTGCTGAATTAAATTGAAAATTATGATAAAAAGCCTTTATGGAAAAGCTACTTACCCTTCAGAAAAGAGAAAAATTAATTAAGCGACATCGGAAGGAGCGAGATGGGCGCATTCGTGATCGTATAAAGGCAGTGCTTGCCTATGACGATGGCTATACTTATTCAGAAATTGCTCGTATTTTGCTTCTGGATGATGAAACAATTCGGCGACATATTGACGACTATCTACGAGAACAAAAACTTAAGACCGAAAATGGTGGCAGTAGTAGTAATTTAACTGATAATGAAGCAAACCACTTAATCGAGCACCTACAAGAAAATACCTACCTGTATGTAAAAGATATTTGCCAGTATGTTTGGAAAAATTATGTTAAAAAATACAGTATTAGCGGCATGACTAAATGGCTGCATAACCATAATTTTTGTTATAAGAAGGCTCATGCAGTGCCTGCAAAAGCTGATAAAGAAAAGCAGAAAAAATTTGTCCAATATTATAATCGTTTGAAGAATAAAGCCGGCAAAAAAGAGCCTATTTACTTTGCAGATAGTGTACACCCTCAACACCAGACACAATTGGCTTTTGGCTGGATTTTAAAGGGTATTCGCAAAGAAGTCGCTACAACAAGTCAGCAAAAGCGTTTAAATTTCATAGGTGGCATTTGTTTAAATGGCCATCGATTTAGTTATCTCCAAGTTGAAAAAGTGGATGCACAGAACATATGTGATTTTCTTTGGCATTTAAGACAAGAAAACCCTGGGAAATACAAGGTACATGTTATCTGGGACAATGCAAGGCCGCATCGAAATGATGAGGTATATCGTTTTGCAAAAGAGCTTGGAATCAAGCTGCATTACTTACCGCCTTATTCACCTAACTTAAATCCTGTTGAGCGAGTTTGGAAGTTGATGCATGAGAATGTTAGGTATAACAAATACTATGGGAATAGACTATCCAATTTATGAAGATAAAGCTTTTCCTTCAATTTTTTAACTTGATGAGGAAAATCAATTCCACAGCCAACCGCTATTTTCCTCAACCTCCATAAACAAAAGCTATAGCGAATAGATGCTTCACTGAGAGGATCTTTTTCAGCAAATAATAAATCGCTCATCTTGATATAAGTTTTCGTTAAATGCTTAGCCTTCCAATGTGGTGTATCGTCTTTAGAAATATTTTCAAGCTGAATTTTTGATAAAAGACTGATTGCCTTTTCATAAGGTTGACTAAAAAATCCGGAATAGCCAGCAGGTGCTTCAACAGTCAACACGCCGCACATTAAACCTCCCGTGACGCATACATCCCATTCCTTCCCTCTTTTTCCACAGATCTTATTAAACTCTTCTTTTACTTTTCGATATACATTGACTGCGGCTCGAGCATTAGAAGGCATTTTTGCAAATTCTTCATCATTCTTATCAGTCAAACCTAATAACAAGATCATATTTTCTCGCATCCACTCCTGCTTACTAACATGCAATTTTTTATCACCTAATGCATCGAATAGCTTAGAAACACCTGATGCTTGCAATAATGATATCAGCCTAGGACTCAATTTTTCATCCAAAGCTTCTGCACGCTCGCGCGTAAAAGCAACATCAATAAGATTTTCCTTAGGTCCGGTAAAAAATTTACGATCAGTAGGTTCTGATATTTTTTTCATCTCTCTTAATTCAACGACTTCACCGGTATTTTCCCCTTCAAATGTAGATTTTGGAAATGATACAAAACTAGGTGAAGGCTCTAAAGTGAGTGAAGACTCAAGCTTTTCTGGCGTTTTTTTCATTTCCTTTAATTCAATGACTGCTCCTGTGGGAATATCTTCCTCACGCATAGATTTGGAAAATGGAATAAAACTGGGTGAAGGCGCTAAAGAGGAAGATGATGATGATAAAGGTTGCTGAGCTTCTGGAATTGGGGGTTTTACTAAACTTGCATTAAACGCCTGTCGGAAAGGCTTTTGGGGTTGTAGATTAATTTTATATTCCGAATCTCTCGGATTCTTCGGATCGCTGGGCTCAGCTTTAAGTAAATTCAACTCGTCTGGATAAAAGTGACCTCGACATCTTTCGATCCATACTTCAGCTAGTGTTCGCGATAAAGGTTGGCTGATCAAGCCTACCCCATATCTGTCAAATTGCAAGCCTTTAGCTTTACATTCCACTTCAAAAGACTTCAGTCTTGCTGTTAAAGAAAGATCGATATTATTTTTACTTGCTTCTTCTTCCAGCTTCATGAGACAAAAACGATACAAAATTTCAGCTTTACCGAGTGGAAATCTGCTCTCATGCAGTTGCGACATACTACGAATTTCAAAATAACATTGTAAAAAATTTTCTTTTTGAATTGTGGATAACAGTTTTTGAAAATCTTCGAAAGTATAGCTGACATTTCCAATCACTTTAATGATTTCTTTTACACTTGTACAAATTGCCTTGAGAGGATCCGTCTCTTTTTTATTAAATTCCATGAAAATTTCATCACAGGTTTTATAGGTTACTAATCCTTCTTGGACCCTGGGATCAAGCTTACAGTCTTCGGGATTATTGATAGCTGCTGAACGCAAGATCAACGCTATGTTTTCGTAAATAAAGTGCCATCTACTGGGGTGTAATTTCGGATATAAATGCGGATTATTTGCGATATCCAGCAATTTAATAACGCCAGCACCATATCCATAAGTCTTTTGATCAGGATCTGTGCCAAATTGCATCACGCGTATCAGTCTTTCACGGTCTTCGGGTGTGAAGGGACGCGATTGTTGGTCTGGGTGGGTAAACATCACATCGATAAGGGTTTCGCCTTTTGCGTTCAGACATTGTAAAGCGGTTTTATATCGATAAGCCGTGCTAGTCGTCTGGAAATGCGTATAAAGACTCAATACTGTCTCAAACGCAGCACCTCCCTGCTCAAAGATTTTAAAAATACTATGTTCTAGTTTATTTTTTTCTGCTTCAAGACCAGCTGCCCGCATTGCCAGAGTGCGATAAGAATCCCTCATCAGCTGGCAATCATCTATTATCCAATTTGGGAAATGCTTAAACTTATCCTCTCGATCGATTAAGTCAGTTCTCTGAACAAAATCTACAGACAATGAATCTAGAGATAAGACACAAAAACCCAGTTGAGACGCATCAACATCCTTTTCAAACTGAAAAATAGAATCTTTGACTGCTTGTGTCATTTCTGATCGCGCATAATATCCACTTGCTTTTATCGATTTTTTAAGTGTGATATAAAGTTTTAATAATTCTTCTTGGCGTTGCTGGAATGTTAAAGGCACAGGCTCTAAATCAACCCATTCTCGTGCCTGCATTAACGCTTTTTGAAAATCGACATCTTTTGGATTTTTTGCACTTTCTTCAACTAAATACTGATAATAACTAAAATCTGCGATAGGAAGTAAGATAGGATCACATGTATCTCGAAGCGTTGGCCAAGAAAATTTTCTACTGGTGACCTGTCCAAAAAAATTTTTAGCCTCAGTTTGGTGAGAAACTAGAAAACGTAAGAGACCTGATAAGTTGCTTTCTATCAAACTGTATGATAAACTATTGCGAAGTTTTCTTTGCGTGATTGGATCAGCTGGAAATATCCGCCGTTTTAAAAAATTGGGAAGAAATTCGAGCGTTTTTTTCACTCCTTCAAAACGTAAACTTACATCTTTGAGTGTTTTAATTTCATCCTCAATGTTTAATAAATCTCCCGCAATACGCAGCCTGAAATCTAATGTTTCTCTGTCTTTTTGCCAAGCCATTATATCAATGCATTCGTACTTTTTGAGCTGGTCTTTAAGAAGGTTGATAATCGCAACCGTTTTCTCTCGCGGAAAATGGTCTTTAGCATCACGCATTAATGTATTTAAGCGTTCTAGTTGTAGTGCTTTATCTTTAGTCTCCGCTAAACAGGCTTCTATCAGTAGTTTAGCCTTGTTATCCTTAGACAACTTATAAGGACCCTTTATCATTTCCATGACGGCTTTAAAGGGTTCAGGGCTATAAGGAGAGGCTTTGATGTCTGAGGAGGGTTTTGTGGTGGGGGTTTCTGTGGCTGCTGTACTCATACTCGTCTCTCGTAACATTTATGTAAAGGAGTTTAACACAAAAACTTCTGTGATGTAAATTTTTTCCCCCTCATCCGGCCTATCGGCCACCTTCTCCCACGGAGGGGAGAAGGCACCACATCAAGCTTCAAGCGTTTCTCAGGCCCCAAGCGTTTCTTGGATATCTTTTTATTGAAAAGCGGCCTGGCATAATGTAAATAATAATCCCGGCACAATCCCCAGCACCAGTAAAATGAGGCCATTAAATGTCATGGCCCATTGAGTGCCACGTGAACAGGACAAAGGTTGGGTGTCGACTGGGTCTTCAAAATACATCACCTTGACCACGCGAATATAATAATAGGCACCAATCACCGAGAATAATAAAGCCAATGCGGCTAACCATACTAAGTGGACGGAGATTAAGGCTTCGATGACAGACACTTTCGCCATAAAACCGACCAACGGAGGGACGCCGGCTAAGGAAAACATCACTAATAACATCATCAAGGCGAGCCAAGGGTTACGGTTGTTAAGGCCTTTAAAATCTTCAATTTGACTTGCTGTGTAGCCAGCGTGATTGAGCATGGCGACTAAACCGAAAGCGCCTAAGGTCATTAACGCATAGCTGACTACATAAAATAAGGCGGCGCCGTAGCCATTGGGGGTGGCGGTCAACAAACCGAGGGTCATGTAACCTATGTGCGCGATGGAGGAATAGGCCAGCATGCGCTTGATATTGGTTTGGGCGATGGCGGCAATGTTGCCCACGGCCATGGACAGCACCGCAACAATGATTAATAACGGTTGCCAATTTAAACTGACGCCCGTTAAGGTGTCGTTGAGGAGCCGAAACGCGAGCCCGGCAGCAGCGAGTTTGGGCGCTGTGCCTAAGAATAATACTACTGAGGCGGGAGCGCCTTCATACACGTCCGGCACCCACATATGGAATGGCACTGCGCCTAATTTAAACGCTAAACCGGCAATCACGAACACCACACCCAGTAAGATAAACCAAGACGGTGACGGTGCATGTTGAATAAACGCGGCGACCTGGCTGATGTCTAAGCTTAGGGTTGCGCCGTAAAGTAATGAGAATCCATACAATAACATCCCTGATGCCACAGAGCCGATGATAAAGTATTTCATGGCGGCTTCTACTGAGATGGCATCATCACGCTTGAGCGCGATCATCGCGTAGACGGGTAAGGAAAATAGCTCTAACCCGATAAATAAAGTGATAAAGTTGTGGGCGGAGACGAGCACCATCATCCCCACCATCGCGAGTAAACCCAGTAAATAATACTCGCCTTTGGGGTTGAAAGTGCGGGCATAAACGAAGGCGATAAAACAAGATAGGTAAATGAATAATTTTAGGACGATGGCTAAGTGATCCAAAACGAACATGCCGGAAAAAGCCAGTTGCGCAGGGAGCTGATATTGCCAGGCGGATAAAGCAGCGACCGCAATCAGGGTGGCTTGTACCCAGCCGTAAATGGATTTGGTGGCGAATAGATAAATGAGTAGAATGACACAAATCATGCACAGCACGAAAAGTTCCGGGAGGACGGGGAGGAAGAATTGTAGACTCATGAAATGTTAACTAACCTCACAATAGTCGATATATTCACAGTTTTAAAAGTCTTTACTTTCAATGGCGGTGAACTAAGAGGAAACACTGAAAAGGTCGGTGTGGTTCCTTCTCCCCTTTTTTTGTGGGAGAAGGTGCCGATAGGCGGATGAGGGGGCCATACAATCTTTTGATATAAAAAAGCCTTACCCCTCATCCGGCCTATTCGGCCACCTTCTCCCACAAGGGGAGAAGGAAACAGCTCACCACATCAAGCTTTAGGCGTTTCTCAAACCTCAAAAATCAAAACTCAAGCATTTCTAAACTCTTAGTTTGAAGGGTATGGCAAGTCATCCATCCCCTCAGGCCCTCTAGCCATCTCATAACTTACTCTGCACACTAATCTGCAACAAATGCCCCACAGTCGCATGAAAAATATGCAGCAAAGGAGCGGGATAAAGCCCAATCCAGAGCACGGCGGCACCCGTTAATATAAAAATCAGCAGATCCAATTTATTGGCATCTTGCAGCATCGCGACCCCTTCCGACTGGATAGGGCCATAGAATACCCGTTTGTACATCCATAATGTGTAGGTTGCGCCGATGATTAAGGTAGTGGAAGCCAGTAGCGCCACCCAAATATTGCCCTTAAAGCTGCTGACAATCACCAAAAATTCACCCACAAACCCTGAGGTGCCGGGCAGGCCGACATTCGATAGAGCGAATAGCATAAAGAACGCGGCAAAAATTGGCATGGGTCGGGCGATGCCACCAAAGTTGGCAATTAATCGCGTATGTAATCGTTCGTAGAGCATACCAAAACTAAGGAACATGGCGCCGGAACCAAAGGCATGGGCGATCATTTGTACTAACGCGCCTTCTAACGCCATGTCTGCGGTGACCAAATCCCGGGTACGGTCCACAATCAAATAAATGATAAAGCAACCTAAGGTCACAAACCCCATATGCGCTACGGAAGAATACGCAATCAATTTTTTCAAATCGGTTTGTGCGATAGCGATGAGACCAATATACACGATTGCGATTAACGATAACACGATCATGGGCCAAGCCAAAAAGCGTGAAGCATCCGGTGTGATGGGTAAGCTAAATCGCAAAAATCCATAGGCACCCATTTTCAGCATTAAGGCAGCTAGCACCACTGAGCCTCCAGCAGGGGCCTCAGTATGTGCATCGGGTAACCAGGTATGAACCGGCCACATCGGTATTTTGACGGCAAATGCCAGTAAAAATGCTAAGAAGAGAAGAATTTGTTCTTTGAAATTAAGGGGTAGGCTGACAAAATCCGTGATCGCAAAACTATGCGCTTGGATTCTTAGATACAAAAAGGCGACCAGCATTAACGCTGAGCCAAAAAAGGTGAACAGGAAAAATTTAATGGCGGCGTAAGAGCGGTTATCACTCCCCCATATACCAATACTTAAATACATGGGAATCAGCATCCCTTCCCAAAATACATAGAATAAAATAGAGTCTGCTGCGGCGAAAACGCCAATCACCATCCCCTGCATAATCAGGAAGGTGGCTAAGTATTGCGCAACTTTGGTATGAACGGTTTCCCACGAAGCCAGAACGACCAATAAGGTGGTAAAGACGGTTAATAAAATCAGCGGCATTGAAATGCCATCGACGCCTAAGCTGTATTGCACGCCATAAGACGGAATCCACGGGTGACTTTCGGTGAACTGCAAGGCGCTGGTGTCAAAAGCAAAGTGCTGATAGAGCACCACACATAAAGCAACATTAATGAGCGCAAAGCCTAAAGCGATCCAACGGGCGCGAATGGCGTGACGATCACTGCCCGTTAATAACAGGACAATCCCCCCAATAACGGGTATCCAAATGAGCAAGCTGAGTATAGGCCAATTTAGCATTCAATTTCTCGTTAAATAAAAAGCCACGCACAAAATACCAATAATCCCAACACCATCGCAAAAGCATAATGGTATAAATAACCCGATTGGAGTTTTCGCAGCCACATCGCTAAACGTGTAATCAGTTGACCTGAGCCGTTGACCATCACGCCATCGATCAATTTTTCATCACCGTCTTGATAGAAGAAACGGCTGAGTTTGTAAGTGCCTCGAACAAATCCTGCGGTTAACGCATCAAATCCATATTTTTGCATCAATACCCAATAGATACCCCGAAAATGGGCTTGCAACACGGCGGGCCAATGCGGCTTTTTAAGATAACACACCCACGCGACCACGATTCCCCCAAACGCAAACCAAAATGGCGCATGAAAAATGGATTCAACCGCGGCGAGAAATACCCCGGGAAATTCCTGGGTGAGTTGCGCTAAGGTGTTATACAAAGGGCTAGTATAAACAGATTCGCCTAACAACGGATAATGCAAGCTATACAACATAGGAACCGCCAACATCGCGCCTAACATAATCGATAGCAAGGCTAACAGAATCAAAGGCATGGTCACAACGGCTTGCGATTCATGAATATGATGTTCTAGATCATCGCTGGTATGGGCTTGACCATGAAAAGTGAGAAAAAACGCTCTAAAAATATATAACGCGGTAAAAAATGCGCCAAATAGTAAGCAATAATAGGCATATTGCGCACCAGGAATATGCGATAAATGCACTGCATCGATAATTGCATCTTTCGAATAAAACCCTGAAAATGGGGGAATCGCCGCTAACGCCAGCGCACCCATCAGAAATGTCACGTAGGTAATGGGCAAATATTTTCGCAATCCCCCCATCTTGCGCATGTCTTGTTCATGATGCATCGCCATGATTACCGAGCCTGCTGCCAAAAATAATAAGGCTTTAAAACAAGCATGGGTGAGCAGGTGAAAAATACCGGCGGAAAAAGCAGAGGCGCCGTTGGCTGCCATCATGTAGCCGAGTTGTGACATGGTGGAATACGCAATCACACGTTTAATATCGGTTTGGATGACCGCTAATATCCCTAAGAATAACGCGCCGGTTGCACCGATGACTAAAATTAAACTGAGTGCAACTTGCGATAATTCATAGATCGGCGATAAACGCGCGACCATGTAGATCCCTGCAGTCACCATGGTGGCGGCATGAATCAAAGCTGAAATCGGGGTGGGACCTTCCATCGATTCCGGCAGCCAAATGTGTAAGGGAATTTGTGCGGATTTTCCCATCGCACCGACAAATAATAAAATGCATACCAAGGTCTGCAGCGAACAATGCATCCCCGGCCATAGCGTGACGGTTTGATTCATCAGTGCCAATGTTCCCATTTGGGAAAATACGCTGTGATAATCTAGCGTGCCACAATAGGCAAAAATAGCGGCAATGCCTAAGATAAAACCACAATCGCCGATGCGATTCACAATAAAGGCTTTTAATCCGCCATTGATCGCAGAAATTTTCTGATACCAGAAGCCAATTAATAAATAAGAGACTAAGCCGACACCTTCCCAGCCAAAAAATAATAATAAAAAATTATTGGCAGCGACCAGCACCATCATAAAGAAAGTGAATAACGACATGTAGGAGAAAAAGCGTTGGTAGCCGGGATCGTCCTGCATATAGCCGATGCTATAAATATGCACAAGTAACGAAATAAAGGTGACGGTGAAGAGCATGACGGCGGTGAGTCTATCGACTAAAAACCCTATTCCGAAATTAAAGCCTGTGCTACTGCCCCAGGTGTAGAAGGTATGGTTAACCAATGGCATGCCTTGTAAAACAATGCGTTCAAAAATGTAAAATGAACCGATAAACGCTAAGCTGACACCGGCAATGGTGACGATGCTAGCGCCTTCTTTGCCGATGTATTTTCCCCAGACGCCAGCAAGGGTGGCGCCGAGTAAAGGCGCAAGAATCGCTAATAATGTTATCGCTATGATGGAATATGACACATTTTACCTTTTAGATTGTAACTGTAAATCCCCCTCATCCGCCTATCGGCACCTTCTCCCACAAGGGGAGAAGGAAACAGCTCGCCACTCACCTCTTCGTAGAACCTCAATCTTCATAGTCACTCCCACAAAAAAGTTATCCCTTTAAGGAATCTAGCTGATCCACTTGGATGCTGCCGCGTTTTCTAAACAGCAATACCAATAACGCCAAACCAATGGCAGATTCTGCTGCGGCGACGGTGAGAATAAAAAATACAAACACCTCACCGGCGGTATCGTTCAAATACTGCGAAAAGGCGATTAAATTGGTATTGACCGCCAACAGCATGAGTTCGATACACATCAGCAACACAATTAAATTTTTACGATTGAGCACAATCCCTGCCATGCTGATGACAAATAATATTGCTGCAACAATCAAATAGTGTGATAAAGCGATCATTTTTTTTCCACCGGAAAATGGCGAATAATCCGCAACCGATCTTTGGGATGGGTGGCAATTTGTTGAGCAATCCGCTGCGCTTTACTGTTGGCTTTGCGTCCTCGAAACGTTAAGCTAATCGCGGCAATAATCGCCGCCAATAATAACACCGCGGCTAATTCAAAAGGATACACATAATGCGTGTATAACACCGCGCCCAATGCTTTGGTATTACTATAATTTTCCGGTTGTAAGGTGAGATGATACACCGACGCCGAAAAAAGTTGAGTGGTTAGAGGATAAACCATCGCGATAAGTAATAAGCCCAGAGCAAGCAAACCGATCGGGAACAGCGGCACCCATCCTTTAAAGCGTTTGGCAATTTCTAAATTGAGCATCATAACGACGAACAGGAATAAGGTCATGACGGCGCCGACATAGACAAAAATCAGCACTAACGCTAAAAATTCTGCCTGAATCAACATCCATAACACCGCGCTGCAGAAAAATCCTAAAATTAAAAATAATACGCCGCGCACCGGATACCGTGAAGTGATCACCATGCAAGCAGAGAACAGCAATAGCGCTGAGAAAAAATAAAAAATGAGCTGTATCAGTAAATTGGCATTAACGGTAAGGTTCATCTTCAGCTCGATCTTTCGCTATTTGAGGTTCATAACGGGCACCAATGGCCAATAATTTTTCTTTGGGATAAATATTCTCGCCGCGGGCTTCTTGGTGATAATGCATTTCTCGGGTTAAGACAATCGCATCCACGGGGCAAGCTTCTTCACAAAATCCACAATAAATACATTTAAACGCATCCACTTCGTATTTGGTGGTGCGTCGGGAGCCATCGTCTTCTCGCGGCCCTGCTTCGATAGAAATGGCCATGGCGGGACATACCACTTCACACAATTTACAGGCAATACAGCGTTCTTCACCATTGGCGTAACGACGTAATCCCAACATGCCGCGAAAACGTGGCGAGGTGGGGGTTTCTTCTTCGGGATATTGTAGAGTAACTTTTCGACGAAAAAAATACCGTAAGGTTAAAAATAACCCTCTGAAGAGTTCGAGTAATAGAAAACTTTTAAAAATTTGTTTGATTTTCATCATTAACTAAACCAAGGGCCTACATGAAATTGGATGGCGAACCCCACCACCACGATCCAGACTAATGCGACGGGAATTAATACCTTCCAGCCTAAATACATGATTTGATCATAACGGTAACGCGGGAAGGTCCAGCGTATCCATAAGTATAAAAATAAAAACCCCGAAATTTTAAGCAGCAGCCAGATGAAACCGGGTACCCAGGCAAATACCGTTTCTAAGCCGGGAATGCCTTGAAAGGGTGACAGCCATCCGCCTAAAAATAACAGCGAAACTACCGCAGAAATGAGGATCATGCTGGCATATTCTGCGAGAAAAAACAAAGCAAACGCCATGCCAGAATATTCCACATGAAAACCCGCGACGATTTCAGACTCCCCTTCTACCACGTCAAAGGGGGCGCGGTTGGTTTCGGCTAAGGCTGAGATCCAAAATACCACAAATAACGGTAAAAGCGGTAACCAATACCAATGTAAGATGCCACCACTTTGATGGAGCACGATCTCTTGCAGGTTCATGCTGTCGGCTGCCATTAACACTCCGACCAATGCAAACCCCATGGCAATTTCATAAGAGATGGTTTGGGCGGAAGCGCGTAAGGCGCCAAAAAAAGCATATTTAGAGTTCGCTGACCAGCCTGCCATTAACATGCCGTATACGCTCAAAGAGCTCATGGCGAAGAGGAATAATACGCCGGCGTTTAAGTTGGCGAGCACGGCGCCTTGCTCGAAGGGGATAACGACCCAGGCGGATAAAGCGGGGGCTATCGCTAAAATGGGGGCGATGAAGAATAAGTAGCGGCTGGCGGCGGTCGGAACAATGATTTCTTTGCTGAGCAGTTTTAACACATCGGCGAAGGGTTGGGTTAACCCGGCGATGCCGACGCGATTAGGACCCATGCGATTTTGGATGTAAGCTGCCACTTTGCGTTCGGCAAAGGTTAAATACGCCACTGACACCAATAATATGATGACCAGGGCGAGAATTTTGATCACTATCCATAGGATTGATAGTAAAGTTGCAAGCACAGCTTACTCCGAAAAGATTGAAAAACAGTATCCATTCAGCACAGCCTAAGGGAAGCTTGAGCTCAGAATAGGTAGGAGGCGTCGTCCTCGCATGGATGCGGGGATCCAGTCTGCAGGAAGCAAAACTCTACATCCTTGTAATCTGGATCCCGGCATCCATGCCGGGACGACGCCTCCTGCTTATTTATAAGATCAAGCTCTCCCTAGGATGTGCTGAATGGATACGAAAAACACACTTATGCATCTATAGAACTTCGACCCTTAGGGTCTCTAGTGCTAAATCTTACCTGGGTGCTCTACAAAGCTCACCTCGCCCAAGGCTTCTCCAAATCCTGCGGTCGCTTCCAATCCCATCGGTAGCACCACCATGTCATCGGCGACAGTCTCATCAACGCGCACTGGTAAACGTAATTGCTGATGATGTTGAGAAATCGTTGCCACTTCGCCATCCCGCAGATTAAACCGTTCGGCCAATTTTGGATTGACGCGAATCGACAGTGCACCTGGATCTAAAGTGGCTTGCAGGGCTGGAGCTCTGCGTACCAGATTATCGGTTCGATAGAGTGGCCACTGCCCTACTCTGTACACGGCGGTAGAGGGTTGCGGTAAGGTAAAATCTAACCATTCTGCCACAGGTTCCTCTCGTTTGAGACCAGTAATTTCTTTGCGCAGGAATGTTAAGTCGTCATAAGGGTATTGGCTCAACTGCGCCAAAACCTGCCAGCCTGGACGCGATTGATTATGCGGTGGGGTGGCGGCTTTGAAGGTCTGCCATTTGCCTTCAACATTGATATAGGTCCCTTCGGTTTCAGCGAAGGTGGCAAGTGGCAATAACACGGTCGCATATTGCTCTAATGGGGCACTTCTAAATGGGGTGAAAGCGATCACGTGTTGGGCTTGCTGCAACGCTTCTAATGCCAAGCCGGATAGCGCGCAGTCTAATTCGGGTTCAGTATTAAATAAAATATAAGCGGGTAATTTATTTTCAAACATTTGCCGAACATTTAAGCCCGCAGCTGAAGTTGGAAACGCGCCGACTTGGTGAAGGCCGCTGGCATTTGCGCCCTCTGTTAACACCCCGAGTTTAGCCTGACACAACCGCGCAATATTATGGGCTAAGGCGTAAATCGTATGGCAATCTGGGTGATTAATCGCGTAGGCACCCAATAACAACGCGCGCGCAGGGCCTGCTTGTAAAAGCTGTTCAGCCATTTTTTGTTCTGTCGCATTCGGCTGAAGGTTTGTTAATACATTTTGTAAAGAGGACGATAAGGTGTCTGGCTGAAGACTGACGAGCGTTTTTAAAATATTGGCCAATGTCGTAACGAAGGCTGTTCCGCCCACTAAGCATTCCGCCTTGAGCTGTAAATTAGTGTCGTACTGAATCGGACTAACACTCAGAATCACTGCGCCCTTTTGATTGGCTTTACGGAGTCGATGATTGGCCAGCGGCTGTTCATGACGGATGTCGCTACCGATGAGCAACGCGGCATTCAAATTTTCTAATTCAGCAATCGGCATTCCCAGCGTGGGGGCAAAAGATGTCACGGGGAAGTGCGCTTGACGCAAGCGATAATCGATATTGTCGCAGCCCAAATCGCGCAGCCATTTTTGGAAAAGATAGGCTTCTTCGAGCGTGGCGTTGGGGGAAATTAATCCGCCGAGTTGCTGAGGCGCAATAGCACTCAGACTGTCTTTGACTGCTTGCAGTGCTGTGTCCCAATCCGCTGCTTCCCAACCATTTGCTGTTTTAAGGAAGGGCTGGGTTAACCGTTCTGAGCTGCCAATCGCTTCGTAACTGTAACGATCTCGGTCGGATAACCACACTTCGTTGATGGCTTCGTTTTCACGGGGGACCACGCGCATTACATGGCGGATTGCGCTGTACTCTTCACCACGGGTATGTAAAAAAATGTTTGAACCTAAGCAATCGTGGGGGGCAATGGATGGATGTTGCAACAGTTCCCAAGCTCTGCCGGTAAATCGATAGGGTTTTGAAGTTAAAGCGCCGACGGGGCATACATCAATGATATTGCCGGATAGTTCTGATTCTAAGGTATGTTCGATGTAAGTGCCGATTTCAGTGACTTCACCGCGGCCGGTTGCGCCCATTTCGCGTAATCCTGCCACTTCCTCTCCAAAGCGCACGCAGCGGGTGCATTGGATGCAGCGGGTCATTTCAGAGGCGACTAAGGGCCCGAGGTCTTTGTCTTGGACGGAGCGTTTACCCTGATTGTATCGAGAGACGCCGCGGCCATATCCCATCGCTAAGTCTTGTAGCTCGCACTCTCCGCCTTGATCGCAAATCGGGCAATCTAAGGGGTGATTGATCAGCAAAAATTCCATGACGGTTTTTTGAGAGGTGACCGTTTTTTCGGATTGGGTGAAGATTTTCATGCCTTGGGCGATGGGGGTGGCGCAGGCAGGTAAGGTTTTAGGGGCTTTTTCGACTTCGACTAAGCACATGCGGCAGTTGGCGGCGATGGAGAGTTTTTTGTGATAGCAAAAACGCGGGATGTAAATGCCGGCGGCGTCCGCGGCCTGGATAATCATCGTACCCGGCGCTGCAGTCAATTTTTTGCCATCTATTTCAAATTCGATCATGTGTCATTCGGTCTAATAAATGAATTCAAAAACAATTATTTAAAGTCTGTTGGTATTTAAATTCTACAAAGATATTGGTGGCGAGCTGTGCCTTCTCCCCTTGTGGGAGAAGGTGGCCGATAGGCCGGATGAGGGGTAACAAAATCGATAGGAATATCTTGTTGATTTTGTTTTAATATTTTACCCCTCATCCGCCCTATTCGGGCACCTTCTCCCACAAGGGGAGAAGGAAACAGCTCGCCACGCACATCTTCATAGAGACTCAATCCTCATAGCCCCTCTTAAAAAAACAGCTCAACATATCGATAGTCTCTCGCTACGGAGTAGCTGATACCATACATTTTTTATGTTTAATATGATACTCAAATTCATCATAAAAATGCTTCAAAAATCCTTGTACTGGCCAAGCCGCGGCATCTCCAAACGCGCAAATGGTGCGTCCTTCAATGCCTTTTGCAATCGATTCCAATTTTTCTAAGTCGCCGGGTTGGGCTTGACCTGCTTCCAGGCGCTGCATCATTCGCATCATCCAGCCACAGCCTTCTCGACACGGGGTGCATTGGCCACACGATTCTTGCTTATAAAATGTCGAAATATTGAGTAAGGTGCGCACCATGCAAGTGGTTTCATCCATTACAATCACTGCCGCGGTGCCTAACATGGACCCTGCTTGCATGAGATTGTCATAATCCATGCTCAAATTCATGATAATGTCTTTCGGTAACACTTTCATGGAAGTTCCGCCGGGGATAACCGCTTTCAATTGGCGGCCATCGCGCACCCCACCGGCCATTTCTAATAATTCGGCAAAAGGTATACCTAACCCCACTTCATAATTACCGGGTTTATTGACATGCCCGCTGACACAAAAAATTTTGGCACCGCCATTATTGGGGCGGCCTAATTTTAAAAACCATTCTGCGCCGTTTTGTAAAATCACGGGGATTGACGCAAAAGTTTCGGTGTTATTGACAGTGGTGGGGCGACCGTATAAGCCGAAGTTGGCAGGAAAAGGCGGTTTAAAACGCGGCCAGCCTTTTTTCCCTTCTAACGATTCTAATAAAGCGGTTTCTTCGCCGCAAATATAAGCACCAGCACCTAAATGATTGTGTAATTCAAAATCAATGCCGCTGCCTAAAATATTTTTTCCCAATAAACCTGCAGCTCTGGCTTCTTCTAATGCCGCTTCGCAACGTTGAAATTGGATCCAAAATTCGCCACGCAGATAATTATAGGCGACGGTTGCACCCATAACGTAAGCGCCGATAGCCATACCTTCAATCACTTGATGAGGATTGTAGCGTAAAATATCTCTGTCTTTACAGGTGCCGGGCTCCCCTTCGTCGGAATTACAGACCACATATTTTTGGCCAGGAGCGCTGCGCTGAATGAAACTCCATTTTAATCCGGTCGCGAAACCAGCACCGCCTCTGCCGCGCAAACCCGATTTTTTGAGTTCATCAATGATCACTTCGGGCGGAATTTTTTCTTGTAAAATTTTGCGCCATTGGCTGTAGCCGCCGACACTTTCATAATTGGCTAACGTCCAGGGTTGATCCAAATGTAAGGTACGGAAACAGACTTCATTTGGCATGTTGGCTCTCCAACTGTCGAATCTCTGCCAATAAATTGTCTACTTTTTCCGGTGTTAATTTTTCATGATAGGTTTGATAATTGACTTGTAACATCGGTGCGTCGACACACGCAGCTAAACATTCTGTTTCATGTAGTGTGAATAGACCATCTGCGGTGGTCTCTCCGGCTTCAATGCCCAGTCGTTGTTCTAAATGCGCAATGATTTGTTGAGAACCGCGCAACATGCAGGAAATATTATTGCAAACATCGAGGCGATATTTGCCGACAGGTTCGACATGGAACATCGAATAAAAACTCGCCACTTCATACACGGCAATTGGGCTCAAATCTAAATAATCCGCGACGGCATCCATCAGTTCTGTGGTAAGCCAACCACCGTTTTGTTCTTGGACTAATCTTAACGCAATCAGCACCGCGGAACGTTTACGATCGGAGGGAAATTTTTTGAGCCAACGATCAATTTCTTGTCGAGCGGCGTCAGAAATTAAGGAGCTAGACTCTGTTTGCATACGCTTACCTGTCAATCTCGCCAAATACAATATCTAAACTGGATAGAATCGCTACGACGTCCGCAATCATATGACCCCGACATATTTCTTCAAGCGCTGCCAAATGCGGGAAACCTGCCGCACGAATTTTCATTCGGTACGGTTTATTCGCGCCATCAGAAATTAAATAAATGCCGAATTCTCCTTTCGGTTGTTCGACGGCAGTATACACTTCGCCTTCAGGCAACACATAGCCTTCACTGAACAATTTAAAATGATGAATCAGTGATTCCATATCGGTTTTCATTTTAGGACGTTTCGGTGGCGCCACTTTATCATTGTCTATCATCACGGGGCCAGGATTTTTTTGTAACCATTCAATGCATTGGCGAACGATGCGATTGGATTGGCGCATTTCTTCGACACGCACTAAATAGCGATCATAGCAATCGCCGACTTTACCAATTGGAATGTCGAAATCTAATTGATCATAGACGGAATACGGTTGGGTTTTGCGTAAATCCCAAGCGACACCCGAACCTCGTAACATGGGGCCGGTGAAACCATAGGCAATGGCTTTCGCAGCATCTACGGCTCCAATGCCAACGGTACGTTGTTTCCAAATCCGATTTTCGGTTAATAGCGCTTCATATTCATCGACTAATTTAGGAAAACGCTCGGTGAAATCCCACATAAAGTCGAGTAAGGACCCTTTGCGATTGACATTTAACCCATCAATTCTTTTTTGATCCCGCCACACCGACGGTTGATATTGCGGCATTTTATCGGGTAAATCACGATAGACGCCACCCGGTCGAAAATAGGTTGCATGCATTCGCGCGCCTGAAACAGCTTCATAACAATCCATCAAATCTTCACGTTCGCGAAAACAATATAAAAATACGGTCACTGCGCCGATATCTAAAGCGTGTGCACCCAGCCACAATAAATGGTTTAAAATACGGGTGGTTTCGGCAAATAACACGCGGATATATTCGGCGCGAATCGGTGGCGCAATCCCCATCAATTTTTCAATCGCCATCACGTAAGCGTGCTCATTACACATCATGGAGACGTAATCTAACCGATCCATGTAACCGATGCTTTGGTTGTAGGCTTTGGTTTCGGCCAATTTTTCTGTAGCACGATGCAATAAGCCAATTTGCGGATCGGCACGCACGATGGTTTCGCCATCCACTTCTAACACTAATCGTAATACGCCATGCGCAGCAGGATGTTGAGGACCAAAATTAAAGGTATAATTTTTTAATTCAGTCATGACATTAATTCTCGATTATCATGGCGAATCACTTTAGGCAGTAAGTTACGCGGTTGAATGCTGACGGGTTCGTAGATGCAACGCCCGACAGTCGCATCATAACGCATTTCGACATGACCGATAGTGGGGAAATCTTTGCGGAACGGATGGCCAATAAATCCGTAATCGGTTAACAGTCGGCGTAAATCGGGGTGACCTTCAAAGATAATCCCAAATAAATCGAACGCTTCGCGCTCATACCAATTGGCGGCCGGCCAAATCGGGACAATGGACTGCAGTGTTGGAGATTCGCCTTCAAGCAAAACACGTAGCCGTAACCGTTGATTTAAATTGAGCGACAATAAGTGATAGACCACGGCAAAACGCGGTTTATCTGCAGAAGGTTGCGGATTTTGTTTATTGACGGCTCGACTAAACCCTTTGTAGGTAGCTTGCTCGGTTTCCCATTCTGGCAGACCATACTTTAAATAATCCACACCGCAGACATCGACTAACAGTTGAAAATCAAAAGCGGGATCGTCTCTTAAAGTCTGGCAAACCGTTAACAACTGTTCAGGCGGTATTTCCAGGGTGATTTCATCACAATCAACCACTAAAGAAAGAAGCGTTGCGGCGAATCGCTGTTCCAGGGTTTGGGTTAAAGTGGTTATGCTAGTTGGAGCCACGGCCTTGTTCCCGAATTTTATTTTGTAATTGCATGACGCCGTAGATTAATGCTTCTGCGGTGGGCGGGCAGCCGGGAACGTAAATATCGACGGGGACAATGCGATCGCAGCCACGTACCACAGAATAAGCATAATGGTAATAACCGCCGCCATTGGCACAAGAACCCATCGAAATCACATAGCGCGGTTCAGCCATTTGGTCATACACTTTGCGCAGTGCTGGCGCCATTTTATTACATAATGTGCCCGCGACGATCATCAGGTCGGATTGACGGGGGCTGGGACGATACAATCCAGCGCCAAAACGGTCTAAATCATAACGTGCTGCCGCGGCTTGCATCATTTCAACGGCGCAACAGGCTAACCCAAAGCTCATCGGCCATAAGGAACCCGACCGCGCCCAATTCAACATTTTTTCGACAGTGGTGGTAAAAAAGCCCTGATATTCGGCATCGACTAAATCGGATTTTGCAAAGGTTTTTTCAGCCATCATTCCCACTCCAATGCGCCTTTCTTCCACTCATAAATAAATCCTACCACCAGAATTCCTAAAAAAATCAACATGGCATAGAAACCGAAGTGGCCAATGGTACGTAACGACACGGCCCAAGGAAATAAAAAGGCGGTTTCTAAGTCAAAGATAATAAATAAAATGGCGACTAAATAAAAACGGACGTCGAATGGGAGACGTGCGTCGGCGAAAGGCTCAAACCCGCATTCGTAGGGGGAGTCTTTGGCAGCGTCAGGCCGCCTGGGGCCTATGATAAAACCCATCGTTAAGGGCAAAATCCCAAATAAAATGCCGATGCCGATAAAGATGAGTACGGGTAAGTAGTTTGTTAACATCATATCGTCTAGATAAATACTCGTTAAGCAGTACACCCATGAGATCCCGCTATCAAGTAGGCGGGACGTCGAGGTTGAAAGAAAATATGGTGCCGAAGGTCGGACTCGAACCGACACGGCTTTCGCCACTGCCCCCTCAAGACAGCGTGTCTACCAATTCCACCACTCCGGCTTTTGTTTTTAGCGGGAAGCTGAAAAGCTCAAGAATTGCTCGAAGCTCGATCGCCTGAAGCTCGAGAATCGCTTGAAGCTGGGTGTGGGGCCTTCTCCCCTCGTGGGAGAAGGTGCCAACGGCGGATGAGGGGGATAAATCAAAGCTTTTCAACAATACCTTTCTTTCGTTTCCCCTCATCCGCCTATCGGCACCTTCTCCCACGAGGGGAGAAGGCCCCACACCCAGCTTCAAGCGACTCCCAAACTTCGAGCGATTCTCAAGCTTCGCAACTTCCAAGCTTCAAGCTTCAAGCTTCAAGCTTCAAGCTTCAAGCTTCAAGCTTCAAGCTTCAAGCTTCAAGCTTCAAGCGATTCTCAAGCTACAATCCTCAAGCTTCAAGCGATTCTCGAGCTTTAAGCATTTCTTAGCTTGCCCGCATTTTATAAATTTTAACTATTTGAAACAGGAATTTCTTGCTCAGCAGGGATAGGTATCACTTCCCCTTGCGTCATTTGTTTACTGACTAAAAAGCTCATCACCGCGCTGGTGAGGAAAAATATAAAGGCCAGAATGGCGGTGAATTTGACCAAAAAAGGCGTAGAGCCTTGGCTGCCGAACACACTGCTCGACGACCCTGAACCAAACCCGGCGCCCATATCAGAACCTTTACCGCGTTGTAACAACACGAGGACGATAATGCAAATAGACACTAAAATATGTAACACATTAATTAATTGGAGCATAGCTTTGAAATTTCGTTAAATTCTTCTGGATTTAAGGACGCGCCGCCGATTAAGCCCCCATCAATATCAGGCATGGCAAGCAAGGCAGCTGCATTATCCAATTTTAGGCTACCACCATACAAGATTCGTATCTCGCTGGCAACCTTTTTATCGTGCTCAGCAATTCGTTCGCGAATTTTGGCGTGGACCGCTTGTGCCATTGCTGGGCTGGCGGTTTTGCCGGTGCCAATCGCCCAAACCGGTTCATACGCAATGACGGCTTGGCTTAAAATGGTGGTTGCTTCGGGCAGTGCGAAAATCGGCGCGAGTTGTTGGTTAATGACTTGATCGGTGAGATCCTGTTCGCGCTCTGCTAAGGTTTCTCCGACGCAGATCACTGGCGTGAGATCAGTAGCAAGGGCACTTTGGCATTTCATCGCAACTTGCTCACTCGTCTCCCCAAATAAAGTGCGACGTTCTGAGTGTCCTAAGATGACATAGCGACAGCCAAAATCCCTCAACATCGGTGCAGAAATTTCTCCAGTGAACGCACCACTGGGAGATATGGCGATATTTTGCCCACCCCAACCAATCGCGGTATCTGTTAATAATTGTTGGGCTTGCTCTAAAAACACAAAGGGCGGAAAAACCGCCATTTCGACGTGCGGAGCAAGATGCACTATCGTTTTTAAAGTTTGGAGTAGCCGTCCCACAGAATCGCGACTCCCGTGCATTTTCCAATTACCGGCAATTAAGTAACGGCGCATAATGCGGCCTCCTGTTGTACAATGTGGGCCAATTCTTGGGCTAATTGGGTAATCTTGGCATCATCTTCCCCTTCTATCATGACACGCACCACTGGCTCTGTGCCCGAAGCACGCAGTAACACTCTTCCTCCCTTCCCTAAAGCTTGATTGATGCGTTCAACGGCTTTCTTCACCCCTTCCCGTTGTTCCACGATGAGCGGCCGATCTGTTGCCACATTAATCAATTTTTGCGGCACTTTTTGCATGCCTTGCTTTAATTCTTGTAAGGATTTTCCACTTTCGCACAGGGCGGTTAACACTTGTAAGGCGGAGATGATGCCATCCCCTGTGGTACTCAAGCCTAAATTGACGATATGACCTGAAGGTTCACCACCTAACTGCCAGCTTTCTTGTTTTAAGAATTCCATGACGTAACGATCTCCCACTGGTGAACGCACGAAATCGATCCCTAAATTTTTCATCGCGAGTTCAAAACCAAAATTACTCATGATAGTGCCTACCACGCCGCCATTTAATCGCTGCTTAGCTTTGAGGTCGCGCGCAATGATGAACAAAATTTCATCGCCATCGACAATATTACCTTTATGATCGACCATAATGGTGCGGTCACCATCGCCATCAAAAGCAATGCCTAAATGGGCATCTTCGGCTAACACTCTTTGCTGTAATAATCCTGGATGGGTTGAGCCACATTTTTCATTGATATTCAGTCCATTCGGTTCCGCCCCGATCACAATCACTTTTGCACCCAATTCTTTTAATACATGATCGGCAACGTGGTAAGTCGCACCGTTGGCACAATCGATGACGATTTTCATGCCGGTTAAGCTTAATCCATTGGGGACAGTGCTTTTGCAAAATTCAATGTATCGACCGGCAGCATCTTCGATTCGCACCGCTTTTCCTAATTGCGAGGAGTCGACTGTTTGCATGGGTTGATCGAGCTGCAGTTCGATGGCTTGCTCGATCGCAACAGGCAATTTACTGCCGTGCATGGAAAAGAATTTAATCCCATTGTCATAATACGGATTGTGTGAGGCGCTGATCACGATACCGGCTTGGGCACGGAAGGTTCGTGTCAGGTAAGCAATGCCTGGAGTGGGCATAGGGCCCAATAAATGGATATCGATACCAGCAGCGGACAAACCGGCTTCCAAGGCAGATTCCAACATATAACCGGAAATGCGAGTATCTTTACCAATAAGGACCTTGCCACCATGACCGCGACTTAACACAACGCCAGCAGCCCAACCTAACTTTAAAATAAACTCGGGATTGATTAAGGAGGCGCCGACGCGGCCACGGATGCCGTCAGTGCCAAAATATTTTCTGTGGTTCATGCAAAATTCTCACTATTTTTAGCGGGCAAGCTGCCCGCGCTCCCAGGGGCCGTGCCTATTCACAATCTGAGAGCTCATGGATAACTTTAAGGATTTCCATCGTCGCTTTAACATCATGTGTGCGTACAATAGACGCACCTTGCTGTATTGCTACTACAGTAGCGGCCAAGCTGCCATATAGTCGATCTTCCACCGGCAAATTTAATATTTCTCCAATAAACGTTTTACGAGACACGCCCACTAAAATCGGTAAATTGAGCGCTTTAAAAGTGCTTAACTGGCGGATCAGGCGGATATTTTCGGCTAAGTCTTTCCCAAAATTGCCATGGCCAATCCCAGGGTCAATCACGATTCGTGACGCCTCAATGCCGGCTGCTAAACACGCCTGCACTCTGTCTTGTAAAAAATGAAAAACTTCAGTTTCAATCGAATCAACTGAGGTGCTGGGTACAGCAGGTCGACCTTCAGGGTAACGCATATGCATGAGACAAACAGCGACTTGAGACTGGCTGACAGCTGCAAGCGCGCCGGGTAGACGCAACGCTCGTACATCATTAATCATGTCTACCCCAAGCCGAATTGCTTCTTGCATGACTTCAGGCTTGCTGGTATCCACTGACAGTAATACGGGTAACTCTTGCCGTAATCTTTCTAATAAGGGCAAAACCCTATCCATTTCCTCTTGTAAGGAAATGATCGGAAATACCCCCGGATTTGTGGGCTCTCCCCCCACATCAATGATAGCGGCACCTTCTTCCATCATTCGCGCCGCATGTCGCAATGCAGGCTCTACCGATTGAAAACGTCCAACAGCCGTTTGAGAATTGGGCGTAAAATTCAAAATGCCCATGACTTGGGGCTGACTCAAATCTAAAGTTCTCATCATAATTTTTAGCGGGCAAGCTGCCCGCGCTCCTTAGGCTCGAGCCCCCACAACCTCATGCTATCTCCAAATCTTAGAGAGGTGTCGTTTATAAAAGCAAAGCTTTTAGCGGGCAAGCTGCCCGCGCTCCTTAGGCTCGAGCCCTCACAAACTCATGCTATCTCCAAATCTTAGAGAGGTGTCGTTTATAAAAGCAAAGCTTTTTAGCGGGCAAGCTGCCCGCGCTCCCAAGCTCGAGCCTCACATAAGTTAAAGCTGTCGTCAAACATTGCGTTCTTTCACCCACATTAAAGCTTAAGAAGGCAGAAAACCATCACTTGAGCACTTTGGAATGAAAGGCGCAAGACTTGGGAGCGCGGGCTGCTAGCCCGCATTTAAGAATCGGCCGGCGCAGTACCAGACTCCTCAGACCAATCTTTCGGAGGACGGGCAGGATTTCCCCCCATAATATCTCGGATCTGCTCCTCATCAATCGTTTCATATTTAATCAATGCAGCAGCCATTAGATGCATTAAAGGCGTTTTTTCAATAATAATCGCTTTAGCGCGGGTATAATTGCGATCGATAATCGCTCTAATTTCAGCATCAATCACTTGCGCAGTCGCATCAGAAATTTCTTTGCGTTTGGTCATCGATCGACCTAAAAACACTTCACCTTCTTCTTCGCCATAGGTGAGCGGGCCTAATTTTTCGGATAAGCCCCACTTAGTGACCATGTTACGGGCGATTTCGGTGGCACGTTCGATATCATTTGAAGCACCGGTGGTGACATGTTCAGGACCAAAAAAGATTTCTTCCGCCAATCGCCCACCAAATAAACTGGAAATTTGGCTTTCTAAACGTTGTCGAGAATAGCTATAACGATCTTCTTCGGGTAAAAACATCGTAACGCCCAAAGCTCTACCGCGGGGAATAATGCTGACTTTATACACAGGATCATGATCCGGCACGAGCAGACCAATAACGGCATGACCGGCCTCATGATAAGCCGTCAATTTGCGTTGTTCTTCTGTCATCACCATCGAACGGCGTTCAGCACCCATCATAATTTTGTCTTTGGCCTTTTCGAATTCATCCATACCGACTAACGTATGATTGGCTCGCGCGGCAAATAAAGCGGCTTCATTGACTAAATTGGCTAAGTCAGCACCTGAAAAGCCGGGGGTACCGCGCGCAATTGCACCAGGTCTGACATCTTTCGCCAATGGCACTTTTTGCATATGCACAGTTAAAATTTGTTCTCGACCTCGAATGTCGGGTAAAGGCACAACAACTTGGCGATCGAAACGGCCGGGGCGCAATAAAGCAGGGTCTAAAACGTCAGGACGGTTAGTCGCCGCCATCACGATCACGCCTTCTTTGCCTTCAAAGCCATCCATTTCAACCAATAATTGATTGAGGGTTTGCTCGCGTTCGTCATGTCCACCGCCTAATCCCGCACCACGGTGACGCCCGACGGCATCAATTTCATCAATAAAAATAATGCAGGGTGCATGTTTTTTGGCCTGTTCAAACATGTCACGCACCCGCGAAGCACCTACCCCTACAAACATTTCCACAAAATCAGAGCCGGAAATGCTGAAAAAAGGCACTTTAGCCTCACCTGCAACAGCTTTGGCTAACAAAGTTTTCCCCGTACCAGGTGCGCCGACCAGCAATACGCCACAGGGAATTTTGCCCCCTAATTTTTGAAATTTGCCAGGATCTCTTAAAAATTCGACCAATTCTTGAACTTCTTCTTTGGCTTCGGTAATCCCTGCCACATCCGCAAAAGTCACTTTGACTTGATCTTCCGTCAGCATGCGCGCGCGGCTGCGTCCAAATGACATGGGCCCACCGCGACCACTCCCTCCGCCTTGCATTTGTCGCAAAAAGAACACCCACACGCCAATCAGCAATAACATGGGGAACCAGCTGATGAAGATACGCATTAATAAGCTTTCTTGTTCGGGTGGCTTACCTTCGACATTGACGCCTTTTTTAATCAAATCCCCCAATAGATAGGGATCACTAATCGGCATATAGGTGGTAAATTGGGCATTATTTTTGGTGACACCTTGAATATATTGATTGTCGATCGTGACGCGGGTGACATTGCCTTGTTCTACGGATTGGAGGAACTGCGAATAGCTTAATTTTTCCCCGGTTTCATGGCGTGGACTCAAATTGCTGAAAATGGTTACCAGAATTACGCCAATGACCAGCCACAATAATAAATTTCTTGCCATAGCAATCGTTACCTTAATGAATTGGGTTGAAACCTAGTAGATATAACTCTTTAGAGCGTGCTCGTGAAGCGCCCGGCTTGCGAATTTTGACCTGTTTAAAATGGGTGCGCAACATTTGCAAAAACTGATCGAAACCTTCTCCTTGAAATATTTTCACTAAAAACACTCCATTGGGTTTTAACACTTCTAAAGCAAAGTCTAATGCCTGCTCAGCTAAATAGATGGCCCGAGGCTGGTCAACCGCTGGAATCCCACTCATATTGGGGGCAATGTCAGACATTACAAGGTCAACCGGGCAATTGTCAATGGATTCACGCAATTGGTGCAAAACCGAATCGGTGCTAAAATCCCCTTGAATGACCTGCACACCGGGTAGCGGCGGCATGGCTAAGCTGTCCAATGCGATGATTTTGCCTTGCATTTTGAGCAATTGCTGGGCCACTTGCGACCATCCCCCAGGGGCGGCGCCCAAATCCACCACCACCATGCCGGGGCGCAGAATATGATCCTTCTGTTGGATTTCTAAAAGTTTAAAAGCGGCACGGGAACGATAACCTACTTTACGCGCTTGCTTAACATAGATATCATTTTCATGTTCATTTAACCAACGGGCGCTGCTGTTTGTTCGAGACGGCATAAAAGTCCAGGCATATCGCGTAAGAATTATGGATTTTACCATTATCATCAATCTTTTCACACTGGCAGCGCTGGAAATTGTGCTCGGCGTGGATAATCTCGTGTTTATTGCCATCGCCAGCAGTCGCCTACCTCAACATCGCCAAAAAAGCGCTCGGCGCATTGGCTTATTGCTGGCGCTTGGCACCCGACTCTTATTGCTATTTTCAGCCCTATGGATTATTCGACTCCAAACGCCACTCTTCTCCTTAGGCCCATGGCACTTTTCAGCGCGCGATTTGTTTTTGATTTTAGGGGGATTATTTTTGATCGTAAAGGGCACTATGGAGATTCATCGCGAATTTGAAAGTGCCGCCCCCCAATCGAAACACCGCCAATTTTCCAGCTTTTTCGCGATTGTGACCCAAATCGCCATTCTTGATATTATTTTTTCGTTAGACAGTATTTTAACCGCTATTGGGATGACCCAGAATTTTACGATCATGGCCATTGCGATCACCATTGCCATTCTGGTGATGATGCTGTGCAGCGAACCTTTAAGTCGCTTTATTGAAAATCATCCGAGCATTCGCATGTTGGCTTTAAGCTTCTTATTGTTGATCGGTACAATTTTGATCGCTGATGGCTTTAAGCAGCATGTGCCGCGTGCATATGTGTATTGCGCTGTGTGTTTCTCGATGTTTGTGGAAACATTAAATACACTGTTGGCGAGAAAAAAGAAGCGGGGATAAAAGGATTTCTTATAAAACCTTTACTCCTAACCGAGTTGCAGCGCTTTGAAGGTCTTTGTCCTTAGTAGCCAATGGAATACCTAAACGTATTGCCAACTCTAAATAAGAGCTATCATAAGTGGTAAGTTTATTTGCGTAAGCTAATTGTAAGGTTTCATGAAAACTATAATCTACTGTTTTTGGGTCTACTCGAATATTAAGCTCTTGCAACAAGCCTATAAACTCAACAAGTTCTGCATATTTTATGCGTTTTTTTCGTTCTGCATTCACTAGAATATTGCCTAATTCAAGTGGCCATATAGCTGGCACAAATGCTGTGACTCGCTCTAATTTTTTAAGCAACGCTATTGTCTCAGGAGTGGCTTCATCAGGAAAACACCATGATAAGGCTACAGAAGCATCCAACACAAAATTAGACATCACGGCGACCCATATCTCGTAATGTTTTCCAATTTAAACCACCTAAACTAAGATTATGACGACTACCGAATTGCTCTAATTGACGAATAACCTCTTTGATGGGTCTGCGAATTTGGCTTTCTATAGGAATGAGTTTAGCAACGGGGTGCCCGTGTTTAGTGATAATGATCTGTTCACCACTCTCAACTTGTTGTAATAAAGCAGAGAAATTTGTTTTTGCTTCAAAAGCGCCTATGGTTTGCATAAAAATTCCTAAAAAATTAAACTAGCACTAGACTAGTTTAATGCCAACAGGGCTTTATTGCAAGTCTGATTATGATACTAGCTTTAACAAAGCGCGCGCAGCGCGTTGCGCGCCTTCTCCATCTCCTAATTTATTTTTCAAAGTGTTTAATTCTGCTCGCATGCTCGTTTGATAAGCGGTATCCGTTAAAATATGCTGTATTTCAGCGGCGATTTGGGTGGAATTGGCATCATGCTGAATCAATTCTTGCACCACTTTTTTTTCGGCGACGATATTACACAGGCCAATATAGGGAATTTTGATAATGCGTTTGACGATATGATACGTCGAAGCAGCCACTTTATAAATTATCACCATCGGAATGCCTAACAATGCGACTTCTAAAGTTGCGGTGCCAGAGGTTACGATGGCGGCTTCACACAGCTGCAGTGCATTATAATGGTCTTTGGAATCGCTGATGATTTTTAAAGGGAGTGAGGCGTTGACCAAATAAGGCTGGATGTCGGAGACTTCTAAAGAGGACGCTAGGGGTAAAATAAAGACCAGGTTAGGATGTTGGGCTAATAGCAGTTCAGCGGCTTGTAGAATGACGGGTAATAAGCGCCGAAGTTCGCCTTGACGACTGCCAGGCAATAAACCAATAGCGCGATCGGTCGGGGCAATTTTGAGTTGTTCGCGCATGGCGGTGGATAACTGGGTGGGTTGCACTTTTCCGGCTAAGGGATGGCCTACATATTCAACGGGAATCTGAGCACGTTGATAAAAAGGCTGTTCGAATGGAAAGATCACTAAGACTTTATCGACCCGTTCGCGAATGGTTTTGAGACGCTTTTGTTTCCAAGCCCAGACTTGCGGGGTGATGTAATATAAGACTTTAACGCCAGCTTTTTTAGCCGCTTTGGCCATTTGCAGGTTAAATTCAGGATAGTCAATTAACACGACCAGGTCTAAAGGCGTTTGACGAATGGTTCGACGGACGGTCCTCCAGGCTTTAAAAATCGGCACGATATGACGCAAAATTTCAATGGCACCTACCACAGCCAGGGGTTTAGAGTCTACGATGATTTCTGCGCCGGCTGCTCGGAGCTTTTCTCCGCCCATCGCTAAAAAATGCACGGTAGGGTCTAATTGATGGACAGCCTTCACCAATTCAGCCGCGTGATGATCACCCGACGCTTCGCCTGAAATAATTAGCACGCGTTTTTGCACAGTTACCCCATTCGTTCACTGCTTGCCATTTGTTCTTTGACAATATTGGTAATATCAATTGCTGTCGCTAGCGCCATTTTTCCGTCCTGGCCTGAAACCACGGGGGGTTTTTGATGACGAATTGAATCTAAAAAAGCAATAATTTCGTCTTTTAACGCATCGCCCTGCTCAAAGGCATGTTCTTCCCGAATAATTTCTGGCACGCCGGGGAACATTTCATTGACGCCTTTGTGGTGGATGGCTAATTGCTTATGTTGTAGGTCTAAGGAAATATACGCGCTGGGTTGAAATAAGCGCAGTAAGCGTTCTTGCTTGAGGCTAACCCGGCTGGCAGTGACATTTGCCACGCAATAATTCTCAAATTGAATGCGCGCATTGGCAATATCCACATGGCTTGATAAAACACAAGCGCCATTGGCATGGATTTTCTTAATCGGTGAGCCCACCAAATATTGAATTAAATCAATATCATGGATCATCAGGTCTAAGACCACGCTGACATCCAGCCCTCTGGGTTGGAAGGGCGCTAACCGAATGCATTCAATAAACCGAGGGCGGTCTAGGTACTTTTCTAATGCATTGACGACGGTGTTAAAACGCTCCAGATGGCCAATTTGTAGCACTAACTGTTTAGCAGCGGCGATCTGGATCAGCTCTTCCGCTTCAGCGACCGTGGAGGTAATCGGCTTTTCTAAGAGGACATGGACGCCGTTTTCTAAGAATAACTTGGCAATTTCATAATGTGATTGGGTGGGGGTTACAATACTCACCGCATCCACTTTGCCCAATAATTGCCGATAATCGGCGACACACTTAACTTCATGTTTTTTAGCATATTCCCGACAACGCTGCGCATCAATATCACATAACCCCACCAGCTGTGCACCTGGCACGCTGGCATATTTTTCTGCATGAAACCGGCCCAGATAACCAATGCCGATCACTGCACATCTGATTTCTTTCATCTCTATACCATCTTGTGGAAAATACCTGTAATATTCTCACTTTTTCTTAATACAATCAACCAGACGACCATAACGCCATAAAATCCTGTACCGGCATAGCGTTAAATTCGGCTTGGTTGACACATAATTCGAACAGTTTTTCGGCCCGCTCAGTGGGATAATGCCTTAACAAATTCTCGGAAAACTTCTGTTTCAGTAAGGGCACGCCCTCCTCTCGCCTTCTTTTATGCCCCACAGGATACTCAATTAGGACTTCTTCCGTGCTGCTGCCATCTTCAAAAAAGACCTGAACCGCGTTGGCAATCGAACGCTTATCCGGCGCCAAATAATCTCGGCTAAAGCTGGGCTCTTCTACCACCCGCATTTTTTCGCGTAACTGATCGATGCGCGGATCTTGCGCAATAGAATCTTCATAGTGATCAGCCGTTAAAGTCCCGAATATTAAACCAACTGCCGTGATGTATTGCAAACTATGGTCTCGATCTGCAGGGTTATGTAGAGGACCCGCCTTATTTAAGATACGCATTGCAAATTCTTGAGTACGAATCGTGACTTCTCGGATCTGTTCCAAACGATCTTTGACCTGTGGATGCAATAAAATGGCACATTCTGCCGCCGTTTGGGCGTGAAACTCTGCCGGAAAGGAAATTTTAAAAAGAATATTTTCCATCACATAGCTATCCAAGCTGCGGCCCAATTTTAAAGATTCTCCTTTAAAATAAACGTCTTGCAACCCCCAACGTGGCGTCGTGAGCGCACCCGCATAACCTCGCTCACCTTTGGCTGTTAACAAGGCTAAACGGACACCACGCGCCGTGGCATCCCCTGCGGCCCAGGATTTTCTTGAACCGGTATTGGGCGCGTGGCGATAGGTGCGTAGGCTTTGGCCATCCACCCAAGCTTGAGACAATGCTGCGCAGATTTCTGGCACGCCTCCACCCAACCAATCCATGACGACGGCAGTGGTAGCCACTTTGACCAACACCACATGGTCTAAGCCAACGCGATTAAAGCTATTTTCTAACGCGAGCACCCCTTGAATTTCATGCGCCTTAATCATACCAGTGAGCACATCACCCATGGTCATCGGTTTATCCATTTTGCGACTTAAATAATCAGCAGTGGCTAATAATCCCCCTAAATTATCGGAAGGATGACCCCATTCTTGGGCGAGCCAGGTGTCGTTGTAATCCAACCAACGGATTAAAGTGCCGATGTTGAAGGCGGCTTGGACGGGATCTAGCTCATAGGTTGTGCCTGGCACGCGAGCGCCACCGGGCAATATCGCGCCAGGGACGATGGGGCCTAACAATTTGGTGCATTCAGGATACTGTAACGCCAATAAAGCACAGCCTAGGCTATCCCATAAACAAAAACGCGCGGTTTCATAAGCTAAGGGGCTGTCTAGTTTGGTATGGGCTACGTATTCAGCAATTGCGGTGGTGATGGGGTCAAAAGGTAATTTTTGATTGGATTCTGAGTGATGCATAAGTTTTGGGTCTCTGTTAAGTTTTAGCGGGCTAGCAGCCCGCGCTCCCAGTGGGTGCCTAATCAAACGATTGAGATAAGGCTTAACTGGGAGCAATGGCTCGCCTGCAATCACGTCGAAAAATAACTTTTTCGAATATTTTGTATTTGATCACGCAGTTTTGCGGCCGCTTCAAATTCTAAATTTTTCGCATGTTGTAGCATTTGATCTTCTAACTGTTTCAGCGTTTTGGCCAATTGTTTTGGCGATAACGCTTGATATTTCGCACCCTCTTCCGCCACTTTTTCCATTTTGATGCGAGTCGCGGGTGCATATTCTACACTGGTTTCTAAAATTTCTTTAACCGCTTTGGCAATACCTCTGGGCGTAATGCCATGCGTGGTATTATACGCCGCTTGGATATCACGCCGCCGATCCGTTTCTGACATCGCACGTTGCATTGAGTCGGTGATGCGATCGGCATAAAAAATCACTTTACCGTGAATATTGCGTGCTGCTCGACCAATGGTTTGAATCAAAGATCGTTCGGAGCGCAAAAATCCTTCCTTATCCGCATCTAAAATCGCCACTAAGGAAACTTCAGGCAAATCTAACCCTTCGCGCAATAAGTTAATCCCCACCAACACATCAAAAGTGCCTAACCGTAAATCGCGTAAAATTTCTACCCTTTCTAACGCATCAATGTCAGAATGTAAATACCGTACTTTTACATCGTGCTCTGCCAAATAATCGGTTAGGTCCTCCGCCATTCGCTTGGTTAAGGTGGTGACTAAAACACGCTCTTGTTTCGCGACTCGCAATTGAATTTGCGATAATAAATCATCCACCTGCGTGCTGACAGGGCGCACTTCAATTTCGGGGTCTAATAATCCGGTCGGACGCACTACTAATTCCACCGTTTGATCAGAGTGCTGTTGCTCGTAAGGGCCTGGTGTTGCGGAAATATAAATCGTTTGGGGAGACAGTCGTTCAAATTCTTCAAACTGGAGTGGGCGGTTATCCAACGCAGACGGTAACCGAAATCCATAACCCACTAAATTTTCTTTGCGTGAACGATCACCCCGATACATCGCACCTAATTGTGGAATGGTGACATGTGATTCATCGACGACTAATAAGCCTTCGGGCGGTAAATAATCGAATAAAGTGGGTGGAGGCTCACCCGCTTGTCTACCGGACAAATATCGGGAATAATTTTCGATTCCAGAACAATATCCCAATTCCAAAATCATTTCTAAATCAAATTTGGTGCGTTGTTCTAAACGTTGGGCTTCTACCAATTTATCTGCTTGGTATAAATATTCTAAACGCTGCGCCAATTCAATTTTAATCAGATCGACGGCATCTAACAATCTTTGCCGCGGCGTGACGTAGTGACTTTTGGGGAAAATAGTGACGCGCGGAACTTTGCGCAATAATTCTCCCGTCAGCGGATCAAAATAACTGATATTTTCAATTTCTTCGTCAAATAACTCAATGCGCACTGCTTCTGATTCGGATTCTGCAGGAAAAATATCAATCACATCCCCATGCACTCGATAAGTGGCGCGTCTAAAATCTAATTCATTGCGCGTATATTGTAGCTCGGCTAATCGCAATAAAATTTGCCGTTGCTCCACTTTTTCGCCGCGCGTTAAATGCAGCAACATGCTTAACGTCGCTTCAGGATCTCCTAAGCCATAAATGGCTGACACTGTCGCGACGATAATGACATCTTTGCGCTGTAATAAGGCTTTGGTGGCAGATAAGCGCATTTGTTCAATCTGCTCGTTGATGGAAGCATCTTTTTCGATGTAAGTATCAGAGGCGGGAACGTAAGCTTCAGGTTGATAATAATCGTAGTAAGAAACAAAATATTCGACGGAGTTGTGAGGAAAGAAACTGCGCATCTCAGCGTATAATTGGGCTGCCAAAGTTTTATTTGGCGCTAATATCAGCGTTGGACGCTGCACCGCTTGAATCACATTGGCAATCGTATACGTTTTACCTGAACCGGTGACACCTAATACGGTTTGTTTTGCCAACCCCTGCTCTAATCCTTCAATGAGTTTATGGATGGCTTGGGGTTGATCGCCAGCGGGTTGGTAGGGGGATTCTAGTTTAAAGGGCATGTATAAAATTTCTAGCTGCTTGTTTAGTGATGCTATAAAGTTTGGAGTGGTGAGCTGTTCCCTTCTCCCCTTGTGGGAGAAGGTGGCCGTGAGGCCGGATGAGGGGTAAAAGACTTCAATCAAAAGATTGTATGGCCCCCTCATCCGCCTATCGGCACCTTCTCCCACAAAAAAGGGGAGAAGGCACCACACCGAACTTTTCAGTGTTTCCTCTTAATTCACTGCCATTGAAGTAAAAAATGGTCACTTACCCCGGCACAACGATCATATTCCGCTGTGGCTTAATAGGCTTGGCTTCTGGGCCATAATTGCCTGTTGCCACACTAGGGTTGGTTTTAGGACGCCCAAATGGGTAATAAGTGCCTGGTTTGCAAGCGGTTAATACTAAGCAGACTGCTAAGACAATGACTCCTGTTCTCATAATTTGCTCCTTTAAATGCTTCAAAATTCACCAATAATAAATAAAATAAAAAGTTTTTAGATTGACTTTGATTAAATTTAATGATATATTACCGCCATCAGTCACAATAGTTTAGGTTAAGTCTATGAGCAAAATCAAAGGTTTTTTAGCCCTCAGCAGTGTATTCGTCAGCGGTGCGGTATTGTTAGCCGTAGTCGGCTGTAAAAAGGAAACGCCCGCTCCGCAACAGATTACCATTCAATTGGTTGCGCCTGCGCCTTCTGCAAGCACAGCAACACCCTCTCCCAGCGATTCACAACAACCTGCTAAGTCGACCTCCACTCAAACGTCGCACAGCACAAGTTCACCTCTGGCGAATAATCCGATGATTATTGTGCCTCCTAATCAGGTCAAAAAACAGCCGAATGTTGCTGGACAAGCCGCTTTAACCCATAGAGCCGCTGCAGCGCCTATTCGACGTTCTCTGTATTATTCCAATCATCATTCCACGGATTAATATTTGAAGTTTGATTTTAACCCGGTTAAAATGAAGCACTCCAATTTTTAACCGGGTTAAAATGAAAGACCAGCTGATTCATCTCATCCATCAAGCCAATCCTTGGCTTAAAAATCCCAGCCTGCCTATTAGCAATGACGGCTATATTCCGCGTCTGCAGGCACATAAACTGCTATCACCCGAATGGGATAACATTTGGCTGGTATTAGTGGGGCCTCGCCAAGCAGGCAAAACCACTTTAGCCCTGCATTTAGCCCAACACTTGATAAAACAACAACGTTTCAACCACTTATTGTATCTGAATTGTGATTTAATAGACATCAGAAACTGGCTAACCACTCCACTCTTTATTCAAGAAGCAATCGATGAATTTCAGTTAGAAAAGCCAATTATTTTAATTGATGAAGTGCAACGACTAGAGAATCCCGGTCTATTATTAAAAGCCTGTGCTGATTTAAAACTCAATATTAAAATGATTGCCACAGGCTCTTCCCAATTAGAAATCAAAAGCAAAGTCCAAGAATATTTAACAGGGCGCCATTTAGAAGCCTTGATATTGCCATTGAGTTATCAGGAAATGGGCGAAATCGACATCAAAAACCGGCTGGTCTATGGCTGTTATCCAGCGATCGTAAAATCCAGTGAAAAAACACTATTGTTACGACAAATTTATAGTGATTATATTAATAAGGATGTGATTGAAATTTTAAAAGTGAGCAAAACGGACGTGATGCAAAAGCTTATTACTTTAATCGCGCACAGTTCTGGGCAATTGGTCAACTACACGCAATTAGCAACAGATTGTCAAGTATCCACCGCCACGACTCAAAATTATCTTTCTATCCTCGAAAACACTTATGTTTTAGCAAGGATAACTCCTTTCGTCGGAAACAAACGCAAAGAAATCACCAGCAATCCCATCTTCTACTTTATTGATAATGGTTTTAGAAATCAGGCATTGCACCAACTCTCTCAACCGCTAGAAACGCGCCAAGATTTAGGCCTGTTGGTTCAAAGTGCCATTTTTCAAGAATTGTTAAAATTTAAGATCCAACATTTTTATGATTTTTCGATTCATTTTTGGCGTACTCAAAGCGGGGCCGAGGTGGATTTTGTGCTGGATCATGAAGGGGGTGTCATTCCGATTGAAGTTAAATTTAGGAATATGCAAACACCTACCATCAGCCGCGGATTTCGTTCATTTATCGAGGCCTATCAACCGACACATGGATTTTTCATCACGAAAGACTTTAATCAGAAAATCATGGTGGGTCAGTGTGAGGTGAATTTTATTTCATTTGCTCGCTTATTGCGTCTATTCGAGAAATTAGCAGAAATTTGGCGTGTATATTAAAGTTTTCTGTATCCATTCAGCACAGCCTATGAGGAGCTTGAACTCAGAATAGGTAGGAGGCGTCGTCCTCGCATGGATGCGGGGATCCAGATTACAAGGATGTAAAGTTTTGCTTCCTGCAGACTGGATCCCCGCATCCATGCGAGGACGACGCCTCCTGCTTATTTTTAAGCTCAAGCTTCCCTTAGGATGTGCTACATGGATACATTTTTTTACGGTATTTACGACAAAGTCTTTTTTTTAGATCATAGGGAAAATTCAAGGAGTTCAACCATGAAATTCAAACCCTATGTTCTTTTATTGATGGCGTTGTTCAGCATAAGTGTCATTGCCTTACCCCCCACCATTCAACTCAGATTTTTAGACCCCACTGGGCTTTGCAAAACGACTTCTGGCGATTCTAGTCTGGCTTTTAACTACAAATATGTTGTGAATAACGATTTAGCCTATTATAGCGGCCCTACGTTCACGCACTTTCCAGCGCAGCTGCTGGTTCCACCGCCACAAAATCTTTTATCAGGCTATCAATACACGGATTTTGAAATCACGGATGAAGGGGATTGTGGTCAGTTGGCGTTTGATTATCAAACACCAGGCGAGTGTTTTTTAAAGAACCTCATTCCTAAAACTCAGTCTTCTTTTCCATTGTCTTATCGCATTACTTTTATGCCGCAAATCACGCAGAATGATCCTTTTGGAGCGCCTTTGTATCACCTAACTTGTCGAGTTGAGCGCATGTTCAGATAAAATTAAGAAGTTGATGCGGTGCATATAGCTTCTACCTCGACGTCCCGCGGGAAAAGCAGCGGGCTAGCAGCCCGCGCTCCCAAGCTCGAACCTCACCCAAGTGAGAGCGATCGTCAAACATTGGAATGCTTTCGTTCAAACCATAAAGCTTACAAGGCAGAAAACCTTCCTTTGGCGCTTTACAACGAATGGCGCAAGATTTGGGAGCGCGGGCTGCTAGCCCGCTGCTTTCCCTAGAGAATATGCAAGACCAACATACTCGCTAACATAGTCTATACTAACTACATCCGACCAAGGAGCATTTTGCATGGACGCAAAAGAATTTGGCCTTATTGGCTTAGGGAGAATGGGAGGAAATCTCGCTTTACAAGCCTTAGTAAAAGGCTATAAAGTCGTAGGATATTCCAAAAGTGGCGCTTCAGACAGCTTACGAGAAGCAGGTCTAATTGCCGCAACGTCTTTATCTCAACTCGTATCAGCATTAACCACACCTCGGATCATTTTTTTATATATCCCTGCTGGCACAGCGGTTGATGAATTAATCGCTGCACTCACTCCATTACTCAGCCCTGGAGACATTCTTGTCGATGGTGGAAATTCTTATTGGGGAGACTCTATCCTAAGACATCATACTTTAAAAATGCATGGCATTCACTTTGTGGATCTCGGCACCAGCGGCGGCGTAGACGGTGCGCAGAACGGCGCCTGTTTTATGGCCGGTGGTGATCAAGCGGCGATTGATCAAGTTCAACCCATTTTATTAGATCTTGCCATCGCAGGTGGCTATGTGTATGCGGGCCACGCCGGCATGGGGCACTATACTAAGCTGGTCCACAATGGCATTGAGTTTGGAATGTTACAAGCCATTGGCGAAGGGATTACCTTATTAAAAAACGCCCCCAGCCCAGCGCCTATTCAAGCCATTCTCAACAACTGGTGTCATGGTTCGGTGATCCGCTCTTGGCTGGTGGAATTAATGGCCAAAGCTTATCGAGAAGACAATTTAGATCAAATCCCCGCTTATGTGGATGATACCGGTGAAGTGAATTGGTTGGTTGCGGATGCTTTGCAAATGGAAATTCCCATCCCCGTTACCGCTACGGCCGTCATGCAACTGTTCGCCTCTCGCGATACTCATCAATATGCCAATCGCGCCATTGCGATGATGCGCCATCAATTTGGCGGACATCCCTTTGGCGGCCCTCATCCTGACATTGTGAAAGAACGACGAGAGGGTCGCGTCAACTATAACCCAGGAGAAAAACGTGAATTCAAATAATCTCCCCTTAAACCAACAGAAAGCGTTGGTCACCGGCGCCAATTCAGGGATTGGTGAGGCTGTTGCTAAAGCACTCGCCGCGGCGGGCGCTACCGTCATTGTGAATTATGTGACAGCGCCTGACCAAGCTGAGCGTGTGGTCGATGACATTAAACAAGCCGGTGGACAAGCTTATGCGATTCAAGGCGACGTTAGCGATCCGAAGCAAGTCGAAAATTTATTTGCCGAGGCGGTGAAAACGGTCAATACCTTAGATATTTTAGTGAATAATGCGGGAATTCAGCGTGACAGTCCTCTCGTCGACATGACAATAGAACAATGGCAAGCGGTGATCAATGTCAATCTCACCGGTTATTTTTTATGTTCGCAGCAAGCCGCCAGAATTTTTATCAAACAAGGGGTCAATTCCAGTATCTCCAAAGCCGCCGGTAAAATTATTTGTATCAGCTCGGTGCATCAAATTATTCCTTGGGCAGGACATTGCAATTATGCTGCTTCCAAAGGTGGGGTTGACCAGCTCATGCGCACCTTAGCGCAAGAACTTGCCGCCCATCAAATTCGCGTAAATAGTATCGCACCGGGGGCCATTAAAACGCACATCAATCAAAAAGCCTGGACAACGCCCGCCGCTGAAAAAAGTTTACTCGAATTAATTCCAGATGGTCGCGTCGGTGAACCGACCGATATTGGCAATGTCGCTGTCTGGCTAGCGTCTGATCAATCCGATTATGTGCAAGGGGCAAGTATTTTTGTGGATGGAGGGATGTGTTTATTCCCAGGTTTCACCACCGGAGGATAGCACCATGCCACGTCCTGCCATTCAAGATTACGGTTATATTGGCGATTGTCACTCGAGCGCTTTAATTTCAAAACAGGGCTCGATTGATTGGTGCTGCATGCCGCGCGTGGATTCAGCGAGTTGTTTTGGACGTTTATTAGATTGGAGAAAGGCAGGTTACTGTCAACTCTGCCCTACGGGATCGTTTACGGTTACACAACGCTACCAATCGAATAGCATGATTTTAGAAACGTATTTTCAAAGCCGTGACGCTAAAGCCGTGGTCATCGATTTTTTTCCAATGCGCGAAGGCGGGATGCGCAATCCTTATCAACAAATTATTCGGATTGTGATTGGCATTTCAGGCAAAATGCAATTTAAATTGAACCTACTGCCACGCTTTGACTACGGCACGATTAAACCTTGGATTAAACCGTATAAACACTCCGCTTTTATCGCGATGGGTGGCAGCCACGGTTTACTCATTTCAGGCGATCTCCCCTTGAAATTGAAAACACAGCACGAACTCACCGCCACTTTTACCGTTAAAAAAAATAGTCGTTTTCATCTTTCCATTCTGTATAACAAACCTGCAGAACTCGATAAAAATTGGATCCAAGTCCCTTCTGTGGATGAGTTGGAATGGCGATTACAAGAAACGCAAAAATGGTGGTGCCGATGGTTTGAACAAGCTTTTCCGATTGAAGGACCGTATGCCCCTTTAGTCGCTCGCTCAGCACTGGTCTTAAAAGCACTTTCCAATGCACCGACCGGTGCGATTGCCGCTGCAGCCACCACTTCCCTACCCGAATCTCCGCATCGTAACCGCAACTGGGATTACCGTTATAGCTGGGTGAGAGACTCTTATTTCTCTGTCCACAGTCTCGCGCAATTGGGTTTTGTCAAAGAAGCGGAAGGGTTTGGCCGTTTTATTGCGCGCAGCAGTCATAGCAGTGCTGAAGGATTACAAGTCGTGTTTGGCGTAGCCGGCGAAACGCGATTACAAGAATATACCCTGCCACTCTCTGGTTATAAAAGAGCGCGTCCAGTGCGTATTGGCAATGCCGCTGCCGGTCAGTTGCAATTTGATATTTACGGTGAATTACTCGCCCTCGCCTGGAATTGGCATCAATGTGGCTATACCCCCGATAGAGCCTATTGGGATTTTCTCGTCGAAATCATTGAATTTATTTGTGAGAATTGGACACGCCCTGATTCAGGTATTTGGGAAATGCGCGATCATCAACAACACTTCGTCTTATCCAAAGTGATGTGCTGGATTGCTCTAGACTGCGGACTGAAATTAGCGCACCATTTTCAACAAGATGTGCCGTTAGCAAAATGGCGCAGATTGCGACGCAAAATTCGCCAAACCATTGAAACCGAAGGTTATGATGCAAAACGCGGCATTTTTATCCAAGCATTTGGCAATCCGCATTTAGATGGCGGGTTATTATTAATGCCGATTATCGGATTTATTGAGTTTGATGACGAGCGGATGATCCGCACTACCGATGCGATCTGGAAAGAATTGCAAGAAGATGGGTTGTTATTGCGTTATCCCCGCCATACCGATGATTTCAAAAGTGAAGAAGGTGTATTTTTAGCTTGCAGTTTTTGGTTGGTGATTTGTTTAGCCAAACAAAATCGTTTCAAATTTGCGCGAAAAGTGTTTGAGCGGGCACTCGCCACAGGAAATCATTTAGGCTTATTTTCGGAAGAATATGATACCAAAACCGGGCAAATGCTCGGGAATTTCCCCCAAGCATTGACCCACCTTTCTTTCATTACTGCTGCATTGGCGTTGCAGAAAAAATCTTTTCAGAAGACCAATTTTGAGAAATAATTTTTTACAACGTGAAGGAACGTGCTAATTCGGTTAATTGTGTCGAGGAAACCTTATCTTCTATGGCTTGCATAAATCGTGAGCCTACCACAACCCCTTCTGCATCGTGCAAAATACTGTGGACGCTTTCCCTGTCAGAAATACCAAAACCCACCACCACTGGCAAATTGCTGTGTTGTTTGATGGTCAGAATTTTTTCTTTCATGTCATCTGGAAGCCCAGCACGAACACCGGTGGTGCCCTTTTGACAAGCGTAATATAAAAACCCTTTAGCGTGTTTAACTATTTTCTGCAAACGCGCTGGCGGTGTCGCTGGGGTGATCACCGCAATGGCATCGAGATGATGTTGATGGCACAAACGATAAAAACTTTGGCCTTCTTCATAAGGCAAATCCACCACTAGCACCCCATCAATGCCTGCTTCATGTGCTAAAGACAACCAATGTTGCGGTTTTGCAGCTAACAAGGGATTAAAATAACTAAAAATGATCAGTGGGATATCAAACTCAGCGCGTATTTTTTTGGCAAGTTCAATCACATCCCATAACGTGATGCCATTTTCCAAAGCGCGCAGAGAGGCGCGCTGAATCACCACTCCATCGGCGACAGGATCCGAAAAAGGCACACCCAATTCTAACATATTCACACCGCCGGCGATCAGTGCCTTTGCTTGCTGATAGTTATTTTCTAAGCCTTCTACGCCGATGGTTAAATAACCCACATAAGCTTTTTTGTGTTGAAATAAGGTTTGAATTCTAGACATCGCTTTGACCTATTTGTGCTAAATCTTTATCGCCTCTACCCGACAAATTCACCACAATCACTTTGTCTTTGGGTAAATCACCCGCCATTTTTATCACATAGGCTATTGCATGAGCGGATTCTAAAGCGCATAAAATCCCTTCTGTTTTTGCCAATAATTTTAAGGCTGCAATTGCCTCATCATCGCTGACAGCAACATAAGTGACTCTGCCAGCTGCATATAATGCGGCATGTTGAGGACCTACTGCAGGATAATCTAATCCTGCTGAAATGGAATGGGTAGGTTGAATTTGTCCATAATCATCTTGCAATAAATAGGTGTAGCAGCCATGTAAAACGCCGGGCTTGGGATGCAAAAAACGTGCTGCATGTTCACCGGGTGAAGTTCCCTTTCCGCCAGCCTCCACACCCATTAATTTAATGTTTTCGTTTGCAATAAAAGCTGAAAACATCCCTATCGCATTTGAACCGCCCCCAACACAAGCCACCACATAATCCGGTAAATGCCCCAATTCACGCAAACATTGCTGACGTGTTTCTTTACCAATCACGGATTGAAAGTAAGCCACCATTTCAGGAAAAGGATGCGGGCCTAATGCAGAGCCTAGGCAATAATGCGTGTTTTCAAACGAAAATGACCAATCGCGCAAAGCAGCATTGACAGCTTCTTTTAACGTTTGAGCACCACTGTGGACTGGCGTGACTTTAGCGCCAAATAAATGCATACGCTGCACGTTCAAGGCTTGGCGTTGCATATCTTGCACGCCCATATAAATTTCGCAGTCCATCCCTAAATGTGCACAGGCTGCAGCGGTTGCGACACCATGTTGGCCTGCGCCAGTTTCGGCAATGATGCGGGTTTTTCCCATTTGTTGCGCTAACAGACACTGCCCTAAGGCATTATTTAATTTATGTGCACCCGTGTGCAATAAATCTTCACGTTTTAAGAAAATTCTTGGGCCAGCGATGACAGAAGCGAAATTGGGAATCTCAGAAAATGCTGTGGGCCGCCCAGCAAAATTTTTTAAAATGCGGGTTAAGGTTTTTTTAAATTCTGGATCTTTTTTAAAATATTTCCAATGATCAATCAATCCCTCCAAAGCGGGCATAAGAATTTCTGGAAGATAGGCTCCCCCAAAACCTTGATATCGACATTTTTTTGCAGCTAATACATTTAACATAACGACACCTGTTTAATAAAATCCGCAATGAACTGTAACGTTTTTTCGCCAGCCGCATTTTCAACGCCACTAGAAACATCGACTCCATCAGGATTTACAGATTGAATGGCATGCGCAACGTTTTGACGCTGCAATCCGCCCGCCAAAAACCAACGAAAATCCCCTGAATATGAAAAATGTTGCCAATCAAAAGCCAATCCACTGCCGGGTGTTGGAGAATCAAATAATAAAAAATCTCTTTGCGGGTTTAATTGTGAAGTTTGCTGAATATCTTCCGCTGAAATTTTTCCATGAGATCCGACTTCACATACATAGATTCGATGCAAATTTTCAGGCAATTGACTTTCGGCCTTTTTAGCTTGATAACCATGCAATTGTACATGATGAATGTGAAATAACTCGCAAAAATGGATGATTTCAGACGCATTTGCTTCTGAAAAAATAGCCACGGGTTCAGCACCTCCCAATCGGGTAGCTCGCACGATTTCATCCACATTTTCTCTCTGGACAACACGTTTTGAATGCGCCACCCTAATCAATCCAATATAATGAGCACCCGCTTTAGCGGCCTGATAAGCCAGCGTTGCATCTGTAATACCACAAATTTTAATCAACATGGCATGCATGAATCCAGGCTGTAGGGCTTTCTAACTTAACCAATGCTTCACCAACTAACACAGCGGAAAATCCTGCTGCATAATACTCTCGCGCTAAAGCAGGGTCGTGGATGCCAGACTCTGCTACTGCAATGATATCTTTTGGAATATGTTGGATTAAATCAAAAGCGCATTGCGTATTAACTTGAAAACTATGCAAATCTCGGTTATTCACGCCAATGATTTTAGCACCACTTTCGAGCGCCAACTCCAGTTCAGCGGCTGTATGGACCTCTACCAACGCATCGATCTGCAACTGTTCTGCCACTTTTATCATTTCTGGTAATGTATGCCCTAAAATCGTGGCGATGAGCAAGATACAATCCGCACCAGCCACAATCGATTCGGCAATTTGGATGGGTTCTAGTAAAAAATCTTTGCGCAAAAGCGGTATGCCGGTTAAATGCGTTTTCACCTGTTTTAAATCTTCTAAAGATCCTTTAAAGCCGTGAAAATCGGTGAGAATAGAAATGGCGCTGGCACCCGCTGCTTGATATTCTTTTGCTAGGCATAAAGGATCTGTGATGGTTGCAAGCTGCCCTTTTGAAGGAGAGTGACGCTTGATTTCGGCGATGATTTTAATAAAGTCTCCTCTTGCGATGGCGAGTTCAAAAGAATTTCTGGGGAAAAAAGATAATTTTTCACCCAGCAAAACACGCGCAATAACATGCTCAGCATCATTGGCAATTAATTGTTTTAAAATCGCAATTTCTTGCTTTTTATTTTGTAGAATGGGGATTAATCTATCATTTATCATATCATATTCCTGAAGCATAGTTAAAAAATCAAAACTTGTTTAAAACGTGAACTTGTTTAAAAAAACTGAACCTGACGTTCTACAACGCTCGCTACCTCGATGTCGCGCGGGAAAAGCAGCGGGCTAGCAGCCCGCGCTCCCAACATGCGCCTTTCATGACAAAGCGCCAAGTGAAAGTCTGCTGCGTTCTGAAGCTTTATAACATCAAAGAAAGAACTCTCATGTTTGATGATAGCTTTAACTTGAATGAGGCTCGAGCCTGGGAGCGCGGGCTGCTAGCCCGCTGCTTTTCCCGCGCGACGTCGAGGTAGAGGCATTTCCACAATCACGACATACACTGCCATTTTTTTAGCACCTCTAAAGCACAACCTTGGTATAAATTTTCTTGTGCTCTCGCAACAGCTGAAGGTAAATTTTTCTCTAATCCATACAGATAAATCGCCATGGCTGCATTTAAAATTAACGATTCTGAAACGGTACTTTTTTCACCTGACAAAGCAGCGCGGAGAATTGTTGCATTGGTATTAGCATCCCCGCCTTTTAAAGCGTCACGAGAAATTTCAGTTAAACCTAGCATTTTTGGTGTTATTTTGTAGGATTTCTTCTGGCCATTCTCAATTTCTATGACCTGTGTTTCACCACAACAGCTCATTTCATCTAATCCTTCACTGTGAACAACTACTGATTTCCCTACTGTTAACTTGGATAAAATATCTGCATAAACAGGTAATAAGCGCGGCGAAGAAACGCCCATCAGATAGTGTTTAGGCTGTGCAGGATTTAAAAAAGGTCCTACTAAATTCAGAACGGTGGGAATTGCCAAATGACGCCTAATGGTTTTTAATTGTGTTAATAGAGGATTAAAATTTGGTGCAAAATAAAATCCCATTCCAAATGCTTCAATACAGGCAGCAATAGCATCTGCTGACAAATGAATATTAATTTTTAACGCTTCCAACACATCTGCTGAACCACATAAAGAAGATACTGCGCGATTGCCATGCTTAGCAATTTTCACACCACAACTGGCGGCTAAAATGGCAGCACCGGTAGAGAGATTAATGGACCCGGCTCCATCACCGCCCGTTCCAACAATATCTAAAACTTTATGATGCAGGACCACAGGCTGCATGTGTTGTTTCAAGGCATCAATGACGCCTAATATTTCTTCGGCAGTTTCTCCTTTGGCATGGAGTAAAGCTAAAAAAGCCGCCGTTTGTTCGACGGGCGTTTCATCTTCAAACACTTTCAGTATCGCTTCTTGGCAGCCTATTCGAGGCAAATCATCGCGGTTTAATAAATGTTGCAAATATTTTTTCAACATAAGACCGCCTCTCTGGAGGCACTGAAATTTCGCGCCACATGCACAAATTCTTTTAAAATAATTCCGCCTTGCGGTGTTAAAATCGATTCTGGATGAAATTGCACGCCAAACGTTAAATGATGACGATGGCGTATTGCCATTATCACATCGCCGACACTTCTGGCTTCTATCATTAAGTCTTCCGGAAAACTTTCTTTATCCACCATCAACGAATGATAGCGCGCCGCCATAAAAGGCACTGGCATCGATTGATACAATCCTCGTTGATAATGGCAGACGGGATAAGCTTTTCCATGGACAATTTGCTGGGCGGCGATCACGCGGCCTCCAAAAGCCATTGCAATTGCTTGGTGGCCTAAACAAACACCAAAAATAGGCACTTTTCCACTGAATTGTTGAATTAATGGAATACAAATCCCCGCATTTTCGGGCCGTCCAGGGCCGGGCGATAAAATAATGCCTAAAGGGTGGAGTGCGGCAATTTCCTGCAATGAAATTTTATCGTTGCGCACCACTTTCACAGGCAGATCAGGCTGTGCCACCCCTTGATACAAGTTGTAAACAAAACTGTCATAATTATCAATCATCAAAATCATAGATTTTCTCACGCGCATTCAACTGAATTGATTGCTGTTAACATTCCTTTCGCTTTATGTTGCGTTTCATTGACTTCATTCAGTGGATTGGAGTCAAACACAATGCCTGCCCCTGTACGAATTGCGATGGTTCCATCTTTCACCACCGCTGTGCGAATGATAATGCAACTGTCCAAATTACCACGGACATCTATTTTGCAAATAGCGCCTCCGTAAAGGTATCGCTTTGAAGATTCCAATTCTGCAATAATTTCTAAGGCACGAATTTTAGGTGCACCACTTAAAGTCCCTGCTGGAAACGTATGCCTTAATAAATCAAAAGCATCATACGCTTCGGCTAAACGACCTTTCACATCACTGACCATATGCATCACATGCGTGAGACGTTGTGGTTGCATACAAGCCGCTACCTGCACACTGCCTATTTCGCAAACCGCGCCAATATCATTTCTGGCGAGATCTACTAACATCATATGCTCAGCGCGTTCTTTCGGATCATTTTTTAATTTTTCCAACAAGACTTGTGGATCATCCTGTCCTATGGGTACCGTGCCCGCAATCGGCGTAATCACCACCTCTCGATCGGTTAGACTGACTAATCTTTCGGGCGAGGCACCAAAAGCCACAAACGCTGGAGTAGCCAAATAAAACATATAGGGCGTGGGGTTGCTGTAGCGCAGGGTACGATAAACGGACAAGGGATCTGCAGCAAATGGTTTTGAAAAGGTGCGAGATAAGACAATTTGAAATGCATCACCGGCTTGAATATAAGCTTGCGCTTGCTTGACTTTCTGAGCAAATACTTCGTCACTACAGTCTATGTCAAAAGAAAACGGTGAGGTTTTTTCGGTTGGAACAGCTCTAAATACCGTTTTGACTGTTTGAAGAAATTTTATGAGCGCATCTAATTCTTGATACGCATCTTCACAAACCTGCGCTAAATCATCTCCTACTTCTACAATCAAAGCCAAAATTAATTGGTTTTTTTCATGATTAAAGATGACATTAATACGATAGAAATTAAATAACATATCAGGATAATCTTGAGTCTCAACCTGTGTCTTGGGAAGTTCTTCGAAATAATGCACGGCATCGTGGGCAAAAAATCCCATCATCTGCCCGATATTAGTGAGATCTTCATGTTCAGGGTTTTCCTCCAAAATACACTGATGATCTTGATGAAATTTTCTTAATAATGCTAGAGGATCGGTTTCATGCTGTATTTCTTGATGTTCAACTGTAATAGTCGTTTTGCCATTTTTAGTGCAAAAACGCGCATAAGGATCAACGCCTAAGAATGAACAAGTTCCAACATCACGAAACTTCACGCCAGATTCTAATAAAATCACTTCTGAATATTTTTTTCTCAAACATTCTAAGGCTGCTATAGGGGTGAAAGTGTCTGCGAGCAGCACTTTGTAAATTGGCATGTAGCGCTTTTGTGGGGCTTGGTCTTTGACATCATTTTTTAACATAGTTTTACTCAATATTGGATAAAATTCAGCATGTCTATTTAAGTGAGAGTCCTTTTAACTAGACTTTAGCTATTTTTTAAATTGCTCCTGAATCTTTTACTTCAATGACGGTGAACTAAGAGGAGACACTTAAAAGTTTGGTGTGGGGCCTTCTCCCCTTTTTTTGTGGGAGAAGGAAACAGCTCACCACTTTAAATAAGGCAGAGCCCCTACTTCGAAGTCCACTTACTGTTTAGCGAGACATCGAGGTAGCAGCTACAATAGTGTCTTTTTTACGCAGATATCCATTACAATCTACTTTTTAAAAGTTCCAACAACCTTTTATCCAACTTCTTCAATTCATTTGAACCCCGGGTTATTTTTGCAATACTGACATTCAAATCTTTGGCGATTTCACGCTGGGTCTGCTCCTCTTTGAGCAGCGCCTGGATAATCAAATATCTGGTTGCCAAGTTCTGTTTTTCTTCAGGGGTCAACATGAGCTCCAAAAACAGCGCTAAGGTTCTTTCTTCCTGGATGGCAAGGCAGAGCTTTAAAAAGCTCTTCCAGCCGGTATCAAGCGTATTCATAAGGAATCTCTCTGTTATTTTGTAATGTTACATGAGTACAAATGAAATGTCAAGCGAGAGCAGCAGCGAGATTTACCATAGCGTTTTGATTTGAGGATAATTTTTAATGTGCTGGTCTGGTGTTAAGATCGTAAAATGGTTTAATAAAGCAGTTGCTATGATTAATCTATCTGCCGGATCTTTGTGTATTAAAGGAAGCTGGGTTGATTGTATCGCAATAGTACTATCTACCGGAATTTCAACCAATCCATGTAACAACAACGCCTGATTGAACCAATCGTGAATTTTTAAAGGCAGTTTTATAAGTCCCCTATTTACTTTGGCTCCAATTTCAAATGCACTGATAGCAGAAACAAACAAAGCGTTTGCATTATTATGGATAACCTGCTTTGCTTGTTCACTTAAGTTTTCTTGTGCACTGGCTAGCCAAAGGATGGCACAGGTATCAAGCAATATCATATTAGTCACTTGGCCATTCATCCTCTGAGAGGGGATCTGTAGGATTGTAGAGAATTTCAACACCTTGCAAAATAGCATGCTGCCGCAATGGGTCAATGACTGTTTTTTGAATTGGCACAATATCTGCGATCGGCTTACCATTCCGACACACACGTACTGTTTCATGATGCTCTTCAATTTGAACTAATAACGAAGACAGCCTAGTTTTTGCTTGATGGGTATTGACAATAATCATTTCAAAACTCCGAATTGATCTAAACTAAGTTTAGTTTAGCCATCCACTAAAGTCAAGAAAAACGGCGTTCATGTTGCACAGGGGTACATCCATAGTGATCAGATCTTGCGAGGCTCAATATCACGTACTATAGTTATAGTAGGTATTAATTGCTCACTATACAACTAAAGATGCGCGCCATGACCTCAATACAATCCAGGCTTTTATTAGTAGAGGATGTACCAGTCGCTCAAGTAGCAGGGAAGTTTCTGCTGAATAAATTGGGCTTTCAAGTGGATACTGCCGACAATGGTGCTCAGGCTTTAGAACTGACCAAAGAAAATCAATATAGTCTCATTTTTATGGATTTGGGACTGCCAGATATGGATGGCATCTCTGTCACTCAAGCCATCAGAAATGCCCCAAATAGTAAAAATCATAAAACCATTATCATCGCGCTCACAGCACATGATGAAGACGTCGGCAAAAAGATATGCCTTGAAACTGGCATGAGTGATCTTATTTCTAAACCGCTCACAGAAGAAAAAGCTAAAGGCATTTTTGAAAAATACCTCTCCCCATAGTATTTAAAAAAATGAGCACATTCCTATGAAGTTTTCAACCGACTCTTCTCATCTTGTTCAAGTATCATAGGAACATCTTGAGAGGAACTTTTGTGCGGCGGCGCGAAGGTGCCTATTCCCGGTGTATGCAAACCTGAAGCCGCAGTGTTGACTGGTGCGATGGGCAAGGAGAGCATCAGAGCAGCATTCAGCGATGCATAGCGCGCTGATGGCATTGCATCTCCTGCCCAATAATCCATGATGAGTTTAATGAGCACGACGGGAAAATATTCTTTCAAATAGGCATTGGTGGGAGTTGTTTTGTCATCTGATAAATCCTTTTGCACAATATCGGCTTGTAAATATTCGTGCTCAAACTGATGCAATAACGCTTGCGGCTCTGGAGCCATCGACGCTATTTTTGGTGGTTTTGTTAATAGCTTTGAAGTTTCATTATAAAGCTGCCGCCCACCGTGGCTCAAAAGTAAGGCCATTATATTTAATCTATGCTCACCACCCCAACCACACTCATACCTGCCACCAATTGTGCTCAGCAATAAATTCCATTCTTTTGGGATGACGTTAAAAACCTTAAATGTAAATTTTTGGTGTACATCCGCATCAGGATGATCTAATAGTAACCTGACAATTTCAAAGTCTTTGTTTGTGTGCCTGCCATGATCTTGCACGGCGAACTGCAACGCTTCATTTCCCTTTTGGGCTTCAAATGATGCGTGAGGTACCGATAACAACAGACGAACCATCTCGGGTCTACCGCTCTTAACAGCCTGCATTAAAGCCGTATTTCCCTTGCTGTCTTGTTGTGTGAAAGCTTCAGGTGACAAACCTTTTTTTAACAAAGCCTCTACCATTTTGTCAGCATAGGGAGCAGAATTTTCAACCGCTAACATCAACACAGTTTTTTGCTGATGGTTCTGATGCAATAAATCAGGTTTTTTTTCTAAAGCCTGATCAATGTCTGCTAAAACTTGTGCCGACTCAGGCATCCCCACACGATTTGTGAAATCATAACAACAACGCATCAACCGATTATTTCCTCTGGAATCCAGTTCTGGAATGTCCCAACCCATACGTTCTCTTAGCAGGTCAGCTATTTCGTCTCTCGATGAATCTTTACGCTTATCGAGACTTGCCATACAAGGCGCGCGGTGAATCTTGAGATCAGGCCTGGGTTCATAGATTAAGAATGCAGCTAATATCGTCGTGATGTCTTTTATTGTGTATCTGCCGAATCCCAAACCCCTAATGGCGATTGAGAAGGCCGTCTCACTATTGAAGCGCGTCGTATCTAGGCTCAATCCTTGTTTTTGCATTTCCTTTAAATAAAGCAAAATCCTGAGGGGCGGCTGGTTGATAGCCAATGCTCGTATTAATGGGGTACGACCATACACATCAACCGCTTTCATCAGATCTGCTTTGGCCAATGCCTGACGCAATGTCGTATCATCATAATTTTCGGGGTAGTACATAACTGCATCAGGACCAACTTGTTGGCTAAGCGCTTGGCTATTTTTTACCTTTGCTTTAGTAGGGGCCTCCACCAACTTCAAGTCACTTGGTCTACTGAGACTTGGACTACCGCCGACTGGGACATGAGGACTACTCTCTGGCATAGGCCCTCGCAACATAACAGCTTCTGAAGGTTTTACGCCTAAAAAACTGGCCACACGATTTGCAGTATCTTGTGCGAAATATTCTCGATAGTGAATAAAATTCGACTTTAATGTTCTAAGATATCTTTGATTTTTGATTTGTTGAAAAGCTTCCAATGTCATTCGGGATTTGAAGGCTTTTTCCCACGCTTGGTAAGGGGCTGCTCGTTCCAAATGGACATCACCGAGATTGTTTTTGTGAAATAATTGGGAAAAAGCCTCTATTAAGCATCCGGAAACCTTAAAAGCTTTTCTTTGATTCTGGGGAGGTCGATTATTTAAAATTTTTATGAGCGCTGTATTAAATACTAATGCTTCAGATTCAGGTTTAACGTTTTTAGGATTTTTTTCATCTAATGAGGGACCTGCGGCTTTCCTGACTCTCCCCTTAGATTGGACGGGGGGCTGCGGTTGCGGTAGGAAGCTATAGGTATTTAAAGCAGAAAAACTCGGAGTTGGAGGATTTTTTGGGAGTTCAGAATTTTTTTTATCTGTCGTCATAGCCTTATTCACCTGTCTTGAGCGTAAAAACTCTATCTTAGCATTTGGCAGGAGAAATTTCATGCTTTTTCGTAAGAATTCACTCGGTTAAAGCGGCGCGCTCATTGTTTTTACCCCTCATCCGCCCTATCGGGCACCTTCTCCCACAGGGGGAGAAGGAAACAGCTCGCAACTCAAAACTTCAGAGAACTTGAATGTGGGGCTCTGAAGGAACAGCTCGCCCCTCAAATCTTCATAGGAACTGAATCCTTATTGCCCTTCTTCTGGGCGCTTAATTTTTTTTCTCGATTTACGTTTGCGCTTTTTCTTGGTTCTTTCCAACTGCGCAATTTTAGCTTCTCTTCCTTCTGGATCTAGAATTTGAAACTCCTGCCACCATTCCACTGCATTTTTCAACTGGGTTTCGCCCGATTCAAATCGCAATACTAAAAAATCAAATGCAGCACGAAATCGCAATGACGTAAAAATACTCTGAATATTATGTCGCGGTCGTAGTAATAGGCTCGATTGTAATTGCCAAATCTCTTGCGTCATGGCACTGAATCGCTTAGGAATAGCGGTAGAACGCGCTTGTTCGGATAAAATATTCTGCGCCGCTTGTTGCCAAGCCTGATAAAATTTTTCCCCTTCCGCTTGATAGCGTTGAACCTTACGCTGTAAAGCCGGCCATAATAAGACTGCAAATAGAAATGCAGGATTTAAGCTCAATTCCTGCTTAATGCGCATATCAGTATTTTTGCAACTGTGCAGAATTAAAGAAATATAGGGATCTTTGTCCGACGATTCTTGGGTAAATAAAAAATCACACTGCGGGAACAATAAGGTAAAAAATTCATAATGACACAGCATACGAAAGGCGCGCATGCCATGTCCACAATAAAATAATTTTAACACTTCATCAAATAACCGGGCGGGAGCGACCAGTTTAATCAGTTGGTTTAATTCCAGAATGGGTTTGGCGGTTTCGGGTTCTAGCACAAAATCCAATTTCGCCGCTAAACGCACGGCGCGCAGCATGCGGACGGGGTCTTCCCGATAGCGTTGTTCAGCATCTCCTAGAATACGAATCAGTTTTTTCTCTAAATCCACCATGCCACCGGTATAATCCACAATCGATTCATCAGCGATGTTGTAATACAGTGCATTGATACTAAAGTCGCGGCGCCAGGCATCCTCAACAATACTGCCATAGATATTGTCGCGAATAATCATGCCGCTATCAGACTGAATGCCTTCGGGATGGGATTCTTCGGGATGCGCCGCTCGAAATGTCGCTACCTCAACGATTTCTGGCCCGAAAAACACGTGAACCAGCCGAAATCGCCGCCCAATCAGCCGGCTATTACGAAATAATCGCCTCACTGTCTCGGGGTGGACATCGGTGGCCACGTCAAAATCTTTGGGTTTGATGCCTAACAATAAATCCCGCACACTGCCACCGACCAAATAAGCTTGGCAATCGGCCTGATGCAGGCGTTGCAACACCACCAGCGCATTGCGATTGATTTTAGTTTTAACCAATGCATGTTTTTTGCTAGGAATGATGATTGCGGGCTTGCGACTTTTGGAATTTTGCTCTATCTTGGAGGCAGGCTGCATCAACCGCGCAAATAGTTTTTTAACAATTTGAAAAATGGTTAGTAACTCCTTGAAAAATATAACAAACCTTCACCCTGACAAGTAGAATGCTTTTATGCCCAAACGCAATGATATTAAATCCATCCTGATCCTCGGCGCCGGCCCCATTGTCATAGGCCAGGCCTGTGAATTCGATTATTCTGGGGCTCAGGCATGCAAAGCCCTACGTGAAGAGGGTTATCGGGTCATTTTAGTTAACTCTAATCCTGCCACGATTATGACCGATCCGCAAATGGCAGATGCAATTTATATTGAACCGGTCCAATGGCAGGTCGTTGCCAAAATTATTGAAAAGGAACGTCCTGACGCCTTATTACCCACCATGGGCGGCCAAACTGCGCTGAATACTGCCTTAGATTTAACACGAGAAGGGGTGTTACAGCAATACGGTGTTGAATTGATTGGGGCCAACCGCGAAGCCATCGATAAGGCGGAAGACCGAGAATTATTCAGAGATTGCATGCATAAAATCGGCTTGGAGATGCCACGTTCCGGTTTGGCGCACAGCATGGAAGATGCTTTGGCCATTTTGGAAGAGATTGGTTTCCCCATCGTGATTCGCCCCTCTTTCACCATGGGCGGCAGTGGGGGTGGCATTGCCTACAACCGCGAAGAGTTTATGGATATCTGCGAGAGAGGGTTAGATTTATCCCCTACTCATGAATTGCTACTCGACGAAGCGATCATTGGCTGGAAAGAATATGAGATGGAAGTGGTCAGAGACAACGCCGACAACTGCATTATTGTCTGTTCGATTGAAAACTTAGATCCGATGGGCATTCATACGGGGGATTCTATCACCGTCGCCCCCGCGCAAACCCTCACTGATAAAGAATACCAACGGATGAGGGATGCCGCGATTGCCGTATTGCGTGAGATTGGGGTGGATACGGGCGGATCTAACGTGCAATTTGGCATTCATCCGCAAGATGGACGGATGGTGGTGATTGAAATGAATCCGCGGGTGTCACGTTCTTCTGCTTTGGCGTCCAAGGCCACTGGCTTCCCCATCGCTAAAGTCGCGGCCAAATTAGCGGTGGGTTATACGCTGAATGAATTGCAAAATGAAATCACTGGTGGGCAAATGCCAGCCGCGTTTGAGCCTACCATCGACTATGTCGTCACTAAGGTCCCCCGTTTTAACTTCGAAAAATTTCCTCAGGCGGATCCGCGTTTAACGACGCAAATGAAATCAGTCGGGGAAGTGATGGCCATTGGCCGCAGTTTTCAAGAATCCCTGCAAAAAGCCCTACGCGGTCTAGAAGTGGGTGTAGACGGATTGGATCCCAAAATCGATTTACAAGACCCTGAAGCTTGTCAAAAAGTGCGCAGTGAGCTGCAAATTGCCGGTTGGGATCGCTTATGGTATGTGGCTGATGCTTTTCGACTAGGTCTCAGCTTAGAAGACGTTCAGCAATTATCCAAAATTGATCCGTGGTTCTTAGCGCAACTCCAAGAACTAGTCACCATTGAACAGCAAGTTGCCGCCAGCACCTTAACCGAGATCCCATTCGATTTTATGCGGCACTTAAAGCGCAAAGGGTTTTCGGATCGACGTTTAGCAAAATTACTCGGCGTCAGTGAACAAGCCTTCTGCAAACATCGACACGAGTTGGGTGTTCGCCCCGTTTATAAACGCGTTGATACTTGTGCAGCAGAATTTTCAACCGATACCGCTTATCTATATTCAACGTACGAAGAAGAATGCGAGGCCTTCCCGACCCAACGCCAAAAAGTCATGGTATTAGGCGGTGGCCCCAATCGGATCGGACAAGGGATAGAGTTTGACTATTGCTGTGTCCATGCTGCCCTAGCCATGCGCGAATTAGGCTATGAGACTATCATGGTCAACTGCAATCCAGAAACTGTTTCCACAGATTATGATATATCAGACCGCTTATATTTTGAGCCACTCACCTTAGAAGATGTCTTGGAAATTGTGGCAGTCGAAAAACCTCTGGGCGTGGTGGTGCAATATGGCGGTCAAACCCCGCTAAAATTAGCAGGCGCTTTAGAAGCCGCCGGTGTCCCCATTTTAGGCACGCAGCCCGATGCCATTGATCGCGCTGAAGATCGTGAACGATTTCAACAACTCGTCCATAAATTGGATTTGCGGCAGCCCCCTAACGGCACCGTGCGCAGTATTGAAGAAGGCTTGCGCCTCGCCAAAGTATTTGCCTACCCTCTCGTTGTCAGGCCCTCCTATGTATTAGGCGGCCGCGCCATGGCGATCGTCTACAACGAGGCGGAATTATCCCGCTACATGAATCAAGCTGAATCGATTTCCTTTGAAGCGCCTTTGTTGTTGGATCATTTTTTAGATCATGCGATTGAAGTGGATGTGGATGCGGTTTGCGATGGTAAAGAAGTGTTTATCGGCGGCATTATGCAACATATCGAACAAGCCGGCGTGCATTCTGGGGATTCCGCCTGTTCCCTGCCCGCTTATGATTTGAGCAATGAAATGCAAGCACAACTGCGCGATGCCATGCAAAAAATGGCCTTAGAACTCGGCGTGGTCGGCCTGATGAATGCGCAATTCGCGATTCAAGATGGCTTACTCTATGTCTTAGAAGTCAATCCACGCGCCTCTCGTACCGTGCCCTTTGTCGCCAAAGCCACCGGGTTACCTTTAGCCAAAATTGCCGCCTGTTGCATGGCCGGCATCAGTTTAAGAGAACAAGCGATTGTGACCCCAGCTTTAGATTATTTTGCCGTTAAAATGCCTGTATTCCCTTTCAATAAATTCCCGGGGGTCGATCCCATCTTAGGACCCGAAATGCGTTCAACGGGCGAAGTGATGGGTGTAGGCGCTAGTTTCGGCGAAGCCTTTGCCAAAGCCTTATTAGGTGCAGGCCAAATTATCCCTAAACAAGGCTGTGCTTTCTTAAGCGTACGCGAAACCGATAAAGCTGAAGTGGCTGACTTAGCGAAAGATTTAATCCAGCTAGGTTTTACCTTAGTCGCCACCCGAGGAACTGCTGCAGCCTTACATCAGGCAGGTGTCGAGTGCACCGTCGTCAATAAAGTCACCGAAGGCCGCCCGCATATCGTGGATAGAATCAAAAACGATGAGATCGATTTTATCGTCAACACCACAGAAGGCGCGCAAGCGATTGCAGACTCCTTCACCATCCGTCGTAGTGCAGTTCAACATAAAGTGGCTTATACTACGACATTGGCAGGCGGTAAAGCCATTTGCTTAGCAATGCGGCATGAGGCTACCCAGGATGTTATTAAATTAAAATCTAGCCATTCACCTTAGTTAGATTTGGCACAAGCCTTTAGAGCTTAATGAGCGCTGGTATTGGATGAGAAGGTCTTATAAACATGGATGTTTATAGGAAGCCTACAGGGAAGTATTTACGGCGTCCTGATCAGCCAATACCAGCGCTCATTAAGCTCTAAAGGCTAAGTTGTGAATGTGCTAAATCATTACATTAAAAATTAGGTAAGTTTATGCAAAAAATTCCTATGACCAATCACGGCGCACAACTTCTCACCAAAGAACTTGAGAACTTAGAAAAAGTTCAACGACCTCAAGTAGTGCAAGCCATCGCCGAAGCCCGCGCCCATGGCGACTTAAAGGAAAACGCCGAATACCATGCCGCCAAAGACCAGCAAGGATTGATTGAAGGCAGAATCCGCCACATCCAAAGCCGCTTATCAAATGCTCAAATTATCGATGTCACCAAAATTAAAAATGATGGGACAGTCGTATTTGGCTCCACAGTCCATATTGTCAATTTAGATACCGACCAAGAACAGACTTATCAAATCGTAGGCGAAGAAGAAGCCGATATTAAACTGAGCAAAATTTCAATCGGCTCGCCCATTGCACGCGCACTCATCGGCAAAAAAGTCGGCGCTGAAGTGGAAGTTAAAACACCGGGAGGCAGTAGTTTTTACGAGATTCTTAAGGTGGAGTATGTATAAAAAATTTCGTATTGACGCCACCGAATATAGACTTAAGAATAAAAAGATAAAAATTCCAAATGCAAAGACGTTTAAAGCCATGCAAGAAGCTGAGCAAGGAAAAACATGCAAAGCAAAAAATGTAGATGAATTATTTAAAACATTTAGACTCTAAGAAGATTTGAATGAGTCGCCTTTTCCTTTTTCTTTGCGTAATTCATCCATAACAGATTTCCCTTTTTTTAGGTCCTGACGAGCTTGACGTAGTTGCGAAGCAAATTTTTTTCTGTCGAATGCTTGATGTATGAGACTTAGATCAGACTTCAGCCGCTCAATGCCAGCCACCAAATCCTCCGGTGCGCCGCCGAAAGATAGCCGCACATAGCCTTCTTGTCCGAAGGCAACACCAGGCACCATCGCTACATTCAATTGTTGTAACGCTCTTTCACAATACTGTATAGAATTTAGTGAATCGACACCTAAGGCCTGTAGCGACAAGAAGAGATATAACGCTGAAGCTGGTAGGTCGATGTCACACTGGAATTGTCGCTTGAGGGCATCTACTAATATATTTCGACGAGTTTGCATGGCATTTTTAATCGACGCAGTGATTTGAGTGGCATTGCGTATCGCACTTAATGCAGCCCATTGCGACACGGTGGTAACGCCACTAGTGCTTTGTCCGACTAAAATGGTTAATGCGCGAATCAACTCTTCTGGGGCAAACACAAAGCCTACCCGCCAACCCGTCATCGCAAAATTTTTGGAGCAACTTTGAATGATGATGACGCGATCACGATGTTCAGGAAAACTGGCACATGACACAAAATCGGTTTGGTCATAGGTTAACTCACTATACACTTCATCGGCAATGACCCATAAATTTTTTTCGGCGGCAAAGGTTAACAATTCGGCTAACTCCTCACGGGTATAAACAGTTCCGGTAGGATTACTGGCGCTGTTTAATAATAGTATGCGGCATTGCGGCGAGCAATATTGTTCTAATAAGGCGCGTGATAGCTTCCAATGGTGATGAGGTTGGGTGGGAATGATGACAGGGTTTCCACCAAATAACTGCACTAATGCAGGATAAGAAACCCAATAAGGGGCTTGCATCAACACATCAGACTGTGGAGATAAGAGTAATTGCAACAACAAATATATGCCAAATTTGCCGCCATTGACGACGAGACATTGTGCAGCATCGAAAGCAGCGCCATAACGTTCGTTCATCCACTGTGCGGCTTGCGTTCTTAATTCAGGCAACCCAGCCACAGGTGGATATAACGTTTGTCCTTGCTGCATGGCTGCTATGACAGCTTGTTGAATCAGTGGATCAGTGGGTAATTGCGGCTCCCCTGCACTTAAATTATAAATTTTTTCACCTTGCGCGATTTTTAAACGCGCGAGACTGTTGATGGCTACGGTGGCGGATTCTTTCGGTAAGGTGATCGCGGGTTGAATTAACATGATTGCACTTCGCGCGCATAGGCAAAAATATGTTGAAATAATTGTGCGATGAATGACTCAGATAATTGGTATTGCTCAGCTAGATTTTGGTATTCTTTGATTAATGTCTGTTCACGTTGCGCATCAAAAATAGGCATGTTTTGAGCTGATTTAAGATGACCAATTTGGATCACTAGCGCTTTCCTGCGCGCTAGTAGTTCTAGAATTTGTCGATCTAGATTTTGAACCTGTTCTCGTAACGTTATTAATTCTTGCATAAAAATTCTCCTAATCTTAATCTTACTCGACGTCCCGCGGGAAAAGCAGCGGGCTAGCAGCCCGCGCTCCCAAGCTCGAGCCTCACCCAAGTTAGAGCGATTGTCAAACATTGGAATGCTATCGTTCAAACCAAAAAGCTTAAGAAGGCAGAAAATCATCCTTTGGCGCTCTACAACGAATGGCGCAAGATTTGGGAGCGCGGGCTGCTAGCCCGCTGCTTTTCCCGCATTCAATCACACACCCCTAACGACTTTTCAATCTGCAACAATTGATTCACAAATTTTTTCCGCATCAATTGCGCATAAGGATTGTAATGCTGCATATCTAAAAACAATCGCCACGAATCATTCACGACCATTTTATTGATGTTTAACAAGGCTTGAAAGTCTGGGGTGGCGATTTGTTGCGGTTCGAGATTTAAGCTCGCCAGGCCTCTGCCAATAAAATGGACGAGCGCTTGGGAGTTAGCCATATACTTATCATGTTCATCGGGTGTGGCGTTCAACACACTCAATCCCATTTGCGAAAATAGGTTTTCTATTGTATGTTGCTGCGTTGAGGAGCATCGCAGCGGACACACCACAATTTTATGCGTTGCCAATCCACCCTTACGCTGTGCAGAGTCTGGGCCAAATAAAGGATGCGTGCCGATAATAGGCTGGGTGTTTGACAAAGTTGTTTCTAAAATTTTCGCGGGATAGACTTTTACTGAACAACAATCGATGACTAATGCATCCGGTTTTAATAGGGATTTAATTTGTTGACAGCAAGCCTCTAATTCTGAAATCGGCACCAATAAAAAAACCACATCCGCTTGAGTGACTTCTTCCAAACTGACCATTTTAATGTGTGCTTGTGGATCGGGCTGATTGAAATTTTTTTCACAGGCACAAACTTCACCAAACGGCAGTAAGGCATTTGCCCATAATTTTCCGAATCGCCCAAAGCCTATAATGCCGAATTTCATGGAGATTCTCCGTGGATTTTACAATAATAAACGCAGTTAAATTAGGTTGTTGGTCTTGAATGTTACTTGCTACAACTTCCAGTCCGTATAGTTCTGCAGAGCGGGCTGGTGCGATCACCGCCGTCGTTTCTGCCAACTTTCCTTCTGCTAAATCTTTGGCAGCCTGCGCTGTATCTGACCATTCAATTAATTCAATGGGATGTAAAGTTTTTAAATAGGTTTGACATTGCGCTAATGCTTGCGGATGTGATGCCACTTGACAAATATCAGCAATTGAAAAATTTTTTTTAATTAATAAACACTGATGCACATCTAACCACAAATCATCAATTAATTTAAACGGATATTTTCCCATCGCTTCGAAAGCCATTTTGACCAATCCGCCGCGCAAGTTCACGACGGGAAAAATGCCGAAATCAACGCGCTTTTCTGCTACAGCTGCTAACACTTTTTCCATATCGGTGAGATAAACGAATTCATATGTCATGCCTACGCTTGCGGCATAACGACTGGCGGCCTCTTCTGAAAAAGAGCCAGGTTCACCGGAGATGCCTAAAGTTTGCGAAACTGTCATTAAAAATCTCGAAGTTATAAGAGTTGCTTCCTGCAGACTGGATCCCCGCATCCTGCGAGGACGACGCCTCCTGCCTTCTAAGTTCAAGCTTCCCTTAGGATGTACTGAATGGATACCTTAAATCTTTTGCGCTCTATGCCGCAAATAATGATCCATTATTACCAAAGCCGCCATCGCATCTACAATTGGCACAGCCCGTGGTAAAACGCATGGATCATGCCGACCTGTTGCCGCTAACTCGATGGCCTCATCATCCAAAGTCACCGTTTGCTGGGGTAATCCGATCGTCGCTACGGGTTTAAAAGCCACTCTAAAATAAATATCCTCTCCCGTTGAAATACCCCCCAATGTGCCACCCGCATAATTGGTTTTGGTCTTGGGCTTTCCATCCACCATCATAAAAGGATCATTATGCTCACTGCCGCGTAAACTTACACCGGCAAATCCTGAGCCGATTTCAAATCCCTTCACGGCATTAATGCTCAACATCGCCTTGCCCAAATCCGCCGATAATTTATCGAATACCGGCTCACCTAAACCGATAGGAGTATGGCGAATGACACATTTAATCACGCCACCGATCGAATCTTGTGCTTTTTGAACGGTTTCGACTAATTGGATCATCTCTTGCGCTAAAGGGTGTGGGCATCGCAAAATATTGGCTTCAATAGCCTCCATCGTCACTGTACGATAATCAATTTCAGCACGAAGCGACCCGACTTGTTCTACATAACTTAAAATTTCTACACCTAATTTTTCTTTCAAATATTTTTTGGCAATGGCGCCGGCTGCAACGCGCGCTAAGGTTTCACGGGCACTGGCTCTACCACTCCCTCGAAAATCCCGATGGCCGTATTTCATATGATACGTAAAATCGGCATGAGAAGGGCGATAGAGTGTCTTTAATATGGCGTAATCTTCGGGACGCATATCTGCATTATACGCCAATAATAAAATCGGCGTGCCAGTGGTTTTTCCTTCGAATACACCGGATAAAATATGAATTTGATCTTGTTCTTTGCGGGGGGTGGTGATGGCGCTTTGACCAGGTTTTCTGCGGTCCAGTTCTTGTTGGATATCGGTTTCGTTCAGCGGAAAATTCGGCGGGCAACCATCGACGATAACGGCTACTGCACCCCCATGCGATTCCCCGCAGGTGGTGATTTTAAACAGCTGTCCAAAACTATTGCCTGACATTGATTTCCCTCTCAATAGACCTAAAAGCGCTTGCTACTACAGAATCTGCGACTAACTGAGCCACTTGGTCTTGCTCATGATAATATTGGCCAATCTGTTTCAGCAAGACATATTTTACCCCTTCTGCTGTGGCTTTTTTATCGATTTTAGTGGTTTGAAGGATTTTTTTAACCGGAATTTTTTTCAAATCTCGGGCTGTGATCTCCAGTTTAGCAAAGAAGTCGATAATTCTTTGATAGTCTTGTGCAGGTAAAATCCCTAAATGCTGAGACATTTTAGCTTCGATGAGGATTCCATATCCCACCGCATAGCCATGTAATAACTTATAATTTGAAACTTGTTCTAACGCATGTCCAATAGTATGACCAAAATTTAACACACTGCGCAGATTTTTTTCGTGCGGGTCTTGCTTGACCACTTTAGCTTTCCAATACACCGCACGTTTTATTATTTTGCCTAATAATTTGACATCACCAGACAAAATTTTAGATAAATGGGTTTCCAAATAGCCAAAATATTTTGCATCGTGGGTGAGAAAAATTTTAGCGGCTTCAATGAGGCCATTCACTCGCTGTGGCAATGGTAACGTATTTAAACAATTGAGATCAGCAAATACAGCCAATGGCTGCCAAAATGCGCCTAATAAATTTTTACCGTAAGGTGTGTTAATGCCTGTTTTGCCCCCGACACTGCTATCCACCATGGCCAATAAGGTTGTTGGCACTTGAATATAGGGAATACCGCGCATATAGGTTGCTGCAATAAAGCCCGTCATATCGCCTACTACACCGCCACCCACTGCGAGACAAAGTGTATCTCGTCCTAAGCCGGCTTTGAGCATTTGGTTTTCTAATTTCTGTTTTGTTTTTATCGTTTTATATTTTTCACCGGCAGGAAAATCGTATAAAAAAGTTGGAGTGTTTTGAGTTTTGAGTATTTTTAATAAGGTCTGAGCGTAATATTTTTTGACCGTTTGATCGGTGATGATGACGATGCGGGAAAATCCGGAAAATGCTGTTAATTTTTGAGGAAGCTGTGCTAATAAATCAGGCTCAAGATGGATTTGATAGGATTTTGCGGCGATGGCCGGAATTTTAATGGTAAGGGACATGAAATACCTATATTTGTACTCATTTGAAAAGCTTAGCTTACCGCACTACGTGTAAACTTAGATGGTACACCCATGAGATCCCGCTATCAAGTAGGCGGGACGTCGAGGTAGTAAGTCTGTGCAAGAATCAAGAAGCACCCCTGAAGATACCCTCTAGCAAACTTTTAGAAAAACTTTTCTGCAAGCTGTAATAATAATTGCTCCGTTTGAGGCCAACTCAAGCAAGGATCCGTAATCGATAATCCTTCTACATTTAATGCCAAAGGATTTTTTTCATCGACTTTTTGATTGCCGGGAAGTAAAAAACTTTCCAACATAAATCCTTTAACCAGTTGACGCAGTTCTGGACGCTGCCGCAAGTTCTCCATCACAGTTAACACCACATCAGCTTGCAAATTATAATCCTTTTTGCCATTGATTAAACAGTTATCGTGACTGGCATCAATCATAATGGCGGGATTTAAAATTTTATGCGCTTGAAATAACCGTTGCACCGTTTCAATATGTTCGACGGAATAATTAGGGCCTGACTGACTGCCTCTTAGCACTAAATGGGCATAATGATTGCCATGGGTTTGGACTTCATAGCCATCAAATACCGCGACATGGGGATGTTGAGCGGCAATGATGCTATTCACACCTACTTGCAATGAGCCATGGGTGGGATTTTTTAATCCGACTGCGCAATCAATCGCGGAAGCAAAAATACGGTGTTCTTGATCTTCTGCACTCCGTGCCCCAATGGCAACCCACGATAATAATTCTAAAAACCCTTCAGCATTGTGCGTAAATAACGCTTCATCCGCGATCGGCAACCCCATCTCGATCACTTTGATCATCATCTCGCGCGTATAACGAATACCCGCTTCAATATCGGGATAAGTGAATGGATCGGGTTGATTGACGGGGCCTGTCCATCCCTTCGTCGTGCGCGGTTTTTGGATATACACCCGCATGATGAGCTTTAACTGGTCTTTGACTTGTTCGTTTAAACGCAATAATTTTTCGGCATAGGCTAATACCGCAGGTTTGGGCCAGGCACTGCAAGGACCCACAATCATTAATAACCGCGGATCACGTCCGGCAATGATATTTTTAACGTCCTCTTTGTCCGCTTCAATACGCGCATATCCAGCCGGTGATAATGGCATGGTGCGCAGAATTTCTTCTACTGGGGGTAATTTCTTAATAATCGTATAATTCATCGTAAAGACCTTAATATCTTCTCTAAAGTTAATTCAACACTCGTGTCATTTTCTACCGTAATTTTAGCCAATTTTTCATAGATTTTATGGCGTTCTGCCCATAAAGCCAGAAAAAAATCGTGTGGATCCTGATCATCGGGAAAAAATGCAGGTTTTCCCTTGGCCATGATTCGGGCAAAGACCACTTCTGGCTCTCCTTTAATCAAGATGACTTGATGGGATTGCAGAAGCGGCGGGTTCTGGGGGTTTAAGGGCGTGCCTCCTCCTAAAGAAATCACCGAAGGGGTGGCAACCTCCAACATTTGTTTTAAGGCTTCATGCTCCAGATTTTGAAAATATTCCACCCCCCACTTTTGCATGATCGCCCGACAATTTAAGTCTTCGTGGGTTTCAAATTGATGCAACCTTTGCACCGCTCGATCTAAATCAATAAAGACCCGCTTTAATTTGGTGGCTAATAACCGGCCCAATAAGGATTTACCGACATGTTTAAATCCTATGATGACAATATGTTGGCCTGTCATGACGCCCACGCCAAATGAGCACCGAGACGCTGCATGCACTCAACATAGGTGGGAAAAGTCTTAGCAATCGCTTCCCCATCGGTAATACGCGTTTCACCTTGCGCTAACAAGCCTGCTAAAGCCAATGCCATTACGGTGCGATGATCGCCAAAACCTTGCACAGTGGCACCTGTCAGTTGGCTCGCAGAAACCTCGAGTGCATCGGGAAACTCTGCCACCTGAGCTCCCATTTGTCGCAATCCGACTGTCATAGAATGCAGCCTGTCGGTCTCTTTAATGCGGGCTTGTGGCACGTTGTAAATTTTGGTTTTTCCCGTGGCTTGCGTTGCGATGACGGCCAGCGTGGGGACTAAATCGGGAATATCGTTGGCATCAATTGCCATTCCCTGCAATGGCTTTCCACCTCGAATTTTTAAACTGTTCGGCAAAATTTCAATATCCGCACCCATCTGTTGTAAGATCATCACCAGTCGTTTATCGCCCTGCGGCTCAGCCATATTCAGGCCCTTTAATTGAATCTCGTCACCGATTAAACAGGCTGCAGCAATCAAATAAGACGCCGAAGAAAAATCTCCAGCAACCTGTGTGGTAAAAGCCTGATAGCGCTGCCCACCCTCAATCTTAAAAATGTCGGTATTTCCGGTTATGGTGCGGACATACCCGATATGCTGGCGTTGTAGCCACTCTAACGTCAGATCCACATAAGGTCTTTCATGCAAATTTTTGACGCTCACTTCACTGTCGTTTGCTGCAAATGGCAATGCAATCAGTAATGCTGAAAGAAATTGTGACGTCACGCCAGAGACCGTCGTGTTTCCCCCGCGCAACGAACCTTGTACTTCAATGGGGTATCTTCCTTCGGACTGAAGATAGCGTACGGATAAACCCAAATTTCTCACCGCATCCACCAAAGAATCGATGGGCCTGGCGCGCATTTGGGCTTCGCAGTCTAACACGATTGGCAGTTGGCAGTCTTTGCGTAACCCTAACAGCGGCAAAATAAAACGAGTGGTGATGCCAGAATTGCCACTGTTAATATGGGTCGCTTGAGAGCATAACGGCAACCCTGAGCTCTTGACCCGCGTGGTTTGACCTTCGACGTGAATCTCAGCGCCCAATTGACGGCATACCGCTATGGCGTGCTGAGTATCCTCCGAATCCAATAATTGAGTGATACGCGATTCACCTTCTGCCAATAACGCAAAAATCAGTGCGCGAATCGACTGCGATTTTGAAGCAGGCAAGGTCACCTGTCCTTGCAAACGCGCCGTATGTCGCGCCACCAAAAAAGTAGACATGTCGTTAAAGTGCAGTTAAATATTTTTGATAATCAGGATTTTCGCCACGTACGACTGCTAAATAAGCGGTTTTAATGCGTTGAGTGATCGGACCCATTTCGCCTTTCGCAATCAATTGATCATCGATGGAGCGGATGGCAGTCACTTCCACTGCGGTGCCCGTGAAAAATGCCTCATCAGCTGCGTGGGCCTGAGCTAAAGTGAGATTGGTTTCAGTCACCTCATATCCCAATTCATGCGCTATTTGGATAATGGTATCGCGCGTGATGCCAGGCAAAATGGTTTCCAATGTTGGGGTAAAAATACGCCCCTCTTTCACCAAGAAAAAATTTTCGCCCGCACCTTCCGAAATAAAGCCTTTGCTGTCTAAGAAGAGCGCCTCGTGATAATGGGTGTTGCGCAGTTCTAATGAGCCTAGAATACTATTCACATAATGCCCGGTTAATTTTGCGCTCACGTTGGTGGAATCTGGATGAATGCGAATATACCGACTGGTTTTAATATCCGCGCAGTCTTGGGCTAGATAAGCTTTCCAAGGCCAACACGCTACGGCAAAGTCAACTGGGCAACCCACCGGATTGACGCCCATTTTGCCATAGCCATAATATAAGATAGGTCGCAAATAGCCTTCTTCTAAATGATTGGCTTTGGCTGTCTGGATAATCGCTTCGAGAATGGTGTCTCGATCATAAGGTAACAGCATCCCCAGAACGTCAGCAGAGAAGATCAACCTATCGACATGTTCTGGCAAGCGAAAAATGGCGGAACCCGTGGGGGTTTTGTAAAAGCGAATGCCTTCAAAAGCGCCGCTCCCATAATGTAATGCATGGGTTAAGACGTGAATTTTAGCATCGTGCCAAGGCACTAGTTTACCATTGAACCAGATAACATCGGTTGTTTGCATATTCGTCTCGCTTTGAATTATCATATTTTAAAGATAAATTTTATCATAAAAACAGTTTCCCAGAAACCTTTACAGAGGTCTAAAAATATGTCAAAAATCGATAAAGTAGCAGGGTGGGACGCTTATACCATTGCGTCCGATGATCAAAGTACTCAAGCCCAATTCCTTCCAGATCGCGGCGCCATGGGATGTTCTCTCATTATGCCTGGCAGCAACGGTCCACGCGAATTATTATTTTTACATGACTACTTTAATGACCCAAACGAAAAGCGCTTCACCGGCGGTTGGCCATTTTGCTTCCCCGTCTGTGGCCGCTTAAAACGTTATGGTCAAGAAGGCTATTACTACTATGATGGGCAGGTCTACCAATTAGATATCCATGGTTTTGCCTCACAATTGCCTTGGGAAGTGGTCGATTTTGGCGAGCAGCATCTCCATATGCGGTTATCCGCCACAGCAGCCACATTGGCGCAATATCCGTTTGAATTTGAAATCGAACTCGCCTATCACATCAGCCGTGGATTACTGGAATGTCGACAGACCTATAAAAATAAAGGCGCACGACCCATGCCCTATTACGCCGGGTTTCATCCTTATTTTGCAACACCCGGTCTGAAACAAGGCAAAGCCAATGTGGTGTTCAATTGCGAACCGGTTAAATCTTTGGCGTATAACGAAACCTTAACCGATTTAATTGGGGGTTGTGAAACTTTTCCACTACCAACGTCAATTACTGCGGATATCAACGAACGTTTATTAGTGTTAGGTCAGAATAAAACCACCCAGTTGACCTATCCTGATGGCGACATTTTGAAGATGACGGTGACAGGCGTCGAAGACCCTAACCTTTTCCCCTATTTACAGATTTATACCCCCTTAAAACAACCGTTTATTTGCATTGAACCTTGGATGGGCCATCCCAATGCCTTAAATTCGGTGGAGGGGGTGAGATGGCTAGCGCCAGGGGCGAGCGAACATGGGGATTTGAGTTTGGAGTTGCGGGTGGGGAGCTTTGTGGGGTGAATGAAGTTTTTAAGCGGGCTAGCAGCCCGCGCTCCCGAATCTTGCGCCTTTCATTGTTAAGCACCAAATGATGATTTTCTGCCCTCAAGCTTTATCATTGAATAAAAAAACTTCAATGTTTGACGACAGCTTGTGTTGGATAAGGCTCGAGCTTGGGAGCGCGGGCAGCTTGCCCGCTTAAAATCAATATCGAGCTAACGCTCATCGAACTCTGTCAAGTATACTCGACAAAACAAAAATTGTCGAGTATACTTGACAGAAAGATTAATTCGATGAGAATTTTTATGCTATCTAAGCAGTTTGTCCTAACTATCTTAAGCGATTGGAGCTTCTGGGATAAGCCCCCTCCGGCGGCATTAACAAGACAATTACAGTTGCCTCAGCGTCTACATGCTGATTTGGCTTTAATTATTCAAGGTGTACGCCGTTGTGGCAAATCAACCCTACTGACCCAACTGCCTGAACATTATGATCTTCCATTAACGCAGTGCTATTATTGTAATTTTGAAGACCCCAGACTCATCAATAATCTAGATTATCGGCTATTAAGCGATATTGTCATGCTGGCTAGGGAAAAAATTTCTCCAGAAAAACCCTGTTATTTCTTCTTTGATGAAATCCAAAATGTGCAAGAATGGGAAAAATGGTTACACACCCAGTTAGAAAGACCAAAACACAATTATTTTATTCTGACTGGATCGAATTCCTGTCTCTTAAGTGGTGAATATGGAACCGCTTTAACCGGACGCCATATTACACTTGAATTATTTCCATTTACCTTTCCGGAATATAAAACGTTATTTCCTAAAAACAATTTAGAAAACTATTTAATTTCGGGCGGCTTCCCAAGGGCTTTAACTTTTGATGAATCTTATCAATTATTGCAAGAATACTTCAGCGATATTATTTTACGAGATGTTTTGAAAAGAGTACACGGACGAACACCAGATGCGATTAAACAAGTTGCAAAAATGGCATTTGAAACCTGCGGCTCCGAATTAAGTTATCGTAAAATTTCTGCAGTAACAGGGTTAACCGTCGATACTGTCAAAAGCTATCTTCAAGCTTGTGAAGACGCTTACTTATTATTCTCCTGTCATTATTTTGCATTTTCAGAAAAAAAACGACAGAGCAGACAAAAGAAATATTATCCTATTGATTCAGGTATGCGCTATGCTATCACTAACACCCAAGGGCGAGATTTAGGCAAAAGTTTAGAGCTGGTTATTTTTCTTCGACTAAAACAATATTACGAACAAGTGTTTTATTGGCAAGAAATTCATCAAGGCGAAGTTGACTTTGTCGCAACACGTGGAACTTCCATTGTGCCTTATCAAATTACCTGGGAAGGCCCAGAACCCAGACACGAAGAAGCATTACAGCATTTCTATGAAAACTTTCCTCAGGCTGATGAAGCTGTATTTATTACGCGTGATAATGCTGAGGCATTTCTGTTAATATGAAGGAGAACTTATGAAAAAAGCAGTTGTTTTACTCTCTGGCGGGCTAGATTCTACAACTTGTTTAGCTTATGCCCTAAATGAAGGCTTTAAATGTTATACGATCAGTTTTGACTATGGTCAAAGACACGAAGTCGAATTACATGCTGCTGAATTAATCAGTCAGAAACTCGGTGCAGAAGCGCACGAGGTTGTAAAATTATCAATTGGAAGCCCAGGAGGTTCAGCGCTAACTGATCATAATCTAGAGATACCAGACTACAATGGAAACAATAAAATCCCCACCACCTATGTTCCAGCTAGAAATACTGTTTTTCTTTCTTTTGCTTTAGGATGGGCTGAAATATTAGAAGCGCATTCAATTTTTATTGGCGTAAGTGCTGTTGACTATTCTGGATATCCTGATTGCAGACCTGAATATATTCAAGCATTTCAGAATATGGCTAATCTGGCGACAAAAATGGGAATAGAAGGGAATATCATAGAAATAGCCACCCCGCTGATTCACCTCAATAAGGCTGACACGATTAAGCTCGGCATGAAACTGGGTGTTGATTATTCCCTCACTGTTTCCTGTTATCAAGCAAATGCAGAAAGTGAAGCTTGCGGCAAATGCGACAGTTGTTATTTAAGAAAGAAGGGATTTGTAGAGGCAAACATTATTGATCCCACCAAATATGCTTTAGCCTCGGTTTAATCATTTAATTTCTGTAACTATTCAGCACTTTGATGAGTGTCATACATTAGCTTACTATCTCGACGTCCCGCCTACTTGTTAGCGGGATCTCATGGGTGCACTCTCTACATCTACACGAAGTGCGATAAATCAATTTTTTTACATCACCTCGTAAATATAAATATGACTTAAACGATACACCCATGAGATCCCGCTAACAAGTAGGCGGGACGTCGAGGTAGAAAGTCTATGTGGTTAAATAATGCCTAAACTACGCCCTACTTTCTCAAATGCTGCGATTGCTTGATCTAAATGTGTTCTTTCATGTGCGGCTGACATTTGTGTGCGGATTCTGGCTTGCCCTTGTGGCACAACTGGGAAAGAGAAACTGATCACATAAATGCCTTCTTGTAATAAAGCTTCGGCCATCTTAGCGGACATTGTTGCATCATACAACATGACGGGAATAATGGGGTGATCCCCTGGAACTAACGTAAATCCGGCTTTTTCCATACCTTGGCGGAAATATTGACTGTTTTCGCGTAAACGCTGCCTTAAAGTGTCCCCTTGCGACAACAAATCCAGCACAGTTAAGGAAGCACCCGCGATGACCGGCGCTAATGTGTTAGAAAATAAGTAAGGTCTAGAACGTTGGCGCAACCAATCCACGATCGGTTTTTTACCGCTGGTGTAGCCACCTGATGCACCACCTAATGCTTTACCCAATGTGCCGGTCAAGATGTCAACTTTATCCATGACATGATGATATTCATGGGTGCCACGACCTTTTTCTCCCATAAAACCCACGGCATGGGAATCATCCACCATCACTAACGCGTCGTATTGCTCAGCCAATTCACAAATACGCGGTAAGTTGGCAATAATTCCATCCATTGAGAACACACCATCCGTCGCGATCAATCGAAAGCGCGCGCTTTGTGCAGCTTGCAAGTGTTGTTCTAATTCTTGCATATTATTGTTGGCGTAACGAAATCGCTTGGCTTTGCATAAACGGATTCCATCGATGATACTGGCGTGATTTAAACTATCGCTGATAATGGCATCTTCTTCGCTTAACAAAGTTTCAAATAAACCGCCATTGGCATCGAAGCAAGAAGAATACAAAATGGTATCTTCTGTGCCTAAAAATTCACTGAGTTTTTGCTCGAGTTGTTTATGCACGGTTTGCGTGCCACAGATGAAACGAACGGAGGACATGCCGTATCCGTAAGTCTCTAATGCTTGCTGACCTGCTGCGATTAAAGCGGGATCATCCGCTAAACCCAAATAATTATTGGCGCAAAGATTAATTACGGTTTGGCCATTTTGAACGGTAATGGCAGCCCGTTGTGGAGAAGTAATGACACGTTCGGTTTTATATAAACCCGCTGATTTGAGATCAGCTAATTGCTGAGTGAGATGATTGAGAAATGCTTGGCTCATAGTGAATTCCAAAAAATTACATCTGCTTAATCTTAGCTTGGCTGACTTGTTCTTTAATATACAAGTAATAATAAAATTCCCCGACCGCTAACGCCTGCGCAGCCTGTTGTTGAGGGGTTAATACCACATCCGAGCTTGTCTGAATATGATGTACGGCTAAGACCACAAAATCGCCATCAGTTAAGGGCTTTCCTCCCAAGGCAGGCTTGCCTGATAAAGTCGGCGCTAACTCAAATCCTAAACGAAGAATCTCTGGCGCTATATTTTTTTCTGAACGAGGGACAGCAGTTTGGGTTTTAAGCGTTAAATGGTATTTAGCCGCGAGTTTTTTCAGAGAACTGCCGTTTTGAGCCATCGTTAAGATTTTTTGTCCCAATTGTTGGGCAGATTGTGCAGCACCGGCTTTTTTTAATTGATCGACAATTTCAGTGCGCACTTCCGCTAAAGGTCTCACCACTGAAGGTTTATGGTCTGCTACCCGCAACACTACCACTGTCTGTTCATTGATAGGAATTAAATCACTGTTATTGCCTTGTTGAAGCACAGAATCACTGAATGCTGCATTTACAACTTTAGGATTAGCTGCCAATCCAATCTTTTCTCCACTTCGCGAAAATAATTCTGTTGTTTGAATAGGAAATCCTAATTGCCCAGCAGCTATTTTTAGAGTATTCGGATTGGTGTAAGTTAAATTCGCCAGTTCGTCACTTCTATCAGCTAAAAATTGGGCAATTTTATCTTTGTCATCGGTGCCTAATTTGGTTTGAGCTACGGTCGGAGAAAGTTCAATATACTGTACGCTCACTTGCTCTGTGGACTTAAAATCTTGCAGATGCGTTTGATAATACGCCCGGATTTGATCTTCCGTCACCGTTTGCGCATCGATAAATTTTTCTGTCGGGACAACAATATAAGCCATATCACGCCGCTGATAGGCTAGGCCTGCCATCATCTGACTTTCATTCGGTAAGATAAAATTACTATCAATCATCCCCGAGCTCACCTGATCGATCACGGCTTTTTGCTTGGCATCTTCATAAAAATCCGCTTCTGAGGGAAAAAAGACGGCAATATAACGATCCAATAATTCGGAAGAAAATTTTCCATTCACGTGCAAGGCCGAAATTTGAGCAATTTGTCGACCCAGTTGAGCATTGGTTACCAAAAAACCTGCTTTTGAAGCAGTATCGAACAAGACACGCTGAATCACTAACTCGTTTAATGCTAAAGCTCTGAGTTGCTTTTGTTGCTCAGGCGTGACAAGGAAAGGCGCGGGCGATTGCAGTTTGACCCTATTATAAACACGTTTATAGGCGGCTTCTAATTGAGCTTGAGTGATCTCGTGACCATTCACTTTGGCAGCGACATCTTGCGAATGATTACTGCTCAGGTAATATTGGATACCCCACAAGGCGAAGGCAACACAGAGAAGGCCTGCAATCAAGACAGCGACCCAACCCTGAGCATGCTGCCTGAGATTCTGCAACATAAAAACCCCTTTTTATTATAGCGGAGCTACGGATCATAGCAGGGATAGACGGCATCTGCAAGACTCATTAATCCAATGAAGCGAGCGAGCGCCCATGCCCCCTCAAGGCATCTCTAAGCCTGAACTCAGCTCATCTAACGCATCTAGAGGATCATACTTTAAATTATGTAAAGAACGGTCTTTTTTTTCGTAAAAGAAAGGGATCTGTGATGAATATTTGGAGCTTTGGAGGGCGGCTGATAGACTGAGTTGCTTTGCAACCCATGCAATAAATTCTTTGGCAGAAGGCATTTCTAACCCTGAATGGTGTGGTGAAAATTTATCGATCATCTCACGACATACAATAGATTGTAATGAAAAATATCTTTCTCCACCCGTACGCCCAAAAAAGGCCTTATCCGCTAAAATTTCATGGATAGTCTTATAACCCTTTTCTTCAGCGGGTAATCGTAATTTAGCAATTAGTTTATCGGCTCGCTCTTTACCAGTGGTGAATGTCAAATTTTTCGAATGTTCTTCATAGCTCAATTGATAACAGTGTGCGACATCAATTAGCCATTTTTTAAAATCTTCTAAAGGCGTTTTCTCAAGTTTTTGAATAACATCTATCGCGACAAGTCGAACCTCTTTTTGATCAGCACGTCCTCTTTTACTATGATAAATATCGACATATTGTGCTTGAAAATAGCGAGCAGTTTTTAAGTCTTTCTCTTTTTTTGCTGCTAATCGATACCACCTTGCTGCTTCTTTTGGATTTTTAGTTAAACCGCTGGCGCTAGTAGATAGTTCTTTTAGGAGCTTTTGTGCTTGGTGATTACCTTGATCTGCAGCGAGTCGAAAATATTTCGCTGCTTGCTGATCATTTTGTTGTATGCCATTACCCAGATTATAACAGTCCGCTAAATTTAATTGCGCAATAACCAATCCTTGACGAGCGGATAATTGATAATAGTGTACCGCTTTTTCCAAATTTTGCTCTACACCTCTACCAAGGGCATAGCAAAGCCCTAGGTTATTTTGCGCCGCCGGATCACCCTGATCCGCAGCTAAACGGTAATATTTTGCAGCTTCCTTAGCATTTTCTTGAATCTTTATACCTCTATCATAGCAACGCGCCAAATTAAGTTGTGCAATGGCAAGGCCTTTACTTGCAGCCAATTCAAATAGTTTAAAAGCTAAGTCAGGATTTTCAGCGACACCATGACCCTCTAAGTAACATCCTGCTAAATTATTTTGCTCAATACGATCAAGGCTCTCATGATTTAATTTTGCAGGGTTTAATTTTGAAAAAGGGATGGTGCGGTCGTAATCAACATCAGCGGTTGTAAAGGAGGGGGTAAGTTTTTTCTCGTCGGTCATAATGATTCACTCAGGCTACTAGATGATTAAAAATTTGGTATTTCGCTAAAGTATACTTGCCCATTAGCATATAACGTTCTTTTCCGTCACGCAATATTCGTGATTTTGTGGATTGTGATTTGGAGCTTGTCAATCCTTTTAGTTGTGCTTAAAGCACAACTAAAATTTAGAATGATAGAGGTAAAACTCAAATAAGTTTAAGTTAAAGTCATTTAACTCAAACCAATTTAAATCGGGTTGCAAGAAAATTTAAGCGGGCTAGCAGCCCGCGCTCCCAGGCTCGAGCTTCATTCAAGTTAAAGCTATCGTCAAACATTGAGGTTCTTTCATTTAATCACAAAACCTTAGAAGGCAGAAAACCCTCTTTTGGCTCTTACCCATGGAGGCGCAAAACTTGGGAGCGCGGGCAGCTTGCCCGCTTAAAAAGATGAATCAGCTACTATGACCATTTCATTTTCTCGCGGGTGTAATATATATACAAATAAAAGATTGGTTTAAGATTGGTGACATTCACCCGGCGACAAATTATACTTTTCAAGGGTTTGCATAAGTGCTATCAAAATTCTATAATTGTAGTCAATGAAAGCAATGAAGAGGACTCAATCATGTCTACCTTAACAGTGCGCAACGTACCTGCAGAAGTACACCGTGCTTTGCGCATGCAAGCTGCCATGCATGGGCATAGCACTGAAGCGGAGGTGCGCGAAATTCTAGCAAACTCGGTAAAACCTAAGCAACGTGTCCATATGGGCGATGCTCTGTCGAAGTTAGGTCGCCAAATTGGCTTAAAAACAGAAAATTTTGCAATAATTGAGCAAATATGTGATAAAACGCCCGCCAAACCAGTGAAGTTCAAATGATCATATTAGATACAAACGTCATTTCTGAAGCAATGAAGCCAGAACCACATCCAACTGTACAAGCCTGGCTCAATGAGCAGACTGCAGAAACCCTATATTTGTCCAGTGTGACGCTGGCTGAGCTATTGTTTGGTATTGCTGTATTACCCGTGGGGAGACGTAAAATTTATTGACTCACGCCCTTGATGCGTTAGTAGAACTTTTTAATGACCGGATATTATCATTTGATACTAAAGCAGCTCATCATTATGCTGAACTGGCCGCGACTGCCAGAAATTCAGGTCAAGGTCTTTCAACACCTGATGGATACATAGCAGCCATAGCAGCTTCACGTAAATTTATCGTGGCATCCAGAGACACTACTCCTTACAAAGCTAGGAGTGCAGGTCATCAATCCATGGGTAATGGAAAATTAAACATTAGCAAAGTAACATGGCGGAGTGGACGGGAACTGAATTAATGCACAATGCATTGATTTATAAATGAATTATTACATGTAAATGCTCAATATACCCCGAAAAATACCCCAAAATTTTGGCACTTGAAAATCAATCGAACCAGCGTTCCGCGCTATTAAAAACAATGGCTCAGAAGGTATCGTAGGCTCAATTGAAGGACAATTGTTAATATTACTTTAAGTTTGATAAGATATTATACAAGTAATTTTCATAAATTAATTATGCAGAGACCAATATGCCACAATCGCCAATCAATTTAAAAGACTGTTTATTTGAGTTAAAACAAAAAAAATTAATTAGCGAAGACAGCTACAATAAGGCCACGGGGGTGGATCCTAAAGTAGCTCAAGGCGAATTAGCTATAATACAACGTAGACTTACCGCCAGACAAGCCAAAATTAGAGAAAATATTGATACTATTAATAAATGTGTTAAATTTACAACCATGGCAGGCACAATGGCAGGAGTAGCTATCGATACCGCGATATTCGGATTTAATCCGATAAGAATGGTCATGGGTGTTTTAATCGGTGTGGCATTAATGGCTATACAAGAAGTCATTGCCATGACTGTTGAACATTTTGCATGGCGCAAGGAACGACAGACCATCCAAAATTTCTTAGACGTAATGGGCAGCAAAGAAAGCGGAATAACACAAAATGTGAGCGCCTCAAAATCCTGGCGAGATCAGGACCAGGAAAAAGCCAATTCTGAATTAGAGCTTTCTCGTTGTATTTTTTCTCGATAAGCGAATCTGTAAACTACTCATTTATTTGGAAAAAATATTAGTATCGACTGGATATACACTCCAGTGCACTTGCATGAACTTTTAAAAGATACAAAATATCGATGTTTACACAAACCTATTCAATCCATGAAATTGCTGTGAGACTGCCCAACAAAACAACTCAATTACTCTCCAGCTAACTTATTAATCTCGGTAATCAAAAAATCTGCCATACGATAACCCAAATTTTTCAATTGCTGAATTATGGGTGACACGGCAGGTATTATACCTTTTTTCTTGGCCAGCAATAAAACGCCCGCTGTGCCAATTATTTTCACATTAAAGCGTGTAGCTGTTTTACGAGCAAGTTTTTCGTCTACAAGCAATCCGGCATTTAATTTTATTGCTAATACAATTGCTGTCGACTCACCTTTGCCCAGTGACGAGCTAAGAGAGAATTCTGTCATGTCAGGATTCGGATACACCTGGATTATTTCCTTTTGTACAGCAGATTGTATGGCTATAGCGCCGGGACGGAAGTTTTCACGTGTACACTCTTGAGCAACTGCTTCGGGAATTATGATTGTTCCGAGCAACTGAGTAAGAGTTGGGAAAAAGTTTAGCTGTCCAAAAGCAATCAATGGACCAGCGTCCGAAATAAGAATTGTCTTATTCAAAATCTTTTAATTCCTGGCTCAAATCAGAATAACGGACAACAGGAATTCCCAGGTTACCCAGTTTTTCGATCAACGCTTCCATAGAAATATTCGCCAACTTGGCAGCTTTTTCTAAAGTCAGCGTATCTTCTTGATACAGCTTAATTGCTAAAGCAGTTTTAATCCCTAATTCCACAATGTCGTCGCTGAAGGGTACAGCTAGGAAAACTGGCCGCCCATGTTTCGTCACCAGCGAAAGTTTGCCAGCTTCGGCATCATGGATCAACTGACCAGTATGTTCGCGCAAGTCTCGAACAGTAAAAGTATCCATCAAGAATCCCCCATAAATGTTCCAACAAATGATAGCACTTTTTTGGAATTTGCAATAGCAATGGCTCTGCTCCAAATGAGGGGGCATATTAAAAAAGGAAGGATGGCGGAGTGGATGGGAATTTAATTATCTAACAACTAATTGATTTAAATATAAATAATTATAGATCAAGGCTCAATATGCCCCGAAAAATACCCCAAAATTTTGGCACTTGAAAATCAAGCGAACCCGCCCCTTCCCTATCAAGAATAACCCTTTTTTGAAGGTTACCAGCCCTTAGAAGATCGAACAACTTAGAAATAATGCCCACCTTACTCTACCCTCATGAAGTGCTTAGAATCTTCAGCAGTTATCCATTAAGTCCCCAGGGCAGAGCTTCTCAATATAGCTCAACCGCCTGTGGACCCTCTGGATAACCGCTCCGCTCCTCTCCTCCCTTTTTATATCCCTTCTACAACTTCACGAGGAGATGAAGGGACGGGCGCAAGACGATTTAAGAGGATGGCATTAATAGCAATATCTTTTAAAACAGTATTTTCCAACAAATCAGTATCTCCATAAATTCTGCTGTAACTAAAACCATCATCATACAATTCTTTTAATATTTTTAATCGATCTTCTCTATTTTCGCTCTCAGTAATAACAAATTTTTGTAACTCTATAGTCTCGTGAGTTAATTGTTCATAGGGCCGTAAACAGAAAATTGGGCCTTGCCTCATCTCAGGTTTTCCTAAGATATCAGAATGAGCCTGTTGTGTTAGTAAAGTATAAACCGATGCTTGGAGAATATGCCTTTCATGTTTTACAAAATTGAACTGTGATCGATGTAACCTTAAACCAAATGGATCGAATTCGGGGTGCGATTTCATCCGAATTATGGCTAGTGGCTCATTCTGAAAGCTACTTGCGGCAAAAAACGCTGCGACTCGTGAGTCCTGACTCCAATCTAGTAAGGGGCTAGGAAATCCCAAGTGCCTTAAACAAATCATCAGATCAAATAAATTTTGGAACTCTTTTTCATGTGACTCTGTCAACCCCCCATTTTTAGTACAACGCATAAGTAGAAATCATAGCATTTCCCTATATTGCTGTGGTGTCAAATGCCCCAGCGACTGATGGGGTCTTTCCAGGTTATATTCCTGTAACCATTGATCAGTTATGGCTTGCACGTGGTTAATATCCTTAAATAAATGCACACCTAATACTTCTTCACGATAAGTACGATTAAATCGTTCGATATAAGCATTCTGTGCTGGTTTTCCTGGCTCAATATGACGAAGCTTTACACCATGTTTTTTGGCCCAATCAAACATTTCTTTTGAAATATTCTCAGGGCCATTATCCACCCGAAGCTGCATAGGATAACCATGCTTGATAGATATCCAATCTAAAAACGCTGTTACCCGTTTAGCAGGTAATGATAAATTTGCTTGGATTCCCAATGCTTCCCGATTGCAGTCATCCAGTACATTCACAGTGCGAAATCGCCTACCATTTGCAAGTGCATCGCTCATGAAATCCATCGACCAGCTTTCATTCATTTGCATTGGCCAATTCAACGCAGTTTTCTCTCTCTGTGGCAGTCGCCTTTTGGGCTTACGTCTTAAATTTAATTTTAAATCACAATAAACCCTATAAACACGCTTATGGTTCCATTGATAACCTTGTTGTCTGAGTTTTTGAAACATCTTTTCAAACCCATAACGGCGATACCTAATGGCTAAATCCTGCAGAGCACATTTAATCTCCTCATCATTTTCTAATTTATGAGAATATCCAAAAACTGAACGACTAATGTTCAATAATCGGCAGGCTCGATTTAGGCTAATTTGATGGGTTTGAATTGCATAATTAACCCATTCTCTACGCTCTACTGCCGTAACTATTTTTTTTCGAGAACATCTTTCAATACCCGATAATCCAGGCTTAATTCAGCATACATATGTTTTAAGCGCTGATTTTCTTCTTCTAGCTGTTTTAAGCGTTTTACATCTGATTCGATCATTCCATTAAATTTGTTCCGCCAGCTATAAATCGTTGCCTCGCTAATGGCATATTTTCGGCTTAAATCGACGATGGGCACACCGGCTTCAAGCTCTTTTAAAATCCCAATTATTTGGTTTTCAGTAAATCTCGTTTTTTTCATTGTAGAGTCCTCTTAGTTCGACTAGTTTATCGGAAAACTCTACTTATGGGTTGTACTATTTTAGGGGAGGATTACCACTCATCCCCACACAATAAACCTATTTTAAATGGAGACTCTTTAGGAAATTGAAAATCTTTGAATATAGGATATTTTCGTACTCGCGGGTCCGATAGCACAATATCGAGTATCTGATGATACCTTCTTCCCAAAATTTGATCTTCAAAAGTAAATCTCCTTAATGTTGTTTCTAGGAGCCATGAACTTGAAGCATGCCCTCTATAGAGCCATTCCTTGTCATTGTCAAACTGTACTACTTCTTGGAACTCTCTCCATGTTAATTTTTTTTCAAGCATTTTTCTCACTCCTTAGTAATTGAACTTCATTCGTAAATCGGGGGAGCAATAGAAATCTTAAATTCCAAATTATCAATTTCACCTACCCAATCTAATGAAACTTCTAGATTCTCAAAGTTAATGATAACTATTGCTTACTTAATTTTACAAAACGGAAAGCACTATATGCGGCATCACCATTCCAACGATGATCCCAATTGCCATGGTCGCAGCAAAACGCAACTGTCCGCGCCAAAACTCACGCCGCTCTAGCCTTTCGACGATATCATTCACATAAACTCTAACGGCTGCAACTTCCTCATTAATGGCCGACAATCTCCGTTGACCAGGGCTGTCGTAAGGATAATATTGACTGGTCGTAGAATCACTAAAAACTTCCCCCACCAAAAAACTGAGTTTCTCTATCATTTTTTGGGCTTGTAAAGCTTCTTTTTGAATAATTCGGTTCATTTTGACGCCTCCTCTCGCATTTTAATAGTCATGCAAGGCTGTGTCTTCTCGTAATTTTCGTCGAAATCTAACAAGGATTGCCGACTTTGTTGACAAGCATTGTCCAATAAATCGCTGATGATCAATAAGTAATTATGGATCAATGCCTTAGAGTGATGCAGAAAGGAACCATGCAAAGCGACTTGCATCATAGCATTAGCTTTGCTCAATTGCTCATGAATGTCTTCAATCGAACCCATTTGTTGGTTTACGAATGAGGGGAAGTGGTTTAGGCTATCGTTAGCCATAGTTAGCCTCCGAAGAAGGTTAGTTATTGGTCAGTGGCGCGTTTGTGTTGAGAGCACTGCGCGTCACGCTCATTCAAAAAATAGAATACAAGACATACAGTAACCATTAAACACCTGACTTGTCAAGGATATTATCAATATAGTATCCTCTCTAGAACAATCACCTTTATAAGGAGCCAACTTTGGTACGGCCTAAACTAGACCCCAAAGCAAAATCAATTAAACGCAGCTATACCTTAACGCATCTTGACGTTGACAACATTGAAGCGGTAAAAGATAGAGCGTTAAACCGCAAAGTAGTTTTAACGGATAGCCAAGTGGTACGAATGGGTTTAACAGTGATAGCTTCCTACTCAGAGACGGAACTTGAAACGATTGCCAACAAGGTTCCCAAACTCTTAAAAAAATCTCGACCCGATGCTTAGGACCCCGCCGACACACCGAATTTTTAGAAAATTCTAGCCCAGTTTAAAATGAATTAAAAACAATGATTGTTGTGCTTGTGGGTATGTGGGCGAGAAGTCAACGAGTGTGTGCAAGCTGTGGTCAACGCGCTTTTTAGCGTTGTCCATAGTTTGTGCATACGTTCCGTAGGACGTTGACTGATGCGCGGGAATCGTCCACATATCCCCAAGTTCGTCTTCCTGTTTCAACATGCTTCAGCAAGGCTTATAGTTTTTGGTGTGTGGGCTAATAGTGGAGAATCGCTGTTTAGAAGTAGAAGTGATGATTCAAATCACCAAAAAGTTAACATAAAAATTTGCGTGTTTAGAACCTATACCGACTGGATTAATTTTTTAAAATTTCCGTTAGAACTTCCCACAATTAAGTCACCCCAATTGCGCGGCAGGTTGGTTACCACCGATTCGCCCCGTTTGTTTTATTGTTAAAACATGGCTCGGACTGATCACACCATATCGATGCAAGTCATCGACACCTCATTTTGTTACTCTTCGTTTTCTCCTATTTAAATTAGTTAAAAAATGTTTGATTAGTTGATGAAACCAAACACTAAGACCCACTTTATTTGATAACCGTGTAAAGTGATTAACACGAAACGCTTTCAGGTTGCGTTCATCCCATACATACTTTATTTATACTCTCTTTTTTATAATTGGCAAGTTTTTTCGCGGATTTTTAAAATGAAATCATGCACCCTCACCTTAAGTAGACTTCAGTAATATCAGGGCGAAAATGACCAAGCTCTTGGCTAACAATGCTCAAGGCAGCGGAATATAACAATCCTTGTTGCTGCAATTCTTGCATACGCTGTTGCGCATAACTATGCCTTAACCCATGCGCACCATGCGACCAACTGAGCAAACGTTTACTGGCGGCAGAAAAACTGTTAGACCAAAGTTTACCACCACCTACGTCATAATATTGACGATATTGAATGCCTCGATCTTTTATGGATATAGGCTGTGGCAATTGCTCTTGCTCCAGCTGCACAGCAAGGTCATGTGGGATTAAAACATCACGAATTAACCCGCCCTTACCCACTACTGTGTATATCATCCCACTACGACCTAAAAATCTCTGCGCAGACCATTGCCGATGTTGGCTGGCATTGCGTTTGTTTTGTGGTTGTAAAGTCAATAATTCATGCGCCCGTAAGCCGGCAGCGCTAGCAATTTGCGTCGCTAGACGATATTTCTCAGCTTGCGCTTGCGAAATAGCACTAATTTGTTCAGCAGTATATGCGCGGCTTTTAAGTACTTGGGTTAATTCTGAACGAATAACCGGTAATTTGATTCCCAGATGCAACTGGATCGCTTGGCGTTCTTGATCGAGTAATTTTTGCCCAATTGTTTGGCCTCGCAATTCTAAATATTGCCACGCAATTTCTGAAGTTAATTGTTTTAAATCACCCAATTTATTTTGTTGCAATCATTGGGTTAAGCGGGTCAGTGCTTGGGTATAGTTTCTGGCCGTACCCAAGCTGTGAATTTTTTTATCATCTTTGTTAGTGTGACCCGCCTGATTCAAACTTAATTTTCTCTGCACCGCATGACTGGCTTGTTGTTTGGCAGAACGAAAACTTGGCATATTTTTATTCCTGATGAGTTAATTCTGGTAAGCGTTTCAAATAGCGCATAATCGTGGTGGGGTTGCTTTTGAGCCGCTTATGTTTGCGTAACCAAAACGCTAATTCCCGATAGCTAGCCCCGGCTCGACGCAATGCCACTAATTCAGCTCGATAACGATCTAATCGCGATGAGAAATACTTTTTACGTAAACAAAGTTGCTTATAGTGGCGGACATCTTGTAAAGCTGCTGTTGCATCAAAGTGTGTGATAGGCATTGTTGCATCTCCTGGTTAAAAGGTTAGCCCCGCTGTGCCTGTGGACACGCTTGCGTGTGCCAGGCACAGCGGGGCGGCGACGATGTAAAAAAATCTAAAATGGTGTAACAAAAAATGGTCTAACGGTTTTGATTATTTTTCTGCGTTGTTTCTTAATAAAAATTTGGAAATACGGAAATAATGGAAAGTTACTGAGTAAATTTCCATTATTTCCCAGTTTCCATATTTTTACTCTTCATTGATAGCTCACTAAAGTGGGATGAACACAATAGATAGTCGTAGGCTTGAATCGCCCTGGTTGTCGAATAGGAACACTGATCAAATGGCGAGTTTGTAGCGCCCGCAAGGCTTTATCTAATCGCTCTGCTGTCCATTTCTTATGGCGACACGCGATAGTGAGTTCAGATTGAGTGAAAGTCTCTTTAACCGAAGCAGTGATCCAGCGAAAAATAAATCGAGCATCTTCAGTGGCTGAATCTGCCCCCATCAAACCAAAAGCAGCTAAAGCATGATCACCGAGTGCACGTGCTAATGATAATGCACTTTGCATGGTGGCTTCTGACAGCACTAACGGCACAGTACCATATTCAGCAATATGCAATAGTCCCGCCAATCGTAAAGCAAAGCCTGGCATCTTCCCCGCCCAACCGAGACAGCTTGCAAATTTTCCTTCTGGCCTAAGCTGGATTTCCATTTCAGCTTGATAGTCTTTCCATGCAATTTCAGCTCCATCTTTCAGTGTCAGCACTGTTTTCGGTATAGTTGATTTAGGATGATCTGTATTAACAAATTGTTGTAGTAAGGTAGTAACTTGCTGATGATAATCTTGCTGAACTCATGCTGGAACAGGTGGTGTGTTATGCGAGCGATAACCGAGACGGCTTGACGGTATCACGTATAAAAATCGTTCTAACGCCCCATTGCCGGCGAATGCGGCTTTCTCGGCCAAACGGCGCATCACTATGGGTTGAACAGCCAATACTACCGTGAGGTAAGGATTGAGAGCTACACTGCGGTCTTTACGGCGAATTCGCACCGTACCGCCATCGATGCCTTTCAGTAAAATGTCGATATTCGCTGCACCCTGACTGTAAAGTCCACCTAAAGTTTCCAAAATTCCGCCTTCGTCTGAAAAAATGCCAAGTTTTCCACCTTGTTCTTGCACAACAATGGATAATGATTCTGGCGTGGCATCATTAATAAATAGCTGCGGCACGACTGGAACTTCAGTTAAAGCCATTTCTAATTCAGTGGCCTGTTCAGCAAGTTGACGTTGCTCTACCTCGCTTTTTGCTTTAGCGGCTTTAGCACGCAGCACTTCAATGCGTTTCTCTTGATTTTTGTGCTCTGAACGCTTACGTTTAATCTCGGTGCTTAACCGCTCTCTTTGCATTTCTTCCCAGTCAAATAGCGGTTGTAGGCAACTGTTTAGCACAAAGGATTTATGATTAGCAGGCGGTAGTGCAATCAGCGTGTAGATATTAATGGGTTCAAACCAGGTCGGCTTAGGAGAAATAACCACACGCTGCATCAGCACTGCAGAGAGAACGCCTAATATCGTCATTACACTCAGTGCTTCCGGGGTTTCAGTGGCTTGCGCGAGCGCAGCAGCGAATTCGCCAAAAACACCCGGCAGCCAACTCGCTAAAATGGGTGGAGTGTTTCGCTCCTCGAATAAAACTGGAGTTCCCCAATCTTCGGATAGATGAAGTGTCCTCATTGCATACCCCCTGCCGACTTTCGACTGGATGCGATACGTGCTTGAAGCCAAGCCTCGATTTCTGCCTCTACCCAGCCGACAGCCCTTCCTCCCCCTTAATCGACTGGACGGGGAAATGAGCCTTCTGCAATGCGGGCATAAATGGTAGAACGAGAAAAGGCCAGTACGGCCTTCCACTTGTTTACGTCTGAGAAATTCTCAGTACGCTCTGGTTTTCACAAGTCATAACCCTCTCCTATTGGAAAATTAATATTGGAGAGGATTATTGATGGAAAATATCAGTAAAACGAGGCTTGTTGAGGTAACAGAACCTTTCCGGAACTATCGAACGGCCTGATCGTTCCGGAAATGGCTAGTAATTAAATTTTTTATGCTTTTTTTACCCTTGAGTCAAAACCCGATCAAGAAACGAAAACTATTTAACCTATTGTTTTTAAATAGGAATTTTTCCTTAGATGTCTAAAAACAGCTTTAGAATCAAAACCCAATCAAGAAATAATTATTAAGAATTAACTCCAATTGGTCACCAATCGGGTGACCAATTTAACAAGGAGTATCCAAACCCACGAGCGTTTGGAATGATAAGTTATTTCCCCTGCACTGAAAAAGCTTGCTATAAGCTGTTGAGGTTGGTATAATTACTAGTACAAAGTCCCTATATTCGAATCGTCTCCGATGGTGTGCTTTCCTGGTAATCTCCAGGATAGAATATAGGGGCGAATTTATAATTCTTATATAAAATTCCAAATATTGTCTATTTTTTTATCTAGCATTCTCCTCCATCTTTGCTCGTCCTTTCTGTTGTCGACATAACTTCGAGCAATAGCTCCTACTACCATATCAGCAAGCTGGATGAGTGAATCATTTCTAGAATCTGAAAATGTTAGCTTTTTAATCTTATGTCCATCCAGCGTTTGCCGCAAATAACTACTTAAACGTTTTTTGAATTCCACAGGGCCCCGTCCATCTATCTTGACAGTAGCTTCTCTCAGCATTTTATCATCATGATGAATCAGTTGTTTAATAAAATAACTATAAAAATTCTCATTTTCTTTTCTAAGGTGAGGGCTATAAATACAATTCTTATCAACTACCAAAGCGCGAATTGTAAAATCATAGCGACAAACCGCCTGAAAAAACTTATCTTTGACATTAGGATGAGTTTTACTAAATTTAAATTCCCCATTTAAACCCAAAGTAGTTTTTAAGTTAGCGATTACTTGGCTAACCTTTTCTGCTTCTTTAAAATCAGAAAAGCAAACCATTCCAATGATAAAATGTCTGGTTGAGCCTTTAGTTAATTTAAACCCAGGGCAACCACTTTCGTCGATCAACACTAGCATTTTTTAAACTCCTTCGACTGCTAGCTCGGCAGCTACCTGCGCAATCAGCATACGTAAGTTGTTATTGTGAATTAATGTGTTAGCGAGCGGGGCTGTCGTTTTACGAACGGTTTCTTCACCACCCTCGCCCACTGGATAAATAGCGTCAGCAATCACCCGCAGAGGAATTTTATTGCCAGTGTCTAGTTCCCACAACTTTAAATCAAGATAAGGTAAAACTCCAAAGCGTATCCAATCATAAAACTCTTGTTGGCGGAAAGGTTTAGACAGGTATTGAGTTTTAGATTCAGCACGGCGGGCGGCTAGATATTGTTTGAAGCTTTCTATTAAAATTTTGTCGGGGAAATTGAGATCGACAACAACGGGGTCTATACCGCGAAAGCCAAAACCGTTTTCATCCTTAGCCTCATCAATAGCGGAATGAGTAAGTGATTGCCTAATCCAGGGTTCATATTTATAGACGCGAGAAAAATCTATTTCCTCTGCCTCAAATTGTTTTGACCAAAGTTTTGCGTACTCTAGCTTTTTAGGATCAATACCGCCTCTTACTAAATTAAATTGCTCTAGTGTCATAGGATGGACGGCAGGAATATTATTATGATTTTTACAGATGTATTCAGCATCAGCGAAAAAGAGAATACCAGATAATTTTCCTTTCCCAGCGCCATGGATATCAAATATTGGAGTTTCGCGTATTAATATCAATGAATCTGCCAATTCGGTTTTTAACATGTCCTGAAATTTAGGCTCTACTTCAGTGTTGAACCATTCCATTAATTTTCCGCGTATGGCGAATTGCTCATACCAGCCTGCGGCATTTAATTTCTTAGCAACTTTGTATTTATCTAGCTGAAACCATTGTGGTAGTTCGGAAATGTTTTTAATTCGTGAAGTCATGCATATTCCTCTATGACAATTTTGTTGCAGGAATTGGCTAGACTATCCAAATAATCAGCCCAATGCTGCATCATTTTTCGACGTTCTGGGAGATATTCGGCATAGTTGTAAGCAGCACGAATGCTGTCGCGCTCCGCATGGGAAAGCTGCCGCTCAATCGCATCACGGTTCCAACCTTGTTCGTTTAACAATGTAGATGCCATGCTTCTGAATCCATGCCCAGTCATTTCATCTTTAGAATAACCTAAGCGCCTTAATGCAGCCAATATCGTATTTTCTGACATAGGCCGATTGGGTGAACGTAAGCACGGAAAAACATACTTACCCCCACCCGTGAGTGCTTGTATCTCACGTAAAACCACGATCGCTTGCGTAGACAGCGGCACAATGTGAACAGCACGCATTTTCATTTTATGAGCAGCAATTCTCCATTCAGCGGCATCGAAGTCAAATTCAGACCATTCAGCCTTGCGTAATTCACCTGCGCGAACAAAAGTTAAGGGCGCTAATTGCAATGCACAACGGGTGATTAAATGTCCATTATAACCTTTGAGTGCACGTAACAAACCGCCAATAGCTCTCGGGTCGGTAATGGATGCATGATGACGTTTTTTGACCGGCGGTATTGCGCCGCGCAAATCTGCCGAAACATCCCGATCAGCACGACCAGTCGCAATAGCATAGCGAAAAATTTTTCCGCAATACTGGCCAAGTCGGTGAGCGGTTTCTATGGCTCCCCGATTTTCAACGCGGCGCAAAGCAATCAACAATTCGGGAGCAGTGATTTCAATAATTGGACGAGGCCCTAGCCAAGGAAAGATGTCCTTCTCTAATCGGTGAAGAATCTTTGCACCATGATCAACCGTCCATTTGGAAGAAAATTTAATATGCCATTCCCGGGCTACCGACTCAAAACTGTTTTCGGGAACAAGCTTCCTGGCGCGTTTCTTAAGTTGCTTGGCCATGCCAGGATCAACCCCATCAGACAACAATTGACGAGCCTCATCTCGCTTCTTTCTGGCTTCGGCTAGTGTGATGTCAGGATAAATACCAATAGATAGGGATTTCTCTTTGTCCGCAAATCGGTATTTGAAGCGCCATAATTTGGAACCATTGGAATTAACAAGCAAAAACAGGCCTTTCTCATCCGAGAGTTTAAAAGGCTTTTCTCGAGGTTTTATTTTCCGAATCTGAGTATCCGTCAGCGCCACGGGGGTATCCTATTTTTGAAACCCAAAATACCCCCAAGAATGCCCCATTTTTGATCGGCTTTTGGAGGTATATGATGAACGTTACTGGAATCAGTCTATTTGAAGAAATCAATAAATACAAGCACTTCAGAACTACTTGGAACATACTGGAAGGAAGGATGGCGGAGTGGACGGGACTCGAACCCGCGACCCCCGGCGTGACAGGCCGGTATTCTAACCAACTGAACTACCACTCCTAAGACAGGGCTGACAAAGTACCGGTTTTTCGAAACAGAGTCAAGCGATAATCGGCAATATTATGCATTTTTTTGATAACTCGTCGAGGCGCGAGTCAATTGTTTACAAAGTTGAGTTCAGCATACAAAGAGCTGGATTGCCGCGTCGCGCGAAGAGCATGCGCTCCTCGCAATGATGCCCCTGACATTTATTTATATTTTTCAAAAACTTATAGGAATTCAGGTTGCGAACAGCAACTGCTGAATTTGTAAACATGAAACTTACGGGGGGGGTGGATATCACTAAGATAGAAAATTACCCAAATGCTATTTTAAGTCATTTGAATTTATAAGTTCCCGCTCAAATGTGGCCTCGTTCTCCGCATCATGTATTTTACGTCTTTCTGAAATCGCAATAGCTGCGCTAACAGCAAATGCTAACAATAAAGCAACCAGCGCCATACTGAGAACACTGATGGCCAATTCCGGTTTTTGTAGAACCCAGTTTTGAATCGGCGCCACGCTTTGAGTATTAGCCAAATGATCTGTCGCAAGCATAGCGCCCGCCGCTATACTGGATAGGAGTAAAGTTACACCGCTTAAGAGTAGGGCCACCTCTGCGTAATTTCCTGCAACGCTGGTTTTACGATTCCCCTTTAATGCGGCATAGAATGCCGAGCAGCAGGGTAAGCGATTTTGAGTCACATAGTTTTTTCTTTGAATGGCTAGCTCGATCTCTTCTTGCATGGCTCGACTCGCAGCGCTTTCTCCTGAGAAAGAATTACCGTTTTGATAACATTGCGTTGCATAGACTTCAAATGCTTCAATTGCCGATTTTTTGAGCTTTATATCTGAAGGAATAATATCGAACTGTTCCTCAAAATAAGGAAAGGCTTTGTCTCGCATTAGCTTCCCGATGAAGATGGAGGGACGACGACTCTTCTCATCTTCAACAAGTGGAATTCTTTCTTTAGACTCTCTACCTGGCTGGTACTTGTCTTTAAACTCTCTATACGTCATAAATTCATTCATCTTCACCCTCCCCGCCCATATTCGATATCTAAAGGCGCCTACTTCTTACTTAAACAAGCATAATAAAATCCGTCCATATTATCTTGTCCAGGCAATATTTGGCGCCCAGCTGACCGCTCCATCCCCCATTCTACTACAAGGCGCTGCTCTTGGGCATCAGCTTGATGCGCTAAAAAGTCCACTATCACCGCTTCGTTCTCCTGCGGCAAAATAGAGCAAGTGACATACAGTAATCGACCGCCAGGCTTCAACAAAGACCAAACAGCGCGCAATAAGGCACCTTGTTGCGTTGCAAGGGTCGCGATATCTTCCGGTTTGCGTAATAATTTAATGTCAGGATGACGCCGGATGACACCTGTGGCGGAACAAGGTGCGTCTAACAAAATACGGTCAAATAAAGGGCCTTTCCATGTGCGCGCGAATTGAATACCCTCTATCGCCTGCCATTCGATAAGCGCCTGTGGCAGTAAGCGCTGCTGATTCTCTTTGGCCTTTTCTAAGCGAGCTGCATCTGAATCAATTGCCACAATATGCGCGCTGGGAGCCAATTCCGCAATATGCAAGGTTTTGCCGCCGGGTGCCGCGCAAGCGTCTAACACGGTATGACCTGCCATCACCTCTAACAAAGGCGCGGCAAGATGGGCAGCTAAATCTTGTACCGCGAATTCACCTGCTTGAAAGCCTGGCAACTGCATGACAGATTGAGGCTTGGCGAGCGTAAGCGCTTGCGGCGCATCAGCAGATAAATGCGTTTCGATACCCAAAGCAGTTAATCTTTCTTGATAAGTTGCTAAAGCTATTTTTTGAGTATTGATGCGCAGGGTCTGGGGAGGATATTGGTTATTGGCTTGGAAAATAGCTTCCCAATGATCAGGCCAGTTTTGCTGGATAGATTCAATCAACCATTGCGGATGCGAAAACTGCGCAACTTCAGTCTGGATCTCTGGTTTTTCTCGTAGATAGCGCCTCAAAATGGCGTTAACCAGCCCACTTGCCCAAGGTTTTAACGTTTTACAGGCTGCCACGGTCTGATCGACACTGGCATAGGGGGCTGTGCGCAAAAACAATAGTTGGTATAAACCAATGTATAGGAGGACTGCGACATCTGTGTCCTTTGCTTTCAGCGGTTTAGGTAACAAGTGCTTTACAATCGCATCTAACTGAAAATACCAGCGTAATACGCCATAACATAGCTCTTTGACTAAAGCAGGCTCTGGTATGTTTTGTGGTAATTTTGCTAAAACTGCACGCAAAGAACGGCCATCACGAATCACTTCTACCAAACTTTTTGTTGCTATAATACGTGGGTTCATTATTCTAGTATTGCTAATCTTTTTGATAATGTGAAGCATATGAGGCTAATAGTGTTCTGATAAGCGTTTGATAGCCCACATGATGTGACAAGGCTTCTTTCTTAAAGAAATCAACGCTTTCTTTAGTCAAAGACAAAGTGACTTTAACTGTTTCTTCTTTTAATACCAGATCACTAGGGCTAGGTAAAAAATCGGAAACAATTTTTACCCCCCCGATAGGTTCATTAGTGTATTTGATTTTGCGCTTTTTCATAAATTTACGTTTCGGATCTAGAAAAGCTTTTTGAGCTTCATAAAAAGTAACCTTATGTTTTTGATAATTTAGCCTATCCTTCTGCTCATCCCATTCAAAATTCATATATTTAGCCATATTTTTAACCATATTGTAATATGGAAATATTATAAATTCAATCCTATGTTAACCACAATACCGTAATATATAACTGATTGAGAATGAGCCAAGACTTCTTCTTTTTGGCCGTAAAAAGATCTATAATGGCCGTATTTCCTCATTTTGGCCGATATATGTCTAAAATTGACCGTAAAATGGCCGTATTGCAAGCCTTACAAGCACATGGCAGAAAGTGCAGACAGAGGTGGATGGGGGCCATACAAGCTCTTGATTAAAAAAGCCTCACCCCCTCATCCGGCCTATTCGGCCACCTTCTCCCACAAGGGGAGAAGGCAACAGCTCACCACTCTAAGCTTCATAGCGTTACCAGCTTCCTTGAGTGCTGAATAATTAGAATTATGCTGGGGCACTGATTTCGTAAGCCATTTTTAGCAAGCCTAATCTCTAATAATGTCTAAAGTCCAGTTTTAAAGCTTTCAATTTTTTCATGACAGATTAATTCGCCAATCTTCCTAAGCAACTCCATCTGTTTTGAGAGTAGCAGCAATTCATCATGGGTAATTGCAATAAAGTTTGGCATTATGATACCCAACCCATTGACAATCCACAAGTTTTATGATATTTAATACGTATTATTTCCTTTAATACTTTTTAATACCATGGAAAAGAAAGACCCTTGGCACTTTGCCCGCCCAGCGCTAGCAAAAAAATACCTAACCCTTTTTAATTTAGGCCTAACCTCCGCGCGTGGTCTTTTTGCAAGAAGGCGCATGGGTAAGACTGAGTTCTTAAAACAAGACCTCGCCCCCGCCGCTAAAGCCCACAACTACACGGTGGTTTATACCAATCTCTGGGATCTGGAAATGGATCCTGCGACGGTGATTGTTTCAGAACTTTATCGAGCCCTCAAACCCAAAGGCGTCACGCAGTTATGGGAGGCATTGAAAAGCCCTGGAAGTCGAATTTCTACTCGTGTGGGTATCCCAGGCATCTTGAGTAACTCTATTGAAACCCATTTAGTCGATCAGAAAACCATTGGCACGCTATTGATGCAAGTCATGAAAGCCTTTGATAAAACTCCCATTGAAATGATGATATTAATAATCGATGAAGCTCAAGTCCTCGCTTATGAAGAGAATGCTTATTTTGCGCACGCATTGAGAGCAGCTTTAGATATCCGAAAAGACCGCATAAAAGTTATTTTTGCGGGAAGTTCTGAAACGACCTTAAGGAGAATGTTTGGCGTACCGTCAGAGCCTTTTTACAATTGGGCGCCTTTAGAACCTTTCGAGTTATTGGGAACAGAATTTGTAGAAACGATGGTGAATAAGGTGAATCAGATTTCTAAATTTCCCTTAGGGTTAAAAGAGGCTTTGCACGCATTTTCGACGTTAAAAAATACACCGGAATTTTTTCGGCGATACATTGAATACTATATCAACAATCCCCTGTCAGGCCCTGATGATGCTTTAGAAATGACAAAAAATAAAGTTTTTAGTGACAAAGGCTTTCAGCAACAATGGGAGAGTTTATTGCCGATTGATAAAATTTTACTCCAATTGATAACCCAAGAAAGCTATGATTTGCACAGCAAGGCGACGCTAGAATTGATCGATCAGAGACTTGGCATCAAAGATGGCATTAGCAAAAATAGCATTCAAAACGCTTTGCGTCGGTTACAGCATAAAAACATGATCACAAAAATCCAATATGGTATATATCAGTTTGAAGATGAAGTATTTTCGGACTGGGTGAAACATCTTGATTAAAGTATCATCTTGACCAAGACACCTAGGCGCTTTTCTCCAACACTCGTTCATTGATGGGTTTTTTCTGATTCACAATAACGGCTCCCATCAAGGCCACAACTCCACCAATTAAAGCCAATAATTTAGGCACTTCACCGAGGATCCACCACCCTAAAATTGTAGCAACCACAGGCATTAAGTATAAAAAGCTTGAAGCGCGGGAAGCAGAAATAAATCTCAACACATAGCTCCACCCTAGATAGCCCAGAACGGCTGGGACAAAGCCTAAATACACTGCAGCGCCCGTACTAGCCGGGCTAGCCTGCTGCATTTCATGAATGAGACGAGGCAAATAAGGCAGTAGGATGATGGTTCCGCTCCACATGGCGAATGCGGTTAAGACGATGGGGGGATATTTGTAGGTAAGTTTTTTGGTTAAAATTGCATAAATGCCTCCACAGAGGACGGCTAATAATAAGTATAAAATACCTAAATTAAAGTTCAATCCTTCATCGTGAGATAAACTGATTAATCCAACACCAATGATGCTTACTCCTAACCCTATCCAATGTTTGATACCCATCTTTTCTTTCAGAAACCAAGCGGCTAACAATCCAACCACGACAGGAATCTGACTCAAAATAAAGCTTGCAGTTCCTGCATGTATTGTCACTTCTCCATAATTTAACCCGATATTGTAAAGCCCAATCCCAATAGCGCCTAATGAGAAAATTGGCACAATGTCTCGCAATGCGGGCTTATTGCGCTTCGAAAGGAATACATATAAAAATAATGCGCCCACGGAAGCAATTAAAAAACGTAACAAAGCTAAACTACCAGGATCATATCCTTGTAGACCAATACGAATACCGATAAAAGCTGATGACCACACAAACACTGTGAAGCCAATGGCACACCATACTCGAAAAGGCAGAGCATTATCTTTCATAAGAACTCATTTCATGAACTTTTGTAGGAAACAATTTTTACGTCCCTGTCATCTGGATCCCGACATCCTTGTCGGGACGACGCTTGGGCATACTATCTAAGGACTATGCGCTACTTCACTTTGTCGTTCTCCTCAGAAAAAAACTTTTTAGCGTCATCAACATCTTTTGAAATTTGCTCGCGCAATAATTCTAAAGAAGGGTAATACGCCTCATCACGTAATTTATGGAGAAATTCGATATAGATATGTTTTCCATAAATGTCCGCGTTAAAATTAAATAGGTGAACTTCTAATAGAACACGGCCTCCACCCAAGGCAGGACGATTGCCAATATTCGCCACCCCCTCGATTGGCTCAGCGCTTAATCCATAAGTTTTCACCACATGAATGCCTTGCAAAGGCACAACTTTTCGGTGCAGATATAGGTTAGCAGTCGGAAAACCCATTAAGCGGCCGAGTTTATTGCCATGCACCACTTTTCCCGACATTCCATAAGGCTTTCCTAGCAATGCACTGGCCGTTGTCAAATCACCTGCTTGTAAAGCCACACGAATTCTTGAACTGCTGACTCTTTCGCCATTTAGACGATAAGTCTCGAGCGCTTGCGCGGTAAATCCTCTCTGCAAACCTATCTGTTGTAAGAGTGCAATATTGCCTCCACGACCCCGACCAAAATGAAAATCATCCCCTACGATAAGATGCGCGACATTTAATTGCTGGACCAGTAACGTTTCAACAAACGCTTCGGGGGATAGTTCAGCCAACTTGGCATCAAAACGTAAACATAATACATAGTCTAAGCCGAATTTTTGGACAGCCAATAGCTTCTCTCTCAACCGCATTAACCGTGCTGGCACATTCCGCCCAAAAAATTCGTTTGGCTGCGGCTCGAACACGATCAATAAACTGGGTAATTGCAATCGCTCAGATTGTTGTTTCACTGCGGAGAGTAACGCTTGATGGCCTAAGTGTACCCCGTCGAAATTGCCAATGGTCGCGACACACCTGGGGAACGCGGCAGGGATATGGTTAAAACCACGCAATAATTTCATGCAGCATGTGCTCGGAAATCTCGTAAGCGTAATCCCAAAAGACGTAAGCAGATAAAATAACAGGCAACGGCTAACAGAACGAACTCAAATAAATGAATGAGGCGACTCACCCAATTCCAACCAAACCAAACGGCTGGCGCGGGATTCAGAAACCATAATAATATCACGATTGCGCCATTTGCAGCTAACAGCCGGATGAAATATTTTAGCCAACCCTTAGAAGGCTGAAAAATGCGTTTTCGCCACAATACGGTAAATAATAATATTGCATTAAAGCTGGAAGAAAGGGTGGTTGCCAATGCCAAACCTGCATGAGCTAAAGGTCCGATTAAAATAAAGTTTAGGGTGACATTTAGCATGAGTGCGCAAACCGCAATTCTCACTGGTGTTTTAACGTTTTGCCGAGAATAGAAAGCTGAGGCTAACACTTTGACCATCATAAACCCTGGCAAGCCGAAGGCAAAAGCCTTTAAGCTCAAACTGGACATAATGGCATCGTGGGTGGTAAAACGTCCATATTGAAACAAGGCGGTAAATAAAGGCACGGCTAACATAAACAGACCCACTGCAGCGGGCATCGCGATAATCAATACGCAACGTAACGCCCAATCTAAGATGGTGGAATAATCTTCATGAGCGGCATCGGTATGCTTGCGCGCCAAGCTGGGCAATACCACCGTCGCCAAAGCCACGCCAAAAATTCCTAAAGGAAAAGCACAAAGACGGTCGGAGTAATATAACCAGGTGACGCTCCCCACAGGTAGAAAAGAAGCAAACCCAGTATCGATGAGCACCCCAATTTGCGCGACGGAAGCGCCAAATAAGGCCGGCAACAGCAGTTTCAGCACACGTTTGACGCCTTCATTCTGCCAATTGACCTTAGGCCACAGTAAAAAGCCATTGCGACGTAAAGCCGGCATTTGGAATAGCCATTGCGCAACCCCTGCAAAAAATACTCCCCAAGCTATTGCCACAACAGGAACTGGCATATGCGGCGCCACCCATAATGCGGTGACAATCATCACCACATTTAACCAAACAGGCGTTAATGAAGCCGTCGAAAAAAACCCATACGTATTTAAGATGGAACTATAAAATGCTGTCAAACAAATAAACAGCATATAGGGAAACGTAATGCGCAGCATGTGTGTCGTTAAAGCAAATCGGGCAGGGTCGTGAAGATAACCCGGAGCAAACAAACCCGTTAAATAAGGCGTAAATAGATAAGCGATAGCTAATATTATGCATAACACTACCGTTAGGTTACCTTGCAGACAGCGAATCAGCTGCTTAACTTCTTCCAAACTGCGTTTTTGGCGGTATTCTGACAGTACGGGGACGAAGGCTTGCGCGAAAGCCCCTTCTGCAAATAAGGCACGCATTAAATTGGGGATGCGGTAGGCGACATAGAAAGCATCGATGGCATAGCTGGCGCCAAACAAATGCGCGATTAGCATGTCGCGGGCGAATCCTAAGACGCGGGAAATGGAGGTAATTCCGGAAACTGTCGAAGTCGTTCTAAATAAACTTTTGCTCATAGATACTCTTTTTGTAACTATTTTAGTCGTAACATTCAGCACATACTAAGACAAGCTCAGTGCTCCTAAGAAGGCACTCAGGAGGAGGCGTCGTCCTCGCAGGAGCGGGGATCCAGTCTGCAGGAAAGCAAACTTTACATCCTTGTAACCTGGATCCCGGCATCCATGCCGGGACGACGCCTCTCACCTATTCTAAGCTCAAGCCCCCCTTAGAATGTGCTGAATGGATACTTTTAGTCTAGCTAAGTGCTAAAATAGCTATATTCTTTCAATCTCATACTCAGTCAATAAATAATCCAGCCACAAATTCGTTAACGTTTCCTGCATGCGGTTTTGAACCAACCGTTCTTGTAAATTGTGGATATCGAGCCCTTCAAATGGCTGATGATGCCAAGAACAGGCGAAAATGGCTTTAGTTCTTTTGCCTGTTTGTGGATCCACTTGCCATACTAAACACTGGGCACAAACCCCCTTTAGCATACACTGCATTGGGCCGTAAACTGAAGTAATGATTTTGGGATTTTGGGTCAAGGTATGCTTAAGTACTGTCGATAGCGCTGTCTGCATCGCTTCTAAAAACGGATATTTCCCAATTAAAAATATTCTATTCACAGTTTGTAAGGGAATTTCAGGCGTGAGCCCATCCAGCTCACCTTTAGCATAGCGGGTTAAAGCGGAGATCAAATCGCCCTTCACGGATCGATCTTGAGGACGACCGACAGGGATAGGCTCACCCGCTTGCGTGGCCCAAATGATTTTATCAGTTGCGGCTTCCAATCGCGACTGACAAAACACTTCTTCTTGGCTTTTAAAGCCACCGACATACAAAACACGATTGCCTGCTTGTTTTAAGGCAGGGCCCAACGCTAACAATTGCGCTGCACTAAGCCGTCCACCCAGAATTAAAATAGTTTCTTGATCCTGCGGAATTTTGGTCTTCACGCCGGTGGGCCCCATCACCGAGATTGGAGTGCCTAAAGGTAAGGTCGCCAATAATCGTGTGCTCGCGCCCTGCTCTAAAACGAGCAATGACAGGAGACCTCTCTCTGGGTCTGCACCTGCAGCCAAGATCGCGGTCGCTTCCGTTTGTAATAAGGTATTATCGACGTGCTGAGCATACGTCTCGAAATTTTGGATGCGATAAAAATGCCCCGGCGCAAAATTACGCGCAGCTAATGGCGCTTTGATTCGCAACTCTATCACACTGGGCGTATGACGAATGATCTGTTGCAATTCCGCCTGAAATTGTTCGTGGATGGTCTCTGCGAAGGCTTGATATTCGCGGGTATCTCCCAAACCTTGGCTGGCTGGCCCCAAGGTCTCGAGAATTTCAGGATAAACCCTTTTACCCGAAGCAATGGCCTTCACCACGCTGCCATGGAAAATTGGATGGGTATCGCCTAAAAAAGTCACCCGCTTTCCTTGTTGCTGATAGCTGGTGAAGGCGCCAAATTCTTTGATTTTGCAATGGCCATGTTGGAAGACGGCCTCTAATTCACCATTGGCATGATAGGGCTGATATTCTTCACCTTCCCGCTGAAACGTACCACGGTGCTCAAATTCATAGGCAATATTGGGACGCGCGCCTGTCGCAACAAAAATAGCGCGTGCTGGCAATACATGTTCTTCATCCGAAATCACCCACTCGCCTTTTTCATCCAGGATCCGAGATTCGCTGATTAACGCTTCAACTTGACCTTGCGCATCTAGGCGCACGCATTTGGGGGTTAATCCTTCGGCGTAATAAATTCCTTCTTCAAAAGCCTTAATGACTTCTTCGTGATTACGGGTATATGCCGGAGATTCTCGTAACGAACGGCGATACGCCACCGTGACACCGCCCCACTCACGCAACAATGGTAAAAAGTTAGGGGATTGATTGACGGCAGCAGCCTCTGCGCGTAATGCCCGCACTGCCCGACCATGTTGCAAAAATTCCTCCAGAATTTCGAAACTGACTGCATCAAATTGTTCTCTGAGCCGCGCTTCTCCTAACACTTCGCTGAGTTTTTCGTAGCGTTCTAAGGTTTTTTCAACTTGGGCGATATAATAGGCTTGCACTTCGGTGGCAGTATCAATCCCCGTCAATCCACCGCCAATCACCACTGCCGGCAATCTCACTTGTAGATTCGCCAAACTGGTTTTTTTAGCCGCCCCGGTTAATTGTAAAGCCATCAGAAAATCGTTGGCTTGGCGCATACCAGGCGCCATACTGCCGGGAATGGGTAACGCTTTAGGCAGTCCAGCACCCACCGCAATCGCCATATGATTAAATCCTAATTTCCACGCATCTTCGACTGTCAACGTACCGCCAAAACGTACACCGCCAAACACTTGAAAATAAGGACGCCGAGATAAGCTGATATAAATTAATTTAAGGAAATTTTTATCCCAGCGTACGGTAATGCCATATTCCGCCACACCGCCAAAACCCGCCATAATTCGGCTGTCGAGGCTTTCTTTGATATCCGTATAATGATGAATCGGTTGTAAATAGGCTTCCGGCAGCGGTTCAATTTTTAAGCCATCGACACCTACCACCGCACAACCCGCCATCAGCAAGTGATGCGCCAGAGAAAATCCCGCCGGCCCCATCCCCATCACCAACACTTTTGTGCCATTATACGGTTGCGCCACCCACTGGGTTTGTCGTAGGGGGTTCCAACGCGTCAATAGATCATACACCTCAACACCCCACGGCAAGCCGAGCACATCGGTGAGCACGCCGGTTTCAGTTTGGGGAATATTGACCGGTTCTTGTTTTTGATAGATGCAGGCTTTCATGCAATCATTGCAAATTCGATGGCCGGTGGCAGGACACATGGGATTATCCACCATGATCATCGCCAATGAGGCAATGCAATAGCCATCCCGCTTCAATACATGCATTTCAGAGATTTTTTCTTCTAGCGGGCAGCCCGTTAACACATCCCCCAAAGGATTAATCTTAAAGCCTAAATCCGGTTCACCTTTTTTAACGGGGAACCCTTTCGAGCAAAAATCGCCAGCTTTATCATGGCAGTAGACGCAATAGTCTACTTCATTGAGCACCTGACGCGGCGTCATGCGGTGATCGGTGAGTTGAAAGCCATCGCGAATTCTAAATTGATTAGGATCACCCTGCAGTCGGCCTATTTCATCGTTTGCTACTGCAGTTAATGTCACAAGTTGGTAATAATCTAACTTTTTGGGCTGCTGAAAACTCACCCAGCCTTGCACTCTCGCCTGCCCTTCCGGAGTCGTCAAAGCCCGAATGCACCAGGCGGTTAAAGACTCGATTTGCTCGGCGTACTCTTCAGGCGCCTGCAGATAAAACTGGCCTAAGGTAGCAATCGCTAATTCTGGATCCTGATCCCTTAAATTTTGTTGGATAAGTGCTTGAGCCAACCATTGCTCCAAGGCTTCAAAAGTGGGCAAAGCCTCTTGTTTTAATAAACGGCGGCGCGCCTGACGCTGCACATACCATTGCTTAAAGGCAAAAACCGGTTGATGGGAGAGCGTGGCTTGATTTTGGGCAAGGACAGCATCCTCAATCCCGTATAATTCCGCAATGAATTGCTCTACAGAAGGCGCACAGGCTAGCAATAATTCACTGATGGCAGTGGGGCTAAAAGTACGGCTGTGATGCCGATAAGCTAATAAATCCTCATGTAAAATTGGGTTAAACGCGTGTAATTGTTGCAGAAATCGGCCATCCAACTGCTTGAGCCAGTCAGGGTCAAAGGTGTCCTTAAATTGACCGTTCTTAATCTTCAGTTCGGGGGTTGGCATGGAGTGCTTCAGCTGATAAAACTCAATTGTGACATATATTTATAGCATAGTTCAAGCTGGCATCTTTTTGCGGGCGAGTCACATAGGTGTCAAGTTAAGAACAGCTCAAGTCTCGTTTCATAAATGCTCCTAGTCTTAAATTCACTCGAAAATTCCCTACCTCGACGTCCCGCCTACTTGATAGCGGGATCTCATAGGTGTACTATCTAAGTCTACACGCAGTGCAACTAATCAAAGGCTTTCCAAAGATTTTGACTGAACTCGTAAATATAAATACAGGCTGAGCAGTACACCCATGAGATCCCGCTATCAAGTAGGCGGGACGTCGAGGTAGCGAGTATGCATTGTCTAATACTCTCTCATTCAATCTCGAGGAAAAATTATGACGAAAAAACTTAAAAACTTTGTCAGCCCTATTGATCAATTTTGTCAGGAATTTGACGAGACTCATCCGTTATCAGCTTCACAAAAAGCAGAACGGGCCAAGTACGAGCAAGTTTATCAATTGAGAGACAATCAATCTTTAAAAAAAATGGTATCCATTCAGCACATACTAAGTAAAACGTGAGCTTACAAATAAGCAGGAGGCGTCGTTCCGGCATGGATGCCGGAATCCAGTCAGCAGGAAGCAAACTTTACATCCTTCAATGGCGGTGAACTCAGAGGAAACACTTAAAAGTTTGGTGTGGGGCCTTCTCCCCTTTTTTTGTGGGAGAAGGTGCCGATAGGCGGATGAGGGGGCCATACAAGCTTTTTGATTTAGAAAGACTTTCACCCCTCATCCGGCCTACTCGGCCACCTTCTCCAACAAGGGGAGAAGGCAATAGCTCACCACTTCAAGATTCATAGCATCACGGAGCTCCTTGGGGTGCTGAATGATCAACTAAACCACCTCAACACATCGTTCACGGTGGCCTGAACCATAATCAAAATCAGCACGATAAATCCCAATCTTAAAATCAACATTTGCCAGCGTAGAGATAAAGGACGTCCTAAAATGGCTTCGAAGACATAAAACAATAAATGGCCGCCATCTAAGCCTGGAATCGGTAAAATATTCACGCAGGCGAGCATGACGCTTAAGATTCCCAAGAAGCCTAAATAAATAGGAAGCCCTTGGGAGAAAGCTAAGCTGGTGGTCTCATAAATCGAGATGGGGCCGCCGATGCCGCGGAAGGAGATTTCTCCTGTAATCATTTTACCTAACACTACAAAATGAAAGACGCTGAAGTCGTAAGTTTCGCGAGCGGCGTATTTTAAAGCCGGCCAAGGCGCGTAATAGATGTTGTATTGCATGTCGGCGGGCCATTCCGGCTTGAGGGGCTCTACGCCTAAGTAGCCTATCCACTGATAGCCACCCAAACGTCGTCCTGTTTTAACGGTGACATCACCCATTTTACTGCCGCGCTGCACGGTGAGCGATAACGTTTGCTTAGGGTATTGTCGCAGAATTTGCACAAAATCCATCCAACTCTTAACAGGTTTACCATTGATGGCTAGGATGCGGTCATTGAGCCTTAAATTGGAGTGAGCAGCAGGTCCATCTGGGACGATGCGATGAATCACTGGCGGAATGAAGAGTTGATAAGGCTCAATCCCTAGACTGGCTAAAGGGTCTGGTTGTAATTCATCTTTAGGTGACCATTCCTGTAACGGCAATAAATAGCGTTGCGTGCCCTTTTTATCTCGCACGGTGATGGGTAAGTTACCCGTTGAGCCAAAACGCTCAATGAGCTTCATAGAGATTTTTTGCCAGCTGTGGACAGGTTGATCATTCAACGCGACAATTTCGCTCTTAGGGGGTAATTGTGCGATGGCCGCGGGTGTGTTCGGCAATATCGCGCCGATGATGGGCTTGACTTCATCTTTTCCGATAAAAGCCACCATCCAAAACGCTAAAATTGCAAAGAGGATATTGATGCCAGGCCCCGCTAACACAATAGAGGCACGTTTCCATAAGGCTTGGCGATTAAAGGCTCTGGGTTGATCCTGGGGAGGGACAGGCGCTTCATTTTCATCTAGTAGTTTGACGTAGCCACCTAAGGGTAACCAGGCAATTTGATATTCCGTGCCGCTTTTGGCCTGATGCTTCCAGAGCGCCTTACCAAAACCCACTGAAAAGCGCACGACTTTAACTTTAAGGAGCTTTGCCACAATAAAATGGCCGAATTCATGGACGGTGATGAGGGCTAAGATGGAACAAAAAAAGACTACTATATTCAGGATTATATGCATTATGGTGGCAAAAAATAGGAGATTTAATACACATTTTACCATGAATGCTTAAGCGTTGCTATACTTGCCTATAAACTATACTTACTTTATGACTAAATATCCTCGTATCCACATAGGGACATCCGGCTGGACTTACCCAGAGTGGGCTGGCAAATTTTATCCTGCCGAGTTACCCCAAAAAGACTGGCTGCCCTATTATTGCCAACACTTCGATACGGTAGAACTCAATGCAACTTTTTATCGACAATTCCCCGCTAAAACCTTTGCGCATTGGTATGAAGAAACACCTGAACATTTCAAATTCGTGATCAAAGTCTCTGGCTATATCACCCATCGTAAACATTTAAAAGAAACGGATCGATATATCAAACGCTTTGAGAAAGATGTCTGGCATTTGCAAGATAAATTGGGCCTGTTGCTGTTACAATTTCCACCCCATATGCCTTATGATCCTGAAAGACTTAAAGCCGCGTTGGCGGCTTTTAAAGACCCTTCGCGCGTTGTAGTGGAATTTCGTGATGCTAAATGGCTCACAGATGAGGTGAAATCGCTTCTCCAAGATTTCAAAGCAATTTTTTGTAATGTCGATTCCCCCATTTTGCAGGTTTATGATACAATCACTGCACCTGTAGCATATTTACGATTACATGGTCATTCAAAAATGTATGATTATAATTATAAAATGCCGCAATTAACCCAAATTCAACACAACATCCATCAGCTTATTCAACAAGGTGCGCGAGAAGTGTATATTTTATTCAATAATGACATGCATGCTTATGCACCTAAAAATGCGCTGAAACTGCAAACGCTATGCAAAAATTAACGCGAGATTTTTTTCATCGACATTGTGTGGAAGTCGCTCAAGATTTATTAGGAAAAATTTTAGTTTTTGGCTCTCATCAAGGCATCATTACCGAAACAGAAGCTTACCGTGGCGAAGACGATCCCGCCTCACATGCGTATCGCGGCATTACGCCACGCACGCGCGTGATGTTTGGCGCGCCGGGGTTCTCTTATGTGTATTTAATTTATGGGATGTACCACTGTTTGAATGTTGTCACAGAAGCAGAAGGCCAACCAGCGGCAGTTTTAATTCGAGGATTAAAATTGGATACGCTGCATTTAGACGGACCTGGAAAATTATGCCGACAGTTAGGATTGACGCTAGCGCATAACGGTATAGATTTAATGACCGAGCCAAATTTTTATTTAGTTGATAACACGCCTACTAAAAATTTTTCAGCGACAACGCGAATTGGTATTAAAAAAGCAAAAGAAAAATTGTGGCGATTTGTGAGCACCAATTAATTTTTTTATTTACTTTTCCTCTACACTCAACACACCCAACTAAGAGGAAACACTTAAAAGCTCGGTGTGGTGCCTTCTCCCCTTTTTTTGTGGGAGAAGGTGCCGATAGGCGGATGAGGGGGGCCATACAGGTTTTGATTTAAAACTTTTACCCCTCATCCGGCCTCACGGCCACCTTCTCCCACAAGGGGAGAAGGAAACAGCTCACCACTTCAAACTTTGCGACGTCACTAGTTTCCTTAGATACTGAATGATGAGAATTTTGCTTGAGGCGCTTTTAATTTTCATGAGCCATTTTTAGCAAACCTAATCCCTAAAAATATCCCCCTATAAACCCTGTCTCTTTTCAGGAATAAGCTCTATCGCCGGCGAAGGAAGCGAAGCTGTGGGGCGGTTACCAAACAGACTCAATACCGGCAATGTTTTGATAGCCAAAATAGACTCAGATTCTTGAGGAGGAATAATAGGCCGCGGTGGCTTGGCATCGAGACAAGGTTTTAATTTCGATGCGCTCTGTTTATGAAAGACGTAAGCTTTCTTGAGCCCCAAGCGCGCGCTCATTTCAGCACAGCTATTATGTTGCTGTTGTGTTGATATCCCTTGAGCCACCGCTTTGTTATAAGCCAATTGCGCCAGAACAATGAGGTTTTTATTTTTTGCCGCCACTTGACCACAGGCTAACAAGTCATCCACTGAAGTGGTCTCATCATCAATGACTGCTTTAAGCCAGTCATGGGTGCGCTCATCATCGGGTTTGGCGAGCATGGCACATTGCAATTTTAATCCAGTGATCCAATCATATTGTTTGAGCAGTTGCAAATAACAATCGAAAGCTTCGGGTATTTTTCCAAGTCGGGTTAAACAACGCGCTCTGCCTTCCAGACTGACCGCTCCTTCTGAAACCGATTCCATATTTTGTTGATACAACACGCTCGCCTGGTCCCAAGCTTCAAGGCATTCATAACTATAAGCCCGTCTATAATTGAAGTCTGCCCGATCTGGAAACATCCCGCAGAGTTGATGATAGTCACTTAGAGCCGCAGCATAATATTTTCCTAATTGATAAGCATCAGCTCGTCGGAGCAAAGTTGCAACGATATTGACATAAAGATTTTCTTTTAGAACATCGATAGAGGGGTTCGATTTTTTTGACCGCAACAACGTTAAATCATGATTTAAATTGTCCAAAATTCTATTATAATCTGCAATCGCTCGATCAAATTGATTCAGCAAAATCAAACAATCCGCACGATGCAAATAAACAGCATTATTGTGGGGATAAATATTGATAGACGTACTATAATCTAATACCGCATCTTGTAAAGAATGCTGTATTTTTAAACTCCCGGATAAATCATATAGCGGTGCCCTGGCCAATTCAGGCAGGCTTTTTATCAGAGTTTCCAGATAAGCTAATTGTTTTCCGGTCGGCAGCAGATGAAGCATTTCGACATCCAGTGAAACCAACGCATTATTTAACGCATCATGAGATACCGATAATGTGCCATTTTTTAAAGACTCTATAATACTTTCTGATAATTTCAGGTAATATTCCTGGGATTTTTTTAATAATTGATACGGATGAGTTTCACTGCCATTATAATTGATTAAATAGCCTTCAATCGCTCTGGAGGTTAATACGCCATGTAACACATTCCCTAATTCTGGGCGGTCATATTGATAATACGGCCCAAATAATAATTTAAAAACCATATGCAACACCCCAACATCCGCTTCGATATTTTCAAAAGCGGATTGCATAGGGATTGATGTCATCATGGCTTGCACGATTTTAGCATTCATTTGGATGCGCAATTGCTGCATAGCCTGATGATGCGCGCGCTCAATTGCGATTTCTTCTGGTTTGGAGAGTTTAATCGCTTCAAAAGTAGGTTTGTATTCACGCCATCCATCCAGAATGGCAGATTCATTTTCAACAGCAATCTGTTTTTTGCCTAAGCTTATGGGTTTATCTTCCGTCGATAATTGAAATTCATAGTTTACGGTGAGCTGCTTTTCTTCGGCAGCATAGGTATAATAAAAATAAAAAGATCCCGCATGCAAGGCTTCTAACTGGCAAAGTTTGGCAGGCAATATCGGAAGTCGATTGTGCATGGGTAAGGCAAATTTGCTTTTCTCACCAGGGCCTGGCACTGCCATATAAGCCAAAGGTTGGAGCGCGGTCGCTGCAGTATCGGTTAAATCTTTGAGGGTTAAGGCCTCAATTTGCTTTTTATTTATCGCACAGAGGTCTTTAATATCAGGATCACTTTTCATATGCGCATAAGTGATTTCATAGTGTAATAAAACACTCGACAGATTTTTCCGTAAATCCACCAAAAATTCTTCCTGATAGTGTTCAACCATTTTTTCCAATAAACTTCCCATGGCCGCCGTTGACTTTCCTGCCCGTGCCAAGAGGGATTTAATAACAGGAGGATCTGCTAAAGCGTGACAAAAATATAAAAGACTGCGCAATTGATTGACATAAGCTTGCGCGTGATCAAGCAATTCTGGCTTGATAGGTTCATTTTGTTTTAACACTTTAAAATAAGCGCGAATATTGATCAGCGATGCATTCAAATGGGGCAGTGGACTTCTTAACAGCGCTTTCTCCCTAAAATCAGAGCCTTCCTCATAACAAATTTTACGCAGTATATTGATCACTTCAAAAGGATCTGTTGTTCTCCATTGGTCTTCTAAACCAATTTCATGACAAATGGTTTTTGATGACAACTCCTCTTGCTCATCTTGGGGCGCTAAGCTTTTTTCTAGGGCCATCGTTAATTTATCTGGCTTAATTTTCTCAGGAGGGGTTTTTCCTAAGATGCGTTCCGCATAAGAAGTCGTTTTTTCAACCCAGGATTTTTTAAGGGCGACTTGTTTTTCATGCGATTCTTCAAAATCTTGACGAGTTTCCTGATAGCGTTTTGCTGTACTCGCCAACAAAATACCGACAGCTTGACGTTGTTCACGCAAGACCTCAAAAGCCAGTTGTTTTTGCATAAAGGCATAACCGGCCATTTGCAAACCAAAGCGATATTCCAAATTTTTAAGATGTGCGTCCAAACCACTTAAGCCTACGGTGAGCTGTTCACTAAGAGCGGTAAAATTACGTATCATACTTTGTCCGACGACTTGTAAACAGCGTACGATATCACTGTGTATTTTTTGCAGTCCTGTTAAAATATTCCGCTCTGCTTCACTCACTTGGTGAGCCATACTTTCGATTTGGCGACTGATATGCACTTGCTGCATTGTCAATTGTTTATAGCTATATAAAATCGTTTGCTGGATATCAACGAGTCGTTGGTCAACCTGATCAAATCGACTCATTGCCGCTTGATGAGATTGCGTGATTTGTTGGGATAAGCCTTGTGCTAATTCTAATTGTTGTTTTAAGACGCTATTAATTCCATGCACTAGGGTAGTATGGATCGCGTTAAATGCCTCTTCCATTCCATTGTCATCATCTTCAAAAAACTGGAAGATCGCATGCGCTATTCCACCCAAACCTAAAAGAGGATGAACTCCCATCAATGCAATACCATTAGCAATCCCCGTAGCACTCTGCCCAAGTTTGTTAATGCCCCTAGCGAAGTCACGATGGCCCGTTAACTTAGCCAAATCACTCGCGAGATTGCACGCTGTATTGATCTTAAGGCAGACCAACGCATTGTCACCGCTACCCTTGACTTTTTCTTCTAAAAACGTCACTGAGCTTGCGCTGAATGCAGAAGCTGCTTTTTTAGATTCAGTGACAACCCACCCCAAAATTTGGCTTTTTTGAGGGTTTGAAAAATCGGTTTTAATGGCTGACTCTAGTGAATCTAAAGCTTTTTTTACGGATTGTGGATCGGGTTGTTTTGAAATCTTCAGATCGCTGCCTTGAAGCTGCGAAGCGGTTAACGCTAACAATTGGGTTTGATTCCAAGAAAGTCCATTATGTTGCATCAGATTTAATTCATCTTGAAATACTGGATGACGAACTAAATCCTTTACATCGGCTTTTTGCATTGATCGATCAGATTTCCGGACTTGAGACAATAAATATTGCCCCTGACTTTTTAAGCTGTCTGTTCCAGAAGGAGACAAGGAATCAAGTAAAGCATAAAAATTCGTTCCAAAGGATAAAGCTTCGATATTTGAGTAAGCTGGCTTAATGTATCCGGTTATTTTATCTAGATCTTTTTCACTTAAAGCTTTTTTCTCTAAGCTGGCTAAAGGTATCCATGGAGAACTAAGCGGTGTTGTGATTTTATAGTCTTTATCTCCTATTGGGGGAGCAGCTTCAGCTGTGGGAATAATAGAAGCCGTTTGACTCAATGTCCATCTCATTCCTTCAACCGCAGCATAACCTCCTCCGAAAGCAGCTCCGGCCAAACAAAGCGGCACAGTAAAGGGCGCCGCCGGCGGAAATATACTCCCAACAGCTGCACAAGGCAAAACTGCAAAACGTGCAGCTCGAGAGCCACCGACAATGGCTGCTCCTAACAAAGTGCCTTGGTATAATGCTTCTTTACCAGGTTCTGAGCTTTTTGCAACTTCCCAAGAAGCCGCGCCTACTCCGTAGAGAGTTCCTACGGCGCCAAGTCCTTGTATGGCTCGAATTGTCGGTACCGAAATAGCAGTTTGTGTTTTATACCAACCAAATGCTTTGCCACTTTCCATTCCTATTTTTTGAATCTCTTTGGGCGGTTTTGGATTGGTATAGATTCCTGTGACATCTAATTTTTTATCCGCTTCGCGAAGAAAAATTAAATGGGAAGCTTTTTCTCCATTTGGCTTAGTTGTTAGTCCTTCTTCACGAATAGCATCATAACCTTCTTTAAGCGCATAACTAGCCCAGTGCTTTCTTGGCATGGCAGCATAAGGCATTGGCACTTCTGAGCTATGTAAAATTTTAGCATTCTTCTTAACTCGAAAAGCTACCGTTTCCTCTCCATATCTTGGGACTATTGAAGATCCACCTTCCGCTGTATAAAAAGAAGGAATCCTATAGTCATTGTTTACCCATGCATTCAATCGTGGTCCATTTTTAAAAATAGATTTAGCTTTAGGTAAACTAGTTGCATGAGTAACAATTGGGTCAAATAATCCACTAGCTGTGGAAGTTAAACTCGCAGAAATAGGATCTATCTTGTCGTCAGTGGGCTTTGTCTTTTTTTTAAGATCACCACGACTCTCGGGAAACCAAATATAATCAAATTCGTTCGCAAAACCCCCTGCGAATTTCATAGTAACAGGGGTTTCTTTCTTATCTAGCAATTTTTCAGGCTTGTTTTTATCTGACATGAGCTAAACTCTTCTATTTAAAAAAACCACTAGAGGTCACAGAAGCGCGCGCTTCTGGCAATTCCGATAATTGATGTTTTAAATCTCGTAAAAATTGTAGCATGGCAGTATTAATCAGAGACTCTGTTTCACTCGATCTTGAGTCAAATACTTCTTGCAGAAGTTTCGAGGAAATTTTTTCAGGAACGGGTAATGTCGAAAAGTCCATACCACTGTCTTCCCCAAAGGTGGCTTCAAAAGTTTTCTTCTTCCACTCCAAGAGCTTTTCTTTATAGGGTTTTTCCAATAATACTTTAGCCTGTGGCCTAACCCATTCTCGCATTTCATTTTTTGCGGAAACTGGCAAGGATTTATACTCTTCTATTAACTGATCAAGAGCCTTTTCTAAACCTTCACTGTGTTCACTGCGCACATCAGTCACTTGAATAAGATCCACTAGATCCTTTGCACTGACAATCGCTTTTTTCTCTCTTAGCTCCTTTGCATAGCGTTCAAAATACTCATTGCCTGAAAATTTAATTAAATTCCAATATGCTATGGAGTCTTCCGCAAGCAGTCGTTGAATACATTTTAAATCAGGATCTTTAATTTTTTTAATCGTTTCTATTAAGGGTTCCGTGTCCACAGGTTCACTAGAGCCTAACAACAGTAATAGCTCTGCATTAGTTTTTTCTTGCTCAAGATGAGATGCTTCATGAGCGGATTTTACGATCTCTAGCTCATCTTTTAAAACAGCAATAGTCGTTTCAGACTCTTTTTGTTGTTTTTTAAGCTCCGCCACTTGCTCTGTCAGTTCAGTCATTTTTTGGGTTTGTTCCTTAACGTTCTTCTCCAATTGTGTTTCTAATTCTTTAAGTTTCGATAATATCATTTTTTCCTCACCAGCCTGTTTCGAAGTTAAAGCTGCAATTTCTTTGGTTTTTGCTTCCAATAACCCCTCATATTTATCAATCATGGCCAACTGTTGCGTAAGCTCCTTTGAAAATTGATATTTAAGGTCTTTTCGAGCAGCCGTTAATTGATGCAAGCCATAGAGACTTTTATCATCCAGAGTGTGGTCCATTAACGTTAACTGTTTAATCGATGTGCTTTTTTGAATGCTTGAAAGAATTTCACACAGTGTTGGTGAGGTTAATTGATACAGTGAAAGCAGGCCTCGATCTTTGTGATACCGAATACTGTAGGTCTTATTGGGTAAGGCAACATGATTTAAATCACAGCCGATGAATGAACTGATCCTGGCAATTTCTTGAAATGCGCGAAAATTCTGATGTTGATACAGATAAAAATGTTTTAAAGTTTTCACTAACAATAATTTATCCGTCACAAAATGCACCGCAACAGGCTGGTCATCAGGGTAACGAATTTTCTCATCATCCCCATACATAGAAGAATAGATACCTAAATAATCGGGGTGTTTGTAATAAAACAGCTTGGAATCATGATATTTTAAGAGCGTATGATACTGGCCTGGAAAGGTAGAAACAGTCGTCAGTTTTCCGTCATGTAAAGTTCTTTGTTTTAATTGATTGCCACAGGGATGGTCTCCTTCTACCGTATAAAGCCGTCCTTCCCCTTCAGCACACTGAATGGAGAATGCGGGTTTTTCAAGCGGAAAGCCTTTAGGGTTAGCATGCGTAAATTTATGGTGCGTCACATCATAATAGGTGACAAATATTGAAGGATCCGCTGCCGATGTGATCAGACAATTCGAGTGGGGATCATAACACATATCATAAATCGCACCCCCATGCGCTTTATGCGAGGCATCAATGTTTTGCGTTTTTAGGTTAAAAATGGAAATAGTTCCATCACTACCGCCCAAAGCAAAATGCTCGCCAGAAGATAACATCACCACCCGCGTCAACTGAGGATATATATCTGAAAAAGCCACTGATTTTATTCTACCCATGGAAGCTATTTTATGAGTAGCAAGATCCCAAAGGGCCCATCGAACACATTCTTTGCTCTCGGGATCAGAGGCATTACTGCTGATTTTAAAATGGATTAATTGATGGGGTTTTTCTAAATAAAAACTGTTTTTATCATCGAGAAAGTATGCGGGAAATATGTCACCTTCGGCCTGTTTTTCAAAGCCTGCTACAACCTGACCTGAAATTTCTACAGCATGCAGTTTGTCGATTTTGTCTTTCAATTCACTTGGGCTTAGCACTGTTCTTATCCTATCACACGACCAAATTTCAGTATGCTCTTTATCGAGACAAACACTGGCTTTTTTTCAACGCTCTAATCAAAAGGCGGGCGTAAAACGCTCCACGGCCGCCAAGCTTACAGGCTGCCTTTCAGAAAATCAACGTTTATCGTGAACATTCAGCATTTTCTATGACAAACTTAACGCTCCTAAAAAGGCACCCAAGAGGAGGCGTCGTCCCGGCATGGATGCCGGGATCCAGATTACAAGGATGTAGAGTTTTGCTTCCTGCAGACTGGATCCCGGCATCCATGCCGGGACGACGCCTCCTGCCTCTATGTAAGTTCAAGCCTCCCTTAGAATGTGCTAAATAGATACTTCTTGTCTCAATAGAGGAGAGTCTTACTCAACCATTTTTATCCACGGGTTCTGCGCTTTCAGTTCTGAGGGCAACGTATTCATCGCCAATTTCGCGGCTGAAGCACTGGGGTATTTTCCATAATTTAACACATACCAACTTTTACCCTGATGTTTGGTCTGGCCGTAAAGCGTTTTACCATGCAGTTTGTGTTTTGTCACATAGCGATCTAACGCTTGCTTATCAGCCGCTGCCAGTAATTGAATGGTGTAACGACTGGGATGTGCTTGCGATAAATGGGTCGGTGCTGCAGTGGGGGTTTTGTGTAATTTTGCGTTAGGCACTGTCACAACACTTTTTGCTTGCTGTTGAGGTTTGACGACGGGAGCCATAGGTTCAGCATCTGCTTGACTGATCACAGCATTTTGCACGGTGTTGATATTGTCTTGTGGATGTAAGGGCTGATTGAGCAAGGATAATGCTTGAATGGCTTGTTGTTGACCTTGCACTGCGGCGCGACGGATCCAGTTTAACGCGGATGTGGTGTCTTGCTGCACATTTTTACCATAATAATACATGTAACCTAAGGCATATTGCGCATTTGGATCGCCAGCAGTTGCCGCTTGCTGCAGTTGATCGACGGTGTAATTATTATCTAAAGGGGTGGGTGCAAGATCAGCTAATTGTGCGAACCCTACCGCACTACTGAAAAGGATAAAAGCTAAACCGATGACTTTCATGAAGTGTTTCATGTTTCCCTCCTGTTTTCAAATCAATTCCAAATGATCTAAACAATTCTCCTTGCTGAAACAGCGCAATTCGATATACTCAGCACTTCACCGGAGAGCCGCAATGGAAGAAATATTAAAACTTTCCCATGAATTGGGTCAAGCTTTAAAAGCGCACGGCTGGTTATTGACGACAGCAGAATCTTGCACAGGTGGACAATTGGCTGCCGCTATCACCAGTATCCCCACCAGTTCTATTTGGTTTGATCGAGGATTTATTACCTATAGCAATCCTGCCAAACAAGAAATGCTCAATGTCAGCGCCGAAACGTTAAAGCAATTTGGTGCTGTCAGTGAAGAGACTGTGCGAGAAATGGCCATGGGCGCGTTAAATCGTTCTGCTGCTCAGGTGAGTATCGCGGTCTCTGGTGTAGCAGGCCCTGATGGAGGCACCGCTAAAAATCCGGTCGGAACGGTATGGATTGCCTGGCAAGGGCTACGCTTTAACCCCAAAGCTCAGCTGTATCATTTTTCGGGAAATCGTGCTGAAGTGCAGCAACAAGCGGTTAAATATGCGCTACGGGATTTATTACCTTTACTCTAATTTTAAAACACTATGTCGCAAACTTCTCAATCACTCCCACTCGTTATCACCATTGATGGGCCCGGCGGAACTGGCAAAGGCACAGTCAGCCAACTGGTCGCCAAACAATTAGGCTGGCACTATTTAGACAGTGGTATGTTGTATCGCGTCTTAGCGCATATTGCGTTAGAGCATCAGCTGGATTTATCCGATGAAACCGTTTTAGCGGAATTGGCCGCTCATCTGCCCGTGACCTTTAGCATGGGCGACACCTATCGCATTCTTTGGCATGATCAAGACATTACCCAAGCGATACGCTCCGAATTATGTGGATCCACTGCTTCAAAAATTGCGGCTTTATCCGCGGTGCGCCAGGCTTTATTGCAGTGTCAACGCAATTTCCGACAATGGCCAGGCCTTGTCACTGATGGGCGCGACATGGGTTCTGTGATCTTCCCCGATGCCAAAATTAAGTTTTTTTTGCATGCCGATCCACAAGAACGTGCGAAAAGACGTTATAAGCAGTTGAAAGCCCGAGGCGAGCATGTTAGCCTAGCGGCTATTTCACAAGAATTGCTTCAGCGGGATACGCGCGATCAAGGTCGTGGCACTGCCCCTCTTAAGCCTGCGGTGGGCGCTATCGAAATCGATACGACCCATTTGTCGGTGCCTCAAGTTTTTGCAGAGATTATGCAAACGCTGAATCCTATTTTTTGTGTTTAAGGTGTCTATTGAGAAATAGGCGAATATTAACTTTATAGATACAGCTCCCTCTTAGACAGGCTAAAATCTGTCCGTTTGTATCTACTCACTGGATAATCTGAATGACTGGCGAAAGCTTTGCTGACTTACTGCAAGAAAACTTAACGAACTCTGATGTTAAACCGGGTGCCACTGTATTAGCGAAAATTGTCAATATCACCCCCAATATGGTCGTTGTCAACACCGGCCTGAAATCCGATTCCATGATCCACCCTGAACAATTTCGTGGTGAAACGATTCAGGTGGGCGATGAAGTCCGCGTGGTGGTAGAAAGCCTAGAAGATGGCTTCGGCAATACCCGTGTTTCCCGCGAAAAAGCGCGACGTACTGAAGCTTGGGATTTACTCGATAAAGCTTTCCAAGATAACTTAACGGTGGTTGGAACGGTCTGTGAACGCGTCAAAGGCGGCTTCACGGTCGATTTAAAAACCATTCGTGCGTTCTTACCTGGCTCCTTAGTCGATCTTCGTTCTACGCGCGAAGCCATTGCATTGGAAGGCAAAGAGCTCGAATTTAAAATCATCAAAATGGATCAAAAACGTAACAACATCGTGGTCTCTCGTCGCGCGGTCGTCGATGAAGAAGCCGGTGGTGAACGTCAAGCACTCCTAGAAAACCTCAAAGAAGGTCAAGAATTTAACGGTGTCGTGAAAAACATCACCGATTACGGCGCCTTTATTGATTTAGGCGGCATCGATGGCTTGCTGCACATTACCGACATGGCTTGGAAACGCGTTAAACATCCAAGCGAAGTGTTGAAAGTGGGCCAAGAACTGAAAGTGAAAGTCCTCAAATACGACAGAGAGAAAAAACGTGTTTCTTTAGGCCTCAAACAATTGGGTGAAGATCCGTGGTTAGATATTGCCCGTCGTTATCCTGTGAATACGCGTTTGTTTGGTCATATCACCAACATCACCGACTACGGCTGCTTTGTTCAAATTGAAGATGGCATTGAAGGCTTAGTTCACATGTCTGAAATGGATTGGACCAACAAAAATATCCACCCGGCTAAACTCGTTCAACCTGGTCAAGAAGTGGAAGTCATGGTCCTTGAAATTGACCAAGAACGTCGTCGCATTTCCTTAGGCATGAAGCAATGTCAACCCAATCCCTGGGAAGAATTTGCCAATGGTCATAGCAAAGGGGAAAAAGTCTCCGGAAATGTTAAATCGATTACCGACTTTGGAATCTTTATCGGCCTAGACGGTGGCATTGATGGCTTAGTGCATTTATCCGACATTTCTTGGAAAGATGCCGGTGAAGCTGCTATCCGTCGTTACAAGAAAGGTGACTTGCTTGAAGCGGTTATTTTAGCGATTGATCCTGAACGTGAGCGCATCTCACTTGGCATTAAACAGCTAGAATCTGATCCGTTAGGCAAGTATTTAGATGACCATCCTAAAGGCACTTTAGTGTCAGGAACCGTCACTGCTGTCGATGCTAAACGCGCTCTTATTGAGCTAGGCGAAGGGTTACAAGGCCAATTACGTGTGTCAGAAATTAGCCATGAAGCCTTAAAAGATGCGCAAGAGCACTTCAGCGTGGGTGAAGAGATCACTGCCAAATTGATTGGCGTTGATCGCAAAACTGGCATCTTTAATCTTTCCCTCAAATCACTGGATGAAGACACCTCTAAAGAGTCAGGCAAAGGCGGTAAGAAGGAAACCATTGCGACTCCAACACTGGGCGATCTGTTTAGAGAGCAAGTGCAGGGGAAGAATCAGAAAGAGGATGATGAGGATTAGTTTTAAGAGTCAGAAAACTGCTTGGCGTTTGAGAAAAGCTTGAAGCCTGATGTGGGGCCTTCTCCCCTCCGTGGGAGAAGGCACCACACCCAACTTCAAGCCTCCACTAGCCTCAAGCATTTCTAAACGCTTAGCTGGGAGCGCGGGCTGCTAGCCCGCTTAAAAAATAGTGCCTGCTGCTCAACTTGAGTAGCTTTTCCAGGAGCTGAGTACCACAGGAGCACTCACCATGAAAATACTACGCCTTATCTCTTACTTAATCATTTTAGTGATTGTCATCTTAGGCGTTTCTTTTGCCATCACCAACGATACTCCGGTGACTTTAAAATATTATCTGGGCACAGCAACACTCCCCTTGTCCTTATTACTCGTTTATACTTTAGGCCTTGGGATTATTTTAGGTTTCGTTGCCAATTTGTGGCCTTACTTTAAACTGCGCAATCAAAACCGTCAGCTGAAAAATCAACTGAAACAACTGCAACTTGAAAAAGAGCGAGCATCACTCCCCGTATGAGCGATTCTATCCATAAATCGTGGTTGGAAAGATTAGGCAGTGCTTTTTCTCGGCCTAAAACCCGTGAAGCCTTATTCGACTGGCTAGAAGATGCTTCTCAAGATCATTTAATTGAACCCGAAGCTTTAACGATGATTGCCGGTGTCTTGCAAGTGTATGACATGCAAGTCCGCGATGTAATGGTACCTCGCTCCCAAATGGTGGTATTAAAGCTCCATTCTACCTTAGAACAAATTTTACCCATCGTCATTTCATCGGCACATTCTCGCTTTCCGGTGATCAATCAAAACCCTGACGAAGTGGTCGGCATTTTACTGGCAAAAGATTTATTACCTTATACCTTTAACCGCGAAGCTGAATTTAATTTAGAACAATTATTACGACCCGCGGTTTTTATCCCAGAAAATAAAAAACTCGACACCTTATTAGAAGAATTTCGGTTAACACGCAATCATATCGCCTTGGTCGTCGATGAATATGGCGGCGTCTCTGGCATGCTCAGCATTGAAGACGTGCTCGAAGAAATTGTCGGCGAGATTCAAGACGAATATGATATCGATGAACCTCAAACCAATATTACCCAAATCAACGAAACGCAATATACCGTCAAAGGCCTCACGCCCATCGAACAATTTAACGAATTTTTTAAAACCCAATTAAGTGCGGAAGACGCCGATACCATGGGTAAATTTATCACCGAACAATTTGGCTATTTGCCCAAACGTGATGAAACGCTGACGATTCAAGACATCGAATTTAAAATTTTATATGCGAATAAACGCAAGATTGGTCTATTACAAATAGAGCTGCCGTTTAATGCTTCCTATTAAGCCATACCAAACTCGATTGAAAGCTGCCGCGGCTTTGCTAGTAGGCGCCTTATTGCCCTTAGCCTTTTCGCCTTTTCACATTTATGGATTTTCTGTGCTGTGCCCTGCCCTGCTATTAGCGCTTTTATTAGGTGCTAGCCCAAAACAGGCGTTCTGGCGCGCTTTTTTATTTGGGATGGGATTTTTAGGGATCGGCATTTCGTGGGTTTATATTAGTCTACATGTCTACGGACAAGCCGATGGCTGGATCGCCGGCCTACTAACCGCTTTAATGATTATGGTGCTGAGCCTTTACATTGCAGTGCCTTTTTATTTTTTTGCGAAATTTTTCCCGAAACCGCTGGCGAGTCAAAGTCTGTTAGTGTTTCCGACTCTTTGGGTGATCACAGAAGGATTACGAACGTGGCTGTTGACAGGCTTTCCGTGGTTATTACTCGGCAATACCCAACTGTATTCGCCCCTCGCTGGCTTAGCACCCATTATCGGCGTGTATGGCGTGTCATGGGTAACGGCGTTTGTGAGCGCTCTTTTACTGCTGTGTTGGCGGCAACGTCAAAAATTCAGTCAAGTCCTGGGATGCATTCTGATTCTGGTGGTCGTGGGGGTCACCAGTGCGCAACTGAAAAAAATTCAGTGGACAAAACCCGCTGGCGCGACTGTTCAAGTGAGCTTAGTACAAGGGAATATCCCACAAACATTGAAATGGCAACCGACGCAAGCGCAAGCCAGTTTAGACCTCTATCAAAAACTGACACTAGCGCTTCCTAACCAGCGCATTATTGTTTGGCCGGAAGCAGCCATCACTTTCTGGCCCGATCAAATTACCGATTTTCTAGCAAAATTTAACCGAATGCTTAAAGACAAACACAGTACAGTGCTCACCGGCATCCCCTATATGCAAAAGGATCAAGCCTATAATGCGCTATTGGCAATCGGCAATGGTCAGGGAGTTTACCTCAAACGCCATTTAGTGCCTTTTGGAGAATTTATCCCCTTTCGCGGTTTGCTGGTGTGGCTGAAAGATTATGTCCAAATTCCCATGTCAGATTTTGCCAGCGGGCCTAAACACCAACCGCCGATCATTGCCAACCATATCCCCATCGCCAGTTTTATTTGCTATGAAATTGCCTACCCCTGGTTGGTCGCACAAACCGCTAAACAGAGCCAGCTGCTCGTGACCATCAGCGACGACAGTTGGTTTGGAAAATCATTGGCCTCAGCACAACATGTAGAAATTGCGCAAATGCGCGCGCTTGAAACCGGGCGCTATTTATTGATGAGCACCAATGATGCACTCACCGCCATCATTAATCCGCAGGGACACGTCAGCAGTTTTGCCCCGCCTTATGAAACCTATGTACTCAATGGCACGATTCAACCTATGCAAGGCAATACCCCCTGGATGCGAATAGGAATTTACCCCCTACTCTTATTTACGTTTATCGTGTTATGCTGGGGATGGTGGCGACAAAAAATGACCTGAACTACGGCAATTTCGGAAGAACCCGAAAAAATCGGAACAATTTATGAAAATCCTAGTACCCATTAAACGCGTCGTGGACTACAACGTTAAAGTCCGCGTCAAACCCGATGGCACAGGCGTCGACACCAACGTTAAAATGGGAATGAATCCTTTTGACGAAATCGCCTTAGAAGCCGCCGTGAGATTCAAAGAAGCCGGACAAGCCAGCGAAATTATTGCCGTCTCCATCGGCGACGAAACCGCTCAAGAAACCTTGCGAACCGCCTTAGCGTTTGGTGCTGATCGCGCGTATTTACTCAAAACCGCAACGCCACTACAACCCTTAGCCATCGCCAAATTACTCTGTGAATTCGCCAAGTCTCAAGACATTGGCTTAGCTTTGCTGGGAAAACAGGCCATCGACGATGACTGCAACCAAACCGGACAGATGTTGGCAGGATTATTAGGTTGGCCGCAAGCCACTTTTGCCTCTCACATTCAACTGACGGCCACCCATGCTACTGTCACCCGCGAAGTGGATGGTGGGCTCGAAACCCTTAAAGTCACCCTCCCCGCCGTGATTACCACAGATCTACGCTTAAACCAGCCACGCTATATCGCGTTACCGAATATCATGAAAGCGCGCCAAAAACCTTTGGAAATTCTGGCAGCGGAAAGTTTTGCTATTGATCTCCAATCGAAATTAAAGGTTTTGAAAGTGAGCGCACCTGCTATGCGAACAGCCGGCAGAAAAGTCTCCTCTGTCGATGAATTAATCCAGCAGCTCAAAGATTCGCAGGTGTTGCCATGAAAGCTTTAATCATTATTGAACATGATAATCAATCGTTAAAACCGCATAATTTAGCGGTGATCGCCGCCGCGCATCAACTGAATGCCGAGGTGACGGGTTTTATTGCCGGTCATCAATGCACCGTCGTCATCGAACAGACACGAATGTTAGCGGGTATCCAACAAGTCATCGCAGCAGATGCACCCGCCTATGCCCACGCCCTGCCCGAAAATTTAGCGCCACTGATTGCACAAGTCAGTCAAGGCTATGACTACATCATAGGTCCCGCGACAGCTTTTGGTAAAAACCTGTTACCACGAATTGCTGCTTTATTAGACATAGCCCCTGTCACCGATGTGGTCTCCATTGTCTCTGCAGATACCTTTATTCGACCCATTTATGCCGGAAATGCGCTAGAAACCGTGCAAAGTTTAGACGCATTGAAAATTCTAACCGTTCGCCCCAGCGCTTTTTTACCGCTTCCTCAAACCGCCACCACTGTAGTTCCGCTTGCGATGATAGATACGGTCATAGATAATAGCGGTAGTGAATGGATCGGCTTAGAGCAAACGCAAAGTGAAAGACCCGAACTCTCCTCCGCACGCGTTGTCATTGCAGGCGGTCGCGGGCTACAGAGCGCAGACAATTTTAAATTATTAGAACGTATCGCCACCCAACTCAACGCTGCATTAGGTGCTTCCAGAGCCGCCGTAGACGCAGGATTCGCTCCCAATGATTGGCAGGTCGGACAAACCGGTAAAATTGTCGCGCCGGATTTATATATCGCAGTGGGCATTTCAGGCGCGATTCAGCATCTCGCCGGCATGAAAGAAAGTAAAGTCATCGTCGCTATCAATAAGGATCCAGAAGCCCCTATTTTACAGTATGCGGATTTTTTTCTGGTTGGCGATTTGTTTATGATTTTACCGGAGTTGGAAGAAGCATTAGCAAGACTTCAGCTGTGAATGAAGGGGAATATACAGGTTTTTTGAAAAGCCTTTACCCCTCATCCGGCCTATCGGCCACCTTCTCCCACAAGGGGAGAAGGAACTAGCTCAAAGTTCAGCGGGATTTCGATCTTTATGCTTGAATACCTTTCTAGCTATTTTTTATAAGAATTATCATAAGGCTCAGACCTAAACTATGCACCCAAGTAAGGCGGCGGTGCCAGAGAAGGAGACCATGACTTAAGACTCTTTTTTTCATGGATGAAAAAGAGAAGCCTACAGGGACGTATTCACAGCGTGTCTTAAGTCATGGTCTCCTTCTCTGGCACCGTCGCCGATATGTAGCACCACTAAATCAAATGCTTTAGTACTATTCACTACTAAGTTAGATTCGGCCTAAGTTGTGTCTACTCAAGCTGAATGTTTACATGTTTTACACAAGAAAGAGGTTTTTATGCTCATTGGAGTCCCTAAAGAAATTAAAAAAGGTGAATTTCGCGTTGGAATGTCCCCTAACAGCGTCTTCGAACTGGTCGCGCAAGGTCATAGCGTCTTAGTGGAAAAAGGCGCAGGCGAAGGCATCGAGTGTCATGACATTCACTATGTAGAAGCAGGCGCGCATATTATTGAATCCGCCGAAGAAGTCTTTGCGCGAGCGGATATGATCGTAAAAGTGAAAGAACCACAACTTCACGAATGTGCCTGGCTGCGCGAAAATCAAATTCTATTCACCTATTTACATTTAGCAGCCGACCCCGAACAAGCCAAAGCCCTGATGAAATCCGGCTGCACCGCAATCGCTTACGAAACCGTCACGGATACGCGAGGTGGACTGCCCCTGTTATCCCCCATGAGTGAAGTCGCCGGCAGATTAGCCGTGCAAGCCGGCGCGCAAGCCCTAGAAAAAATGCGCGGCGGTCGTGGGGTATTATTAGGTGGCGTGCCTGGCGTAGAGCCTGCCAATGTCGTCGTCATCGGTGGCGGTGTCGTCGGTACCAACGCCGCTCGCATGGCCATGGGTCAAGAAGCCAGAGTCATTATCCTGGATAAATCTTTACAGCGCCTGCAAGAACTCGACTCACAATTTGGCTCCAAATTAACCACGGTATTCGCCACCCAAGCCTCCGTACAAAAATATGTTTCGCATGCGGATTTAGTGATTGGCGCTGTCCTAGTGCCAGGCAGTACCGCCCCCAAAATCGTCAAGCGCGACTTACTCCCCAAAATGTTGCCCGGTGCCGTGATGGTCGACGTCGCTATTGACCAAGGCGGCTGCTTTGAAACGAGTCACCCCACCACCCACGATAGCCCCACTTATGTGATGGACGGGATTGTGCATTATTGCGTGACTAATATGCCAGGCGCTGTACCGCGTACCTCAACTTTCGCCTTAAATAACGCCACACTGCCGTTCATCATCACTTTAGCGAATAAAGGCGCGCAACAAGCGTTTGCGGATAATCCCCATTTGTTGAATGGGTTGAATGTGGATAAAGGCAAGATTATGCACGCGGCGGTAGCAGCCAGTTTAGGAATTTAATGCATATGGGAAAAGCAGCGGGCTAGCAGCCCGCGCTCTCAAATCTTGCGCCATGCGTTGTAAAGCGCCAAAGGAGGGTTTTCTGCCTTCTTAAACTTTAAGGTTTGAACGAAAGAACTTCAAAGTTTAGCGATCGCTTTAAGTTGAAAGAGGCTGGAGTCTGGGAGCGCGGGCTGCTAGCCCGCTGCTTTTCCCACCAAACAAGCTATGGCGTAGTGGGAGGTCCTACACCAATCTCCCCGCCATACAATAAAGGTGTTGGCGCCAGCGGCCGCGTTTCATGTCCCACATTCAAATTAATCACGGGTTGCGCAAGGTCGTTGTTACTGGAACATTCTAACGTATAAGGTGACACCGAAATCGCCAAGTTACATCCCACCGACGCATCATTGGTTTCGGTATATTCCCAACGCGCCACCGGGAATTGACAAATATTCGCCGCCCGAATAATTCCATGTTTTTCATTCGCATCATTCACCGGTAACGGGGGTGACAACTCTCCCGTCAAGGTATTCATCATTTCATCTCCCACCGCAGGCACTTGAGATTCACAAAACGCATCTAATTGTTCATTCCGCAAAGGAATAGCGCTGTTGCCATAATAGGGCGCGACTAAATTAGGCTTGACCACAATATCACCGCCTGGCAGCACCGACGGGTTATAATTGGGGCTAGACGTCGGCGCCACCACCGCAGCCTGCGGCACCGTATTGACATAGCCAGGATAGTTTGTATAAGGATAATTTGGATAAACCGGCGTGTTCACCGGCGCAGAACCTGGCCAAGGGGGGATCACGGCAGGGTATCCTGCTCCCGGTGTCGTAACAGGATAAACCACCACCGAAGCAGGTGAATAATTGCTGGGCAAAATCGGCGCCGGAATACCGGGTGCATAACGCAATGCGGGAGCAACTGCCGGTATAGGCACCGTGGTCACTTCCGGCTGTGTGCCGACACTGACGATCCCTGGCGCTTGGGTTAATGGAATTCGAAATACAATAAATAAGCGGGCTGGGTATCCGGTTCTGTCTAACGTGACGGTCGTTTGTTGATGCGCATATAACACCCTGCGACTTAAGCTGCGAATATCTTGGGCACTGATATTACGGAAAGACACCACCGCAGGCTCCACATCCAAATCGCTGTCGTTTTGCAAAATGAGGGTGATTGGCGCGTCAGGGGCGTCTTGCGCCCAAGCAGGGCTTAATACCAACAGGCTGAGAAGGCATCCTTTCCCTAATATTCGCATAACTTCTACTCAGTATTATTACTGTATAGTCAACTATAGTGGAAATTTGTCATAATTCCATAATTCTTGAACATCGGGTCATTGGCAGTTCGAGTCAGCAACATTTTTTAGGAGATTTTTATGTTTCAAAAGAAAGAGTCTTACCGAAAACTGCATACAACAGCAAAAGAGAAAAACGGGGGGCTAAAGTTTATCCCTAATCTCACGAATCTGGAAAATTTCGAGGAATATTTAACTGACAATTTTGCCATAGCGAATTCCAAAGATGAATTTAAAGTATACTCCAGCCGCATTGATGAAAAGGATACTATTGTACTTAGAGTCCCTTCGGAATTTTACGACACACTGGCACTGTTAAATCTCCCTCAATTAAAATTGCAATCCAAGAATGAAGGACGTAAAACACAATTAATTTTAGTGGATTGTGATGAGGCAGAGATCTTACACCACATTCACTGTAACCGTGACCTTATCTTGTTTGCTGATGCTATTCGCAAATTACAAGAAAAAGGCATCGATGAAGCCAGTATTGCTGCTTACAAAAATTTATTACAAGCCTTAGCCAAGACGGGCACAGATTTAAACAAGTCCCCTAATGATGTTGTATTGGCTTACTTTAGATCATTAGCCGAATCTCATCTTACTGGCAACTTAGATAAGGCTTGGCTCGAGCTCAATGCGCAGAATTTAGATGAGCAGCTGTATGGTAAGCCCCCCTTATCTCCCGCATTAAAAGCACTGATTTGTCTGTTATTGGCTGCAGTATTAGGTTTCGGAGTCGGCGCAATTGTCTGTGCGCTTATCACTTCCGGCGGGGCTAGCTTTGGGGATTTTGTCAATGCGCTTACCACGATCAGTGAAGATGCTATTTTAGGTACAACCATCAGCACTGCAACAGCGGCTTCTGTAGGGGGCACATTGGGATTCTTGAGCGGTAAACATCATCAACAAGCCTATGAGCTTAATCGTGATCACAACGTGACAGCTGCCACTCATCAATTACATAATGCCTTAAACCATGCTTGAGAAGTTGGTCTTGCGACCCCTCATCCGGCCTATCGGCCACCTTCTCCCTCAGGGGGAGAAGGTAACAGCTCGCCACGCAAAACTTTGGAGAAGCCTTATCTCTTCTGAGCTTTTTACCCAATTTTATGTTAAAATAGAGGAATTATGGGTTTGAAACAGTACATTTATGAAATCAGCTCGACCTAAGGTTTATTCAACGTATACGAGGACGATTTTAAGCGAGACGCAAAGTCTGGCCGATTTGATTCGCAAATATGCCAATATTAGCTACAAAGAGGAAGCTCAGCCTCCTCTGATCAGCCCTCAACAGCTGACAGACGCGCTTGCCAACCCGCAAAGCCCTCTCCGCTCCACTATGGCGGCTTATGCCAGTTTATTAGCCTTAAATAAAAGGCTGATTCAGACGATGGAAGACGCGCTTGTCCAACGCCGCCTGATGAAAGAAAGCCTCAGTCGGTTAAGAGACAAACTCGATACAGCCAATCCTGTTCAACAAAAAGACCTGCACCGTCATATTAAAGAGCTCGATCAAGCTTATCAAGAAACCATGACCTTACAAAAAAATCTCGCCCCGCTCGAAGCGCAGATTGGAAAATTCAAAAACCGGCTGGATAAATATACCTTTGAATTTGATCAAGAATGGGAAGCTTTTCGCGCCCATTATTTAGCGCAACTATTCGAACAAGTGAATGCACTGGAGATTCGTTTTTCAGAGCGCGAATTACAAGAACTCTCAGCGCCTGAAACATGGCCAGAAGTGATCGAGCGCTTTGTCATACAAAATATTGGGGTTCCCAGCGCTTTAAATTTGGATGAACCCGACTATTCCACCTATTTTCGATTAAAGGCGTATTTGGCGATCCATGCAGCATTGGGGAGACGGTTGCTGCCGAATCAGCCCGAAGATGTAATGAAATACTTAAAGAAAGATATTGTATTATTGAAGAGATAACCTTATGGCAAACCCCACTTTTACCACTGACCCCAATAAAGATGGCGCTAAATTGAGAGCCCATCAAACCAGCACGCTGGATCGAACAATCGATGACATCGAGGTTATGATAGGTATACCGCTCGGTCAAATCAGGGCGAGCCTTCAAGAAACAGGGAATGTTTTGACTGAGAAGATGCCTGTCATTATGACCAAAGATCAGGTGCGCGAAATTGTGGGAGAAAATCCTACCCCCGAAACAGAACAGCTGGTCGAAAATAGTTTCTTAGGACGACATTAATATTTTATGACGCAACTTGCATTGATCGCTATTGCTCTCTTACTCGTCTTGTTAAACGGCTTTTTTGTTGCAGCAGAATTTTCTTTAGTCAAATTGCGCCATACCCAAGTTATCTCGATTGAAAAATTATTTGGGGTCAGAAGTCATGTGCTCACTAAAGTTCATTCGCAATTAGATACCTATTTATCGGCTTGCCAACTTGGCATCACCTTAGCTTCATTAGGATTAGGCTGGGTAGGGGAACCCGCTTTCGCGCGATTGCTCGAACCTTTATTACACGGGCTCAACATTTTTTCCCCAGCCACCATTAGAGCCATTGCGTTTTTCACCGCTTTCTTTACGATTTCATTTCTGCATATTGTGATCGGAGAACTCGCGCCGAAATCTTTAGCCATTCGCCAACCTCAGAGAATGTCACTGTGGACCGCCCTCCCCCTCTATTGTTTTTATTGGCTGATGTATCCTTTCATTGCATTGTTAAATAGCAGTGCGCAAATTACCCTAAAATTGCTAGGTAAAGCCGCTTCACCGGAAAGTGGCGTTGGCCATTATTCTGCGGAAGAACTTAAATTAATTTTACACGCCAGCAAATCGCATGGCGACTTAGAAAAAGAAGAAGCAGAAATTTTAGATAATGTGTTGGATTTTGCCGATTTAAAAGTGGCGGATATTATGCGACCCGCTGAAGAATTAATCACACTGTGTATTGATGCACCCTTTGAAAAAAATTTAGAGATCATGGCGCATTATCGTTACAGTCGTTATCCAGTTTATGAAAAAGATCCTCAACATTTGATTGGATTTTTGCATGTGAAAGATGTTTTTTTCCCACGCGAAGAACAACCTTCATTACGTCAATTGATGCGCCCTCTGCTACTTGTGCCCACTGACTTACCGGCTCTACAATTATTTCAACGCTTTCGCGCGGGTCTCACCCATTTTGCAGTGGTCAAACATGTCAGTGGCGCCATCGTGGGATTTATCACGTTAGATAATATTTTAAACACGCTGTTGGGGCAAATGCGCGATGAATTCAATAAGACCAACCCCGCGTGGATTCAAACCAAAGAAGGCGGTTGGCTGATGAAAGGCAATACGCCCTTATACGTGCTGGAAAAATTATTAAATATCACCTTGCCAGAAATGGAAGCCAATACCATCACGGGCCTATTGTTAACACAATTACAACGAATGCCCAAGTTAAATGAAACCACCGATTTTGATGAATTTACCGTCACCACGTTGAAAATTAAAGGACAACGAATTTTACTCGTTAACGTACAACCCAAAATATCAGAACAATGAACGATACTACAATATACACGGTTTCCGAATTAAACCGCTCGGTTCGCTTTTTATTAGAACAAGAAATACCCCTGTTATGGGTAGAAGGTGAACTCTCCAATGTGAAAAGATTATCATCAGGACATTTTTATTTCTCGCTGAAAGACGCCACCGCACAATTACGATGTGCTTTATTCCGCTCCAAAGCCCAAACGCTGAAAACCCTCCCCCAAGACGGCATGCACGTGGTGCTGAAAGGCAAACTCAGTCTTTATGAAGAACGTGGCGATTTTCAGCTGATTGTCGAACATTTAGAAGACAGTGGCGAAGGACGATTACAGCGCGCTTTTCAGCAGTTAAAAGAAAAATTATCGCAAATGGGCCTGTTTTCACCGCAACATAAAAAACCGTTACCTGCTTTTCCGCGGTGCATTGGCGTGGTGACATCACCCACTGGCGCCGCCATTCGAGATATCTTAAGTGTATTGAAACGCCGATTTGCCAGTATCCCAGTGATTATTTATCCCACGTTAGTGCAAGGCCAGCAGGCGGCAGAGCAAATTGTCGCTGCGATTACACTCGCTAATCAACGTCGAGAATGTGACGTGTTAATTTTGGCACGCGGTGGCGGTTCATTGGAAGATTTGTGGGGATTTAATGAAGAAATCGTCGCACAAGCGATTTTTGCCAGTGACATTCCTTTGATCAGTGGCATTGGTCATGAAATTGACGTGACTATTGCAGACTTTGTTGCTGATAGTCGTGCTGCTACGCCTTCAGCCGCTGCTGAACTGGTCAGCCCTGATAAATCGCATTATTTAACATTGATGACCCGTCTAAAACATCGATTGCAGCGTCATGTTCAAGGTTTCTTGCAACAACAAAATTTTTTGATCCAAATGTTGGCAAAACGACTTTCATCTCCTGCACAACGGTTACGCCAGCAAGCCCAACGACTCGATGAGTTAGAACAACGCTTACGATTAGCGCAACACAATATCCTGCGGAATAAAAAAGCTTCGTTGGCGCAATTATTACGCGCGTTGGAAGGGGTCAGTCCCTTGAATACTTTAAAACGCGGTTATGCGATTGTGACTCGGGAAGGTCATGTCGTTTCGGAAACTCAGGCCGTTCAAAAAGATTCAAGGATTCAAATTCGGTTGGTGGATGGCGTTTTAGAAGCCATCGTGGTTTGATTTTTTAGCGGGCAAGCTGCCCGCGCTCCCAGGGGGCTAGAGCCTTTTCAAAATTTTAAGAGAGCTTACTGGGAGCAAAGCTGATTAGGGTCTTACCTGATCATTAGAGGCTGTTGACATTTTAAGTTCTGAGAAAATTTGAGGGGGGCGAGCTGTTGCCTTCTCCCCTTGTGGGAGAAGGTGCCCGATAGGGCGGATGAGGGGTAACAAGATCGATGTTGAAAACTTTGCAAAAAAATCACGATTATGGCAACATGCAGAGAGATTTTTTTCAAAATTTAAATTCCGTCTGCAACAAATTTTCAGAGTTAGGTTTTTGATTTTATTTGCTTTATGTTACCCCTCATCCGCCCTATCGGGCACCTTCTCCCACAAGGGGAGAAGGCAACAGCTCACCATCCTCATCTTAGCAGCATCTAAATGTCAACAGCTCCATTGTTTTCAGAAACTGCCTGCATGATAACTTCATCCATGGCTTCTACTGACATGAGGGCTTCATTTGCTTTTTTGCAACGCCCAAAAAACATATCGATCGAACGTTTAACGTGCATAGCCTTGTTCATAGTATCCGCTTCTTCCATTTACCTCACCTTTTAGTAAGTTGTGGGGGATTGACACGTAGATTTCACTTTATATTCGTCGGATTCAGGCTCAACACGATCTCCTTCTTCAGGCTTATTTTCTAATAAAGTCGCTTCATTGGTTGGTTTAACCCATTTGCCATCAGCCATTGCTATTATCTCTTCTCCAAGGAGTAAGGCATTTGGGTCTGTTTTGAAGGTTTTTGCTTTAGCTTCTGCCTGAGTTAAATCTTGTTCTTGTGATGCTATTTGCTGTGAAAGTGTTCGGCCTTTAAAACATGCAGAGGCTGCTAAAATAGCGATTGTAACAGCGGCAAATACAGCAATTGCATAAAGCGGTATTCCACCTAATTTATCTAAAGACTGAGATAGGGCGTCCATCGTTTTTTTATGATCTAATAAATCTCCAACCAGAATTGCCCCACCGGCAAAACTCAATAGAATACAACAACTCACTGCAAACGCTTTATAACGATACTGGCTCGTTTTATATCGATCAATATTTTGTGGAATAACGTTAATGCTTTGCTGATTGAGCATGGACTCTTCGCACATGATTGTTAATTTATATAAATTTAAAAAAAATAACCACATTTCATCATCATGAGGCCTATCTTGTGGGCGTTCATTTTGCATGCGTTTTATAAATCTTAACACGATATCTCTGAGATTTTCTGATAGTCCAATATCGGGAAACTCTATTACATTTTGATCTTTTAATAATATTTTTGTCTTGTCATGACCTTTATATCCTACTTTAGCCCTATAACAGCTTGGCTCTCCGAGAAGATTTAGGATTGGGGCAGCCAACATAAAATTATCAGACTGGGGCCCAAAAAGTGGCTTGTCGCTACGATATACTGGCACAGATTCAGGTGGATAATAAACTGGGTTTCCTCGCACTTTAAATGTTGCCAGTACATTAGGATCTTCTATTTGTTGTTTCGACAAAAAGGATGAAAAACCACAATCAAAGAGGTAAGCTTGAGTTTTTCCCTGATTAATCTCAAGCATAACGTTTCGTTTACTGATATCTCCATGATAGTTGGCAGGCCCTGTGGAAAATTTGTTCTGGTGTCTTGAGCAAACTTGATCGACTAATTGAAATATCAATAAAGCTCGTCTTCGGTGCGTTAACTGCAAAAATTCGGCAGAATCCAACCAGTCTACAAGGGGGCGACCATTAAGGCGCTCAGTGATAAAAAAACTATTTTCGCCATGTTTTTGGGGTGAGGAGGTATGAAACCAACCGCCAGTTATTTTACTTTCATCTATATTATGCTTATAAATGTATGTGGGGATAATTTTTTTGACTGCAGGAAGACTTGTCTGATATTGCCTAACTGTCTGAACTTTTTCTCTGACTGTTGTTTTTGCCTTTAATTGTTCTAAAACATTGTTGGCAGTAGTTTTGTTTTTACTTTTGGGAAAAACTTCGTATACTTCACCATGTGAGCCTTCACCCAATCGTTTTCCTTGTTTATACTCTACATTATCTAAAAGTGGCACCCGCTTTTCGTCGAGCATATGCATATCCTCTTCCGTTTTTCTAAATTGAAGCAATTATAGGGTAAACACATTAAATGAATATTAAAGGAGGGGCCTCTATGGCATGAGCCATAGGAAAATTTCTCTGCCGAAACAAAGATCTAAAAGATTTAAAATGAAAACTGCAGCGGGCTAGCAGCCCGCGCTCCCAAGTCCTGCGCCCTTCATGGCAAAATGCTAAGAATGCGTTTTCTGCTTCCTTAAACTTTCTTGAATGAGAAACTTTGAGGTTTGACGGTGGCTGTAACTTGAATGAGGCTCGAGCCTGGGAGCGCGGGCTGCTAGCCCGCTTAAACACTTTATCAATCCTCAATATCCCTTCACATTCAAAAACTTCACATCAGGGTTTTTGGAATAAGCGTCCATAATTTCATTCACCACTTGGTCGATGAGCCCGGTTTTCTCCTCTTCTGTGATGACACCTAATTTTTCTTTAATCAATAGCAGGCGATTTTCGAGCATTTTGACGGCTGAGCCGGAGGGGAATAAATTGGCGAGGACGCGGCGGGCTTCGGAAGGATTTAAGCGGCGGTATAATTTGTTGCGGATTTGCGCATCTTCTAAGGTGGTGCTGAAGGCCCATAGTTCGATCGGGCCGAGGGTTAAGGTGAGCAATTGATGGTTCATGCCGAGTTTGGTGGCGAACTGGGCTAGGAAGGTGGCGCCGCCTTCGCGGGGGCCGTGTACGCGGGTGCGTAAAGCGCTTTGGGCGGTGGGGGAGAGGCCAAAGATTTTGGTGGTTTTTTGAATGGATTGGGCGGGCCCGGCGTCCATGATGAAAATGGAAGTGGCGAATTCCACCATCACTTCATCAAAGTCATCTAACGATTGCGAAATTAAGGCGACTTGGACTTTCCATTTTCGGCCTTCTCGCATATCTTGGACTACTTGGGTGCGAACGGCTTCAACGCCGGCGGTGCGATGGAATTCGTCGAAGACGACCCGTTTGGGATCTTCGCGGATTTCTGTGACGCGGGCTTCATGATAGGCTCGATAAGCCGGTAACATGTCTGAGACGTCATCTTCGGTGAGGAAGAAGTGCCGCACCAACACATAACGCGCCAACATATACATCACGGCGGTTTGGCGATTGGCAGCATCACCACCACTCTTCGCCACTTCATCCAAATCTAAGGAAACAATCCGCGCATCGCCAATATCAAACTGAGTGGATTGCGCAATAATCGGATATTCTCGAATTGAGCTGGAAATCATTCGTGAGAAAGCGCTGATCAGGTTTTCACCGGTTGGCGCAATGATTTTGCCGTATAAATCTTCAACGGCGGGGGAGCGACAGACGGAAGTGACATCCGCCATCACCGGCATGGCGCGGCGTTGTGCTAACATGGCTTCATGGACAAAGCCGGCGATGAATAGCGCATCGGTGATTTCCCACCAGGTGGTGTGCGCATCAAAAATAAAGCCAATTTCTTCTAAAATGGCATCAATCAGCTCTTCCACCCCAGTGACATAGATGTGAGGATTGGCGCCGTCTGCCAGGGTTTTATAGAGCTCATCCACGACCAAACCGGCCATGTCAGGAATACCATCATAGGTTTTAACGGAACCGACGGGAGTGGCCAACAGCGTCAAAAAATTCACTAAAAAGCCGCGTTCTTGCGGGGTGGGAAAGCGCGCACCTAATTGGGTATCGAAAGGATTAATCGAATAGTCCGGCGTCATACGCAGCCGATGATAGGCGACTAAATGGTGCTGATCTAATGGCAAGGCTTCGCGCAATAAGGAAATCAGCCCGCTACTGGAAGGACCAATATCAATGACGGCGATCCGCGGCAATCTTTGCACCCCGGGGCTTAAGGCCAAAGCTAAATTGATGGCATTAGATAACACGGACTTACCCGAACCGGGACGCGCATAAATAATATCAATCCAGGTCGTTTGTTGGCTAGAACCGGGTTGATACGGCCATAGCTTGCCATCCGGTGAACGGAATAATAACGCGCCATTGTCCCAAGGCGAAGACGGCCGAAAGAATGGCATCATATACAACACGTCGGATAGCGGCGCAATGGAAGGCACGGCGACACTATGGGAGGCAACGCCTAACATGCTGGAAACGCAGCCCGCGAAGGCATCACCACATACTTCAGAAACATTACAAGAGCCCCAACCTTCAATCGCTTTTGCCAACACGGCAGCACGATTACGCAACGTGCGGATATCGCCGAGCGGTGCCCACGTCGAAGCCGCGACCCGTAATTTCACCACCGCATCGTCGGTGTTGATATTAATATAGCGCAACAGTTCCATGGCGCTATTAATTAACCGATTTTGCGGAGCTGCGAACGACAATAACGAGGAAAGCGCTTTTTTTAACGCCATCGACGATAAGCCATCGCTTTCAATCAGAAACGAAATACGCCAAGGCGTTTGGGTCTGCGAAACCCGCAAAAATAATGTGGCAAATGTTTGAATATCTTTGGGAAACAAATCGATAAAAATCGAGGAATAAATTCTGTCACCAATGCGGGTGGTGCGTAAATCCATGTTTTCAGCATCGCGCGGTAATAATTGCCGCGCTAATGACGGCCATAAGATATCGGAAATTTCACCCTTAATCTGTTTGGTTTCTTGGATGGTGATTTTATCGCCGGGGAGTGAAGGCCGCCAGGCACGGTCGGTAAAATCAGGATCCACACTATGACGTACCGCTTGCAAGGCTTCATGCACTTCTAAAATGTCCGCTGCAACACCCAGTAGATTCATATCACTGAGTACCGATTGCACAAAAGAATCGTGCCCTTCTCGCAAATCGGGGATCGCTGCCATCACATTCTGGGTGTGGCGAAATTGTGGAATTTTATTTTCTTTAATACTTTTTAATTTTTCTTTATTGGCCCGGCCTAATTGTTCACCGGTCAGCGCATTGGGCTTGGTCCATAACACCATGTAAACCGTTTCATAGGAACAATATTTGGCCAGATGTTTTTTGCGTTCTTGGAATAAGTCTTCTAAATCTAAGACTAAACGTTTGGCGGTTTCGACGGCGGGTTCTAAGATGCTGGTGATTTCAGGTTCTACTTCTGCTTTATCGTAGCTGAAATGAATTTGAATAGTGTGACCGAGTCGAGCCATGGTGGTACGCATGGCTTGCTGCACGCCTTCGTGGATGCGATCAAATTCGTCTTCGCCAATCAGTTCTTTGACGCCACCAATTTTTAAGACGGACACTAAAGAACCATCGTGCGCTACTAATGAGGTGGTGCTGTCCGCGGTTTGTAATTCGCAGTAAGATTCAACGGTTTGTTTAAAGGAGGTTGACACCCAGGCAAAAAACACGTCGAAGGCATCGAGAATGCCAGTGAAAAACTTGATCATTGGTGTTCCTGTTGTGACGATTTATTCCATTATAAAGCAGGTTGTCCTTGCTGGGAAGGTGTGAGAAAAGCAGCGGGCTAGCAGCCCGCGCTCCCAAATCTTGCGCCATTCGTTGTAAAGCGCCAAAGGAGGGTTTTTTGCCTTCTTATGTTTTATGTTTGAGAAAGAACTTCAAAGTTTGGCGATCGCTTTAAGCTGAAAAAGGCTGGAGTCCGGGAGCGCGGGCTGCTAGCCCGCTGCTTTTTCCGCAGGACCAATACTATTTAGACAACTCATCTAAGGCTGCTGCTGCCCAAGCTTCAATTTGCTTGGTGAATTTAGCGCGCGCGGGTAATAATCTTAGCGCATCTAACCATACAGGGGTAGAGGGCTGTTTTGCATCATGGAAATTCAATAAGGCTTGTCCGACTAAAGAAGGATTGCTCATCCCTTCGCCTAATTTATTTTCGACAATCTTGGAACGTAATTTGAGGTTTCGATAGATATTTTGGGCATCATTACGATAATCTGTGGCATTCGCAATGGCGCAGAATAAGACATGACAAAGTCCATTTAAATCTTCTTGGGTAATTTCGGGGAGATAAATTAGATTGCCGCCACCGTATTCACCCTTGCCCACCGCTTCTAAAAAAAAGCATTGGGTACAAAAACAACAAGCCGTCGCTAAATTGGACAACTTATTGTGGGCATAATTTTGATCGATGTTGATGACTTCTTGGTATTGATTGGCTTGAAAGCCACAAAACTGACAAGTGTAGTCATCTCGCTCGAACACTTTACTGGAAAACTTTGTGAAAGCCTTATCCGCTTTTCTGGCTAAGAACAGCCGCCAGGCGCCGGGTATCACCTTTAAAGCGAGCGGATAAGGTTTCATGCCGATTCCTTTCAAGGCGTAGCTTAAGGGGTGGTGCTGGTGCTAGACAACTCGTCAGCGCCTTCCCCACCAAAACCACCTGCAGTCTTAGACTTAAATAAACTGCTACCGGTTGTGCCAAGTAATGTTGGTAAGAACACTAAGAATACCGCAATGGCTAAAAACGCAATGGGGGTTCCCAATGGGGTTTGTTGCGCATTTTCTCTGTGTGCTTTGAACTTGAACACCGCAGCACAGGCAAACGCAAAACCACCTACGAAGGCACCAGCGGTAATTAATTTACCCACAGCACTCATGCTACCAGTAACCTGCGTTGCTACCGTACCAATGGTTTGATCACTTGCATCAGCGTAAGCCGCTGTACCCATGGCCAAAAAGCCTAATAAGCTAGCAGTTGCCAAAACCTTCTTCAAACTGAATAAAGATTTCATCATTAAATATCCTATAAGTTAAAGTTGATTAAATACCTGCCTAAATGCTGACATTCAGGCAGGCAGGTGAAGATTAAGCACCGGTTGAAGTATCCAATGTGTCAGCACCACTTCCATCAAAACCACCGGCAGTTTTTTCCTTAAATAAACTGCTACCGGATGTCCCGAGTAAAGTCGGCAAGAACACTAAGAATACCGCAATTGCTAAAAATGCAACAGGGGTTCCCAATGGAGTTTGTTGCGCATTTTCTCTGTGTGCCTTGAATTTAAACACCGCGGCACAGGCAAACGCAAAACCACCCACGAAAGCACCGGCGGTAATTAATTTACCAATAGCGCCCATGCTATTAGTGACCTGCGTTGCTACCGTACCAATGGTTTGATCACTTGGTTCAGCATAAGCCAATGCACCAAATGTCAAAAAGCCTAAGAGTCCCATACCGGCGACGATTTTCTTCAATTTTACCATTTTAAACCTCATAATACTAAGTTAATAGTAACAATTCTCTGTATGAATCGTTACATTCAAGATTGATAAGCCTGATCTCTACCAGGAATATCCAAATGTTGCGCGTAATATTTCCCACGAGGTGAGAATGTTTACCGCAAAAATTCCACCGACAATATGAATAATCCCTTTAGACATTGTCCCATGCTGCTGCTGTCCACTTCCGGTTTTGACTAAGATTAACCAGCCCCGGAAAAACGCGATATATCCCACTAATCTCACAATATCAGCCACCAGCATCACCAGGCTTTCATAAGCCATCCCTGTCGTTTTCAACGAGTAGGAGTAGCCAAAATCGCCGCCGCCTGACATAAACGTATTGGTACTGACCTGTACCATGGTCGGGAAGTAAATCAAAATTGCACCGACCACTGCATAACTGATAGCACCTGCAAAACCCCCACCCTGGTGACCATAAGCATTTCTTTCGCCTATGTGTTTCAGCTTCATCACTGCGATGATGCCGAACGCAAATCCTGTGACATAACTGAGTGCGACTAACAACCGTAACAGAGACGGAATTTGCGCACGCAAACCTTCTAACATGGTGGTGACATCAATAAACCCTAATTTGTTATTTTTCTTATTCGGGTTGGTAGCGGCCGGTTCCCCAGTGGTCGGGCGGTTTTTAATGTCATTAATCTTATCGTTGTTACCTTCCAAACAGCTCTTGGAATCCAACAAGCAATAGTTGCCTTTATCATTAGGGTTTTGGCCTAAGTACCAGCGCATCCAGTCTTCATCTGACATGCCCCAGTCTTCTTTATCTTTCATGTAGCCATCCCAGCCTTTGCTGATCTCGTTGAGATCGCGCAACCGCTGGTAAGTATCATCTGGATTAGAGGGCGGAAAACCCATTTCTTCAGCAATGGCTTCCCAATCAATCGCCCCGTCCATATTGTCATTGACATATTTCCAGAGATCTTGATAGCGTTTAAATTCGTCTTCTAATCCTTTGAATTGTTCCAAATAATCCGGCTCACTGGGCGCAGGCGTTTCATCGACAGGCTCAGAAGGCGGCGGTGTGGGGGATTCCCCTAGACCATAGCCGCGGTATTTTGTTAATAAGCCATTCCAATCATAGAAGGGATCATCAGCTGATTCTTTAAAAGGGATGGTATTTTCCTTTTTCCCAGCATCCGCAGCAGTCCGACCATTCGCTTCCGCAAACGCTTTCAAGGCGTCCATCATGTCTTTTTCGGGATAGCCTGCAGCTTTCCAAGCCTCTTGAGCAGCGCCTAAAGCCGCAATGCCTTCCCAATCATAGCCGCCGTCTTGCGCTTGGGCCATAAAAGGGATGAACAATAACCCGAGTAATGTTAAGAGCGTAAATAATTTATGATACAATCGCATGGCCTGCTGCTCCACTTTTAGCTATCGTTAGGCCCGTAGGTAAATACAGGACCTGCGCTGGTCGCCACTGTCCCTGCATTGGGATCAATTCCCGTAATTTTTCCATATCCTGGCAAATTGTCACCGACTTTCAAGGTGATGAGATCATCACTGCCGTCGGCTTGTAACCACGCTCTTCCGGTAATTAACGCTTTCACGGAATACCCTGGCGCTGCCGCTAATGCCGCTTGCTTGACAGCCGTTTGCTCAGCCTGTAAATGCTGGACTTGACCTGATAAATTTTCGACGGAGGCAGCTAAGTTAGCAATGGTTTTTTGTAAGCTGTCTACGGATTGATTGACTTGCACCAACCCTTGTTGCATATGTTTCACTTCTGGTGCATAAGATCTTTCAGAAGGAACGGATAATGCATTGGTTTTTTGTAAAAGTGTCGGTGCATCGTCTAATTCTGGTGCCTTAACCTGAGGCGTTACCGTAACCTTTGGATGCTCAATCACCTGCGCTTGTTTTTGTTGTTGACGTTCTTGAGCGGCTTTTTCGACTTCCACTTGTGAGCCTTCTACCGCGGTTTTTTCGCGCGCGCTGATAAACTGGAAGATACCACCCACGACGACAAAACCGACGATACCATAGATAATCTTTTTTCGAGACAGCGAAAAAAGCTTCTTTTTAGCCGGTTGTTCAGAGACGGATTCTGGTTGGACGTCAACCGTCACAGCCGCTTCTGCTTGCATTTGCTCATCGGTGAATTGGTATTCTAATTCATCTTTACTTACGGTTTTACTCATACTCATGATAGTACCCGATCAAAATTAAGGGGATATTAAATGCTGAAAATTTTATGTAGCGGGCTAGCAGCCCGCGCTCCCAGGGTCGGAGCCTGTCTCAGCCTATGAGTAGGCATTTGGCCTGGGAGCGCGGGCTGCTTGCCCGCATAAATCGTTTAAGTTGTTGTTTCTATTTACTTCTTTTATGTATGATACGGGATTAAGATTAAGAGAATATTAAGAAAGCCTGAAATTATTAATATTTTTTTAAAATATCAATGACTTACGTAAATCACAAGCAGATAAATTAAAGCTACTCAAAGAACTTGTAATCCCCCCCTCATCCGCCTATCGGCACTTCTCCCACAAAAAAAGGGAGAAGGCACCACACCGAACTTTTAAGTGTTTCCTGATCGTTTATGCCGTTGAAAGTAAAACCTTCAGAAGCAAAAAACATCAAGAACGGCTAAAGTCTAGTCGCTAGGATTTTGGAATATTCAAATCTGACATTAACAGCAGCCCGATGCCAGCCCCAGCATCCACCTTGACGGTGGGGGGTTTTTGGAAGTTCTGGCTCATGGTGGCGGCGTATTGAGTGCCAACATTCCCCAGGGCGACGATGGTTTTATCCACAGGAGAAAAGGTGGGATTTTGGGTGCTAGAGCCCCCAGTGAGATCGAAGATGGTGGTGGAGCCGGAAGACGCTACGGCCTCTGCCAAACCTTGTAAGAAGCTCGAGGCAAACAGCGAGCCATAGCGCAACATGTAATGATTATCCACATTGGTGGCCACCGCGGTTCTGGCGGTGTTGGGATCGATGGCGACGATATTGACCGAAATACTGCGGTTTAAGGTGGGTAGGCTGAGCGTATTGAAGCTGATCAACACTTTTTTATCGACACGGCTGAACTGCCCCAATAAACGCCCCTTCTTGAGAGGGCCTTCTTGGACGATGGTCGCGAGGATCGGGCTTTGTTCATCGCTGTTAATCCCGGTATCTAACACCCCGAATAAGATGGTGCCGGCTTTGATCACATTGGCATCATTGGTCGGGCCGACGGGGGGCTGTCCTGGGGGGCCTAAAGGCGTGCCGCCTGGACCCGTACCGCCTGGGGTTTGAGAACCTGTACCACCAGCGCCTGTCGTAGCACTTTCCCCTCTCACAAACATTTGCGTCGCAGGCGGGTTCCAAGTGCTAAATAAATCACTGGCTTGGCTTTGCATACTGGCTTGAATTTGCCGCAATACTTCCTCTTTTTGCTGCATGGTCATTTGTTTGGCTTGGCGTGTTTGCAGCCGTCGGAAGGCCTCTTCCGCACGTGCTTCTTGTGGCGGCAATGGCGCATTTAAAACGGCAAACCCGGACGGTTGCTCTTCTGTAGTACGATGATGGATCACCACCGGGGCAGCTTCCTTTTGAGTCGGCACGGTGATTTCACTGGTAGGTGCGCGATTTTGCGGATATCCAACCTCTTGTGGTGCTGAAGCCGGAGCTTTGCCGGTGGGTCCTGGCAGTGTCGTAGTAGGAGGGGTCATCACCGGCTCTACGGCGGCAGAGGCGGTCACTGCTGCCCCCGCCTTCAAGGCATTGGCCATTTCGGCAGACGCCTGCGCGACTTCAACGGGGGTAAATCCTCCTCGAATCAAATCGCCATCACTATATCCGGCTTTTTTCAAACTATCGGCGGTGAAACCCGCGGCTTTTAATTCTTCTACGGATAAACCCGCATCGTGCAGTTCGGTGGCGTCGAAGGGGGCTTTGGCAAGTTCAGCAGCCGTGAACCCTGCTCTAAATAAATCTCCCGGCGTGAAGCCAGCAGCCTTTAATTCTGCTGAGTTAAATCCTAAGTCTTTTAACTCTTTCGCTGTCCAGCCACCATTACGCAATTCTAACGCGCTATATCCGGCGTTTTTGAGGTCTTTGGCTTTAAAGCCAGCACGTTTCAGCTCTGCCGCCGTAAAGCCTGCTTTTTTAAAGGCGGCCGGTGGACAGTTGAACCGTTCTTTCATTTCTAAAGCCGTCATCCCCTGTGAGCGAGCCTGTGCCATCGCTGTCGAATTGCAACTGCTGAGGAGCTTGTTGCTCGCCGCTAAGCGGGCTTTGGCTTCTTTAATCTGGGTGGAGGTAATGCCTGCTTGGGCTAATTGATCATCGCTATAGCCAGCGCCCACAATTTCATCCGGTTGATAGTTGGCCTGCGCTAAATCGGCAGCAGAAAATCCGGCTTTTTTAAGCTCTGAGGCCGAGTAACCGGCATTCTTCAGATCCTCTAAGGTAGCCCCTGCTGCGGTTAATTCGGTGCTGGAGAATCCGGCATCGCGCAAATCGGCAGGGGTATATCCCGCCGCGCGTAGGGCTTTCACATCGGTAATCCCGGCATTTTTTAAGTCGGCTGCGGAATAACCGGCAATTTTCAATTCACTCAGACCGAAACCCGCATCTAAATATAAGTTCTTGGCGGTTAATCCTGCCTCTTTGAGCTGATCGGCGGTATAGCCAGCATCTTTAAGATCTTTGGCGGTATAGCCTGCCTGCACCAATTCGCCTGCGGAATAGCCCGCGGCATTCAATTGAGAGGCGCTACAGCCTTTACACCGTAATTCATCCACTCTGACGCCAGCTTTGCGCGCTAACGCCAATTCTTTAGGATTACAACCGGGAATTAAAGCTTCGGGGCCAGCTTCGCCAGGGCCAAATTCTGTGGTCGTTACTCTTTGTCCCGTTTGGGTTAAGATGGGAATTGCTGTGCCACCCGTTCGAGCGGCTTGCTGCGCTTTTTGCTGATTGATCAAACGAATATTCTGTTCTTGTTCAGGCGTCAGCCCACCCTCTCCGGGGATACTGCGGATACTGCGAGGTGCAGATTTGAGCGAAACTTGGGTAATTTCTTGTTCTTCGCCACGTTTTTTGATGGCAAAAAAGGCCATCAAAGCGCCGACCAGCAAAATGGCAAAAGCAATCAACAGGATAATGATCCGGGTTCTACCCCATTTTTGGGGTTGCTGAATACCTTTAGTTTGCTTTGCCATCCTTTAAAATCCCTCAATTCTCATCTTAATCATTTTGCCTTCAAAAGAGGCTAAGATCATAGGCGTAGGTTGCATTTCATACACATGCGTACCATCGGCACTCGACATGGTTGAGATCCAGCCCGGAGAAATTACCGTAAATTGGGTCCGTAAATACAGCTTTCCGTCCAGTAACCACACACAATTATCACAGCCACTGGAAGTTAAAGACTTGGCACCGGGTGGCGGAATACCATCCAGTAAATTCAGTAAATAGGGGCTCTCGGTGCCAGGTAAACTGTCGTAAGATGCGGGTCTGGCTTCCGGGCCTAACCGGGGAATGCGCAAGTCTACCCTGACGTCCATGGCAGCTTGACCGGGTGACAAGTCGATCATAATCGGTGTATTTAACCCGCGTAAGATGACGGCGAGATTGCCGACGCGATGCGCCGCGATGGCTTGTATCAGCAAAATATTGCTCTTTTTATCCCACTGGATATTGAAAGCATTGGGATTGCCTAAACTATAGGATTCAATCGGCCAGGGGGCGCCTGACGCATCGACAAATACTAACGAGGTGACAAATCCAGCACCGAGCCGGATGACGGGTGGAGTAGCACCCGGTGAGAGATTCACGGCAATAGAAGTTGAGGTCGGACGCGGCGGCACGCCTGGAAACACGGCAGCAGCCCGCTGGGTCGCGTCATATAAATTTCGGAGCAATTCGATTTGAGAGGGTGATAATGGCAGTGCAGTAATGGCCATTCGAGAGAACGCTTCATCACGCAGGTCCAAATTATTGACGGTGGTTTCTTGCTGGCCCTCTTGGTTGACGGTCGTTGTCGGCGTTGGCCTGTTATTATTCACGACTGTTGGAGAAGGTAAATTCAACGCATTATTAACGACAACAGGGGTGGCCGCAGGCGCGGCAGCAACGGGCACTTCGTTAATGGGAACGGTCACTGGCACTGCCATGGTCGGTCGATTGGTAATGGGTGCAGTGACGATGGGTACGGCGGTTGTGGGTGTTGTGGTTGTGGTTGTGGATACGCCGACACCGGGGGTATTGGCATTGCCGGTATTGGGGGCATTGACCACGGTTACAGGACCGGGTTGGTCCATGGTTTGTTCGATGGCTTGTAATTGATGCTGAAAATCAGAAGGGCTGGTTTGGGCGAATCCTAACAGGGGCAGACTCAGACAGAGCCCACCCCAGGCTATGATGGCTTGTTTCTTCAATGAATTTTTTATTTGAATCATCCTTCTTTAAGCTCCTTTTAGCGAAGCGGCTGTTCAGACATAATAAATGCATCAATGGCTATGCCCTTAACTGTCTCCAAGGTCGATACCCGTGAAATCAGCATGGTCACAACCGACGGTTGCGATATTTTAGTATTTGCGCTCTCATATGTCACTAAAATCGGCAATTGAACTTTCCATTTATATTTGCCGGCTTGAACACCCTGCTCAATAATGATCGGCGAGCCGGTGGCGACAGCGCTGACTGTGAGCTTCTTAGACAGCACAGTTTCTAGGGTCCGGGAGTTTTTCAATTCATTTTGAAAAGCTTGCCAACCGGTCGGCGTGAAGTATTCTGACGCATTTTGCATTTCTTTGCGATAGTTGACGAAATTGTAGGTATTCGCTGCGGTCGCTGCAGTGGCGGCCCATTGTAATAATTCAGAAGTCGACACGATGGGTTGACTTAAGGAATACATGCGGACCAGTTTGCCTTCACGGGTGGTGGCAAAATACTGAGGCTTGGTGGGGTTTAAAATCATATAGATTAAAGCAGCCCCTAAAATTAAATTGATTAAGGCCATGATTAACACCGCACCTAACACGCGGCGATAACCATCGCGGTAAAAGTTGTTACGAAGTCTCACTAATTCTAAAGCATCTTGATCTATCATATAAATACCTCATAAAACATCCAACACATGTAGGTGCCATGCATCGGCTGCTATTAAGACAGGTGCGACTTAAGACACGCCGTAAATACTTCCCTGTAGGCTTCTCTTTTACATCCATGAAAAAGAGAGTCTTAAGTCGCACCTGTCTTAATAGCAGCCTTACCTCGTGCTGAACCGTTGCAATATCTCACTAAAATCTTCTGCCCAATCCGCAGCGTATAAACTGAAAATCAATTTCGATCCGACGGTTGATTGGGTCAGCCGGAAGCGGGCTTAAGGAGTGTCCATCGCCATAGCCCACCGCATAAATTAACCGGGCATCCACACCCTTATCCCATAAATAATTTTGGATAGCGACCGCTTGCTCCAAGGATAAAGCCTGATTCACTCGACAGGAGTACGACGCATTGGTATAGCCTGATACTTGCGCTGAAGTGGTTTGTAACACCAGCATTAAGCCTGCCACGGTGTCTAAAACCCCTTGCCGACGCGCCCGTATCACCGAAGAGCAACACCCCGTTTTCATGGGGAATCGCCATAAAGCTTGTGGCTGCAAATTCGCGGAGGTGCCATTAAAAATCTGGTCGCTTAATAAAATAATCCGAATGGTTTCGCCCACTTGGACCACTTGTGCACCTTCTGCGCGCAGTTGCGCGATGAGGGCTGGGGCGATTTTAGCTTGTTTGATCCCTTCTGGGTCTTGCGGGACGGTGACATAAAATTTATAGGTTTTGGGCGGATTATGCGGATAGCACCCGAACAGACAGACCAGGGCGAGGCTCAAGATGAGTCGCACACTTAATTTCATCATTTGCTTCACTGTCTTCACACTTGCATTTCCCTTGAAGATTAAGTAACTAACTACTGAGCGCCTCTTCTTTCTTCAACACCACATGCGCCATCAGGTTTTCAATCATCGCGGCCATTTCATCACCTTCTGGCACACTGCCCAGCTTAGGCGGATAGTGGGTCGCTTGCTGCATATCCTTCAATATTTCAGCACTGATGGTATTGGCTTGCGCTTCCATCCGACCTAATAATTGTTCGATGTTCGTCACTTGCTCCACGAAATCCGCCGCATTCAAGAAAGGCTGACTGAAGCGTTCTAGATCTGCCACCAGCACATACGGACGCAACTGGTCAGATAACCGTAACGGCGTAAATAATGTCAACTCTGATTGGGGGAGCTCGACGAGAATATCCTCGCCCTTAATCAGCTCGGGGGCGCCGCGTTTATGGAACGCGAGCAAGGCTGCCACACCGCGCTCAATTGCTGATGAAGATCCCTCTCCAGAATTGAATGATTCTATGATTTTGTTTAATTCTTCTTCTTGGGGGTTAATGTTAGCAAAAATTTCCGCATTTTGCTGTAATTTTTGAAAACTTTTGTTTACCTTGCTCAATTCGACTAAGGCTTGATCCTGCGGGGCTTCCACTTTTAAGAATTGGTTCAAGCGCATATGCTTAACCGGTTTGGGGTTAGCAAAGAACATTTTGGCGCGAACGATCTTAGATTTAAAGAAGATATGCGCTTCCCCTTCGCGTTGCTCTTTTAAGTCTAATAAGTCGACACGAGCACGTTTTTCCACTTGTGCGCTGCGGCTATCGGCGTAAGTGCCTGCCATGCGTTTGGCATCCGACTGGAATTCTTTGACGGAGGTGACGTAAGATTCACCGGCGGTTTTCATGAAGAAATCCCACGTATCCAACGGATCTTCCAATTTCATACAAATTTTAATATTGGTATTCGCACCGATAGATAAGGCTTCTTCTTTCGATGCTTTTTGGAAGGCGGGTAAATCTTGCCCGGCGAAGACGACGGAGAACCCTAACGAACGCGCCTGTGCTGGCACCACGGCGAAGCCTTTCACTGCATAATAACCATATTCGTCGAGAATACACAGGTAAGGCGTTGGCGCATTGGTGGGCTTACGTTGAATCACGTCACGATAATCGCCTTCTACTGCATCCCCTAACCCGGCTGCCATCATCGCTTTCATCGAGGCAATAATGACTTTACCTAAGTTGGAGAGTTCGTCAGGAGACTTTTCTAATGCCGGTAATAACACGACTAAAATTCGGCGGTTTAACACCACGTCGCGTAAGTCCACTTCGGCCAAATTGGTTCGCATGATGTGGCTATAGGTATCCGCCAAAGAACCGAACACTTTGGTTAACTGCATGGTGATATAACCGTGCTGTTCTAATACTTGCGAGACTTGTTTGCCTTTCTTTTCTTTGTTGTAACCTGGCAAGTTCAATAAGTAGTTTTTGATGGGTTCCATCACCATGGCAGGAATATGTTCAATATTGACCGGATCTTGATCATCACGGATAAACACTTTATCCATCACCATCGCCTCAATGCGGTCTAAATGGAAGTAATTACGAATGGTATTGGCATCTAACAAGATGTAACCTTGATCTCGCATAGTGACCAAGACTTTCATTAACGATTCGACGAAGTTAACGGCTCGACCTTTCCACATATCGCCATCACCACTGGCAGAGCCTGAATCCATTAAACTGACCACGAGCTGCGACAGCATGCTAGAGGAGCCGCTGGCGAAGGGATTCATAGTATTGGATAACCGGTTTTTTTGCGGCCCGATAATGTCTCGCGCACCGGTCATGAAGTTAATTAATAACATATCATCTTCACGGCCCATCGAACGGACCATCGAGAAGACTTTGGCGAAGAGTGAGTTATCCCCTTTACCGTCAACGTAAATAAATCCGCTGCCTTGAACTAAGGCGTTATAGGCGAGCGAGACTAAGGCTTCTGTTTTACCGCTACCGGTGGAGCCGAATACCAACATGTGGGTTCGCATATCCTCATTGGCAAACCATAATTCTTGAGAGGAGCGTAAATCATTGCCTAAGAAATAAATCCCCCGGCCCATCCGCGGTTTGGTGGTGCCAGGTGCTTGGTCGTTGTAATCTAATGCTTTCGCTCGCTGGGGTACACGGAAAGGCAATGCCAATTTGCGCGTGACATTCCAACAAATGAATGCACAGAATATACCCACGATCAGATTTAAATCGGCCACTTCGGGATAGACGAAGGCGACGACAGCCAGCATCCCCATTAAGGTTGCGACTGCAGTAGAATTTTTGAAAAAGTCTTTAACTCGCTGACCCATGGTGCGAGTGTCACGCAAGAGCTTTTGATAATTCTGCTCTTGATGCTGTTCTAGACCTCGAATTGCGCGTGCCATACTACTCTTCTTCCGGTTCGTAAATAATGTCAGCTAAAGCGACTTCTAACGCTTTGACGGCTTCTTCCACCATCGGGGTACGTAAACCGCCACCCCATTTCCTTTCGGCGAGCCAATGTGCAAAAGGACCCGCTGCTTCAGGAACCGCCGTTTGACGACCGACGCTGTTTAACACATACCACAAACGTCGATTCATCGCTTTTAACCATAAAAATTCGCTGCTTGCAAACACGCCATCGGTTCGCGCCAATTCCAACATGGAAGGCATCACCGTGAATAAATACGCATGTTTTTGCAAGACTTTTAACACCACTTTACTGTTCAAATGTTTTTGTAATAATTCGTGCGTTCCGGCAAAATCCACTTTACCCGCCGCGAACGTCACGTCGATATGTTGCAATAATTTAAAGGCTGCGTCGCGATCTTGATTCGCGCAAGCCGCAAAAGCTGCAAATAAGGCTTTCATGTGCAACGGTAACGCATTAATATCACCCCATAATGGCCCTAATTGCAAAACGAAAACTTGTTGGGCTTCCTGTTTTAACAGGCTGACGGTGACTTGTTGCGTTTCTTCATTTTTATTTTCTAATAATAAGTTATGATGCTTACAAAATTGCATCGGCGTTTGCGACATGGCCCACGGACCTTTGTGAATATCTTCTTTCACTAAGTTTAATCCCACCACCGGCGCAATCTGCGGCCAATTATGCTGCTCTAACGTTTTCATCGTATTCATATTGAACACGTTGCGCATTTTGAGCGTGACATTTTTAAAATAGAGCCACACGCCCAACGCTAATAAAATCGGACAAAACACAAAACGGGTGTATTGACCCACCTGGTCTAATGTGTCGGTCAGCACGCTATAACTGAGACTGATATTGTTAGTCTGAATGCTGGTTTGCAGATCAAATAACTTTGTGGCGTTGATATGCGGCAAAAATGTTAAGTGATAAGTTAATATGTTCCATTTCTCGATGACGAAACGGATTGCGGTGATTTCATAATCTTTAATGTGATAAATCACCGGGATAAAATGTGGGCCGCCAAAATACCAAATGACGACGGCCAAAAATACCACACACATGGCTAAAATTAAGCCATCGAGTGAGTTATCTTGGTTGCCTTGGGCTTGACGTGACATTGACAGTACCTATAAAAATAAAATGATTAAAAAATTAATAGTGTTTTAGAAATTCTAAAAAGCTCGCTTACCCACCTGCTGCGGATTTTTTCATCCAAGAAGGGGTAGCACTACTTAACCCTTTTTGTTGAGATTTTTCTTGTAATATTAACTGGTTTTCCTTAAAACGGTATTCTTCATTATCATGATAAAACTTAATAATATTTTCAGCGCGGGCACTGTTTTCTTTAATGGTAATGACCTCATGCCCAAAGCGATCTATCATCGCAGTGGTGGTCACCACATCTTCTGATTTTACCCATACTTTAATGTAAGCTTCGTTACGGCTTCGCTTCGATCTGACCAACTCGCTCACATGTTCTTCTTGGATATAAGCGGGCCTGCTCACACAATAATTCTTTAAACTGGCTAATGCTCCATTCCAGTTATTGAGTTTATGTCCATCGGTTTGGTATAAAGCCAAATAAACCGGTTGATAGCCATTCTCTAACCAAAATGCGTCATCATCGACTTTTTCTAATAATGTCTCTTCAGCAGGTGCAGCTTCTGTCAATTGCTCGACAACAAAAGCGCGCATGGCCAACAACCGTTTGTGCATATTCTTGAACAGTAAACTGGATTCCCAATTACCTTGCACTAAAGCGGTATCAATCGCATCCGTTAAAAGCTTGCGAACTTCATGATGATCAATTAAATCTGTGGCCATGTTAAACTATTCACTCGTTATCGTGGTCGACTTGGGCTATAGGATTCATGCTCCGACACATGGTGTTGATGGAAAGCTTCGCTCACTTTATTCGCGATACCTTTCACCTTGTTATTCAAATCCGAGATGGCATTCACGGTTTTAGTGGTAGCGTCATCAGCAAAGAGGGTCATGCTGGTTTTTTTTGCGGCTAGTGCTTTTTCCGCTACATCCGCCATTGCTCCAAGTTGTCTGCTGGCTTCTTCTGTGACATCTAGCGGTTTTCTTGGATTATTAATACGGTTACCACCTTGAATCGGACTCGACATGTCAAAAGCTCCCATTGTTATCTAATATTTACGTTGATTGGTTAACCTGAGACTCCTCTCTTACAACACAGCCATCATAGCACTGCCACCTTAAGGTAACATTAAAGAATTCAAATACATGGAACAAAAATAAGTGGTTTTTAGGGTATTTTACGGTTTATTTGAAAATAAATAGCAAAATACGGGGAAAAGCAGCGGGCTAGCAGCCCGCGCTCCCAGGCTCGAGCTTGATTCAAGTTAAAGCCATCGTCAAACATCGAAGCCTTTCATTCAACCCAAAAGCTTAAGAAGGCAGAAACCATCCCTTGGGCGCTTTACCACGAATGGCGCAAGATTTGGGAGCGCGGGCTGCTAGCCCGCTGCTTTTCCCGCGAATAGCTTATCAGTCATACATCAGCTCATCCAACGACACAAGCTCCTTAGAGCCTGAGGCTTTAATCAACTCCATCAGCACGTCCGTCATGCAAAGCAGACGCAACACCCCGGGCGTCACATCATCAAATTTGACTTCATTACCCAATAGCGTCTTTTCCGCCTCATCAAAACTAACCCCAATTCCATACCCCAAACACAAAGAGCTTAATTGGTCTGCGCGTTTGGCGATACCTGGTAATAATCCCGTTTTGGAGAACACTTCCTCATATGCGATGGGCTTCCCGTTGAAAGAAAACCGGACTTTCAACGATTTTGCGAGCTGGATTAAGGCTTTATCCAATTCCATAGATTAAATCCACCAAGGAGAAGCGGTTTTACGGCGACCGGCGAGCGTGGTGCGCAGCCAACGTCCGAACACCGCAACGCTGAAACCATAATAGTTTAAAATCGTTAGAAACACCGTAACGGCTAGGGCTAAAACGAAGGTCCACACGCGTAGATGCAATAACCATAAGACGATGGGGAAAACCGCTCGGGCGTCGACGAAATATAATAAGGGAGAACGGGCAGAATCTCGCCAATGTGCGCCAGAATACGGTGTGTTCATAGGTCAAATTCCCCAAAATAACTGAGTAAATTATACGCATTGTTTAGAAGATGAGCAAATGCTCATTGTGTTAAGCGGGCTAGCAGCCCGCGCTCCCAAGTTTTGCGCCATTCGTGGTAAAGAGCTCAAGGGATTGTTTCTGCCTTCTAAGGTTTGTGATTGTATGAAAGAACCTCAATATTCGACGATAGCTTTAACTTGAATCAAACTCGAGCCTGGGAGCGCGGGCTGCTAGCCCGCTTAAAAAGCAAAAAGTTGACGCCGCCTAGTCAAGCGGCTAATATCAAGTCTTCACTCTCTGACGGATTCAAAGGACATGAAGAAACAACATCTTGCTGTCATCTGTGTCTTATTTTCATTGGTCTCGGGTTGCGCAACCCCCAAACGGGTGCCGAACGACACCATTGCTTATGCCCCCTTTGATCTCGGCGCCCAAAACGCCCGCATCAGCTTAAGCGAATCCGCCGCCTCCGTCAGCAACTCTTTGAACAGATTATCGGCGATTGAAAAAGCCATTCATCCCGAGGCGAAAATTCCGCCAGCGCCTAACCCGTATGCGATTGGGTTAGGCATTCCGGCTTCCGTGGATTGGACCGGGCCGATTGAGCCGTTAGTCGCTAAGCTTGCGGCCGCTGGGAACTACAAATATCGCGTGATTGGTAATCGGCCTTCCATTCCCGTCATCGTCCAAATTTACGACAATAATATGCCCATTGCCGATATTTTACGCGACATCGATTATCAAGCTGACAAAAAAGCCGACGTACAAATTTACCCCAGCCGCAGAACGATTGAACTGCGCTACCGCAATTTTTAATCTAGACAGGCCGCTTTATGCAGAAAATTTCTGTGTTATTACTGGCAATCCTGATGGTTGTGAGTGGCTGCGCCAAAAAACAACCCCCACCCAGCGATATCAACGGCTATCCCGTCGATGAATCCAATGGTGAACTGTCGCACTTGCGCTGCGATGCCATGCGTGACACCGCGACGACATTGGCCGCGCAAAGCGCTTTAGCGTGGTCCTCGGAACACATTAATAAAATGTTAGAGCAAAATGAACGCGCGCTCGATGCGACCTTTAATTTCCGCGCTTTATTACTAGAACATGATGTGTTACCCCCCGTATTAACCACCGGCCGCGATCCGTTGAATCTCGATAACCCCGAGACCATCCGCTTGGCAGATCAGGTGTATAAAATTGAAAGCCCACCGCGTTTTGTCACGGCGCCTCCCACCTGGCGCGACTATTTATTGATGGATTATAAACCACCCGAAAAGCCCAGCAACGCGCTGTTACCCAGAACGGATGAAGAGCGCAAAATTTGGAATGATGCGGTGGCGGTTGGTTGGAAAAATGGCATCGATCAAGCCAATCAGATTTTTTCCGCGAATATGGGGCGATTAAAACGGGATCTGAATGGGATGGTGTTGTATCGGGTGTTGTTAGCACAAAAAATGGTCACGCCGCCGTATGTGGCTAAAACCGATTTGGGTGTGACGGGGGATGATAATCAAATTCGCATTAATGATCAGGTGCTAAGAATTACGGCAACTTCTCGGTTAGTGCCGGATAGTAAACAATGGCGGGCGATAGTGCTGCCGGGGACGGAAGGGGCGATTCGAGAACAAGGGACTGAGGGGACTAAAACACTCAGTGATGGTGCTCCACCTGAGTAGAGGCAGAGGCTTTTTAAGCGGGCAAGCTGCCCGCGCTCCCAAGTTTTGCGCCATGCGTTGTAGAGCGCCTAAGAAATAATTTTCTGCCTTCTGAGGCTTTTGGGTTGAACGAAAGAATTCCAAAGTTTAGCGGTCGCTTAAAATTAAAAGGGGCTAGCATCTGGGAGCGCGGGCTGCTAGCCCGCTGCTTTACCAAATCTTGCGCCATTCGTTGTAAGGAGCCCAAGTGATGGTCTTCTGCTTCTTAAACTTTAGGGTTGAACGAAAGAACGTGAATCTTTAACGATAGCTTTAACTTAAATGAAGCTCGAGCCCCTGGGAGCGCGGGCTGCTAGCCCGCTTAATGTTTTTTACAAATTTAACTTATGCAAAAAAAATATCCTCATGAACCGCACCGTTTTACCGCGGACCATCTCGAAGAGCTACTCGCGTATTGCACCGAGCAAGGCGCCTCCGATATCACCATTCAAACCGCTGAGCCGATTATTATCGAGGTCTATGGCAAGCTGTATAAAATCACCAAACGCCATTTAACCAATAGCGAAGTGATTGAATTTCTGAACGCCATTTACGGCCCCAACGGCAACACGCAGATTTTAAGCGGGCAGGATGTTGATACCCACTTTGAATTTCGACCCAGCCGCGGCAGCCGCTTTCGCTATCGTGTCAATGGGACAGGCTGTCAAGTGGAAGGCCATCACGGTATCCAACTCACGTTACGCACTATTCCCACTTATCCTCCCGATTTAGAGACGCTGGGGTTACCACAGGCGATTTTAGAGGCCATTAAACCGGAAGATGGCGTGGTATATGTCACCGGTGCGACAGGATCAGGCAAAAGCACTTTATTAGCTTCTATCATCAAAGACATCGCGCAAGACCCCGACAGCAATCGCAAAATTTTAACCTACGAAGCACCGATTGAATTTGTGTTTGATAATGTCAAGCGACCGACAGCTGTTATTAGTCAGTCAGAAATTCCGTTACACCTGCCCTCCTTTGCCGATGGGGTACGCAATGCCCTGCGCCGCAAGCCGAGGTTAATTTTGGTGGGGGAATCGCGGGATACGGAAACGATTAGCGCGGTGCTTGAGGCAGCGTTAACAGGTCACCCGGTTTATACCACCGTACATAGTAACGGGGTGGCGGAAACCGTCCGTCGTTTGGTCGGCGCATTTCCGCCTGAAGAATTACAAGGCAGAACCATTGATATTATTGAGACCCTGCGGCTGATTATCTGGCAAAAACTGGTGCCCAGCGTGGAAGGCAAGCGCGTGGCGCTACGGGAATATTTGGTGTTTGATGAGGATGTACGAGATCAACTGCTCAGTGTCGACCCTGAACGGGTGACTGCGATGACGCGGCAATTGGTGAATACCAAAGGTCAACCGATGATTGTGGATGCTCAACAGAAATATGAAGAAGGGTTGATTGGAGAGCGGGAGTATCAGTTGATGGCGAAGATGGCGAGGTCGGGGGAGTTGGTGCATCGGTAAAAGTAAAGCAGCGGGCTAGCAGCCCGCGCTCCCAAATCTTGCGCCATTCGTTGTAAAGCGCCAAAGGAGGGTTTGCTGCCTTCTTAAGCTTTAGGGTGAGCGAAAGAACTCCAATGTTTGACGATCGCTCTAACCTGGATGAGGCTCGAGCTTGGGAGCGCGGGCTGCTAGCCCGCTGCTTTTCCCCCCTAACCTTTACCCTTCCTACGCGGTCTGGGTTTTTCCGGTTGCGGCTGTGATTGCTGCCCACCAGCCCCACCTTGCTGACCACCGCCTGGCATACCTTTATTAAGCGCAGGTCCTTGCATGGTTTGACCGGCTTGACCACCCACACCTTGACCAACATGTCGCAATTCGTGGTGCGGTGTCTGTTCGTGCAGCTGCTGGAATCCATGACCCACGGCTTGACCGACTGAGTTCACAAATTCAACCGTACACAGATTCGACAATATCGTGGTGATATGCATCATCGCTAAGGCAAAGATCATCAACATCGCTGCAATCACAATCGGTATGATGTAAGAGTGATTGATCTGGACCAGCGCGGATAAAAACTCCCCAAAGATCGCTGAAATCACCATATAACCGATATTGAACAGCAGCAAGAACACTACGGCGCCAATTGCCAAAACAGCGGGTGTTAAGGCGGTTTTGACTAAATCCGTTAAGAACGCTTCCCCTTTACCGATTAACCCATCCGAGTCAGTACGGATTAAGTTAAAGCAGAACACGGGCGCTGCCATCACATTGAGGAACACCATCCCAATCCAGCGTAAACACACTGCCGCGAAGGTCAAAATGTAAGTCAATGGTATGATTAAGTACAACAATAGCCCACAGCCTAAGATGATCATCGATAAGCTGATATGGAACATCGCGAAGCCTATGATCAAAGGTGCAGCGGCTTCACCGATTTTGCCTCCTAAGAAACCTGCAGCGGCCCCTAAGTAAGGAATGCTGGACATGGCTTTTAATCCGAAGCTCACCGTGCTCCACCACATCACGAAATTACCGACTTTGAATAAAGACTCAATCGAGTTTCTCATAAAGTCTCTACCCATACCCACGACACCTGCTAGGGCATTGACGTCGCTTTGGAATAGATTGCGTTCCATCACGTCTAAACTTTCCCCAATTAAAGCCGTCGAGATCACGGTAAACAGATAACCAATTGGGCCGACTTGATTGCTCAAGCTGACGATTTGACCTGACAAACCGCCCTTAACCGCTAGCTGACGGTAGGTTCCAGAGGTAAAGCTATACATGGCATCACTTAAGCCTTTAGCCGCACTCTTGGATTCATCTTTAATATAAGACTCAGCATAATCAATGGTGCCGATCATGCTACCCATGCCAGGTATTGCGCCCATCGATATGGCATCGATACCTTTCAAAGTACCGCCAATAATCGACATACCGCCTCCAACCAGGTTACCCATGGTCCCAATCCCCCAGCTCATCACATCTGCTGCGCCTTCGAGGATTTTATCGGTACCCGTTCCTGTATTAGGATCGGCTGGATTGTAAATGCCGGTGTTTCCTAGATTCAATCCTGACCAGGCATTGTTTTGGTCATATTTATCCAAATAGACCTTAGCCTTGCTCGCATAATCATCGATGGTGATGCGACCTACCGCCGTTTTAATTTCATCTAAAGATTCTGAACTGATGGTTTTTAAGACACCGGTCGGTTCATCTAATTTAGCCTCAGCTGTCGTGGGGGCATAAAGCTCCACACTCTGTTGCGGGATATTATTTAAACCCGAAGACATCATCATAATCGGCGTAAAGAACCAGCCTTTTTGATGCAGCCGCTCGATCTGCGCCTTCATGTCTTCAAAATTCGCCATACCAGCCGCTCTACGGGTAGGATCGACCAAGGTCGCATAACTGATACCCGAACCCGCCATGATATTAGAGCCATTTTCAGATAAAGCCGTATAGTTTTCTGAAGCTTTACTGGAATTAGGATTCACAGCAGCCACTTCACGCGCGACGGGCAACAGATTTAACACCATCTCTGTCGATCCGGCTTGCATGTAAGCGGATAAAGCTTTTCTGAGTTTTTGGGTTTCGCTTAAGCTCAGCCCAAAGTCGATACTGGCCGGCATCCAGCTAATGCTGCCACATTCATCGTTATAGCGCTTGCTACTTGGATTATTCGGATTGTAGTCTTTATTCAAACTACCAAAGGTGATGGAGCCCGATAAACTATTCGGATTGGCATTGACACTGTAGCCAATGGCGCCTTGATCGGTAGGTGGATTGACAATACCGGTACCATCTTCAATATTATCAATAATATCTTTATCTTTCTGTGCCTGTTGCTGCGTAATCGCCTGCAACTTGTACATACAGATTTCGGACGCTAACACTTGCGAAGCTGCCGGCATTAAGGTATTGATTTCATTGCCTGTGGACGGTTTTTGGGTGAAGACAGAGCCACCGACTTTGAGGTAGTCGTAGACTTCGTTATTGACCTTATCGGCCAAGCCCACCCCTTGCACCACGACCCACATCACAATATTTTGCGCTAAGGAGTAGCCGGTTGAATTGCTGGGAACCACTAAGCTGAACCCGATGCAAACACGGATGATCATAAACACAGTTTTTTTACCGCGGCCGCCCATCATGTCACCACTGTGCGCGGCATTGATCACCGCATCCCACATGATAAACAAGATGCCTAAGCCAATCAAAACGACCCAGCACGCATTAAATACGCCTAGGACAATCCCAATAATTTGATTCCCTCGGCCACTTAACACATTACCGATCGTACCAAAAGTGCGTTCCAATAAACTGATGGAATAATCACCTTGAGGTGGCTGAAAGAAAGTCAGCGCGCTGGTGAAGCTCGACAGATCAGCAAATGCCGCTAACGGTAAGAATATTAAGGAAAAGAGGACCCAAACTCTCATTTTACTTGTCATGACGAGTCTCCCCAAAAGTATAATTAAACCAATCTTTAAAGCTTAATCCTAAGCGGCGATGTTTCATCTGGGTGTACCAAAAGTGATCGCGGTAAGCTAACGCGAGGGCCATAATGACCAGGATTAGACCAATAAAAGAACCTAAAATGAGCTTAGAAAACACTAACGAAATGGTATAAACAAATAAGGCAATAGCAATGCCGAGGAACAATAAACTGGTCTTGAAAAAGCTTTTGCGGCGCTCGATCAGGTCTTGTTCGGTTAATTTTAATCGAGCGACAGCTTCCGTAAAAGTTTCTTTTCGGGACGGCGCGCTTTTTTTGCGGCTCCAAATTTCTCTGACAGACGTGTAGGTATTGCTGGCGCTGCCTTTTAGCTGGTCCCAACCCAACATACGCTTGGTATTGGCTTTAAAATTACGGAAGGGAAAAAACACTTTTCCGATGCCGCTCAACGTTTTTTTCACTGCACACCTCTTGATTCGATTCGGCCTAGACCCTAGGCAATATACTACAATTCAATGCGCCTATTGTAACCGGTCAACATTAAAGGAATATTAAGGAGAGCTTAAGGGGGGATTAATAAAAAGGCTTGTTAAGCGGGCTAGCAGCCCGCGCTCCCAGGCTCGAGCCTCTATGGCATCAAGCTATATAAAACATTTTTTGCCAGAACAAAATCTAAAAGATTTAATATGATAAAGCTTCAGCGGGCAAGCTGCCCGCGCTCCCACACTCGAGCCTCTATGGCATAAAAGCTATATAAAACATTATTGCTAGAACAAAATCTAAAAGATTTAATATGGTAAAGCTTCAGCGGGCAAGCTGCCCGCGCTCCCACACTCGAGCCTCTATGGCATAAAAGCTATATAAAACATTATTGCTAGAACAAAATCTAAAAGATTTAATATGGTAAAGCTTCAGCGGGCAAGCTGCCCGCGCTCCCACACTCGAGCCTCTATGGCATAAAAGCCATATAAAACATTCTTGCCAGAACAAAATCTAAAAGATTTAATATGATAAAGCTTCAGCGGGCAAGCTGCCCGCGCTCCCAAATCTTGCGCCTTTCATGACAAAATGCCAAGAATGCGCTTTCTGCTTCCTTAAACGTTCATTTAAATGAAGAGAACTTTGAGGTTTGACGGTGGCTTTAACTTGTAAAAGGCTCGAGCCTGGGAGCGCGGGCTGCTAGCCCGCTAAAAATCAAAAAATCTACATTTTTTTCCAGGTATCCGCGCCGTATAAATATTCAGGTATGGCGCTTTCTGCTGGATAGTATTGCCCAGATTTCAGCAATTTGATCCCCAAAAGCGCCACATCATAGGCTTGAGGATGGTAAAGGTGTTTGGGTAAAAGCGCCATTTCATGGGGTAACTGAGCGGTGTGTTTTTCCCAGCCATTCCCGAGTATAGTCCAATGGCCTGGCGGGAGGGTGAGGGCGTCGGGTGTGGTGCGTTGTTCCAAAACGATGGGCTCAGCTAAACCCTTTGCATCCGCCTGATATAATCCCCAATAGAGCTGCCCAACTTGGGCATCTAAAAGGCTTAAGATTTGTGATAAGCCTAGCTCTCGAATACCGCCCTGGGCTAATACTTGTAAGGTGGGAACCGGAATCACCGGTAAGTCTGCACCAAAAGCCAACCCTTGCACGATGCTCGCCGCTAGCCTGATACCGGTAAAACTGCCGGGACCACGCGAAAACGCAATAGCATCGAGTTGAGTGAGTGTTTTTCCCGCTTCGGCCAGCAGCCCTTGTATCATGGGCAGTAATAGCGTGGCGTGCTGACGAGGCGCCAGACGAAAATCCATGGTGATAGAAGAACCATCGCTCAAGGCGACAGAACAGGCATCCGTAGCCGTTTCAATGGCTAACAGTGTTTGAGTCAAAGGTTAATCCTGTTGCGACTGCACAGAAATATCGACATCCGTCAGTTTAGCATAGCCCGTGCTGCTGACTTTGGGATAGGTAAAACCGCGCTGCCAAGTCGGCATATAAGGCATTTTTAATGACCCATCGGCTTTGGCTGGATCATAAGGGCTTGGGTCTAAATATAAGACATTATCGCGGAAACAAACTATTAAACGGGTTTTTTGTTTAGGATCTTCTGAGCTGGCCACGGTGATCTTGCGATTACACTGCCCAGCGCTGATATCAAACTCAACCGGTTGATAGCTGGCCAATTGCGTGAACGGTGGCATTAACATCTTACCATTACGGATCGCCACCGTTAGCGTGGCATCTGTCTGATCGGAACCTGAGCGCATACGATTATTTTTGGCTTGTGCATAGCCTTTTAAAATAGCATCTTGCTGTGCTTGGCTATAACTTTCCCACTGTTGCTTTGAAATCCCCAATTTTTGAGGCGACACTGTGGCGCAGCCTGTGAGGATGAGAGGCACTAAACAAATCAATAATCGACGCATAAGTTCACCGTGTGGCAAGAAAAACTTCGGCTGAAATCAACCGAAGTTTTGCCATTTTTATTCTGGGCTTGACGAATCTGAAGAAGTGGTGGTTCCAGTCGGATTAGCCGGAGCAACTGTGGTGTTATCACTGCTGCTAGTCATACCATCGGAAGCAGAGGTGCTATCAGAGCTCATCATGTCCGGTGCGCTGGTGCTGGGGGTGCTGGTATCCATGGAAGGCAAAGGTGTGCTTGTCCCGGAGTTATCAGACACGGAGGTTGGCGCAGAGGTATCATCTGAAACGCTGGGTGCAGACATTGAACCGTCATCAGAAGCGCTGGTGCCCATATCACTTGGAGTCGTGGCATCCGAAGGCATGCTGGAGGTATCTGATGGCATGGCAGAATTGTCTAAAGATGAATCAGAAGGGGTTCCTTCAACGGATGCAGAGGTCTGAATGTCACCCGAGGCATTGCTCACTTCGGTGCTAATGGCAGTGGAGTTATCCATGCTGCTTGAGCCGCTGTTGTCCATGGTATCATCGTGCTTTTGGCAGCCGACTAAGGCTAGCATCGTAGCAGCTAAAAAGGGTACTAAAATACGCATAAAAATCTCCTTGTTGGATTATGGTTAGAAACAATAAAAATAAAGGGATGGCAACCCCACTGGCAAAACACGGTATACATCTATCATACTTTATTCCCAATGTAAAATGACTTTGCCAGATTTTTCAGAACGCATGGCTGCAAAAGCTTTCTCAAAGTCGGTAAAGGGATAATGATGGGTCACCACATTAGCAACATCTAAGCCGCTTTGCAACATGCTGACCATTTTATACCAAGTTTCAAACATTTCACGCCCGTAAATTCCTTTTAAGATAAGGCCTTTAAAAATCACTTGATTCCAATCAATGGCAATTTTATCGGGTGGAATGCCTAACAAAGCCACGTGCCCGCCATGATTCATCACGGCTAATAAATCGTTTAGCGCCTGCCCATTGCCGGACATTTCAAATCCGACATCAAATCCTTCTTGCATGCCTAATTCGTGCATGACGGCTGGAAAGGTTTCACGCGTTACGTTTACGGTGCGGGTGGCGCCCATTTTTTGCGCCAATTCCAATCGATAATCATTCACATCGGAAATGACCACATGGCGCGCACCCACGTGTTTGGCAATGGCGGCGGCCATTAAACCGACCGGACCAGCACCCGTGATCAACACATCTTCGCCCACCAAATCAAAAGATAAAGCGGTATGCGCAGCATTTCCCAAAGGATCTAAAAAAGCGCCTGTATCATCAGAAACATTGTCTGGCAAAACAAAGACGTTGACGGCAGGAAAGGCCAAATATTCTGCAAAACAGCCGGTGCAATCATAGCCAATCCCGCGGGTATTACGGCATAAATGCCTTTTCCCCGCTCGACATTGTCGGCAATGCCCACAGGTTAAATGCCCTTCACCCGACACCCTGTCCCCTATTTTTAACCCTTTCACCTCACTGCCAATGGCCGCAATTTCACCCATAAACTCATGGCCAATGGTTAAAGGGACCGGAACTCGAGATTGAGCCCAAGCATCCCAATTATAGATATGCACATCGGTGCCACAAATCGCGGTTTTCTTAATTTTAATCAGCACATCATTAGGGCCGATTTCAGGGACAGGAAGATCCGTGAGCCACAATCCAGGTTCTGCTTTAAGCTTACTGAGTGATTTCATAGTTTTTTCGTTTTAAAAATAATGGCGGAGAGGGAGGGATTCGAACCCTCGTGGGCTTGCGCCCCATCCGATTTCGAGTCGGTGCCGTTGTGACCGCTTCGGTACCTCTCCTTTATAATAACAGCTTCCTGGATAGACACGGCCATCTTTTGGCGATTTCGGCGGAAAAAATGTCTTCGAAATGCTCACATACTACGTGTATGCTCCGCTTTCTCAGACCTTTTTTTCACCGAAATCCCCTAAAAGCTGACCGCTTGAAGAAGTGGATAATTCGTGCTTTCTAAAGAATTTCCACTCCTAAACGTTCTGCCACTTCTTCATACGCCTCAATGACATCGCCTAAATCTTTGCGAAATCGATCTTTATCTAATTTGCGTCGGGTGGTGCTATCCCAAATCCGACAGCCATCTGGGGTAAATTCATCGCCTAACACCAGTTGACCCTGATAACGACCAAACTCTAACTTAAAATCCACCAATAATAAACCCGCTTGGAAAAATAATGGGTGTAAAACGGCATTCACTTGGTGGGTGAGCTGCTTTAATTGGGCGACTTCTTCTGGGGTGGCCCAGCCAAAGGTCTCGATCAATGAACTGTTGATCATTGGATCGTGTAAGGCATCATTTTTTAAAAAAAATTCAAAGGTAGGGGGGGTTAATTCTTGACCTTCAGGGATGCCTAACCTACTGCATAGATGTCCCGCTGCAATATTGCGCACCACGCATTCTACCGGGATCATCTTCAGATGTTTCACTAAAGAGGTGTTGTCTGATAAAACTTGCTTGAATTGCGTGTTAATGCCGGCGGCTTCTAACTTTTGCATGATGAAAGCGTTAAAGTGGTTGTTCACTTTGCCTTTGCGAGCGAGTTGGGCGGTTTTAATGCCATCGAATGCGCTGGTGTCGTCTCGAAACTCCATAATGAGTTCAGTGGGATCTTCGGTACGGTATAGCGATTTTGCCTTACCTTTATAAATTAATTCAGTCTTTGTCATATTTTTTATGTCTTTTAAAAGTAGCGGGCTAGCAGCCCGCGCTCCCACCAGGCTCGAGCCTCATTCAAGTTAAAGCAATCTCAAACATTAAGGTTCTTTATTGAATCTCAAAGCTTAAGAAGGCAGGAACCATCTGTTGGCGCTTTACCATGAAAGGCGCAAAACTTGGGAGCGCGGGCTGCTAGCCCGCTGCTTTTTCCTATAACTTACCTCTTAACGTCGAATAAATCTGATCGACGGGTTGATTATTACTCGAAGATACCGTCACTAAGGTATTATTGTCACCTTGTTTTTCTAAGTGAACCATATAAACGGGGGTATCGCGCTTGATAATGCCGCCGCTTTTAGTGGTATCCATAATGGAATAGTTGCCCATTGCACTGTCAGTCGACATAATTTGATAACCCGCTGCCGGCAATACTTTACCGACTTGTGACCAAGCCTGGTTGTAATTTAAATTGAGGGATAATTTTCCACCTCCCACTTGTCTCACTGTGCTAGGTGCAACCGGCTGTACAACAGGCTTTGGCGCTGCTTGAACGGGGGTAGGCGCAACAACTGGGGTGGTAACTGCTGCAGGGACGGTAGTGACGACTGTTCCATCTGCTTGAGCAGCAGTTGTAACATTCTGTTGATTAACTTGTTTAATAAAATTGGTCGCCGTGCCTTCGGATTCTACTTTAGCAGGCTTGACGGCAGTCTCAACGGGTGTTGGGCCAGTTGCCACCACCGGCGCTCGATCTGGTTCCAAAATAGTGCAAGCCGTTAAGCTCGTCATCACCGTTATAAGAGCAGCTAATTTCCCATATTGCATCTCGTTAATCTCCTAAAAGTTAATGATTGGATCTTCCGGAATTGTTATGGTTCCGGAACAACCTAATAATTGCCAGAACCTTTTTGCAGTCCCACTGGCACTTTTGCCGGGGCACTGTCATCTACATCATCATAAGTATCCCCGTTCGGATTAGGGCCTCTTTTCAGAATCTCATGAGATTCTGGCACAGCCACCGTACATGTCCCCATATTTTCACAGTGCAAAGGGTCGGCGGATTGTGCAGGTAATTCTGGCGGCTCTTCATCGCCCGGCGGAATATAAGTACAAGCCACACAACTTAGGCCCATGATTATACTGAGCCCTATTTGCTTTCCATATCGCATAGAGATTCTCCTTAAAAAAGATGACTTGCAGCAGGGTGTTATTGTATTATTAAAAAAACTTACCGTGCAAGGTAATTTATTTGGAAAGTAGCAGGTTGGGAACTGTGCAGTTGGAAAGCTGCGTAGCGTGGAAGCTGTGCAATGGGTAAGCTATGCAGCTGGGAAAGGCACCCCATTAGAAACTACCAAGCCATCCCAACCTCAAGCGTTCAGCTTTTAGCCAAGTTTGGTGCGAAAAGCGTTTCCGAAAGCGGAGCATACAGCTAGTATGTGAGCATTTCGAAAACGCTTTTCCCACCAAAATTGGCAAAAGATGGACGTGCTTATCAGGAAGCTTTCACCATCAAGCGCCCATAGCTCAGCTGGATAGAGTACCTGGCTTCGAACCAGGTGGTCGGGAGTTCGAATCTCTCTGGGCGCGCCATCACATGAGGAACGTCAATGTTTCACGGTAGTCTTGTTGCTCTCGTCACCCCCATGGAAACGGATGGCGTGATTGCTATCGATGCCCTGAATGCGCTCATTGAATGGCACATTACTGAAGGCACCAATGGGATCGTCATTCTCGGCACCACCGGCGAATCTCCCACTTTAAATGCGGCTGAACGTAAACTTCTGATCGAACAATCTCACACCCAAATTGCAGGGCGAGTGCCGTTAATTGTTGGCACTGGCACCAACTGTACAGAATCTACGATAGAACGCACCCGCCATGCGATGGAATTAGGGGCGGATGCCTGCCTATTAGTTACACCCTACTATAATAAACCCACACAAGAAGGGCTCTATCAACACTTTAAAGCCATTGCTGCAGCTGTGCCCATCCCTCAAATTCTTTATAACGTGCCCTCGCGCACCGGCTGTGACTTAAAACCCGAAACCTTAGCGCGATTGATGACGTTGCCTAATATTGTCGGAATTAAAGAAGCCGGCGGTCAAATGCAGCGCTTGGAAGAGATTATGGCATTTGCGGATCATACATTGGATGTCTACAGCGGTGATGATGCGACTTGTATGGACTATATGCTACATGGCGCCAGAGGGGTTATTTCCGTCACTGCCAATATTGCACCGGGGTTGATGCATGATTTGTGTACAGCAGCTCTAGCAGGAGATATTGAGCAAGCGCAAACACTTAATGATCGTCTTGCAGCCTTTCATAAGCTACAAGGGATCGAAACCAACCCCATTCCAGTGAAGTGGGCTTTGCAGCAGATGGGCAAAATCCCGGCGGGGATTCGTTTGCCGTTGACACCGCTGGCAGAGCAGCATCAGGGTAAAATTCGGGATTGTTTGACAACTGCTGGGTTATTATAATTGTTTTACCCCTCATCCGCCCTATTCGGGCACCTTCTCCCACAAGGGGAGAAGGAAACAGCTCGCCATTCAGATCTTCGTAGAACCTAAAATATCAGCAGTCATTAAGGAAACAGCTCGCCATTCAGATCTTCGTAGAACCTAAAATATCAGCAGTCATTAAGGAAACAGCTCGCCATTCAGATCTTCGTAGAACCTAAAATATCAGCAGTCATTAAGGAAACAGCTCGCCATTCAGATCTCCGTAGAACCTAAAATATCAGCAGTCATTAAGGAAACAGCTCGCCATTCAGATCTCCGCAGAACCTAAAATATCAGCAGTCATTAAGGAAACAGCTCTCGCTACTTAAATCTTCGTGATCTAAATCACCTGTCCAATTAATACCACCCTGCCTTATTGTCGGTGTAAAAAATAACGCGCTTCTGCATAGCCCTGTAATATTTCGGGTTGATTAGGTTTTAACTGATTGGCTTTATCAAACGCCATCAAAGCGCGCGCATATTCCCCTTGTTTTAAATACAATTTTCCCAGTAAATAATAACCGTGACTGTCGGGTTTATTGGCCAAAATACGCTGCAATGTTGCGGTGATATTTTGTATACCACCGAATCGTTGGATTTCTTGGCGAGCGACTATTGTTTGATGATAGCTTGCTAATTGCGTCCAGCTGCCGGATTTTACATAAAAAAGTATTGCGCTTGCTGAAAGGCCTAAAAATCCTAATAACCCCCAGCTGAGTATGCGGCGGTTGATTTTTCTGAGCGGGATAAAAATAAATAATCCTGCCAGGAGGGTTAAAAATATTAGGATGATCCAAAAAAGCATTGTGAACATTGAATAACTCGTGATGAATGGTTACTTTTTAAGCGGGCTAGCAGCCCGCGCTCCCAAGTCTTGCGCCTTTCATGGCAAAGCGCCAACAGATGGGTTTCTGCCTTCTAAGCTTTATAGGTTGTACGAAAGAACCTCAATGTTTGAGATTGCTTTAACTTGAACGAGGCTCGAGCCTGGGAGCGCGGGCTGCTAGCCCGCTTAAAAACTTTAACGCCTACCTAACTTCGCCTCAAAAACCGCCACATCCCCACAAAAATCCCTACCAATAAAACAAACGGAATAACCCATAGAGCCAACGTCTGCGCATTCACCACCGGTTTGAACAATACAAACTGCCCGTATCGCGCCAATAAATAATCCTTAATCTCAGCATTGCTCTGCCCTGCTTGCACCTTAAGATACACTTCATGCCGTAGATCCGCCGCTAAGGGCGCATTCGAGCCTGCTAAATTTTGGTTTTGACAGACTAAGCAACGTAACTCTTCGATTAAGCCCTGAAATTGTTGCTGAGCAGCGGGGGAGCTAAAGGTATAAAGATCCCGCGGTTCAGCAATGGCTGCGAACGATAGCCAAATTCCTAAAACGATTAAGAACCTTGTTGCCATTTTCGCACCTGCGGCAATAATTGTTGTTGCCAAACTTCTGGGGTAATGGGCCCGATAAATTTGTAGCGAATAATGCCTTGTTGATCAATCAAAAACGTTTCGGGCGTGCCATAAACACCTAAGTCTATTCCTAAAGTGCCTTGCGGATCGAAAATCACCCTTTGATAAGGATTGGTATGCTGTTGCAACCACTGGATTGCCGCGTGAGCATCGTCTTTATAATTCAGGCCGATCAGGTTCACCTGTTTGGCAATATCGACGAAGGTGGGATGTTCTACCTGACAGGTCACACACCAGGTGGCCCACACATTCAGCAAAGTGACTTTCCCTAAAAATTGCTGTGGCGTAATCTGTTGTTGCGGTTTGAATAAATCAGGATAACTAAAAACCGGCAAAGGCTTGTTGAGCAGCGCTGAGGATAATTGATGAGGATCCTGCTGTAAGCCTTTCCACAAAAATCCCATGACCACGACAAACAATAACAGCGGCACTAAATAACGCATCAGTCAGCCCTCTTGAGTCGAAAACGGCTTCGATGTAGCAACGCTAATAAGCCACCTGCCGCCGTCATTAACCCTCCAAACCAAATCCAGCGCACAAACGGTTTAACGTAAATGCGTAATGACCAAGCATTCTGTTCTAAAGGTTCCCCCAATGCGACATACAGATCTCGCCAGGGGTTCACATCCATGGCCGTTTTACTGATCGCGGTTTTTTGCACCGTGTAAATACGTTGTTCGGGGATGAGGACGCCGAGGGTTTTTTGCTGCGCTTTAACTAAAACGCCACCCTCGACGCCGGTATAATTGGCGCCTTGTAAAGGTCGTACACCCAAAAATTGAAAGGTGTAGGCGCCTAATCGTGCAGTATCTCCTGGAGACATCCGCAATTCTCGTTGCAGGCTATCATGCGACACTAACACAATGCCTAACGTGGTCACCGCAATTCCCACATGCGCTAACACCATCCCCCATTGGCTTAAATTCAGCCGACCGCGGCGTTGCCAAATGCTGTGCAATGTGGCGAGTATCACCCAGAGCGCTAATCCAACCCCTATTACGGCCCCAAAGTTTAAGTGTTGTGCACATAACCAAGGCAAGGTGATGGCTAAGAGAATACTCGCAACGAACACTACCCATAGTTGGCGGAGCAACACCCTGCCCTCGGTCTGCCCCCACCGGGATAAGGGCGCACATCCCATAAAAAATAAAATACATACCATGAATGGGATAAACACCGTATTAAAATACGGAGGGCCTACTGATAAAGTGCCCCACCCTAAGCTCTGAACGATCAGGGGGTATAACGTGCCTAATAACACAGTGAGCATAGCAGCTGTTAATAATAAATTGTTGAGTAGGAGTAAATTTTCTCTCGCCCAAAAACCGTAACGCACCCGGTGGCTCAAAGTTCCAGCACGCAACGCATACAGCAATAAACTGCCGCCGACCACTACCGCCAAAAAGATCAGCATAAATTCGCCACGTAGGGGGTCGGCCGCGAAGCTGTGCACCGAAATCAATACCCCAGAACGCACTAAAAAAGTGCCCAATAACGATAAAGAGAAGGTAAAAATGGCTAATAATGCCGTCCATGCTTTGAAAGTATCACGCTTGGCGGTCACGACCAAAGAGTGGATTAAGGCGGTCCCGACTAACCAAGGCAATAAGGAAGCATTTTCAACAGGATCCCAAAACCACCAACCTCCCCAACCCAATTCACGATAGGCCCACCAACTGCCTAACACAATCCCACAGGTTAAAAAGCACCAGGCGAGCAGCGTCCAGGGTTTGGCCCATCTGGCCCAGGTCGCATCTAATCGCCCTTCGAGTAAAGCCGCGATGGCAAAGGCAAACGCCACAGAAAATCCGACATACCCCATATATAACATCGGTGGATGCGAGACTAAGCCGGGATCTTGCAATAACGGATTTAAATCTTGTCCATCGATCGGAAAATTGGGTAGCCACCGGATAAACGGGCTGGAAGTGGTCAGTAGAAACAATAAGAAGCCGATGCTGATCATGGCTAACACAGCCAAGACGCGCGCGATGGTGGGCAAGGGTAAATGCTGGCTGAAAAACGCGACGGCGCCCATCCACAGGCTTAAAATAAACACCCACAATAGTAAAGACCCTTCGTGCGCGCCCCAAATCGCGCAAAATCGGTAAAACCACGGCAATTGGCTGTTAGAATTATCCGCCACATAAGCAACTGAAAAATCATTACTTAAGAATGCAAATGCTAAGGCAGTAAATGCCAATGCAATGAAAACACATTGCCCATACGCAAGCGATCGCGCCATTTGCATTAAGGGTTTTTTTTGAGTGTGGACGCCGAGCAAGGGCACAATGGCCTGTAGAACAGCTAACATTAGCGCTAAGATCAAAGCATAATGCCCAAATTCTACGATCATGATGGCGACTCATTCAGCTTGGGAGGCATATACTTTTCATCATGTTTGGCTAATACTTGGCTGGCCCGGATCTCTCCAGCACCATTGAGCTGACCTTGCACCACGATACCTTGCCCTTCTCGAAATAAAGCGGGCAAAATCCCCACATAGTGCACTGGGAGGGTATTTTTGAAATCGGTAATCTTAAACGTGACAGCTAAACTGCCCGGTTGTCTTTGCAAACTGCCCTTTTGCACCATTCCCCCAATGCGAAAACTGCCAGGGGGGTGCGCCTGCACCAATTGACTGGGGGTATAGTACAAATTGACGTTCTGGCCTAAGGCATAGATCATGAGACTGACGGCCAATCCCATCCCGATGATGACTGCGACAATACCGTATAATTTCTGTTTGCGATGTTTTTTCACTATTTCAAAAGTAATATAATCATAAAAGAAAACGAAACTTTACATCCTTGTAGTCTGGATCCCGGCATCCATGCCGGGACGACGAGGTAGCAGCTTTGTGCGTCATCGATTCCAAAAGTACAGTCCAACTAAGGTCAGCCCCACAATCCCATAAGCTGTCCACACATAGGGCGCATAACCGCCCATCTGAACAAAATCTGTAAAATGGGCAAAATGGGGGTTTATGGACATAATGCTTTTTGATCTCGTAATTTTTGAACCCAAGCGGTCTGTTGTTCTCGTAAGACTAAAATTTTACGCGTTTTTAATAACATTAATACATAATAATACAGGATGAAAGCTAACAACATAGCAACCAGAGGGAAATACATACTCCCCACCATGGCCGGTTTACCCCATTTTAGGAGCGTGGCTTTTTGATGCAAGGTATTCCACCAATACACCGAGTAATGAATGATAGGTAAATCGACTACCCCCATCAAGGTTAACAGACTGACTGCCCGAGCACTGGCTTCTTGATTGGGAATGGCGTTTCTTAAAGCAATAATGGCAATATAAAGAAATAATAAAATGAGCTCGGACGTTAAGCGCGCATCCCATACCCACCAGGTGCCCCACATCGGCTTTCCCCATAAAGCGCCTGTGATTAAGGCTAAAGCAGTATACCACGCGCCAATTGCCGCACTGGCTTGCGCCAACACATCCGCCAGTTTAATCCGCCAAATTAAATAGAGGCTTGACCAAACCGCCATCATCGCGAAGATCATTAACGAGCTCGCTGCAGCAGGCACGTGAATATAGATAATGCGGTAGGCCTCACCTTGTTGATAGTCGGCGGGGGCAAAGATTAATCCTGCGACTAACCCATAGGCGAATAATCCTAAACAGAGCAACCACAGCCAAGGTAATTGCTTGCTGGCGAATGCATAGAAGTATTTGGGGGAAGCTAAACGGTGTATAAATGTCCACATGGTTAAAGTATACCTATTTTTATGTTAAGCGGGCAAGCTGCCCGCGCTCCCAAGTCTTGCGCCCTTCATGGTAACAGCCAAAAGAGGGTTTTCTGCTTTCTATGCTTTGAGATGAGCGAAAGAATCTCGATGCTTGATGATAGCTTTCACTTGAATGAAGCTCGAGCCTGGGAGCGCGGGCAGCTTGCCCGCTAAAAACTCAAAATAGCAATTTGCATAATAGACCCCCCAAAGCTACACTTAAGGTATAAAAATAGGAGAAGGTTATGAAATTGGGACTTTTCAGCAGAGTGATTGTATTTTCGAGTATTTTAGCCGCGTTCAATTATGGGCTCATCGGCATATTTCATGTCAATTTAGTGGGTTATATGTTTCAAGCCGTACCCATGGTCGAAAAAGTGGTCTACATCGCCTTAGGCTACCAAACTTTAACATTGGCTTTGAATAACACTTCCAACGCCGGCCGTTTAATCGTGTAACCATCGCACACTGGCGCTGACTGCAAACGGGGTTAGGCTCAATGTGATGGCCAATAACGCCCCCAACCAGGCTAAAGCGCCTTTGCTGGATACACCCGCTGCCACATCCATCACCGCCCCCGTCGCAAAAATCAGCACCGGCACCCCTAAAGGCAAAATCATTAAGCTCAGCAAACTGGTATGATTGCGGATATTGACCGTTAACGCCGCAGCCACAGCACTCAAAAAGCTTAAAGTCGGTGTCCCTAAAGCTAAAGTACACAATAAAATTAACGTTTCCTGGCCTGACAGCTGTAATGAAAATGCCAGCACTGGCGTAATACAAAGTAACGGAATGAAGCTGATCAACCATTGCGCCAGCATCTTAGCGAGCATCAAGCCTGTCAATGACAAAGGGCTTAACACCAATTGTGCTAAACTCCCCTCTCTAAAATCGGGTCGTAAAAATCCATTCATACTTAACAGGATGGACAATACTGCCGCGATCCAGATCAGGCCGGGGCCGATTTTGTGCAGTAATGAGGGATCAACCGGCAGCACTAAAGGGAATAAACTCACCACCAAGATATAAAATAACCAGCTGTTGATCCAGTCGGCTTTAAAACGTAAGGCCAGGCGCAAGTCTTGTCGAATTAAAAAGTAATACGGTTTCATTAAAGCTGCAACATCATAGGTTGAAGACTAGTCCATACTAAGGGCTGGTGACTGGTTAATATAACCATACCCTTTCGCTGCACATGCAAGGCAATCAGTGCTTGCAATTTTTGCCGGTGGTATTCATCTAAAGCGCTAAAAGGCTCATCTAATATCCAAATCGGCGCAGACTGGATTAACAGCCGGGTTAAAGCTACCCGCTGCTGTTGTCCTGCCGATAAATGCTCGCAAAAACGGTTTTCGAGTGATTCCAGCGAAAAATAAGACAATATTTCATCCCAATTTAGCGAATCAACACCCGATAACATCGCCTGTAATCGCACATTTTCTGCTACGGTTAATCCACTTTTGACACCCAGCTTATGTCCAACATAAGCGAGTTGCGCTTGGTAATGGTGCAGCTGCGTGGAAATTGGGTGATTCTGCCAACGCATTTCCCCTTCCGTCGGTATCAGAAAACCCAATAAAATATTTAATAAGGTCGATTTCCCACTGCCATTTTGACCCACGATATGCAGCAAATTACCAGGCGCTAACGTAAAATTTAACTGAGTGAAGAGTAGTTGGTCGTTTCGGATGTATTCTAAATTGAGCGCTTGTAGCTCGTACATACTTTATACCTCGACGTCCCGCCTACTTGATAGCGGGATCTCATGGAAATAATACCTCAGGTATTTATATTTACCATATAGACAAAAAAAATAAAACTGATTAGTATTAGCCCTTCAAATCTAAAAGAGTACATAAGCGTGCATCCTATTATTAATATTGCTCTGACCGCTGCGCGAAAAGCCGGGAACATCATGATTCGTTCTTGGCAACGACTCGATACCATTCACCCCACTGCCAAAGGCGCCAAAGATTTTGTCACTGACGTCGACAAAGCCGCTGAACTTGCCATCATCGAGGTGATTCAAAAAGCCCACCCCCATCATCAAATTATTGCGGAAGAAACGGGGCAACAAGGCAAAACCTCCGACAACATTTGGTATATTGATCCCTTAGATGGCACTTACAATTATCTGCACGGCCTACCCCATTTTTGTGTTTCCATTGCCTTTGAATCCAAAGGTATTTTAGAGCACGGGCTAATTTTTGATCCGATTCGACACGAAGTCTTTAACGCCAGTCGTGGGCAAGGGGCTTATCTCAACAATCGCCGCATTCGGGTCAGCGCCCAAAAAAAATTCGCCGATGCCTTAATTGCCACCGGTTTTCCCATCCGCACGCCACAAAAATTAACCGATTACTTACCAATATTTCAACGTCTGATGACCACCGTTACCGATAGCCGCTGTTTAGGCTCAGCCGCTTTGGATCTTGCTTATGTCGCTGCCGGCCGCGTCGATGGTTATTTAGAAACCGATTTGAAACCTTGGGATTTAGGCGCTGGCGCTTTATTGGTCAAAGAAGCCGGTGGATTTGTCACTGATTGGCAAGAAAAAGATCTCTTTCTGAAAACAGGAGATATCCTTGCCACCACCCCCGGCATTTTTCAAGATTTGCTCCAACTGATTCACGCTCAGCATTAAACACCTTGTTCACGCCGATTCATGAGAGGCAGAAGATAATTGGAGAATCCAATGACAGACGAAAAATTATCTAGTACCCAGCAAAATCCCTACACACCTCTTCCCACCGATCCCACAGATGACGACGACACTTTTTCCCCTAGCGCTGCTTCTCCTCATCATTATCCTGCCGCCTGGGGCTTTTGGCGCTCTAAATTTAGCCTTCTGTTACTCCTTGCTCCGGGTATATTATTATTCAGCAGTGGCCCCCTGTTAGCGCTAGTCAATTCCGGTGTAATCACACTCCCCTTAGTTCCCGCATTATCTTCTACTGTTTTAATAACCTCAGTGCTTATAGCCATAATTGGTGGGACTTTACTCGCGCGGGGATTAGGACAATATCGAGCCAATAAAAATGATCTCATAGACTGCAAAGAAACGGTGTCTCGTTATTGCGCAAAGCCTATTACCCTCAAACAAATTGGCCAAATGATGGAACTGACACAGCCTTTCACTTTAACTGGATTGGAGCAAATGTATCTTGGACATTCTAATAATCACATTTCTCCTTCTGAGGCCAGAACAATTTTAGCGGAAAAACTGATTTTTCAGCGTCAACACAATTTGTATTCTAGCTCAGACAAACAATCCCCTAAAGTTTTCCAAAATGCCATTGGCAAACTCAGTGCAAAACTTTTAGCCGATGTGGGAGACCAACCTGGTGAAGCGCGGAATGAATCGCTTAAACTGATTGCCGAATTGATGAATCGCTTTTGCCCTCTTAACAATACTCCTAACAATACCACGCATGCTGAAATCTTGAGTTATTTGAGAATGCTAAAACCTTTTAGGCACGAAAAACTTGCGACACTTTTTCCTGAACTCTTGAATCACCTACATCAAGATTTGCTCAAAAGAGGCCCCTTTGAGCAAATGCTGCCGCTGTTATGTTGCGCACGTCAGAAACATCAGGCTGAATTGTTGTGTTGGTGGGAAGCTTTAGCAAAAGAGACTCAAACAAAGATCGTTACCTCCATTCTCACCAGCTCTTCTGACGTACAAAAAACCTTGAATTTTTTAAAGATCACGCGGAAAGAACCCGCAGCTGATGTCAGTGAGGCTAAAGTTACGTCCTCTCCCACCGAGCCTCCAAACAGCTTATCCGAAGTTAAAGAAATTGGCGCTGAATATTTAGATTCTGATGACGAAGAGGAAATTGATACGGAACCCCCTAAAACGATAACTCCGCTCATTACTGCTTCACCGCTGATCACAGCTTTGAAAAAACCAGATATCCCCAGTGCAGCAAAATTGATACAAGCCTTGGAATTTCCTCGCGACCAAGCTGCTTGGAATCAAGTTATTGTGGGTTTAGATTCAGAAACATATCGTGATCATTTTACACAAGCCATCATCACAGCATGTCAAGGCGATCTCGCCCACTGGAACAGGGTAGTCAATTCCATTACAAAGGAAAATATAGCGCTCTACCGCCTATGGCGGGAATTAATCGATGAAATCGCTGCCGACCCTTCGTTCTGGACCCACATTAATCTGTATCAAATCAAGAATCCCCACGCGGCCAAAACACTGACCGCTAAAGATGATGCACAATTGATTGATTTTTTGACAACTCAGTTAAAATTTCCACAGTGGCAAAATGTACTAGTTACTTACCATTATCACCCTGCACTTTTAGAAAAATTATATGCCCAACAGCCAGAAGCTTTTGGCCACCTACTCAGCGCTAAATTAGACTTCAGCACCCGCCCCAACAAAAACCCTAATCAAAACCTAGCATTGGCCAAACAGATTGATGTTATGGTGACAAGCATCATGGAATCTGCCACTGAACCAACCCGCGTCTTCAGCGCAATGCGATGTGATGCTTTAGAAAAACTGATTGCATTGTATGCAGAAAGCCTAAAAAATAGAGCCAACTGCCAATTTTTTTATCAGCTTTGGCTGAAGCGATGGTCACCTTTTGAATTCATGGAGCAAAATGTTCATACACTAAAGGAGAATTCTCACACACAATTTGAATTATTAACGTCTGAATCAAAAGAAACTTCGCGCGCGCTAGCGAAAAATATTGCAAACGCTGTCATATTGCAGTTCGAGAATTTCACTCAATATTATATTTTATTACCTGCGCTATTGTGGGAAAGTGATTATTTTAATCGCAACAAAACGCAAAAAGCACTGAGAGATCAAGTAATCTCTATTCTATTTGAACAGTACCCAAATCGCATCTTTGAATTAGCCCATCAGATACAGGAGTTAGCAGATCCTGTCAAAAATATTTACCCCAGGTATTGGCGTTTATTAGAGGCTTTTGAGCAGCATTATAAAAAAATTTTTAAGCCTCTCAAAGACCCACAATCCATGACACTTTATTTGGAAGGTGAGAGTGTTCCCTTGCTACTCTATCTTAAACATAAAAAGAGCAATGTCGAAAGTGAGCTATTGATTCACAAGCTGTTTTTTGATTTTCCTTTAAATTTTCAACAACTCTTAAATCATTATGCTAAATTACGCAATTATTTTGATGCAGACACCAATCTTCTTTTACAAGAAAACTTAAGGACTACGCCGTTAGACTTACTCACATTGAAACTCGCTCACCAAACCAGAGATTCTAATGCCATAGATCTCGCAGACAAGCTTTGGACAGATTACATTTCAAAAGGCCATGTTCACAGTGTTTGTGATTTTCTTTTAGCATCACCCACAACCTCTCTAAAGAAAGCATGCTTGGAGCATTTAATAAAGACATATCCTGCGGAACTGGAATCGCTCATGACCACTTTTGCGCTGTTTAAACATCATGACGATGCTGATGAATTCATGGCACGAAGCTTCTCTCAGGTCAAGAAAAGCCTCTCCTCCAAGCCAGAAACCCATTTTCAAGTGACTGACACTTTAAAAGCTCTGCTGCCTGCAGACTCAAAAAACGCTGAAAAAATGAGTACGCTTATTTTAGAGTATGCTGATATAGAGAATCCTTCCCTTCTAGAAATTTGTGATCTCCTAGATTCTCATCTTATGGACGAGAAATTTTATAAAAAGACTCTCGATACACTTTTCCAAGCCGATCCTGCCCATTTAGAACAAGTACTCCATACTTATTATAAGCAATTTTGTCCTATCGTTTTGACTAGTGGGAAATCGTGCGTGAATGATTCAAAAATGGAACCTCTGCTTGAACACTGTCGTAAATTGATTCTTCAACAATTAAGCGTGAAAGATTCATCTTCTAGCGCTTGTGAGGCCCTCTTTGAGTTAATTCACGCCGGCGCTGCTGGGCTGGTGGCTGACTTTTTAATTAATAGCCCTCATATCAGCATTAACCCTCCTCAAAATGTACACTTATTAACCGACTTATTCACACAAACGCCTTTAACCCTAAAAGTGCTACAATGTGCCAATAAAATACGCTCCGACAATTTAGAGAAACTTACCTTCAAAATGCTCAGCTTATTAGACGCACAGCATGCTGCTTATCAAAAAAATCCTGAAGCGCAGCTAGACACGATGGGAACGCTTTGCCTCAATATGATTGCGCTTTACACTTACAGATCGCAAAATCCTAAAGAGACTAGGGACTATACCCCTCAGGTTAACGAATCATTAAAATCTGTTTTTCAACATACGCTGAGTTTATTAAAATCAAACGCTGTTTTAGCTATCGCACTGTTTGAGAACATTTGCGAAAAAGAGCCTCCCATAAGAAATCTATTAGAACAACATCTTAAAAAGCCGCCTCTTACAAACCAAGTGAGCAATAACCTTTCATCTTATTTCCACGATGGTAAAGAAAGAAAGCCTTCTACACCCATACCCACCAAAAGTTCTCTTAAAAGTTGTGTGGTGGATGAAAAAGAGAAACAAGAAGGCAAAGAAAAGAAAAAGAAATCGGTGTCTTTTTCTCATTAAGTGAAGCGGGCTAGCAGCCCGCGCTCCCAGGCTCAAGCTTTCTTCAACTTAACACTATCGCCATACATTGAAGTTCTTTCATTCAATCTGTATAAAACTTAGAAGGCAGAAACTACCCCTTGAGCTCTTTGTCATGAAGGCTCAAGACTTGGGAGCGCGGGCTGCTAGCCCGCTAATGCTCTCCTCCGTTTGCGGTCCATATAAGGTTTCCACCAACTTTCCTTGAGGATTAATCACAAACGTCACCGGTAAAGAAGAAACCGCCGGTAAATGGTAGGCTTCGCTGGGAAATTCTGACACCAGTGAAAACTGCACGCCTAATTTTTGCGCGAAAGCTTGTAAATCCGCGGCAGGCAAATGATCAAAATTCACCCCAATCACCTGTAATTCTGCTTTATGGTGATTTTGTAGCCGGTTTAACTCAGGAAGCTCAGTGAGGCACGGATGGCACCAATCTGCCCAATAATTCACAATCAACCATTTGCCGTGCAAATCTGACAGTTCGATCCGACGGCCGGCGCTATCTTGCACACTCGGCGAAGGATGACATCCCACAAGGCAGGTTAGACTACAAATCAGGAGGAGCAGGAATTTCATAAATTTCAACTATAATTGTAGATATGAACGATAAAAAATAGGAGGAAGTGAGTATGCACTGCTGCAAATATACTAAGTTACATGCGCTAAGCCTGGGCTTTGCCTTTGGGATCCTTGGCGCCATTATGATGGTCGTTATGGCCTTGTTCGCCATGGTAGGACATGGCACCAATTATGTCAACCTAACGTCTTCCATGTATGTGGGCTATGGGCCTACCGTATTGGGCGCAATTCTGGGCGCGATTTGGGGTTTCCTCGAAATGTTCGTGTTCGGGATCTTATTAGCTGCCCTCTACAACTGTTTTGTGTGCAAAGTGATGCGTCGAGAAATGCAACGCGACAAAATGCGATGTGAACAGGGTAAATTACCTTGTGGACATGCGTGTCCTACCGATGGCAGCAACGTTTGTAAAATCTGTCATCCTGAAAATAGAACAGATCGATTTTAAGCCCTAAGTTGAGATTCAGGGCTGTTAGCATTTAAATTCTACGAAGATTTACGTAGCGAGCTGTTGCCTTCTCCCCCTGTGGGAGAAGGTGCCCGATAGGGCGGATGAGGGGTTACACCAAAAAATGATCGTCACAAGCCCCAATGATTTGATATGATGCATTAACCTAAAAACCTGTTAAACATCTCAAACCATCGGGAAAACTATGAATCTCCATGAATATCAAGCAAAAGCCCTGTTCAAACAATACCATTTACCTGTCCCCCAAGGCGGCGTCGTTGACCAAGCCGCAACTGCATTAGAAGTCGCTCAACATCTGGGTGGCAATCGCTGGGTGGTTAAAGCCCAAGTCCATGCTGGCGGACGTGGCAAAGCGGGCGGGGTGAAGATTGTCTCGAGTAAAGAAGCAGCTCAAGACGCGGTGGTGGCCCTACTCGGCACCCGTTTAGTCACTTATCAAACCACCGCGGAAGGCCAACCTGTCAACCAAGTGCTGATCGAAGAACCCTGCGACATCGACCGCGAATTATATTTAAGTGCCGTCATTGATCGCGCCCAACAACGCTTAGTGGTGATGGCTTCAACCGAAGGCGGCGTCGAAATTGAAAAAGTCGCTGAAGAAACCCCCGACAAGATTTTGAGCTTAGTGATTGATCCTTTAGTCGGCGTGCAACCCTTTCAAGCCCGAGAATTGGCATTTGGTCTGAAACTTAACGCGACGCAAATGAAGCAGTTCGTGTCGTTATTGGAAAATTTGTATGACTTATTCATCAGCCATGATCTGAGTTTGGTAGAAATTAATCCGCTGGTCGTCACCAAATCCGGCAATTTATTGTGTCTGGATGGCAAGATCAATGTCGATGACAGTGCGCTCTATCGCCAACCCGACATTCGGGCTATGCGCGATGTCTCCCAAGAAGAAGAACGCGAAACCCGTGCCCAGCAAGCCGATTTAAATTATATCGCGCTAGATGGCAATATCGGCTGCATGGTCAATGGTGCTGGTTTAGCGATGGCCACCATGGATTTAATTAAACTGCAAGGCGGCAATCCTGCCAACTTCTTAGATGTGGGCGGCGGTGCTACCCAAGAACGCGTCACGGAAGCCTTTAAAATTATTCTTTCTGATCCTAAAGTTAAGGCCATTTTGGTGAATATCTTTGGCGGCATTGTGCGCTGCGATTTAATTGCGGATGGGATTATCGCCGCGGTCGCAGAAGTGGGAACGCAGTTACCGGTTGTGGTGCGTTTAGAAGGCAATAATGCCGAATTAGGTGCCAGCAAACTCAGTTCCAGTGGTCTTAATATTATTGCAGCCAAGAGTTTTCAAGATGCTGCTGTCCAGGTCGTTCGTGTTATTCAATCTAATTAATTGCTTGAGGCTCTATGAGTATTCTAATCGATAAAAATACCCGCGTTATTTGTCAAGGATTTACTGGTAAACAAGGCACGTTTCATTCTGAACAAGCGTTAGCGTATGGCACCAAAATGGTCGGCGGTGTGACGCCGGGTCGTGGCGGCGAAACCCATTTAGGCTTACCGGTCTTTAATACCGTCGCTGAAGCCGTGAAAACCACCGGTGCAACGGCTAGTGTGATCTATGTCCCCGCACCGTTTTGTAAAGACTCCATTATTGAAGCCATCGACGCCAATATCTCACTGATTGTTTGCATTACCGAAGGTATTCCGGTGTTAGATATGCTGGTCGTCAAAGCGTATTTAAAAGATAAACCAGTGCGGCTGATTGGCCCCAATTGCCCGGGGATTATTACGCCAGGTCAAGCCAAAATCGGTATTATGCCAGGCAATATTCACAAACCCGGTAAAGTGGGGATTGTGTCGCGATCCGGCACGTTAACCTACGAAGCGGTTAAACAAACCACTGATTTAGGATATGGACAAAGCACTTGCGTCGGTATTGGTGGTGATCCCATTCCCGGCATGAGTTTTATTGATGTCTTAAGCCTATTTCAGCAAGATCCTCAAACCGAAGCGATTATTATGGTCGGTGAAATTGGCGGAACTGCAGAAGAAGAAGCAGCGGCGTTTATTAAACAGCATGTCACCAAGCCGGTGATTGCGTATATTGCAGGCGTAACCGCCCCTCCGGGAAAACGGATGGGTCATGCGGGGGCGATTATTGCGGGCGGTAAAGGCACAGCGGCTGAGAAGTTTAAAGCTTTATCTGATGCAGGCGTGCATACCGTCAAATCACCGACAGAGATGGGGAGTGAAGTGGGGAAAGTGATGGGGTGGTAAAGGATAGTAAAAGCAAAAGCAGCGGGCTAGCAGCCCGCGCTCCCAGGCTCGAGCCTCATTCAAGTTAAAGCTATTGTCAAGCGTGGGAATTCTTTCGTACGTTCCTAGGCTCGAGCCTCATTTAAGTTAAAGCTATCTTCAAACCCTCGAAGTTCTTTTGTTCAAACCATAAAGCTTGAGAAATTAGCGGACGCAGGCTTGAGCTTCATTCATGTTAAAACTGCCGTCAAACCTTGAAGTGTTTTTATGCAAACCATAGAAGGCAGAAAATCACCCTTTGGCGCTTTACAACGAATGGCGCAAAACTTGGGAGCGCGGGCTGCTAGCCCGCTGCTTTTCCAATGAATCATTAACAACTAACTACTCCGCGCTTTATCCACCGCTGCTTTCAAATTATCTAAAGTCACAACGCCTGGTAAAAACACCGGATTTTTTACAACATTATCTTTCCCATCCACATTCCATTTTGCAATGATGAATGTCGGAGTGCCCATCAACTGTAACGATTGCGCTAATGCAAAATTAGCATCAATTTGTTGTTTTAAGGCTTCGTTATTCATGGCTTGATTGAGCTGTTGCATATTCACGCCAGCGGCTTGGGCAATTTGCAGAATTTTATCTTTATCCAAAGCGCCTGCATTCGCTAACAAGGCATTGTGAAATTTTAAATACACTGCATCACCTTGTTGTTTTGCCGCTAAAGCAGCAATAGAGGCATCTTTGGAAGCACCTCCAAAAATCGGTAATTCTTTATACACAATCCGCAACTTGGGGTCGGCTTTTTGTAGCTGTTCAACAATGGTTTCCATATCTTTGCAGTGTGGGCATTGGTAATCAAAAAACTCCACTAAAGTGACATCACCTTTGGGATTACCCGCAACAGGACTATTGGGATCCGCAAAAATTTGCGTAGCTTTGGCGCTAATCGCTGCCGGCGCATTTTGCAGCGCGGTATTTTCACGTTGTTGTTGTAAGGCTTCAGAGGCTTCCACTAAAACCTGAGGATTGGCCACTAGATAATCATGAATGACTTGTTTGACTTGTTCGACCTGGGCGGCGCTGAGCTTAGCGGTATCATCTGCAGCATAGGCAGATAAGTTCATCGCCAATAAACTCGTTAGCCCGAATGTTGTTAATTTTGGAAATATTTTCACGGAATAATCCTTCATGGTGGATGGGAAAGAATAGGCTAATCAGATTGGGGGGTGAAGTCAAGGTTGTTGAGGGAAAAGCAGCGGGCTAGCAGCCCGCGCTCCCAAATCTTGCGCCATTCGTTGTAAAGCGCCAAAGGATAGTTTTCTGCCTCTTAAGCTTTATAGGTTGTGAAAAAACTTCAAACCTTGACGATAGCTTTAACTTGAATGAGGCTCGAGTCTGGGAGCGCGGGCTGCTAGCCCGCTGCTTTTTACAAACCTACAAAACTAGAAATACACCCCAATCTGCGCAATAACGCTATTTTGCACAGCACCAAACACCGGCACCGGACAGAAAGTGGTTTGACTAGAGTCATTAGGATCCACACAAATACCGCCTGCGCTATCACTGTCGCTATAATTCCAATCGCGACGATACTCAATGGTCTCAATGGTATTCTTCCACAGCGAAGTACTCAAACCTGCAATCGCACTGGTTTCAGGTAAATTTAACGCCAATGCTTGCCAAGTATGATCCCCTGCCATGAATAAGGCCATTTGCTTATCAAAGAAGGTGTTGAAGGTATAATCGACTTCCAAGTGTAACGCTTGGGGTTTCGCACCATGGTCGTTAAAGGCTAAATCGCCTTCCGCGAAAGAGCGTGTCGCTTGGAGATATTCTCCAATTAACGTCCAAGGTCCTAACGTAGCAGAAGCATGCGTATCAAAACCACCCACCGGATGTTCTAAATTTTCCGTAATGGTCGACTGTGCGAAGCCTCGGAAGTAGGGATTTCCTAAACCGTTGAGCTGATACCCTTGTGCTTCAGCAATGTTATTAATCCCGCCAAAACCAATGTCGGTTTTAACCCGACCGGTTTGACTGGCCCATTTATAACCGGCGTTATACCCCCACTCATACACGTGATTGGCGGAAAAACCTTCTTCGGTATTAACCGCGCCATTTAGCGCATAGGTTGATAAATATAACCCGTCGTGATAGAAGCCCAATAACGCAGCCCGTGCATCAATTCGACCCGCAGACAATGTCACAGGATTGTCTAACATGTAGGAAGAATAGGTTCCGAACGGTACATACATTTGCCCGATACTGAAATAAACCGGCGAATGTTGTAGGTTACCGATAGTAACAAAACCCCGTTTTAAGAATAATCGGGAATTGTTAATGGGATTACCTGAACCGACAGTGGCGGGGTTACTTAAAGAGCTACCATCGAAATTGATGGACATAAACCCATAAGCCCACGGCCCTGCTTCGGCTAAAACGTCTAATTCAACTGAGGATAAGTCAATGGAGTTTTGGTAAGGCCCACCAAACAAATCCATATAGTTGAACTGGCCTTCGACTTTACCGCTGAGAAATACGCGTGGTCGGTAAGAAGAAGGAATCAAAGCTCTGTCTCCGATAACCTTTCTTAATGTTTCTCGCTGCATTAAGAAACGCAAGTCTTCATTCATGCTCGACTGGTTGACAATTAAGTCAGACGCGTCATACGCCGAGTGGATATTGAGAATGGGCGAGCTCAGAACTGTAGAACCAATCAAATAATTGATGTCTTCTTCCTGTTCTTGGATGGACTCTTGTTCCGGAGTTAAAATGGAGCCTTTCACATAGGGCACTAAAGTGCTAGTGTTGACGGTGCCGGGTGTGGAAGTTGTGGAAGTCGTTGCAACAGGTTGCTGCTGTTTGACTATCACGGTTTTAGAAGGATTAGCTTGAGCATGCCTGAGTTCAGATTTTAGCGTGGAAACTTCTTTTTCTAAACTCTGGGTTTGTGCTGCTAAGCTTTTGACTGCATCCTCCAAATTAGAATTAGAAGCTTGGTAAGCACCCAAAGCATTTCCAGATTCTAATAAGCAGAACGCCACAGCAAGTGTTAAGATCTTGTTATGCGACATTATAGACCCTCTCAAGGGGGTTTATTGTTGGTATGTCTTCCGTTTGTTATTTTTTGTAAAATCAGTTCCATTGAAAACGCTCGATTCTAACGTTTTTATTTTTCAGTAGCAATAACGAATTTTTTAGATTAAGGTTAGATTATGCAAAAGCTGACGCTCATCAAACCCGACGATGCCCATTTACACTTAAGGGACGGGGATTTTTTACAGACGACAGTGCCTGATACAGCGAAACGGTTTGGGCGCGCGATCGTGATGCCGAATTTGAAACCACCCATCACCAGCGTAGAACATGCCCTCGCCTATCGAGATCGCATTATACAATGCATTCCTCAAGGCCTATCTTTTCAGCCGTTAATGACCCTGTATTTAACTGAAACGCTCACACCTAAGGAGATTGAGGAAGCCAAAGCTTCAGGCATCGTTCATGGCGTTAAATTATACCCCGCGGGCGCCACTACCCATTCTGAGGCAGGCATTTCAGATTTAAAGCGCATTTACCCCCTATTAGAAGTATTACAAGCTGTCGACCTGCCCTTATTAATTCATGGCGAATCTATTGATCCCACAGTCGATGTCTTTGATCGAGAACACGTTTTTTTGTCTGAACTGATTGCCATTCATGAACATTTTCCGAAATTACGGATTGTGTTAGAACATATCACCACCGCTGAAGCCGTCGATTGTGTTAAGGGATTATCTCCTCGCGTTGCGGCTACAATAACTGCGCATCACTTGCTGTTAAACCGCAATGATTTATTGGGCAATGGCATCCGTCCACATTATTTTTGTCTGCCGATTTTGAAGCGCGCCAAACATCAGGCGGCTTTACTCGAAGCAGCGACTAGTGGTCATCCTAAATTTTTTCTGGGGACGGATAGTGCACCCCATTCAATTGGGACGAAAGAAACTGCATGCGGATGTGCGGGAATTTATTCAGCACATGCGGCGATTGAATTGTATGCGCAGATTTTTGAAGCGGCGGGGGCTTTGGATAAGTTGGAAAATTTTGCCAGTGGGTTTGCGGCGGATTTTTATCAGCTGCCGAGGAATTCGGAGACGATTACATTGGTGAAAAAACCCTGGCAAGTGCCGGCGGAATTGCCGTTTGGAAAAGCGTCGTTAGTGCCATTGTGTGCGGGTGAGTTGATCAGTTGGCAGCTTTTATGATGCTGGTTAAGCGGGCTAGCAGCCCGCGCTCCCAAGTTTTGCGCCTTTCATTGTAAAGCGCCAAAGGATAGTTCTTGCCTTCTTAAGTTTTAGTTTGATCGAAAGAATTGCAATGTTTGATGATAGCATTAACTCATATGAAGCTCGAGCCTGGGAGCGCGGGCAGCTTGCCCGCTTAAACACTCTCACCGGCTATAAAGATCGACCAATTCCATTAAATTATGTCCGGCTGGTGTCCCCCGATATGTTTTTAAATACGCATCCAACACATAACGATATTCCGGCGTCGCCAACACCGCCAAAATTTTATTGGCCCGCTCTAAATCCGCAGGCTGGGTATAGCGACACGTTTGAAACAACACTGCCCCTAACAACGCCGCTTTAGAAGCCTTACGCGCCGGATTCGCCTCATAAAAACTTTCAACACACTGATGCAACGCCCAATCTTGGTCCCATCTTTGCCACTGTTGATAAATCTCCATCGCAGTAGACTGCGCCTCTTCCATCGACGCATTCACCGAATACCGCAACATGAATAACAACGCCGCAATCGCCGCCTCAACATTGGCCCAAGAACAATTGCCGGTTAATTGCGAAGGCAGCGGCAAGGTCGCGATTTCCTCCAATTCCAACATCTGAAAAATCGTCTCGGTGACAAACCGCTTGCTTTGTTTTTGATACACCAAGTGTTTTAAAAATTCGGTATTAAATGCTTGAGGCCGCGTCATGCGATAAATTCCCACGCTGGGATTATGTTGACTATTGGCACCACGATCACATTTCGCAAACCATTGGCCACATCTCGCAAACGTAATGGCGTGCCCTTCGTAACCAACCGGCAGTAATAAGACTTTTTGTTGGGCAATGCGGGAGAGACGCTGAGTATGCCGTTCTATATCGACCAAATGGTGTTGGTATTGAATCAAATTATTAGCGCCGACAAAGGCCATGATCACTTCTTGCAATTCAGGAAAATGCGTCCGCACATTGCGTGCACCGAAATTGTTTTTAAATTGCAATAATGAATCTTGCATCACGCTTAAGGTAAATTCTAAAATAAATCCCTCTAAATCCACAGGGATAAACACTTGATTTGGATCGACAATATCCACCGTGCCAGTAAGCTCAAAACGATGGCCGATCAGTTTAGTGTTGATATAATCTTGGGCAAATTTTAAGTCAGCGCCATATTGATACAACGCCTCTTTAAGAGCTTGCTGACGCCTTAATAGGGGTAACACCAAAGGCGCTTGCTGCGACTGATTATAGACATTCGGATCAGCCCCCTGTTCCAGTAAAAACCGGCTAAACGCCACATTATTATTTTCAACAGCCCAATGTAACGCCGTGCCTTGGGTGAGATCTCGGGCCTTACAATTGGCGCCGTATTCCACCAATAATTTCCCTAAATCGAGGTGATTGGCAATCGCCGCTTCAATCAATGGGGTGAAACCGTAAATATCTAGCGCATTGGGGTCAACCCCAGATTGTAATAAAAATAAAACACGGTCGGGTCGGTTGTGTAAGATTTCGTCCGACAATTGGCTCATGGTCTACGATCTATGTTTAAGGTAGGACGGCTCTCCATGGCCTTTGCGAGTTTCTGGCGATTGTATAACTCGATGCGGTGTTGTAGGCTGGGCGTGAGTTCGTTGGCCAATTCAGGGTTATTTTCAATGGCGTTGGCAATTTCCTCAAATAATTTATCGGCTTGGCTGGTGGCGGCTAAGGGAGATTCATTATTCGCCACGCCATCATAGCGCTGACCATCCAATAAAGGATGTTTCGGCATGTCGCCACCGCCATGACCTCGACCTCGTCCCATCCCCTGATTGAGTTGAGCGGTATTCTCAGGCTGCTGGTCAGGATGGCGTTGTTTTTTGCGGCGCTGTTTGGAATTTTGCCCAAATTTAGACTGACCGCGCATCATCAATTGAGTGAATTGCTCGTCTTTTTCGGCGATGAGATTGTGCAAAGAAGGGCCGATGGCATCCTGGGCTGAATCAGCCTGAACTTTGGGCTCGAGGCGAGCTAAATGTTGGTTGAGGGTGGAGTTTGGCATAAATATATTATGATGACTTATATGGCAATACTCAGATTTTCTACGCTAGAAAACTCTAACTCTCTACGTTTTTCTAGAGATGGAGCTTGAGCTTTGAGGTAAACCCATAGCTTGTTGCAATAATTTTTCTCTGTCTTCATTGTTTGTAGGCTCCACGACACTAGTATGACTGCTCCACAACGCATCTTTAACACATGAAAGCGCGCTCTTAGCACATGAGGCAGCCTTGAGTATTATAGCACCTACCATGCCTACCGCTATGGCAGCAGTGATCATATAAGCAAGACCCAACCCGACTGAAGCCACTTCCGAATAACCCACTCCTAACTGAGAAGCACTTGAAAAACCCGTATGATGCGCATTAAGTCCATTGGTTAAAGTAGAAGAGATGTCTGCATAGTATAAAGTAGACAGCGTCAAAACACCTGCTATTCCCGCAATCTGGCCTAAAGAAATGAAAGCAGCCATATCTTTAGCTTGATTATACTCACTGATAATTTGTTGTTGTCTTTCCTTAAAAGCTTGATATCTCTCGTTCTTAGCATCTTCAGCAGTTTCCTTTTTAAGATCTTCTTTCACAAAAGTCATATCTGCTTTAGCCAATCGGTAAAAACAATACACTGAATAGAAGGGGACAAAATATAAAAGCCACGTGGTTCGTTTCGATTTCGGCTCTGCCGTTAAATCATCAACACTACGACCAGACGAAGATCGACTCCCTGCAGAATTATCCTGAATCTCACGCCAATCACCATAGTCAGACATATCTACTCTCACCTAATTAATTTCTTTTGGAACTTAAATTATATAATATAGAGATTAAAATAAGATTAAATAAGTAGATTATACGAATTCCGTGCTGGTGGAGACATTGTTAACAAGCGGGCTAGCAGCCCGCGCTCCCAGGCTCGAGCCTCATTCAAGCTAGTGCTATCGTCACGCATTGAAGTTCTTTCCTGCAACGAAAAGCTTAAGCAAGCAGAAAACCCTCCCCTGGCGCCTCACAATGAACGGCGCAAGACTTGGTGGGAGCGCGGGCAGCTTGCCCGCTAACTTATCACTAACGAGAGCTTCTCTGCGAATGAAAGCTATTCGCATCTGATTCGACCTCGGGATCTTCAACCTGAGACGACGGTAATACCACATTGTCTTTAAGTACCGGCCCCCGTTTTTTAGATTCTGCTTTCATAGATGGTGAAGGAGTGGGTCGTCTGGCATGACTTCTTTTTTCTGATTGGGAATCCAAAGCTTGGTAGTCTCCTTTTCTCCTACGAGGAGGATCCGCTCTAGTTCCATACTGAAAATAACTACTAGAACTGTTTAATGCAGAACCCTGAGGTTTCGAATGAGATGATCGACTTATGATTTTTTTATCATCTTGTTCAGATGATTGAGTACCATTCATCATCTGTTCCTGGAATCTTTTAGGATTCTCTATGGCAGCGGGGGGGCTAGGAACCCAAATGGTAAGACCAATAAGCTCGTGGAATAACGCTGACATTTTCTCAACCAGAAATTGATTGTCTTCGATATCTCCTTCATTATGCTGTAGATTATTATGAGCATTGATTCCCGCAACAATAAGAAACCGTTGGTTTGCTGAAACTCTAACCTCTTTTGAAATAACCACTGCAGCTTCATTTTCTTCCGCGAGTGGTTTTGCAAGCACTTTTAAGCGATTTGCATGTAAATCTTCGGCCAATAGGTATAAATAACCCTGGATTAATTCATGGTCTTCAGGCGGAAGTTCTTCCTCGCCAACGACACATAATTTATACGGTAACTTAGGCGCTTCAAGAGAATCCTTTTGAGCACTTTTATTCTTGGATGTATTTTTAATTTTGGAATTCGTCTTATGATGATTTGGCCAAGAAGAACTGCCTAAAGCCCCCTGCCAAAGTCCTAATAAGAAAGCTTTAACAGGCGATCTGCTTGGTGTTTGATTTGCTGCAATTAAGTTTGTATTAGTCGTGTATTGCGCCGCACAATACGTTATTGCCGAACCTAAACAACGTCCTACTATAGCACCTAAAGCCACTATGCATAAGCCAATGGCTATTTCAACGCCGCCCCAGAGTAACCACCATTCCCAATGCGCTTTAACGGCCGTGTTTAAAAAATTTATCGCACGCGTATCTGAAATCAAAGGTAAAAAACTATGAGAGATGGGTAACCAATGCGGAGAAATCATGATAAAGGCTGTCAATAGCCCCCCTAGCGCACCAAGTTCAGTGGAAAAAGCCGTCCAGCCTTTCATGGTCCTGGAAAGGGGGCGTTTTTCTCGGAAAGCCTCCACTGGTGTAATTGCCCAAGGAAAAAAAACATTCAGCATTAATCTACCAAACCTTATGTACCACTGGTCTTTCTGCATCGTTAGAAACTCAATAAATTTGAGATAACCCTGTTGATCTTGCGAAGCCTATTATTTTTATTATAATGAATCACAATTTACACCATTATATAGTGGAAATTATTATGACAGATCCTCGCACAACACCGACTGAAGCTAATATAAACACCCTTAAAAACGCTTGGATCTACCAATTATACGGAAATGACGAGGAAAATGCACAAACTATTTACCGAACCGCTGCTCAATGCGCCAGCACCTCGGTGTTCAGTTATCTACCTGGGAGCCGCTATTGAAGGGTAAAGGGGTTTTGGCAACGTTGATTGGCGGGAAAGGGGGGCAGGTTTTGTTGGATCAAGCGATGATAGCGCCAGTGCCAATCGTTGAGCGTAGAAATTCACAGAGTGAGAGCAAAACGATGCTGTCTAATCCTCCTGAGTAAGAGGCGGAGATCAGTGACAGAAGTCGTCGAGATGCCGGTGGGGTAAATTTGACTTACCGTTAAAATTCTTTTTTTTAAATCCCCCTCCCCCTCATCCGCCCTATCGGGCACCTTCTCCCACGGAGGGGAGAAGGCAACAGCTCACCACTTCAAGTTTTAGTAGTTATCTTAAGGCTTAAGAAGGCAGGAAACTCCCATTGGCGCTTTGCGATGGAGGGGCGCAAAACTTGGGAGCGCGGGCAGCTTGCCCGCTTAATATAAATTTAAGCTTACCCCCGTATAATACGCTTAATGTCCTTACATAAGCTAAAATCATGTCCAAAACGCCTATAGAACAGTCCGCCAAGACCACAACTCACACCGAGCCAAAAAAAACTGATACAAGTCAAGTCAACAACCATTGGTTTTATCAGCTCTATTCTCCCAAAACTGACAAACTGTCTTCACGCTTCCTCACTGCTGCATTGAGCTACCTGCCTTTGTATTCGTTTTATTATTGGGAGGGATTGAAAGACTTACAAGATATTTCCCAAAACTTGAAAAGCGAAAGTGCTCAAACTAAACGCTCCAGTACTCGAAACGAGCGGGCAGCAAGTGCACGTGCCTGGGGGGAGGCTATTGGGTTAATGGGATTTGGCGCCACCTGCACGTTTTTAGCTTTAGGTTGGCAACAACCCCATTTGCTTGATGCTGCTGATAAATTGGGTATCTCCACCGTTGTCAATCAGTTTGGAGGGTTTGGTTACCCAGAAAGTGCGATTGTTTGTGGTGTGATGCTAACGTTGCTCGGTATGGCCTGGGGTTTAGCTACTGGCAAATCAGCTGAGCTCATTGAACGATTTTTTGATCAATTTCACACAAACGCATGGTCATTTCCTGTTACAGCAACCCTCATAGGAGGTAGTTACGGCAACTCTTGGGCTTCATGGGTTCGTCCACCTAAACCTGATGAAATTAAGAAAACTGACACCCGGGAAAGCACTAACTTACTATTCAAAAAATCCACTCAAACAGATCCATTTATCAGAGATTTTGAGGCATTAGTCAAATATCATAACGGTGGTCAAGGACATGCGGCTAAAACCGCTTTGGCGCCGAGTGATCGCAAGCCTCGCCAAGCTTTACCTTCTAATTTTGAAGGTTCTATGAATACGACAGATATGATGCACTGTATGTCTGAGAGTGAAAGTCCTCTGAGCGACGACGATTTAGAAAACTGTATATCTATTTCTTCCACTCGTTAAAGTCTTATTACTACCAATACTCCCTCACCAAAATCTCCGCAATCTGCACTGCATTCAACGCTGCGCCTTTGCGCACATTATCCGCCACTACCCACAAATTCAACCCCTGTGGATGGCTGATATCTTCTCTAACCCGCCCCACATACACCGCGTCCATTTCTGTTTCTTGAGCAGGGGTAGGATATTGCCCTTCATCCAGTAATAAAATCCCCGGGGCAGCGCGAAGTAATTCCCGTGCTTGGTCTGCTGTGATTTTATGCTCGGTTTCAATGTGGACCGCTTCGGAATGCCCATAAAACACAGGGACCCTTACTGCGGTGGCATTGACTTGAATATTGGAGTCCCCCAAAATTTTCTGTGTTTCCCAAAGGATTTTCATCTCTTCGCGGGTATAGCCATTATCTTGGAACTCATCAATTTGTGGAATCACGTTAAAGGCGATTTGGGCGGTAAAAGCATCAGGTCGTACCGGCTGGCCGTTTAACAAATGCGCTGTTTCGTGGATTAACGCATCAATACCCGCTTTGCCCTTGCCTGATACTGATTGGTAGGTCGCGACATTTACCCGTTTAATTCCTACTGCATCATAAATGGGCTTTAGAGCTACAACGAGCTGGATGGTGGAACAGTTGGGATTGGCTATGATCGAGCGGTTACGATAATCGGCGATCGCTTCAGGATTGACTTCGGGGACGACAAGAGGGATATCGGGATCATAACGGAACTGTGAAGTATTATCGATGACCACGCAACCGGCATCTGCTGCTAAAGGGGCGTAAATGGCGGAGACAGCAGCGCCGGGGGAAAATAACCCAATTTGCGCCTGGGAAAAGTCAAAATCGGCGGCGTTTAACACAGGAATGGTTTGATCACGAAATTGGATGGTTTCGCCGACGGAGCGTTCGCTGGCGAGGGGATATAATTTGCCTACCGGAAATTCCCGCTGCTCTAAAATGCTGATAAAAGCACTGCCCACTACCCCTGTTGCACCTAAAATTGCGATATCGTATGTCATATTTTCCCCTTTAGAGAGTATAGCTATTTTTATAGTCTAATTGTTGTTGTATTGCACTAGGCACTTTGATGCTCGCGCGTGGCTAAAAACTGAATGGTAGGCCAACGTTCTTGGGTCAGATTTAAATTGACGCGGTTGGGCGCCAAATAAGCCAAGTTATCGCCCGAATCTAACGCTAAATGGCCCATCGCGGCTTGTTTAAATTCTTCGAGCTTCTTTTTATCTTCACATTTCACCCAGCGTACTGTCGAGACCGTCGCAGATTCATACGCACATTCGACATGATATTCGTGTTTCAATCGATAAGCGACCACGTCAAATTGTAGCACGCCTACTGCCCCTAAAATCCAATCATTGCTGGTGAGCGGTTTGAAAATTTGGGTAGCGCCCTCTTCAGACAACTGCGCTAATCCTTTTTGTAAGGCTTTCATTTTAAGCGGATCTTTCAGTCTGACAATTCGGAAGATTTCCGGAGCAAAATACGGAATGCCGGTGAAGGTTAAATTCTCACCTTGGGTGAAGGTGTCGCCAATCTGAATGGTGCCGTGATTATGCAATCCAATAATATCGCCGGGATACGCCTCTTGCACGTGATCACGTTCGCCTGCCATAAAAGTTAAGGCTTGATGCACCTGAATATCGCGACCGATGCGTACATGATGCATTTTCATGCCGCTGGTGTAACGGCCTGAACACACGCGTAAAAAAGCAATGCGGTCGCGATGGGCGGGATCCATATTGGCTTGGATTTTAAAGACAAAACCGGTGAATTTGTCTTCAGTTGGAGCAACTTCACGCGTTAAAGTGCTACGGGGCTGAGTGGCTGGAGCATATTCCACTAATGCGTCTAACAATTCTCTCACACCAAAATTATTGAGCGCTGATCCAAAAAATACCGGGGTTAATTGCCCAGCTAAATAAGCTTGCAGATCGAAATCATGGGTTGCGCCTAATACTAACTGCATTTCTTCTCTGAATGCTGCGGTGTATTCGGCCAGTAATGTTTCTAGTTTAGGATCGTCTAAACCCGCCAGTTTTTCGATAGGTTGAATGCGTTCGCCTTTGCCGCTGCTGTAGTGATAAATAGCTTGTTGTTTGAGATGGTAGACGCCTTTAAACGCTTTGCCCATGCCAATCGGCCAGGTCATCGGTGCGCAACGGATTTTTAAAATCGATTCAATTTCATCGAGCAATTCAATCGGCTCGCGGGTGTCTCTATCCATTTTATTGATGAAAGTTAAAATGGGGATATTGCGGAGTCGGCACACTTCGAGCAGTTTGATGGTGCGTGGCTCTACCCCTTTGGCAGCGTCGATCACCATTAAGGCGGAATCTACGGCAGTTAAGGTACGGTAGGTGTCTTCCGAAAAATCTTCGTGACCGGGGGTATCCAGCAGGTTCATGATTAGATCGCGATACGGAAATTGCATCACGGAGGTGGTGACGGAAATGCCGCGTTGCTTTTCGAGCTCCATCCAATCGGAAGTGGCATGACGGCTGGCTTTGCGGCCTTTGACGGTGCCTGCCAATTGAATCGCACCCCCAAATAATAATAATTTTTCGGTGAGGGTGGTTTTACCGGCATCGGGGTGTGAAATAATGGCGAAGGTTCGACGAGACGCAGGCTGCATGACTTTATATTCCGCAAATAATCTGATTAATCTTTAATAATTCTTCATGGGTAAAATGCCGTGCGCCTTGTGAGGGATCTGGAAAGGGTGCGGCAATTAAGCGATCTTCATGGCAGGCGATCATTTGTTGGGTTTCGCCTTTGAGTAAGGATTCAACCGCTAAATAGCCCATGAGGGAGGCGATTTTGCGATCTTTGACGGTGGGGGCGCCGCCGCGTTGAATATGGCCTAAAATACACACTTTGTAGGAGAGGCCACTGATGGCTTTGATGTTTTCTGCCATGCGCATGCTACGACCGGGATAGCCGGCTTCTGCCACAACGATAATCGAGGCGAGTTTTTTGCGACGGCGATTTTGGATGTATCGCACCAATTCTGCTTCGGTGATGGGGACTTCGGGAATCAAAATGAATTCAGCGCCACCGGCAATGCCGACATCGACGGCGAGAAAACCGGCGGCTCTTCCCATCACTTCGACTAAAAAATGGCGGTTGAGGCTGAAGGCGGTGTCGCGAATTTTATCGATGGCTTGGAGGGCGGTGTTGCAGGCGGTGTCGAATCCTAAAGTATAATCGGTGCCGACAATATCATTGTCGATGGTGCAAGGAATACCGACAGTTCGAGGACCACCTTCTTTTTCTAGGGTATAGGCGCCTCGAAAGCTGCCGTCGCCGCCTAATACGGCGAGTGCGTCAATCCCTAATGATTTTAAATAGGCTCGGCATTCATCGCGGACTTCTTTTTTGAGAAATTCTTCGCAGCGATCGGTTTTTAAAATGGTGCCGCCGCGTTGAATGGAATTTGCGACATCACGCGAGGCGAAAGGAAAGGCATTTTTTTCGATTAAGCCGCGATAGCCGCCTTCACAGCCATACACTTCAATCCCGTGCGATAATGCGGTGCGCAGCGCGGCGCGAATGGCGGCATTCATCCCCGGCGCGTCTCCACCTGAGGTTAGGATTAACATTTTTTTTAGCGTATTTGTCATAACACTCCTCTTTTTTTATTCAAGCACCGAGACCGAAACCCCGCAAAACTTTGAGGTGGTTCCCTTCTCCCCTTTTTTGTGGGAGAAGGTGCCGATAGGCGGATGAGGGGGGAATAAGTCTTTTACTTATTGCCACTCATAAGCATTGGTCGGTGCCACACATCCGGCTGCAGGTGTCGGGGAGAAGTATTTAAGACACGCCGTGAATACGTCCCTGTAGGCTTCTCTTTTTCGTCCATGAAAAAGAGAGTCTTAAATACTTCTCCCCGACACCTGCAGCCTTACTTGGGTGCTTCTTTATACTTAAGTACTATGGATACTTGGGAGCCTCTGCTGATGCCACTCAATACTTAAGTGTCCGAATAACCTCGGGTTGCCAATAGCATACTTAGAGCCCCTACCCCTACGGTAATACCATACCATAAAGGCGTTACGCTGGGTAAAATAAAATAACTTACCGCAGCGAGCACCAAACACCCCAACCCCAATCCCCTTAAAAATCCTGTAGAATGCATTTTTCTATTCGGCAGATTTTTTTGCTGCCACACTGCTTGCAAGTTTTGCTGTTTTTGTTGTTGCAATGAATCCGCCCATAATCCCGGCAGCATCGCTAAATCCTTCAGCACATAAGGCGCTTTTTCATGCGCTTGTTTTAGAGTGGCTTTGAGTTTATAGCGTTGTCGAATATTCCGCTCTAACAAAGGTTTAGCGGTGGCCCATAAATCGAGTTGTGGATACAACTTTCGCCCTAAGCCTTCTATATTGAATAAGGTTTTTTGCAATAAAAACAGTTGGGGTTGCACTTCCATTTTAAAGCGGCTGGCCACTTGAAACAATCGTGACAGTAATTGCGCAAACGAAATATCTTGTAACGGCCTTTCGAAAACAGGTTCGCAGACGGTGCGAATAGCGGATTCAAATAATTCGACACGGGTGTCGGGGGGCACCCAACCGGATTCAATATGCAACAGTGCGACCCGTCGATAATTGCGTCGAAAGAACGCTAAAATATTTTCTTCTAGGTAATGACGATCTTTGGGACTGAGGGTGCCGACAATGCCAAAATCGACGGCGATATAATGGGGATTTTGCGGCTCATCTGGCGACACAAAAATATTGCCGGGGTGCATGTCGGCATGAAAAAATCCATCGCGAAAGACTTGGGTGAAAAAAATTTCGACACCGCGCTCAGCTAAACGTTTTAAGTCAACGTGAGCGGCTTGTAATGCTATTTTATCTGAAACAGGAATACCCTTGATTCGCTCCATCACTAATACGGTGGAGGAGCAATAATCCCACTGTATTTCAGGAATATATAAAATGGGGGAGTGCGAAAAGTTGCGACGCAGTTGTGAAGCGTTGGCGGCTTCGAACATGAAGTCTAATTCATCGCGCAAGGTGAGGTCTAATTCTTTGACCAATTCTACAGCGCGTAAATGTTTGCCGCGTGACCAGAATTTTTCGGCTAAGTGGGCAATGGTGTATAACAAACCGACATCGCGTTGAATGATTTTGGCGATATGGGGGCGCTGAATTTTAACAACAACTTTTTTCCCATTGACCAATGTGGCTGCATGGACTTGTGCAATGGAGGCTGAAGCGAGCGGCTGTTGATCGAATTCTGCAAAGACTTGTGATAAGGGACGCCCATAATTTTTTTCTAACATCTGTACCGCTTCACTCGAAGGGAACGGTGGGACTTGATCTTGCAATTTTTGGAGTTCGACTAAAATATCTTCGGGGATGAGATCAGGACGGGTGGATAAAATTTGTCCGAACTTGATAAAAATTGGGCCTAAATCTTCGAGGGCTAATCGAATGCTTAAGCCCCGCGCCACTTCACGGCGCCACCAATTCCATGGGTTGAGATAACTGAACAGCCGTAACATTTGCCAGCGCGGCGAAGTCCAGACCAGTTGATCGAGGCCGCGTCGATAAATCACGTAATTGATGTAGAATAACCGTAGCAGTTGTTTAGGGGTTTTCACGGTTTTCTCCTGCTGAGCATGCGAGTGTCGCTTCGATTCGATCGACATCTTGTTGTAGCTGATAAATTTCTTGGTAGAACGTCTCGAGTTCAGCACCGGTGGGTAAAACCTGTGCTTCATAGTGGATATAATCGCGGGTGTTTTGCCGTAGATTGTGGGCAGTGGTTTGCAACCAACTTTTCATACGGCGCGCGGTTTGACCCATTTGGTGAGCGAGCGTGTCGCCTACGCCTTTGGAGAGAGTTTCTTCCCAATCGATCTGCACGGCTTGTAAGATTTGGCTGAGTTGTTGTGCTAATAAAATATCACCCGTTAGGTTTAAATTTCGCGTTGCGTGGGCTCTATTGGCAGCATCGGCAGTATTCGCCCGAAATAATTGCCACGCTGAACCTTGAATGCTCGCATCAATTTCGCCGCTGGGTTGATCGCTTAAGGTGATTCCTTGCGCATGCGGCATTAAATAGCACGTCAATGTCGGTTGAGTCATTTCCACTTGAATGACCTTACCAGATAACGGCGCGATGCGGGTGAGGATTTCGGGATCGAGCTGTAAGTATCGCTGCAAGGCTTGATTTAAACCCGTGAGCAAGAGGCGTTTCATATTTTATAGCCTCGATGGAGTGCGACAATGCCACCACTTAAATTTTGATAGTCACATTGAAAAAATCCGGCGGCTTCCATAAATTGTTTTAAGGTTTCTTGGTTAGGATGACGGCGAATGGATTCTGCTAAATAACGATAACTGTCTGCATCGCCTGCCACCCATTGGCCGATTTGGGGCAGGATATTGAAGGAGTAGGCATCATAGGCGGCGCTGAATAAGGGATTTTTTAAATGGGAGAATTCTAAAATTAATAATTTGCCGCCCGGTTTCAAAACTCTGCACATTTCTTCTAGCGCTTGCTGTTTGCGGGTGACATTACGCAGACCGAAGGCGATGGTGATGGTGTCGAAATAATTGTCGGGGAAAGGTAACGCTTCGGCATTGGCTTGCACGTAGTCGACAGCGTTTACAATCCCCGCATCGATTAATCGATCTCGGCCACGTTCTAACATGGCAGCATTAATATCGCACAAAATGACTTTGCCGGTTGGGCCGACGTTGGGCGCCATTCTTTTGGTGAGATCGCCCGTTCCGCCCGCTAAATCTAAAATCATTTGACCTGTTCGCACTTGCGCTAAACCCACCACATACCGTTTCCATAAACGATGTACGCCCAGTGACATCAAATCATTCATTAAGTCGTATTTTTCGGCAACTGAATGAAAAACCGCGGTCACTTTTTCGGTTTTTTCGCTGAGCGAGACTTGTTGGAAACCAAAGTCTGTTACTTTATCGAATGGGTTATCGTTTGACATGCATTTCTCACTTTTTAGACCGAACTAACACCACATCCGCCACGGGCGCAAAACTGGATACTTGTACATTCAAATTCGGTAATCGGGTATAAATCTGCGTAGAATGACCGCCATCTAAATTGATGGCATTGACACAATCTAACCCTCCTTCTAGCGCAGAACGCTGCATAATTTCCGCCAATTGTCCTGTCGATAACAACACATTTTCCGTAGCGAGCAGGATGACTTTGCCATCAGCGGTGATGCCCATGGCGGTTCTATCATCAATATCCGGTTTGAGTTGAGGAATTTTGCCATCAATTAATAAGCGGGGTCCAGCTTGCAACGCAAATTCAGGCATGCCTTCGGGATGATAAAGATTACGCGCGACAATTTTAGCTTGATCCTGCTGAATATAAAATACCCCCCACCATGCGGTAGGATGCAAATGGCTGGATTGTTGGCCGGCATTAATTCGCAGGCCTAAGGGTTTAAAATCGGGTGAGAAAAAACCGCCGTTGGTGGCGATGATAGCGCCTTCGCGTTGCATTAAGGTGGGGATGGTTTGGCCGCCTTGTTCATCAGTGGGGACGTTAACAACATTGAAGGTGAATTTGGATAAATCAATCCGAAACGCATGAATATAACCGCCAGGGAACCCTGCAAAATCGGTTAAGCGAGCGTATTCTAACCCAGGTTGCACGACGCGCCAGGTCGTCGGCAATGCATATACCCCTAAAAGATTAAAAAAACAGAATAGAATGCCGATCCATTTTAAAAATCGCCAAAATTGCATATTCTTTCTTCCTAAAGTTATTATATACTGCGCAGTATACAGGAAAGACCCTTGGCAGGACATTTTTTGCAACAAGGTGATGCTATGAAGTTTAGAGTGGCGAGCTGTTTCCTTCTCCCCTTGTGGGAGAAGGTGGCCGAATAGGCCGGATGAGGGGTGAGGCCTTTTTAATCAAAAGCCTATATGGCCCCCTCATCCGCCTATCGGCACCTTCTCCCACACAAAAAGGGGAGAAGGCACCACACCGAACTTTTAAGTGTTTCCTCTGAGTTCACTGCCTTTGAAAGTAAAGGCTTGATGATCAACTACCAAGCAGAGGAAGACTGGATCAGGATATTAAAATGGCCAAAACAACTACCCCTCCCTTACAGGTCATTGTAGGCTTAGGTAAAACCGGCCTATCCTGCGTGCATTTTTTAGCGCAACACCAATTTCCGATGGCGGTGACAGACAGTCGCGGCGAGCCACCGGGGTTATCCGAATTACAACAAGCCTTTCCAAATATTCCCGTTTCATTGGGGCGCTTTGATGCAGAGTTGTGTCTGCAAGCCGGTCGTTTGATTGTGAGCCCGGGGGTATCACTGCAAGAACCTGTTCTGCAAGCTGCACACGCACGTGGCATTCCGACCATTGGCGATATTGAATTATTTGCTCAAACTGCGCAATCCCCTGTGATCGCGATCACCGGCAGCAATGGCAAAAGCACGGTGACAACGCTGGTGGGTGAAATGGCTAAGGATGCAGGCATTCGAGTGGAAGTGGGCGGTAATTTAGGCACGCCAGTTTTAGATTTACTAGCGTCACCTCACACCCAACTTTTTGTCCTGGAATTATCCAGTTTTCAGCTGGAGACCACCCATTCTTTAAAACCCGCTGCGGCTGTGCTGTTAAATCTCAGCGAAGATCATATGGATCGTTATCCCACTATGCAAGCTTACCTGGCCGCTAAGCAACGAATCTATCAACACTGCGCCAACCCTATCGTCAATCGAGATGAGCCTAATACTTATCAAGATTTGCAGTTAACTGATGCGGTGAGCTTTGGGTTGGATGAGCCTGCGCCAGGACATTTCGGGATTCGATGGATTCAAGGTGAAAATTATTTTGCGTATGGCACCGAAAATCTGCTGGCAACCAATGCCATTAAATTGAAAGGCAAGCACCAACAAGCTAATGTGTTAGCGGCGCTGGCGTTAGGACATGCGGTTGGAATGCCCTTCTCCTCTCTGTTAGAAACGGTGAAAAATTTTGAAGGTTTAGCGCATCGCTGCCAATGGGTTGCCACCTATCAGGGCGTCAGTTGGTATAATGATTCTAAAGCCACCAATGTGGGCGCAGCGAAAGCCGCCATTGAAGGATTGGGCGCGGATATCAACGGCAAGCTCATTGTCATCGCGGGCGGGATGGGAAAAAATGCGGATTTTACTCCACTTCGATCCGCCTTAACACGATATGTTCGTCAACTGATTTTGATTGGTCAAGATGCGCCGCTGATGGAAGCTGCTTTCGAAGGGTGCGTAGCGATGATCCGAGCAGATTCTTTACAACAAGCTGTGGAGCAAGCACATCACACCGCGCAAACGGGGGATGCTGTGTTACTCGCACCGGCTTGCGCCAGTTTTGATATGTTCAAAAATTTTGAGGATCGCGGTGAAGTGTTTATGAATTTAGTGAGGGCTTTAGCATGAACACTCCTGCCAAGCCCCGTCAACCTCGACCGGTTCATTTAGACCCTTGGTTACTCATTGCGGCTTTCGGCATTTTAGGATTAGGCTTACTGATGGTGGCCTCTTCCTCCATCGTCATTTCAGATCGAGAATTTCATTACCCTTTTTATTATCTCATTCGCCAAGCGTTGTATTTAGTGTTGGGCGTGGCGATCGTGATGGTCACCGCGCGTCTACCACTGGTACTCTGGCAAAAAATCAGTGGTTATTTATTATTAGTCAGTATTTTTCTACTGATCCTGGTATTAATTCCCGGCATTGGTCATGAAGTGAATGGCAGTATCCGCTGGATTATTATCGGCCCCTTTTCGCTACAAGTGTCAGAGCTGGTGAAATTTAGCGTGGTGATCTATCTGGCGAGTTATTTGGTGCGCCGCCAAGTGGAAGTTCAAACCCGCATTCGAGGCTTTTTAAAACCGTTATTATTGCTCGCTGCAATTGCTTTATTATTACTGCAAGAACCGGATTTTGGCGCTACTGTAGTGATTGTGGCGACCAGTTTTGGCATGTTATTTATTGCGGGCGCTCGGCTGTGGCAATTTATCGTGCTGGTCGTCATGGCGATTGCTTCTTTAGGCGTGCTGGCCATTTCAGTGCCTTATCGATTATTGCGACTGACAACTTTTTTACACCCTTGGTCTAATCCTTTTGACACGGGTTACCAGCTCACTCAATCGTTGATTGCGTTTGGACGAGGCGGGGTATTTGGCGTTGGATTAGGCAACAGCGTCCAGAAATTATTTTATTTGCCTGAAGCGCATACCGACTTTCTATTTGCGGTATTGGGCGAAGAATTAGGTTTATTAGGCCAATTAATGGTGGTGGCATTATTCACCACGCTGGTTTTAAGGGCTTTTTTGGTAAGTTATCGCGCCTATCGCAACGGACATTTGTTCAGCGCTTATGCAGGTTGTGGGTTGAGTTTATGCTTGGGCTTGCAGGCGATGATTAATATTGGCGTTAATTTAGGCATCCTGCCCACGAAGGGCCTTACATTACCCTTAATGAGCTATGGCGGAACCAGCCTCTGGATCAATTGTTTGGTGGTTGGTGTGCTATTGCGGTTAGCTTATGAATCGCCTTTCCGAAATATCCATTTACCCAGCGTGGATAAAACAGCTTATATGAAGCGTGCTTATGACTAAAACTTCTCGCATTTTATTGATGGCCGGCGGCACCGGCGGACATATTATTCCCGCTTTAGCGGTGGCGCAATATCTACAACAACAAGGCGCAGAAGTTCATTGGCTGGGCAATAAAAACGGGCTGGAATATCAGCTGGTGACACCTCATGGCATCATTTTTCATGATATCAGTGTGGCTGGCCTGCGCGGCAAAGGTGTTTGGGGCGCTATTACGGGGCTGGGTAAAATGGTCAAAGCCATTTATCAAGCGTGGCGAATACTACGCGCAGTGCGCCCTGAGCGTGTGGGAGGATTTGGCGGATTTGTCAGCGCTCCTGGTGGGGTAGCGGCGTGGTTATTGCGAATCCCATTTATCATTCAAGAACAAAATGCCGTCGCCGGTTTCACCAATAGAGGCTTAGCCCACTTAGCCACGCGGGTTTATCAAGCCTTTCCCGAGACCTTTCCGGCCCGCCTCAAGCCCATCACCAGCGGTAATCCGGTGAGAACTTCTATTGCTGAATTACCTGTGCCTGCACTCCGATTTGCAGAGCGTCCCTGCTGCCGACTGCTGATTTTAGGGGGCAGTCAAGGTGCAGCCATTTTTAATCAAAAACTGCCCACGATGCTGTCTAAACTCGTGCCACACCCTAGTCTCGACATTTGGCATTCCGCAGGTAAAAATCAAGTGGAGCAAACGCGACAAAGCTATATGGCAGTGGGCATGACCGACGTCAATGTGGTAGACTTCATTGATGATATGGCAGCAGCCTATGCATGGGCAGATCTGGTGATCTGTCGAGCGGGTGCATTAACTTTAGCGGAACTGACGGCGGCAGGCGTGGGCAGTATCCTCATCCCCTATCCCTATGCCGTAGACGATCATCAGACCAAAAATGCGACATGGTTGGTTAAAGCGCACGCTGCCCTCTTAATACCACAAGCGCAATTGACTGAGGAAAAGCTGATCATGGAATTATCGCGTTTATTGAGCCAACGCACACAATTATTGAACATGGCTGAAGCTGCGCGATCATTGGCATTACCAAACGCCACACGTCAAGTCGCCGAGGGTCTTTTATGAATCATCCGGTCCAAAAAAATATTGTTCTCTTTGATATGGATCATACCTTGGTCTCTGCCAATACCATTGAATTGTGGAATGCATTTTTAGACCAAAAAGGCACACTCACCCCTGAAGAGTGTCAGCAATGGCGACAATTTCATGTCGATTATGTGAATGGACAGCTGGACATCTTAGCCAGCTACAGTTTTGAATTAATGATTGCGAAAAAAATTCCCTTAGCCATCAGAGCGCTGTGGCTACAAGAATTTTTCACTGACTGGGTGAAAGATAAAATTTCGCCGATTGGGTTACAACTGATCAACACTTACAAACAACAGCCTGAGACAATTGTGGTGTTGATTACCGCAACGTTAGCTTTTATTGCGGCACCCGTTGCCACCTATGCCGCTGTGGATGATCTGATCGCGACAGAACCCGAAATCATTGCAGGCGATCTCAGCGGCAAGCTGCTGGGCATTCCCAGCATTGGCGAAGGGAAGCTCAAGCGGTTTCAGCACTGGTTACAACAAAAAGGCTACACCCCCAAACATACCATTCTCTATAGCGATTCGATTAATGATTTACCCTTGTTAAGTGAAGTGGATCAAGCGATTTTGGTGGATCCTGATCATCAACTGCAACAAATTGGGCAGCAAAAGAATTGGCCGATCATGAGTTTTAAAGTGCGGGAGTCGATTGAAAGTCAGTAGCTTGTTTATCCCCCTCATCCGGCCTATCGGCCACCTTCTCCCACGAGGGGAGAAGGCCCCACCTCAAACTGTTGTGTGATTTCAATCTTTGTGCTTGAATATCTTCTAGCCCGTTTATAAGCTTATACACAACTTAGACCCTTAGAGGGCCTAAGTTGTACCTACTCAAGCTGAATGTTTACTTTTGAAGAGAAATCTAAGGGGCTGTTGATATCTAGGTTCTATCAAGATTTGAGTGGAAGCTGTTTCCTTCTCCCCTTGTGGGAGAAGGTGCCCGATAGGGCGGATGAGGGGTTATTCCTCTTCTTCACTGTCGAATAACGAATCAGATTCCTGGCTGGAAACAAATCCATCTCGCAGTTCTTTAGCTGCGCGGAAATTATTGGCTTCTAGATAAAAGAGGATTTGTTGCTGGATTGACTGTGGTAGTTCATTCATTATCATAACAATAGCCCAAGATAAAATACGTTGTCGCTTCCGTAGTAAGGGCTCGCACCCTTACTATCCTTGGCTCCCCATCCGTGGGGAAAAAGCATCTCGCAGGAAACTCTCATAACCAAGGATGTAAGCATTTAACCATAATCCAAGCGGGAAAAATGTAGGCAATGGCTGATTTATGAAATATGAATTATGAAGCGGGCTAGCAGCCCGCGCTCCCGGGCTCGAGCTCTTCAAAAGCGATAAGCCATCATCCAACATGAGAGCGCTTTTTCTCATGAAAGTCTAAGAAAGCACCCAATCATCACTTGGCACTTGGGAATAAAGGGCACGGATTTGGGAGCGCGGGCAGCTTGCCCGCTAAAAATTCACCCATTTTCACATTTGTGAAAGAGATGGCTTTATGTTAGATTAACCCTCCATAGCCCACTTTTATTTTTACCATGTCAGCAGATTTCCCATTGCTCAGTCAGATCAATTCTCCCCAAGACTTGCGGCAACTACCCGAAACCCAATTAAAGCGGGTAGCAGAAGAAATGCGCTTGTTTTTGGTGCAGACTTTGGATCAATGTGGCGGGCACTTTGGGGCCAGCATGGGGGCGGTCGAAATCACTTTAGCGCTGCACTACATCTTTAACACCCCGCACGATCGATTAGTATGGGATGTGGGCCACCAAGCCTATCCCCATAAAATCCTCACCCAACGGCGCGACCAACTCATTTCTATTCGACAAACGGGGGGTTTGGCGCCTTTCCCTTCTCGTGAAGAAAGTTCTTATGATTGCTTCGGTGTGGGACATTCTTCCACCTCCATTAGCGCGGCATTGGGCATGGCGTTAGCTGCTAAACAATTGGGGATAAATCGCAAAGCTGTGGCGATCATTGGCGATGGGGGGTTGACCGGCGGAATGGCTTTTGAAGCTCTTAATCATGCCGGCAGTGTCGATGCCAATCTATTGGTGATCCTCAACGACAATGAAATGTCCATTTCTCAAAATGTCGGAGCATTAACCAATTATTTAGCCCGTATATTATCCGGAAAAGCCTATAGCCAATTGCGCGAGGGCAGCAAAAAAGTTTTTTCGCGCTTGCCTTCTTTAATGACCCTGGCTAAACGGACAGAAACCCATTTCAAAGGGATTATTACCCCAGGCACCTTATTCGAAGAATTGGGCTTCCATTATTTTGGACCCCTGGATGGCCATGATTTGCCCACTTTGCTATCGGTATTACGTAATCTTCATAGCCAGCAAGGCCCGCAACTGCTGCATATTATTACTCAAAAAGGCAAGGGTTACCCGCAAGCAGAAGCCCAACCTATTGAATATCACGCCGTTAAAACTGGCTTCCATAGTAAACCTCAAATCCCTGCTGCTCCTTCCACCCTCACTTTTTCTGAAGTCTTTGGACAATGGCTCTGTGACATGGCCAAACAAGATTCTAAACTGGTGGCGATTACGCCTGCCATGTGTGAAGGTTCTGGCATGGTGTCCTTCGCCCAACAATTTCCCAGTCAATATATCGACGTCGGCATTGCCGAACAGCATAGCTTAACGTTAGCCGCCGGAATGGCTTGTGAAGGCCTCAAACCCGTTGTCGCGATTTATTCCACCTTTTTGCAACGCGCTTACGATCAATTGATCCATGATATTGCCTTACAAAATTTGCCTGTCACCCTCGCCATTGATCGCGGCGGTTTAGTCGGCGGCGATGGCGCCACGCACAATGGCCAATTTGATTTAAGCTATCTGCGCTGTATCCCCAATTTGGTGTTAATGGCGCCTGCAGATGAAAACGAATGTCGACAAATGCTGTATACGGCGTATTGTCACCCAGGGCCGGCAGCTGTCCGTTATCCCAGGGGCCAAGGCTCAGGCGTAACTCTTCTCCCCACGTTAGAAGCCATTCCTTTGGGTCAGGCGCAAGTGCGGCGTAAAGGTCGAGATATCGCTATTCTCGTGTTCGGAACCTTGTTAGAGACGGCCTTGACCGTTGGCGAGCGTTTAAATGCCACCGTCGTCAATATGCGTTTTGTGAAACCTTTAGATCGCGCTTTGATTCAGACCTTATCCCAAACCCATCAATTGATAGTGACGCTAGAAGAAAATGCGGTGTTAGGGGGTGCGGGCAGCGGGGTCAATGAAGTATTGGCAGCCATTAAAAGCCCTGTCGCCGTCTTGAATCTGGGGTTACCTGATCGCTTTATCCCGCATGGGGATTCTCAAACTTTATTAAAACACTGTGGCCTAGATGCTGATGGCATCCAAACAGCCATTACTCAACGATTCATTCTTCAGGAAAATTATGATTATACAACCTAAAGTTCGGGGCTTTATTTGCACCACAGCCCATCCTACTGGCTGTTTTAACCAAGTCGCAGAGCAAATCCAATATGTGCAATCCCAAGGTCCCTTTAAAGGGCCAAAGAATGTATTAGTGATTGGCGCTTCCACAGGTTATGGGTTGGCCAGCCGTATTGCCGCCACTTTTGGAGCCGGCGCTAAAACCCTAGGCGTGATGTATGAGAAAGCGGCCGATGATAAACGCACGGCTTCTGCCGGTTGGTACAACACTGCAGCGTTTGAACAAATGGCGCAAGCCAAGGGCTATTACGCCAAAACCGTCAATGGCGATGCCTTTTCAACGGAGATCAAACAACAAGTCGCAGCGCTGATTCGAGAAGATTTAAAGCAAGTCGATCTTATTGTCTATAGTTTAGCTTCTCCCAGAAGGGTTCATCCCCAAACCGGCCAAGTCCATTCCTCTACCCTGAAACCGATTGGCCAAACTTTTACCAGCAAAACGGTGGATCCTTTCCGTGGCGAAGTGAAAGACATCACCATTGAGCCCGCTTCCGAACAAGAAATCACCGACACTGTTGCCGTCATGGGCGGTGAAGATTGGCAATTATGGCTAGATTATTTGGCACAAGAGAATCTGTTAGCCCCGGGCATCACCACCGTCGCTTACTCTTATATCGGCCCTGAGTTGACCCATGCCGTCTACAAAAATGGCACCATTGGTCGAGCTAAAGACCATTTACAGCTCACCGCCCAACACTTGCAAGATACTTTAAAACCCTACCAGGGGCGGGCCTTAATCTCAGTCAATAAAGCGTTGGTGACACAAGCCAGTGCCGCCATTCCAGTCGTGCCCTTATACATTTCCTTACTGTATAAAGTGATGAGAGCTCAAGGCACCCATGAAGGCTGTATTGAGCAAATGGTGCGTTTGTTTAAAGAACAACTCTATGCCGACCATCCATTGGCTTTGGATGAAGCCGGTCGCATCCGTCTCGACGATTTAGAAATGCGCACAGAAGTCCAAGAACAGGTTAAAGCATTGTGGCCACAAGTCACTACCGATAATTTAGAACAACTCACCGACATTGCTGGTTATCGAGAAGATTTTTATCGGTTATTTGGCTTTAATGTCGCGGGGGTGGACTATGAAGCTGAGGTGAATCCAGAAGTCGAGATTGAATCTTTGGTGGTTGCTAATATTGCCCCCGCATGATTTAATAAGCCCTTTTTAACACAGGTCCATTGCCATGAAAGCCGATATCCATCCTGCCTATCAAGAAATAACCGTCGTTTGTAGCTGTGGTCATACGTTTGTCACGCGCTCAACCCTAAATAAGCCCACTTTAAACGTGGAAATTTGCTCAAACTGCCATGATTTTTACACAGGCAAAAAGAAATCTTTAGAAAATGTGGGACGCGTGAGCCGTTTCCGCGAGAAATATGCTCGTCCAGCAGCTACGCCATCCGATAAAGATAAAAAAGATACGGCTTAATTCGCCGCATGAGATCCCGCGAATCAATCGCGGGACTCGAGTAGAAACATGCTAGAACAACAAGATAGTGCCAAGTTGTTTCTGATGTGCTTTGACTATCTCACTTGGCTACCCACTACCGCACCGGTTGCAGCACCAGCGCCTGCACCAATTGCAGCACCTGTACCACCACCAACAGCCGCACCCACTGCAGCGCCACCCACACCACCAATAATGGCACCTTTACCGGTATTGCTTAAAGTGGTTCGGCCAGTATTAGGGTTGGTTGTGCAAGCCGTTAAACTCAAAGCTGCAGCGACCACAGTAACGGTCACAAATGATTTAACACGAGAATTGAACTTCATGATCTTCCTCCTTGAAGGTTTTTAAGTTGTGTAGAAAGCCTAGTATAGATCCAGCTAAATTGCAAATTCTCACTATGAAGGGCTTTTTGCATTTAGGTTCTGAGTAGATTTGCGTGGCAAGCTGTTTCCTTCTCCCCTTGTGGGAGAAGGTGCCCGAATAGGGCGGATGAGGGGTAACAAGACTAGCATCAAATCCAATATTTTAAATACAACAGCACATGCCCCAGCCATTTTTGATACCAAGGGCGTCGATTCCAACTTTCCAGGGTGATTTCTACCGAATTTTTCATATCGTGTAAAAATTGCTCCATCAACATCTGCTTGGCTTGCCTGGATTTTAGGCTCGCATCAACTTCTAGATCATGCAGCAAACTACGGTGATTGAGATTACTCGAACCCACCAGAAACCAATGGTCGATGATCAAGGATTTGGCATGTAGCATCGCCGGGGTATATTCAAAGATTCTCACCCCCGCTTTCAAAAGGCTTTGATAGAAGATGGCGGAGGCCCAAGGCATCATCAAGATATCTGATTTATGCGGTAAGATAATACGCACATCGACTCCAGTTTGTGCCAAATCGCGTAAATTTTTTAATAACCGGTTGTCAGGCACGAAATAGGCATTGGTAATCCAGACCCGATGCCGACATTTGGCTAAACGACGCAATAAATTTTTGTAGAAGATACGGCGACGGTGACGGCTATAGTTCAGTCGGATCACCGCATTGACATTAGGACGTCCAAACAATTTATAAAGATGTTCAGGAATGGAGACATGATTCCAAGCCGTCATCTGGGCAAATATTAGGTCATCCACCGGGACGCCCACCAATCTGACGACGGTGTCTCGCCACCCGGCCCCACCTTGAGCAAGTGACAAATGGTGATGATGGATGTTGGCGCTGCCGACATACACAATCTGTTCGTCAATGAGACAGGTTTTGCGATGATTGCGGCTATTGATTTGGGCGAATAGATAGCCCATCCTGAATAAAAAAGAGACTTTCATCTGCATGCGCTGCCAATGTGCCAATTGCCAAGGGAAAGGATGAAAAACCCGCGTTTCTACGCCGTGGCTCTCTAACTGTTGGGTCAAAGCATTGCCCCAGTGGGGACTGCCAACACCATCAACCAGCACTTGAACTTTAACACCTCGTCGCGCGGCCTGGCTTAATGCATCGGCAATTTTTTCACCCAAGGCATCGGCCTCAAAGATGTAGGCTTCAAAAAAAATGGTGTGTTGAGCGCTAGCAATATCCACCAATAATTGGGAAAAGTAATCATCACCTTTTAAAAAGACCCTTTCCTCAACATGATGCGTCATTGCTTCCATAGCCTCTGCTTTGAGTTGTATCCAGCAACTGCTATATTATAATGAATTTTTAAAGATTTAGCACTTTGATTAATGCCACTACTCGGCAGCAATAGAAGGGGAGAGGGACTTAAAGTCACGCCGTAAATACGTCCCTGTAGGCTTCTCTTTTTCATCCATGAAAAAGAGAGTCTTTAAGTCCCTCTCCCCTTCTATTGCTGCCTTACCTGGGTGCTAAATATGAACTTGGAGAAAAAAGATGCTACCAGAAAATGAAGAAACACCCCGAGGACGAGGGATTTACCTATTACCCAATTTATTTACCATCACTGCCTTATTTTTTGGCTTTTACGCCATTATCGCAGCAATGAAAGGTGCGTTTGACAATGCCGCCATTGCGATTTTTGTTGCGATGGTGATGGATACCTTAGACGGCCGTGTTGCGCGCCTAACCCATACCCAAACGTTATTTGGCGCTGAATTGGACAGTTTGTCCGACATGGTGTGCTTTGGCTTAGCGCCTGCTCTGATTGCTTACCTATTTGGCCTAAACACCTTAGGCAAAGCGGGCTGGCTGATTGCCTTTATCTTTACGGCCACCGTCGCTTTGCGGTTGGCGCGATTTAATACCCGTCCCAATGTGTCGGATAAACGCTTTTTTCAAGGATTACCCTGCCCTGCGGGGGCTTCTGTCTTGGTAAGCTTAGTCTGGAGCTTCCAAGAATTTGGATTGGAAGGCCGCGGCTTTAATATTGTCATCGCGCTATTTAGCATTTTGATCAGCGTGCTGATGGTCAGCAAATTGCGATTTTACAGCTTTAAGGATTTTGACTTTAAAAACCGCGTGCCCTTTGTGGTGATTTTACTCATTCTACTATTTATTGTGTTAATTTCGGTGGATCCGCCATTAGTCTGGCTGGGGCTTTCTGTGTTGTATATCGGGGTGGGACCAGTATTTTGGCTCTGGCGTCGACATAAACGCAAAGCTTTATCTCGTAAGGATTAATATTAAGCGGGCTAGCAGCCCGCGCTCCCAGGCTCTGAGCCTCATTCAGGTTAGTGCTATTCTTTAATTTTTAAGCTTTAGGGAAAGTTTAGAGAAGCAAAAAAAACCGTTTTGGCTTTTTGTGATAGCGGCGCAAAACTTGGGAGCGCGGGCAGCTTGCCCGCTAAATAACATTTTCCCCTTGCGACGCCCATAAAATATGATTATACTGCCCTGCAATTTTGAGACAAGAAATACGGCTTAGGGGTGTATGTGTCGAGGCAGGCATTACAAAAAACCAGAACATTAATTAATCACTGGTTTTTATTTCAATGTACGACTGCATTGGTTATAGCACTCATTTGCCTCACAATACGTCAAACAGACCTTGCAAAAAGCCTACTATTTGGTAGTTTTTTAAATATTTTACCCAATTTTCTGTTTGCGACCTATTGGTTTGCCTATTACCGGGCTGAAGCAGCTGCTCGCCTAGTAAAAGCATTTTTCTGCTGCGAGATAATTAAACTGATCGTCATTACCAGCGCATTCAGCCTGATGCAGCCGCTCTTGTCGCTTAATCTATTAGCATGTCTAATAGGCTTTATAGGGACACAAGTCGCATTTTGGATTGCCCCATTCATGATTAAAGAAAATCCTAACCATTAAGAAATATGCAGCATTCATTGACCGCCGGCGAATACATTCAACATCATCTCCAGCAATTTGCTGTGAACATGCAGCAATTTCATGGCCAAAGTAAAAGTTTTTGGACACTGCATTTAGACACTTTAGGCATCTCTATTTTTTTAGGCACGCTTTTTCTCTTTGTTTTTTACCGCGTCGCCCGCACCGCAACAGCAGGCGTCCCCGGTCGCTTGCAAAATTTTATCGAAATGATCGTAGAATTTGTCCAAGATAATGTGAAACAGACCTTTCACGGCAAAAATGCAGTGATTGCCCCCTTGGCATTAACGATTTTTGTCTGGGTTTTTTTAATGAATTTGATGGATTTGATCCCTGTCGATTTACTGCCCAGAGCCGCTTCCAGTCTAGGCATTTCGCATTTTCGCGCCGTCCCGACAGCCGATCCTAACATGACATTCGCGTTGTCTATCTCGGTTTTTCTGCTCATCACCTATTACAACCTCAAAATCAAAGGGCCTATTGGACTCAGCAAAGAAATTCTGACCAAGCCTTTTGGGATATACCTATTCCCTTTAAACATTATATTCCGCGTCATTGAAGAAGTGGTTAAGCCCATTTCCTTGGCATTGCGATTGTTCGGAAACTTATTTGCTGGTGAATTAATTTTCATCTTAATTGCCTTGATGCCCTGGTGGATCCAATGGACCGTCGGTGGGCTGTGGGCCATTTTTCATATTCTAATTATTGTGATTCAAGCATTTATTTTTATGATGTTAACCATTGTTTATATCAGCATGGCACATGAATCACATTAGTTTAGATTTGACTCTAAGAGTCGAAACTATATATCTAGTCAGGTTTTTATCAACGTAAGGGGAAAATAATGGAAATTGCACAATATATTGCGAGTGTACAAGGTTTAACCACCATAGCGGTGGGTTTATTGATTGGTTTGGCTGCGCTGGGGACTGCAGTGGGCTTTGGTATTTTGGGGGGGAAATTCCTCGAAGGCGTCGCTCGCCAACCTGAATTAGGCCCCATGTTAATGTTACGCATGTTTATGATGGCCGCTTTTGTGGACGCATTTGCTGCGATTTCCATTGCGATGGGATTATATTTATTATTTGCTAAAAACCCTTTATTGGCTGAAGTCTTTAAAGCCGCTGGCAAACAGGTAAGCTAACATGGATATCAATGCCACACTCATAGGCCAGATGATTACCTTCGCGGTATTCGTCATTTTTACGATGCGATATGTTTGGCCTCCGATTACTAAAGCTTTGGAAAAACGCGAAAAACAAATTGCGGATGGCTTAGCTGCCGCCGAAAAAGGGCAAGCCAGCCTCGCGCATGCCCAGACCAAATCAACGGAGATCATCCACGAAGCCAAAACGTTGGCTGCCAACATCGTGGAACAAGCACAAAGTCGCGCTTTACATATCGTTGAAGAAGCTAAAGTGGCCGCTGTCACAGAGGGCGAAAAATTAATTGCTCAAGCTAAAACGGAGATTCAACAACAAACCATACAAGCCAGAGAGCAGTTACAACAACAAGTTTCCACTTTGGCAATTGATATGGCAGAAAAAATTGTGCAGCATGACATTGATCCCGCTGTTCATAAGAATCTGTTAGATCAGATGATTGCAACCATAGCCGTGCCGACCACATGAACAGTTCAAAAATCGCCCAACCTTACGCCAAAGCAGCCTTTGAATATGCGCGTGATCATCAGCAACTAGAGGCTTGGGCAAAGATTTTGCACTTATTGGCGGAATGCGTGAAGCATCCTCTGATTGTCAATCTCCTTAAAAATCCACAATATTCGGCTTTACAACAAGCTGATATTTTTAAAGATGTTTTGCAAGAACAGTTACAAGGGCAAGTTGAAACACCGCAAGAAAATTTTATTAAAACCTTAGCAGTCTATCGTCGTTTGTCTTTATTACCCCAGATTTTGCAGGTTTTTCGCCAACTGCGGGCTGATGCGGAAAATACCGTACCCGTATGCGTTCGTTCTGCGATTGAATTAACCACCGCCGAAAAACAGCATTTACAAGCGTCCTTAGAAAAAAAACTGTCCTCTCAGGTGTTAATCCAGTTTGAGGTAGATCCGGCTTTATTAGGCGGCATGACGATCAGAATTCAAGATCAAGTTGTAGATGGCTCAGTTCAAGGCCAGCTTAATCGTTTACGCGAAGCAGTTACTCGTTAATATAAGAGGTTTATCATGCAGTTGAGTTCCACCGAAATCAGCGAAATTATTAAACAACGCATCAGCCGTTTTGAAGCAGGCCCTGAAGTGCGTACCGAAGGCACCATTGTGAGCTTGAAAGATGGCATCGTGCGCATTTATGGTTTATCAGACGTGATGTTAGGGGAAATGATCGAATTCCCTGGGCAAGTGTATGGCTTAGCGTTGAACTTAGAACGGGATTCCGTCGGCGCTGTGGTGTTAGGTCCTTATGAACATTTAGAAGAAGGCCAAACCGTCAAATGTACAGGCCGAATTTTAGAAGTGCCGGTCGGAGAAGCATTATTGGGTCGCGTGCTCAATGCCTTAGGTCAACCCATTGATGGACGCGGTGAACTTTCCACCCCCTATTCTGCTCCCGTTGAAAAAGTGGCACCTGGCGTGATTACCCGTCAATCGGTCGATCAACCCGTACAAACCGGCTTAAAAGCCATCGACTCCATGGTGCCGATTGGACGTGGTCAACGTGAATTGATTATTGGTGATCGCCAAACCGGTAAAACCGCGATCGCGATCGATGCCATTATCAATCAAAAAGGCACCGGCATTAAATGTATTTATGTGGCAATTGGTCAAAAAGCCTCTTCCATTGCAGCAGTGGTGCGCAAATTAGAAGAACATGATGCCTTAGGACACACCATCATTGTGGCAGCCACCGCTTCTGATCCCGCCGCATTACAATTTATCGCACCTTATGCGGGTTGTGCGATGGGTGAATATTTCCGTGATCGCGGCGAAGATGCCTTGATTATTTATGATGATTTAACCAAACAGGCTTGGGCTTATCGTCAAATCTCCTTGCTGTTAAGACGCCCACCAGGACGAGAAGCGTTCCCAGGCGATATCTTTTATCTGCATTCTCGTTTATTAGAACGTGCCGCACGTGTCAATGCCGCTTACGTCGAAAAACACACGGGTGGTAAAGTCACAGGCCGCACCGGTTCCTTAACCGCATTACCCATTATTGAAACCCAGGCGGGCGACGTTTCTGCATTCGTACCAACCAACGTGATTTCCATTACCGACGGTCAAATTTTCCTTCAGACCGATTTATTTAATGCCGGGATTCGACCTGCGATTAATCCAGGGTTATCGGTCTCCCGTGTCGGTGGTGCTGCTCAAACTAAACTGATGCGTAAATTGGTGGGCAGTATTCGAATCACCTTAGCGCAATTCCGCGAATTAGAAGCATTTTCACAATTTGCCTCTGACCTCGATGAAGCCACCCGCAAGCAGTTAGAGCGCGGCCAACGTGTCACAGAAATTTTAAAACAAAAACAATACCAACCTTTATCTGTCGCCGAAATGGCCATTACGTTGTATGCTGTGAATGAAGGCTATTTAGACGATGTCGCCGTCAATAAAATCGTTGATTTTGAACAAGCGCTCCATAGCTATTTGCGCGACAAATATCAAGATTTTATGCGTAGCACCAATGAAAATCCGGTATTTTCTGCAGAGGTTGAACAAACCTTTAAACACATCTTGACCGAATTTAAACAAACGCAGGCTTATTAATGTCAACCGGCAGAGAGATTCGCACTAAAATTGCGAGCGTTAAAAATACTCAAAAAATTACCAAAGCGATGGAACTTGTCGCCGCCAGTAAAATGCGCAAAGCCCAAACGCGCATGAGCACTTCACGCCCCTATGCCGAAAAAATGCGTGATGTGATTGGACATGTCGCCGCCAGCCACAGTGAATATCGACATCCTTTTTTAATCGGACGCGAAAATATCCAACGGGTAGGTTATATTGTCATTTCCAGTGACCGTGGTTTATGCGGCAGCTTAAATGTGAATTTATTTAAAGCTTTATTGCATCAAATGCAGGATTGGCAACAAAAAAATATTGGCTCAGATCTGTCGTTAATCGGCGCCAAAGCTGACAGTTTTTTTTCGCGATTTGGCGGCAACATTTTAGCCCGAGTCAGTCATTTGGGCGATGCACCGAGTATTATGCAATTGATCGGCAACGTCAAAGTCATGCTCGACGCTTATACAGAACAACGCATTGATCGTTTATATTTGGTTTATAATCGATTCGTCAATTCGATGACGCAACAGCCAATTTTTGAACAATTGCTGCCTTTGGAAGTGAGTGCAAAGGATCCCAAAGTAGGCTATTGGGATTATATTTACGAACCTGATGCCAAAGCCTTACTCAATTTATTGCTGATTCGTTATATCGAAACCCAAGTGTATCAAGGCGTGGTCGAAAACATCGCCAGCGAACAAGCCGCACGGATGGTGGCGATGAAAAATGCTACGGAAAATGCCAGCGAGCTCATTGGCGAATTACAATTAATTTATAATAAAGCGCGACAAGCGGCGATTACGCGAGAAATTGCGGAGATTACAGCGGGGGCTGAAGCACTGAATTGATTTTAGTGATTATCAGCACTAAGCAAAATTTGGCACGAGACCATAGAGCCTGATAGAGCCAAGGGACTGGAACTGATCAGGTCTCTATAAACATGGATGTTTATAGGAAGCCTACAAGGAAGTATTCACGGCGTCCTGATCAGTCCAGTCCCCTGGCTCTATCAGGCTCTAAGGTCTAAGTTGTATTTGATGCCCAATAAATACATCAAGTTACATTTTATTTAAAAGTGATAGGTAAAAACATGTCTGGAAAAATAGTTGAAATTATCGGCGCAGTTATCGATGTGGAATTTCCACGCAATGCCGTCCCTAAAATTTATGATGCCCTACGCGTTGTAGAGCATGACCTCATCCTCGAAACGCAACAACAACTAGGGGACGGCATCGTCAGAACCATTGCCATGGGTTCCAGCGAAGGATTAAAACGGGGTCTGAAGGTCGAAAACACCGGTCACCCGATCACCGTACCCGTCGGCAAAGACACCCTCGGCCGCATCATTAATATCCTCGGTCAACCGATCGATGACATGGGCCCCATTCAAAGCCAACAGCAATTACCTATCCATCGCCCCGCGCCTCCCTTCACCGAACAAGCGATGAGTACCGAACTGTTACAAACCGGCATTAAAGTCATCGACCTGCTCTGCCCCTTTGCTAAGGGTGGTAAAGTCGGCTTATTCGGCGGCGCCGGGGTCGGCAAAACCGTCAATATTATGGAATTAATCCGTAATATCGCCATCGAACATAGCGGTTATTCCGTGTTTGCCGGGGTCGGAGAACGTACCCGAGAAGGCAACGACTTCTACCACGAAATGAAAGAATCTCAAGTGTTGGATAAAGTCGCACTGGTCTACGGCCAAATGAATGAACCGCCTGGGAACCGTTTACGCGTGGCACTCACTGGCTTAACGATTGCCGAAAGTTTCCGCGATGAAGGCCGCGATGTGCTGTTATTTATCGATAACATTTTCCGTTACACCCTTGCCGGTACCGAAGTTTCCGCGTTATTGGGCCGTATGCCTTCTGCCGTGGGCTATCAACCCACCCTCGCAGAAGAAATGGGCGTACTGCAAGAACGGATTACCTCCACCAAAACTGGCTCCATCACCTCGATTCAAGCCGTTTACGTGCCGGCAGACGATTTAACCGACCCCTCACCTGCGACAACGTTTGCGCACTTAGATGCCTCCGTGGTGTTATCACGACAAATTGCTGAATTGGGGATTTATCCTGCCATCGATCCATTAGATTCCACCAGCCGCCAGTTAGATCCGCTTATCATCGGCCAAGAACATTATTCCGTGGCGCGTAAGGTCCAAGGCACCTTACAGCGATACAAAGAATTGAAAGACATTATTGCGATTTTGGGGATGGATGAACTGTCAGAAGAAGACAAACTCTCCGTCCGCCGAGCGCGCAAAATTCAACGCTTCTTGTCCCAACCCTTCTTCGTTGCCGAAGTTTTCACTGGTCAACCTGGCAAATACGTGTCCCTCGAAGACACCATTCGTGGGTTTAAAGCCATCGTCGAAGGAGAATGCGACCATCTCCCCGAACAGGCTTTCTTAATGGTCGGCAATTTAGAGGAAGTGAAAGCCAAGGCTCAAACACTCGCGGCCACCGCTTAATCCGAGAACAGTAATGGCTATGACTTTTCATCTTAATATCGTCAGTGCAGAATCCGCTATTTTTAGCGGCCTAGCCGAAATGATCGTTGCCACTGGCAGTTTAGGTGAGCTCGGCATTCTACCCGGTCATACCCCCTTAATCACTTCCCTGAAGCCTGGCTTTGTGCGAGTGGTCAAACAAGGTGGTCAAGAGGAAGTTTTTTACATTTCCGGCGGCATTTTAGAAGTTCAAACCACTGTGGTCACCGTGCTGGCAGATACCGCCATTCGTGCTGAGCATTTAGACGAAGCGGCAGCCTTAGAAGCCAAAAAACAAGCAGAAAGCGCAATCGCCAATAAAACTGCGGAATTTGAATATACCCAAGCCCTCACCGAACTGGCTGAAGCAGCAGCTCAACTTCGTGCCATCCAACAACTTCGAAAAAAAGCGCATCAGGGATAGTATGACATTAAGTATTGTGATTTTAGCAGCGGGAAAAGGTAAACGGATGCGCAGTGAATTGCCAAAAGTGCTGCATGTTTTGGGCGGGATGACCTTGCTTGAGCGAGTGGTCAATACTGCCCTCAGTTTATCCCCCAAACAGATTTATGTGGTGTATGGTAACGGCGGAGATCGCGTCCCCACCGAAATGGCGCATTTGCCGGTCACCTGGGTCCATCAAGCTGAACAATGTGGCACCGGTCATGCCGTGGCGCAAGTGTTGCCGCATTTAGAAGACGCCGATCGCGTGTTAGTGCTGTATGGCGATGTTCCGCTGATCACGACCGCAACCCTCCATGACTTACTGAATCAAACACCGCCCGAAGCTTTAGGCTTAGTGGTGACACAATTAGAAAAACCGGCAGGGTTTGGCCGGATTGTGCGCGATACCACCGGCAATATCTTAAAAATTGTGGAGCAAAAAGATGCAGATCCGGCCCAATTAGCCATCCAAGAAATCAATACCGGTATTTTAACCACCACCGCACAGCATCTAAAGACTTGGCTACCACGAATTAAACAGCAAAACGCGCAAAACGAATATTATCTCACCGACATCGTCGCGATGGCAGTCTCTGATGATACCCCTGTAGCGGGAATATCCGCTCAATGTCCCCAAGAAGTGCAAGGTGTTAATAATCTCTTAGAATTATCCCGATTAGAACGTTATTACCAAGTGCAACAAGCTCATCAATTGATGGAAGTTGGTGTCACCGTCATGGACCCCCACCGCCTCGATATCCGCGGTCAGGTCAGCACAGATACTGATGTGCAGCTCGATGTGAATGTGGTGCTAGAAGGAACGATCAAAGTGGGACACCACACCACCATTGCAGCCAATAACGTATTACGCAACGTTACCTTAGGTAATCATGTCAAAATTGAGCCTAATTGTGTGATCGAAGATGCCGTCATTGGCGATCATTGTGTCGTCGGACCTTTTGCGCGCATTCGTCCCGGCACTCGCCTCACTGCACATAACAAAGTGGGCAATTTTGTTGAGATTAAAAACAGCCAGTTGGGTGAAGGCAGTAAAGTGCCCCATTTAAGCTATATCGGCGATGCCACACTCGGTAAAAACGTCAACATGGGCGCAGGCTCCATTACCGTGAATTATGATGGGGTTGAAAAGCATCAGACCCTCATCGAAGACAATGCATTTGTCGGCTGTGACAGCCAACTCATTGCCCCCGTTGTGGTCGAAACCGGCGCTTATATCGCAGCAGGTTCCACCATTACCACCAAAGCTCCTGCCCACAAGCTCACCATTGCGCGCAATAAGCAACGCACTATCGATGGGTGGAAGCCCAAAACAAGGGATTAATTTACCCCCTCATCCGCCTATCGGCACCTTCTCCCACGGAGGGGAGAAGGCACCACACCGAGCTTCAAGCGTTTCTCAAGCTTCGAGCATTTCTAAACTCTCTTCATCTCACCTTGATCCATAATAGCCCCATATACTCATGCAATGCATAATATAAGGTATTGATATTTTTAATACTAATCCACCTTACCGCCCCTACCACCCCGGTCGCGAATAACTCCGTCGGCGCTGGAACCGGATGCAACCCCTCCCGCTCAAACAATGCCATCGCCCGCGGCAAATGATACCCCGCCGACACCAAGACAAATGGCTGATCCCCAACCATTGCTTTAATCTTTTTCGCCTGTTCTTCCGTATCTCTAGAGCGGGTATCGACCACAATATCCCCCGGTTTAACTCCCAGCGCCACTGCCGTCAGTTGCATCGTCACTGCCTCAGGCCGCAGCTGATACGCCCCACCCCCTGATAACAATAACTTAGCACCCGGCGCCGTTCGGTAAAGCCGAATCCCCTCTACTAAACGCGATAAAGTAGATAACCCCAGCTGCGCATTAGGTGGATAACCCTTAGCATAAATCTGCCCACCCCCTAATACCACGATATATTTAACCGCGGGCGGCGTTAATAAGGGGGGATAACGTAACTCCAGGGGCTTCATTAAATAGATCGAAAGCGGCGTCACCGCCAAGGTGAAAATGACCATCGCGACCAATACCATCACCTTCCCCGCCGTCTGCTTATGGGTAAAAAACAGCAGGCATAGGCCCACCAGTAACAATATCCAGATAATCGGCAACGGCAAGAAGAAGCTGGAGAGGATTTTTTTCATGATAAAGCCCATCGTGGGGGGTGCTCCTTAAAAGCCTCATTGTAGCGGAAAGGCGTTACCCCTCATCCGCCCTATCGGGCACCTTCTCCCACAGGGGGGAGAAGGCAACAGCTCGCCACTCAAGTCCTCATAGAATTTAAAGGTCGAGCCGCGAGTAGTTACGCGTTCTTTTGGAAATGTTGGTCCAATTGAGCTAATATCGCCAAGCCTGCTTGCGGCGAGCCTTTGGCAGCGCTCATGCGGAATCGCATTTCCGCGTCAAACTGAGCCTGTACAAGGGCGGGAATAGCTTCGATTAATTTAAGAAAGTAGATGTTTTTCATGCTTTTATTTTAACACTGATCATAATATCTTCAACCGTTTCTTGCATTTTGTCTATCAAACCTGCTCTTGCCAAAAAAATAATGATAATCTCTTAATATTTAATTAATTTTAAGAGGTTACACTATCATAAGAATCCATATAACCCGATGCAATACCGTATTCAGCCTAACAAGGTAATATTATGAAACTTTCAGATGAAATTGCAAATGCGCTGACAGCGTTAACAAAAAATGGCAAGGCAATTGAACAGCTTAAAGCAGATATAGACATGTTCCATATGTCGGCCGATCAATTACAGGAAGCCAAAGTTAAAATTTCACTGCTTAGAAAACAAAAGCCCCTCTTTTTTCAAAGCCAAAAAATTAATAACGATATTATAAAAGCTGAAAAAGACTATAATGAAAAAGCCAAAGTATATAAAGAACAACATCAAAAATTGTTAAAGAATACTCTGTTTGAAAACTTAGATCGCGCCATCGTCAATTTAAATCGAAATTTCAATCATCAATATCATAAAATGACAGGAAAGAGCGCAGAAGAAGTTCACAGAGCCAATTTTCTGGAACAATATTTAAACTCCGCTACTCAGGATGATAAATCTAAAGGTCATACATTGAAATTACTCACTGATGATCTCTGCAATTTAAGAACGGATTTGGCGAAAATTCATTCCGAAACCCTTCTGGAAACCATGACAACGCATGTCTATGTAAAGCGTGATTTAACCGTAGGAAAAAGTGAAGAGTTAACTGCCGGAGAAAACCAAACAACTGTTACTGGGTTCGGCAATTATTATGCAAGCCTGTTTAATGCCATTAACCCTCCAATCCGAAGGGAGCCGTCCATCATTCAGGATAAGAAAGAGGAAAAACCCAATACAGCGAGTGAAAGCATCAAAATTACGGAAATCGTTTTAACCGGAGGATTTGATCAAACAACAACGCTTCTTCAAGATTCAAAATCATTCCGTAAAAGAGCGACAGAACAAAGCGCCGAAGAAGAAAATATTAAAAAGGTTCTAGATGTGATTGACGATCAACGTCAAAATTTTTCTATGGACGGAGCAACTGCCTATCAAATGGCACAAAAGGAAATCGATTTTCAAGTCAAAATAGAACGAGGAAGAAAGGAGCTTAATGAACTGGAACAAAAAGAACAAACTACGGAGAATTTAAAACACTCTTTAGCAACAGATCAGTCAGCCGCCAAATTGATGTCGACAGCTTTCGCTTCTCTTTTAGTGCTAGATGCTGGTGTGATAGGAGGCAGTTACGCTGCTATTGGTATTAAGGCTATCAAGGGTTCTGATGCTACACTGGCCAATAAAATATTAGACTTTGAAGGCCCCAAACTAACTTCTCTTAATCTAACAGCTTTACAACTGACGGCTATTATTGCTGCTGCAGCATTCATCGTCTTTTATGGTGCTTATCGCTATACTCAATCTAAAGCTAATGCCCTTGCTCAACAGGATCCCAGCCCAAAGCTGCTTGATTCCAAGGGAGCAAATTCTTCAACCTCTAAGAGCCGTAAAACCGCAAATGATAATCAAGAAAAAACACCTCTCTTAAAAAGCTCAGATAGCTCTGAGTTAGTTTCTGAGGAAAAGCATCGAAAACTGGAAGATTTAGATCGGAGCCTACAATCTCCACAAACAGCAAGCAAAGGTAACAACGAAAAACAGGATTATGTTGTACTAAGCTCTGTCGATGAAGAGTCACTCGGAAGTGCACTTGCAGGAGATTCAAGCTTCTCTAGGTCTAAGTAGCCAAAAACAACTTTTACTCTCACTAAACTGAAAGCATAGATTTTTTTAATTTATAACCGATCAAATTCATCTGGATCATTATTTGGCGCATTTTTAAGCACTTCTAAGAATTTCTTCCTATCCCCACGTTTAGCTCTTTCTACCAAAAATTCTTCAGCACCCAGGGCAGATAGTTTTTCTGAAACGGCTAAAGTAATAAAATGATTGACAGAAATGTGCTCTTTTTTGGCCAAAATTTTAGCCGCATGATGTAATGAGTCTGGTAACCTTATGCTTATGGCACTCATGACAATTCCCCCATTAATATCAATAAATCTCTAGGATTAATCACTTCAACATTGAATGTTTTTGCTAATTCAAAGTCTTTTATATTATAAGTGACGATAAAATCAGCACCTGATGTGACGGCCAGCTCTAAAACCATGTCATCTTTAGGGTCTTTTAGCGTTGGCCTCCAAAGATAATAAATTTTCGTAGGCTGGCTTTCTGCACAAATATAATCTAATAAATCATCTAATTTGCGTTGACCCAATTCTGGTAGCAGACGCTTCATAACAGCTTCATATTCAATTACTAAAGCCACAGAAACATAATGAATAAACTTATCGGTACCAAAAAGTTGCAATAGCTTATTGGATGCCCCACGATTAGACTTTAAGGCCGCAATAATAACATTCGTATCGATTATGATTTTTGGCTTCATAATGGTATTATAGATGATACCACTTCGGATGTCAAATTTAATCTTCATAATAACCCCAATTCTGCAAAAGATGTTACTGACTTTTCCCCAATGATCAAATGATCCAACAGCCTCACATCAATCAACTCCAACGCCAAACCCAACTTCTTGGTCATTGCCTTATCTTCAAAACTGGGATGCGGATCTCCCGAAGGGTGATTGTGCGCAAAAATCACTGCAGCAGCGCTGTGTTGTAAAGCTTTTTTGATAACCTCACGCGGATGGACAGAGACGCAATTAATCGTGCCGTAAAATAATTTTTCAAAACAAATCATGTGGTGTTGGTTATCTAAAAATAAGCAGGCGAAGACTTCTTGCTGATAGCCACGTAAGGCTGACATCACATAGCGTTTAGTGGCTTGAGAATTTGGAAAGATCGGTTTATTTTGGAGGGATTCTTTGAAGTAGCGCTGCATCATTTCTAAAATGGCTTGTAATTGCGCGTATTTCGCCATCCCTAATCCACGTACCCGACAAAATTGTTCGGCAGGGGCTTCGAATAGACTGCGAAAGGAATGGAATTCCGTGAGTAAGTCTCGCGCCATATCGACGGCGGTTTTGCCTGGAATGCCAGTACGGAGGAATATGGCGAGGAGTTCGGCGTCGGATAAGGCGGAGGGGCTGTGCTGTAACAGTTTTTCGCGGGGACGTTCGGGGGTTGGCCAGTCGAGGATGGACATAAGTGAGCTCTTCAAGTTGTGTAGGGGTGGATTTAAGTTTATGATGCGTCCGGAAAGTTATTCAATACGGTAATTTTTGTTATGCTAAAAAATATTCAACTCAAAATATTGGATCCTCGGATGGGGAAAGAAATCCCCTTACCGGAATATGCGACACCTGGGTCAGCGGGTTTAGATTTGCGCGCCTGCATCGATGAACCGCGCGTGCTATTACCTCAACAAACACAATTAATTCCAACGGGTTTGGCGATTCATATTGCCGATCCGCATATGGCAGCGATTATTTTGCCACGCTCGGGGTTAGGGCATAAACACGGCATCGTGTTAGGGAATTTAGTGGGATTAATTGACGCGGATTATCAAGGGCCTTTGCAGATTTCTTGTTGGAATCGCAGTGAACAGGCGTATACCATCACGCCCGGGGAGCGCATTGCGCAATTGGTAATTATGCCGATTTTGCGCGCGAGTTTTGAGGTGGTGGAGGATTTTACGGCGTCTGAGCGAGGTGAAGGTGGGTTTGGAAGTTCGGGAAAATTGTGATTTTTTATTTTTAGCGGGCTAGCAGCCCGCGCTCCCAAATCTTGCGCCATTCATTGCTAAGCGCCACATGATGATTTTGTGCTTTGTTAAACTTTCATTGAACGAAAGAACTCCATGTTTGGCAATAGCTTTAACTTAGATAAAACTCGAGCCTGGGAGCGCGGGCTGCTAGCCCGCTAAAAATAAAAAATCACAGCCCATGCGGGTGCACCCAACCTAACAAAAATCCCACAATCAACAAAACAAACACCCCCAAAAACAATGTGATACGCCATGTCAGCGCTTTGGCCATGGATTTTGGTGCGCTCTTGGGTGATAACATGTAATATAAGGCACTGCCGAGACAATACAAAATAGTCAGTAATAACACGCCTATTAATAGTTTAATCATGGTGACTTGCTCCAAATGAAATTCCGTGGCCAATCCTACCAGTTCAAACCCCGCTGGTCATTTTTTTTATTGACAGTGGTAATGGTCACCTTATTTATCAATTTGGGATGCTGGCAACTTTCGCGTGCGCAGCAAAAACGCACCTGGATGACACTTTACCAAAATCGCCTTAAAGCCCCTCCTGTGCCTTTAGAGCAATTACCCCCATCATCTGACCGACGTTTTTATCCTGTCTTGCTAAAAGGCCATTATGACAATCCCCACACTTTTTTATTAGACAATCGCATTTATCATCATCAGGTGGGCTATGAAGTCTTAACCCCTTTCATTACGCCCCACAAAATCGTTTTGGTGAATCGTGGCTGGATTCCCGCGAGCCCTGATCGCCAGCAACTTCCCGTCATTCCTGTGAATAATAGCCAAACGATTCAAGGGATTGTTTTTATGCCCGACAAAAAACCGTTTATGTTGGGGAATGCGGTGGCGCAAAATAGTTGGCCGATGCGGTTGGAAGGCTTTGATCCTGCCGCGATTCATACGGTATTGAACCAGCCGGTGGAACCTTATATGATCTGGTTAACCCAAGGACCGACGCAAGGGATGATTCGGGATTGGCATCCTGTGAGCTCGCCCCCTGAAAAACACACGGGTTATGCTGTGCAGTGGTTTACTTTTGCGGCAGTGATGATTATTATTTTTATTTTGTTAAGTTTTCAGAAAACTAAGACAGGTAGCTATCCATGACACAATTTCGTTTGAACAATCGTTGGACTATATGGCTACTCATTTTAATTTTTGTCATTCCGCTCATCGCCGCCTATTTCTTAAGTAAAAACCACGAGCAAATGGGATTGGGCACTAAAAATCACGGGCAATTAATCACGCCGCCCTTAGATTTTAATCAGCTGAAGCCCGTCACCACTACGACCTGGCGTGGTCAATGGATGCTGTTATTAGTGATCCCCACCCATTGTGACAGCTTCTGCGAAAAACAAATTTACCTGATGCAACAAATCCGCACTGCCACCGGCAAAGACAGCAACCGCGTCACCCGTGGCGTGTTAACTTTTTCAACTGAGAACAAGCCCCTCGCCACACTTGTACAAACTCGCTTCCCCGGCACGCATTATTTCACTACGTCAACCGAGCGATTTCAGAACCTCGTCAAGGGGTCCTCCCTTGAAAAAGTTGCATTTATGCCAGGGAATATTTATCTTGTGGATCCTCAAGGCAATATACTCATGCGGTATCCTGCCCAGACCAACCCTATGGGGATTTTTAAAGATTTAACCCTTTTATTAAAAATTTCGAACATTGGATAAGACTATGCGACCTCATTCCTTTGGATACTGTTTGTTAGCAGCGCTAGCGACCCTACTGGCTTTAGTGGTGGTCATGCTAGGCGCCTACACCCGCCTAGGCGATGCCGGCTTAGGCTGCCCTGACTGGCCAGGCTGCTATGGTCATATTGCAGTGCCTGAAACCGCTGGCGCAATCTCGACCGCCGAACAAAAATTCCAACAACCCGTTGAACCCGCTAAAGCCTGGAAAGAAATGGTGCATCGCTATTTTGCCGGTACTTTAGGTGTATTCATTGGCATTTTATTTATCTGGGGTCTGGTCAGAAGAATGCGTTACCCCAATCAACCACTCCTCATTCCCACCTTACTGATTTTACTGGTGATTTTCCAAGCGCTGTTGGGGATGTGGACAGTCACTTTAAAAGTTCAACCTTTAGTGGTCAGCTCCCATTTGCTCGGTGGCATGGCAATTGCCGCTTTGTTGTGGTATTTGACCCTCGCCACGCGACCCTATCAACCTTCTACTGCCCCAGCGCTGTCATTTAAACCTTGGGCCATCTTGGGCTTATTAGTGGTAATCGTGCAATTATTTTTAGGCGCCTGGACCAGCACCAATTACGCTGCACTGGCCTGCACCAGCTTTCCACTCTGTCACGGCACCCTATTCCCGCATTTAGATCTACACGAAGCCTTCACCTTGTGGCAACCGTTGGGCGTCAATTATGAAGGCGGCGTACTCAGCACAACCGCACGCATCACCATTCAAATGATGCACCGTTATTGGGGATTTATCACCGCCGGGTTCGTTCTGATCTTATCCCTTGCGTTAATGAGTTCGAAAGCCAATAAAAAACTGCGCGGGATTGGCTGGGTGCTTTTTATCCTGATCCTCACCCAATTTATTTTAGGGATTTTAAATGTGGTTTGGCTGTTACCGAGGGGCATTGCCGTAGCACACAATGGCGTAGCCGCCTTATTACTGCTCAGCATGACAGGGCTCCTCTATAAACTGAATCGCAAAACGGTAAAACGCCTCGTATTTTAATATGAACGACATGCAACTTCCTGCCCGCCCAGCCTGGCGGGCTTACTACGAGTTATGCAAACCCCGAGTGGTAGCTTTAATGCTCATCACTGCCTGGGTCGGCATGCTATTGGCGACGCCCACCTTCCCCCCCTGGTCTGTGATCATTTTTGGGACATTAGGAATTGCCTTGACAGCCTGTGCCGGTGCGGTAATGAACCATTTAGCGGATAGACATATCGATGCCGTGATGCACCGCACCCAGAAACGTCCCCTACCCAGCGGGAAAGTCTCACCACTCACCGCATTCATCTTTTCTGTAGTCTTAGCCATCGCAGGCTTAGCGATTCTGGTGTTTTTAGTCAATGCGCTCACCGCATTGCTCACCCTATTAAGTTTCGTGGGATATGCCCTCATCTATACCTTATTTTTAAAACGCACCACCGCACAAAATATCGTGATTGGCGGATTGGCTGGCGCCGCGCCTCCTTTGCTCGGCTGGACCGCCGTCACCAATCATTTAGATTATGGTGGATTACTGTTGGTCCTGATTATTTTTACCTGGACCCCCCCGCATTTCTGGGCACTGGCCATTTATCGATTGAAAGAATACCAAAAAGCCGATATTCCGATGCTGCCGGTGACCCACGGGGTGGCTTTTACCAAATTGAATATTGTATTGTATACCTGCCTGTTACTCGCAGCTTCCACGCTACCCTTTGTGGTCGGCATGAGCGGTATTTTATACTTGATCGGCGCACTGATTTTGGGCAGCCGCTTTTTGTATTTGGCCATTCAACTCAAAAAACACGATAATCCGATCTTAGCCATACAAACCTTTCGTTTTTCCATCCTCTATTTGTTATTATTGTTCTTATTGTTGCTGGTCGATCATTATTGGTTGCTGATCGTATGAACCTTTCTCGCCTTCCCCCTAAATTAGCGATTATTGTGCCGTGTTACCAAGAAGAATTGGTGGTCGGTGAAACTATTCGTCAACTCCATGCCGTACTACAAACTTTAATTCAGCAACAGGCTATTAGCTCCGACAGTTTTTTATATTTTGTTGATGATGGCAGCCAAGATGCGACCTGGCAAATTATTCAGCAGCACCACCTTCAGAATCCACAAATCAAAGGCCTGCGCCTCTCCCGCAATTTCGGCCATCAATCGGCATTATTGGCGGGGCTCCTCTCGAATAAAGATCAAGTGGATTGTGCCCTTTCCATCGATGCCGATTTGCAACAAGATGTGCAAGCTATTCCGCAGTTTATTGAGCGTTATCGCGAAGGCTACGATATTGTGTTGGGTATTCGCCGTCATCGCCGCTCTGAAAGCTGGTTTAAACGTTCGTTCTCCAGTGCTTTTTATCGCGTGATGCGCTGGTGTGGGGTTAAGATCATTCCGGATCATCCTGACTATCGACTGATGAGCCAACAAATCTTACAAACTTTAGCCGACTATCCTGAAACCAATTTATTTTTGCGCGCGCTGTGTTTAGAGTTGGGATTTAAAACCACCACCGTCTATTACGATCAACACCCCCGTTTTGCGGGCACGACAAAATATCCTCTGAGGAAAATGCTAAGCTTTGCTTGGAATGGAATTAGCGCTTTTAGCATTGCGCCATTACGATTTGTGACAGTGATTGGCTGTTTATTATTTTTATTCAGTTTATTGTGCTTAGGCTATGTAATTTTAGATAAGATTTTTGGGAGTGGTGTTGTGCCAGGCTGGGCTTCTATTACAGTACCCATCTACTTATTGGGTGGCGTACAAATTTTTTGCATTGGTGTGCTGGGCGAATATATTGGGAAAATTTATCATGAAACGAAGCGCAGGCCCCGCTATATTAAAAAAGAGGAACTCATATAATGGCAGCTGCTTTAAAAACGAAACAGATTATTTTTCTATTGATTGCGGTCGCTTTATTAGCGATCGGATGGGGCGTGTGGACGCATCACAATACCCACCTTTCATCCAAACCTTCTTTTGAAAGTGCGACGATTTTTCCGCAACCGCGTCGTGTTCCAGATTTTCAACTCATTGACAGCAATAACCAACCCTTGACTTTGAATAATTTAAAGGGACATTGGAGTTTGCTGTTTTTTGGCTTTACCCGTTGTCCAGAATTATGCCCAACGACTCTAGCGGTTTTAAAACAGGCGTACAAAAATTTAGCGGCAGCGCATCAAACGGTTGTGCCACAAATGGTGTTTATTTCGGTGGATCCTGAGTCTGACAGCTTAGCGCGCATTCGCGATTATGTGCATAGCTTTAACCCTGCTTTTTTGGGGGCAACGGGTTCAGCACAAACCCTGTCTCAATTAACAGAAAGTTTTAGTGTGTTGTATATGAAGGTCAAATCCGCGCAGGCAGATGGCGATTATACGATAGATCACAGTGGCACGATTTTAATCGTGAATCCACAAGGACAATTTGCCGGGGTCTTTACCTTACCGCATGATGCGAATAAGATTAGCCATGATATTCAAACTTTGATGGGTTAAACCTATGCATAAAATGTTGACGACTTTTTTAATCTTTTTCACATTAAACCTACCGAATATCGCTTTCGCCTGCAAAATGACGCCTATAGCAGCTTCGGTTGAAACTGCCTCTGCTGTTCTCAAACAAGCTGAAAAAGATTTTGCTTCGAGTGATCAGATCACACAACTCAAACTTAACACCACTTCACAATCTCCTTACACTTATACGATCCAAGTCACCAAAGACAATGTTTGCCAGCAGGTGACTTATACTGCGCATATTCAACCAGATTGCTCTATCGAATTCGACTTGTTCAAAAAATTGATGCGTGAGGCGTGTGCTCAATAATTTCTTATTCAGGAGTTAACATGCAAGGGATCTGGTTAGAGAACCAAACATTAAGTTTACGCCATGACTTAGCCATTCCTAAACCTAGTTCAGGAGAAGCTTTAGTCAAAGTCTTACACGCCGGCATCTGCAATACCGATTTAGAATTGGTCAAAGGCTATTATCCTTATCAAGGGATTTTAGGTCATGAGTTTGTGGGGATTGTGGAACAAGGGCCCGCTCATCTGTTACACAAAAGAGTGGTGGGGGAAATCAACGTCGGCTGTGGGCAATGTGAATGGTGTCAACGCCATTGTCATAACCATTGTCCCAATCGCACCGTATTAGGCATCGTTAATCATCACGGCGCCTTCGCCGAATATTTAGTATTACCCCCTGAAAATTTACACTGTGTGCCTGACACCGTTTCCAATGACGAAGCGATTTTTACTGAGCCCCTAGCAGCCGCTTTAGAAATTCAACAACAATTATCCATCAAGCCTAACGATAAAATTTTAGTCCTGGGCGCTGGCAAGCTCGGATTATTAATTGCTCAAACATTAAAATTGCGCGGCTGTGAATTGCTGGTGATGGACCGCAATCCGGAAAAAATTGATTTATTATCAACGTGGGGTATTGCGGGCGAACTATTTAACGCGGCATCCGCTCGATCCGCGTATTTTGATGTTGTCGTGGAATGCACCGGTAATCCTGAAGGGGCTCAATTGGCATTGCGTAGCGTCAAACCCCGCGGCCGCATTGTTTTAAAAAGTACATACGCTGCACCATTGACCATCGATGCGGCACAAATTGTCGTCAATGAAATTCAACTCATTGGCTCAAGATGCGGCCCCTTTAAACCGGCTTTACAATTGCTGGCGGATAAATTGATTCAGGTGTCTCCTTTAGTTCAAGCGCACTATCCTTTAGCGCAGGGGTTAGAGGCTTTTAAAAAAGCAGAGGAACGAAAGGCTTTGAAGGTTATTGTAACCAATGAGGTAAAGATTTAATGCGGGCAAGCTGCCCGCGCTCCCAGACTCGAGCTTCATTCAAATGATAGCTAAAGATGAGAAAGACTTTAAGATGAAGAAGACTCAAATCCAAAAAGTGGCTAGATTCTGGGAGCGCGGGCTGCTAGCCCGCTTAAAAAACAACAAGTTAGATGAATTCATGCGCAGCCTCCGCTAAATTTTTAAACACTCTTACATGATTCCAACTTGCGGCTTTCTCCACATGATTTTTTCCTTTACCCGTTGTGACCAAAATTGCGGGACACTCGACCGCTTGAGCGCATACAATATCGCGCTCATCATCGCCAATTAATACAGCTTGACGTAAATCGATATTAAATTGCGCGACGATTTGGTGTAGTAAACCTGGTTTAGGTTTGCGACAATCACACCCTGCGTCAGGATGATGGGGGCAATAAAAAATGCCATCCAAATGTCCGCCCACTTCCGCTAAAGCACGTTGCATTTTGTCATGGATTTGCTGTAAATCCGCTTCCGTGAAAAGCCCTCTACCAATGCCAGATTGATTGGTCGCCACCACCACTTGATGGCCGGCGCGGTTTAAAGCGGCGATGGCTTCTAAACTCCCGGGGATGGGATGCCATTCGGCGGGGTTTTTAATGAAGTGAGGGGAGTCTTCGTTGATGACGCCGTCTCGGTCTAAGATAATCATAATAGTCATTTCCAATGTAAATTTAGCGGGCTAGCAGCCCGCGCTCCCAGAGGCTCCAGCCATTTCTGAGTTTGGTGGTTCATTCATCTTAAAAGTTTTTCTGTATCCATTCAGCACACTCTAAGGGAAGCTTGAACTTAAAATATAGGCAGGAGGCGTCGTCCTCGCAGGATGCGGGGATCCAGTCTGCAGGAAGCAAAACTTTACATCCTTGTAAACTGGATCCCGGCATCCATGCCGGGACGACGCCTCCTGCCTTACATGAGCTCAAGCTTCCCTTAGGTTGTGCTGAATGGATACGTTTTTCTCATCTTTTCAAAGCTTCTACCTTAACTTAGCTTGAACATGCTTTATGCACGATCGTGGCTGGAGTCTGGGAGCGCGGGCAGCTTGCCCGCTAAATACACATCAAATCGCCCACTTTTTCCACTCAACACCAAATCCGGCTGTTGGTGATTTAGTGGTTCAGCCAGTTTAGGGCGTTTGACTACAACGCGAGATTTAGCACAGCGCAAAGCCAGTGGCAAAAGCTGCGCCGCATCTGTATCTTCACCCACTAAATCCTGCAAGATACGCATGGATAATTTATTCAGCGCGGTTTTTTTACGTTCAGGAAACATGGGATCTAAATAAATCACATCGGGCCGCTGAGTTCCAGGAAGTTGCGATAAATAGATTTGCGCATCGTCTACAATTAATTGAAGAGAGAGTGAAGGATTCACTTGGTGTAATCGCCGCAATCCATCTTCTAACAACGCCGCAATCAAAGGAGAGCGCTCTACCCATTGTACTTGACAGCCCAATTGCGCCAGAATAAAACCATCAGTGCCAAATCCTGCTGTGAGATCTAACACAGACAGTTTATGCTGAGGCTTGACTCCCACCGCTTTAGCAATGAGCTCTCCGCCGCCAAACCGCAGCCTGTGTTGTAAGGGCGCACTTAAAAAATCCACACATACCGGTTTATGCGCACTGGTTGGCATTTGCAAAATTAATTTGTCAGGGGTTACCGTCAAAAAATAGCGGTAATCTTCTGAAAGTTGAGTGCAATACGGTAACTTTAAACGTTCAGCTAATTGCCGCGCCGCTTGCTGTAAATTTTCTTCTGCAACAGAACACGTGACTGCAACAAGATTAGACGGCAATGGGCGCTCGGATACTGGGGTGGGCTTGATAATTTTCGATGAGGAAGTCCTCATACTGATACTCAAATAATGAAGGCGGCCGACGCAAAATTTTTAATTGTGGCAATGGCAGTGGCGTGCGTTGTAATTGCTCTTCGACCTGCTCCAAATGATTGAGATAAATATGACAATCGCCCCCGGACCAAATAAAATCGCCGGGTAATAACTGGCATTGATCGGCAATCATGGTGGTTAATAAGGCATACGAAGCGATATTGAACGGCACCCCCAGAAATGCGTCCGCAGAGCGCTGGGTTAATTTACACGATAAAGTGCCATTCGCCACATAAAATTGGAATAATAAATGGCAAGGCGGGAGCGCCATTTGATCTAATTCGCCGACATTCCACGCAGAGACAATTAAGCGCCGCGAATCAGGATTGGTTTTAATGTCATGGATTAACCGCTGCAGCTGATCGATCTCACCTTGCGGCGTATGCCAAGCTCGCCATTGTTTACCGTAAATTGGCCCGAGATTACCCTGATCATCCGCCCATTCATCCCAAATCGTCACTTTATTTTCATTTAAATAGTTGATGTTGGTGTCGCCTTGGAGAAACCAGAGCAACTCATGAATCACACTTTTCAGATGGAGTTTTTTGGTGGTGACTAAGGGAAATCCTTCACTTAAAGGAAAGCGCATTTCATACCCAAATAGACTGAGCGTGCCGACGCCGGTTCGGTCGTTTTTTTGGACACCGTGGTCTTTGATGGTGCGGAGAAAGTCTAAATAGGTTTTCATGGGATGTCCTAAAAATAATCGTAACCATTCAAGTACAGAGATCGAAATCCTGCAAAAGTTTGAGGTGGTTCCCTTCTCCCCTGGTGGGAAGGTGGCCGAATAGGCCGGATGAGGGGGTTAAAAAATCTTTCAAAAAGAACTTGTAAGTCCCCCTCATCCGCCTATCGGCACCTTCTCCCACAAAAAAAGGGGAGAAGGCACCACACCAAAAATTTTAAGTGTTTCCTGATAGCTCACAGCCATTCCAGCATTTATAAGCCATCATCATCAATGCTGCGCCAAAAATAATCATAGGGATGGACAGCAATTGCCCCATCGTCAACCAATGAAAAGCCACAAATCCCAATTGATTATCTGGTTGACGGAAAAATTCAATCAAAAACCGGAAACTGCCATAGCCTAATAAAAATAAACCCGAGACCGCTTTGACAGGCCTAGGCTTAGCAGAATAAATCCATACGACTAGGAATAATACGATCCCTTCGAATAAAAATTCATACAGGACGGAAGGATGGCGAGGCAGTGCATCGACTTTAGGATAAACGAGACCCCAAGGCATGGTGGTGGCGCGCCCCCATAATTCGGCATTGATAAAATTGCCCATTCGACCAGCGGCTAATCCCAAGGGCACTAAAGGTGCCAAAAAATCCCCCACCACAAAAAAACCTTTGCGGGTTTTGCGCGCAAACAACCAAACGCTGAAGATGACACCTAGCAACCCTCCATGAAACGACATACCCCCTTGCCAAACTTTAAATAAATTTAAGGGATTCGCGATCAAGGCAGGCGCGTCGTAAAACACCATATATCCTATCCGCCCTCCTAATAACACGCCCACGGCACAATAAAAAATCAGGTCACTGACTTGATCGGTAGTCCAGCCACTTTGCGGTCGTCTGGCCCGATAATTGGCTAATAACCAAGCAGAAGCAAAACCCAGCAAATACATCAAGCCATACCAATGCACAGTAATAGGGCCTAACTGAAAGGCCACAGGGTTAATATTGGGGTAAGTCAGCATATTTTTTCCTAAAAGAAAATGAATCCTCTAAGTACGATTTGGCACGAGACCTTAGAACCTAAACCTTGATAGGGCTGAAGTTTGGTCATCTAAAATCGTCCTATTTAGCACTCAAGCAAGGCAGCCATGAAGGGGGAGAGTACTTAAAGACTCTCTTTTTCATGGATGAAAAAGCGAAGCCTACAGGGACGTATTCACGGCGTGTCTTTAAGTACTCTCCCCCTTCATGGCTGCCGGTTGTGTAGCACATTAGGCTCTAAGGTCGTCTCGCTTTTCAGATATTTAGCCTATTTAATGGTTGCTATCGTATTACAACAACATATTCAAACCCACTAAGCACAAAAACCCTGCAAATATCTTACGCAGAGCATTGACGGGTAAGCGATGCGACAATGATGCCCCTAGGGTGGCAAACCACGGGCTGGCAGCAGCAATCAACAAAGCCGCTGGCCAATACACAAACCCACTGCACCAAGGAATCGCCTGCCCTTCACTCCAACCCGATAGGATAAAACTAATTGTACCCACTAAAGCAATCATCACACCACACGCGGTCGACGCTCCCATCGCTTGACGAATCGGCAATTTGAAGTAAATCAGGTAAGGGATGGTCAATGCACCGCCACTAATCCCCAATAAACCTGAAAAAACGCCAATGGTCGTGGTCGCAATCCCGCGATTCATTAAGCTCGGTAGCCCCGGTGGTTTTACACTTTCTCTCAATTTAAAGAAAGTTTGCACCGCCACCAAAATCATAAAAACACCAAATAATATTCGTAATATATGAGTATCTAACAAGCGGGCCAATATCGTTCCTAAAATCACTCCGATGATAATACCTGGCAGTAATTTTACCACCAGTGACCATACGACAAAACCTTTTCGATATTGCGCACGTAAAGAAAATAATGTGGTAGCAATCGTCGCAGCTAAGGAAGTACCAACCACAAAATGCATGATTTGGTCGGCAGGGAAATGCACCTGGGTGGAAAAAATCCACAATAGTGCCGGCACAACCAGTATAGCGCCCCCGACCCCTAACAACCCTGCCAACAGGCCGGCCAAAGCCCCAATACACAAATATTCAAAGACTAGAATCATTTCCCGGCTCGCATTAATCCACCCAACCCCTCTTCCTCTAAGGCAGACTCCATATGATTGCGGATTTCAATGGCATCATCCATCATCAAAACTTCTTCGAGTAATTGTCGGGCACGTTTTAAAGTGAATTTGCGGATCACCCATTTGACCCGAGAAAAACGGGTGGCGTTCATGCTCATACTATCGAATCCCATTGCCATCAATAACACCACCGCGGCGGGATCACCCGCCATTTCACCACAAATACTGATTTCTTTACCTTCTCGATGGACCCCGGCAACGGCCTGCATCAGTGCACGCAACACGGCGGGATGTAAGCTGTCATATAAAGCCGCTACACGGGCATTGTTGCGGTCGACCGCCAGCAGATATTGGGTTAAGTCATTGCTACCTACCGAGACAAAATCCACCCGCTTGGCCAATAATTGCGCTTGATACACGGCAGACGGCACTTCCAACATTACCCCAATTTTTGGCATTTTGACCGCGAAGCCTTCCGTGACAATTTCTTCATAGGCCTGCTTCAATAACCGCAAAGCTTCCTCGGTTTCAGGCACGGTGGTAATCATCGGAAACATGATTTGCAGGTTATCAAGCCCTTCGCTGGCTTGCAGCATCGCTCGCATCTGCACCAATAAAATTTCAGGATGGTCTAAGGTAATGCGGATGCCGCGCCATCCCAAAAATGGATTATCTTCTTGCACGGGAAAGTAAGGTAACGCTTTGTCGCCGCCCACATCTAACGTGCGCATAATAACAGGACGTGGGGCAAATGCCCGCAGCAATTGATGATAAATCACCCGCTGCTCCTCTTCACTGGGAAAGCGATCTCGGCTCATAAAGGGGACTTCGGTTCGATACAGCCCCACCCCTTGCGCGCCTACGTTTAAAGCTTTACCTATATCGGGCGCTAATCCGGTATTCACATACAATTCTACGGTATGATTATCCAGGGTTTCAGCGGGTAAATCACGCAATTTATCAAGCTGCCGATCCAGTTCCTGCTCTTCTTCCATCAATGTGATAAATTCGTGTTTTACGGTACGGGAAGGCGAACGATACACTTGCCCGTAATAGCCATCCACAATCAGCTCTTCATCTTCTAGATGGCTGATTTTAACGCCTTCGACATTCAATACGGTGGGAATGCCTAGCGCCCGCGCTAAAATCGCGACGTGAGAATTAATCGAACCTCTGACAGAGACCAATCCGACCAAACGTCCTTCAGGCACTTCAGCTAACGCGGCCGGTGTGACTTCTTCCCCCACTAAAATGGTTTTTTCGGGAAAATTTGGGGCTCTGCCCTCACGAGATTGCAAGTGTGATAAAATTCGTTCCGCTAAGTCTCTCAGATCGGTCGCGCGCTCTTTTAAATACGGATCATTCATATTTTCGAAGCGAGCAATATGTTTTTCGGTCACATGTTTTAAAGCACCTTGCGCCCAACGCCCTGCCCGAATCTCTTCTTCAATTTCGCGGATCAGCGTTTCGCTATTCAGCATCTTCGCATAAGCATCAAATAAGGCGCGCTCCTCATCCGGCAGGCCACTGGCCTCCATATTTTTGCTGAGGTGGCGGATATTTTCGCGAGCAGCCGTTAACGCTTGCTGGAATAATTCAATTTCTGCGTCAATTTCATCAATTTCGATCTTGCGGTCAGGGACGGCAGCTAAATCTGCCAAGGGATAAACGACTACCGCTCGCCCAATCGCAACGCCTGGCGCGGCAGGTAATCCACTTAAGATATTATCTCGGACCACTCGACCTTGACTGCGATTGAAGTCTTTTACGGCCCCTACAGCCACGGAATAGGCAATAGCACCAGCCAGCTGCGCAGATAAGGTGATTAAAAACGCTTCTTCGGATTCATCAAAACAGCGATTGGCACGTTGGTAGACTACCAATACGCCTAAAACTTGCCGCTGATGGATAATGGGAACACCCAGGAAAGCCGTCAGGGCTTCTTCTCCCAGACCTGAAACATGGACATATTTTGGATGGAGGGAAGCGTTCTCTAAATTGATAGGCTCGGCACGTTCAGAGACCAATCCCACCAACCCTTCGCCAAGTTTCAAGCGGATCTTACCGATTAAATCTTTGTTTAAGCCTTCAGTAGCGACTAAAACATTCTCACCCCTTTCAACGTCGACTAAAAATACACTACAAGCCTCTGTGCCAATCGCCTCGTTCACCCCTTTGACGACAATATCCAACGCTTCCGGCAAGCTTTCGGCAGCGTTCACTTCTTGGATAATATGTCGCAGAGTATTTAACATAAGAATACATCACAATAATCATGTGCCACCAATCGGCAGCTGAAGAGGAGAACTGCCGTGTCAGGTTGTTTTTTCCGGCAATGGCTCACTACGCTCCCCTTCGTTGCGCTTGATTTGCCTTTAAAAACAACCTGACACGGCAGTTCTCCTCTCCAGCTGCCTTGCTTAGGAGCTAATCGTTACTCCTTGATAAAACTTTCGAGCTCCTCTAGCGCTCGTTTATAAACAGATTTTTTAAACGTAATCACTTGTTGCACAGGATACCAATAATCCACCCAGCGCCAATCGCTGAATTCAGGATAATCCGTTGCATCAAAGTGAATTGCCGCTTCATCGCTCAAAAGACGCAACATAAACCATTTTTGTTTCTGACCGATGCAAAAAGGTTTGGTATGCGTTCGACGCAGATGTTTAGGAAGATAATAACTGAGCCAGTTGCGGGTAACGCCCAGGATCTTGATATCTTCAGGCCTTAAACCGAGTTCTTCCCTTAATTCGCGGTACATGGCCTGTTCAGGCGTTTCTGGCTGTTGAATGCCACCTTGCGGGAATTGCCATATTTCGAGCGCCCCCGCCCGTCTTCCCCAAAAAAGCTGATTTTGCTGGTTTGCTAAAATGATACCTACATTCAGTCTTAAGCCAGATTGATCAATCATAGCATGCCTCAGTCATCTCTAGGGGGATTTTACCCCATAGTATGCAGAAAAAATGGGCGAACTGAAAGAGGAAATTGCGCTTCTGGCGGTTTCTGATTCAGAAACCGCCGAGGATATTTGAGGGTTATATTCTCCCCATTAATAACAATATAATGACGATAAGTAATATGAGGCCTATTCCTCCTGAGGGATAATAACCCCAACCCCGACTGTAAGGCCAAACTGGAATTGCCCCTAGTAGAAAAATAATGAGTACGATGAATAAAATAGTCCCTAGCATAGTACGAATCTCCTTAATAAATGAAAACCTGACACTTAACTGAGTGTCTTTATCATTATAATCGAATTGAATTTAAATTGCTGGCATTTAATTCAGTTTTATGTATTGACATTTTCTATACATAATTGTATCCTGTCTGTCATTACATCTTAAAGAGATTTTTATGCCGACATCCCCAGCCAATATTTCTATTAATATACGAGCCAAGGCACGGCAACGCGACTTAATAGACCGGGCTGCCGAAAGATTAGGACGCACCCGATCCGATTTTATGCTTGAAGCTGCTTGTCGTAGAGCAGAAGATGTATTACTGGATCAAGCATTTTTCATTGTTGATAAGGGTACTTTCGCCAAGTTTCAAGCACTGCTTGAACAGCCATTGCCTCCGACTGATAAACTAAGGCGCTTACTGAAAACAAAAGCACCTTGGGATAAAAAAACGTGACTAACTTATCCGCCCCTATTTCAATATCCTTTGAACACGAGTTAAATGATTTCGATAGCGGAGAATCAACACTAGATGAATGGCTCAAGAAACGAGCACTTAAAAATCAGATGTCAGGCGCTTCACGCTGCTTTGTCATTTGCGAAAATAAACGTGTTATCGGATATTATTGTTTATCTGCAGGCGCAATTAGCCATGAATCAGTGCCTAAATCCATGAAACGTAATATGCCAAATCCCCTGCCAGTATTATTACTAGGCAGACTGGCGATCGATAGTCATTATCATAATAAAGGCCTAGGGAGCGCTTTATTGCGAGATGCCATGATTCGTGCAGTTACCGTAGCAAGTGAAGCAGGGGTATTTGCCATTTTAGTTCATGCACTATCAGAACCAGCAAAAAGATTTTATCTCTCTCGCGGCTTTATAGAATCACCCCTGCAACCCATGACGCTTTTCATGACCTTAGAAACAGCTCGTGCAATTTTAGCAGAACCAAGTTGATGCTTCCATTGCTCTCAACTTATATTGCGTAATTTTATTATCTATGTAACACATGAGAATGATGCGGAAAATGGCTTCTACTCATAAGCTTAGGCGAATCAATTTCTCTTGTCATGGGGATTTCAGTCACAATCGCATCCCACGGCATGGAATAATGCCCTTTTTTGTCTTGAAGTAATAAACCTGCCTTCTTCAAAATTTCTACATCTTGATGAACATTACTATAATCCCTCTCCAGTGCTTTAGCTAAAGCCCGTATACTATGAGTTCCTATAGTATGTAATTTTTGTAATAACTCTAATCGTCGTGGCGTTAAAGTTTTTATTAGCAAAGTGGCATTTTCAAAACCCACTATCTCTATAGATGTGGTTAATTTCTCCTCAGCCTCAGCTTTTTCCCAAACCGTTTTAAAATTCTCTAATGCTTCATCTAATGAGCCGACCTTCACAGTGAGTTTTCTTGTGCGCATTTTACTTCCCCCCTTTCTTTTGGCAACGATCAATATCCAATCGAAAATCTTTCAATAAAGTCTCAACATCCACAAATCGATAAGTCACTTCATCTTCTCCCAGATGCTTGTGGTCACCTTTCCCAGTTTCGTTATCATAACGAACGAGGCATTGGCCACTAGCATCACCATAATACAAGCGATACTTCAGCCCATGAGGGCGATCTTTAGTTTTTTTAGGTAACTGCCATATCACCAATTCTGCAAAGGAGTTATCTTCGAATTGGTGCCTTTGGCGTAAAATCAATTTGGCGGCCATATATGTTAATTATACCATATGGTGCTAATAAGGCAAGTCGGTTTTAGCTCATACTGTCGTTTTTCTAGACTGACCTAAGAAATCTTCGTCATCAGTAGATTCTAAATCAAAAAATGAAGAGGAAAAGGGCAATGCAGCTTCTGATGGCAGTAAATCTTTAGCCAAACCATATTGCGTGCCTTGGCTACCTAAAAAGGTCAACCTATTGATGTCAGATGGAACCCAATCAAAATCTAACGTAGCTTTCTTTTCTTTTAAGACTTCCTCAAAAGCCTTTTCGATTCCATGCTTTTTTAAAAATGCTTTTAACTTATCCAGCCCCGCTTTCGACAGCTCACCATTCGCATGCCATATCAGCGTTTCCATGTCTCACCGCATAAGATAACCAGCTCTTATGAACAGAATCTTTAGAATCTGGACTTGTTAAGAGTATGGAAGGAATTTTAGTAGGCTTGAATCTAACATTTTTTGGAGGGATTCGATATTATATTGGGGAGATAGTGGCATGATTATTCTCTACGATGTTAAACGCAACGGACGAAACAAAAAAATTGTTTATGCTCTCAAGTCAGCATCTCTCTATCCTTCGAATCAGCACGAGCTTGGAGCGCGAGCAGCTTGCCCGCTGCATTTTAATCTTTTCTTAATAAAACAACTTAAAAAATCATCTTATAAATAGAAAATATACTGATATTTTCCAGGATTGTCAAACGCTTTGCCAGATATGCATGATTGAGGCGCGGAGGTTTTTTAGCGGGCAAGCTGCCCGCGCTCCCAAGCTCGTGCTAATTCGAAAATTGAGACGTTCTTTACTTAGGAGTAGAAATGGCTTATCTCATTGCGATGAAAAATGCGGACTATTTTTGCAGTCGTTGCAAAATCGTTTTGATACTCACTGCTTGCTTGGCCATATCTTTCCAAATATCCCCCATCTTATCGAGACGTTTGAAAATGGTTTTGATGGTGAAATCCTGCGGGTTTAGTGTGGGATTGACTTCATGCCAATGCAATGGTGTAGAAACGGGCGCACCGGGGCGTGGCCGCACTGAATAAGGCGCAGCAATGGTTTGTGCGAAACGATTTTGCAAATAGTCCAGATAGACTTTGCCTTGGCGTTTTTTTGGGCTGCGCTCAATGCTGGTGATCTCGGGCATTAATTCATGCACGGCGTGTGCGATGAGTTCGGCCAATTGTTTGGATTGTTCAAAATAATTTTGTGGCTTGATGGGAATGATAATATGTAAGCCTGTGGCGCCGGAAGTTTTACAAAAGTTGGGAATTTTAAAGGTTTCCAGCCATTCGTGGGCTTGTTGCGCCACTGCGACAACCGATGCAAAATCGATGTCTTCGGGATCTAAATCCAGCACACATAAATCTGGATAATCCATTTTAGGGGTTTTTGATAACCAAGGATGAATTTCGATACAACCTAAATTTGCCATATAAATTAAGCTGGCGGGCTCAGCAGCCACTAGATAACGAATGTCGCGCTGTTCGCTTTCAGAAGAAATGATTTGTGTTTTTAACCACTCTGGTGGATGAGTGATATCTTTTTGATAAAAACCCGAATCCGTTATGCCATTGGGATAACGATGTAACACTTGGAGTCTATTTTTAATGTGGGGAAAAAGATATGGCGCGACACGAAGATAATATTCAATTAAATCGCGTTTGGTATAGCGCTCTTCCGGCCAATAAATTTTATCTAGATGTGTTAGCGCTAAAGTCGTTTTTCCTACCTTAACGGAATGGTCTTTGATTAACGTTTTGGATGGCTTGGGGGCGGCAACCGTTGAGATTTCACGCTGCACTGATCTGGCAAGTTTATCTTCGCGTAGGCCTAAAAAAGCCGGTTGGCGCATCACGCCATCCTTGGTCCATTCTTGAAATACAATTTGGCAGACCAGTTGAGGTTTTATCCATGTCACCGCATTATTGGTCGGCGGCATGAGATCAAATGGACATTCGCGTTGTTTGAGTTTATCTAAGCGGGGCTTTAAAGCAGCAATCGATTGTTGCGTGAATCCAGTGCCAGTGTGTCCGACATAATGTAATTGACCTCTTTTGTAAACACCTAAAATGAGCGCACCTAAACCTTTGCGTGAACCACGCGGCGCAGTGTATCCACAAATCACTGCTTCTTGCTCTAACCGAATTTTAATTTTAACCCATTCTCGACTTCTGATCCCTGTTTGATAAGTGCTATCGATTTGCTTGCCAATAATACCCTCTAAATGGTGAGATTTTGCTACTTTGAAAAAAGCTTTACCTTCCGCCATAATCGGTTCACTGATTTTAATCAGGTCGGATTCACGTATCACTTCTCGCAATAATATTTTGCGTTGTTTTAAGGGTAAGTCGCGTAGATCATGACCGTTCAGCCAAAGACAATCAAAAATATAATACACCAATTGGCCCTTTCCTTCTGTTTGAAAGATTTGCATTTTCTGAAAGCTGGGCAAACCTTTTTCATCCAGCACCACCATTTCACCATCTAGCACAACTTCTAGGGCACGTTTTTTTAATTCTGTTGCCACTGCGGCAAAACGTTCGGTCGCCTCTTTTTGATTACGGGTTAATAATGTGACATGCTTGCCATCACAATACGCTAAAATGCGATAACCATCCCATTTAATTTCAAATAACCAATCCGGGTGGTCAAAGGGTTTATCAATTAACGAAGCCAACATGGGAGTAATAGGCTTTAAAATTGCGGTTTTGGGTAATGCAAGATGGATCGATTCAACGGGTTTGGCGCGCGATTGAATAAATACCCAACTTGATTTCTGGCCGCTTGCACCTTTGGTTTTCACCAGAGAAAATTTTCCGTGCAGTTTTTCGCCATGCAGCACAAAAGAAATACGGCCTGCTTTCAGTTTTTTTCTAAATTCTGTGACAGAACCCTCAGGTTCATAGGTGCCTTTATCCCAAATCATCACAGTTCCAGCGCCATAATGACCGGCCGGAATAATGCCCTCAAAATCTTTATAATCATAGGGATGATCTTCTACTTGAATGGCCAAGCGTTTTTCAGCCTTGGTCATAGGTGGGCCCTTAGGCACTGCCCAGCTTTTCAGCACGCCACCGAGCTCTAATCTAAAATCATAGTGCAAATGCGAAGCGGCATGTTTCTGTATCACAAAACACAATTTTCCTGCGCTGGATTTTATTTTGCCGCGGGGTTCTCTCGAAAGTGTTAAATTTCTTTTTTCCCGATATTTTTTCAGCGCCATGATTACGCCGCTTTTTTAAGTTTGGTACGACGCGACTTTTTCTTGACGGTAGACGTTTTTTGCATGTTTGCTAAGCTTTCTTGTAAGGCTTTCATTAAATTTGGTGTGCGACTTTTAACGGTTTTTTCACCTTTAATTGTCAAGGTTTTGCCACGTGCTTTTTGATGAATCATATGCAGTAAATCTTCCGCATAAGTATCATGATAATTTTCGGGCTTAAATTTGTGGGTGAGTTGTTTAATCAACGTTAACGCCATATCCAATTCATTTTTGTGAATTAATTTTTCATCTAGAAGGCTTAAGCCCCGTGGCGAACGCAATTCTTTATAAAAACGCATACGATTCAACATTAACATATTGCCTTCTAATACTTTTAAAGCAGCCAAATGCTCACGATTGTGAATCACAAATTTTGCAATACCCACTTTTTTAGATTGCACTAAAGCTTTTGTTAGCAAAGCATAAGCTTTGGCAGCACCTTTATCGGGTTCTAAATAATAGGGCTTATCGTAGTAACGACTATCAATATCGGATTCTTGCGAAAATTCCATAATCTCAATCATTTGGGTGGCTTTGACATTGGCGGCTTTAAAATTTTGATCCGTTAAAATCACATATTCGCCTTTATTAATTTCATAGCCTTTCACTACTTCTGAATAGGGAATTTCTTTGTCTTCTTCTTTACAAATTTTGGCATAACGAATAGCAGAATGATCTTTTTTATGCAGCATTTTAAAATCGAGTGTCGTTTCATCCACCGCACTGTAAAGTTTGACGGGGATGTTGACTAATCCGAAAACGATAGATCCCGACCAAAGCACATGCATAAAGTAATCCTCCCATTATTTTTAGGTTTTCAAGTTGTTTAGTAAATATTCAGCACTTTCTAGGACAAGCTCAGCTCTCCTAAGAAGGCACTCAAGAGGAGGCGTCGTCCCGGCATGGATGCCGGGATCCAGACTACAAGGATGTAAAGTTTTGCTTCCTGCAGACTGGATCCCCGCATCCATGCGAGGACGACGCCTCCAGCCTATTTTGAGATCGAGCTTCCCTTAGAATGTGCTAAATGGATACGTTAATTATAGCCTATAACCCTTCACTCTTCAGGGAGATCCCCCTTGGCTGTACTATACTATTTAGGCTGATTTCAGTATGATTGAAGCCTAAATTGATCAGGATAGACCCATGACACAGACCATTAAAACCGCAATTTTTCCCGTCGCTGGATTAGGGACGCGCTTTTTACCGATTACCAAATCAGAACCTAAGGAAATGCTACCCATCATTGATAAACCGCTTATCCAATATGTAGTAGAGGAAGCGATTGCAGCGGGCATTGAGCATTTGGTTTTTGTCACCAGCAGTAATAAACGGGCGATCGAAGACTATTTTGATCGACATTACGAATATGAATCCCGCCTGGAAAAACAAGGCAAAACTAAAGAACTCGCACTCGTTAAAGATATTATTCCAGAGCACGTGAGCATTACTTATATCCGTCAAGCCAACCCTAATGGGTTAGGGGATGCCATATTAGTGGCCCAACGTATTATTGGCGATAATCCTTTTGCTGTTTTACTCGCTGATGACATTATTGACTGTCCGCCTGAGGGCTGTTTAAAAGGCATGATCGATATCTTTAATCAGACCGGAGCGAATGTGATTGCGGTGCAATCGGTGGATCCTACTGAAACAGACCAATATGGGATTGTGTCGCTGGGAGATACTCAGCGTTACCTGATCAACAATGTGGTGGAGAAACCCAATCCCAGCAAGGCACCATCCAACTTAGGGATTGTCGGACGCTATGTGCTGACGCCTGGCATTTTTAAACAATTACAAAATATTGCTGTTGGGGTAGGCAACGAGCTGCAATTAACCGACGCCATTGCCGGCTTATTACAGAAAGAAGCTGTGATTGCCTATCCCTTTAAAGGCCGCCGCTACGATTGCGGCTCCAAGGCAGGATTTATTGAGGCCACAATTGATTTTGCGCTGAAGAGAGACGACTTGAAGCAACATGTTCTGGATAGTTTGAAGAAGTTGTCGTTATGAACCCTATTAAGCACTCGATTAAAACCTTCGGAAGTATCTTCTTCCATGCTGCCATGCGGTTGATTAAAGAAGGGTATACCTATCGAGCCGCTGCCCTCGCCTATACCACTTTATTATCATTAGTGCCAGCTTTGGCCATTATGGTTTCAGCGATGAGCCACTCCCCTTTAATCGATTTCTTTTTGCATCGCGCTAAAGATTATATGCTTGCGAATTTTTTGCCCAGTTCCAACATTACCACCGAAAAATACTTGCAGAGTTTTGTCGCGCAATCTCAAACATTACCTGCTCTTAGTCTAGTCTTTTTTGGTATTACCATTATCTTATTAGTGCAAACCATTGATGAAGCCATTTATTCCGTCGGCCAATTGACGCTATCGCATACTTTAGACAAAGATACTACCCAAAAACGCCACATTAAGTCTCATAAACTGGCTTTTATGTTTCGCTGGTTCATTTTACTGTGTTTCCCGTTCATCATCGGCATTACCTTGTTACTCAGCAATTATTTATTCATTTATTTTGACTCGATTCCTTTATTGCATACTTATCTGACCTCACCCACTTTGCTGCCAACCATTTCAATCAGTGTCAATATTGTAGCCTTGACCATTTTATACAAAACGGTATTAAGCTTTAAGGTTAAACTGATGCCTTGTTTAATGGGCAGTGTGGTTGCCGCCATTTTATTCGAAATTGGCAAGGCAGGGTTTGGTCTTTATATCTTTTATTTTTCGAATTATGCGCAGATTTATGGGGCCTTAGCTTCTGTCCCAGTATTTTTGATCTGGATGTATGTTTCCTGGATTATTGTGTTATTCGGCGCCGTGTTTGTGCATGAGAGCATTGCCAAAATCTGAAGGTTGTTTTTTGCTTTTCAGAGTGCTATGATCCGGGCTGGTCATCTATTAGGAGATTTATTATGTTAGGACTTGTCATTATCTTTTTGATCATTGCCATTATTGCCGGGGTTTTAGGCTTTACAGGCGTCTATGTCGCCGCAGCAGGCATCGCTAAAATCCTTTTCTATATTTTCCTTGTTCTATTCATTATTTCTTTGCTTATGCACCTATTCAGAGGCAAACCTCCTGTACCTTAAAGCCTCTAGGATAGACGCTTGAGGTAAGGCTAACTTTTTAATTTCTATCCAAATTTATGAAAATATTGTACAAAACTAGCGTTACCAGCGTCGGCGGCAGAGACAATGGGCAGGCAGATTCGGAAGATGGCCTGCTCCATGTCAAACTCAACAAGCCGGTGGAATTAGGCGGTGCAGCCGGTCAAACCGGCACCAATCCCGAACAGCTATTTGGGGCGGGCTATTCCGCTTGCTTCCTGAGTGCCATGCAGTTAGTCGCTCAGCAAAATCATCAAGCCTTTCCTGCCGATGCTAAAGTGACAGCTCAAGTTAAGCTGGGCGCTGTCGGAGCAGGCTTTGCATTAGAAGTTGAATTGCATATCATCTTACCCGGCATGGATAAAGCGACCGCACAAGCCATTGCAGAAACTGCTCACACGGCAGTCTGTCCTTACTCTAACGCGATTCGAAATAATGTGGATGTGAAGCTCGTTATTGAAGCATGAGTGATATCTGATGGATTTATAGCTCAAAATATGCCATTATTTGAGTTATAAATCGAGGGTTTATAGCTCATGAACTGGAACTGGCAGCAAGCCGATTGGCCCCATTTTAGGTGGGAAAAAGCAGTGCTTGAAGCGCTAGAAGCCCAATTCTTGCAACAATCTGGGATATTTATCGGCGCGACTCAACACTTTAGCGAAGAAAATAAAGCACTACTCACCGTGGATATGATCACGGGAGAAGCTGTCAAAACCTCTGAAATAGAGGGTGAATATCTCAATAGAGAGAGCGTTCAAGCCTCTATCTGTCGGAATTTTGGCCTGAAAAGCGACCATCAACACGCTTCACCTGCTGAACGCGGTATAGCAGACATGATGACCGATCTGTACCGCAACTTCTCCCAACCGCTTTCACACGACACCCTCTACCATTGGCACACCTCACTCACCGGCGGCAGACACGACTTAAAAGACATCGGCCATTATCGTACCCATGCCGAGCCAATGCAAATCATATCAGGCCCGATGGGTAAAACTAAAATCCATTTTGAAGCCCCGCCCTCTGCGTTAATGAAAAAAGAAATGGATCAATTTATCACCTGGTTTGCCCAAACAGCTCCTCACGCAAGAAAAGCGCTTCCCGCATTGACACGGGCTGGCATTGCACATCTTTATTTTGTCAGCATTCATCCATTTGAAGATGGCAATGGGAGAATAGCCCGTGCCATCGCCGAAAAATCTCTTTCAGAATGTTTGGGCACCCCAACCTTAATTGCGCTTTCACAGACGCTTCAAAAACAGAGAAAAGCTTATTATCAGGCATTGGAACGCAATAGTTATGAACTTAATATTACCGATTGGCTCGTTTATTTTGCTAACACTATTTTACACGCCCAACAGTATTCCTTAAACTTAGTTGAGTTCTTGATCGAAAAAACCAAGCTGTATGATCGGGTAAAAGAACTCTTAAATGAACGGCAAAAAAAGGTGATCGCTCGACTGTTTCGCGAAGGCTTAGAGGGCTTCACAGGAGGACTCAGCGCAGAAAATTACATTAGCATTACCGGCACTTCTCGCGCCACGGCAACGCGCGATTTACAGAATCTTTTAGAAAACAAAGTGTTAATTAAACATGGTCAACTTAAAAGCACGAGATACTATCTGAATATCTTGCATCCAGTGCAACGTTAATACATTAGAAATACAGATTTCTTCCTTAGAAAGCACTGAGCTTGTCTTGAAAAATGCTAAATGTTTACTTTTATTTTTTTTTAACTATCGATGTCAATTTTTCATAGATAGACTTATCTTTTAGAGGTAATTCTTCCAAGTTAAGATAGTCCGTAACGATGGCAGAAACGTCGCTGGGAAAAAATGTCGACAAACATTGGATTATCTTTTCTTTTTTATTTTTCTTCTCTTTAAGATATTCACTTAAATACTGCTTTAAATATTCAAAAAATTCTTGATTCCTTTTATCTTCACTTAAAGTTCCTAAATAATGCTTTTTTGCTATTGTAGAAAGCTTCTTAAAAAGTATTTCTTTGCAGGCTTTAAAATTTTCTGTGAAAATGGCATCTAGCTGTCGACAAAATTCTACTTCTTGCCTTGTAAAAGCAGCATCATAAAGCCGTAGAGTCACTTCTCTGGGTTTTTTCGATGATTCCTCTCCGCCTGAAACTAATAGGTATTTTGTATGTAGCAGCCAATCTTTATTGGTTAAAAGGAATTTACAAAGCTCATATCCTGTTTCATAACGCATCGCAAACCTCAGAATGCAGTCTGGTTCGGACAAAAATCCGAAGAACACATGCTGTCGACAAATATTTTTTTTTCTTGCCTCGTTTTTTTCATCTCCAATCGTTTTAAAGAACTGCCAATCTCCCTTTTGGAGAGCACGCATTACATCGTCATCTATAGTTTTATTAGATACTTCAACGGGAACACCGACCATATGAAACCTCTACGGAATATAAAGTTTTGCTTCCTGCGAACTGGATCCCCGCATCCATGCGAGGACGACGCCTCCAGGTCCTCATAAACTCAAGCTTCCCTTGGGAGGTTCTAAATGGATACTTCAAATCTTGAAAAAGTGCACAGCTTGTTCACCTTTTACAGAAAACCATTAAAATGAATGGCTGCGTAAGTCAATAAAGAACCTAATATTAACCAGCCGGCTTTGAAAGCGTAATCATAAAAACGGTTACGCAGCTCATTCCTTGTCTTATTTCGTATACCTAAGGCCGTTTCTACAATGGATACACGTTCACTTACGACTGAAAGACGTTCATTCACGCCAGAGAAGCGTTCATTCATTTCAGCTCTTAACTCGTGCATCTCTTTTCTTAACCCACCCATTTCTTCGTGCATTTCCAAACGAAGGTTGGAGATTTGCTCAACCACTTGTGCAATCGCTTTACTCACACTGACCTCGACTTTGTTATCAATCAGTTCTGCCTGAAGTAAAAATAAATTTCCAGTTTGATTTTGCATATTCTAGCTCTTTTTTTCTGTAACGCAGCAATAATAAAGAGCCGAAGAAATAACGGCAATACCGTAAGTCTTACAAATAACTATCCAGCCCAGTCAAGAACATTTGGACGGCTAAAGTGGTCAGAATCATCCCCATCAGGCGTTCGAGCGCAATCAAGCCGCGTTCGCGTAGAATTTTCATCAGGAAACGAGAGCATAATAAGACCAGGGTGCAGAATACAGCAGCGATGAGCAGTGCGATAAACCAACTGAACATTTTGCTGGGCTGTTGAGAAGCGAATAGCATGACCGTTGCTAAGGAAGCAGGGCCAGCAATCAAGGGGATGGCTAAGGGCACAATAAACGGCTCACCTTGGATAGACTCACCATGCTGCGGCACATCGGGATGAGGGAAAATCATTCTTAAAGCGATAATAAATAAAATGATGCCACCCGCGATATTTAAAGCCGCCTGGGTAATGTGCAAACCGTGTAGAATATTTCGGCCGAAGAATAAAAATACCGTCAAGATGGTAAAGGCAATAAAGGTCTCGCGAAAAATTACCCAGGCCTGTTTTCTTGATGATGTATTTTTCAAAACCGATAAAAATAAGGGAACATTGCCTAAAGGGTCCATCACCAAAATTAAGGTGATGGCGGCGGTATAAATGGTCATACGCTAGGGCTCCATGCGTGTACAAAATCGACCAATGCGGCAACATGGTCGACGGGGGTGTCGGGTTGGATACCGTGTCCTAAATTAAAAATATGGCCAGGATGATTTCCATAACTTTCTAAAATACGTTTTGCTTGTTGCTGAACGTGAAGAGGATCTGCGTATAAAGCCGCTGGATCGAGATTGCCTTGTAAGGCAACATGCTGTCCAACTTGCGCTCTCGCCAGGCCTATATCAGTGGTCCAATCTAAACCGATGGCATCGCAGCCAGTCTCCGCAATCTGTTTCAACCATTGCCCGCCATTTTTAGTAAATAGGATAATAGGGACTGTGGGTTTTTGCTGTTGGATATTTTTAACAATTTGATTCATATAGTGCAGAGAAAACGTCTGATAATCTTGAGCCGCCAATATTCCACCCCAAGTATCAAATAACATCACCACATCCGCGCCGGCTAAAATTTGGGCTAACAGATATTCTGTCACTGTTTCTGCTAATAATTCTAATAATTGTGACAAGCTATTAGGGTCGTTAAACAACCATTTTTTGATGATGGAGAAGGTCTTACTGCTGCCTCCTTCGACCATGTAAGTGGCTAATGTCCAGGGGCTGCCAGAAAAACCGATGAGCGGGACTTTATCTGCCAAGGCTTGTTTGGTCAGCTGAATGGCTTCAAAGACATAATTTAAATCATTTAAATCGGGCTTGCGGAGGGCTTGCACTGCCTGCGCGCTGCGAAGGGGGCGTTCGAAATGCGGCCCGGTTTGTTCGATAAATTTTAATCCCAATCCCATCGCGTCAGGGATAGTGAGAATATCAGAAAAAATAATGGCGGCGTCTAAAGGGAAGCGCGCTAAGGGTTGCAGGGTGATTTCGCAAGCGAGTTCGGGGGTTTTGCATAGGGTTAGGAAGTCTTTGGCTTGTTGGCGTAGGTGGCGGTATTCGGGTAGGTAACGACCGGCTTGGCGCATCAGCCAGATGGGGGTGTGTGGCGTGAGTTCGCGTCTTAGCGCTTTTAGAAAAGTGTCGTTTTGTATCATAAATTTTACGCAAAATATTATATAAAACTGGGTCTTGTTACCCCTCATCCGCCCTATCGGGCACCTTCTCCCACAGGGGGAGAAGGCAACAGCTCGCCACTCAAATCTTTACAGAACTAAAATGCCAACAGCCCAATAACGATTCACCACCTAAGTTAAATCTGGCACCAGGCCCTTAGAGGCTGTGGTGTCGCAAGGTTGGGCATCCATGAACAAGGATGTTCATGGTGAGCCTACAAGGAAGTATTCACGGCGTCCCAACCGGCGACACCACAGCCTCTAAGGGCCGAAGTTGTGTTTATCATAGTTACCGACGCTAAGCAATGGCTTCAAAAACTGGCCTGTGTAAGAACGCGGATTTTTGACAATGTCTTCAGGGGTTCCTACGGCGACGACTTCTCCCCCTTTATCTCCGCCTTCCGGCCCTAAGTCTATCACCCAATCCGCCGTTTTAATCACATCTAAATTATGTTCAATAATCACCATCGTGTTGCCACGATCTCTTAAATGATGCAACACCTCTAGCAACTGTTTAACATCATGAAAATGCAGCCCTGTGGTAGGTTCATCTAAAATATAGAGGGTATTACCGGTATCGCGACGGGATAATTCTTTGGCTAATTTAATGCGCTGGGCTTCTCCGCCCGATAGCGTCGTCGCGCTTTGGCCTAAGCCAATATAAGATAAACCGACTTCAATTAACGTTTGCAGTTTGCGCGCGACTTGCGGGACAGGGTCAAAAAATGCTCTGGCTTCTTCGACGGTCATCGTCAACACTTCGTGAATATTTTTACCTTTATAATGGACTTCTAAGGTTTCACGATTATAGCGCTGACCGTGGCACACGTCACATTCCACATACACATCTGCTAGAAAATGCATTTCAACCCGAATTAAGCCGTCTCCTTCGCAGGCTTCGCAACGCCCGCCTTGGACGTTAAAACTGAAGCGGCCTGGGGTATAGCCACGCGCCCTAGCTTCTTGTGTACCCGCAAATAATTCGCGGATAGGAGTAAAAACACCGGTGTAAGTAGCTGGATTGGAGCGAGGGGTTCGACCAATCGGGCTTTGATCAATGGCCACTACCTTGTCAAAATTTCCCAACCCTGCCACTTGTTGATAAGAACCGATCGGCAATCCTTCCGCGCCATTCAGTGCTTTAGCAACAATTGGATATAATGTATCGTTAATCAGGCTGGATTTACCAGAGCCTGATACGCCAGTGATGCAAGTCATCAAACCTACCGGGATCGTTACCGTAACATCTTTTAAATTATGACATTGCGCACCGATTAATCGTAACAACCGCGTAGAATCTGCTACCAGCCGCGAAGCGGGCACCGGAATTTTTAAATGGCCCGATAAGTATTGGCCCGTCAGTGAGTCCGCACACTGACTCACTTGTGCGGCGGTCCCTTCAGCAATAATTCGTCCCCCGTGTTTACCGGCGCCAGGCCCAATATCCACCAGATAATCTGCGGTGCGAATGGCTTCCTCATCATGCTCTACCACAATCACTGTATTACCCAAATCGCGTAGACGTTTTAAGGTTTGTAATAAGCGATCATTATCTCTTTGATGCAATCCGATAGAAGGTTCATCTAAAATATACATTACCCCGACCAGCCCAGAGCCAATTTGGCTGGCAAGTCGGATCCGTTGGGCTTCGCCGCCGGACAAGGTATCAGCACTACGATTGAGTGTTAAATAATTGAGCCCGACACTGACTAGAAAGCCTAAACGCTCATTGATTTCTTTTAAAATGCGTTCGGCAATTTGGCCGCGTCTTCCAGCTAATTCCAGCTGGCTAAAAAACGCTAAGGTTTTTTCGATGGGCATGGCCGCGATCTGGGGCATATTCTGATCGTCGATAAAAACATTGCGCGCTTCGATGCGTAATCGCGAGCCTTCGCAAGCTTCACAACTGCGCACCGTTAAGAATTTGGCTAAATCTTCCCGCACCATGTTGGATTCAGTTTCCCGATAGCGGCGTTGAATGTTGGGGATAATTCCCTCAAACGGATGCGTTTTTTGAACCCGTCTATTTCGGTCGTTCACGTAGGTAAAAGTGATGTCTTCTTGGCCACTGCCATATAAAATTTTGTCTTGGATACGTTTGGATAATTGATTAAACGGCGTCTCTACGTTAAAACCATAATGCTTAGCTAACGATTTTAAGAGGTGAAAATAATAGAGATTACGTCTATCCCATCCCCGAATAGCTCCCGCTGCCAAGCTCACTTCAGGATCCTGCAAAACTTTACTGGGATCAAAAAACTGTTTCACCCCTAAGCCTTCACAGTCTGGACAGGCACCGGCGGGATTATTGAAAGAAAATAATCGGGGCTCTAACTCGCTCAGACTATAGCCACATTCGGGACACGCAAATTTGGAGGAGAAGACTTTTTCGGGTTGGGCATTATCCATTTCTGCCACAATGGCAATGCCGTCCGCCAGACGCAAGGCCGTCTCAAACGATTCCGCCAACCGTTGGGTAATATCCGGCTTGACCTTAAAGCGGTCAATGACCACTTCTATGGTATGTTTGGTTCTCAGCCCTAATTTCGGGGCTTGATCCAACTCATAAATGGACCCGTCAATTCTCGCGCGAACAAAACCTTGTCGCCTTAACGATTCCAACAGTTGCGTATGTTCCCCTTTACGCGCCTGCATCACTGGCGCTAAAATCATCAGACGAGATTCGGCTGGGTAAGTTAATGCAGTATCCACCATTTGGCTAATGGTTTGCGCTTCTAAGAGGGTATGGTGAGTCGGACAACGTGGCTGCCCAACACGCGCGAACAGTAATCGCAAATAATCGTAAATTTCTGTAATGGTTCCCACGGTGGAACGCGGATTATGTGAAGTGGCTTTTTGCTCGATAGAAATCGCCGGCGACAATCCTTCAATATAGTCTACATCTGGTTTTTGCATCATCGAGAGAAATTGTCGAGCATAGGCAGATAAGGATTCAACATAACGACGTTGACCTTCTGCGTATAAAGTGTCAAAAGCCAGAGAGGATTTGCCAGAGCCAGACAATCCTGTCATCACAATGAGTTTATCCCGAGGTAAATCTAGATTGATATTTTTTAGATTGTGCGTGCGTGCGCCTCGAATTTGAATGGTATTCATAACTATGCATGATAACACAAGCGCTACTCCATTTGAAACTAAGGTTGTGCTCTCTTTAGCCGGTATTTTTTGTTTTCGGATGCTGGGGTTGTTTATGTTGTTACCGGTATTGGCGGCAGATACGCAGCAAATTTTAGGGATAACGCCGACTTTACTGGGGATAGCGTTGGGGATTTATGGCTTAACCCAAGCGATCTTCCAAATTCCATTAGCGATGTGGTCGGACCGCATTGGGCGACGCAAGATTATTTTAGGGGGATTACTGCTATTTATCATTGGCAGTGTCGTGGCCGCCCTGTCCCAGCATATTTGGGGATTAATTTTAGGCAGAGCCTTACAAGGGGCAGGCGCGATTGGCAGCACGGTGATCGCCTTGGTCGCGGATTTAACCCGCCCCCAACATCGCACTAAGGCCATGGCCATTATTGGTATGAGTATTGGCCTGTCTTTTGGGCTCGCCATCATATTGGCCCCCTTTTTGAATGCTTGGATGGGTCTATCCGGGATTTTTTGGTTTACCGCCCTATTAGGCACGCTGGGTTTACTGATCATGCAGTTTTTAATTCCGAGCGCGCAACCCGTGAGACCGACACAAGAGGTTCAATCCCTTCTCACTTTATTTAAATCGTTATTCACGCACACAGAATTATTGCGTTTAGACCTAGGCATTTTTATTTTGCATGCTATACTAACAGCGAGTTTTTTAATGATCCCTCGTTTATTAAGCCAAATTCAAGGCTTGAGCGACCATCAGCTGGGATGGTTTTATGGGATTGTTATCTTAGTCGCTTTTATATTGGTGATGCCTTGCATTCGTTTGGCAGAAAAACACCATTTTAAACGCTATTTTCTAGCCGCTATTTTTGCACTGGCCTTATCGCTAATTCTGCTAAGCCAATTTCATCATCAATTGTGGCAAATTGGATTGTTACTATCATTATTTTTTATCGCTTTTACTTTTTTGGAAGCCGCTTTACCTTCTTTAGTTTCTAAAATCGCACCACCAGATCAAAAGGGCAGCGCAATTGGTATTTATTCTACCGCACAATTTTTAGGCATCTTTGTGGGTGGAAGTTTAGGGGGTTGGATGATGGCGCACTATCATGCAACGGGCTTGTATATATTTACTATTCTACTAACAATAATATGGCTTATTTTGGCATTTTTTATGCGTTCTCATCATTCAACAGAAATTTCTTAATAAATCACTATATTTCAATTGAAGAGAATCCCTGCAAAGGGTAATATAGACCCTTACATGTTAAGAAATCCTTAAGGTTTCGCGAAGTCAGACCCTCCCAAGCGGGCAAGGCTGTGTCTATGGGCTGACTCTAAAGCTAGCGGTAATTATTCTCATTCAATATGGAGAGAGCTATGGCAAGAGGTGTAAACAAAGTCATTCTAATCGGAAATTTAGGTAGTGATCCAGAGGTTCGTTATACTCCAAGTGGTAGTGCAGTTGCGAATGTTAACTTGGCCACCAGTGAAAGCTGGCGTGATAAAACCAGCGGTGAATTGCAAGACCGAACAGAATGGCATCGTATTGTATTTTTTAATCGACTCGCGGAAATTGTAGGAGAATACTTGCATAAGGGCTCCAAAATCTATGTGGAAGGTAGCCTGAGAACGCGCAAATGGCAAGATAAGAATGGTATTGAACGTCATACCACCGAAATCATTGCCAATGAAATGCATATTTTGGATAGTCGTACCGGATCAAGCGCCCATGTGATGAACACTCAAGATATGAAAGTGGAAGATGCAGACAAGGCAATTCGCATTCATCCTCAACCCATCCATAATTCAGCCCCAGAACCTGCTTTAGCAGAAGCTTTTGAAGACGACGATATTCCGTTCTAAGTTCAATGTAGTCATTTTTCCTCTCTAAGAGGCTGTTTTGCAGTCTCTTAGCAGTCTTATAAACTCCCTGTTTTATGATTTTTTGTATCCATTCAGCACAGCCTAAGGGAAGCTTGAGCTCAGAATAGGTAGGAGGCGTCGTCCTCGCATGGATGCGGGGATCCAGTCTGCAGGAAGCAAAACTCTACATCCTTGTAATCTGGATCCCGGCATCCATGCCGGGACGACGCCTCCTGCCTATTTATAAGATCAAGCTCTCCCTGGGATGTGCTGAATGGATACTATTTTTTAAACATGATGTTCCCTGACAGTTTGATGCGTTGTCATTTGATATAACACCTCTTGGAACGGCCTAGGCGTTAATTGATAATGTCCAGAAAAAGGCGAGTTAAAGGCAATCATCATGGTAATAATAGCAAATATCATGCCCGCTAATACTGTGGTTAAAATCACCTGCGACCATAAATAATGCATAGCAAATAAGAAGGAGATTCCAATAATAATCACCCCCATCACAATTAAAGCGCCCCATAAAGGCGTTGGCGGTCTTTGCCGAATTTTAAAAAATCGCATTTCGCGATTTTCAATAACCTTTTGCAGATTTTGCATGGCAAGTTGATATAAATTACTTTCTTGTCTGTTATCGGGATTATACAATAATAAAATTTGTTGTATTTTGAAAATAGCTTGGTTAGATAAAGGTTTGATCACAATATTCCAACCTTGTGGACTCCAATCTTGATAGATCACCGCTTTTAAGTAAGCAATAATTTGTATTTGTAATTGCGTCGACATCGGCTCTGGAAAAGCTTGTGCAATATTGCCTAATTCCAATAAATTAGCGGCTTCAGCCTCTAACCCTGTCTGCGCGGCACGAAATCCATCCCATTCGATTGAGAAACAAAATCCCAGTAGCATGGCATAGATGACACCAATTTGCAGAAAAATGGGAAAGGCCACTTCATGGTGGGAACGCAAAAAATACATGGGTACAAACTTTCTCACCAATGCAGCGCAGACCGCCACTAAAATCATGCCGGGTAAGATCAAAAAGCTCGGTCTCAGCTCCATGTCGAGGACTCGCTGTTTTAGGGATAAACAATCATAGCGTAAGTGAGAAGAGAGTTCACTAAAAATATTGGGCTACTAATGCTCAGAAGATATGAGCGGCGAGCTGTTCCCTTCTCCCCTTGTGGGAGAAGGGAACAGCTCACTATTCAAATTTTTAGAGAACTCAAATGTCAAAGGAGAGGTTTGATCACTCTTTACAGAACCTAAAATGTCAAAGGAGAAGCTCACTACTCAAATCTTTCACAGAATCTAAATGTCAAGGAGAAACCATCAATTAAATCTCATGATCTCAATACCCACAGATTATTCCGCGACTCTATCCACTAATTCCACATAAGCCATCGGCGCATTATCACCACTTCTAAAACCACACTTTAGAATGCGTAAATAACCCCCTGGACGCTGCACAAAACGGGGACCAAGTTCAGAGAACAGCTTGCCGACAGTGACTTTATCACGCAAGCGGCTAAATGCTAAACGTCTTTTCGACACATCATCACTTTTGGCGAGCGTAATTAAAGGTTCAACCACACGGCGTAATTCCTTAGCTTTGGGTAAGGTAGTCTTAATAAGCTCATGGCTGATCAGTGAATTCGCCATATTGCGGAATAAAGCCTGTCGATGGCTGCTATTACGATTGAGTTTTCTACCACTTTTACGGTGTCTCATGAGTTTTTGACCCTATCAAATTATTCAGAGCTGGATCCATCATCTATTTTCATTCCCAAGTGTAATCCTCGAGAAGACAAGACGTTCTTTATTTCAGTCAAAGATTTTTTACCCAAGTTAGGTGTTTTGAGTAAATCTGATTCCATTCGTGACACAAGATCAGCAATGGTATTAATATTTTCTGCTTTTAAGCAATTCGCTGCGCGCACTGTTAATTCTAAATCTTCGACTGGCCGCGATAAAATCGGATTGACCTTACGAGACTTTTCTTTAGGCGCTTGCACTGTCGCGTGCTTTAATTCCACAAAAGCTGCTAGCTGTCGCTGCAGAATCGTGGCTGAAATACGCACAGCTTCTTCGGCTTCTAAAGTGCCATTGGTTTCAATTTCAAGAATCAGTTTATCTAAGTCGGTTCGGTTTTCAACTCGGGTATTTTCAACTTGGTAAGCGACTCTTCGGACTGGACTAAAAGAAGCATCCAGTTGCAACTTGCCGACGGGTTTGCCTTGTTCTAAAGATTCAAGTGAAGCATTGGCAGGAACATAACCTCTACCCATTTTAACCTTAAGATACATTTTTAGCTTACCAGAGGTCGTTAAGTGCGCAATCACATGCTCAGGATTCATAATTTCAACATCATGATCCGGGGTGATATCGCCAGCAACGACAGGACCTGCGCCATTTTTTTCTAAGGTTAACACAGCTTCGCTACGCCCATGCATTCGAATGGCAACGCCCTTTAAGTTTAATAAAATATCAATGATATCTTCTTTGACTCCTTCGAGTGCACTGTATTCATGTAAAACGCCTGCAATTTCTACTTCTGCAATCGCCGCACCGGGCATAGAAGATAATAAAATACGACGTAACGCATTCCCTAAAGTATAACCAAATCCTCTCTCCAATGGCTCCAGAATAATTCTGAAATGCGTAGGAGATATCGCCTGGATAATGGTATTTTTAGGGGTTAAAAAAGTATTATAAATTTCCTGCATATGTACCTCTATTTCGAGAAGAGCTCAACGACTAAACTGACTTTGAAGATTGCTGGGAAATCTGCCGGATCAGGATACGTCTTAAATACGCCACGTTTTTCTTTAGTATCCACATCTAACCAGGCAGGCTGCGGTCGTTGTTGAGCCAACTCTAATGCAGCATTAATTCTTAATTGCCCTTTAGCCTTCTCTCTAATCTGAATCACGTCATTCGGTTTAACGATATAAGAAGGGATATTCACCACTTTACCATTGACCATCACCGCTTTATGACCCACCAATTGTCTGGCTTCAGCGCGTGTTGAGGCAAAACCTAGGCGATAAACTACGTTATCCAAGCGAGATTCTAAAATTTTTAATAGATTATCCCCAGTGGAACCGGTTTGACGATCTGCTTCTTTATACACATTTAAAAATTGTTTCTGAAGCACACCATAATACCGTTTAATTAACTGCTGCATGCGCAATTGTATCCCATAGTCAGACAAGCGACCACGTTTTTGCGCATGCTGACCAGGTTGCGTATCAATTTTACATTTGGTTTCAATCGCACGAATGCCACTCTTTAGCATTAAATCAGTGCCTTCTCGACGCGATAACTTACATTTTGGGCCTAAATATCTAGCCATTCTAAACTCCTAACAATTAAATTCTACGTTTTTTAGGGGGACGGCAGCCATTATGTGGTATCGGGGTGACATCAACGATACGGGTCACGGTAAATCCTCCGGCATTGAACGCTCGAATGGCGGATTCACGACCAGGACCAGGCCCTTTCACAAACACTTCTATCACCTTTACACCAAATTCTTTAATCACAGAACCGACTTTTTCGACCGCAACTTGAGCAGCAAAAGGGGTACCTTTACGAGACCCTCGGAACCCTGAGCCACCTGAGGTTGCCCAAGCTAACGTTTTACCTTGTTTATCCGTTACGGTGATTAACGTATTGTTGAAAGAAGCTTGGATATGCGCTACTGCTTCTTGAACTTTTCGTTTAACTTTTTTACGTACACGCGTTGTTTTCGGCTCTGCCATAGTTAAATTCCTGGTTTACTTACGAGATTTAGATTTACCTTTTCGGGTTTTTGCATTGGTTTTGGTCCGTTGACCTCGTGAAGGTAAGCCCCGTTTATGTCTTAATCCACGATAACAGTTTAAATCCATTAGACGCTTGATATTCATCGAAATTTCTCGTCGCAAATCTCCTTCAATAGGATATTGCAAGACTTCGCGTCTCAAAGCTTCTATTTCAGCTTCTGTCAATTCGCTAATTTTATTATCAGGCTTAATTTGCGCTGCAAGACAAATTTTATTTGCAGCAGACTGACCAATACCATAGATTTTAGTCAAGGCAATACGCGCGTGCTGACGTTCTGGAATATTCACACCCGCAATACGAACAACCATTTATAGCCTCCTAGAGAATGATGGTAAAACTCTACCCTTGTCTTTGTTTGTGACGTGCATCTTTACAAATAATTCGTATTACACGATTCCGGCGTATCACTTTACAATTGCGACACATTTTTTTAACAGAGACTCTAACTTTCATAAATTCCTCACAGTTATCGCATTAACCCACGACCACGCAGGTTGGCTTTTTTCATAATGGACTCATACTTATGAGAAACCAAATGCGCTTGCACTTGTGTCATAAAGTCCATCAATACCACCACCACAATTAATAAAGACGTGCCGCCAAAATAAAAGGGTACATGCCAACCAATAATGAACAACTCTGGTAATAATGCCACCAATGTTAAATAAAGCGCGCCCACTAACGTTAATCGCGTCATCACTAAATCGATATATTGAGCGGTTTGATCTCCAGGACGCAATCCTGGAATAAAAGCACCCGATTTTTTTAAGTTTTCAGCGGTTTCCTTTGGGTTAAAAACTAACGCCGTATAAAAGAAACTAAAAAATATGATCGCAATAGCTTCTAACAGTAAGTACAAGGGCTGCCCTGGCGACAACATTAAACTCACTTGTGTTAGCCATGACATGCCTCTGATGCCAGAAAACCACTGTGCAATGGTTCCTGGAAATAAAATAATACTCGAAGCAAAAATGACTGGAATCACACCGGCCATGTTGATTTTAAAAGGCAGATGACTACTCTGAGCCGCGTAAATTTTACGACCTTGTTGTCGTTTAGCATAGTTCACGGTAATACGACGTTGGGCACGTTCCATATAAACAACAAATGCCGTGACCGCTAATACCACAGCAATCAAGAACAGCAAAGACAATATCTGCATTTGTCCTTGCCGCACAGAATCCATGACCTCAGCAATCGCTGAAGGGAAACGTGACACAATCCCTGCAAAAATAATCAAAGAAATACCGTTACCGATGCCTCTTTCCGTAATTTGCTCCCCTAACCACATCAAAAACATAGTGCCAGTAATTAACGTGAGGGTGGCCGTAAAATAAAAGGCAAAACCCGGACTAATCACAACCCCATTGGCAACTAGCCATTTAGAGATCCCTAAACCTTGAAAGGCCGCGAGAATCAAAGTTCCGTAACGTGTATATTCACTAATCTTGCGTCGACCAGCCTCACCTTCTTTTTTTAATTGTTCTAATTTTGGCAAAATCACTGAAAACAATTGCATAATAATAGATGCCGAAATATACGGCATCACATTTAAAGCAAACACAGTAAAACGTTGTAAAGCTCCCCCTGAAAACATATTAAACAAACTGAGAATGCCATTTTGCTGATGTTTGAATAAGTCAGATAGTTTTTCAGGATTTATCCCTGGAACCGGAATATGGGCACCAATACGATAAATAACCAGGCAAATCAACAAAAACAAAATACGACGTTTTAGTTCTCCTAAACCGCCTTGTGATAAACCTAATCCTAGAGTGGGTTTTACCATTAGTCCTCGATCCTTCCACCTAATGCTTCAATGTGTTTTTTAGCGCCTGCCGTCACAGCAAGCCCTTTTAAAGTCACTGCTTGATCTAATTTACCTGACAAAATCACTTTGGCTTTTTCAATATGTTTCTGGATAACATTGGCTGCTTTTAACGCATTAAGATCAATCACATCGGCTTTAATACTGGCCAATTCATGCAAGCGAACTTCAGCCGTGAAATGTGCTTGTGCAGAAGTAAACCCAAATTTAGGCAACCTTCTTTGCATTGGGGTTTGCCCCCCTTCGAAGCCAGGCTTATGAGAGCCCCCTGCGCGGGCATGCTGACCTTTATGACCTCGACCACAGGTTTTACCTAAACCTGAACCAATCCCACGACCCACGCGTTTAGCGGTTTTACGAGCCCCTGGGGCAGGTTTTAATGTATTGAAACGCATATTCATGACCCTAAAATTATTTTGACTGAGCGCCTACTGCGTCTTCTACTTTGAGCATATACGAAATTTTTTGAATCATCCCTCTCACACAAGGGGTGTCTTCTAAGATAGAAACCTGATTCAATTTTCGCAACCCTAACCCTTGAGCGCAGGCTTTGTGCTTTTGTATTCTACCATGAATACTGCGAACTAACGTAACTTTCAATTTTGGTTTATCTGTCATAAAGAACTCACAGAATTTCTTCGAGTGTTTTGCCTCTTTTCTCAGCGATCGCTGCAGGAGAGGTCATTTGGCGTAGGCCTTTTAAAGTGGCCCGCACGACATTAACTGGGTTAGAAGAACCAATGCATTTTGCTAAGACATCGGAAACACCCATCACTTCAAATATGGCACGCATCGCGCTACCAGCAATGATACCAGTCCCTTCTGATGCCGGACGCATAAAAATTTTACTCGCACCATGTCGGGTAATCACTTGATGTTGTAAAGTGCCTGAGTTCAGTTCAACTTGGATCATATTACGTCTGGCATTTTCACTGGCTTTCTGCATGGCAGCTTGCACTTCGCGAGCCTTGCCTTGCCCAAAACCTACCTTACCTTTACCATTACCCACGACTGCTAAGGCTGAAAAACTAAAGATACGACCGCCTTTAACCACCTTGGTGGTACGACGAATACCTACGGTCTTTTGTTGAAACCCTTCATTCGTAGCTTCTTGCGCTATTCTATTCATGCTAAAGCCCTTTTATTAAAAGTCGAGACCGGCTTCACGCGCAGCATCCGCTAAAGCACGGATTCTACCATGATACTTAAACCCAGAACGGTCGAATGCAATTTTTTTCACGCCAGCTTCTAATGCTCTTTCCGCAATGAGTTTACCGACCACTTTAGCTGCCGCTACATTACCCCCATTGGGTGACTGTGAGCGAAGTGTTTTTTCAAGCGTAGAAGCCGTCGCCAAGACTTTATCCCCAGTGCTATTAATCACTTGGGCATAAATATGGCAGGCGGTTCTGTGAACAACCAGTCGCACTGCACCTAATCGACGAATGTTAGAACGTCCGCGTAATGAACGTCTCAGTCTCTGTAGTTTCTTATTCATTACTTTTTCTTACCTTCTTTCTTAATCACAACTTCGTTAGCATAACGAACCCCTTTGCCTTTATAGGGTTCGGGTGGGCGATAAGCACGGATATCAGCGGCGACTTGCCCTACTTTTTCTTTATCGATACCTTTTACTACAATCTCAGTTTGACTAGGTGTCTCAATGGTAATGCCCTGTGGAACATCATATTTCACCGGGTGAGAAAACCCTAAAGTTAACGACAACACTGAGCCTTGAGCTTGGGCACGATAACCTACCCCAATTAAAATTAATTTTCGCTCGAAACCTTGGCTAACACCCACAACCATATTATATAAAATGGCACGTGTTGTACCGGTTACAGCATCCGCTTCAATGGTTTGAGGGGCTAATTTAATCACATTGCCGTCTTTTTCATATTGTACTGCGGCATGTAATTCTTTCTGTAAAGAACCTTTGGTGCCTTTAATCGTTAAGACTCGGCCTTGTAAATTTGCCTCTACGCCATTCGGCAATTCAATAGGTTTTTTTGCTACTCTAGACATATGCGCTCCTAAATCCTAATACACATAGCACAAGACTTCGCCACCATGACCCGCCAACCGAGCAGCCTTATCTGTCATGAGGCCTTTAGGTGTCGAGATGACGGCGATACCCAAGCCATTTTGGACTTTGGGTAACTCATTCTTTCTTTTATACTGTCTCAAGCCCGGACGACTGACACGCTTGATCATGCTCATCACAGGTTGCCCCAAATGATATTTCAAAGTAATGAGTAATGCAGGCTTATGATCAAATTCGATTTTTTCATAATCCGTAATATAACCTTCTTCTTTTAACAGCTTAACAATGGCTGCTTTTAGATTAGAATATGAAATTTTCACTTGTTTTTTTTCCACAGCTTGAGCGTTTCTTAGCTGGGTTAACATATCGGCTACTGGATCTTGTAAACTCATAGGGATATTCCGCCTCGTATAATCTCTTAGTTACCAACTTGACTTAGAAAGTCCTGGGACATCACCATGCATGGCAACTTGACGCAAACAGATGCGGCAGAGTGCAAAACGGCGATAAACAGCTCGAGGACGACCACAACGACGGCAACGATTCTTGACTCTACAAGCGCTTTCATCTCGAGCTCTTTTATTCAGTTGCGCAACTGCTGCAGCCTTATCTTCATAACTGGTATTAGGATCGGCGATCAATTTACGCAATTCATTGCGTTTATTTTTATTGCGATAACTCAACAAGACTCTGCGTTTTTCACGAGCAATCATGGATTTTTTTGCCATTTCACTATTCCTTAAATGGAAATTTAAAAGAAGCTAATAAAGCACGACCTTCGGCATCAGTATTGGCTGTCATGGTAATACAAATATCTAACCCTCTAATCTTATCGATTTTATCAAAATCAATTTCGGGGAAAACGATTTGTTCTCGGATACCAAAAGTATAGTTACCGCGTCCATCAAAGGATTTAGCACTGAGCCCTCTAAAATCACGAATTCGAGGAATAGCGATATTGATGAGTCTGTCTAAAAATTCATACATTCGATCACCACGTAAAGTGACTTTACATCCAACAGGCCACCCTTCGCGAATTTTAAAACCCGCGATCGATTGTTTAGCTAACGTTACAATTGGTTTTTGTCCAGAAATATAGGTTAAATCCGTTTGGGCGGCATCAATCACTTTCTTATCGGCAACTGCTTCACCGACACCCATATTTAAGGTAATTTTCATAATGCGTGGAACTTGCATTATGCTGGAATAGCTAAACTTTTCCATTAAATTTTTAATAATTGTATTCTGATAAAGCTCTTTTAATCTTGCTACCATTGCCAACACCTTATAAGTCGATAACTTCTTTGCTGGATTTAAAACAGCGTACTTTTTGGCCATCTTCCAAAAATTTAAACCCCACCCGGTCTTTGCTTTTAGTCGTGGAATTATAAATAGCCACGTTAGAAATATGGATAGGCGCTTCTTTTTCGAGAATACCTGATTCAATTTGACGTTGAGGATTGCCCTTTTGGTGTTTTCGAACCAAATTTAAGCCTTCGACTAACACGTAATCCGTTTTCGTCTTCTTTAAAATCTGCCCCCGCTTACCTTTTTCCTTTCCTGATATGACGACAACAGTGTCGCCCTTTTTAATTTTGGTTGCCATGTTAAACCATCGTATGAAATGTTATAAAACCTCTGAAGCCAAAGAAATAATCTTCATGAAATTTTCACCACGTAATTCTCTTGTCACTGGTCCAAAGATACGTGTTCCTATGGGTTGCAACTGAGGATTCAACAAAACAGCCGCATTGGAATCAAATCGAATTAAAGATCCATCAGATCTTCTCACGCCATGGGTGGTTCTAACGACAACTGCGTTATAAACATCCCCTTTCTTCACTTTACCGCGAGGTATGGCTTCTTTGACACTGACCTTAACGACATCACCAATACCTGCATATCGACGCTTGGATCCCCCCAACACTTTAATAACCATCACGCGCCGAGCGCCGCTATTATCGGCCACTTCGAGCACAGATTGCATTTGTAGCATAAATAAATCCTCTTTTTTCTGCTCAGCACTTACAAATGGGACGCTGATTTTACCATGTTATTGCGCTTTTTCAACTATATTAATCAATTTCCAGTTTTTTGTCTTAGAAATGGGTCTGCAAGATTGAATCGTAACAGTATCGCCAACTTTACACTGGTTATTAGGATCATCGACGTGCAATTTGGTGGAAAGACGACGAATCTTACCATAGAGGGGGTGCTTAACCTGACGTACGACTAAAACCACAGCGGTTTTCAGCATTTTATCACTCACAACAACCCCAGATAAGGTATGTTCAGCCTTTGTAACGTGTTGTTGTTCGCTCATGATTCATTCACCTGTTGTTTTTGAGTGATAAAGGTTTTAATCCGCGCAATGTTGCGACGCACAACTTGGAATTGTGCTGTCTTAACGGCAGATTCTTGCGAAAACTTATTCATGCGTAAATTAAACAACTCACGTCGTAATTCACTTAATTCTTTGTATAAATCTTCTTCAGTTTTCGCGCTTAATTCAGAGTTTTTCATTACATCACCGTTCGTTCAATAAAAATAGTCGCCATAGGTAATTTGGCAGCGGCTAAAGCAAAAGCTTCTTTAGCTAACTCAACGGGTACCCCTTGAATTTCAAAGAGTACACGACCTGGTTGGATTTGAGCGACCCAATATTCGACTGGGCCCTTACCTTTACCTTGACGCACTTCTAACGGTTTTTTCGTTATTGGCTTGTCAGGAAATACTCGGATCCAAATTTTACCACCGCGCTTGATATGACGCGTAATCGTACGTCGCGCAGCTTCTAATTGACGAGCGGTGAGTCGACCTCTACCCGTGGCCTTTAACCCAAACTCACCAAAACTCACTTTAGAACCACGAATCGCTAAACCACGATTTCGATCCTTAAATTGTTTGCGAAATTTTGTACGCTTCGGTTGTAACATCAGATTTCCCCTTATTCTCTACTCTTTGGCAGCAGCTTCTTTAGTGCTAGCGCCATCTTTTGATTTGTTGTGGAAGATTTCGCCTTTAAAGATCCAAACCTTAATCCCAATAATACCGTAGGTGGTTTTCGCTGTCGCTGTCGCATAATCGATATCAGCACGGAACGTATGTAATGGTACTCGGCCTTCACGATACCATTCGGTACGGGCGATTTCTGCACCACCCAATCGACCACTCACCGTCACTTTAATTCCTAAAGCACCTTGCTTCATCGCAGTCTGTACCGCACGCTTCATCGCACGTCTAAACATCACACGACGTTCAATCTGTTGCGCAACCCCTTGAGCAACGAGGGCAGCATCTAATTCAGGTCTACGAACTTCTTCGATATTAATTTGGACAGGGACACCCATGATACGTCCAACGGCCTGACGCAGATCATCCACATCTCCGCCTTTCTTACCAATAATCACACCCGGTCTAGCGGTATGAATAATGATTCGAGCATTACGCGCCGGGCGTTCAATTTGGATACGACTGACCATAGCCCCAGACAATTTCTCTTCTAAATATTCTCGGACTTTTAGATCCACATTTAAGTAGTTGGCATATTGCGAACCGGCATACCAAGTGGAAGTCCAATCTTTAACGATCTTTAATCGAATTCCGATAGGATTAACTTTTTGTCCCATTACGTTCTCTCACTTTGAGCTGATTTATCTGAAACTTTTACGGTGATATGACAAGTACGTTTCAAAATTCTGGCACCTCGACCTCTGGCACGTGCATGCATACGCTTGAGAGTAGGACCTTCATCTACATGAACGGTGGAGACTTTAAGTTCATCGATATCTGCACCATGATTATGTTCAGCATTGGCAATCGCTGAATCTAACACTTTTTTAACCAGAGGCGCTGCTTTCTTGGTGCTAAAGGTTAAAATATCAACGGCTCTCGCAATTGGTAAATTGCGAATTTGGTCAGCGACTAAGCGAGCTTTTTGCGCAGAAATGCGTGCATATTTATAAATGGCTGCGGTTTCCATTTAATTGCCCTCTTTTTTAGCTTTTTTATCACCCGAATGCCCACGGAATGTTCTGGTATGAGCAAATTCACCTAATTTATGACCCACCATATTTTCGGTAATATAGATCGGGACATGTTGACGCCCATTATGGACCGCTACAGTAAATCCTAACATTTCAGGGACGATCAAAGAACGACGCGACCAAGTTTTAATAGGCTTTTTAATATCTTTAGCGGCTGCCTCTTGGATCTTTTTTAACAAATGATGATCTACAAAAGGCCCTTTTTTAATTGAACGGGACACAGTTAAACCCTCTACTAGTTACTTACGACGACGATCTTTCACAATCATCTTTGCGGTACGCTTGTTATTACGAGTCTTATAACCTTTAGTTGGAACACCAGAAGGTGACACCGGATGACGCCCCCCTGAAGTACGGCCTTCACCACCACCATGTGGATGATCGACAGGGTTCATAGCCACACCGCGAACCGTGGGACGAATACCGCGCCAACGCGCAGCACCCGCCTTCCCTAAAGAACGCAAGTTATGTTCTGAATTGGACACTTCACCAATCGCAGCACGACAAGTGGATAATACTCGACGAATTTCCCCTGAACGAAGCCGAATTAACGAATAATTGGACTCTCGGGCAACGAGTTGTGCAGAACCACCTGCACTTCTCGCCAATTGGGCGCCTTTACCAGGCTTAAGCTCTATGCAATGAATAGTAGCGCCAATAGGCATATTTTGTAAAGCCATACAGTTACCTGGCTTAATTGGAGAGTTAAGACCCGATACAATTTCGGCGCCTACACTCACTCCCTTCGGAGCAATAATATATCTGCGTTCACCATCTTGAAATAATAGTAAAGCGATATACGCGGATCGGTTCGGATCATATTCTAATCGCTCGACCACCGCAGGAATATTATCCTTATCGCGTTTAAAATCAATGATTCGGTAGTGATGTTTATGGCCACCACCACGTCGACGAACAGTGATTCGTCCTTGATTATTGCGCGCGCTTGTTCTTTTTTTAGATTGTGTCAGAGCTTTATAAGGACTGCCCTTATGAATCTCTGGATTGACCACTTTAATTAAAAACCGGCGCCCTGGGGAAGTCGGTTTAGCTTGAACTAACATATTCTAAGCTCCTAACTCAATGCGTTGATAAGTTCGATGGTATGGCCTTCTGCTAATTTCACGTATGCTTTTTTCCAGCCTTTTCTTCGACCCATCATCTGACCAAACCGTTTCACTTTACTTTTGACTTGTGAGACTTGAACGGCTTCCACCTTCACCTCAAACATCAATTCCACTGCCTTTTTGATTTCAGGTTTGGTGGCGTCATTCAAAACCTTAAACACGTACTGCTGGTTTTTAAGGGCCAGCGCAGATTTTTCCGTCATCCGAGGCGCCAACAAAATATTCATGTAACGCTCTTGTTGTAACGTATTCATTGTAAGACTTCCTCTATTTGCTTGAGCGCTTGAACCGTCACCAAAATATGATCGAAGGCAATTAAATTGGCAGGGCTGATTTGATTGGATAAACACACATGCACCGTAGCCAAATTTCGTGCCGCCAACATCATATTGACATCAACTTGCGCACTTACATATAACACATTTTTTAATTTTAAGCCGTTTAATTGGTTTAAGAGATCACGCGTTTTAGGTTGATCTAAGTGAAGATCTTCAGTGACCACTAATCGTTGTTGACGAACCAATTCCGATAAAATTGAACGCATTCCTGCTTCATACATTTTGCGATTGACTTTTTGTGAATAATCACGAGGAGAGGCGGCAAACGCTCTACCCCCAGTTCTCCACAATGGGCTGCGTATGCTACCCGCACGAGCTCGGCCGGTGCCTTTTTGTTTCCAAGGCTTAATCCCACCCCCGCGAACTTCGGCACGTGTTTTCTGCGCTTTAGTGCCCGCTCTGGCGCCTGCCAAATAAGCATTGACTACTTGATGAACTAATGCTTCGTTATATTCGCGCCCAAACACCACATCGGATACCGCGACTGTTTTGCCTGGCCCCGCATGGTCAGGAGCGACAATTGTTAATTCCATTGCTTATCCTCCTTTAACCGTTGGTAATATGACCAAAAACCCGCCCGGTGCACCTGGGACAGCCCCTTTCACAAATAGCAAACCTTTTTCTGCATCAATCGAGACAATTTGCTGCCTTTGAGCAGTGCGATAGACGTTCCCTAAATGACCGGCCATTTTTTTGCCAGGAAACACACGCCCCGGGCTTTGGTTCATACCGACCGAGCCAGGGGCACGATGGGATAGAGAATTACCGTGAGTTGCGTCTTGTGATCGAAAGTGATGGCGCTTAATCGTTCCAGCAAAACCTTTACCTTTGGTTTTACCTTGGATGTCGACCCACTGCCCAACCTCGAACACATCGGCACTTAATGCTTGCCCAGAGGCATAATCGCTGCCTTCTTCGTCGGTTAAAGGAAATTCCCATAAACCTAATCCGGCTTCTACATTGTATTTTGCAAAATGTCCTGCTTTAGGTTTATTGACACGTGAAGGCAGTTGCTTACCAGCCGTTAACTGCATAGCACGATACCCATCCACTTCTTTTGTTTTCATTTGAACGATACGATTCGCGTCAATATGCAATACAGTGACAGGCACAGAAGCCCCATCCTCTGCAAAAACACGCGTCATACCACATTTGCGACCTACTAACCCAATGGGCATTTTTTTACTCCTTACGGCTAATCTACACTGATTTGAACATCAACACCGGCAGCCAAATCCAATTTCATCAGCGCATCTACGGTTTTATCCGTCGGCTGAATAATAATGACTAAACGCTTGTGCGTGCGCAATTCATATTGGTCTTGCGCATCCTTGTCAGCATTCGGTGAAATAAGTACAGAGAAACGTTCAATTTTAGTGGGTAACGGAATCGGGCCACTAATTTGCGCACCTGTACGCTTTGCGGTTGTGACAATTTCTAACGTGGCAACATCAATCAAGCGATGATCGAAAGCCTTCAGACGAATCACAATTCTTTCATTTTTCTTAACCATTATTCGATCACCTTAGAAACGACCCCTGCACCGACAGTTCGACCGCCTTCACGAATCGCAAACTTCAAACCTTTTTCCATCGCGATCGGTGCGATCAAGGTAATGGTCATTTGGATGTTGTCGCCTGGCATGACCATCTCAACACCATCAGGCAGCTTCACTTCTCCAGTCACGTCAGTGGTTCTGAAATAAAACTGCGGACGATACCCTTTGAAAAATGGCGTATGACGACCACCTTCATCTTTCGATAATACGTAAACTTCAGCTTCAAACTTGGTATGTGGTTTAATACTGCCGGGTTTAGCTAACACTTGACCACGCTCCACTTCTTCTCGTTTGGTGCCTCTTAACAGAACACCCACGTTATCACCCGCGCGACCTTCGTCTAACAATTTACGGAACATCTCAACGCCAGTGCAGGTGGTTTTGATGGTGTCTTTAATACCCACAATTTCCACTTCTTCACCAACTTTGACAATCCCTCTTTCCACTCTACCGGTCACTACAGTACCACGGCCAGAAATGGAGAAGACGTCTTCAATCGGCATTAAGAACGGTTGATCAATTTTACGTTCCGGCATTGGGAAATAATCATCCATCACGCTGACCAGCTTCAAAATCGAGGGTTCGCCAATTTCGTTTTGATCGCCTTCTAACGCTTTCAAAGCAGACCCGACTACGATTGGGGTGGTATCGCCTGGGAAGTCATATTTGCTGAGCAAGTCACGAATTTCCATTTCAACCAATTCTAATAATTCTGCATCGTCAACCATGTCAGCTTTGTTTAAATACACCACGATGTAAGGCACACCGACTTGGCGAGCCAACAAGATGTGTTCGCGGGTTTGTGGCATTGGGCCATCGGCTGCGGAGACGACTAAAATAGCGCCGTCCATTTGAGCAGCACCGGTGATCATGTTCTTCACATAGTCAGCATGGCCTGGGCAGTCGACGTGGGCATAGTGACGTTTGTCGGATTGATATTCCACGTGAGCGGTGGCAATAGTGATACCACGGGCTTTTTCTTCAGGTGCTTTATCGATTTGATCATAAGCTAATGCACTTCCACCATATTTTTTAGACAATACTTTGGTCAAAGCAGCAGTTAGCGTGGTCTTACCATGGTCGACGTGACCAATCGTTCCCACGTTGACATGTTCTTTGCTACGATCAAATTTTTCTTTTGACATGTGAACCTCGATTATTTCTGTTTAATAATATTTTCCGCAACATTTGCTGGAGCTTCTAAATATTTGGCAAACTCCATGGTATAAGTTGCACGCCCTTGGCTTAAAGAACGAACGTCGGTGGCATAACCAAACATACCTTCCAAAGGCACTTCTGCTAATACAATTTTACCGGTTGGATTTTCATCCATCCCCAAGATTAAACCGCGGCGACGATTTAAATCGCCCACGACATCGCCCATATATTCTTCAGGGGTGACAACTTCAACCTTCATAATAGGCTCTAGAAGTACGGGGCTGGCTTTTGAGCAACCTTCTTTAAATGCCATGGAACCGGCGATTTTGAACGCCATTTCACTGGAATCGACATCGTGATAAGAACCGTCGAATAAAGTGACTTTAACATCGACCACAGGATAGCCGGCTAATATACCACTTTCTAATTGCTCTACAATGCCTTTTTCGACCGCAGGAATATATTCTTTAGGAATCACCCCACCGACAATTTTATTTTCAAATTCAAAACCCGTCCCGGCTTCTTTGGGCTCAAGACGAATCCAGACATGACCGTATTGTCCACGACCACCGGTCTGACGAACATATTTACCTTCCTGTTCGACGGTTTTGCGAATGGTTTCTCGATAAGCCACGCGGGGTTTACCGACATTGGCTTCTACATTAAACTCACGACGCATCCGATCGACAATGATGTCTAGGTGCAATTCACCCATACCACCAATGATAGTTTGACCAGATTCTTCATCGGTGCGAACGCGGAAAGACGGATCTTCTTGAGCCAATTTGCCCAAGGCAATGCCCATCTTTTCCTGGTCAGCCTTACTCTTAGGCTCTACCGCCACATCGATCACCGGCTCTGGAAAATCCATTTTTTCTAAGGTAATGATCTTATCGGGATCACACAAGGTGTCACCCGTTACCGCTGTTTTTAACCCGACCGCCGCAGCAATATCGCCTGCACAAACGACTTTAATTTCTTGTCGTGTATTAGCATGCATTTGCAATAAGCGACCAATGCGCTCTTTTTTGCGCTTTAGCGGATTGTAGACGGAATCTCCTGACTGCAATACCCCAGAATACACCCTAAAGTAAGTCAATGTACCAACGAAAGGGTCTGTGGCAATCTTAAATGCTAATGCAGCAAAAGGTTCATCATCTGAAGGACTGCGAGATGCTTCAGTTGTTTCATCATCCAATAAGCCTTTAATGGCAGGCACATCTTTAGGAGACGGTAGATACTCGATCACTGCATCTAATAAAGCTTGCACGCCTTTGTTCTTAAATGCTGTACCACAAAGAATGGGTACAACTTCACATTTAATGGTGCGCTCTCTTAATCCTTGTTTAATTTCTTCTGTAGTGAGCTCACCCGTTTCTAGGTATTTTTCTGTGAAAGCTTCGCTAGATTCTGCGGCGCTTTCAATCATATTTTCTCGGTATTTAGCGCATTGCTCTTGCAAATCTGCAGGAATGTCTTTTTCTTCATAGGTCATGCCTTTGTCGGCTTCATTCCAATAGATCGCCTTCATACGCAACAAATCGACTACGCCTTTAAAATTTTCTTCAGCACCAATAGGCACTTGGATCGGCACCGGGTTAGCGCCTAAACGGGTTTTAACTTGATCGACCACACGGTAAAAATTTGCACCGGCACGATCCATTTTATTAATAAAGCCCATTCGTGGCACGCCATATTTATTGGCTTGTCTCCAAACGGTTTCAGATTGTGGCTCTACCCCACCCACAGAACAAAATACTGCCACAGCGCTATCTAACACACGCAAAGAGCGCTCAACTTCAATGGTAAAGTCGACGTGACCTGGCGTATCAATGATATTGATGCGATGTTGAGGGAATTGCTTATCCATTCCGCTCCAAAAACTGGTGGTTGCCGCAGAGGTGATCGTGATACCACGTTCTTGCTCTTGCGCCATCCAGTCCATCACGGCGGTGCCTTCGTGGACTTCACCAATCTTATGAGAAACACCGGTGTAATATAAAATTCGTTCAGTGGTGGTCGTTTTACCTGCATCGATGTGCGCCATGATGCCGATATTTCGATAGTGCTCAATAGGAGTTGTACGTGCTGACATAGATAACCTTCAATTACCAACGATAATGGGCGAATGCTTGGTTGGCTCTTGCCATTCGATGCACATCTTCGCGTTTTTTCACTGCGCCGCCACGACCGTGAACTGCATCGTGAATTTCGTTAGCCAAACGCATAACCATGGTTTTTTCACCGCGACTCTTGGCGAAATCCACTAACCAACGCATGGCTAAGGCCATACGACGTTGCGGACGTACTTCAACAGGCACTTGGTAATTGGAGCCCCCGACGCGACGGGATTTGACTTCAACGGAAGGACTGACGTTTTCAATAGCTTTTTCAAATGCTTTAACCGCCAATTCTTTCGACTGTGTGGATAAATTAAAGCCGCCAGTGCCACTACCACTTTCACCTTCATCAGCCGCTTCTTTACCGCTTTCGCGCTGTATGACCCGAATTAAAGCACCATACACCACTTTTTCGGCAATCGATTTTTTACCATTACGCATGACGCTATTGATAAATTTAGAGATGAGCTGACTACCAAATAAAGGGTCGGGCAGTATAACTCTCTTAGGGGCTGCTTTTCTTCTTGACACGGGGTTTCCTCACACAAAATTCAGAACAAAATTATTTACTTTTAGGACGTTTTTCACCATATTTGGAGCGTCCCTGGCGGCGTCCATTGACACCAGCAGTGTCTAAACTGCCACGTACAATGTGATAACGCACACCGGGCAAATCTTTCACACGTCCGCCTCGGATTAGTACAACGGAGTGTTCTTGTAAGTTATGACCTTCACCACCGATATAAGCACTGACTTCATTACCATTGGTTAAACGAACCCGAGCCACTTTACGCAAAGCGGAGTTTGGCTTTTTCGGTGTTGTGGTATAGACGCGGGTGCAAACCCCTCTTTTTTGAGGGCATCGATTTAACGCTGCCACAACACTCTTCTTTTGAGCCGGTGTACGAGGGTTGTTCACCAACTGGTTGGTACTCGACATTTTTTATAGTACTCCACAGGTTTTAACTTAACTAAACGGAGGCGAGATTTTAAAAGAGCGCGCCGGTTCTGTCAAGCCAAGTTTACTTTAAATTTATTTGTAATGATTTATTTATCACAACTTAGCCTTTAGAGCCTGATGTGTGCGAGTATTGGCTGATCAGGACCTTCCCTGTAGGCTTCCTATAAACATCCATGTTTATAGAGACCTTCTCATCCAACACTCGCACACATCAGGCTCTAAAGGCTTGTGCCAAATCTTACTTAGGCAGTGAATGGTGACTTTTATTTTTCTGTAGACCCATTATCCCCATTCGGCGAATTCAACGCTTCGCTCAAAGCCTGCTCTGCTTTAGACACTGCACTGAGGTTATCCTCTACTGCATTTTTACCTGAGCCTTGGTCCGATACACGCTTTTGACGACGCTGAGTATGGTAAATAAAGCCCGTTCCGGCAGGAATCAACCGTCCCACAATCACGTTTTCCTTTAAGCCACGCAATTCATCGCATTTACCGCTGACAGAGGCTTCGGTTAAAACCCGCGTGGTGTCTTGGAAAGAGGCTGCGGAGAAGAATGATTCTGTCGCTAACGAAGCTTTGGTAATACCGAGTAACACAGGCTCGTAGCTAGCGGGTCTGCCATTTTCCGCCAATACCCGTTTATTTTCAAGGACAAACTGCGTTCTTTCGACTTGCTCGCCTTTTAACAAAGTGGTATCGCCCGGATGGGTGATCAATACCTTACGCAACATTTGTCGCACAATAATTTCAATGTGCTTGTCGTTAATTTTAACCCCTTGCAAGCGGTAGACTTCTTGAACTTCGTCGACCATGTAGTTTGCAAGCGCATGAGTGCCTAATAAGCGCAAAATGTCGTGCGGATCAGGTGGGCCGTCCGCGATCACTTCACCCTTTTCAACGCTTTCGCCTTCGAACACAGTCACGTGACGCCACTTAGGAATCAATACTTCAGAGACGTCTTCGCCTTGATTGCCTGTCACGATTAAACGACGCTTGTCTTTGGTTTCTTTACCAAAGGCGACAATACCGGATATTTCCGCCAAAATCGCGGCATCTTTGGGTTTTCGCGCTTCAAACAGGTCGGCCACTCGAGGTAGACCACCGGTAATATCGCGAGTCTTAGTGGTCTCTTGGGGGATACGTGCAATAACGTCTCCAACGCCCACCTCTGCACCATCTTCCAGCGTCACCACAGCTCCATGAGGAAGGAAGTAATGGGCGGGTAAATTGGTGCCATGCAAGCATAAATCTTCACCAGCCTTATCAACAAGTTTGACCATAGGACGCAGGTCTTTACCACCAAGACCGCGCTGCTTCAAGCCGGTAACCATAAAGCTGCTTAATCCGGTCACTTCGTCGGTTTGACGGTTCATGGTGACGCCATCAATCAAATCGCTAAAGCGCATATAACCGGCGACTTCTGTGATAATAGGATGGGTATGAGGATCCCATTGCGCAATCACTTGACCCGCTTCGACCGTAGAGCTTTCATCTACATTTAACACCGCACCATAAGGCACTTTGTAGCGCTCTCTTTCACGGCCTCTGGAATCGATCACCGCTAACTCGCCTGAGCGCGATACGGCGACTAAATGGCCATTGGCATGCCGTACGGTCTTAATATTGTGTAACTTAATCTGGCCCTTCGATTTAACTTGGACACTACTGACGACCACTGCTCTAGACGCAGCACCCCCGATGTGGAAGGTCCGCATGGTGAGCTGAGTGCCAGGTTCACCGATGGATTGTGCCGCGATAACACCAACCGCTTCAGCAATATTGACCCGATGACCTCGGGCTAAATCTCGACCATAACACATTGCGCAAATGCCGTATTGTGACTGACAGGTAATGGCAGATCGGACACTGACACGGTCGACATTACATTCATCTAATAAGGCTACCATGCGCTCATCTAACAAGGTGTTATTGGGTACGACGATTTCATTGGTATCAGGATTATACACATCTTCTGCCAAGACTCGACCTAACACACGATCGCGCAAGGGCTCTACCACATCTCCCCCTTCAATATGGGCGGAAATAATCAAGCCGTCTTCGGTACCACAATCGTCTTCACTGATGACCACGTCTTGAGAAACATCGACTAAACGGCGGGTTAGGTAACCTGAGTTGGCGGTCTTCAAGGCGGTATCAGCTAACCCTTTACGTGCACCGTGTGTAGAAATAAAGTATTGTAAAACGGTTAAGCCTTCACGGAAGTTGGCGGTGATCGGCGTTTCCATAATGGTACCGTCAGGTCGGGTCATCAAACCTCGCATCCCCGCCAATTGACGAATCTGCGCTGCAGAACCTCTCGCACCTGAATCTGCCATCATGTAAATCGAGTTAAAGGAGGGCTGCCGTATCTCATTTCCGTCTGCATCTTTCACCAATTCCGTGGATAAGGTTTCCATCATGGCTTTAGCCACTTGATCGTTAGTATGCGACCAAATATCGACGACTTTATTGGAACGCTCACCTTGCGTCACTAACCCTGATGCAAATTGTTGTTCAATTTCGCGAACTTCTTCTTCCGCATTGCTGATGATGGCATCTTTATTTTTAGGTACCACTAAATCATCAATACCGATGGAGATACCAGACAAGGTGGCATAACGGAACCCGGTATACATCAGATGGTCAGCAAAAACCACGGAAGCCTTTAAGCCCAAATTGCGATAACAAATATTCAATAATTTGGAAATCGCTTTTTTGGTCATGGCTTGATTGACCAGCTCAAAAGGAATACCTTCAGGGATAATTTCCCATAATAAAGCGCGCCCTACCGTGGTATCAAATAATTTAATCGCTTCTTGACGCTCATTGGCTTCATTGAAAAGCACTTCTTTGAGGCGCACTTTGATCTTGGCCTGTAATTCCACCGCCCCATTCGCATAAGCACGTTGGACTTCGGCGGCATCTGCAAATAACATGCCTTCCCCTTTGGCATTGACGCGATCGCGGGTGATGTAATATAAGCCCAATACCACGTCTTGGGTGGGTCCAATAATCGGTTCTCCGTTCGCAGGAGATAAAATATTATTGGTGGCCATCATCAAGGCGCGGGCTTCCATTTGTGCTTCGATGGTTAAAGGCACGTGGACAGCCATTTGGTCACCGTCAAAGTCGGCGTTATACGCGGTACAAACTAACGGATGCAACTGAATCGCTTTCCCTTCAATTAACACGGGTTCAAATGCCTGAATCCCGAGACGGTGTAAGGTAGGTGCGCGGTTGAGCAGCACGGGATGTTCGCGAATCACTTCTTCTAAAATATCCCACACTTCCGGCACTTCATATTCCACCATACGCTTAGCCGCTTTAATGGTGGAGGCTAAGCCGCGACGCTGTAATTTGCTAAAGATATAGGGTTTAAATAATTCCAACGCCATTTTTTTAGGCAAGCCGCATTGATGGAGTCGTAAAGTCGGACCGACCACGATCACAGAACGCCCAGAATAGTCGACACGCTTGCCAAGTAAGTTTTGGCGGAAACGTCCTTGCTTACCTTTAATCATGTCGGCAAGGGACTTTAAGGGACGACGATTGGCGCCAGTAATCGCACGACCACGACGACCGTTATCTAATAAAGCATCCACCGCTTCTTGCAACATCCGTTTTTCATTACGAACGATGATGTCGGGGGCATTTAAATCGAGTAACCGTTTTAACCGATTATTACGGTTAATAACGCGACGATATAAATCATTGAGATCGGAGGTTGCGAAACGACCACCATCTAAAGGCACTAACGGTCTTAAATCGGGCGGTAACACCGGCAATACCGTCATGATCATCCATTCTGGTTTATTGCCAGAGGCCAAAAAGGCTTCCATCACTTTTAAGCGCTTGGTGAGTTTCTTTAAGCGGGTTTCGGAATTGGTGTTCGGGATTTCTTCTCTGAGCGCCGCCACTTCTTTTTCGAGGTCGATGGCTTGTAATAGACGTTGTACGGCTTCTGCACCCATGAGGGCTTCAAACTCATCGCCGTATTCTTCGACCGCATCTAGATACGCTTCTTCGGTGAGTAATTGGCCGGCTTTTAAAGGCGTCATGCCAGGTTCGACGACCACGTAGGCTTCAAAATAGAGAATGCGTTCGATATCGCGCAAGGTGATGTCGAGTAATAACCCAATACGGGAAGGTAGAGATTTTAAGTACCAAATATGGGCGACAGGGCAAGCCAATTCGATGTGCCCCATGCGATCACGTCTGACTTTAGCCAGTGTGACTTCAACACCGCATTTTTCACAAATAACGCCGCGATGTTTGAGGCGTTTATATTTGCCGCATAAACATTCGTAGTCTTTAATCGGTCCAAAAATCTTTGCGCAGAATAATCCGTCACGCTCTGGCTTAAACGTACGGTAGTTGATCGTTTCAGGCTTTTTAACTTCCCCAAAGGACCAGGAGCGAATCCGCTCAGGCGATGCGAGCCCGATTCTAATCGCATCGAATTCTTCAGAATGCTCTTTTCGAATAAAACTGACGAGATCTTGCAATGCAGCCAATGGTTTTCTCCCGTTGTTAAAACTGTAAAATATATTTTTAGCGGGCTAGCAGCCCGCGCTCCCAGGCTCGAGCCTTCTTTAACTTTAGGGTAACGTCAAACATTGAAGTTTTCCGTTCAACCTTTAAAGCTAAGAAGGCAGTAAACTATCCCCTAAGCGCTTGCCATGAAGGGCGCAAGACTCGGGAGCGCGGGCAGCTTGCCCGCTGCTTTTGTACTTATTCGTTCTCCAATTCCATATTGATACCCAGCGAGCGGATTTCCTTCACCAGCACGTTAAAGGATTCCGGCATACCCGCTTCCATACGATGATCGCCTTCGACGATGCTCTTATACATCTTGGTTCGGCCGCCGATATCATCTGATTTCACCGTGAGCATTTCTTGTAAGGTATAGGAAGCACCGTAGGCTTCTAATGCCCAAACTTCCATTTCCCCAAAGCGTTGGCCCCCGAACTGTGCCTTACCGCCTAAGGGTTGCTGTGTCACTAAGCTATAAGAACCGGTAGAACGGGCGTGCATCTTATCGTCTACTAAGTGGTTCAGCTTTAACATATACATATAGCCGACAGTCACAGGTCGCTCGAAAGCTTCACCGGTACGACCATCGTGCAAAATGGCCTGCCCACTTTCCGGTAACCCGGCTAACGCCAGCATTTTCTTAATTTCAACTTCTGTTGCACCATCAAATACCGGGGTTGCTACCGGAACGCCACCACGCAAATTCTGGGATAAGGCTTTCAGTTCTAGTTCCGTAAAGCCATTGATATCCACTGGTGAAGCAGTGCCACTGTTGTAAATGGTGTTGAGGAACTTTCGTAACTCTTCCGTTTTTTGGTGCTGATCTAACATGTCACCAATCTTTTTGCCTAACCCTTTAGCAGCCCAACCTAAATGACATTCTAAAACCTGTCCCACATTCATACGAGAAGGGACGCCCAACGGATTGAGGACGATGTCAACTGGGGTGCCGTCTGGCAGATATGGCATATCTTCAACAGGAACGATGGTAGAAACCACCCCTTTATTGCCGTGGCGGCCCGCCATTTTATCACCCGGCTGAATTTTACGTTTAACTGCCAAATAGACTTTGACAATTTTAATCACACCAGGTTGCAGATCATCGCCTTGGATGAGTTTTTTGCGTTTGGCTTCCAACTGAATATCATGATCTTTACGCAATTGTTTTAATTGCGCTGAAAAAGATTCCAGTAACGTCGCTTCGGCTTCATCTTTTAAGCTGATGTCAAACCATTTTTCCTGCGGTAATTCTTGTAAATAAGTTTGACTAATTTTTTGACCGGCTTTTAGACTCATTGGCCCTTTTTGCGCGACTTTGTCTAGCAACAACTGTTCAACGCGTTGGTACAGCGCTTGTTCACGAATCCGCAGTTCATCGTGTAAATCTTTACGAATTTTATCTAAATGCGCTTTTTCAATTTCTAACGCACGTGCATCTTTTTTGATGCCATCACGGGTAAAGACTTGGACATCGATCACAGTTCCGTTAGAACCTGGTGGAACACGTAATGAGGTATCTTTGACGTCGGAAGCTTTTTCACCAAAAATCGCTCTGAGTAATTTTTCTTCCGGCGTAAGTTGTGTTTCACCTTTAGGGGTGACTTTTCCGACCAGGATATCGCCCATTGCCACTTCTGCACCGATATAGACAATACCGCATTTATCCAACTTGCTTAAGGCCGCTTCACTGACATTGGGAATATCAGAAGTGATATCTTCGGCCCCTAAACGCGTGTCGCGCGCAACGCAGGTTAATTCTTGTATGTGGATGGTAGTGAAACAGTCTTCTTGCACTAACTTTTCAGAAATTAAAATCGAATCTTCAAAGTTATAACCATTCCACGGCATGAAAGCGACTAACAAGTTTTGCCCTAGCGCTAATTCTCCCAAATCAGTGGAAGGACCATCGGCTAGCACATCGCCTCTTTCCACGCGCTCACCCACTTCGACTAATGGTCTTTGGTTGATACAGGTATTTTTGTTGGAACGGGTAAACTTAGTTAAACTGTAAATATCAACACCCGATTCATGGGTATTTTTTTCAGCATCATCGACTCTGACCACGATTCGACTGGCATCAACGAAATCGACAATCCCTTTACGCTTGGCAATAATGGTGACTCCAGAATCGCTGGCAACTACGCGCTCAATCCCGGTACCCACTAATGGCTTTTCTGCACGCAAGTTAGGCACTGCTTGACGTTGCATGTTAGAACCCATTAAAGCTCGGTTCGCATCGTCATGTTCCAAAAAAGGGATTAAAGCCGCTGCGACAGACACAATCTGGGAAGGAGAAACGTCCATATAATTGACTTTGTCAGGCGTTGTAAAAGTATATTCCCCTTTTAATCGACACGAAGCTAACTCGCCGATCAATTGACCTTGATTGTCGGTTTTGGTATTGGCCTGAGCAATATAATACAATCCTTCATCAATGGCGGATAAATAATCGATTTCACCCGTTAAACGGCCGTCCACCACTTTACGATAAGGCGTTTCTAAAAAGCCAAATTTATTGGTACGCGCGTACAACGCTAAAGAATTGATCAAACCGATATTTGGCCCTTCTGGCGTTTCGATTGGACAAACACGACCATAGTGGGTAGGATGCACGTCACGCACTTCAAAGCTGGCGCGTTCACGGGTTAAACCCCCCGGCCCTAAAGCAGAAACTCTGCGCTTATGGGTAATTTCAGATAAGGGGTTATCTTGGTCCATGAACTGCGATAATTGGCTAGAACCAAAGAATTCTTTAATCGTTGCAGAAATCGGTTTGGCATTAATTAAATCTTGTGGCATTAAACTTTCGACATCCGCCAAACTTAATCGATCTTTGACGGCGCGTTCAACGCGAACCAATCCCACTCTGAATTGGTTTTCTGTCATTTCCCCGACACAACGTACGCGTCGGTTGCCTAAGTGGTCGATATCGTCGACTTCACCTCGACCGTCGCGAATATCAATAATGACTTTAATGACCGCAATAATATCTTCTTTCGATAAAGTGCCTGCGCCAATTAACTCAGTACGTCCGACTCGACGATTGAATTTCATTCTACCGACCGCAGACAAATCATAGCGCTCTAAAGTAAAGAATAAACTTTGGAATAAATTTTCAGCCGCTTCTTTGGTCGGTGGCTCACCTGGGCGCATCATCCGATAAATTTCGACCAAGGCTTCCAGTGAATTACTGGTGGTATCCGTTTTGAGCGTATCAGAAATATAAGCACCACGGTCTAAATCATTGGTAAAGAGTGTTTTAAATTCTGTAATGCCGGCTTTATGTAAATTGGTTAACAAGTCTGCAGTGACTTCAGCGTTTGCTTCTGCCAATACTTCACCAGTTTCGGTATTAATAATGGGTTCGCCAATGATTTTACCTAAGACAAATTCAACCGGAACTTTTAATTCTTTAATTTTAGCGGCTTCTAATTGACGAATATGTCGCATGGAAATACGACGATCTTTTTCGACCAACACTTTGCCTTCGGCATTTTTAATATCGGCAAAAGCAATTTCGCCACGTAACCGTTCTGGAACCAGATCCAAGACAATTTCGTCTTTGACCAAATGAAAGGTATTCATCTCATAAAAAATGCTTAGGATTTCTTCTGTAGTAAACCCTAATGCACGTAACAATATCGTCACCGGTAATTTACGTCTGCGATCAATACGCACATACAGAGTATCTTTAGGGTCAAATTCGAAATCTAGCCAAGAGCCGCGATAAGGAATAATGCGTGCAGAGTACAGCAATTTACCTGAGGAATGCGTTTTGCCTTTATCGTGTTCAAAAAACACCCCAGGCGAACGATGTAGCTGTGAAACGACAACACGTTCTGTGCCATTAATCACAAAACTGCCAGTATTGGTCATCAGGGGCAATTCACCCATGTAGACTTCTTGCTCACGAATGTCTTTAACAATTTGTTCTTTGCCGGCTTCTTTTTCTAATAAGACCAAACGCAGTTTAACGCGCACGGAGGCCGCATAGGTCATGCCACGATCTTTGCATTCATTTTCATCGAAAGCTGGCTCGCCTAAATAATAATTCACATATTCTAAGGAGGCGTTACCCGAATAACTGGTAATCGGAAAAACTGACTTGAATGCTGCATGCAAACCCGAGTCAGATCTTTGCTCAAGCGGTATTTCGGCTTGCAAGAAATCCCTGTAAGAATCAAGTTGTAACTCTAGTAAATAGGGAGGATGCATTGCGTTTGGGCTTTTTCCAAAACCTCTGCGAATACGTTTCCTTTCTGTATTAGATAATTTTTGACTCGATTGATTCATTGCGTCAGCCATCTACTGCCTCACCCGTGAAGATAAAAAGGATCGATTAATCACAAAAAAAACATCGCCGCATAGCAAAACGCGATGCGGCGAACGTTTTATTTCACATCAACTTTAGCGCCAGCGTCTGTGAGTTTCTTCTTGATATCATCAGCATCAGCTTTAGAAACACCTTCTTTAACGGTAGAGGGCACACCTTCAACCATATCTTTGGCTTCTTTGAGTCCTAATCCGGTGATTGCACGAATCACTTTAATGACTTCAATTTTGTTCGCCCCGAAGTCGGTCATTACGATATCGAATTCGGTCTTTTCTTCAGCGGCAGGCGCAGCGGCACCACCGGCAGCAGCAGGTGCGGCAGCTACAGCAGCAGCAGATACACCAAACTCATTTTCAATCGCTTTGACCAAATCTACCACTTCTTTAATGGTCATGCTTTTAATAGATTCAACAACTTGTTCAATAGAGGACATTAGGTTCTCCTAAAATCAGTTTATATTGTAAGGATTAAGCCGCTTGTTTTTGTTCAGCAATAGCCTGAACAGCACGTGCAACTTGTGTATAAGGTTCTGCCAAAGTACGGGCCAACTGAGTGACAGGCGTTTGCAAGACAGCAAGCAACATTGCAATAGCCTGATTGCGAGATGGAAGATTCGCAACTGCTTCTAACTCTTTAGAGGCCATTACGGTATTTCCAAATGACAAGGCTTTAACTTCTAATAAAGCATTTTCTTTCGAAAAATCGCGAATGACTCGAGCCACTTCGCCAGGATCTGCCGCTGTTAGCATCAGCACCAGTGGACCGACTAAAGATTCCTGCAAACAAGCGAACATCGTTTCTTGCAAAGCACGACGCGCTAAGGTGTTTCGCACAATACGCACATACACACCTGCTTGACGCGCTTTTGTACGCAGTTCTGTCATTTTTGCTACCGTTAGGCCACGATAACTGGCTACGACAGCAAAATCTGACTTTGCAGCCACTTCAGCCACTTCAGCCACGATTTTCTGTTTATCTTCAAGCTTAAGTGCCATCCAATTCCCCACGTGTTAACGTTTATATCTGGTGCATACCCAATAATTCTAGGCATTCACCGTCTGCGCAGGCCATAAAATGTTTAAACTTTCGTACCTGCGGTCTTCGACGGTTAGTCACTAACCGCGAAATCATAAAGGTTCTTCCGGTGCTACTGTAGTTCAAGTTGTTTTTTCCGGCAGTGACTCACTACGCTCCCCTTCGTTGCGCTTTCTGCCTTCAAAAACAACCTGAACTACACAATCCCGGAAGAGCCATTTTGATCTACCCCTCTAAAGAGCTTTGATCAATAATAACACCAGGCCCCATCGTGGAAGAGACAGTAATTTTCTTTAAAAATACCCCCTTCGCTGAGCTGGGACGAATTTTTTTGAGGTCAGCCAACAGTGCTTTTAAGTTTTCGATTAAGGCTTTGGATTCAAAATCTCGTTTACCGATGGTGCAATGGAGAATACCCCCTTTGTCATTACGATAACGGACTTGACCGCCTTTAGCGTTGGTGACGGCTTCGCCAACATTATTGGTGACCGTGCCCACTTTGGGATTTGGCATCAAGCCACGAGGGCCTAAAATTTGGCCTAATTGACCGACGATACGCATGGAATCAGGTGTGGCAATCACCACATCAAAATCCATATCACCGCCTTTAATCGCTTCTGCTAAATCTTCAAATCCGACTTTCTCTGCACCTGCCGCACGCGCAGCATCTGCATTATTGCCTTGTGCGAATACGGCAACTTTGACCGTTTTTCCTGTGCCATTGGGCAAATTAGAAGCACCACGGACGTTTTGCTCAGAATTTTTAGGATCAATTCCTAAATTAATGGCCACGTCGACGGTTTCATTAAATTTAGGTTTTGGATAAGCCTGTATCATATTAAAAGCTTCTGATACGGGATAAGACTTACCTGGCTCAACCTGAGTTTTGGCGGATTTTTGTCGTTTGGATAATTTTGTCATTAGATTTCCCCTTCTACCTCTACACCCATACTACGTGCTGTACCTGCAACGGTACGCATCGCAGCCTTCATATCCGCTGCGGTTAAGTCAGGTTGTTTGACCTTAGCAATTTCTTCTACTTGCGCTAGCGTTAATGTACCGACTTTGTTGGTATGCGGTGTTGCGCTGCCGCTTTGGATACCCAACGCCTTTTTAATTAAGATGGGAGTCGGGGTGGTTTTGGTGACAAACGTAAAACTTCTGTCACTGTAAACCGTTATAATCACAGGCGTCGGCAAACCGGGCTCTAGTGATTGGGTTCTGGCGTTGAATGCTTTACAAAACTCCATAATATTAACGCCTTGTTGGCCTAATGCAGGGCCTACGGGTGGACTTGGATTTGCTTGTCCCGCTTTGACCTGCAATTTAACATAGGCTTGAATTTTTTTTGCCATCTTTTACTCCACTCTCACATGTTCGTGTATTAAGATTTTGTGACTTGCGTAAATTCCAATTCAACCGGGGTAGAGCGACCAAAAATCAGTACGGATACCCTTAAGCGATTTTTTTCGTAATTCACATCTTCGACAACACCATTGAAATCCGCAAAAGGCCCTTCGATCACTCTCACCACTTGCCCCGGCTCAAACAAGACTTTAGGTCTGGGCTTATTAATCCCTTCCTGAACTCTTCTTAAGATAGAATCTGCTTGTTTTGCCGGAATGGCTGCAGGTTTCTTGCCGCCAATAAAGCCAATGACGCCTTGGATTTCTTTAATGAAATGCCAGGTTTGGGCATCCATAATCATTTCTACCCAGACATAACCCGGAAAAAATTTTCTTTCCGTTTTGCGTTTTTGCCCCGCACGCATTTCTAACACTTCTTCGGTGGGAACAATGATTTCGCCAAACTTGTCTTCCATGTGGTGACTACGGATTCTTTCTTGCAAACGCAAGACAACTGAACGTTCTTCACCGGTTCGCGTATGCACAACATACCATTGCTTAGTGGTGTCAGTTTGAATTTCAGACATATCTTAGCCTCTTTGCCCCATCAATAAACCAATGATCCATAGTAATAAGGAATCAACGCCCCACAATAACAGGGCCATAATAATCACCAACACAATAATTAATGCCGTGGTCTGGAAGGTTTCTTGCCGGGTTGGCCATACGACTTTACGTAATTCTCCTCGAGCATCCTTGAAAAACCGCCAAGTTTTACGCCCAAACGCGGTTCTGGAACTGATGAGCACCGCTAAGCAGGCTAATAGGATCCAGCCTACTAAACGTAGGGGCCAATCAATTTGGCTGTAATAATAATTTGCCCAGAGTCCTGCAATAATCAGCAGTAATACCACACCCCATTTTACACCGTCCCAGCTGGAGGATTTGAGTGTAGATGATGTTCCTGTTTTTTTATTCATAGAAAACTTTTTAATTACCCGCAAATGGCAGGCCAGGAGGGAATCGAACCCCCAACCTACGGTTTTGGAGACCGGCGCTCTACCGATTGAGCTACTGACCTTTTACTACTTAGCCCCCTCGATAAGCGCGGCCATCTTTTGGGGATTTCGGTGAAAAAAGTGTCTTCGAAATGCTCACATACTATTCGTATGCTCCGCTTTCTCAGACACTTTTTTCACCGAAATCCCCTAAAAGCTGACCACTTGAGGGGATTCGAACTTTTCTGCCTTACAATACAGCTGCCTTCGCTTGAAGACAAGCCACATCGCACACCGACCTCGTTTTTTTTATTCAATCACTTTAGAAACGACTCCGGCACCGACAGTTCGGCCACCTTCACGAATCGCAAACTTCAAACCTTTTTCCATCGCGATCGGTGCGATCAAGGTAATGGTCATTTGGATGTTGTCGCCTGGCATGACCATCTCAACACCATCAGGCAATTTCACTTCTCCAGTCACGTCAGTGGTTCGGAAATAAAACTGCGGACGGTACCCTTTGAAGAATGGCGTATGACGGCCCCCTTCATCTTTCGATAATACGTAAACTTCAGCTTCAAACTTGGTATGTGGTTTAATACTGCCGGGTTTAGCTAACACTTGACCACGCTCCACTTCTTCTCGTTTGGTGCCTCTTAACAGAACACCCACGTTATCACCCGCGCGACCTTCGTCTAACAATTTACGGAACATCTCAACGCCAGTGCAGGTGGTTTTGATGGTGTCTTTAATACCCACAATTTCCACTTCTTCACCGACTTTGACAATCCCTCTTTCCACTCTACCGGTCACTACTGTACCACGGCCAGAAATGGAGAAGACGTCTTCAATCGGCATTAAGAACGGTTGATCAATTTTACGTTCCGGCATTGGGAAATAATCATCCATCACGCTGACCAGTTTCAAGATCGATGGTTCACCAATTTCGTTTTGATCGCCTTCTAACGCCTTTAAAGCAGATCCTACTACGATTGGGGTAGTATCGCCTGGGAAATCATATTTGCTCAGCAAGTCACGAATTTCCATTTCAACCAATTCTAATAATTCTGCATCGTCAACCATGTCAGCTTTGTTTAAATACACCACGATGTAAGGCACACCGACTTGGCGAGCCAACAAGATGTGTTCGCGGGTTTGTGGCATTGGGCCATCGGCTGCGGAGACGACTAAAATAGCGCCGTCCATTTGAGCAGCACCGGTGATCATGTTCTTCACATAGTCGGCATGGCCTGGGCAGTCGACGTGGGCATAGTGACGTTTGTCGGATTGATATTCCACGTGAGCGGTGGCAATAGTGATACCACGGGCTTTTTCTTCAGGTGCTTTATCGATTTGATCATAAGCTAATGCACTTCCACCATATTTTTTAGACAATACTTTGGTCAAAGCAGCAGTTAGCGTGGTCTTACCATGGTCGACGTGACCAATCGTTCCCACGTTGACATGTTCTTTGCTACGATCAAATTTTTCCTTTGACATGCAGTTTTCTCCCACTGAGGAATTTAAATATTTACGAAACTTATAGCCAGGGGTGGACCCTTGCGATCCTTCCCATCTACATCTAATGGAGCCCACAACCGGACTTGAACCGGTGACCTCTTCCTTACCAAGGAAGTGCTCTACCGACTGAGCTATGTGGGCCTGGAGCGGGTGATGGGAATCGAACCCACGCTATCAGCTTGGAAGGCTGAAGTTCTACCATTGAACTACACCCGCACTGTTGATTTTTTCCCACCCATGCTCACGGCATTTACATTTGGTGGAGGGGGAAGGATTCGAACCTTCGAAGGCAGAGCCGACAGATTTACAGTCTGTTCCCTTTGACCGCTCGGGAACCCCTCCAAAAAATTCAGGTGGGCCATTTTGAGGCAGCAGGAAACAAAAGTCAAGAGAATTTCTCAGGGAATTTCTTAAAGATTAAAAGCTTTTTTAGCGGGTTAGCAGCCCGCGCTCCAAAGAGCCCGAGCCTCACCCAATTAATACTATTACCAAGCCTTGGAGTACTTTTAGTTAAATCATAAGCTTATTTTAAGCGGGCTAGCAGCCCGCGCTCCAAAGAGCCCGAGCCTCACCCAATTAATACCATTACCAAGCCTTGGAGTACTTTTAGTTAAATCATAAGCTTATTTTAAGCGGGCTAGCAGCCCGCGCTCCCAAGACCGAGCTTCATTCAAAATATAAAGCATAAGAAAGCGAAAAACTTACACTTGGCTTTTGCAATGAAAGGCGCAAGATTTGGGAGCGCGGGCTGCTAGCCCGCTTACTCATTTTTACTACATCATACCGCCCATACCACCCATTCCTCCCATGCCGCCCATATCACCCCCTACTGGAGCGCTTTCCTTTTTAGGGAGTTCAGCGATCATAGCGCCAGTGGTAATCAGCAGGCCTGCAATGGAAGCCGCGTGTTGTAAAGCGGTACGCGTCACTTTAGTAGGATCTAAAATGCCGAGCTCGACCATATCGCCAAACTCACCGGTAGCCGCGTTGTAACCATAGTTACCAGAACCTTCAGCCACTTTGGCCAAGATCACGGAAGCTTCTTCGCCAGCATTGGCAACGATTTGACGCAATGGAGATTCCATTGCCCGTCTTAAAATGGCGATCCCAACATTTTGATCATCGTTATCGGTTTTTAGGTTTTTAAGGCCTTGAATCGCACGAACCAATGCCACACCACCGCCAGGCACCACGCCTTCTTCAACTGCAGCACGCGTCGCATGCAAGGCATCTTCCACGCGGGCTTTCTTTTCTTTCATTTCGATTTCGGTTGCGGCGCCCACTTTAATAACTGCGACACCACCGGCCAACTTGGCTAATCTTTCTTGCAGTTTTTCGCGATCATAGTCGGAACTGGTCTTTTCAATTTCTGTGCGCAGCTGGGTAATGCGGGCTTGGATATCAGCTGAGTCACCAGCGCCATCAATGATGGTGGTATTTTCTTTGGTGACGACTACCCGTTTGGCAACCCCTAAATCTGCTAAAGTGGCGCCTTCTAAATTAATCCCTACTTCTTCAGAAATTAATTTTGCTTTAGTTAAGATAGCAATATCTTGCAACATGGCTTTACGACGATCACCGAAGCCTGGGGCTTTGACAGCAACGACTTTCACGGTACCGCGAATGGTGTTGACCACTAAGGTGGCCAAAGCTTCACCTTCGACATCTTCTGCGATTAACAACAGAGAACGTCCAGATTTGGCGACGGCTTCTAATACCGGTAATAAATCTCTAATATTGGAGATTTTCTTTTCGACCAATAATACGAAAGGATTTTCCAACTCAGCGCTCATGTTTTGCTGGTTATTGATAAAGTAAGGCGAGAGGTAACCACGATCGAATTGCATACCTTCGACAACGTCTAAAGAGTTTTCAAAACCAGAACCATCTTCGACGGTGATGACGCCTTCTTTACCCACTTTCTCCATAGCTTGCGCAATGATGCTGCCAATCGCTTCGTCGGAATTTGCAGAAATGGTTCCCACTTGGGCAATGGATTTTTGATCGGCACAAGGTTTGGACATTTTTTTCAGCTCTTCGACGGCTGCAGCCACAGCTTTGTCGATTCCGCGTTTCAGATCCATAGGATTCATGCCAGCGGTCACTGACTTCATCCCTTCAACCACAATGGCTTGAGCCAACACAGTTGCGGTGGTTGTTCCATCACCGGCAACGTCAGAGGTCTTAGAGGCCACTTCTTTGACGATTTGAGCACCCATGTTCTCAAATTTATCTTTAAGTTCGATTTCTTTGGCAACGGTGACGCCGTCTTTGGTTAAAGTGGGGGCTCCAAAAGCTTTTTCGATCGCAACGATTCGACCTCTGGGGCCTAACGTGACTTTAACAGCGTCTGCAAGCACATTAACGCCATTAATTAGCGCTTGACGCGATAAATCTGCAAATTTAATTTCTTTAGCACTCATTTTTGTTTCATCTCCAAAAAATAGTTATCAATGAATTCATTACTCGACAACAGCCAAGATGTCATCTTCACGCATGACAAGCCATTTTTCACCATCGAGCTCAACTTCCGTGCCTGCATATTTGCCAAATAAGACTCTATCTTTAACTTTGACTGAAAGGGGGGAAAGGCTGCCATCTTCATTGCGTTTTCCAGGGCCTACCGCGACCACTTCACCTTGAATCGGTTTTTCTTTGGCGGTATCAGGGATAACGATGCCACCCGGCGTTCTTTGATCTTCTTCGCGGCGCCGGACCACAACGCGATTATCCAATGGACGTAATTTCATGCACATATCTCCTTCTGATTAGGATTTAAGATTGCTTGGCCAGACCAAGCGAGTACGAGAGAAGGTATATAGTGTTGGTGAATCAAAAATTCAAGAGGCGGAAAGGGTTTTTTGAAAATTATCCAGGAGGGGCTGGAAGAAATGGCTGTTGCGGGAAGAGTGGGAATGGAGGGAATTTAGAAAAGCCTTTTTTTGCTCGGGGAGGCCATGTTGAGCCACGTAGCTGCTACAAAATTCTAATTTATCAGCCAGTTGATCGGTCAATTGGATGGTCACCTTGGGCATCAGCTGGATTGCTTCCAACATGACTTTGGAGACCTTTTGCGCAATATGAATGACCCTATCATTATCTAAATGATAGCAGCTTAACGACGTACGCATATGATCCAGAAACTGATCGAAGCCAGAATATTTACCACCCAACGATAAATTTTCCACTTCTTCATAGAGCTTATGCATCACTTTGACACATAAGTGATATAGGTCAGACTCGCGGGTGGGTAAGCGTTTATGCAAGCCCAGCTGAGCTAGCTGCTCAGTGCTTTCCGGGTGCGACAACTGTCTCCTCACCAAGGTTTTATAACTGGTGAGTAACTTAACCGCCGTTTGAAAAAAATCGTGCATAAACAATCATCAATAATGAATTTGACATTATCTGTCACAGTAGCGCTCGATACTATTCGAGACTCATTCTGTGACTTTTTCGTATCATCTGAGCTCATTATAACTCTGAGTTATTAAGGAAATATTAAAGATTAAACGGGCTAGCAGCCCGCTCTCCCAGACTCCAGCCTTTAGCCACCCCGAGAAGGCCTCTCTTCCCGGAGAGCAGGCAGCTTGCCCGTAAACAACTATCCAGCGACCCAAATATGCGGTAAAATGCACCCAATAACACTCAATTTAAGCGCACATGAATCCTCCAGCATTATTAGTCCTTGAAGATGGCAGTATTTTTAAAGGCACGGCGATAGGCATAGCAGGCCAAACGGTCGGAGAAGTGGTATTCAACACCGCCATGACGGGGTATCAAGAAATCTTAACCGATCCCTCCTACGCCAAACAAATCATCACCCTCACCTATCCTCACATTGGCAATACCGGCGCCAACTATGAAGATGAGGAATCCGACCAAATCTGGGCAGCTGGACTGATTATTCGCGATTTACCCCGCTTAGCCAGCAATTATCGCCAACAACAAAGCCTCGACGCCTATTTAAAAGCCAATGGCGTAGTGGCGATTGCGGATATCGACACCCGTCGCCTCACCCGTTTATTACAAACCAAAGGCGCCTTAAATGGGTGCATTACTAGCGGGACCGATGCCGAAGAAGCCTTGCTCCAAGCCCGTAGCTTCCCTGGATTAGCAGGAATGGATCTGGCGCAGGTCGTCAGCACCAAAACCCCCTACACATGGACAGAAGGGAACTGGCAGACCACCGGCGGTTATCACTATTACGCCCCCGAAACCTTACCTTTTCATGTCGTCGTCTATGATTTTGGGGTGAAACGAAATATTTTGAGAAATTTAGTTGAAAGTGGCTGCCGTCTGACCGTTGTCCCCGCTCAAACGCCTGCAGAAACGGTTTTAGCCCTCAAACCTGATGGGGTATTTTTCTCCAATGGCCCCGGCGATCCTGAGCCTTGCGACTATGCCATCCGCGCCATTCAAACTTTTTTACAAGAAAGTATCCCCGTATTTGGCATCTGCTTAGGGCACCAACTGCTGGGCCTGGCCTGCGGCGCCAAAACGGTTAAAATGAAATTTGGGCATCACGGCGCCAATCACCCTGTTCAAGATTTAATGGGAAATACCGTCTTAATTACCAGTCAAAATCATGGATTTGCGGTGGCAGAAGAGAGCTTACCCGCTGACTTACAAGCCACTCATCGTTCATTATTTGATGGCAGCTTACAGGGGATTAAGCATACCGGTAAACCTGCTCTGAGTTTTCAAGGACACCCTGAAGCGAGCCCTGGCCCTTGTGATGCGAAGATACTTTTTAAGGAATTTATTGATTTGATGGCAAAATAGAGCGAATGTAAAAAAATATCGGGGCGTCATTGCGAGGAGCGTGCTTTTTGCGACGAAGCAATCCAGGAAGCTATACAAATTTAGCAATACCCGCCATATGCTTTTCTAAAGCCCCGCGATTCTTTTCCACCACTGCGCTTGCGCCGCGCCCCATGGCCTCTCGTAAATCAGGATTCGTCAATAATTCATTCCAAGCTTGTGCCAGTTCTGTTTCATTCGCCACGACGCGCAAAGCTTGTTGCGCTTTGAGCAAATCCACCACTTCTTCAATATTAAATATTTGATTGCCGGTGGTCAGTGCCAAACCTAACGCAGCGGGTTCTAGCAAATTATGCCCCCCTAATGGCAGAAGGCTGCCGCCTAAAAATACCACATCGGCCATTGCATAAAAGAAAAACATTTCTCCCAAGCTATCGCCTAAAAAAATATCAACGTCAGGCGTACAGGTTTTTTGCTCAGAACGGCGCAGCGTTTTGAATCCCTGCTTTCTACATAGCTCCGCTACCTCATCAAAACGCTGCGGATGGCGCGGCACCACAATTAACAACGCATCGGGAAAGTTTTTGCGGAGGATTTGAAACGCTTGCAATGCGATTTTTTCTTCGGGCGCATGGGTGCTCGCTGCAATCACGACAGGACGGGGTTGAGACCAAGCCTGGCGCGCTTCACGTCCAGCCGTCACCAGAGCCTGCGGTACAATCACTTCAAATTTAATACTCCCCCATACCAAAGTTTTATCAGGATTTGCGCCAATTTGAATAAACCGCTCACGATCGATAGCCGTTTGAGCACCAATCAAGCTGATAGCATCCATCATCGGTTTGACGATAGCAGGAATTTTTTGATAGCCTCGAAACGATTTTTCAGACAGACAGGCGTTTGCTATCACAATGGGAATGCGCTGAGCAGCCGTTTCGTAGATTAAATTCGGCCATAATTCGGTTTCCATGATGATGGCGAGATGGGGTTTGCTGCGTTGTAAAAATCGTCGAACTGCGCTGGGGAAATCGTAAGGCACATAGGTATAGTGCACCATCTGGTTACACAAAGGCTGCGCCAAGGCTCGACCCGTTGCTGTCATACCCGTCAGCACGATAGGCGTTTGAGGGTAATGTTTCTGCAACGCCATCACGATGGGCTTAGCAGCGAGTAACTCTCCCACTGATACGGCATGCAACCAGATACAACTCGGCAATTCTGGCGCATACCCTAAACGCTCCGCCCAATTCTGACGATAGCCGGGCGTTTTTCTGCCTTTCCACCACAGACGTAAAAAAATGTAGGGAGAAATCAGGTAGAATATAATAGTATAGATATGACGCATATCAACCTTCATTTAGAGAAACATTATGTTTAGAGATTTTTTGGCGTTCCGTCGCATGTTAAGCTTATACTTAATCCAAGCTTTATTTTGGTTAGGCATTGTAGGCTTAATCATTTTAGTTTTCATCAACTTTTACGACCATAATGTAGGACTGGGCATTATCACGCTATTCATAGGCCCGCTTGTTTGGCGTCTCTTATGTGAGTCACTGTTAGTCTTATTCCGAATGAACGATACGTTGACCGATATTAAAAATGCGCTCAACTCGAAAGCGTCTTAAAGACCGTCTCGGTCGCCTGCAAGGTCTGGTCTAGGATTTCACGAGTATGGGCGATCGACATAAATCCCGCCTCATAGGCTGAAGGCGCAATATAAACGCCCTCCTTTAATAACCCGTGGAAATATTGCTTAAAACGTGGTTCATTGCATTGCAAAACCTCTGCAAGGGTAGTGGGGATATGTTCACTAAAATAGACGCCAAAGATTCCGCCCATCGCCTGAGTTTGCAAGGGAATACTGTATTGATCAGCGATTTTGCGCAATCCTGCTGTATAATATTCAGTGCTTGCCGCTAACTGCTCATAAAATCCAGGTTTTTCGACTTCCGATAATGTCGCCAACCCCGACGCTACCGCCACAGGATTACCGGACAAGGTGCCCGCTTGATAGACCGAACCTTGCGGCGCCAAATGCTGCATCCACTTTTCTTTCCCACCAAAAGCGCCCACTGGCATTCCGCCACCGATGATTTTTCCTAACGTCGTTAAATCCGGCTCAATCTGATAATGAGTCTGAACTCCACCTAACCGAATTCGAAAACCGGTAATCACTTCATCAAAAATCAATAAGCTGCCATAGCGATCACATAATTTTCGCAACCCTTCTAAAAATCCAGGGACAGGAAAAATACAATTCATGTTGCCTGCGATAGGTTCCACAATTACCGCAGCGATCTGCTCGCCGATTTGCTGGAATATGTTCTCGACCGCAGCCAAATCATTATGGGGCGCAACACAAGTGGCCTGCGCGATGATTTCTGGAACCCCCGGAGAGCCTGCTATTCCCAGCGTTAAACTGCCTGAACCCGGCTTAACTAATAACGCATCGGAATGACCATGGTAACCCCCCGCAAATTTTACGATTTTATCCCGTTGAGTAATACCACGCGCTAACCGCAGTGCGCTCATCACAGCTTCTGTCCCCGAACTGACGAGACGAACCTGCTCCATACTGGGGATGTGCTGACGAATTTTTTGCGCGATCCGAATTTCGCCTTCTGTGGGCGCTCCGAAACTGAGGCCATTCGCTGCTGCTGCTTGCACCGCTGCGACCACCGCAGGGTGTGCATGACCCAAAATTGCAGGGCCCCATGATCCGACATAATCGATATAGCGATTGCCATCGACATCCCAGAGATAAGCCCCCTCTCCTCGTTTGAAGAATATTGGCGTACCACCCACGCCCCCAAAAGCGCGTACCGGGGAATTCACCCCACCAGGAATATATTTTTTCGCTTCTTCAAATAAGGCTGTAGATTGCGTAAACATGCATTGCACCCCCAAAATTTTTTGCATAGAATAAACCCTGTTTACCCATTTTGGAAGCCGCTCATGTTATATAAAAAATATTTATGTTTGCTGTGTGGATATATTTACGACGAAGCCCTCGGCTGGCCAGAAGATGGCATTGAACCGGGGACCTTATGGGAAGATGTACCTGCCGATTGGTTTTGCCCGGATTGTGGAGCGAGTAAGGCAGATTTTCAGATGGTAGAGATTTAGCCTTACAACTTAGGTTGCACTACCACCAATATAATAATCACAACTAAGAATACCACTGGAATTTCATTAAACCAGCGATAAAAGGTGGCAGACAACCGATTGGCATCTCGTCGAAATTGTTTGAGAAACCTCACACAGACGCCTTGATACCCCCATACCAATACTACCAACGCTAATTTTAACTGCATCCAAGGCAGAGCAAGATACATTCGCCAGTGCGCGCTCAACAACCATCCACCTAAAGCAGTGGCGAGCAGGGCACTGGGCAAGGTAATGCCATAATACAACCTCCGCTCCATCACCTTAAAACGCGCTTGACTGATTGGATCGGAACTACTGGCGTGATAAACAAACAGCCGCGGCAAATAAAACAACCCACTAAACCAGGTGACAATAAAAATGATATGAAAGGCCTTGACCCATAACATAGTTTTTTTCAGCCCATTATGTTAAAATCGCCCATTATGATACCAGAAAATCCCAATTCCGCTAACGACGACCTGCGCATGACCGAAAGCGCTGCCTTAAAAATCTTCAGCTTGATGCAAGAAGAGGGCAATTTATCCCTTAAACTGCGCATTTATGTACAAGGTGGCGGCTGCTCCGGGTTTCAATACGGCTTTAGCTTTGAAGAAGTGCCCGAGGAAGGCGATTGCAGTGTGGAGTTTCCTGTTGCCGAAGACGGTAAAGTGACCGTCTTGATTGATTACATGAGCCTTCCCTATTTAAAAGGGGCCGAAATCGATTACCGCAAAGATCTTCAAGGTGAGCAGTTTATTGTCCGCAATAATCCCAATGCCAAGACGACTTGTGGGTGTGGGTCTTCTTTTACAGCTGAATAGAGCGTAAGCTACTCGACATTCTGAAGGTTAACTCTAGAAACCGATACCCTAAATCACTTTTAGAGGTAAATGATATGAATAATCCACACATAGGTAGTGATTTCGACGATTTCTTGCACGAAGAAGGTTTGTTGGCAGAATGTCAATCAGAAGCTATAAAACGTGTCCTTGCATGGCAAATTAAAGAATATATGGAAAAAAAAGGGATTAAAAAATCTATTTTTGCACAGAGAATGGGAACAAGCCGTTCTCAGCTAGATCGATTGTTAGATCCCGAAAACACAAGCTTGAATCTGAAAACACTAGCAAATGCTGCTGAGGCTATGGGCAAGCACTTAGAAATTAGGCTTGTTTAGCAATAAAGCCAGAGCCCCATTGCTATATCACAAAATTAATACAATGAGTAAACCATTTAATCTTTTAACACAAAAAATGTCCCCTGACGCTCGGGAAAAATCTGTGCAAAAAACTACACAGCTTTTAAGGGAATTGCCCCTTCAAGAACTTAGACAAGCAAGACACATGAGCCAAGCCAGATTGGCAGAGATCTTGGAAACAAAACAAGCTAATGTATCACGCATTGAACGACGTGCCGATATGTATATTTCAACACTGCGTAGCTATATTGAAGCGATGGGCGGAGAGCTAGATATTATCGCAAAATTTCCAGATGGCGAGATACACGTCAATCAGTTTGGTGAAATCTAAACCATTACCGCCTGCAATTCTTTACACGCCGCCAACAACGCCAATCGCGCAATAACCCCATAACTATAATATAAATTTCTCACTTCCGCCGGTTCTTGACAGGGATAATTGCAAACATCCGAAAAGGCTAAAGGTTCAAAATTCATGCCGGGTGCATTTAAATTTTCGTCAATGCCTTTGTTGGCGTGGATACGATAAAACCCACCCAATACTGTGCGTCCTAACATATATACCACTGGCTCGGCAACTTCGGCATTAGCGCCCGAGGTTTCAAACGTATAAACACCCTCCTGTAACAAAACCCGCCCCACTTTTCGGCCGCCTTTAGTGGTCGACATGTTTTGGCGTTGTTTGCGATTCAACTGTTTGATTTCTTGCGGATCTTTAATCATCATCACCGCCATGCCATATGTGCCCGCATCGGCTTTAACCACCACAAAAGGGGGATAAGTGATGTGGTATTCTTGGTATTTAGCAGTAATGGCAGCAAATAGCGCTTCTGCCTCTGCAACCAAGCGATCTTCACCCTCTCCCGTCATAAAATCCACCTCATCGCATTCTTGAGACAGGGGCGAAATAACCCAAGGATCAAGACCAAATTGCTGCGCGAACTGCTCACTCACGGCTTGATACTGTTCAAAGTGCTTAGCTTTAGAGCGATTTTGCCAACCCAGCGCCAATGAAGGGAATACTTTTTGTTCGAGATCCATTAAAATAGGGGGAATACCACCGGCGAGATCATTGTTTAACAGAATCACGCAAGGTGAAAAATTTTCCACGAGTAAGCGATTATTTTGTCGAACCAGCGGCTCTAAGGTTAATGTTCTACCAGAGGGCAAGGTAATCTGTTTGGGCTGCGAGAGATTTTCCAATAAAGAGCCAATCCTTACCGGGTAACCGGCCTTGCTAAAAATTTCCTGTAGGGTCGCGATATTTTCAAAATAAAATAGATTGCTGGTATGATTCTCGGGAATAATTAATACGCCACCATTGGAGGCTGGACAAATCTTCTCCATCAACGCTTGCATGGCATGGATATAGAGCGACATAAAGGCGGGGTTTAAATTATTGAATCCCGCCGGAAACAAATTAGTGTCCACTGGCGCCATTTTAAAACCGGCATTGCGCAAATCGACCGAAGTGTAAAAGAGCAAAGGCACTTCGCGCCATTGTTGCCTAAACCAACATTCAATTTGAACTTGTTGATCGAATAAGCGTTGCTCTAATTGGTGTAATGGTGTATTTAGACTATGCGTTAAGTTCGGCTGGTTGGAAAATTTCGACATGGCGTTCTCTTCGAATGAAATTTGGCACCAACCCCTTATACCTTAAAAGCAGCGAAATTGCGAGTTACCCTATGCAATCTGAAACCTTTTTGACGGATGTCTGGTATATGGCCATGCCCGGCCATCTATTGAAACCCAAGGCCCTACAAGCCAAAACTTTGCTAAATCGCCCCATCGTGTTAGGACGCGACCCAAGCGGCGCCCCGTTTGCGTTGCGCAACATTTGCCCTCACCGTGGCATTCCGCTAAGTTATGGGCAATTTGACGGCTGCGAAATTGAATGCTGTTATCATGGCTGGCGATTCAATACGGCAGGGGTTTGCACGGCCATTCCCTCCCTCACCGCTGATCAAAAATTGAATATTGAACGCATCAAGGTCATGCATTATCCCTGTCGAGAAGTGCAAGGCAATATTTGGGTTTTTATTCCGTCCGATAAAATACCTGACACCTTACCTGAGGTTCCGACAGTTCCTACCGTTGGCAATATTGCTCCCCAATTGACGGAAAAAGCCCTATTCCCTTGTAGTATTGATCATGCCGTCGTCGGGTTAATGGATCCTGCTCACGGACCGTTCGTCCATCGATCCTGGTGGTGGCGTTCCAAAAAAAGCATGCACGAAAAAGCCAAACACTTTGCCCCCATTCCGCTTGGGTTTAAAATGGTCAAACATAAACCGTCTAAGAATTCCAAAGCGTATCGATTATTAGGCGGGGAATTAACCACAGAAATTCAATTTATGTTACCCGGCGTGCGGATTGAACACATTCAGACCGGTAAACATACCGTGTGCGCCGTCACCACCCTCACCCCGCTTAACGCGGAATCGACGGAAATTCATCAATTTTTTTATTGGACTTTACCCGCTTGGATTGCCTGGCTCAAACCCCTGCTGAGACCTTTTGCGCGCAGTTTCTTGCATCAAGACATGTCGGTGATTGTCAAACAGCAAGAAGGCTTAAAAGAAAATCCACCGCTGATGTTGATTCAAGATGCGGATACTCAAGCCAAATGGTATCAACAACTCAAAAAAGAATTTATCCAAGCCCGCTTAGAACAACGCGAGTTTCGCAATCCTGTTCAGCCCACCACTCTGCACTGGAGAAGTTAATGCAACCTTTCATCATCGCCGCCTCATTATTATCCGCAGATTTTGCGCGTCTGGGTGAAGAAACCACCGCCGCCCTTGCCGCAGGGGCTGATTGGATTCACTTAGATGTGATGGATAATCACTATGTTCCCAATTTAACGGCCGGCCCGTTAGTCTGCCAGGCCCTACGCAATTATGGCATTACCGCACCCATTGACGTGCACTTAATGACCAAACCGGTTGACCGCCTGATCAAAGCCTTCGCTGCAGCCGGCGCGACTTATATCACCTTCCACCCTGAAGCCACCGAACATTTAGACCGCAGCCTCCAACTGGTCATCGATTCAGGCGCAAAACCGGGGCTGGTGTTCAATCCCGCCACCCCACTTTCCCCCCTACCCTACGTCATCGATAAATTAGCGTTGATCATGCTGATGTCCGTCAATCCAGGATTTGCTAATCAAGCCTTTATTCCGAGCAGCTTAAATAAACTGGCAGAAACACGGCGCTTGATCGACGCCTCCGGCTGCTCAGTCCGACTCGAAATTGATGGCGGCGTAAAGATCAATAATATTCAAGAGATAGCCAAAGCTGGGGCTGATACTTTTGTGGTGGGCTCTGCGATTTTTAATACGCCGGATTATGGTATAATATTGGGGGATTTTCGGGAGCAATTAAACAGTTTATAACTCGCTTAAGCTATGAAAATATGACTAATTAAACCTTGTGAAGGCTTACCCATGAACTTACAGCGCCTTGACCGCAACACAGAAGAAGCCGTTCGACGTTTTCTTGCTTTGATAGCCAAGCGCTACAAGGTGGCAAGCATTATTGTCTATGGTAGTAGAGCGAGAGGGACTCATCGCCCAAATAGTGATGCGGACGTCGCCATCCTCTTAAAAGGTTCTCACCAAAAACTCCTGACAACGATGTTAACAATGGCAGATATAGCATATGACGTGCTTCTGGAGAAAGGCGTCAACATTTCACCCCTGCCTATATGGCTAGATGAATGGGAACATCCGGAAAACTACTCGAACCCAGCTTTGCTTTATAATATTGCTAAAGAAGGATTTAGATTATGAAAGCACACGATTTGATGGCGAAAGCGGTACAGGCGGCCGCCTCGGCGGGGGTATTACTTGAAAACAATGATGCCGACGGAGCATGTAACCGCGCCTACTATGCAATGTACGACGCTGCTAGAGCGGCATTGTTGGCTTCTGGGTTTGACATAGGTAAAACTCATAAAGGCGTTTTAAATGCTTTCAGTGATCGCCTGATTAAGAACGGACCCATACCAAAAGAAATGGGCCGTCTCTTAAAACATGCAGAGACATTTCGTTATTTAGCTGATTACGAGGGTGATCCAGTCGAAATGAATGATGCGCAGCAGCTTGTAGAGAAAGCTAGATTTTTCGTAGCAACGCTGCAAGAAATGCTGAAAGATATCAATCCCATGTGAAACCCTTCTGATAATGCTCTACTCGAATTTACTCAATCCATTGAGTGAACAGGAAGAAGTATGTTTGTAAGTCCTATATTGAACACCCTTTTGACCCGACTCGTGGAAAAACGACGTTTTATCCAAGTTCTATCTGGACCTAAACGAGCCGGAAAAGCCACTCTAGCTTTACAAGCAACCAAAGATTCAAAATTGTCATTTCATTATGCATCAGCCAATGACTCAGCAGGAAAAGATTATATTTGGCTACAACAGCAATGGCAGATGACGAGATTAAATACGCCTTTTGAAATTCCTTCGCTCTTAATCTTAGATGAAATCGAAAAAATTAAGGATTGGGCTACCACAATTAAACAACTGTGGGATGAAGACACTCGCTATAATCGACAATTAAAAGTTTTATTGTTGAGCTCCGCTTCGCCTTTTGTGCAAAAAGATATGAATGGGAGCTTAACCGGACGTTTTGAAATAATCTCAATGATATAATATGGGCTTTAGCCATTTTTAGAAGATTAAACTTGTTAAAAATAGCTTACGAAATCAAAGCGCCTCAAGCAAAATTCTAATCATTCAGCACCCAAGAAAGCTGATGACGCTATGAAGCTTGAAGTGGCGAGCTGTTGCCTTCTCCCACAAAAAAAGGGGAGAAGGAACCACACCGAACTTTTAAGTGATTTCTTTTAGTTCACCGCCATTCAAAATAAAGGCTTCAGGAGCAATGGCGTTTTATTGCCTCATAGTGAGATACTCTGTATTATAATAGCTTACCAAGCTTCCCTTAAAAATCAAGCATCTATCCTAAGCATAGCAATACACACTTCAAAAATACGGTATTTCAATTGTCTTTAAACCACCACATAATGCCAACAATATAGGCCTCATGCTTACAAGCATGTTGAGACCTATGAAATACTTTATTCACATATGGAAATTTATATTTTAAGGTGTAAAAATGAAAAGCGAATGCTTTCTTTTACTAAATGAACTACGTAAAGAGGAATTATTATTATTTTGGTATCAGCCATATACAATGCCAGCCCAGAATATGGTTTTCAAATTTTGCAATATACGCCTGCTCAATCTGAATTTTTTCTATCCGGTTCTGATCGGTATTTTAGGATAACAAAATCTATTGGAATGAAAAAAAATTTAAAATGGCCCGTGTTACACGCATTTATGGAAGGCATAAGGGATGAATTATCGATAGAAGCTAGCATCCATTCTGAAATGATTACAGCTAATGAGTCTGGCGAATGTTTATCACATTATTTGTTATTTACCTGAGGAGTTAACAATGAATATAGAAGGGACATCTATCTTAATTACCGGCGCATGTGGAGGCATTGGCTCAAGCCTAATAGAACAGTTTGTTTTGAAAAAAGCAAAAAAAATCTATGCGACTGATTTAAATATTCACAATTTAAACCAGTTGCAAAAAAAATTCGGTGATATTATTGTACCCCTCGAACTAGATGTCACCCAACCTGAGGCAATTAATGCCTGCAAGTCAAAATGCCAAGATATCGATATTTTAGTTAACAATGCCGGGATTGAATGCGCAACATCATTTTTGAATGAAAAATCTCTCAGTTCCTCGAATATTGAAATGGCTGTTAATTATTTTGGTGTTCACAACCTCTGCTTTACGTTCTGGACCTTACTCAAAGAGAAAAAATCCGCCGCAATCGTCAATATCCTCTCTATCGCGAGTTTTTCTTTAATCCTTAAACTAGGCACTTACTGCGCCTCTAAAACTGCAACACACTTACTCACTCAAGCGCTGAGAAAAGAAAGCGAAGGTACCTCTATAAAAATTTATGGAGTCTATCCTGGGTACGTTGACACTAAGATGACACAAAATATTAATGTAGAAAAAGCCTCCCCTCAGCAAATTGCCATTGAAGTATGCGATGGCATAGAGAATGGCATTTTAAATATTTTTCCAGATCCTATGTCTACAAAATTAGCAAGCAAAATAGCTTATGAAAGCCACATATTCTGTGATTTTAATGTTGTCTAAATAATCAAAGTACTCATACATATTTTTATGTAAAAATCGCGGTTTCACTTTCTTTCAGGGGAATTAAAGCGATAAAATGTGTTCAACTCAATTGTCGTATCAACGATACGATAATTTCCTCTGGGAATACTTCTGCAAATTTGATCATACGTCGCAGATTATGACTCGAGCTGGCAAACGACTTGTGACGATCATTCCCCAGATCATTTGTGTGACTCATGAAATTGACCAGTCAAGTATTTATGAATGATGCTGGATAATAAACTTTGATATGCTAACCCTTCCCTTAAGGCCTCTTCTTGAATCCTTGTAAAGTCCCATTCAGACATGCGTAGACTAACCCGCTTGTTTTTTAGACCATGAGCTTTAGCTATCTTTTGAAACCGCTTTTTTTCTGCTGCCAAGTGGAATACACTGCGTAATTCTCCGGACTCAAATGCATCCAAAATTTCTTTTTCTTCAACACTTAACTTTTGTTTAAGTTGTTTCATTTTTTAAACTCCTTTGCCGATGTTTCATCACTTTTCGACTCCACTGCATGCTCAAATTGAAGAACGCTTAACTAAGAGGCTAGACAAAAATGAATATGTGCCCTTTTACCCGGAAGATTATATCGACAATCCTGTTGCATTAGCTCGGATTAAAGCCGGACTTACTCAGACTCAACTCGCAGAGCGAATGCAAGTTTCTCAAGCCTACATTAGCAAAATCGAAGCCCAAGATAAAATTACCGCAAAAATTTTGACCAAAGTTAAAGCGGCGATCGAAAAACTTTAGTTTATAGCAATACTCACAGCACCTCAAAAGCGTATATCACTTCCACCGCTTAACCCCCTCCACTTCGATATCAAACAAATCCAAAACCCGCCCCACGGAATGCAGCACGATGTCGTCCAACGTTGTGGGGCGGTTGTAAAAAGCGGGGATGGGTGGGGCAATAATGCCACCCATTTGGCTGACTTTGAGCATGTTTTCTAAATGGCCGCTGTGGAGTGGGGTTTCTCGCACCATGAGCACTAAGCGGCGGCGCTCTTTCAGGACGACGTCAGCGGCGCGGGTTAATAAATGGGTGGTCACGCCAGTGGCTATTTCCGCTAAGCTGCGCATGGAGCAAGGCGCTACGATCATACCTAAGGTTTTAAAGGAACCGCTGGCGATGGGGGCGGCGAGGTCTTGGATCGCGTGGGTATAATCTGCCAAGTCGCGTAGCTGTTTAGCAGTGACATCGACTTCAAAGGATCGGGTTAATTCAGCACTTTTGGAGACCACTAAATGAGTCTCAATAGGGAGGGGTTTTAAGACTTCTAATAACCGTACACCATAAATGATGCCAGAAGCACCGCTAATACCAATAATTAAGCGTGGAGGTTGCATGATTCAAAAATACCGTATTTCAATTGTTTTGATCTATTCGTAAGATTACGACATGACTCAACGTGGTTTTACTCTATTCGAAATGCTCATTGCACTGAGTATTATCAGCATTTTAAGTACAATTGCTTATCCATTGTACCAAAGCTACACGCTAAAAGCGCGCCGGATCGACGCGGAGGTGGCTTTAATCGCGGCCGCAGCCAGTTTGGAGCGCTATTATAGCATGCATGACACTTATGAAGGGGCGACTTTAGAGGGCTTGTATGTGAATGGTTATAGCCAGAATGACTATTATCAGCTTAGTTTAAACAACCTCAGTCAAGGGGATTATTTAGTGCTGGCTAAGCCCTTGGGAAATCAAACCCAAGACAATTGCGGTGAGCTGGGGATCAATCAGTTGGGTGAAAAAACGGTGAGCACAACGGCGGATGTGACAGGGTGTTGGTGAAGTGAGGCGCGGGTGGCGTGTTCGCAAAGCAGCGGGCAAGCTGCCCGCGCTCCCAAGTGAAAGCCTAAGGAGACTTCTGGCAGCCAGATCTTGTCAGGCGGTTTTTACAGTCACTGGCCTAAAGGAGCAGGTGATTTATTTTTGCGCAGCGCCTTGGGGAGCACAAAGACCATATGTTCTTCACGGCCCGTTAATTCTTCGGCGACAGCGCCGCCTAATGTTTGCAATTTTTCAATCACTTGCTGAACTAATACTTCAGGGGCAGAGGCACCGGCTGTGACGCCAACAGTTTTCTTGCCCGCAATCCAGTCTGGATTAAGTTCTTCTGCACCGTCAACGAGATAAGCTGAACAACCTAACCGTTCCGCCAGTTCTTTCAGCCGGTTGGAATTCGAGCTATTGATGGAACCGACGACAATGACTACTTCGGATTGTGCAGCAAGTGCTTTGACGGCGTCTTGGCGGTTTTGAGTGGCGTAACAAATATCTTCGCGCTTCGGGCCTTCCAGTGCGGGGTAGCGGGCGCGCAAGGCATCAACGATCCGTAGGGTATCATCAATCGATAGGGTGGTTTGAGTGACGTAGGCGAGGTTATGGGGATTTTTGACTTGTAATTTTGCGACATCGGCCTCGTTCTCGACGAGGTAAACGCCCGCTTCAGTATTGTGGTATTGGCCCATGGTGCCTTCTACTTCGGGATGCCCGGCGTGGCCAATTAAAATACATTCTTTACCTTGGCGGCTGAGGCGGGCGACTTCTAAGTGCACTTTGGTGACTAAGGGGCAGGTGGCATCAAATACGGTTAAATTGCGGGATTTAGCGGCTTGTCGGACTGATTGCGAGACACCGTGTGCGCTGAAAATAACCGTCGCACCTTCAGGAATCTCATCAAGATTATCCGTAAAAATGGCGCCGCGTTGGCGGAGATTGTCGACGACGAAGCGATTGTGTACGACTTCGTGGCGGACGTAGATGGGCGGACCGAGGACTTCGAGGGCACGCTCGACGATTTCGATGGCGCGGTCGACACCGGCGCAGAAGCCTCGTGGGTTGGCTAAAAATATTTTCATTATATGCTTATCCCCCCTCATCCGCCTATCGGCACCTTCTGCTATGTGAGTTGTCAAGTGGTGCAGACGACAGCTCCCGGCAGATATGGTTATCAAATCTGATGTTATTCCAGTTAATAATGTGCATTCTGTTTTTTGCCTAGATGATTGTAACTTAAAGAGCCTTATTGGCCCAATCTGCTATCCGTGGTCAATTCCGTAAAATCGCCACAAGTTGTTCATTCGAACTGAATAAAGCCTACGCCCCAAACTCCCACACGCGGTCACGTTAATCATGCGCCACAAGAAGGTCTGACGAGGTCATAGGAAGTCGTTACATCACATCTTGCAAAAAAACAAAATCCTCTCATTAAAAACCGCTTATTAAAACCTTAATGTAATTGCTCTGTGGTTGGACAAATCCACAAGACAATTAATCCTCTCATTTATAGCACTGCAATCTCTCCTGTTTCTAGACAAATTTCTTCCATTTTGCGCAGTTGGTATAATTGACCATCTTTAAAACAGCTGCGGATTTGCCCAATTAGCCGTCTGGCTACCCCAACAATCGCTCGCTTTTTCCCAGATTTAAAACTTATTCTCTCATAAATCGCTCTTAAAGATTCATCTAGAGAAATCGCGCGCCATGCCGCTTGTACTAACGTTTTCCTCAGTATTGACCTACCTTGGCGGCTGATGTGCCCTTGCCTTACATTGTTCCCTGAGGAATATTCACTCGGGGTTAACCCTGTAAAACTAAATAACTTTTTCTCATTTGAAAATTGCTCCATGTTCCCTAGCTCATTAGCCAATGCCCGTGCATGCACTGGGCCAATACCTGGCACACTTCGATACACAATTTCTAACTCCTTATCTGCTTGCGCTTGCTCGGACAACATCCCATCTATCTCCTTTAATCTATCTGACAATCCAAGCCATTCTTTTTTATACATTTCTATACAACGTTTTATTGAGGGATCACAGGCATACTCACAGACTTTCTCTAACCACTTCTTACTCACAACCTTGACTTCCTCGGCCGCAATTAAGCCCATTCGATACAATAAACTTTTAATCCGAGTACCCGTCCTTCTCTTATCTTTTGCTATCTTTTCTCGTAAACGGCTCATTTCTCGATATCCTTCTCGTTCAACCGTAGGTACGTGTATTCCTTTTAAACGCCCTGTCGACAATTGCAATGCCAACTTTAATGAATCCCTTTTATCCGTTTTTACCCTATCTCGCGATGAAATCTCCACGCTAGCTGCATGAACTACCACATTCTCTATTCCTTCATTTAATAAGTATCGATGCAATGCAAATCCTGAAAATCCTGCTTCATATACCGTTTTTATCTTCCCATTAACAAAATATTTACGTAAATAAGCTACTAATCCTCCAGGCTCCGCTTTCAGGCTATCTCTCTTTGCCACTTCACCTTCACATATGCATGTCACTGCATAGGTCCTTTTATGAACATCCACTCCCACAAACACAGTTTTTCCAGTATAATCTCTCATGGTACATGCCTCCTTCTACCGGCTAGGGTAAATAGTTAAAATTATATTTTAACCGGAGGCTATGTACCCTTCCAGCTTTCTAACTCATCATAGCAACTCCCACGGAGGGGAGAAGGCACCACATCAAACTTCAAGCGTTTCTCAAGCCTCAAGCCTCAAGCCTCAAGCCTCAAGCCTCAAGCGTTTCTCAATCAAATTTCAAATGTTTCTCAAGCGTCAAGTGTTTCTTAGCGCTTATGACGCTTTACAAAAAAAGCTTCTATTAACAACATCACCGCACCGATGGTAATCGCCGTATCCGCTACATTAAACGCGGGGAAATACCAGCCTCGATAATGTAGCTCGATAAAGTCGATGACATAACCATGAATGCCGCGGTCGATTAAATTGCCTAATGCACCGCCTAAGACAAAAGCAATTGCACAGGCTGTCCAACGTCTCTTCGCGGGCGTTTTATACAACCAAATCACTAAAATCAGGCTCACGACGATGGCGATCCCTGCAAATAAAAATAATGCGAGTTGCGGCTGCTGGCTCAAAAAACTAAATGCTGCGCCGGTATTATGCATCAAGGTTAAATTAAAAAACGGCCAAATCACTTTTGGTTGATAGAGTGCGAGCTGCTGAGCGGCCCAATATTTTAAGAGTTGGTCTAAGACGATCACCACCAATGACAGCCAGCACCACCTCAAACAAGATTTTTTGGTCATTCTTCGACTCTGGTAGAAGTTTCTCTCAAGCATAACGGCGTTGCTCTCCTTGACCTTGAACGTTTTCAATACAGCGTGCACATAATTCGGCATCGGCACTGACTTCAGGCCGACGATGCCAGCAGCGTACACATTTTTCATAAGATGATGCAGCCACCTTCACCCATAAACCCGGTATTTCAGTCGTCACTGCATCCTCTGCGCGTTGTGCTGCAGGATAAACCTGTGCACTGGAGGTGATGAGCACAAACCGCAGTTCATCGCCAAGTTGGGTTAACAGGGCATACAGGTCAGGCTCGCAATATAAGCTGACTTCGGCTGCTAAACCTGAACCTATCATTTCTGCTTGACGGGCTTTTTCCAATTCACGATTCACCTGTTCACGGACATGAATAATCTGCTCCCAGGTCGTAGCGTTTAAAGGCTCTTCTGCTGTTAATTTTGGTAATGCGTCATTATAAGTGGTTAAAAAAACTGAAGCTTCAGAACGCCATGCCATATGCTGCCAAATTTCTTCGGCAGTAAAACTTAAAATGGGCGCTAACCAGCGGACTAAAGCTTCCAATACATGGTACATCGCCGTCTGGGCAGAGCGTCGCGCATGGCTGTGAGTGGCGGTGGTGTATTGGCGATCCTTTATAATGTCTAAATAAAAACTGCCCATATCCAGCGAGCAAAATTGCTGCAGTTTTTGATTCACCACATGAAATTGAAACTTATCATAAGCGGTTTGAATGTCTTGCTGAATCCTGCGCGTTTTATCAATCGCCCAGCGATCTAACGCAATAAGTTCATCAAATGGCACTTGATGCTGCGCTGGGTCGAAATCAAATAAGTTGGATAATAAAAATCGTGCGGTGTTCCGAATGCGGCGATAGGTTTCAGCGACGCGTTGAAGAATTTCATCAGAGATCGTGGCTTCTGCACGGTAATCCGTGGAGGCGACCCATAATCGTAAAATGTCTGCACCTAAAGTGTTCCACACTTTTTCGGGTAAAATCACATTCCCGATGGATTTAGACATTTTTTGCCCGGCCAGATCAATAATGAAACCGTGGGATAAAATCATTCGGTAAGGCGCTGTACCTTCCATCCCAACGCCTGTCAATAAAGAGGATTGGAACCAACCACGATATTGATCAGAACCTTCTAAATATAAATCCGCCGGCCATTGCAATTCCGGACGCTGCTGTAACACGCCATAGTGGGTCACGCCGGAATCGAACCAGACGTCGAGCACGTCCGTCACTTTTTGGTATTGGTCAGCTTCGTGTTTTAATAGTGTGGCGGGATCTAATGAATACCAGGCTTCCACACCGTCTTTTTCGACTAATTGCGCGACCTGCTCCATCAATTCCAAGGTATTAGGATGCAGTGCTTGGGTTTCTTTATGAACAAATAACGTGATCGGCGAGCCCCATAGCCGTTGCCGTGAAATACACCAATCGGGACGCTGGTGGAGCATGTCTGCCATTCTGGCTTTACCCCACTCAGGCGACCATTGCACATTTTGAATTCCGTTTAAAGTCATTTCACGCAAGCCACCGTTAACCAAACTAATAAACCACTGGGGGGTGGCACGGAAAATCAATGGCGTTTTATGACGCCAACAATGGGGATAGCTGTGCACTATAGTTTCAGCCGATAATAAGGCATGTCGCTCTTGTAGTAGGGCAACAACCTGATCATTGACTTTGAAGACATGCTGCCCAGCAAAGAATGGCGTATTCGAAATATAGTAGCCCTTATCATTCACAGGGCAATCCACCGGCAGTCTATATTGCTCTGCTACAAAATAGTCTTCTAAACCATGCGCCGGCGCTGTGTGTACAGCACCTGTACCAGTATCTACTGTGACATGTATTCCTGTGACAACGGGCACTTCTTTGTGAAGAAAAGGGTGTTGTAATATTAATCCTTCTAAGGCTTCTCCTTTGCAGCGAGCTAAAATCTTATAATCTGAGATGCCTCCTCTCGTCATTAAAGCTTCCACCAAACGTTCTGCGACTAACAATATATCTTCTTGTGCATCAGGTCTTTGGCAGGCCACTAAAACATAGTCAATATCAGGATGTAACGCTACCGCTTGATTGGCTGACAATGTCCAAGGGGTGGTTGTCCAAATAACAACGCCAGCTTTGTCAAAGGCTTTTGGATCTAAATGAAATTTCTGTAGCAGTGCGGCGACATCTTTAATTGGAAAACGGACGTCGATCGCCAAAGAACTTTTATCGCGATATTCCACTTCCGCTTCTGCCAATGCTGAACCGCATAGCACGCACCAATGCACGGGTTTACTGCCTCGGTGTAAATGGCCTTGTGCAATCATTTTGGCCAAGGCACGAATCACATTCGCTTCAAACGAAAAATCCATGGTGAGATAAGGATGTTGCCAGTCGCCAAACACTCCCAACCGCTGGAAGGATTCGCTTTGCAACTGCATTTGTTCTTGGGCATATTGACGGCACAGCAATCGAAATTCCGCCGGTGTCACTTGTTGCTTGCGTTGATCGAGTTTTTTTTCGACGTTCAGCTCAATCGGTAGACCATGACAATCCCAGCCTGGCACAAAAGGTGCATCGAAACCGGCTAAAGTTTTCGACTTCACCACAATGTCTTTCAAGGTTTTATTTAACGTATGGCCAATGTGAATTTGCCCGTTGGCGTAAGGGGGGCCATCATGCAAAATAAATTTAGTCCGACCGGCACCGCGTTGTCGCAATTTTTCATAAATAGCTTGATCTTGCCAAAACGCGAGCATTTGCGGCTCACGTTTCGCTAAGTCAGCTCGCATGGGAAAATCGGTGCGGGGTAAATTGAGGGTCGCTTTATAGTCTGTCGTCATAAGTCGTACTCCATAATCAGAGGAGCATGGTCAGAAAATTTTTCGTCTTTATAAATCGCTGCGGTGCACACTTTATCCTTTAACGCGGGAGTCACAATTTGGTAGTCGATCCGCCATCCAACATTGTTGGCCCAAGCCTGACCGCGATGTGACCACCACGTGTATTGATCAGGTTGTTGATTGACCACTCTAAAGGCATCGATCATCCCGACCCGATCAAATAATTCGTCGAGCCAAGCACGTTCTTCCGGTAGAAATCCTGAATTTTTTTGATTACTGCGCCAATTTTTCAGATCGATATTTTGATGGGCAATATTCCAATCGCCGCAAATAATAACATTTTTTTGGCTATCGTGGATGTTTTTTAATAAGGGTAAGTACTGCGTCATAAAATCGATTTTATGCGCTTGCCGTTCGGGCCCGCTGGTGCCCGAGGGCATATAAAGCGATGCGACGCTGTATCCTTCAAAATCTGCTTGGATATAACGCCCCTCTTCATCGGCAATCGCCCAGCCTAAACCCGTTTTTACAGCAAGCGGCTCTTGGCGTGTAAAAATACCGACGCCACTATAACCTTTCTTAATCGCATCGTGGAAATAACAATGATAGCCTTCGGGACGAAATTTGGCCTCGGTCAATACATGCATCTGCGCTTTGGTTTCTTGCACACAAATCACATCGGCTTGCTGGCGAAGCAACCAATCAAAAAAACCTTTGGTGGCGGCTGAGCGAATGCCATTTAAATTGAGGGTAATAATTTTAGTCAGCTGGGGCATGGCACACTTTCCACGAGTTGGTTTTTTAAGCGAGCATAGGCAGGTAAGCCATCGACATAAGGTGGATAGGATTCCCCTTGAATCAGCGGCAGCAAATAGTCACGACAGGCGGCAGTGATGTGAAAACCGTCGGGCCGAATAAAATCCAGCGGCATGCTACGCTCAGCGTTCGCCACCTGCGACAACGGCACTTCGCCGACTTGCCATCGATAAGGGGATTGCTGGAGCCGCTCAATCGTCAACATTACCCCGTGGGAGCCGATTAAGGCGCGCTCAACGGCGGCTTGACCTAACGCATAGGCTTGTTCGACATCAGTTTGCGAGGCGATATGTCGAGCAGAGCGTTGTAAATAATTGGCCACTGCCCAATGACATTTGTGGCCGCCTTCTTGCTTAATTAGGTGGGCAATGACGGGTGCTACGCCACCCAGACGGCTATGCCCGAACGCGTCACTTAAATCCGCACTTGAGAGAAATTGGCCTTCTGGCGTTTTAACCCCCTCTGACACCACGATCGCGCAGAAACCATGGCGTTGTATAGTGGCATTGACCTGCGCCATAAAACGGCCAGCTTCAAAAGGAATTTCGGGGAATAAAATAATATGAGGGGCATCGCCAGCTTGTTGGGAGGCCAAACCTGACGCTGCCGCAATCCAGCCTGCATGCCGCCCCATGACTTCTAAGATAAAGACTTTGGTGGAGGTGGCGGACATCGAAGCCACATCCAAACTGGCTTCGCGGATCGAAGTGGCCACGTATTTCGCCACGGAACCAAATCCTGGGCAGGTATCTGTATGTGGCAAGTCATTATCGATAGTCTTGGGTAAGCCAATGCAGGTTAACGGATAGTTCAAGCTTGCGCTCATTTGCGCGATTTTATGGGTGGTGTCTTGAGAGTCATTGCCGCCATTGTACAAAAAATAACCAATATGATGGGCCTTGAAGACCTCTATGAGACGGTAATATTCTTCCCGGCTCTCTTCTAGCGATTTTAAACGATGCCGACAGGAGCCAAATGCGCAGGCGGGGGTGTGGTATAAAGCCGCGATAGCCTCATCCGATTCGTGGCTGGTGTCAATGAGCTGCCCTTTTAATGCCCCGACAATGCCGTTTTTGCCGGCGTAGACTTTGCCGATTTTACCTGCATAACGTCGGGCAGTTTGGATGACACCGCAGGCAGTGGCGTTGATGACGGCGGTGGCGCCGCCGGATTGCGCGTAGAATATGTTTTTTAGGGTCATATCGGATTTGATTGTGCTAAATTACATGACTCAGGCTAGAGTCTGGGAGCGCGGGCTGCTAGCCCGCTGATTCTTCATAATCCGTTAAGATTGTTATAGTATAATACCTGCAACTGACCTGAAAAGCATTGAAATTGAGAATATTGCCATGACTCACCAAAAATTAGCAGAAACCTTAACACCTGCTACGCCTAAATTAGAGCCTAAAAAGGCCGATCCTGTCGTGGAAAAAACCCCACAAAACAGCTATACGCCCAGAACATTCGAGCAAAAACTCCAGACAATTCAAAAAGTTAAAGTTTTATTAGAGAAGGATTTAGCATCTCCTGACCTGAAACCCGCGCAAAAACAAAAACTTCAAAATATCCAAAAACGACTCCACCAATATGAGGCGGAATTGACTCATCAACAGACATTCAAACCCGCTCCAACCCCCAAACCGGGCAATAAACGTAAAAAGACTGATGAAGAGAAGTATCAGGCTAAACAAAACAAGGCAGATGAACAGTTAACAGAGGTGGAAAGAATACGGCGAAGTAATGAAGAGAAGGCTGCCCCTATTTTGTATTCGGTCAATACCGCGACGATGCAACATCAGAAACAACAACAAAGTGGGCGGATCGTGCCCAACTTTAATCGCAATGTCCATGATCGGCCGACGGATATGCATAATGCGGTGCAGACCCCTTTTCAATTGGCCGCAGCACCTACACCTAATATGACTCCGCGCTATATACCCAAATGGCTGAAAGATCAGCTTGAAGGGAGACAATATCAATCGAGGCGCGCCTTTACGGCTTAACCCCCCTCATCCGCCCTATTCGGGCACCTTCTCCCACGGAGGGGAGAAGGCAACAGCTCGCCACATTCTGATCTTAGCGACACCCCAGCTCTAAGGGCCTAAGTCGTGTCTGCGAAAAGAGGATTTGCTTTTACGGATGGCTAGAAAATATTCAAGCACAGAGCTTGAAATTCCAGCGAGCTTTGAGGTGGGGCCTTCTCCCCTCCGTGGGAGAAGGTGCCGATAGGCGGATGAGGGGGAACTTACAAAACTTACGCCTGATCTAGCCTTCTCCACCAAATCACCGGCGCCGCATACAAAACATCCTGAGAATATAAAACCGGCAGCAATACTGCTGTTTTTAAATTCGTGCACAACAAATCAAACAGTCCAGTGCGGGGATTAATCCGCACCCGCCGTAATAAGCTTTCGCCGTTTTTTAATTGAACGATGCAATCGCATCCTGCCAAACCCGCGAGTGCTGGACCCGAGCGGCGTCGGCCCGCGACATAATCTCCTGGGCGATAATAGGGCGCCATACCATCATCTGTCACCACATACTCCATACAATGACGCACTTGCTTGCGGAAAAAAGCCAATTCTAAATTGATAGCGGTCTGTTCGGGTAAATGGTACATCGCCGCGACTTCCCGCAATTTATTAAATTGCGGATTAGCCAATTGGGGTGAGCTGCCAGTACCAAACAATAACCACTCTATACTGCAGCAGATGCCTTCTTCTCGTAATAGGTGCAACATTCGCTCAGCGCCGCGCTCGGTCAATCCCCCTGCTTTAGCAGCTTCCCAAGATTGAATGGTGCTGGCACTTAAGTTATGTTTTTTTGCAAAACCATTGCGGGTAAATCCTGACATCAATCGCAAAGCTTTTAAGCGCTCTCCTCGCGCTTTTGCTAAAGCTTGAGCTTCATCAGTATTCGGCGGTAAAGCATAAATCACACTCATTTTTATCTCCTGAATTTAGCAATGATTGATTATTCTTTATTATTAGGCTACCTGCAATTTTTCGCTAAAAATCGAAATTTACAGAACTTTTGTTGATAACTGTGCGAAATTCTAGCACTTTTCATATTATTTATCCAATAATCCAAGCAACTCAAATCTTGTAGCGCAATGTCCGAGAGTGCGGTATCTTAGAATCATTTTATACGAGAACACTATGTCAGAACTCAACGCAATTATTGAAACTGCTTACGCGGATCCTTCTAACATCACAGCGACAACAAAAACCGCTGTACGAGAAGTCATAGAATTATTGAATGCTGGAAAATTTCGGCTGGCAGAAAAACACGATGACCAGTGGCAAGTGAACACTTGGTTAAAAAAAGCTATTTTACTATACTTCAAACTGCAACAAAGCGAAATCATCGACGCGGGTTATACAACTTATTTTGACAAAGTTCCACTGAAATATACGATGGACAACCCACAGGCGATAACTGAGGATAAAGTGCGTGTCGTTCCAACCGCATGTATTCGCAAAGGTGCCTATGTTGCGCCCAACTGCGTGGTCATGCCCAGCTTTATTAACATCGGAGCTTATGTGGGATCAGGCACGATGGTTGACACTTGGGCGACAGTAGGGTCTTGTGCCCAAATTGGTCAGAATGTCCATCTATCAGGCGGCGTTGGGATTGGTGGTGTATTGGAACCCTTACAAGCCAATCCCACCATCATCGAAGACAATTGTTTTATTGGCGCCCGCTCCGAAATCGTTGAGGGGGTGGTGGTGGAAACCGGCGCAGTGATTTCGATGGGGGTCTTTATTGGACAGAGTACGCGGATTTATGATCGTGAAACCGGCAAGATCAGCTATGGACGCGTTCCGGCTTATTCTGTTGTGGTGCCTGGCAACCTACCCTCCGACGATGGCAAATATAGTTTATATTGCGCAGTGATCGTTAAACGAGTGGATGAAAAAACTCGCGCTAAAGTCGGCATTAATGAGTTATTACGATTATGAACGCAGAAGCCGTATTAGCACTGGCCAGTCAATTGATTCAACAACCCTCTATAACACCAGAGGATGCCGACTGCCAAACCATCATCCAAAATTTTTTGAATCCGCTAGGTTTTCAATGCACTCCGCTGCCCTTTGGAAAAGTGAAAAATCTTTGGGCAACCCATGGGCAGGGTGAGCCTTGTTTATTTTTTGCGGGTCATACCGACGTTGTGCCGCCCGGCCCTGAGCAGTCTTGGAATACCCCGCCTTTTGTCCCCACAGTCAAAGATGGCATCTTATATGGCCGCGGCGCAGCGGATATGAAAGGCGCCGTTGCCGCATTCCTGATGGCATGCCAACAGTTTCTACATCAATACCCACAACACCAAGGAACCTTGGGCATACTGTTGACCAGTGATGAAGAAGGAGATGCCATCGACGGTACGCAAAAAGTGATTGAGCATCTGGTCGCGCAACGAACCCCTTTAACCTGGTGTCTTGTGGGGGAAGCTTCCAGCCAACAGCGAGTGGGAGATGGGATAAAAATTGGCCGACGTGGCTCTTTAAATGGGCAGTTAACCCTTCAGGGGAAACAGGGACATATCGCTTATCCCCACCTCGCTAACAATGCCATTCATCAAGCCTTGCCCGCTTTTCTCACCTTAGCCGAAATGACTTGGGATGAGGGCAATGCAGAATTCCCACCAACCTCTTTCCAATTTTCCAATCTTCAAGCCGGCACAGGTGCGACCAATGTGATTCCAGGACAATTGCAGGCGAGCTTTAACTTTAGATTTTCCCCTCTGAGCCCAGCGCAAAGTTTAATGGAGCAAACTGAAGCGATTTTGCAGCATTATGGTCTGTCTTATCAATTAAACTGGCAATTATCTGCCCAACCTTTCATGACACCTCAGGGTGCGTTATTGTCTGCTGCTCAGCAAGCCATTCAAGAAACGACGGGTTTGACACCACAATTGACAACCGATGGCGGCACCTCAGATGGGCGCTTTATCGCACCGACTGGCTGTGAGGTGATTGAATTGGGGGTTTGTAATGGGACGATTCATCAGGCCAATGAATGTGTGGGGGTTCAAGATTTGATGCAGCTGACTGCTATTTACAAAAAGATTTTGATGGCGTTATTAGGGGGCTATTGAAAAGCTGTTTGATGTTACCCCCTCATCCGCCTATCGCTTGAAAAAATAAGCGCAAATATAGTATAATAATTTATTATTTTTAGCATAAGGCAGGTATATGAGCAGCGAACGAAGTATCATACCCCCAAAGGAATCCAAATCACCTCTTCAACAATTAATTGAAATAAACTTCTTATTTTCTGCTGTTTTCCCTGTAGAGTCTGATTATTCCACCCTTTCCGATCAACAAAAGAAACATATTGATGAATTATTGAAAAAATCAACGTCAGAGCCCAACTTTGTAGAAAATTTAGCGCTGGTTTGCGATTACATCTCTGGGTCGGGACCACAGAAAACGATTTTGAAGAGCGAGTTATTCCATCAATTCATGCAATTTGATTCCATCCAACTTTCGCAGTTGGCTGAATTAACGAATTTTTTGGCGCGGGAAGGAATTCAAGCCGATTTCAGTCAATTAGCGGCAAAAGCGCCTTACTTGAATTTAAACAGCCTGCATTCACAATTATCACCGTATCTCACTTTAGCAACAATTGATAGATCTGATGGAGGAGACGCCTATTCCGTTTCTTGTAAAGATCAGGACACTTCTCATGCGGTACTTGAAGCTACATTTGATGTAGCCAAGACGACACTGAAATTTCTTGCTCCTGACAATAAAGACATTCCTGCTGCTTCACTGGTAGATCCTATCTTAACGACTTTATTTAGCAAATACCCTCTTCCTAAAACAGTCAAAGAGCTCAATCTACAAATCGCAACACCTCACCAAACTGCTGTACTGAGGGGAGTTTTAGACTATCTTCAATGTCATCCTCAGGATTTCAAAAAATCACACATTGACAATATCACCTGTTCAGTTCAACCAGAGAGCGAGGACTCCAAACTATTAAAGAGGATTAACCAAACTCGAGAATGGCTGATGGCTCAACGCATCCAAGAAAATGCCAAACTGACACCTGAATTAGCCAAAGTATTAAAGACGTGCACGTTGATAACGATGCCTAGTCCTTTGCCCAATCGGGAGCCTCTTGTCGAGGGATTACGATTTAATTCCAAGTCTGATTACGAGGAAGCCGTTAAAATACTGGATCAGTATCTAGCCGGTATTAATCAATCCGGGAATTTGCGTCATCATTGGTCCTCACTAGATCGTCCAAACTATTCATTATTTTTTGTATCTGACGAAGCGCTTCAAAGCATAGTGCGACTCCACCGAGAAGCTGCTGCGCAATCTTTAGAAGAAACTAAGTCACCTAAACGTAAAACTTCTACTACAACATCTCAGCGATCAATGCCCGATAAAAAAACCATGTTTTTTAAACCGTATGAGACGACCCCAGCGACTACAACGCCACAATTTTCTGATATTGCGCCTGCTTTAGCACAAGCTGATATAGGGCGCTCTTCAACTCCGGGTGTCAGCTTTATTGCTATTCCTTCCCAATATGACGGTGAAAGATTTTCAACGCTCTTAAATTCGTATTGTGGTAAACCCTACTTTAAACCGACGTCAACACCGCCAGGATATGAAAATCAGAATTTTATTAAATTCGCGAGCAATATCCATGAAGCGGTCAGACAATTGATAGGACAAGCAAGACACGTCTTAAAAACACCCTCCTTTGGAGCTTCTAAATAGGAGTTAGACTAGGCTTGTGGTTTAGCCACAGCGATAGTACCATACCCCGAGGATCAGTTTTGAGGAGGCTCCACTCATGCTAGGACAAATACAGCTGCGTCAAGAAATCGCGATTCGTTTAAAACAAGCCCGCGAACAGGCCGGGTTTTCTTCCCCGGAAGCTTTTTGCCAACAGTACCATTTGAATGTTAAAGAATATACCAAGCATGAGGCGGGTGCAGCGGCGTTAAGGGCTTCTCACGCACTGCGTTATACTCAGTTGTTGAAAGTGTCTATTCAGTGGTTGATGATTGGGGAGGAAAAACAAGCATCGTAGTGTTTTGATGCTTTTTTAGCGGGCTAGCAGCCCGCGCTCCCAGCTCGAGCCTTATTCAAGTTACAAGTTATATCAAGCATTGATATTCTTTCATTCCAATGAAGCTTAAAAAGGCAAAAAACCATCCCTTGGGCACTTTGCATGAATGGCGCAAAACTTGGGAGCGCGGGCTGCTAGCCCGCTGCTTTTTCATTCCAACACCAAACTCTTAGTCACAATCTCATACACATCCGAAGACAACTTAGGTTGTAATAAAATCTTTTCCAACTGCGCTCGCATCAATTGCTGCCGCGTCGCGTCAAATTTTTTCCAAAGGGTTAGTGGCTCGATGATTCTCGCGGCTAACTGCGGGTTGAATTGATCAATTTCTAGCACGTAATGGGCCAAAAATTCATAGCCTTCACCGCTTAAGGTATGAAATCGCACGGGGTTGCCTGAACAAAACCCGCCAATTAATGCCCTAACGCGATTGGGATTTTTAAGATCGAACGAAGGTTGTTGAATCAACGACTTTACTACCGATAACGTATCAGGTAATGTCGATTGCGCCTGCAGTCGCAACCATTTATCGACGACTAAGTTATCTTTCTGCCACTTATGATAAAAGGCCGCTAACATTTGCTGGCGAGTGGGGCAATCGATGTCGTTCAAAGCCAATAGCGCTCCCATCACTTCTGTCATATTATTGGCATGATTAAACTGTTTGGTGCATAACTCAAACACCGACTCGTCCGCTAATAAAGCCAAATAGCCTAACGCCAAATTTTTCAAACGACGCCGACCCACTGCTTGGGCATCCACGGCATAAGGAATCTCGACCTGTTGTTGTTGATAATAGTTTAAGAAAGCCGTTTTCAAAGTCGCAGCGATATGCTTTCTGAGCCATTCACGTACAGCATGGATAGCATCCACATTAGCGACTGGCATTTGCTCGATCAAATAACTTTCAGCGGGAGGAACTAGCATTTCCGCTTTTAAGGCAGGATCAAGTGACTCATCAGCTAGAATTTCGCTGAGCAGTGTTAAATATGCATAAGGTGTCACTAATTCCAATTCTGCTTCGTAATTGGCAATTAACCGCAATAAAATGCGCAAGGCTAATTGTTGGCAGGCATCCCAGCGATTAAACAAATCAGTATCATGACGCGCCAACAATAATAAATTTTCTTCAGTGTAATCAAATTGCAATTTAACCGGCGCGGAGAAATCGCGTAATAACGAAGGCACGGGTCGGCTAGTCACATTGAAAAAATGAAAGCTCTGTACCGGTTGCGTGACGCTTAAAATTTCGGTTCCCGTTACGGCTGTTTGTTCTAAACTGAATTGCAACGGCAGCGCATTGCCATTCTCATCTAACAAACCCACCGCCAAAGGAATATGGAAGGGTTCTTTATCTGGCTGTCCTGGTGTCGGAGGGCATGCTTGTGTCACAGTTAAAGTGTATGTTTGAGTTTGGGCATTATATTCATCTTTAATCATCACTACTGGTGTGCCGGCCTGTTTATACCAACGACGAAATTGTTGTAAATCTTTGCCAGAAGTGATTTCCATTGCGCGTACAAACTCTTCGACGGAAACGGCCTGACCGTCATTCCGCGAAAAATAATAATCCATCGCTTTTCTAAATGCTGTTGCACCTAACAAGGTGTGCAACATGCGAATAATTTCCGCACCTTTTTCGTATACGGTTACCGTATAAAAATTATTAATCTGAATATAGGAGTCTGGATAAACCGGATGCGCCATCGGACCCGCATCTTGACTAAATTGCTGATTACGAATCAGCTTGGCTTCTTGAATTCTTTTCACCGTGGGCGAAGTTTTTTCTGCGGTAAATTGATGTTCGCGAAAAACCGTTAAGCCTTCTTTGAGGGTAATTTGAAACCAATCGCGCACCGTGACACGATTGCCCGACCAGTTGTGAAAATATTCATGGGCAATCACGCTCATCACATCGATAAAATCTTCATCCGTCGCGGTTTCCTGTTGCGCCAGAATATATTTATCATTAAAAATATTCAGCCCTTTGTTTTCCATTGCGCCAAAATTAAAATCCCCCACGCCCACAATCATGTAATTCTGTAAATCGTATTCACGCCCATAGGCTTTTTCATCCCAAGCCATCGCCAATTTTAAACTGTGCATGGCGTGAGTGGCTTGCGGCAATTTGCCCGGTTCCACATAAATGGCTAACTGAATTTTTCGTTCACTCTGCGTGATGAACACATCTTCTAATACGTCTAAGTTACCGGCCACTAAGGCAAATAAGTAACAAGGTTTTAAGGTAGGATCCACCCATTTGACCCATTGCTTACCATTATCCAATAAATGACTTTCGGTTAAATTGCCGTTCGCTAACAATACTGGATAGCGGGTGGGATCTGCGGTAATTCCGGTGGTAAATTGTGCTAAGACGTCGGGGCGATCCAAATAATAGGTGATTCTTCTAAAGCCTTGGGATTCACATTGCGTGCAAAAAATATCACCACTTTTATATAAACCGGACAATTTTTTATTAGCAGCCGGATTAATTTCCACTTCGGTTTCCAACTTAAACCGCTCGGGCACTTGTCTGATCGTTAAGTGTTTATCATCTAGGGAATAAGCGCTCTTTGCGAGCTCTACCCCGTCAATAGTCACTGTGATTAACTTTAATGCTTCACCATCGAGCACGAGAGGGGCTCGTAAATCCTTCGACAGCGGATTACGACGCATGTCTAAAATAGCTTTAACGCGTGTCGCAGTATCTTCCAATGCGAAATGCAAATAGACAGCATCGATCAGGAAATCGCTAGGCTGATATGCGTTTAAATAATGTACTTTAGGATGTTCACTGCTCATGATCGTCTCGCGATAAAGGAGTCGGGGAAAAATATAATAACAAAAATCCTAGCAAGCCAGAAAGAAAAGATCCAAATAGCACACCAAATCGCATCAGCACCGGATAGTTAGTCTCTAGTCCCGGAAAAGCCAGTTGGCCGATAAATAAACTCATCGTGAAACCCACCCCACAAATCATGGCGGTGGCGTATAATTTGAGCCAACTGCTGCCTGTGGGCATGGGGGCCCATTTAAATAAAATGGCGATCCATGCAGTGCCAAACACGCCCAATTGTTTTCCCACAAACAATCCTAATAAAATCCCCAGTGGCACAGTGCCCATCAAATGACTGAAGTGTAATCCTTGAAAAGAAACCCCTGCATTGGCAAAACTGAATAACGGTAAGATCAGATAAGCCACCCACGGGTGTAAGCGCTCCTCTAATTGGGTGAGCAAAGAAGGGCCAGCAGCGGTTGGGGTAATCGGGATAAATAACGCCAATATGACCCCGGCGAGGGTGGGGTGAAGCCCTGACTGCAATAAACAAGCCCATAACACACAGCCAATGAACAGATAAAGCCCTAACCGATTATATTGATAATGATTCAGTAACAGTAACAATAACAAACACACCATAGCCCCTATCACACCCGCCCATTTCAAGCTGTCTAAATAAAATACGGCAATAATGAGGATAGCTCCAATATCGTCAAAAATTGCGAGGGTCATTAAGAATAGTTTTAAGGGTAAAGGAGCACGCCTTCCGACCAATGCCATCAGGCCCAAAGCAAAGGCAATATCGGTGGCCGTCGGGATAGCCCAACCGCGCAAAGCAAAAGCATCATGCCGATTCATCACAATATAAATTCCCGCCGGCACTAACATGCCGCCCACTGCCGCCACTGCGGGTAAGATCACTTTAGACAGGGAGTTCAATTCCCCTAACAAAATTTCGCGTTTGATTTCTAAACCGACTAACAAGAAAAACACCGCCATTAACGCATCGTCAATGACGAACAAGGCCGTAAAGGAAAAATGCCACTGTCTTAGATAGACATGGATTTGCGTATCGAGGAAAGTTTCGTAAGCATGGCCCCAGGCAGAATTGGCGATCACTAAGGCTAGGATCGCCAATATAAACAGAATGATACCGCTGCTCGCTTCTAAGCGGACAAAGTCACCGACAATGCGTAGCGGTAAGGGTAACTGTTTAGCCTTCGGTTTCATGTCGATTGAAATACCTTACGCTGATTTAAGGGTTGTGTGGGTCGAGCATTATTTTGACCAAAATGCGTTTTAAACATTTGCCACTGGTCACTAGCAATGGGCATCACTTGTTTCATGACCACCCAGTTAACCCCTTCTCCGCAAGGCGGTGTGGTCAACGAGCCGTCGTAAGAATAATAACCGCCGGTAGCCGGTATTAAGCTGGTGGGATTCCAATGACTGAGGGTTTTATCCGTACCTTCTAATAAAGGTTGAAATGCATTGCTTTGCGCACCGGGTTGGAAAAATACTCCCACGACTAACAATTTGCCTGCAGAATTTTGGTGGATAAAGTGTCCTTCCAACGGATATTGGGTATTATTCACTTTATGTTCACTGGGCGTATGGAAGTGAAAGCTTTGCAAAATATATTTATCACCATCGAATACGACATAGTCTTCACCAGGGTTGACTAATTCCCCAGCAAAATTGGAACCTACCTTGGTCATGGCAGGGGCGTGAGAATAATGAAAAGTTAAAGTATGTTGCACGGGCTGTGCAGCGGAAGTATCGATGTTAATCGGAGATTGTTCTTTGCCATCTCCACATAAAGCAAACTTGGGATCAAGCTTGCCCCAGACGGCGGGACCATCTTTTTCCCCATAGCCCCAAGTGCCCTTAGTCTCATCGGCATGAGCAAACCAAGGAATGAGAACTGCTAAAATCAGAATCCAGTAACGTTTCATGGTAAATCCTCCCTTAGTGAATGTAAATTTTCCCCCTCATCCGCCCTATCGGGCACCTTCTCCCACGGAGGGGAGAAGGCACCACTTCAAGCTTCAAGCGATTCTCAAGCTTCAGCATTTCTTAAAAATAACAAACGCCACCACTGGCTTGTTTAAGCATTTCAACATAACGAAGATGAGCAGCCATTTCTTCAGAATCGGCGTAGTGGATTGTATCAGCTTTGGTAACCGTTAGGGTATTTGAAACAGAATGTGTTGAGGAAATAGGCGAAAATATTTCGTCGCCTTCATCGAACAAAGAGGTTTGTCCGCCCGTTAGCTTTAAATAAACCCGTGCTAATAATTCGGCGTCTAGTAAGGCGCCGTGAAGGGTGCGATGACGGTTATCAATGTTATAGCGCTTACAGAGCGCATCAAGATTATTTTTCTGACTGGGGTGTTTTTTCTTAGCCAACAGCCATGTATCAATGATTGAATGCTGTTGGTGAAATTTTTTGGCGATTCCCGCTAATTGCAACTCATGCTCTAAAAAACCCAAATCGAACACGGCATTGTGAATAATCAGCTCAGCGTTTTGAATGAAGTCGAGAAAAGCTGTACTGACGTCCGCAAACAAAGGTTTGTCAGCTAGAAAAGCTTCGGTAATCCCGTGGATGGCTTGCGCTTCAGGATCAATAGCTCTTTGAGGACAAATATAGGTGTGAAAAGTCTGCCCGGTCAATTTACGATTCACCATTTCGACGGCACCAATTTCAATTAATCGGTGACCTGCTTCAACGTGTAATCCCGTAGTCTCTGTATCTAATATGACCTGGCGCATGCGATGGGAAGTATTTACGAAAATGCTGCTTATACTATAGGTGGCTAAAACAAACAGATTTTAGCTTGGTTTGAAGCTAAAAATGTCTGAAAAAGCGCAGTGTACGATTTGTACATGAGCATTTTGAAGATATTTTTAGCGAAAAACAAGCAAAATATGTTTGTTTACATCCAATATCTAACAACCATACCAAGACAAGCATATAAGGGGCGCTTTAGGCGCCCCTTATACGGCCTGTTCTGGAGGTCACAACTCTATAAAGCTACAAAATTACATCTTGTAGTTTAAGCTGAGGAAAGGACCATCATAACCGACGTTGGTGGTTTCTCTATCAATACCGGTTAAGACACCCAGACCAGAGTTGTTAACTTGGTAAGTGTCGACAACATCAAAGAAACGAGTCACTTGATAACCAGCTTCCAATGTTAAAGCAGATTGGTTTTGGAATAACCAGGTGTAGTTCAACCCAAGCTTAGCATCAAAGGTTGGAACAACGCGCCAGTCGTTATCATTGGTGTCTGTATCAATGTTATCATTGAAGTTCAGAACGGTTGTACCGCCACCTGTTGGGAAGCTTAGAATAGCGTTCAGGTTGGTATCTTGATCAGTGTCATTCAATTTACCCACTAATAAAGCACCAGACACGTGAGCGGCTAGACCAAAGCAGTTCCAAATGTTGTAGCTGGTATCAACACCAAATCTTGGACCCACACCAGTGAACTTAGAATCTAAGTCATCATCTTCTGTGAAAGAAAATGTTGCTGGTGGGATTAAGTTATCGGTGTAGAAAGCAGAGTAGGTATTGTGAGTGTCTTGCTCAACTCGGGAGAATTGTAACCCGCCAAAGAAACGAGTTTGTAAACGTGTGCCAAAGTTAACATATTGGCCAACATCTAAATTCACGGTATCGAGTTTGGAATCCACATCAGAGGTAGCCCCTACATCACCTGTGATACCAAAAATGTTAACAGGTGGGTTAATTAAGGGAATCCCGATCGCTGTGACTAACACATCACCAGGGTTGGTGCTGGTGCTAGAGTCATTGGAGTGATCAAAGTGTAACCAGTTCAATTGAACATCGTTACCAGAATCTGGGAACACATAACCTAAGCCAATGCGGAAGGCAAAGTCATAGTTAGGGTTAACAGATTTCAGATCTCTGTCAGTGACGACTGAAGTATTGAAAGGAAAGCCGCTGAAATCAAAAGCGGTTGTGTTAACTTGTGCATAGTCAAGGTTTTCATCGGTTGGTCTTAAATATAGACCTTCTAATGTGACTTCAATGCCACCTTTCAAGTTGGGGATGTTCACGCCGAATGGTGTTGTATCAGTGGGAACCGCGGCATAAGCACCTAAAGAAGCCGATAAACCAGCAGCGGCTAGAACAACGGAAAGTTTCTTCATTTATAACCTCCATGATGATTCCAAAGAACAGGTTTTTTTCTACACATTGTTATGTATCTTCGGGATAAAGCTCCTACAGCACAAGAACGTTTAGCCAAATGTTATTTTTGATAAACCGTTTCTTAGCTAAGCAAAATCCTATGACACAACCCTGTGTTACGGCATATGGTAGCTCGATTTTTTACAATTGCAAGCAATTTTTTTCATATTTCCTTAAGGTCAGAACACTTAAGACAGCTGAAACCGCATAAAATAAGGGCTGAGGGTCAATACAATAACCCACTTTAAAAAATCAACTTTTCAGCGATTTGTCATGATTTAGCACCTAGTCGTCGCTGGAGCGAGATTTTATTTAACGGGGGTTTTCCGCCCATTGATCAATGGCATAATTCGCAAGTTGATCGGCAATGTGATTTTCAGGATGGCCAGAATGCCCCTTCACCCAGTGCCAGGTAATATGGGGATGATCTTGAATGATTTGATCCAACACCTCCCATAAATCCTGGTTTTTGACTGGCTCTTTTTTGCTATTCCGCCAGCCTTTTTGCTTCCAAGCCTTTAGCCAAGTCATCACCCCATTACGCACATATTGCGAATCGGTGGTAATTTCGATCCGACAAGTTTTTTTGAGCGATTTTAATGCTTGAATGACCGCCATCAATTCCATGCGATTATTGGTGGTATGTGCTTCAGCACCATAGAGCTGTTTTTCGTGCTCGGCATAACGCATCAGCACGCCCCACCCTCCTGGCCCTGGATTGCCGCGACACGCACCATCCGTATAAATATATAAAATAGGCGTTGGACGACTCTCTGACATTTAGGCTCCCGTCGGCTTCAGTTGGCCAACCAAAGGTTTTATTTTATGAGGCAATGGGGTTAAAGGAATCTGACACTTTTCAGCAATAATAAAATACACGCCCCCTAATCCTTCGCCTAACAATTTACCGATGGGCTCTAAAATAAACAGTTTATCCAACCCATATTTGTTTTTAAGGGGAGGGCGGAAGAATAAACTGGTCTCTTGTTTAATTAAAAATTCCTGCTTTTTTAACCACCCGCACACGGTGTGACAGGTATAAAAATGTTGAGACCAGGGCGCTTGATTGCTCGGTAAAATTTTTTGTTTTAATCCCCATAAACTCAGCGGATTAAACCCTAAAATCAGCAAATGCCCCCCTGGCGCCAATGCCTGATACGCTTGCTGCAGCACCTGAATGGGATTCAAAGCTATTTCGAGCACATGAGGCATCAAAATGACATTAAAACATCCTGGCAAAAACGGCCATTGCTCAAAACTACCTTGCACCACAGGTCCTCGAAAAGTGGCGTCAAATTCAGGACTGAGTCGAATACTGTGCCAAATAGGGCTTTGCTCAAACAAAAAGCTGCCGCCGGGACCGCCCACTTGCAAGAGATGACGGCCATAAAATTGCGGCAAACATAAATCGAGTTGTTGGCGCTCTGCAGATAACAATTCCGCACCCAAGGTTTCTTGATACCAACCATTCATTTGGCGTAAAATAGTAGACAGTTTATCGTTCGCCGATGTTTGCATGAGTTTGCCTGATGTTAAAAATAATCCCCTTACCTGCGCTCAAGGATAATTATATTTGGCTGATTATACACACAAACTCTCATCACTGCCTTATCATTGATCCCGGCGCTGCAAAACCCGTTCTCACTGCACTTGCTCACCACGCTTTACAACCACTCGGGATTTTATTAACCCATCATCACGCCGATCATGTTCAAGGTGTAGCAGAAATTCTGGAACATTTTGCTATGCCGGTTTTCGGGCCAGAGCGCGATAACATTCCGAGCGTGACCCACTCCTTACAGGATCAAACACCACTTTCTTTCTCCGAAATGTCGTTATCATTACAGACCTTAGCGATTCCTGGACATACGTTAGGACATATGGCCTATTATGGCGCGGGCAGGCTTTTCTCTGGAGATACTTTATTTACTGGCGGCTGTGGGCGGGTGTTTGAAGGTACGCCGACACAAATGTATCACTCCTTGCAAAAACTGGCGCAGCTTCCTTCAGACACTTTGGTTTATTGCGGCCATGAATACACTTTGCAAAATTTACAGTTTGCTCAGCGCGTAGAGCCACACAATTCGGCGATTACGGAGAGAGTTCTCTCAGCTCGGGCCGCACAAGCACAACAGATTCCCACTGTGCCTGCGCCTTTGTCATTGGAATTACAAACCAATCCTTTTTTACGGTGTGATCAACCGACGGTTCGAGAGGCTGCGATACAGCATGCGGGCAAAAGCCTGTCGACGGCTGAGGAAGTTTTTGCTACGATTCGTGCTTGGAAAAATAGCGCGACATAATCTATGACAGCACACATTTTAGATGGTAACCAGCTTGCTACGACTCTTCGACACACCATGCGTCAGCAGATTGTCACCCAAGTCACCGCGGGAGCCCGAGCACCGAGCTTAGCGGTTGTTCTGGTGGGAGATGACCCTGCTTCACAAATCTATGTACGGCATAAACGCGCTGACTGTGAAGCGGTCGGCATTACCTCTTTAGCCTACAACTTACCTGCAGATATTACTGAAGCGGCTTTGCTGGAATTAATGGATAAGCTCAATGCGGATGATGAGATTGATGGTATTTTAGTGCAATTGCCTTTACCAGCCCATATCCGCTCAGAGTTGATTTTGGACCGCATTCGGCCTGAAAAAGATGTCGACGGCTTTCATCCGTATAATTTAGGTCGGTTAGCTCAACGCCGGCCCGGGTTACGTCCGTGCACGCCTTTTGGCATTATCACCTTACTGGAATCTGCCCACATTGCGCTGGCAGGCTTGCATGCCGTCGTCGTGGGCGCTTCGAATATTGTCGGCAGACCGATGGCTTTAGAGCTGTTACTGGCCAAAAGCACCGTGACGGTATGTCACCGCTTTACTCGAAACCTGGCGGATTTAGTGAGACAAGCGGATTTATTAGTGGTTGCCACAGGGCAACAAGGGCTGATTCAAAGTGAATGGATTCAATCAGGCGCTATTGTGGTGGATGTGGGGATTCATCGTCGGGCGGATGGCTCAATTTGCGGGGATGTTGATTTTGCCACGGCGAAACTCAAAGCCAGTTGGATTACACCTGTTCCAGGGGGTGTAGGCCCTATGACGCGGGCGATTTTGTTGCAAAATACGTTATTGGCAGCGGGGATGGAATAATTTTTAGCGGGCTAGCAGCCCGCGCTCCCAGGCTCGAGCCTTGTTGAAGCTTTGAGAAATATTCTACTTGGAAGCGGGTTCATCTTTGATCTTTAAAATCTTTAGATCTTTGTTTCGGCAGAGTAGTTTTCTATAGCTGTTACACCATAGAGGCTCGAGCCTGGGAGCGCGGGCAGCTAGCCCGCTTAAAACCAAAAAAAAGCCTTCTCGAAGAGAAGGCTTTAAGTAAAGATTAGACCGTAGCGACATTCAGATTGGGTAAATCCGCCAACCCTAACGCTAACCACTGACCTTGTTTAAGAATCGCTTTCACCAAGGTATGGGTATCGCTGTCTATGGTCGCATCAGCAGCAGGAACCACTTGCACCGCATCCGTCGCAGCTGAGGTATTCAACGTATTGGCCGCCAAGCTAGGTGCTGTATCTTGCACCGCTTGCGCCTTTTCAATCGGCACTAACAAAGTGTTAGGTGCACCGGCCATGGTGGCCATCTTCGAATACCCAGGGTTCAACTTCTGCATGGTTTGGATACTGATCCCATGCGCCTGAGCGACCTGCTTTAAGTCCACCTGCGCTGGCACTTTCACAGAAGCCAGTTTAGGCTGGGCCGTCACGTTCGGTAAGGTAATACCATAACGGGCCGGATTTTGAATCACTTCCGCTAACGCTAACAACTTAGGCACGTAACCTTGCGTTTCGGCTGGCATCTTCAAGCTCCAATAGCTCGCACGTTGATACCATTTCTTTTGTTTCTTAACGGCTTTCTGGATATTCCCAGGACCCCAGTTATAAGAGGCTAAAGCCAATTCCCAGTTGTTGTTAAACATCTGGTTTAATGAGTTTAAGTAGTTCAAAGCCGCATGGGTGGAAGCGACGATATCTCGACGACCGTCATACGCTTTGTTGCTCTTCAATCCTAAGTCTGGCGCAGTCTTAGGCATGATCTGCCATAAACCGGTGGCCCCGACAGGAGAGGTGGCATACGGGTTAAATCGGCTTTCCACGATCGGTAACAAAGCGATTTCCCCAGGAATACCCTTCTGCTTAGCCTGGCCGTAGACGTAGGAAATATAAGGCGCAGAACTCTGTAACAACGCATACAAAGAGCGTTGGTGAGTCTGTAACCACGCGATCTGCTTTTGCACCGCGGGTTGATTAACTTGGTGATTTAGGACGAAACTGTGGCTCATACTTACCCACAATGAAGTATTATTAAGGGATTGTGAGGCAGTAGAAGCGGGTTCAAAACGGGTGAAAGGATTTGCCGAGTTGCTATTCGCACAAGCTGTTAAAAGGGTGGAACACAACACGACGCCTACTAAGGTTTTGCTCGTTTTCATCAAATTCATAGGAGACATGATACGTGAATTAGCACATTAGGTCAAGCCTTTTCCTACAAATTTTATTGAATTGTGGTAATAATTGGTGATTTATGTGGAGAGTATGTGAATTATAAGGAAAAAGCTCTTTTTAGCGGGCTAGCAGCCCGCGCTCCCAGGGGCTCGAGCCCTATTGGACTAAAAGCCATATAAAAACTTATCGCCAGCACAAATTTTTAAAGATTTAAGATAAAGATTAGCCCTGCTTCCAAGCAAGATATTTCTCAAAGCTTGAAAAGGCTCGATCTTGGGAGCGCGGGCTGCTAGCCCGCTAAAATCAATCTTTCTCAATCCTCTAAATACGTATACCCTTGTAATCCTTCCGTCACCGTCTCCAAGTATTCTTCAGCTTCTTGCGGTGATAACTGCGCGGCCTTGAATTGCTTATGGTAGGAAGCTAACAACTCTTTGGTGTCAAACTGCACATAACGCAACACATCTTCCACCAAATCCCCTTTAATCGGCTGCACCAATTCATAGCCCCCACCTGGCTTAAGCTTAACCAAAACGGAATGGGTATCACCAAACAAGTTATGTAAATCACCCAAAGTCTCCTGATAAGCCCCGACCAAAAAAATCCCAAATAAATACGGTTTATCAGCTTGATAAGGGATCACCGGTAAAGTCGTCTCAACCCCTTCGCCGTCGACATAGCAATCAATACGGCCGTCGGAATCACAAGTGAGGTCTTGCAAAATACCTCGGCATGAGGGTTTTTGGTCTAACCCTGATAAAGGCATAATTGGAAACACTTGATCGATGGCCCAGGCATCAGGCAAAGACTGGAATAACGAGAAATTACAAAAATATTTATCCGCTAATTTTTCATTCAGTTCATCTATCGCTTCACGGTGAGCGCGGACGCTATGCTTGAGGAGCTCTCGTACTTTCAAACAGCTGGTTAAGTAGATTTGTTCCGCGCGTGCGCGTTCCGTTAAGCTGATGACGCCGTGGATGTATAAACTGTTGGCTTCGCCCATCCAATGGCAGGCATCGTGATACACCTCTAAGGCTGAACGCTCAGATAAAGAACTCAAACCATCCCACAATTCACGCAACACCGGCGGGTCAGAGGGCTGCACCGGCAATAATGGCGTTTCCGCCCCCATGGTCTGTTCCACTTCAATCACATTGGTGATTAATAAGGCGTGATGTGCCACCATCGCCCGCCCCGATTCAGTGAAAATACGCGGATGCGGCAAACCTTTTTCTTTACACATTTCGGCGAGGGTATAGACAATATTATTGGCGTATTCTTGGATACTGTAATTCATAGAGCTGTAGCTACGGGTGCGGGTACCTTCATAATCCACCGCCAATCCGCCGCCAACATCCACTGTATTAATGGGGACGCCTAAGGCGCGCAACTCGCTATAATAACGTGCGCATTCACTCATCCCTCGCTGCACATCGGCAATATTGGCAATTTGCGAACCTAACATGAAATGCAGCACTTCTAAATAATTTAAACCGCCGGCTTTGCGGAGTTTTTCCACCACAAATAACACTTGCGCGGCTGAAAACCCAAATTTAGATTTTTCTCCGCCGGTATTTTGCCACTTACCCGCCGCCACTGAAGCTAATCTCACCCGAATGCCTAATTTAGGCTCAATGCCCATTTTTTTGGCTTCTTCGAGGATAATATCAATTTCGCTGATTTTTTCTAAAATAATGTAGACCGTGTGGCCTAAGCGCTGTCCGATTAACGCTAATCGAATATATTCTCTGTCTTTATAACCATTGCACACGATAATGCCGGATTGCCGGGATAACGCGAGCGCCGCCAACAACTCGGGTTTACTGCCCGCTTCAAAACCAATCGGATTCTCTCCCGCTAATCGAGAAATTTCCTGAACCACCACCCGCTGTTGATTAGCCTTAATGGGATAAACGCTCATGAACTCGCTTTGATAGCCATACTCTCGCATCGCGCGCAAAAACGCCTCATGCAAACGGCTAAAGCGTTGTCGTAAAATATCCGTGAACCGTACTAAAATCGGCAAGGTCAATCCCGATTGGTGCATGGTGTCGGCGAGCTCATTGAGGTCAATCCCTCTGCCATCTCGCTTACCATCTGGATACGCCACTAATCGACCCATTTCGTCGATGTCAAAAAAACCATCACTCCAATAGGAAATGTTGTAGACCTCTCGCGTATTTTGTACGGACCATTCAGACATGTCTTTCCCCATTAAAATAAGGACTCTTCATGATTGTCGTGGTTATAGGGTGTTTTTTCCGGCAATGGCTCACTACGCTCCCCTTCGTTGCGCTTTATTTGCCTCCAAAACACCCTATAACCGCGACAATTCACGAAGCGCCAAATAAGCGGTTTAACCCTTTAGGTTGACGCTGTTTCCACGCACCTTGATGATAAGCGTATCCCGTAATAAGCGGAAATGCGATGGTGGCCTCACAAAATACCATTTGCTCATGCACCATAGACACCTTACCCCAAGAGCAGGCTTCCCGCAGTGTGGAACCTGATAACGCGCCATCACGCTCATCGGCAACAGTAATTTGCACAGCATACTTATGTAATGGGGCATCATGGCCTAACAATTCTGCTGCGACCACGATATCTTGCGCAAAGTTTTTGGGGACACCGCCTCCGATCATTAATAATCCCGATTCTTTATTTTGGACCTTGATTTGGGTTAATTCACGAAAGTCTTGCACTGAGTCAATGGTCAGGTGCTTCGCTTGTTGCATTTGATGGATCACCAAACCAAAACCTGCACTGCAATCACTAAATGCCGGCACAAAGATCGGCACTTGTTTTTCGAAGGCAGTTAAGACGATAGATTCTGCTTTAGGATGGTTTTTAGCCAAATATGCGCCCATATGATGGATAAATTCACGAGAAGAATAGGCTTTGGGTGCTAATTGCTGGGCGATTTCTGCGATCGTATGGTCACAGACTCTTAAATCATCTTCATCAATCAAGGTATCGTAAATTCGATCAATGGCGAGTTTTTGCAATTGCGCATCATCGAGCAATGGAGAGCCTTGGTAATGCTTAAAGCCTAATCCTTCGAAGAAGTCTTGATCGACAATGTTGGCACCTGTTGAGACGATGGCATCCACCATATTGTTTTTTAAAAGATCAATCACCACCTTTTTCATCCCAGCGCTAATGATCGATCCTGCCAAACATAGAATGACTACGCAGTCCGTATCACCTAACATTTGGTGATAGATTCCCGCCGCACGCGCTAAATTACGTCCCTGAAAAGCGGTCTGGCCCATGGCTTCCACCAGCGGCACAACATTATGCTTTGTAATATCGAGATGCGCGACTTCTTGAGTCAGCAGCGATTCTTTGGTTAAGGGTTTGGCGTTAGAGGTGGACATCGCAATTCTCCGGCAAAAAAATGAGGGTGCTTTTTAACATATTCTGGTTCAAAAAGCCAATTGGTTTAAAATCCCTGTCTTCCTTACCACTTCTAATAACTGCTGCTTACGCTGACACTGCAATTTAGCCTTAATATTCTTCAAATAAAACTCTATCGTACGCGGCGACAATTCCATCTTCAACGCAACTGCACGGCCACTTTTGCAATTTGCATAATGATAAACCACTTCAGCCTCTCGCTCTGTTAGGAACACATTCGGATACTGTGGGCCTAAACCAAATTTTTTGGGCAGTTTTTTGCTCTCAAGTGGCGTCGGTCGAGGCTCTCGAAGCAGCATCATGGGTTTAACGCCATGCGTGACATAAAACGGATAATTCGGATTATATTTGTTTAAAGTTTCGTTTAATACCCTGTCCCAATACATGCGCTGGCGTCTCCTTATGGTATTAGATTATGGAGAATAGTGGCGGGAATAACACCCAGGATCAATACCGTAAGATCGTTTAGGTCGGCTCTTACTTGGAAGCGCGGGCAGCTTGCCCGCTAAAATAAATTTTTAATTTCCTGGACGGTGGCAGCAGACAGCGTCTGTTTCTGAATGGCCAAATTCAAAGTAGCCAGGCCTAGGGTTTTATACAAATGCTGCGAGGCTGCATCGGGTATAGCCTGCAAATGTTTCTGAATGGTGGCGACATCTCCTCGGGCAATAGGGCCCGTTAAAGCTGAAACAGGTTGTAATGTTAAGACATTTTGTATCGTCTGCATGACTAACGGCCGTATCACATGCACTGCGGTTTCTGTATTTAAGCCAGCCTCCTGGTACAAGTGTAAAGCCATATCCAATACTGTCACCAGATAATTGCAGGCTACCGCACTCGCCGCGTGATAAAGGATTTTTTGCTGTGACGAGAGCTTAAATAAATGCGCGCCTAAAGCTGCCATAGCAGGTTGCAATATCCCATAGCCAATTTCTTCGCCTTCAAATGCGCAAAAGAGCCCTTTCAAGGCTGTCAGATCGGCTAAGGGCGTGGCAAATGTCAGACAGGGATGCACACTCGCCACTGCAATACCTCGTGCCTGCAAAGGCGCTAATTCAGCGGAAGATAGAGCGCCACTACAATGAAATGCCAGTCTAGCTGTGGATACTGTGGGGATGCGGGCTAATTGCGCTGCCAAGCTGGCAATGCGTTGATCAGGCACAGCGAGGAGATAAACCTCTGCTTCTGGCAAATCTTCTAAGTTCGCACAGGCAACACCAGACCCAATGAATGCTACCGCTTGACGGCTACTCTGCAGGCTATTGTTACAAACCGCTGTCACTTGAAAACTGTGGTGGGCTTGGAATAATCGGCCTAACGTCTGGCCTAATTTCCCAGCGCCGATAATATTTAATCTCAGTATTTTATTCATGGGGTTTGCAATGATGGATGATGGATGTGTGGGGTAAAAAGCGGGTACAGGCATGCACCCAGGTTCTTAGCTTACCCATCCTAGGTTGTAAGGCCAAAAAGCTATACGCCAAAGGTTGTTCTGCCGTTGATCGGTGATGCTGGCAATCGAGAATACGCCAAACCATCGCATTATGATAGATGGCAGGAAGAGAGCTGTCCCCTGTAAAAACTTGCCAAACAATCGTCAGATAGACTTGATCGACGCGCGGCGCCACTTCCCTAAAAATCTGCGTACCGCCAATGATCATGACTTCGGGCTGATCGTGTACTAAAGAAAGCGCTGCATCAATGGAAGGCGCCACTTCACAACCAGGAATATTTAGGTCAGGATTGCGGGATACCACAATATTGCGCCGCCCCGGTAAGGGCTTGCCAATCGATTCATAGGTATGCCGCCCCATAATGATAGGTTTACCCAAAGTTAAGGTTTTAAAATGGCGCAGATCTTCTGGCAAATGCCAAGGTAACTGGTTATGAATGCCAATAACGCCATTTTGGGCTGTTGCGACAATGAGCGAAATTTTCATGTAAAACCTTTAGTTTTATATTTTTAGCGGGCTAGCAGCCCGCGCTCCCAGGCACAGTGCCTTTCTCAAGATAACAGCCATACAAACTTTCCCTTTCTGCATGACCTACAAGATCAAAGACAAACTATTGTTACCAGGTACAGTGCCTTTCTCAAGATAATAGCCATGCAAACTTTCCCTTTCTGCATGGCCTATGAAATCATAAAGGCATGCTATCGCTCCGACCTTGGGAGCGCGGGCAGCTTGCCCGCTTAAAAAAATTTGCGCTGAGCCAATGTTTTTGGTATAACTTCTGACCCTTACTTTAACACTACTCATATTGAGGTCGGTTTTTATGTCCAGAGTTTGTCAGGTGACCGCCAAAGGCCCTATGGTTGGGAATAATGTATCACACGCCAATAATAAGACCAAACGTCGCTTTTTGCCGAATTTACACACGCGTCGCTTTTGGGTGGATTCCTTAGGGCAATTCATTACCCTACGCGTTTCTTCTAAAGCCATGCGAACCATTGATAAGCTCGGGATTGAAGAAGTTTTACGAAGAATGCTTCATGAACATGAGATGATTTAGGAGAAAATTTGTGCGCGTTAAAATAAAGTTAAATTCCTCTGCAGGTACAGGGCATTTTTATACCACTACTAAGAACCCTAAAGCTTCCGCCGATAAGAATAAAAAGACGGGTCCATTACAGTTGATGAAGTTTGACCCTGTCGCACGTAAGCATGTGATGTATAAGGAAGGAAAAATTAAGTAGATTTTGGTTTTAAAAGACTCCCCCTCATCCGCCTATCGGCACCTTCTCCCACAAGGGGAGAAGGAAACAGCTCGCCATTCAAACCTTCGTAGACTCCGTAAGCTCCCACAAGGCAGAAGGAAACAGCTCATCATTCCCATATAAAGGGAGAAGACACCACACCGAAATTTTAAGTGTTTCCTGATAATGCATTGCCATTGAAAGTAAACTGCTTGTAGCCGCAGCAGACTTCTCAAACAGACTCTCTACCCATTCCCAGTATTGACATTTCCCGCTTCTCTCGCTACCTTTGCCAACAATGTAAGAATTTATCGCATTCTTGCAGAATGTAGTAATAGGTCAGCACCTCTTAGGGCTGATCTGTTAAGGAGCCTGACCTATTGTTGCATGATTTACTCCGACCTCAGAACAACCTTTGGAGATTTTTTATGAATGCAATCCCTTATAACAATCCAACCCATCCCACGCCTCCCGGCAGTAATTATAAATATATCGTCTATTTCATCTGCCTGGTAGGCGCATTAGGCGGATTACTGTTCGGTCTCGACCAAGGCTTCATTGCCAATGCCTTAGACACTATTAAAAGCACCTATCACCTGGGCACCTCAGGGGCTGAGAAATACTCAGCGATCCTGGCCACCGGTGGCGTATTAGGAGCCTTAGTGTCTGGTCTCTTTGCGAGATTCTTAGGTCGTAAAAAAAGTTTAGTGTTAGCAGGGCTCATCTTTACAGTCGCCTCTCTTGCCTCTGCCAGCCTACCCTCCTTTATTTGGTTAAACATTTTTCGTTTTTGCCTAGGGTTCGCGGTAGGGATCGCTTCTTTCATCACCCCGCTGTATTTATCTGAAACGGCTCCCGCGTCGATTCGAGGCTCGATGGGGACTTTGTTTCAATTAATGATCACCATTGGTATTTTCCTCATCGCCGCGACAAATTATTACATCGCGCACACCTACTTAGATCCCCGCACAGCGCTACCCTTAATGTTTATGGTGATCGCCATTTTTGCCTTGCTGATGTTCTTTGGCAGCTTGATTTTGCCAGAAAGCCCACGCTGGTTAATGTTAAAGGGTAAAAAAGACAAGGCTTTAAAAGTATTGCGAAGAGTCTTCAACACGCAAAGTGAAATCGACCTAGAAATCAAAGAAATTGAAAGAGTGTTGGCGGAAGAAGGCGGCAGCCGTTCTGTCAAGCCCTTATTAAAAGGCTATTTTTTCAAAATTCTGTTAATTGGTGTGGTGTTGCAGATGTTCCAGCAACTGGTGGGCATTAACGTGATGATTTATTACGCACCCACTATTTTTGGGTTTGCTGGCATGAAAGGTCTCGTAGCGATGTTAGTTGTCCCGACTGTTAACATGTTGTTTACCTTCCCTGCCATCTTCTTAGTGGAAAAATGGGGCCGTAAAAAATTGCTGTACGTCGGCGCCGTCATTATGCTGATCAGCATGCTCGCCGCTGGATTAGCTTTCCAATCCATCGGTAACCATATGGATCCTGCCACCATCGGCCATATGCCCAAAACGGTTTTACTGCTCGCCATCATCGTTTATATCTTTGGCTTCGCCTTCTCTTGGGGGCCTGTTGCCTGGCTAGTTTGCTCCGAAATCTTCCCGCTCAAAGGCAGAGAATTCGGCATCACCGTCACCACCATGGTGAACTGGACCTTTGCCGGCATCGTCATGCGTTATGCCTTATCGTTTATGGAAGAATTCGGCAGACCTTCTTTATTCTACTTATTCTGCGGATTCTGCATACTAGCGATCTTGTTCGTGGCTAAGTTTGTGCCAGAAACCAAAGGCGTGACCTTAGAAGAATTGGAAGAACGTCTGAAACGCTAGGAAAAGAAATCAAGGCCTGGGTCCTGCGACTTATCTTGCTCGCGGGGCTCAAGGTCCACGTTCACCAAGCTTTCCAGATCAGCAATCGGAACTACTGGATCTGACATTCCATGGCTGCTGCCATCACTTGGTGGCGGTAATGCCTGCGGAAAATTTGAAGCAAAAAATCCAGCCCCCCCTTTCCGACTGACTGAACTCAGCAATGATCCACTGACTTTGGTTTTATTTTGAATCACTTTATCCTGTGGAGTGAGTTCTTTAGTCTTATCGTCAAAGTTATCAACCACTGGATTTGAAATAAGCGATTCTGCCTTCCGCTTACGCTTAGGAAGTTTAGATCTAGGCTGAATAAATTTAGACTTAGCAGACTGCTTTTTCCTTTTTTTCTCTCGATAGAAGACCGGAGGTTTCACACTCCCTACGCTTGCGACATCCGTTACAAATTTTTTAAAATCTATCACTCGATCACCCCTTCTACCATTGTAATCTCCTATCAAGAGCTTTGTTCGCGGGCCTAAACTCTCCATGTCTTTCGAAAATTTTGTTAAAGTCGTATTGTCTGGGCATACGTGTTTGAGAACACAAGTCACCATCGAGATAGCGTGATTACCTTTAAAAGCCACCGCCCACATTAACTGATTCAGAGGATTTTCCATAGCGGTAATCTCGATAACACGCTGACGCAATAACGCCTTAACAGTCTCCTCAGGACCTTGTTTTAATTCTTGCAATATTTTTAACGACTCCCTACCCCTACGCTTTGGTTTTTCAGAAATTTTCTCCAGAATAGGCTTCAAAAGGTGGAGAAGAATGTCAATCGCTGCCTTCCGATAATTATTATCTCGTTCTTCTTCACTATTCAAGACCTGGTTCAGAAGGGCTGGTAAATGACGGCTAGCAATCAATTTAATCTCTTGCAGAGGTGATCGCTTTATTTTTCCAATAAAGCTTCTAAAATTCGTAAGTTCTTGATCAATATTCTCCAGGTTATCACTATGATATACACGCTGCGGAATAACTTTAGCTTCCTGAAGTACAGCGGAATATTTTTCTTGCGCGAAGGTTTGAAGTTCGTCAACAGGAAGCGGCACAGCCGACTTAACAAATTGTCTAAAATCTTTTACTCGATAACAACTATCTCTAGTATAGTTCGCTGAGAGCACCAGCTTCCTCTGTTGACCTAGACTCAATAAACCTTTCTGAAATTCTGTTAAACCCGCATGATCAGGGCATGTTTGATTGAGAGCTGAAACTACTAAATAGGTAAGCCTATTGCTTTTCCACGTTATTATTCGCATTAAGGGATTCAGAGAATCTTTTCCCAGAGAAGTGTCCTCTGTCATTGCGTTAACACATTTACGCCATAATGCCTCAATGGTTTGTTTAGGATCTTTTTTTAATTCTTGTAATGTTCCTAACGACTCATGACTTTTTGGTTCTTTGGACATCTTCTCAAGCGTAGGTTTCAACAGGAAACAGAACGTTTCAGAGATTGACTTTTTTTCATTCGGATTCGGCAGCTGATAGCCACTCTTCTTCGGAGGTTTTATGAGAAACTTTGACAGATTCGTTGATAAATAATCAACAATGAATACAACCCCTTCCGAGGGTGATTTTTCTATTTCTTTAATATATTTTTTAAATTGGCTAATTTCTTGATCAATATTCTCAAGGTTATCATCATAGGGATTTAGCTTAACAACGCTTGTTAATTCTTCCTTTACAGAAGTTGTTTCGGAAGGTGCCACTACGTACGGCAAATCTCCAGGTCGTAGCGTGGGCATTAAAGGCACTAAATCTTCTGCATTAAAATAAGGACCCTCAACATCCTCTGCTTTCGATTTTTCTTCTAACATGACTTATCCTCCCATCGCTTCTATACTATAAATTAACTTCGCACTGCTTAGATTCGCGCAAGTTCGCGCATCAAGCTTCTGCTTCCGAAACTTTTTCCTTAAACCCACATGTTTTTTGCGGACAGGCTTTTTCAGTACCCCAACGCTTGGTGACTTTTAACGTTAAGATGGGCCAAGCACATTTGGGACAAGGCTCGGCCAGGGGGGGATTCCAAACCGCATACTGGCATTGCGGATAAGTAGAGCAAGAATAAAAAATCTTACCAAAGCGGGATTTGCGTTGTAGCATATGGCCAACATGACAAGTTGGGCAGGTTACACCGGTGTCGGAAGGCTTTTCCAGCGGCTCCATATGTTTGCATTTGGGGTAATGGCTGCACCCAATAAACTTTCCATAGCGCCCCAATTTAATCAATAATTGTCCGCCACAATCGGGGCATACCCGATCTTTCTATTACTTGCGGTTCGGTGGGCTGCTCTTCGCCATCGAGGTTACGCGTATAATCACACTGAGGATAATCGGTGCAGCCAATAAACCTGCCGCGTTTGCCGAGGCGAGTGGAGAGTGGTTTTCCACACTTCGGGCATTTTTCGTCTAACAGCTCTTGAGTGACATCACTACGTTTGACGGTTTCTTGGGTTTCTTGCACTTTATCAATGAAGGGGTGCCAAAAACCATCGAGCATGGGGACCCAAGCTTCTTCACCGCGGGCAATCGCGTCTAAGTTATCCTCTAAATGCGCCGTAAAATCATAATCCACATATTGCGTAAAATATTGGGTCAAGAATCGATTGACGATACGACCTACATCGGTGGGCTTAAAGCGTTTTTGATCTAGAGTGACGTATTCCCGATGTTTCAATGTCGAAATAATGCTGGAATAGGTCGAAGGACGGCCGATGCCATGTTCTTCTAATGCTTTCACCAGACTGGCTTCGGTAAATCTCGGTGGCGGTTCTGTAAAGTGCTGTAAACTTTGAATGCTCAGGAGGTTAACCGCTTCACCCACCGTCAGTGCTGGCAATTGTGCTTCGCCTTTTTCGTCTGTTTTCGGATCATCTTCATCTTCTAAATAAACGGCCATGAATCCTGGGTCGGCAATGACAGACCCATTGGCACGGAAACGATTCCCCTCACCACAACTTAAATCAATGGCAACCGTATCGATGGTGGCAGGAATCATCTGACAAGCTACCGTGCGTTTCCAAATCAGTTCATAGAGTTTGGTTTGATCGGGGTTGAGCTTGGCTTTGATCGAGTCGAGCGTATGAGTAATATCCGTAGGCCGGATCGCTTCATGGGCTTCTTGCGCATTTTTAGATTTGGTGTGATATACGCGCGGGCTGTCTGGTAAATTTTCAGCCCCATAACGCCCCGTAATATACTCTCGAATCGAACCGATCGCTTCCTGGGCTAAATTCACCGAATCGGTACGCATATAACTGATATGACCCGCTTCATACAATTGCTGAGCCGTTTTCATGGTGCGGTCGGTGGTAAAACCCATTTTGCGCGCTGCTTCTTGTTGTAACGTCGAGGTGGTGAAAGGCGGCGCTGGATTGCGTTTGCGCTGTTTTTTCTCCACTTTAGTGACGATCAACTGACCATTCGCCGCTTGAGTTAAAGCATTCTCGACGGTTTTAGCATGCTGCTCTGTCGTAATCGAAAACTGCTCTAACTTTTGGTGCTCATATTCCGCCAATTTGGCGGTGAAAGCATGTTGCTGACTGGCGGCTTTGGCTTCTAAGGTCCAATATTCTTGGGTTTTAAATTGCTCGATTTCTGTTTCACGTTCCGCAATCATCCGCAAAGCAGGACTTTGCACGCGACCTGCAGACAAGCCATAACGGATTTTTTTCCATAATAATGGAGAGAGATTGAAACCGACCAAATAATCCAAAGCTCGTCGTGCTTGCTGCGCATTCACTAAATCCATAGCGATATCGCGCGGACGCTCTACGGCTTGTTGGACGGCTGATCGGGTAATTTCATGGAAGACAATTCGATAGGCGGGTTTTTGCGCAAGACTTTTCTGTTTTTTAATCAATTGCAGCAAATGCCAAGAAATGGCCTCGCCTTCGCGATCCGGGTCAGTCGCTAAATATAAAGTATCGGCTTCTTTAAGCGCCTTGCTAATGGCCTTGACATGTTTGAGATTTTTCTCAATGGGTTCATATTTCATGACAAACCCATGTTCAGGATCCACCGCGCCTTCTTTAGGGATGAGATCCCGCACGTGGCCGTAAGAAGCTAATACTTCAAAATCAGCACCTAAATATTTTTTGATCGTTTTCGCTTTTGCGGGTGATTCTACAACCACCACATGTTTGGACATGCGATTTACTCCCTCAATGCACACATTCCATGTCTTCTTCGCTCAGCAAGAATCGCTCCATCTGAAACGAGGCATTTTGGTCTTCATCGCAGCTTAAGATATGCAACACTGCCCATTTTAACGCAGCTATGGTAATGGGGTCGGGATGTTGTAACAGAGAATCGATGACTAATTCACGATTCAAAGGCGTTAGCACACCCATTTTTTCGAATTTTAATAAAATGCCACGACACTTCTTACTCAAACGTGCACATTCTAACGGAGAAAAAACCCGAGCTCCTGAAATGGGCTGCAAAGGATAGTTTTCTATTTGTTGTATACCGCTCGGTCTCACCACATTCATACAGCTCATTAATTGTTCAAGCTTATCGTTTAACATACCTTGCTGTCGCAGTTGGGAAAGCATGGCCGGGTCAGCCATGTTTAAAGGGGAATCATTTTCGATACGTTCAAAGAAATACATCAACACATTTAATACATCATTCGACATTTAGGAGTCTCCGCTTCGAATATAACCGCCTGGGACTGCCACTACCCGGCCCTGCAATTCCAATTGCAAAAGCTGCACAGCCGCTGTGCTCACGTTGAATCCACTTCTTATTGCAATCTGATCTAAGGCAGTCGCTTCATACCCAATACACTCTAGCAGCAGCGCGTTGGGTTCAGCAAGTGAATTTTTTACCGATGGGCTGACTGGCAAGTGATTAGAAACCGCTAAGTCTTTCATTTCTAATAAAATATCCGCACAGGTCTCCACCAATTTAGCGCCTTGTTGAATCAAATAGTGGCAACCCTTGGCTTGAGGATTACGGATAGAACCCGGGATCGCAAAAACCTCCCGCCCCTGCTCCAAAGCCAGCTGCGCCGTGATCAGCGAGCCACTTTTCAACCCCGCCTCAACCACCAATACACCCAAACTCAGGCCACTGACAATCCGATTGCGCCGCGGAAAATGCTTGGCCAGCGGCTTAACCCCTAAGGGAAACTCCGAAATTAAAGCGCCCTGCTCCACAATCTTTTCCGCTAACCCTTTATGTTGATAGGGATACAAGCTATCGAGACCACAGCCCAATACCGCCAACGTCTTGCCTCCCGCCCGCAGCGCACCGCGATGCGCCGCACCATCAACCCCCAACGCCAAACCGCTGGTCACCGCCAACCCAGCCTTAGCCAACTCACCCCCAAACTCAAACGCAATCTCCAAACCTGTCGGCGTTGGGCTGCGACTACCCACAATCGCCAATTGTTGACTTTGCAAAGCCTCCGGTTGCCCCTTCACAAACAATAACGGCGGCGGATTGTGAATGTGCTTTAACACCTTGGGATAATGCGGATGATAAAAATCAATAATCTGGTGCGACGCCTGCTCTGCCCAGCGCAACTGCGCATCCGCCGCCTGCCAAGCGGGGTTATTCAAAGCGACCAAAACCTCTTCAGGCAACTTAAACCCCTGAAGTTTGGCTTTAGGCGCTTGTAACAACTCCGCCAAGCTCCCTGTGTGCTTCAGCAACGCGAAAAAGGTTTTGGAGCCTATGCCTTTAATGTGCCAGAGGGCGAGCCAGGCGCGGAGTTCGGAAGGTGACATAGATGCTGAAATAATAATTTATGCTCTTAAATGAATGAAACATTCATATTATCGTTCTAACAAAGGAGATGAAATACGGTATTTTTTTATGTATCATTTTCAGTACTCATCAAAGTCAGCAGGTCAACATGGCACTAAGTGAAAAAGCAATATCCTATCTAGAAGAGCACATTCCTGAACTTGCGGAGGTGGCCTTTAAACAGGCTTACTGGGATGCTCTCGCGTCTGGCAGTAGCGTTCTGATGGAAGAAAATGATGATTTGGTAGAGATATTTCCGGATGGAACTCGTAAATTCATCAAACATTTACCGCCCAAAATCCCAGTCATACGTGGACAGAAGTTGGAAATAAACTCATGAATGAAGAAGTTCCGCGATTACGTATGTTTGCGGAAATTACGGAAGGTCACTCGCTAGAAATGAAAACAGACCAAGTGCCTACATGGTTCAAAAAATCTTTAGGAAGTAAATTTAATATATAAAGTGAGATCCCTCTTCTGAATTTTAGCTATTTTTAAGGATGAGAGTTGTAAAAAATGGCTTACGAAAATCAAAAACGTTTCAAGCAAAATTCTAATCATTCAGAACCCAAGGAAGCTGATGATGCCAAAGCGTGAAGTGGCGAGCTGTTTCCTTCTCCCACAAAAAAAGGGGAGAAGGCACCACACCGAACTTTTAAGTGTTTCCTCTTAGCTCATCGCCATGGAACGTAAGGCTTCAAGAGCAAGAATTATCATCCTCCCAACACCCCCAAATCCGCCACTTGCAAAAACATTTGCTGTAATTGATGGAGCAAAGCCAAGCGGTTGTTGCGTTGTTTTTCGTCTTCCACCATCACCATGACTTCATTAAAAAAGTGATCGATAGGGGTTTGTAGGTCCGCTAAGGCGACCAGCACTTCGGTGTAGTGACGTTGTTGCGCTAAAGTTTCTAATCCTTGTTGTTTTTGCGTTAATGCGGTGAAAAGATCTTGCTCTGCCGGGTGAGCAAATAAGCTGGGGTCGATCGCATCATGACGCCAAATGCCTTCTTGATGTTTTAAAATATTACTGACCCGTTTGTTGGCAGCGGCCAATGCGCTGGCGGGCGGTAAGGTTTGAAAATGTTGCACGGCTGAGATACGGCGGTCGAAGTCGGTCATTTGAGTGGGGACTTTGGCTAGCACGGCTGCAAAGACTTCTGCAGAGATGCCTTTTTCCAAATACCACGCCCGTAGTCGTTCTAACATGAAATCAAACGTTTGAGCGGAAGTGGCAGGATTTTCCAGGTTATCGCCATATAATCGAATCGCTTCTTGTAATAGCTGTAGCAAATCCATCGGCAATTGTTTTTCGATTAAAATTCGCAATACCCCTAATGCTGCACGGCGTAAACCAAAGGGATCTTTTTCGCCACTGGGTGGCTGATGAATGCCAAACAATCCAACCAAGGTGTCAATTTTATCAGCGATAGCGATATAACATCCCATCCACCCTGTCGGTAAAGTATCTTTAGCAAAACGGGGATGATAGTGCTCTCGTAGCGCTAAAGCGAAAGGCTGATCATAACCTTGCTGCGTGGCATAATAGCTGCCCATAATGCCTTGTAGCTCGGGAAATTCTCCGACCATGGTGGTCATTAAATCCGCTTTCGCGAGCAAACCGGCTTCACCGACTTGCTGAACTTCTGCAGGACCATGCCCTAAACTGGAAGCAATAAATTGGACAAGTGCAGAAATTCGCACAGCTTTTTCATGCAAGGTGCCTAATTTTTTCTGAAACACAATGGTTTTCAATGCATCTAAATAAGATTGCAAAGGCTGTTTCAAATCTTGATAAAAGAAGAATTGTGCATCGGCCAATCGCGCGCGTAAAACTCGCTGATTACCGGCGATCACGCGTTGGGGATCACGGCTTTCAATATTACTGACCACAATAAAATGAGGCAGGAGTTGATCTTGGTTATCCATTAACGCAAAATATTTCTGGTGACTTCTCATCGCCGTCATAATAACTTCGGGCGGCATTTGTAAAAATGCTTGATCAAAACTGCCACCTAACGCCACTGGCCATTCCACCAGCGCTGTCACTTCCTCTAACAACGCCTCATCCAATTTCACTTTAGCTTGGTATTGGACGGCGATCTGTTGTAATTGTTGCGAGATACGCTGTTTGCGCAGTTGAAAATCAGCCACCACATAACCTTGATCTTCTAATATGGCTGAATATTGCGCGGGGACATTTATTTTAATCGCATCGGGATGATGGAAGCGGTGTCCATAAGTATGATCCCCAGTTTTCATGCCTAAGATTTCAGCCTTCACTACCTGATTACCCATCAGCATCAATATCCAATGCACTGGCCTGACGAAAGCAACGTGACCACTTCCCCACCGCATAGGCTTAGAGATCGGTAATTGCTGTAAGGCTTGATGCACGATCACGGGCAATAGCGCGGCCGTCTTGGTGCCTTTTTGTTCGGCACGATAATAGAGCCAAGCACCCTTGTCGGTTTCCTGAACTTCCAGCTGATCGACCGTGGTTTGGCACGCATTGGCAAAACCTAACGTCGCTAATGTGGGATGGCCTTGCGCATCAAAAGCCGCTTTTACAGCAGGCCCACGTTTTTCAATCATTTTATCTGGGGTGCCGGCGACCAAGTCTTGAATATAAACCGCCAATCGACGTGGCGTGGCATAGGTTTTGCTGTCACCAAAAGTTAATCCCGCTTGCTGTAATCCCTCCAACAATTCTTCGGTTAAAGCATGCGCTAACCGATTTAGCGATTTAGGCGGCAGCTCTTCTGTGCCAATTTCCAATAAAAAATCTTGTGTCTCGGTCATACGCTAGCCCCTACTGAATGTTGCGCCACCGCAAACGCCATTTTACGAATTCGCAGGATATAGGCTTGTCGTTCCATCACAGAAATCGCATGTCGAGCGTCGAGTAAATTGAAAGCCTGAGACGCTTTCAGCACACGATCATAAGCAGCCAAGGGTAACTGCTGCGCTAATAGATGGTGGCATTCACGCTCATAACCCGCAAATTGTGCGAATAAATCCTCAACGTTGGCGTGCTCAAAATTGTAGGCTGACATTTCTGCCTCATTGCGCCGAAAGATGTCACCGTAAGTGATTACCCGATCTGGGGTTTTCGCCCAGACTAAATCATACATATTGTCGATACCTTGCAGATACATGGCGATCCGCTCTAGTCCGTAGGTCAATTCACCCGCAATCGGTTGACATTCTAAGCCTCCCACTTGTTGGAAATAAGTGAATTGGGTGATTTCCATGCCATTTTGCCATACTTCCCAACCTATGCCCCAAGCGCCTAAGGTGGGCGATTCCCAATTATCTTCCACAAATCGAATATCATCGGTGAGAGGATCCACCCCTAAAGTCCGTAACGAATCTAAGTAAAGATTTTGAATATTCTCTGGCGCAGGCTTTAACATCACCTGAAATTGATAATAATGCTGACCGCGATTGGGGTTTTCTCCATAACGACCATCGGTGGGTCGACGGCACGGCTGCACATAAGCAGCTCGCCAAGGCTCGGGACCCAGTGCGCGCAAAAATGTGGCTGGGTGAAAAGTGCCTGCACCCACTTCAGTGTCAAGCGGTTGTAATAGCACACAACCTTGCTGCGCCCAATAATGTTGAAGGGCCAAAATCAACCCTTGAAAGGTGGTCATATCATATTCGTTCATTGTGATCTCACTGCAGCAAATCCTCCCCCTACGCTCCTAAAATTGGTTGTCTGCCCTTGATAGAGTCTTCCCGCCAATTTAACCACTGTCTGATGACAAACGTAAGCCCGAATATCGAGTTTATAATTCCCCATAGATAAAACCTGTTGGCTGGGAATGACCAAAGTTTGTGCCACATAATCTTGCAGACAAATGTCTTGGAAGACTTTATGGGTAATAGAAGCACCCTTATAAACCCCTTTGCCACCAAATCGTCCCGCCGGCTTAAAAAACAAGCCCTTGCGCTGATGCCAAAGCGCGTCCGCTTGATTCGGTTTGATCAGAAAGGTTGGGGGGATACCTGCCGCTAAAATATTGCGCACTGCTTGAGATACCCCGATCTCCGCTAACCATTGCGAGTCACTGAGCCAAACTAAGTTGTGTTTATCAGCATGTAACGCATAGGCGCGAGGATGCGGCGTTAAGACAATGGCGTCATCTAAATAGGCGCGCCGTAATGCATCCAGAACTGGCGCTTCTAACCAAAAATCCGTGAGCCTATTATAGATCAAATCGATAGGCTGATGATCTAAAAATAATTGTTGGCCGTTATAACGCAATTCTTGTGGATCTGCAATATAGACTTGTATCCCCTGCTTTTCCAATAATGCTTTAAATAATAAAAACTCTGGGTAAAAATATTGGGCTGTGGGATTATGATCGACAATCGCCACGGTGCGCAAAGCCTGATTTTGCCTTTGCAGCTGCCATTCTGATAAAAATGTTGCAGGATAGGTTTGCTGCCAGGTGGTGTCTAGATTGAGCGCCTGCTCTATTAATCCTATCATGCCAGCGCCTGCTGCATTGGTATTAATTTCGATCAGTTTAACGCCGGATTCCGTGAGGTGAAAATCATAGCCTAGCCAAAGGCCTTGTGCCGCTGGCTGATACTGAGCAGTGGCTGGAGCAGATGCTAAGACTTTTTGTTGATAGGCGGGGAGCGCGATAACGCTTTCTATTGCTTGAATCAACTGACTGATCTGCTGCTGAGTTTGGGTCGATAATTGAACAGTCGTCGCCGCAAACAATGTCGAACGACTGGAAAACTCGCTGGCAGGTATGGCATAGTCACTTGCAGCGATTTGACTGATATGATGATAAAGCTCGGATAAATCCAACATATGAAAACACTCATCACGATTCAACAAGCAGAACCTCTGTTACGAGATGGCGGTATCATCGCCTATCCGACGGAAGCTGTCTATGGTTTAGGGTGCGATCCGCTGAATGAGCAAGCAGTCTTGCGACTGCTGCACTTAAAAAATCGTGCGGTGGCCAAAGGTCTGATCTTAATTGCCGCGAGTTGGGAACAAGTTGCGCCTTTTGTGGATATTCAGCACTTACCATCAGAGCGTCCAAACGCTGCACTGACGACTTGGCCAGGACCTATCACCTGGATCTTTCCCGCCAGCACCTACACCCCCCGTTGGATCAGAGGCGAACATTCCAGCATAGCAATTCGCGTCACCGCTCACCCTGTGGCAGCAGCGCTTTGCACAGCGTTGGGTCGACCGATCGTATCAACCAGCGCCAATCGGCAAGGTGAGTCTCCTGCTCAAACAGTGACTGCAGTTTCCGCCATTTTTGGTGATCAGTTGGATGGCATTGTGGGGGGCGAATTGGGGGGATTGTTACAACCGAGCAAGATGATTGATGTGGTGAGTGGGGAAGTTGTGAGGACATGATGAATAAAAAAAAGCGGGCTAGCAGCCCGCGCTCCCAACAAGCTCTCAGCCCTTAGGATAGATGGCAGTAATCCCAGCTCAGTGCCTTTTAAAAGTTAGTCATCGATATGAAATTTCGTCTATACTCTAATGCATTCTTTTTTAACGGACTGTCCCATGCGCAAGACTGATTACTCTGCACAATCCATTGAAGTTTTATCTGGCCTCGACCCGGTTCGGGTGCGTCCTGGCATGTATACTGACACCCGCAATCCCAATCACTTGGCGATGGAAGCGGTGGATAATAGTGTCGACGAGGCGGTGGCAGGGCATGCCAAACTCATTGAAGTTACTTTATATAATGATGGCTCTATTGCGGTGGCGGATGACGGGCGGGGAATGCCGGTAGACCTCCATCCTGAAGAAAAAATTTCGGGGGTGGAGCTGATTTTAACCCGATTGCATGCCGGCGCTAAATTTTCGCATAAAGACTATCAATTTTCGGGCGGATTGCATGGCGTGGGGATTTCTGTCGTCAATGCGTTATCGACCAAATTAGAAGTCACCGTCAAACGCAATGGTAAAAAACATCTGATGCAATTTCAGCAGGGTGAACCGATTGCCCCTTTAGCGATAGTCGGAACTTGCGACCGGTTTGAAACCGGCACCAGCGTGCATTTTTTACCCGACGCCAAATATTTTGATTCGGTCAAATTTGCCGTTGCGCCATTAAAACATTTATTACGCGCCAAAGCAGTGCTATGCCCAGGACTCAAAATTCGCTTTACCCAAGAATCCACCAACGAGACAGTCGAATGGTTTTATGAAGATGGCTTAAGCGATTATCTGCAATCCGCGCTCAAAAAATATGATTGCGTGCCTGAGACGCCTTTTATCGGTCAGGCTAAGGGGGAGACAGAAATGGCGGATTGGGCGGTGACTTGGCTGCCTGATGCAGGTCAACAGCTGACAGAAAGCTACGTCAATTTAATTCCGACTGCGCAAGGTGGCACGCATGTCAATGGTTTTCGTACCGGTCTATTAGAAGCCTTACGAGAATTTTGCGAAATCCATAAATTATTGCCGCGCGGCATTAAATTAACCGCGGAAGATTTATGGGAGTCGTGTAATTATGTGTTATCCGTCAAAGTGCGTGATCCCCAATTTTCTGGACAAACCAAAGAACGCCTCACTTCACGTCAATGCGCAACCTTTGTCACGGGTGTCGTCAAAGATACTTTTAGTTTATGGTTGAATGAAAATGTGGCACTGGGTGAAGCGTTAGCAGAACTGGCCATTCAAAATGCGCAAAAACGTCAACGCGCTACTAAGCAAGTCCTGCGCAAAAAAATCACCAGCGGTCCTGCGTTACCTGGCAAACTCACGGACTGCACTAGCCAAGACGTGAAACGCACTGAATTATTTTTAGTCGAAGGCGATTCTGCTGGCGGCTCGGCTAAACAAGCCAGAGATCGAGATTTCCAAGCGGTGATGCCGTTACGCGGTAAAATTCTCAACACCTGGGAAGTGGAATCTGCTCAAGTGCTGGCGTCGCAGGAAATCCACGATATTGCCGTTGCGATTGGGGTGGATCCAGCCTCCACTGATTTAAGCGGCCTACGTTATGGCAAAATTTGTATTTTGGCTGATGCCGACTCAGATGGTCTACATATCGCCACTCTCCTCTGCGCACTTTTCTTCAAACATTTTTATGCAGTGGTCGAAGCGGGCCATCTCTATGTCGCCATGCCACCGTTGTATCGGATTGATATTGGTAAAGAAGTGTTTTACGCATTAGATGATGATGAAAAACAAGGCATTTTAGATCGACTCCAAGCCGAAAAGAAAAAAGGCGCGATTCATATTCAACGTTTCAAAGGCTTGGGCGAAATGAACCCGACCCAACTTCGCGAAACCACCATGGCGCCCGATACTCGCCGGCTTGTACAATTGGAAGTGGGCGATGCATCTACGGGGGATTTGATGGATATGCTGTTGGCGAAGAAACGCTCGGGGGATCGGAAGTCGTGGTTGGAGGAGAAGGGGAATTTGGCGGAGGAAGTGGGCTGAGCGAACTGCGACACTTGACTATGTGTCGCATATATACGACAATAAACGATGACTAAACAAAAAGAACTCCGATATTATAATGCGCCAAACGGTAAAGCACCCTTTGTCAAATGGCTTGATAAAATTAAAGATATTGTACTGCGCTCCAGAATCGACCGACGGTTAGAGCGTTTAGAATTGGGACATTATGGCGATTGCAAAGCCTTAGGCGGGGAACTTTATGAGTTACGATTAGCTTTTGGCTCTGGCTATCGAGTCTATTTTGCAGAACAGGCGAATCAAATTATACTATTGTTATGTGGTGGAGACAAAACGACTCAGGGGAAAGACATCGAGATGGCCAGACAATATTTGTGCGATTTTAAAGAGAGAGCATTATGAACAAAGAGAAGGCTATACAAAATACTGGGAGCTTTCACAATTTACTCATTGAATCCTTGAAGAATCAAAGGAAAGCAACTGCTTATTTACAGGTCGCATTAGATGAATATCAAGAAGATGGTAATATAGAAATATTCTTGTTAGCACTACGCAATGTTGCTGAAGCCAAAGGTGGCATAGGTCTACTGGCCAAACGAACACACCTCAATCGGCAAAATCTCTATCACACTTTATCTAGAAAGGGCAACCCTCGATTAAACACACTTGGATCTTTGCTAAAAGGATTAGGGTTCCATTTGTTAATTGAGTCGGCCCCATAGGAACTAATCTTTATAGCTTATGCAATTTTCCAATCTAACTTTTATACAAAATTTTTTATAGGTTCTTGGCTTGCCTTTAAAATAGAATCTTTCATGCCGGGTATTGAACAAATATACAAAGTTTCGATTATTGCTTTAGAATTTTGTTCAGAAATTAGTACTACTTTGCGTTTCGATTTTTTCATAAAGCTACTCAATAGAATTTAGAAATCCCAAAAATTCCTTCTCTTCCAATATTTTTATGCCCAATTCTTGCGCCATATTCAACTTAGACCCCGGGTCTGCGCCTACGACAACATAAGTGGTTTTACTTGACACACTGCCACTCACCTTGGCGCCTAAATCGAGCAGTTTTTGTTTGGCTTCGTCGCGGCTTAAGCTGGTCAAACTGCCCGTTAAGACGAAGGTTTGGCCTTGTAGGGGAAGTGTATGATGAACAACCGTTTCTTCTGACCAATGAATCCCTAATCGCTGTAAAGTTTCGATGCGTTTTCGATTGGCTGCTTGTCGAAAAAACCCGGCAATATTCGCTGCAACGATGGGGCCAATATCAGGAACTTGTTGCAAGCTCAGTTCATCAGCAGCCATGATCGCTTCTAAGTTGCCAAAATGTCGCACCACACTGAGCGCGGTGGCTTCTCCGACTTCAGGTATTCCTAGTGCGTAAATGAAGCGTGTTAAGGTGGTTGATTTACTTTTTTCAATCGCCATCAATAAATTAGCTACCGATTTTTCACCCATTCGCTCTAGGGGTAATAATTGAGCTTCGGTGAGATGAAACACATCAGTGATGTCATTGATGAGACGTAGTTCAATGAATTGCTCGATGATTTTATCGCCTAATCCGTCAATGTCTAACGCTCGACGCTGCGCAAAATGCTTGATCGTTTCTTTAAGTTGCGCGCGGCAGAATAATCCACCGGTACAACGCGGCACCAGTTCGCCTTCTGGTTTAATCACTTCCGCGCCACACACAGGACATACTGGCGGCACTTGCACCGGGTGTGTATTCGCGGGGCGTTTTTCTAAGATAACCGAGACCACATCGGGGATCACGTCGCCAGCACGCCGTACGATCACCCAATCCCCCGCTCGCACATCTTTGCGCCATAATTCATCACAATTATGCAATCCAGCATTACTGACGGTAACGCCGCCGACACTCACCGGTTTTAAACGCGCGACCGGCGTGAGTGCGCCTGTTCTGCTCACTTGAAATTCTACCGCTTCAACTTGTGTGGTCGCTTCGCGCGCTGGAAATTTATGTGCAATGGCAAAACGGGGCGCACGCGACACAAATCCCAACTGTTGTTGCAAATTCAGGTCATTGACTTTATACACGATTCCATCAATTTCATACGGTAAATGCTCGCGTTTGTCCTGCATCTGCCGATAAAAAGCTAAACAGTTGTCAATTCCCTCACAAACTTGAATCTCCGTATTGACGGGAATCCCCCAATCTTTAAGCCGCATTAATACCGCATAGTGCTGCTGAGGCATGGCGGGGTGATTCATTTGGCCGATTCCATAACTATAAAATCGTAAAGGACGGCGCGCGGTGATTTTGGGATCCAATTGTCGCAAGCTGCCCGCAGCAGCATTTCGCGGATTGGCAAACAGTTTTTCTCCCGCACGACTGGCCATTTCGTTATAAGCTTCGAATCCGGCAAGTGGCATTAACACTTCGCCGCGCACTTCCAAGCGATCTGGATAATCTTCTCCGCGCAATTGCAAAGGGATGCTGGGAATGGTGCGCAAGTTTTGGGTAATATTTTCTCCGGTGAAGCCATCTCCCCGAGTTGCACCTTGAACAAATAGGCCATGTTCGTAGAGGAGACTGACCGCGATGCCATCGAGTTTGGGCTCGGCCACGTATTCTAAGGACGTGTCTCGTTTCAACCGTTGCCGAATGCGTTTGTCGAAGGCGTGAAGTTCTTCATCCGTAAAGGCATTTTCCAGGGATAACATCGGAACTTCATGTTGAACCGTTTCAAAACCGCTGACGGGAGTAACACCGACGCGTTGGGTGGGAGAATCAGGCGTGCGTAATTCGGGGTGAGCGTCTTCCAATTGTTGTAGTTCGCGGAATAATTGATCGTATTCGGCATCGGAAATAGTAGGGGCGTCTAACACATAATAACGATAATTATGCTCGTTGAGGAGTTGGCGTAATGCCATACTGCGGGCTTTAGAATGGCTCATGAGTGATGTTCTGCTCTGAGTTAAGATAAGGCATTTTGTTGGGAGCGCGGGCTGCTAGCCCGCTGCTTTTTAAATGAGCTAAAAGCAGCGGGCTAGCAGCCCGCGCTCCCAAGTGAAAGCCACTAGCAGCTTAAACGTCTACCGGCTCAACCTGTAGTATTTCACGCCACTGCTCTATTTTCTCTTCTGTGAGGGCTTGTCGAGTCTCATCGCAAATTGTGCCACCCAGATATTCCACTAAATCTTTAGCCGTTTGCACTAAAATTTCTAATGCTCTGGCCGGATTTTCCACTGTAGCCACTTGCATAAATAAGGTTAACGCCGGTGTCGAAAAACTGCCCATTTTCGGTAAGTCAAACGTGCCGGGTTCCACGCCTGAAATTAGGCTAAATAATACATTGCCGCGGCCAGTAATATCTTCAAAACGATAGAACACTCCCCGCTTACTGAATCGCAAACCCGTGGTCAGTAACGCTTGCAACAATTCATAACCTCGATAAGGTCGTTCAGATTCCGCCAATAAATAAATGACGATTAATTCAGGACGCGGTAGGGTGGGAGCGGCGGTTTCTTCCGCTACCATTTCCTCAAGTTGTTCTTGAATGATTTCGGGCAAGGTTTCGATGACAGGATCTTGAGCCATTGCCACTAAGGGTTCGGTTAATCCTAACGAAGGTTCCTGTGGTTGCGTCTTTTTCTTGGGTTGACGGCCTTCATGGATCAAAGCCCGTAAAATGGCTAAGGCAATCAATCCAAAAAAAACGAACAGCAAAATATATTTCATGCGGGTTCTCCCTCGGCCAAAGCCAACGCTTGATCAATATCGACTGTGACTAAGCGCGAAACACCAGGTTCATGCATGGTGACACCCACCAGCTGCTTAGCCATCTCCATGGCCACTTTGTTATGGCTGATAAAAATAAATTGTACCTTTTCTGACATGGCTTGCACCAGTCGGCAAAAACGCCCAACATTGGCCTCATCCAAGGGTGCATCCACTTCATCTAACACGCAAAAAGGAGCAGGATTTAATTGGAATAAGGCGAAGACCAGCGCAATGGCGGTTAAGGCTTTTTCGCCGCCAGACAACAAATGCAACAAGGTATTGCGTTTGCCGGGCGGTTGCGCACGAATCATCACGCCCGCTTGCAGCACTTCCTCACCACTCAACTCTAAAGCGGCTTGTCCGCCCCCAAACATCCGCGTAAATAATTCTTTAAAATTGGCATTGGCGCGATCAAACGTTTCTTGCAATCTTTGGCGCGATTCTTTATCGATTTTGCGAATGGCGTCTTCCAGCGTCGCTAACGCCGCGGTTAAATCTTGATCTTGGCTGTCTAAATACGATTTACGCTCAAAGACTTCAGAATATTCTTCGATCGCCGCCAAATTAATCGCGCCTAAGCGTTGGATACTGTGCTGCGTTTGCGCTAACTGCTGTTGGCAATCGTCTACCGTGGTAATTTCCAAAATGTTTTCCGGCGTTGGACTACATTCATCCGCAGGTTTAATCAGCTCCGCATGATGCGAATATTCCACCTCAATTGCGCTTAAAGTGATGCGGATTTTTTCCAAGGCATCCCGCAACGCTAACGCGTTTTGCTCAAACTCACTGCGTTGCTTTTCTTGTTCACGCAATGCCTGCTCCAACCCACGACTTTCTTGCTGACACTGGGTCAACCGTTGTTGAGTGGTTTGGTTCTGTTCTTTTAAGGTGTTCAGCGTGGCTTGTAATGCCGACAACGGTTGCGTGATTTCCAACACTTGTTGTTCTAATAGGCCGCGGTGTTCTTGAAATTGCTCCGTTTGTTTCGCACTCCGATCGCGGTGTTGTTGTAACGCCTCACATTGGGTTTGCGCGCGCGTCAGTTGTAATTGATGGCCATCCACCTGCTGTTTGGTCGCCTCAACCTGTTGTCGCAACGTCTGCAATTGGGCTTTTTGGGCTTCACGGCGTTGACTCAACTGTAGCCGCTGTTCGGTCAACTCGGTGAGCTGTTGCGCAGTGTGTTGCTGGCTGTGTTGCAGTTGGTCTAGTTGTTGCTGTGCTTCTTGCCGTTGTTGTTCTTGCTCTTGAATATCGAGGGTCAGTGATTGCATACGCTGCGACAAATGTTCTAAACGCGCTTGTTGCGTGCTTAATTGCGTTTGCTGCTGGGTGTATTGCTGAGACAATTCACGATAATCACGCTGCCATTGGTCGCGCTGTTGTTCCATCTCTTGCAAAACGGTTTGTCCCGCTTGCCAAGCAGTTTCTGCCATTTGTAAGTCTTTTTGTTGTTGACGAATTTGCTTTTGGATCTGCTGCAATTCTTGCTGACGGACTAAAACACCGCGTGATTCATCCTGGATTTTGCTGATGCGAACCCAATGCTGACTGAGCCAAATCCCTTCTCGCGTCACAACGGATTCACCGGGTTGTAAGCGTGAAAGTTGCGCTAAAGCCACTTCAAAGGTCTCAGCGACATAAATACCGCCTAATAAATCGGCCATTCCTGCGGGGCTTTGAACTTTGCTGGCTAAATGATGATCCGCGAAGTGGTGCGCAGAGTCATGTGCTTGAAAGACGGCAAGACGCCCTTCTATTCCACTTTGTGCTGCGACAGTAATATCGGCAGCATCCTCAGTACAAACCGCTTCTAAATAAGGCGCCAACACCGTTTCGACTGCCGTTTCCCAACCTGATGCGACGGTTAATTTTTCTAGTAAGCGCGGTTTATCTTGCCAATGCTGTTGTTTTAACCAGTCGGTCACACTGGCATTGCCTTTATTTAAGGCGGCCTGTTGCAAAGCTTCTAGAGAAGATTGTTGACGCAGAAGCTGCTGCAAGGCTTGCTGGGCCTGATCTTTTTCGTGTTGAAGAGCGGCATTGGTGGTCCGCTGATCTTGCAACTGCTGATTCGACGCCTGGAGTAACAGCTGAACGTTTTCCATTTGCTGCTTTAGATCTGCCGTAGACTGTTGTAAGGGCGTCATTTCAGCCGGCAGCAGGCTCACATCATCCTGACACTGCGCCAATTGGGTATTGAGTTGTTGGATTTTCTGCGTCAATTGGCTGATGCGCTGCTGAAGATGCTGGAGCTGATTTTTCTCCACATGCGCTTGTTTTTCTAATGCCGCCGCTTGGGTTTGAAATTGCTCCCACTGTTTTTGCCACACTTGATCGTCTTGCTCGGCCGCTTGGTAGTGTGCTCTTGCTGTCGTAGCCGCGGTTTGCGCGCTGAGGACTGTCGGCTCTAATGTCGTTAACTCAGTCGTTAATTGGGCGAGCTTAACCTGGTCTTCTCGAGATTGTTGTTCAATCTCCTGAAGTGAACGCTGCACGCGCTGCAAATCGGCCTGTAACTGCTGTTCTCGACTGTCAATATGTTGAATGCTTTGCAGCGTCTTAGCGATTTCGGCTTCTGTTTGATAATAGGTTTCTTGGATCTGATTGAGATGGGTTTGAGTGTCAGCTTGCTGGGCGCGTTGTGCTTGGATCGTTTGATCTAATTGGGTTTGAGCCGCAACCACTAGCTCCAATTGCGTGGATTGTTCTGACAGCTGTTGTTGTTGCGCTTGGCGTTGTTGAACTAAGCGTTCGCAGTGCAGCGTGTGTAATTGATTTTGCAGCGCCTGTTCGACTTGCTTAAGGTTTTTATATTTCTCAGCGGCATTGGCTTGACGTTTCAGATGATTCAGCTGCTTCTCCATTTCCAGCCGAATATCGTTCAAGCGCTCTAAATTCTCGCGGGTGCTGCGCATGCGGTTTTCGGTTTCTCGACGGCGCTCTCGATAGCGCGAAATCCCCGCCGCTTCTTCCAAATAACTGCGGATATCTTCGGGCTTACCCTCAATCAGTTGCGAAATAATGCCCTGTTCGATAATCGCGTAACTATTCGGGCCTAACCCCGTACCCAAAAACACATCGGTAATATCACGGCGCCGACAGCGTGTCCCATTTAAATAAAATTGCGAATGCCCTTCTCGATCGATTTCACGACGAATCGCGATTTGGCTGTATTGGGCATAAGCACCACCCAAAGTTTCACCCACTGTATTATCGAACATCAACTCAATGGCGGCCTGACTGACCGGCTTGCGTTGGTTGGTCCCGCTGAAAATCACATCGGTGAGCAATTCGCCACGCAGCTGTTTGGCTGAACTTTCACCAATCACCCAGCGGATCGCGTCCACAATATTGGATTTGCCGCAACCATTCGGCCCGACAATGGCGGTGAGATTGCTACGCAACTGAACGTTGGTGGCATCGACAAAGGATTTAAATCCGACTAATTTAATGCTATCCAGGCGCATGGGCGTTTAACTCGCCTCCGCTTGTAACGCCGCCACAATGCTGGGGCGCTGTTTTAAAAAGTTGCTGTAACGCTCCAAGGCGGGGAACTCTTGCGAATTGACCCCAGCGCGGGCATTCCAAGTCAACACCACAAATAAATAGGCATCGGGGATGGTAAAAGTATCACCTGTCAAATAAGTGGATTTTGCCAAATGCTGATCCAAAAAGGCCAACAACTTCTTCAAGGCAGGAATAAAGATCTGCTGCTTTAACGCATCAGGAATTTGGGCATTAAACAACACCCCGTAACGCTTATGAACATCGCTACTGACAAAGCTCAGCCACTCCAACACGCGATAACGCTGGAAATCCCCAATCGGCGGCAACACCGCCTCACCCCCAAAGTTATCCGCCAAATACTGATGAATCGCCGCATTTTCGGTCAAAATCTCGCCATTATCCAGCTGCAACACCGGCACCACCCCGCCTTTAGGGTTAATCGTATTGAAATCCACCCCACTGGCCGTGGTCTTATTGGCTAAGCTCACCGCCTCATAGTCGCAATTTAGCCCCAATTCGTTTATAATAATCCGCACGGCAAGGGAACACGCCCCTTTGGCATAGTACAGCTTCATAACAGCCTCCTGGATAATCAATAGATGGCTAAGTTTAACAGTTCCAAAGCAAAAGGTAAAAATAACAAAAAAAAGTTGAGGTTGTTAATATTAAGTTAAGTTTTATGGGTTAATCTATAAACTAGTAATACATCCCCTATACCCTACAACCCAGGGGCTCACTAAATTTTATTTTGAGGAAATTGAAATGGCTGAAGAGAAACTTAAAGGTACAAAACAAGCTCGTATTGACAAGCTTTATACAGATCTTGCTAAACTTGAAGAAAAGCTAACGAAAGCCCATGAAGCTCTTGGAGATCCAGCAACTGAAGCAAAAGACCTCGAAAAAAATAGGGAAGCCGTTAAAAATTTAGAGGCTGGAATAAAAGCTTTGAACAGAACCATTAGAGAATCGGAAAGAAGCTTACTGGCAATTGGTAATGCAGAAGAGACTAAAGCGCTCAGAGACCAAGAGAAAGCTGATGATCTTAGAGAAAAAGCCTCGAACAAAGAATGGAAGGGCGAAGCTAAGCTTGCAGTGGCCGCTACCTGTATTCTCTTGACCGCAGGGTTAGCAATGCCTCCCATAGCCATTGCCGCACTCGTTATAGGCGCTGTTGGCCTTATAGCGAAGGGATTAAAAGACGAAGTTGGATCCTACAGAAATGAAGAGACAGCTCGTGGCCTTAGCAGATAAGTAAAATGTTAAGAATCTAGCCTGTTATCTAGACATTGAGGACATGCCGTATGGCTGAAGAAGATACCGAAAAAGACACCACTGGCAAAAAAGCTATGCGCTGGGGACTTGGCACTCTTGGCCTCTGCATGGCTTTCAATGCTATCGCGGGATACCTTAACCCGCAAATTAGCGGCAATGCGCCTTCAATTCATCCCAGTATGGATGGATTGAAGGAGGCAATTGACCCTGGCGCCATCACGCAATTTCATGGCGTGCCTATCCTGGGGATCGCTATAGGTGTTGTTGTGTTGGGGTTCATCCTCGAGAAGCTGTTTGCCGACAAGCCCAAACCTCAGCCTCAACCCGATCCTAACCAACGCCCGCCGCAACGACAGCGTCCCCCTAATTTCATGAATCAAAACCAACCACAGCCAAACCCCGGACCCGGGGGGTAGTGAGACTTCTAGCTTGACACCTCAACACTGAGGCGCCAGGCGCTTAATCGAATCGGCATAAGCACTCATTCCATTCCGCAATATCGTCATAAAAAGAGTAGGAAGTTCAATATCGAACGCTACAATGCTATCTAAGTCTTTGCCGCCCCCTTGCAAGGAGGCTTGTATCATCATTTCTTTATCAATACCGCGCAAATTCAATGGATGGCCGGCTTTTTTACTAAGATCCTCGATGAAAAGACGTTGAGTACGACCATTACCTTCTCTGAATGGATGAATGGCGTTAATGGCATTCAGATACAAAGCAGCTCTTTCTGAGAACTTGTCAGCATCTAATTTTTTAAGGCATTTTTCGTTTTGAAGTTGATTAAAGAGCCAATTGGAGAGACGCCTAATATCTTGGACTGCTGCAAATTTAGTAGAGGCTTTGCTAACATCAACCGCTCTGATCTCTCCGGCGAAAAAATAGACATCTTGAAATAAATATTGATGTATTTCGCGCAGATGATGCAAATCATAAAAACCCTTAATGGGCTTTTCCCGTAATTCGAGTGCACGAATGGAGGTATAATTGGATTCAATTGCATTAAGTTCTTTTTGATTTTTAATACCAAATTTATTTTTTAGAACATCAACCTCAGACCATAAATAAGGATCACGCCACTTTGGGTTTAACATCTTTATCTTTATAATGCTCATTGAGTTTTTGAATTAATATTTCTGAGCTGAGCTTACCTTCAATGTAAGACTCTAGTAAATCAAGGCAAAATTGGGTTGGGTATAAACCTTCCATGCGCTGGTCGGCTAGCACCTGCTCAACTAAAATGCGACGTTCAGCTTCTGTTGACATATCATATTCCTAGATCAAAAGTAAAACAAACTTCTCGATAAATCAGTATCTTATTGAATTTTAACACTTTATTGCTTTATTGGCAAGACTACTTAAAAGTTTGAAAGACTTGAAGCCTGGGTTTGAGAAACGCTTGAAGTTGGATGTGGGGCCTTCTCCCCTCCGTGGGAGAAGGTGCCGATAGGCGGATGAGGGGGGTTAATCAAACAGCTTTCAACCTTGTTTTTTTGTTATTTGAAAAACTTTCCCCCCCTCATCCGCCCTATTCGGGCACCTTCTCCCACGGAGGGGAGAAGGAAACAGCTCGCCACTTCTGTCTTGGGTAACTTGCCCGCTTCTTTTCCTCTAGCCACTGTAATACAAATCAAACTCCAAAGGATGTGGCGCCATCCGCATTTGGGTGACTTCTTCCATTTTCAGGCCAATATAGGCTTTCAACATATCCTCACTGAATACACCCCCTTCCAATAAAAAGGCTTGGTCGGCTTTTAAGGCTTCTAAAGCTTGCTCTAAAGAGCAGCACACAGTTGGGACTTTATCGAGTTCTTCACCTTCCAAATGGTATAAATCTTTATCGGTATGTTCACCCGGATGGATACGATTCTTAATCCCATCTAACCCTGCCATTAACATCGCAGCAAAGGCTAAGTAGGGGTTGGCTAAGGGATCGGGGAAGCGTACTTCGATGCGGCGGGCTTTGGGGTTGTGGACATAGGGGATACGAATGGAGGCGGAGCGGTTGTGGGCGGAGTAAGCCAATAAAACCGGCGCTTCGAAGCCTGGCACTAAGCGTTTGTAGCTGTTAGTGGTGGGGTTGGTGAAGGCGTTTAGGGCGCGGGCATGTTTGATGATACCGCCAATATAGAATAACGCCATTTCAGAGAGGCCGGCATATTGATCGCCATAGAAGAGATTTTTGCCGTCTTTCGCCAAAGATTGGTTGCAGTGCATGCCGCTGCCATTGTCACCGGCGATGGGTTTGGGCATAAAAGTGGCGGTCTTCCCATAAGTGTGGGCGACGTTATGCACGACGTATTTAAACACTTGCATTTCATCCGCTTTGGCCAGTAATGAGCTAAACCGGAAGTTGATTTCATTTTGATTACCGGTGGCAACTTCATGGTGATGGGTTTCGACTTTGAAGCCTAAATCTTGCAGCGTTAAGGAAATGGCGGAGCGAATATCTTGCGAGGAATCTACGGGTGGAACGGGGAAGTATCCGCCTTTGACGCGTGGACGATGGCCGATATTGCCGTGATCATAATGCGTACCAGAGTTCCAAGCGGCTTCATGCGAATCTAATTTAAAGAACGCCTGCTCCATATCGACTTTCCACTGCACATTATCAAAAATAAAAAATTCGGGTTCGGGGCCTAAATAGCAGGTGTCAGCAATCCCAGTGGATTTTAAGTATTCTTCAGCACGGCGGGCGATGTTGCGCGGATCCCGATCGTAATAGCTCATGTCGTGAGGTTCGACAATATCGCATCGCACGACGAGGGTGGCTTCTTCAAAGAAGGGATCCACAAAGGGTATGGCATTGAGGTCGGGGCGCAGAATCATGTCAGAGTTGGCAATATTTTTCCAACCGGCAATGGAAGAGCCATCAAACATTTTTCCTTCCGCGAAAAAGTCGGCATCTGCCACTTCAACGGGAACTGAGACGTGTTGTTCTTTGCCGCGGGTGTCGGTAAAACGCAGATCAACAAATTTCACGTTATGCGTTTGTAAGGTTTCCAATGTTTTATGAATTAACGCCTCTGACATGTAATGGGCCTCTTGTAAGTATGAAGGAAAAAAGTATCTATTCAGCATCCAGTTAGAGTTGGCACGAGGCCCTTAGAGGCCGTGGTGTCGCAAGGTTGGGCATCCATGAACAAGAATGTTCATTAGGATCTGTTTACAATTCGCTAGGCCGCCGCAGAAAACTTTGATTTGCGAGCATCGCAGCGCAGTTTACATTGGTTAGTAAATGAGCAGCGAAGCACAGAAAATCAAAGTTTTATGCAAGGCATAGTAGAATTGTAAATAGATCCGTGTGAGCCTAAAGGGACATATTTACGGCGTCCCAACCGGCGACACCACGGCCTCTAAGGGCCGAAGTAGTGTCTACTCTAATCCAGGAATAAAACTAGGTCTTGCGCCGAAACATCAAAACACCAGCGCCTACGAATAATAACATGGGAAACCCCGCGGCTACCCACGGGGGGACATTATACACTAAACTAAAGGGACCTAAAAACTCATTCAGCGTAAAAAAACCAAATCCGATCGCCACCCCAATCACAATGCGCAAACCCATGGTCATACTGCGCAATGGCCCCATGATAAAAGGCGCGGCAAATCCAATCATCACCAACGTAATCACCGGCTGCAATAGGCGTTTAAAGAAATTAAATTCTGCGCTCACTGTCGACAAGCTGGTGGAACGCAAATACTGAATATAGTGATACAACCCCACTAAAGTCGTTTGATTGGGATCGACATTGGCATTGGCTAAGCTGCGCGGGTTAAGCGCCAATGGTAAAATTTGGGTTGGCAACGTTTGGCCCATCACTTGATCGGGCTGTAATGTCACTTGATAGACATTGCGCAGCACCCACTGCCCATCTTTATAGCTGCCATGCTGCGCTTGACTGATCGTCTGCAGTTGGCCCTGATGAAATTGATAACGCATCACGCCATTGAGTTCGCCAGAGGATAACGCGCGATTGATATAAATATAATTCTCATCTTGCTTGAGCCAAAACCCGCGCCGAAATACATTGACGCTATGCATTCGCGCTTTGTAGCGATATTGCTCTGCGTAATCTTGCAAATGTGGCGCAAGCCATTCTCCCAATAATGTCATAAAGATCAGCATGATAACGGCAGCGCGTCCAACGGCCAAAGTAATCTGTAACTTAGAAACCCCCGCAGCCCGCATCACCACCAATTCGCTTTGGGAAGCCAGCCTGCCTAAACCAATTAAACACCCAATCAAAGCGCCAGCGGGAAATAACGGATAAACCGATTGCGGCAGGGATAACAGCATGTAGACGAAGGCTTGCTTGACGCCGTAATGGCCCCAGCCAATCGAATGCAGTTCTCCTAAAAAGGTAATAAAAATTTGCAAGGCGACAATCACCAACATCACCATGATGGTGGTACTGATCACCGCCTGACTAATGTACTTTTTTAAAATTCGCATCGCTTTTCCACACTGCTTTCCATCCCATAAACCGTAATAATAATCCCAACGCAACGATCAACATCACACCGTGTACGCCCCACAAGCCAATACTGGCGGGGATTTTGCCCTTTGTCACCCAAACTTTTGCCACAAATAACAGATTTAAATACACCGTGTAGAGCAATAACGCCGGCAACAGTTGCGCGAAACGCCCTTGACGCGGATCAACCTTACTCAAAGGAACCGCTATCAACGCTAAGATTAACGCCATCAACGGCAAACTCATTCGCCATTGCATTTCTGCTGCATATTCTAGACTTTGATGTCTTGCGGGCCACAAGACTGAAGTTGGAATGGCTTCTACACGCTTATCGGCAGGCAACACATTCGGCTCAATTCGAATGCCATAGGTTTGATATTTCACCACTTGAAAATCCAATTGACCCGGCGTTTGGGTATAACGATAGCCATCTTTGAGGACTAAAAATCGATCGCCACTCACAGGGTCTACGGCTTGATGGCCTTGCTCAGCGACCACGATATTCCAAGCCGGTAAGGCGGATTTGGGATTTTTTTGGGGCTGGGCAGCGAAAATATGTTCTAAGCGCTGATGGTCGCGCGATAAGTTTTCGACGTAAAAAGTGAGTTTGGAATCGCCTAATTCGGTAAATTGGCCCGGAAAGACTTTTTCCAAGGGAGAAGCCGTCGCAGCTTGCAATAAAATATGGCGCTTGTAGCTTTCGACGGTGGGCTGTATCCACAACATTAATAAAGCCACGACAACAGCAACAAGCACTGAGAACATCACCGTGTATTGCAGCAATTGCCCTTTGCCAAACCCACAAGCCCATAATACCGTCATTTCGCGGTCGACATAGAGCCGCCCATACGCCATTAAAATCCCCAAATATAAGCCTAAGGGCAATAAAATGCCCGATAGCAAGGGAATTTGGATCGACATAATTTGCATGACGCTACGGATAGGAATCACCCCCGAAGCGGCTTGCGTTAAATAATGGACGAATTGGTTGCTGATGAGAACGACGAGCAGAATAAATGTGCTGGCGAGCAAGGTGCCGTAAACTTCTTTGCCTAAGTAGCGGAAAATGATCATGGGTTATTTTAGCGTGAGGGGTATAAATAGAGCAAGTTTTTGCCTATAATGCCCTCTTTAACGCTTTGGAGAAAAGCCTTGGAAGATGCTCTTGCCTTAATCAAACGCGGCACTGCCGAGCTGTTGATTGAAGCCGAACTGATTGAAAAACTCAAAACCCAAAAACCCCTACGCGTAAAATTGGGGATGGACCCCACTGCGCCGGATTTACACTTAGGCCATACCGTCGTCATCCATAAATTACGACAATTTCAGGATTTGGGTCATGAGGTGCTATTTTTAATCGGCGATTTTACCGGACAAATTGGCGACCCGACCGGCAAAGATGAAACCCGCAAGCCTTTAACCCCCGAAGTGATTGCCGAAAACGCCAAAACCTACGCCAAACAGGTGCATAAAATTCTCATCCCTGAAAAAACCCAAATTTTATTCAACTCTAGCTGGATGAAAGAAAAATCTGCGGCGGATTTAATTCAACTCGCTGCCACCCATACCGTGGCGCGTATGTTAGAGCGCGATGACTTCCACAAACGCTTTACCGCCCGCCAACCTATTGCTATTCACGAGTTTCTTTATCCCCTATTACAAGGGTATGACTCTGTTGCCATGCGGGCTGATGTAGAGTTGGGGGGTACCGATCAGAAATTTAATTTATTGATGGGTCGAGAATTGCAAAAACATTTTGGCTACGCTCCGCAAGTGATTCTGACCATGCCGATTTTGGAAGGGTTGGATGGTGTCAACAAAATGTCTAAATCGCTGGGGAATTATATCGGGATTGATGAGGCACCTGATGTGATGTTTGGGAAGCTGATGTCGATTTCGGATGTGTTAATGTGGCGTTATTTTGAGTTGCTGAGTTTTAGACCGATGGCGGAGATTGTCGCCTTGCAAGCGGCTATACAAGCAGGCAAAAATCCCCGTGATGTGAAGATTGAATTGGCGCAAGAGATCGTAGCGCGATTCCATGATCAAGCGGCTGCTACTCAAGCGTTAGAGAATTTTATTGCGCGGTTTCAACGGAAAGAACTGCCGCAAGATTTGCCCTTGCTAGAATTACATAGCACGGGAGAGTTGCCCATTCCTCAAATTTTGAAACAAGCGAATTTGGTGAATAGCACGTCGGAAGCCATTCGATTAATTCAGCAGGGGGCAGTTAAAATTGATCAGGAGCGGGTGTCGGATCCTAAGCGGGTGGTTAAAGCGGGGGCGGAACATGTTTATCAGGTGGGGAAACATCGCGTGGGTCGAATTAAAGTGTAAAAAAAGCAGCGGGCAAGCTGCCCGCGCTCCCAGACTCGAGCCTCATTTGAGTTAAAGCTATCGTCAGTTTGGCGTTCTTTCATTCAAACTACCAAGCTTAAGGATGCAGAAACTTATCCCATTGGCTTTCACCCTGAAGGGCGCAAGATTTGGGAGTGCGGGCTGCTAGCCCGCTTAAAAATTCAAAAAAGCTTAATGATTAAAGTCAACATAACACGCTTCCGGGCTTTGGAAGCATCCTAAAAGCATTAAAAAATCAGCAGCTCTTAATGTAGGCTTAAGCTATTTGGAGTAAAATAACATAATTTATTCATTAAAGGCGAACCCCTATGGCATATGCAACCCCCCAAAAATATGAAAAGGTAGATCACTATGCTGTTTTAGGTGTCGCGGAAGATGCCAATAATGCAGAGATCAACAAGGCATTCAGAAAAAAGGCTCTTCAATGGCATCCCGATAAAAATAAAGACCCAGATGCCGAACGGGTGTTTAAGGATCTCGCAGAGGCGCAAGAAGTTCTGCTGGATGCAGAAAGACGCAGAGCATATGACAACCTCAGGAGATCAAAGGCAGAGGAACATCAACAAAGAGCTGACACATCAAGCGCCAGCGCACCCAATGTCACGCCTCCTAATCCACAACCCTCCTCACCCACACAGACGGCAGAAGCATCTCAACGTGTTTTTAATTTCGAAGCGACAAAGCAAAATCTCGCCAAATTAGAAGCAAAAGATGGTGTTAAACGGACTTTAACGGATATTTCTGGACGACCCAGTTGGGCCTCTCAACAGCCGACCAACTCAACCGCATTGGTCCCCGCTAATCAAACAGCGCTTGCGGATGCTTCTACAGCAGAAAAACGCTACGAATATACCCGAGAAGAAAATGGTCAGAAAACCAAGGCCACTTTAAACGTCCATCAGGGTGGAAAACAAAGTATTACTTCTGGCTCAGCGGACTCCGACCGAGCCGCGGTAGAGCTGGCTCAACAATCAGGATGGCCTGGCGTTTCAGTCCCCAGCCATTTTTCTGAAGCCAGAAAAGCGAATTTAAAGAGCCTTTGCGATAAGGCCGGGTTAGGATATGACGTCTATGACAGCGGCAAAAAACCACAACCGGAGCCAGAAGCCTCTGCCAAAACAGCCACTCAACCTGTCGCCGATAAGACAACCCCTCAAACACCTGCATTAGCTGCTGATAGTCAGGCTAAAGACAAACCCGCACCAGCGCCTACGGCTGGCACTCAGGCCAAAGAGCCCGGCACACCTGCGATTAGTTGGGCGCAGTCGAAACAGCCGGAGAGCAGTGAGGCTAAAAAACCTGGGATGAAAGGCGGGTAAAAACTCAGGGCGGGACGTCGAGTAGCTGATAATGTAGTCTTAAGTATTTTTGTTTATAATAGTAGCATTAAGTCGATAAGAGTATAGAGCCATGAGCACCCAACCCATAGAAGCCCAAACTGTCTCACAACAAAATGCCCCTCAGCCTAAAAAGCATCCACGGCTATGGACTTCGGCTTTGAGCTTTATTCCTCTGGCCAATACGTGGAATTATTACAATGCTGCGAAAAAAGCTAAAAAAATTCAGAGCACTCTTCCCGAAGGTGGAATGGGCGTTCAAAATGAAATTCAACTTGGGTTAAAGCGTCAATTACAAGCCTATCAGCTACATTTAATCGGTGAAATGGTTGGCGCCGGTGGTTTTATTGCAATTGTCTGTCTTTATGAAACCGGGATGCGAGAACCGCTTTTTTTGGAAGCTGTTTCGAAATTAGGATTAGACAAAGCTCAAGATTCCTCAATTGTCGCATTGGTTTTTCTTGGCTGGGCTTTAACCGTCGTTTCTGGCAAAGTTTTTGAACTCGTTAACCGCGTATATTCTGCTAGCAAAACACCTCCACTTAGCATTCCAGTAAAGGACGGCGAAAAAGAACCTAAAGTGCTTGAAGATGTTCGCAAACTGCGAAAATCCTTTGCTCAACGCGTATTGCGCGAGACAGTTGCGACTGTCGTTGGCGGGGAAGTTGGAACCAGCATTAGTCTAAGAGGCTATTTTAATCAGACAGCGGTTGTTGCTCCTGAGAAAGCGTCCACGATTGAAGAGACTCGTTTAATCCCCAAATCTCAAAACTAAACCCAACGCTTTTCGCAAGTGATCGGGCAATAGCTGAATGCAATTTTGAAAGCATTGCGCAATATCTAATGTTAAATGCTTTTGCATAAAGGCCTCTACATCTTCCGAAGACACGCGCGCGATGACATCTGCTATGACTTGCGTTGCCAAGACTTTGTGGGGATCCTGCAAAATCGCATAGATCATCAAGAGTGCGACCTCAAAAAATGGCAGTAGCAAAGTCCGTGGAAGATTCTGACTGCGCAACAAATCAGCAGTATAGAACACATCGATCAGTGCGTGATGCAATAAAAATCCGTGTTGCCAATCTTGATGGGCTAGCGCATAGCGCATCGGAAACTCCCACTGTTTAGAGCCTCCTGATCCTGTATTTAAAAAATCAAAAAAGTCTAATTGTGCTTCGCCTAACTGCGGCAGATTGAAAACTTTCTTCTGCAGATTAATGGCCAACGATTGACCATATAATCCCGAAAATACCAACACATGGCCGATTAATTTTACCGCAGCGGCGCGGTCGACTTCTGCGCCAAAATATTTGGGTTTGCCGATGGTTTGTAAAGTAGGCAATACACGCTGGTATAAGGCTTGGTCGCCGCTGGCCAGAATCAGCATGGTGGCTTCTTCTGCGCCTTTAGCCCCTCCGGTTAAGGGATAATTGGCGTAGTGGACGGCAGATTTTGCGCAGAAGGCATGGGCTGATTGAACAAATTCGCAGCTTAGGGTGGAAAGATGGAGGATAAAATAGGGTTGAGACGGGTTTTGCGCTTTCAATAAGGGGATAAGTTGCTTTAGGATGGGATAATCGTCGCCATTTTTACCGGCGCAGATGACGACGCCATCAAATTGGCCGTCTCCGACTAATTGAGGTAAGTCTGCGACCAGTTCTGCACCATGGACGCGCCATTGTGCACGGAGTTGATCTTTTCGCGGGCTTGTTGCACCTCGATCCAACACACGGACAAACACTTGGTGGAGATGTTTGGAGGAAGGGCCGAGCATGTTGCCTAGACCACCGATGGCGATCAGTTTTAGGTTTTGGTTTTGCATAGTATTCTCATTTTGTTAGCGGGCTAGCAGCCCGCGCTCCCAGTTCCCCCTCATCCGCCCTATCGGGCACCTTCTCCCACGGAGGGGAGAAGGCCCCACATCAAACTTCAAGCGTTTCCTTAACGTTAGACTTCTTCTCATCTAAAAACATTCATGAACAAGGCAAAAACTACGATTTAGCACTTTGCAATCATGCCGCAAAACTTGGGAGCGCGGGCAGCTTGCCCGCTGCTTTACATCCTAAAAATACCCCACTTCCCCTGTCGCAGTGGGGCATTCAAGCTGGCAGAAATCCCTAATCCTAACACTCTACGGGTATCAACCGGGTCAATAATTCCATCATCCCACAACCGTGCGCTGGCGTAATAGGGATGGCCTTGGGTTTCGTATTGGGCGCGAATGCGCTCTTTAAAAATTCGATCCGCCTCATCGTCTGCCCCTTCCGCAGCGCGGGCGCGTTTTTCTTGATTGACCTGCGCTAATACATTGGCCGCCTGTTCTCCGCCCATCACGGAGATTCTCGCATTGGGCCACATCCATAAAAACCGCGGACTGTAAGCTCGGCCGCACATGGCATAGTTGCCTGCCCCAAAGCTTCCGCCAATCATGACGGTAAATTTGGGCACAGGGCTGCAGGCCACCGCCGTAACCAATTTAGCCCCATCCTTGGCGATCCCTCGTGTTTCATATTTTTTACCCACCATAAATCCGGTGATATTCTGTAAAAACACGATCGGAATTTGGCGAGCTGTGCACAATTGGACAAAGTGTGTCCCTTTTAGCGCGGATTCCGAAAATAAAATCCCATTATTGGCGATAATGCCGACTGGATACCCGTAGATATGCGCAAATCCACAAACTAAAGTCGTACCGTATAAGGCCTTGAAAGCATCAAACCGCGAACCATCGACAATACGGGCGATGATCTCATGCACGTCATAAGGCTGGCGGGCATCGGCGTTGACTATCCCGTATAGTTCTTCTGCGGCATAGAGGGGTTCTTGCACGGGTTGCAGTGCCAAAGGATGCGGTTTGATGCGATTGAGTTGTGCCACTGCGGTTCTGGCTTGTTGCAGCGCTTGATAATCATCTTGTGCATAATAATCCGCCACGCCAGAAATGCGACAGTGTACGTCAGCACCCCCTAACTCTTCAGCGGAGACCACTTCTCCGGTGGCCGCTTTCACTAACGGTGGGCCGCCTAAAAACAGCGTGGCTTGGTTTTTCACCATGATGGCGATATCGGCCATCGCTGGCACATACGCACCCCCTGCGGTACAAGAACCCATGACCACCGCAATTTGCGCGATGCCTTGCGCTGACATATTGGCTTGATTGTAAAAAATCCGCCCAAAATGTTCTTTATCGGGGAAAACTTCATCTTGCTTAGGCAAAAAAGCCCCGCCTGAGTCGACCAGATAAATACAGGGTAAATGATTTTCCGCGGCAATTTCTTGGGCGCGTAAATGTTTTTTGACCGTGATGGGATAATACGTGCCACCTTTTACCGTGGCGTCATTGGCGATGATCATGCATTCTTTCCCCATCACCTGACCAATGCCTGCCACCACGCCGCCAGCAGGAACGGGCTCATCGTATAATTCGTAGCCAGCCAGTTGAGATAATTCCAGCCAAGGAGAACCCGGATCTAATAAATAATCAATGCGCTGCCTGACTAACAATTTACCTTGTTGTAGATGGCGTTGCCGCGCTTTTTCAGGTCCACCGGCTGCAGTTTCAGCCACTTTAGACCGTAAATCCGCTGCGCATTGCTGCATCGCCTGAAAATTCTGCTGAAATAATGAGCTTTGAGGATTAATCGCGGTAGTCAGTGGATTCATAGCGGATATCTTTCCAGTGCAACGGCGGTCGCCTCCCCTCCACCGATGCAAAGCGCGGCAATACCGCGTTGCAACTGGTTTTGGTGTAAGGCATGAACTAACGTCACTAAAATTCTGGCGCCTGAAGCGCCGATGGGATGGCCAAGGACACAAGCACCACCGTGAATATTCACTTTGTCAGCAGGCAACTGCAGGGTTTGCATCGCTGCCATAGGCACCACCGCAAAGGCTTCGTTAATCTCAAATAAATCGACATCCGCCACCGACCATGCCACTTGCGCCAACACCTGGCGAATCGCGCTGATCGGTGCGGTGGGAAAAGCTGCGGGCGCTGCAGCATAACTGCTGTGCGCTTTGATCACGGCTAAGGGTTGCAAGCCATGCTGTTCGGCAATCGATAATCGGGTCAACATCAGCGCCGCTGCCCCGTCAGAAATAGAGGAAGCATTCGCTGCCGTCACCGTCCCGCCCGCTTTAAAGGCGGGTTTTAACAAGGGGATTTTTTCGAGTTGTGCTTTGGTCGGCCCTTCATCTTGGGTGATTTGCAAGACTGGCACGATTTCCTGGGTGAAGTCAGCAGCCTGCGCTCTTTTAATTGAGGTAATGGCATACGCATCTTGCATTTCACGGGTAAACCCATACTCGGTCGCACATTCCTCGGCAAATAATCCCATACTACTGCCTTTTTGATAGGCATCTTCTAGCCCATCATACAGCATATGGTCGATGACAGTTTGATGCCCCATGCGATAGCCGGCTCGCGCCTTAGGTAACAAATACGGTGCTTGGGTCATGCTTTCCATGCCCCCCGCGATGAGCATCTGATCAGGACGTGCGATTAAACTATCATACGCCAGCATCACCGTTTTCATGCCAGAACCACACATTTTATTCACGGTGGTGCACGGCGTGGCTGGCGGTAATCCTGCCTGTAAAGCGGCCTGCCGTGCCGGCGCTTGTCCTAATCCTGCGGACAATACACAACCCATTAACACTTCATTGATGTGCTCGGGAGACACCTTGCTCCGTTGCAAGGCACCTTGAATGGCCGCTGCGCCCAATTCCACCGCCGTCAACGTTTTAAATTGACCCTGAAAACTGCCGATGGGGGTGCGCACCGCGCTGACGATGACAATAGGATCTTTAAGCATGCTTAGCGGCCTCAAACAGTTCCCGCCCAATCAGCATACGGCGGATTTCATTGGTCCCTGCGCCAATTTCGTAAAGTTTGGCGTCTCTTAATAACCGACCGGCGGGGTATTCATTGATATAGCCATTACCGCCTAAACATTGAATGGCTTGGAGGGCAGAACGCGTCGCAGCCTCTGAGCAGTATAAAATCACCGCCGCCGCATCTTTGCGACTGACTTTGCCTTGATCACATTGCGCAGCGACATGATACAAATAGGCGCGACACGCGCTTAAATCGGCATACATATCCGCTACTTTACCTTGAATGAGTTCAAATTCGCCGATGGATTTACCAAATTGTTTGCGCTCACAAATATAGGGCAACACCACATCGAGACTGGCCTGCATTAATCCTAAAGGGCCTGCCGCCAAAATGACGCGCTCATAATCCAAGCCGCTCATCAAAACCTTCACCCCTTTATTTTCTTCAAATAACAGGTTTTCGGCGGGGATTTCGCAATTTTCAAAGACCAATTCACAGGTATTAGAACCGCGCATGCCTAATTTATCGAGTTTTTGCGCAGTATAGAATCCCGGCGTCCCTTTTTCTATAATAAAGGCCGTCAGGGGATGATTTTTGCCTGCTACCTGATCCTGGCGCACTTTGGCATAGACCACTACGGTATCGGCATCAGGGCCATTAGTGATCCACATTTTAGTGCCATTTAAACGGTAACCTGCGTGGGTTTTTTCAGCGGATAACTGCATACTCATCACGTCTGAACCGGAATTGGCTTCACTCATCGCCAAAGCGCCCACATGTTCGCCACTGGCCAATTTGGGTAGATAACGCTGTTTTTGTTGTTCCGTGCCAAATCGCGCAATTTGGTTCATACACAGATTAGAGTGCGCACCATAACTGAGGCCGACAGACCCTGATGCGCGACTGATCTCTTCCATCACAATGACATGCTGTAAATACCCCATGTCAGACCCGCCATAGTCACTACTGACGGTGATGCCCAAAAAGCCTAAAGCCCCTAATTTTGGCCATAAGTCTCGGGGAAATTCATTGTTGTGATCGATTTCGGCGGCGCGCGGCGCAATTTCAGTTTGGGCAAAATTCCGCACGGCTTCACGCAGAAGCTCAGTTGTCGAATCATCGAGTGGGTAAGCTGGCATAGAAGGCTCCTTCAGCTATCGGAAGATCCAGTGTCAGACGTTTTAGTTTCTGTTGGCGTCTCTGTGGTAGGTTTGGTCTCTGTTTTGGTTTCTGTTGCTGGGTTAGAACTGGCGTCAGCAGCCGGTTTTTTATAATCTGTCACGTACCAGCCGGCACCCTTTAATTGAAACCCTGCGGCTGAAATTTTGCGGGTCAAGGCCGGTTGACCACAATATTGGCACTCGGTGGGCGCTGGATCATTCATACCTTGTAAAATTTCAGTCATTTTGCCACAATTCAGGCATTGATATTCATAAATCGGCATAGGTTGTCTCGCGTGGAAGTGGGCTTTTTATTTGGAGTTTAAGATAAGTGAGGAAGGATGGCGAGCAAAACTTGTCAATAAGGTTCATAAACAGTGATAATAGGAGCGGTTGACATTTTAGGTTCTATAAGTTGAATGATGAGTTTTTCTGGTTTACCCCTCATCCGCCCTATCGGGCACCTTCTCCCACAAGGGGAGAAGGCAACAGCTCGCCATTCAAATCTTCGTAGAACTGAGTAGAATCTGAATATCAACATCCTTATAACAAAGTAGAGGTTTTATATGCATCAATTCATTGGCATTGAAGGCGGCGGCACAAAATTTGTGTGTGCGTATGGTTCTGGTCCTGATGATCTCCATGATCGCACTGTGATTAAAACCGGCAAACCCGAAGAAACTATCCCCGAAATCTTTGAGTATATCCGTTCTGTTTTGAAAAAAGTCGACATTAAAGCCATCGGCATCTCAGTGTTTGGGCCTTTGGATCTGAATAAAGCCTCAAAGACTTATGGCTATATTTTACCCACGGCTAAAGTCGAATGGTCTAATTTTGACATGGTCGGCGCTTTTCAAAGAGAATTTAATTTACCGATTGGATTCGATACGGATGTGAACGGCGCTGCGATTGGAGAATACCGCTGGGGCGCTGCGCAAGGGTTAAGCGATTTTATTTATTTGACCATAGGCACGGGGATTGGCGGCGGCGCAATGATCAATAATAAACTGCTTCATGGCGCTCAACATCCTGAAATGGGCCATATCATGATTTATCAAGATAAAACGGTGGATCCATTCGAGGGGGTTTGTTCCCATCACAAAAACTGCTTAGAAGGCTTGGCTTCCGGCCCTTCTATGAAAGTGCGCTGGAACGTGAATTCTGCACTCGACTTGCCCGAAGATCATCCGGCTTGGGACATTGAAGCCCATTATTTGGGGATTGCATTAGCGACTTACACCATGACCCTATGCCCACATCGCATTATTATGGGCGGCGGCGTGATGCGACAAGCCCATTTATTGCCTAAAGTCCGCAAAGAAATGCTGAAAGTCCTCAATGGTTATATTTTGAACGAAACGGTGGCAACCCATACCGATCAATACGTGATTGGCCCCGGCTTAGTGGAAAACTCGGGTATCTTAGGCGCGATTGCACTAGCAGAGCACAGCTACACACCCCACATGGCAGAAGGCGCTATTCTATGACCAATGAAGTCAATCAGGTGTATCACCGCCCTTGGGGCAGCTATCAGACGCTAGCCCTGGGCGACAATTACCAAGTGAAAATTTTAACGATTCAGCCCGGCGGACGGTTGTCCTTGCAAAAGCACTTTCGACGGTGCGAACATTGGGTGGTGGTGCAAGGCAATCCGACCTTAACCATCGGTGATGAACAGCGGGTTTATCAAATCAATGAGGCGGTTTATATTCCGATCGAAGCTAAGCACCGGATTGAGAACTTTACTGAGGGAGTCTGTGTGCTGATTGAAGTACAGGTCGGAGATTACCTCGGCGAAGATGATATTGTACGGTTTGAAGACGTCTACGGACGTTAACATAGACAGATTTTAGCTCAGTTCAATGCTAAAATATCGTATCCATCTGCACATCCTAAGGGAAGCTTAAGCTTAAATGAGGCAGGGAGGCGTCGTCCCCGCATCCATGCGAGGACGACGCCCCCTGCTTCTTATAACTTCAAGCTTCTCTTAGAGCGTGCTGAATGGATATATTTTTTTGATCAATATCGATTATTTTTGTTCTATACTACTAAAAGGAACTCATAACAACATTCAAGGAGCACACTATGAACATACTATCTATGCTCAAGGAAGAGCACGCTGAAGTCGGGACAATGTTGGACCACTTAGACCACACCACGGAACGTGCCATTAAAACCCGCACCGAAGTCTTCAATCAGATTGTCGCGCTGTTAACCATCCATACGGAATTCGAAGAACAGATCTTTTATCCCCGCGCCCAAGAATTCGCCAAGTTAAAAGATTTGGTATTAGAAGCTTATGAAGAGCACCATTTGGTTAAATTGTTACTCAAAGAGCTGCATACTTTGCCCGTTGAAGATGAAACTTGGCACGCCAAACTGCAAGTCTTAAAAGAAAATGTGCAGCACCATGTTGAAGAGGAAGAAGATGAGCTGTTTCCGCAGTTGGAAAAATTGTGGGATGACGCGGAATTAGAACATCTTGCAGAAGAATATACGGCGTTTAAGGGTAGGACGTATCGTAAAGCGGCTTAAAATTAAAATATTGTATCCATTCAGCACAACCTAAGGGAAACTTGAGCTTATGTGAGGCAGGAGGCGTCGTCCTCGCAAGATGCGGGGATCCAGTCTGCAGGGAAGCAAAACTTTACATCCCTGTACTCTGGATCCCGGCATCCATGCCGGGACGACGCCTCCTCTTGAGTGCCACCTTAGGAGCACTGAGCTTGTCATAGTAAAGTGCTAAATGTTTACTAAATAAATCTCTAAAAAATCTTTCATATTTTGTCTTGTTTATTTTTCAATGCATGTTATCCTTTTTCTGCGTTAATAACAAATAACAACCACGAGGCTTACTATATGGATTTTTTTCCTGAGAAGAAAACTGAGACTTCAAAAACTTCTTCTGAACTATTAAAAGAAAAACTCAGCAAACTTGGTCTTTCTACTGACTTGAAATCCCCGGAAACATTACAGGAAATAACTAACTTCATAGAAAATTTAAAAAATGTTCGCGAAGAAGTGTACGATTTTCAACATCCTAATACAAAAGAGGGCAAGCCTCATAATGCGTGGTATCGCTAACTGTATGAAGCACTACACCCATGACGTTCCGCTAAAATAGGCGGGACGTCATGGGTGAAATATTCCAGTGACCCTTTACGGATCAGTACGCGGTGAAGGCGGATAGGGTAAAAAAGTTGGGCTCGATGTACTGGAGGAGCTGGAACTGGAATTTGCCCAAGGGTTTGGTAAATTAAAGAAGCTAGAAGAAGAACCCCCACTGGACCCCGACGAAGTAGAACTACTGCTCATGCTAAAATCTCGCAATGGTTGTGTGAGTGATGTACTGTCTATACCTTCACTCACACTCATTGTAACATCTTCCGGCTTAGCCTGAGCCTCATCAATTAACTGCTGAACGACAGCTAAGCCTTTTTTAGCTTCAGCCAACTCGATTTCATAGGGCAACCGCTCGCTACGCCCCTTTTCAATTGCCACAATCGTTTGCTCAAAATAACTTTTAGCGATTTTTAAATCTCGTGAAATTCCTGCCTCAACACAACCTCCTTGATAACACTTCGCTAACCATAACAAACCGCGCGGCTCTTGTTGTTCGGCAGCAACTTTATAGAAATGGGCAGATTCCTTATAATCTTTCTCAAGCGAATAACAACGTCCTAAATGGAAGGCGATTTCACCATAATATTTAGACTTTATTCCTACATGTTTGATAAACCTGTGGAATCCTTCTTTCGCTTCACGTAACGTTCCCCCAGCCTTATTCTCAGCATAGAGATTATATAAGTGCTGCGCAGCGGGCCAATAGGAGCTCTTACGAAGTGCAAATCGAAAGTGCTGAGCAGCAATTTTCGCATCTGCGGCTATTTTACGCTCGGGCACACCCTTCTCATAACATAGCCCCAGTTCATACAAAGCTTCTACAGGAGCCTCGCGCTTTATTTTAGTCGCTTCTACTAGCCAACCAAAGGCCGCGCCCTTATCGGGTGGCGTGAGTGCGTTGTAGTAACGCGCTAATCCATACTTTGCATGTGGATTAGGGAACTCATGATAAACGCCTTTATCATAGGCTTTCTTAGCTTCTTTTAGATCCTGTTTTACCCCAATCCCCTCCTGATAACAGCGACCAACCTTATAGTGTGCTAAGGAAAGATTTTTCCTAGCAGCCATCTGGTAATACCGGATAGCTGTTTTGTCATTCTGCCTGACACCTAGCCTACCAAATTCATAGCACTCACCTAACTCAATAGCAACGCTATCTTCTCCATTTTTTAGGCGTTTCAATAACTGCTCTAGCTTCTGAACGTTTTGATAGGCTTGTTGAACTTTGCCTAAATATTCTTTATCCGTTGATTCATCATCTTTGCACTTAATCTCTTCAATACATTGTTGAAAGCAGTTGGCAGCTTTTTTGAGATCAGGCGGTATCATAGGTTCTTCGTACCCTTGTTGATAACTCAGGCCTAGGACGTCTAAGGCGACGGGTAACTTTGTGCTGGCGGCAACAGTCACATAGTGTCTAAAACTGATCACATTTTTCTGGACTCCCCTTCCTGCCAAGAAACAAAGCCCTAAATATAACGCAACTTCCCCATACTGGGGATGATCCTTGTCCAATTTTTTATACCATTGTTGATATCCTGTCACGGCCTCTTCTGGGGTGCCACCACCTAGATTTTTTTCATACAGTCGACGATATAAGTTTATAGCGGCAGACGCACAGCCTTCGCCTGCAGCTTTCTTATAATAAATTGCAGCGGTATTCAAATCTTTCGTTATTTTAACTTCAGGCACACCTACGTAATAGAGATCACCCATAAGATTTAAGGCTTCTGCCAGTGGTTTGGGACACTCCAGGCATTTTGTTAACCATTTAAAACCTTCTTCTTTTTCTGGTGCAGAGCTTTTTGCAGTTAAATGGAGTTTCGCCAACTCATACATTGCCTCTGGACTTGGACTCTTTGAATTCGTCGCTGACTTGAGATAGAGCGTTTTAGCTGTGTCCATCTCTTTCATTACGCCCGTGCCATTCTGGTAACAATAGGCAACCTTATATTGCGCGAAGCTGTTTGCAGTGCTAGCAGCCTGACAATAATAGTCAAAAGCTCGCTTTGCATTTCCTCCCCGTATTGGCTTACTCTTTTCGTAAAGTTCACCAAGCGCAATTTGAGCCTCTATGTCACCTCTCGTTGCCAATTCTATTTTTTCAGCCAATTGTTGTTCAGCCAATACCAAATTTTTCTTAAATTTTTGAGTCAGCTTATCGTCTTCTTCTTCATCACTAGCCTCAGCTTGCTGAAAGCAGTATTTCGCTTCGATTACATTGGACACATTAGACACTGATGATGTCATGTAAACCATACCTAACTCATACCAAGCAACTGGATCATGGTGTTCGACAGCAAGCTCATGCCATTTTCGTGCTGCTTGATACTCTCCCTTCTCTGCATAAAAAACCCCTAAACGATAAGCTGCTTTGACTTTTGCGTCATCCTCCGTTGTGTCCTGGTCCAGCAGTTTGTGGTATCCCTCAATCGCTTCTGCCTGGGTACCTCCAAAATTTTTTCCATATAATTCGTAGATAGACACTGAAGCAAGACTAGAGCCTGCTTGCTCAGCCTTTTTAAAATACCTTAAAGCGCTTTCTAGATCGCTATATAAGCCCCTTTTGGTGTCATCTTGCAAATAATAACACCCCATTTGATAAAGCGCAGCGGGAGGTGCTTCAGGATTTACGACACATCGGTTTAAATAACCAAAAGCTCGATGATGATCTTGTGATACTCCATTTCCATTTTCATAACATAAGGCCAGCTTGTAGGCAGCCATGGGGAGAGGCATAGCGCGTTGATAATATTCTATAGCCTGTGACAAGTTCCGAGTAACAAACAAACCTTTTCTAAAAAAATCGGCCAACTCTAAACAAGCTTGTCGTTGACATCTGTGGTCATCTTCCTCAGCAATTTTGTTAAGTGTATCATAAGCTGATATGAGATCTGTTTGATCTTCTGACCCATTTTCAGGATCTACTTCAACTTCAGTCTCTGCTTCAACACCTCTCCACTTTAAACATTCAGCCCATCCAAACTGAGCTCTATCAAAAAGCTCTGCATCTTCACTATAGTCTTTATCAGAACGATCCGAAATGACAGCATAATAATGCTTGATCGCCGAGTTTAGGTCTTGTTCAATCCCATATTTACCATGTTGGCGAATAGACGCCACAACGTAACTCGCATATCCATCCGTCTGACTGGTTGATGTGAGTTCTTCAATCCAAGCTGCACATAAATTCCGATCTCTGCTAAAAAGATCAGCCAACTCAACATCAATATCCGCCCAAGACTCATATTCAAAATCCTCACAACTCCGTTTACGCAGATCATCGAGAGACACCTCTCCAATTAAAGCTTCGCTAGAATCCAAACGGGCTAAAGCCAGGATTTGCAAGATACCATATAAACAAGGGGCCTCATGTTTCACCGCATTTTGGAAATGCTCTAAGGCTTTGATCGGATTTTTTTCTACACCGATACCATAAGCATAACATTTCCCTATCCTATAGTTCGCTTCGCTACTGGGTGCTAATTGCAATGCTTGTTGGTACGAATCGAAAGCCTTTTTTCCATCTCGAACAATGCCGGGTTTTCCTTGCTCATAATACTCTCCCAGTTTAAGACATGACGAACGATCACCTTGTGCTGCCGCCTGTTCGAATAGATTACAGGCACCGATCCAGTCTCGAATCTCCTCGCGTTTTTCTGCGCGCATTCTTAACTCATGTACGATTGAGCGTTTCAGAACGGTCATGACCATTGGGTGTGTTTTCTTATCTTTCTTTTCAGCTTTATCCTCCAACATTTGCTGAGCCTGAGACAATAAAGCAGCATCGTAAGGTTTAGGCTTTTGAACTCTTTTCTTAATTCCCGCAATACAGTCATTAAGATATTTTGTCGCTTGATCTAAATTCTGCGCAATACCAGCTTCTGGATAGCCTTTTTGATAAAACTCAGCCAACTTAACCAAAGCTCTCAAGTCCCCTTTTTTAGCAGCCATTGTATAATACTCAACCGCTTGTTTTGGTTTGTGGTCAAGCACATAACAATCTGCTAAATGGAAAGCCATTTCTCCATAAAATGCGGGGGGTCTATCTTCCGTATCAAGCCATTTGCAAAATCCATCCATAGCTTGGTCTAAATTACCTCCTCCTTTGCCTTTCGCATAGAGCAGATATAGTTGAATCGCAGCTTTATAGTTTCGACGTTCAGCTTTTTTATAATACTCCGCAGCTTTGTTTTCGTCTGGGGGTACTCCAAGACCCCTTCGATAAAATTCCCCTAGCTTATAGTTAGCATAGTTGTTTTTATCCTCTGCCAGCTGCTCATACATGAAGCGAGCTGATTCATAATCTGGCTTCATCCCTAAACCTGTCGTCATATTGTATGTGCCACGCTCATAACTTTGAGCAATTTTAATGATCTCTGCTTGATCTCCACTCTCTTTTCGACTGCTCTTTTTTTCTGTACTCATCTTACCCTCTCGCTTTTTTAATGATTTTCAATGGCTTTATTTTTTTACAGGTGTTTGTTCACAGCGTTTGATTCCAATTATCCCCCCAAAATTCTGATTCACTCTTCGTTGTCGCTGAAGGCTCAGTACTCGGCGCGGAAGAACTTGAACTAGAGCCCGTGGAAGAGTTAATTGCTGTGGATAAGGAGGCGCTTAATAAGCTTGCCGTCGAACTCGTTGAACTTGAGTGACTACTTGAATCAGGAGCTGGCGATTTTTCATCCGCAACCCTCTGTAAACTTCGGTTGGCTTTAGCTTGTATCTCTTTCAATTTATCAGAGACAATTTGGAAATTTTTCTGAGCCAATTCATAAGGTTGGTTGTGTTCCCATTCATATGCCTCTTGAGCTTGTTTAAATAAACTTTGAGCCATACGCAAACCTAAAATATCCCAACTTTGTTCTGCATTTTTTTGATAAATGATACCTAAATTATTCAAGGCGAAAGCATGAAATGGCAGGGCCATTTCATAATATTCCATTGCTTTTTTTCGATCGCTCACTACACCAATACCAAAATGATAACAACGGCCTAAGTTATACGCTGCATCGCCATCTGCTTTATCTTTTTCTACAAGCTGACGATAACCTTCAAATGCTTGTTTAGGCGTTCCACCGTGATTATCCTCATAGAGCTGATATAAACTTAGCCTCGCGGCGCTATGACCTTCTTTTGCGGCTTTTTGATAATATATGACGGCCTCTTTCAAATCTCGCTCTACATGAATGCCGTTTTCGTAATATTCACCCAATTGATAGGCTGCAGCTGCATTTAATAAAGGCTCCGCATCCGCCAATTTTTTTATGATATCAATAGATTTTTGTTGACTGGTCTGATCATTTTTTAGTTTTAAACAATCTGCCTTCAGTAAGTCAATCTGGGCTGCATATCGCGGATTTGAATCTTCTAAATCTTTTAAGTTTTCAGTAATACTGTCACAGTATGCGATGGCCAGGTCGATATTTTTAGATTGTCCACATCTGCCTTCAATGTGGATAGCAACTAAAGTTTTTAATGCAGAAAGGTTATGCTCCGCTAGAAGTAACAGACTATCATACCAAGCGTTAAATAATTTTTGGGGATTTCTGGAATTTTCGATTTCTCGACGACAAAGATCTTCCAGCTCTGTGAGAACAGGCTCACTTTCGAATGAGGCGTTAAAAGCGTAGCGACGGTGCTTACATTCTTCTGTGAAACCAGGCATATTTAATTGCTCTTTTAAGAGCAACTCTTGCAAGAAACCTTGCACACAGGTCCCCTTAGCTCCAGAATTGCTATAATGTAGATGAGAGAGTAATAAACGATTATCTGAAGTGCTTATGCCGATATTATAATTGTAACATTTCCCCAGCTTATATTGACCATAACTATCTCCCCTGATGGCAGCTTGGTTATAATTTAGAAAGGCGCGCTTCTCATCCGTAACAATGGTTTGGCTGTCTTCGGATCCAACTCTCCCAAACTCAAAATATTCGCCCAGTTTATTGTAAGCTTTAACAGAACCCTTAGCTTTTAATTGTTCCAGAAAATATACCGCAACATTCCACTTTTTTTCTCGCTCGCATGAAGATACGGATCGCCAATATATTTCATCCTGCTGCTTATTTAGCTTTTTATTAAACTCCCTTTCCAATTTTTTCTGATCTTCTGTCTCAGCCCTTTTTCTTTTTTTTGTCCCGCCGGCTTGTTCCATCTTTCCTCTCTTTGGGTTTAATTTACAATACTAGACTGGTTTTGTGATGCTCAGGGGACTTTATGCCAAAGTACTTTTTAAACGCTCCATCGCTAACTTTTCAATTTGTCTTACCCGTTCGGCAGAAATACGATATTTTGCGGCTAAATCATGTAAAGTGGCTTTTTCTTCGACCAACCAACGACTGCGTAAAATATCTTGGCTGCGAGCATCTAAATTGGCCATGGCGTGTTGCAAGGCTTGCTCGCGGCTGTGACTCCAGTCTTTGGCTTCGAGTTGCAAAGCGGGGTTATAACGCTGATCTTCGAGATATTGCTCGGGCGCGAAATGCGCTTCTCCCGTTTCTTCATCGATAGGGGCATCAAAAGATTCATGGTGAGCATTTAAACGCATCTCCATGCGGCGGACTTCTTCGGCGGAAACGTTTAAATCCCGCGCGACTGTGGAAATTTCTTCTTCGCTAAACCAACCGAGGCGTTTGGCGGCTTTACGTAAGTTGAAAAATAATTTACGTTGGGCTTTGGTGGTGGCGATTTTCACAATACGCCAATTGCGCAAAATAAATTCGTGGATTTCGGCTTTGACCCAATGCACCGCAAAAGACACGAGGCGAACACCGACATTAGGATCAAAACGCTTAACCGCTTTCATTAGTCCGATATTGCCTTCTTGAATCAGATCACCTAACGCCAACCCATACCCCATATAACCGCGAGCGACTCTTACCACAAAGCGCAAATGGGTGAGGACTAATTTCTTGGCGGCTTCGAGGTCTTTTTCGATTTGAAAACGGGTGGCTAACGTAAATTCTTCTTCGGCAGTGAGGAGTTCAATTTGGTTGACTCGGGCGATGTAGGCTTCTAAAGTGCCAATCGGTAAGGCGATATTGAGGGCGGGTAGATGGGACATGGCAGCTGATTCTCTTCTCTTGTACGTTCGTGGGGGGATTATAACAAATTTTGGATGAAGGGCAAAATTTACCCCTCATCCGCCCTATCGGGCACCTTCTCCCACAGGGGGAGAAGGAAACAGCTCGCCATTTCAATCTTCGTAGAACCGTAACTATCGAGCCTAGCAAGGCTGCTAAAAGGGTAGTTGGACGGTTGGATCTACAGCCAATAACTGTGCTCGAAATAATGCCTGAATACGCTGCAAGGCGCTAGCATCATCCGCTTCGAATCGCAGCGTTAAACACGGTGAGGTGTTGGAAACGCGCAATAATCCCCAACCGTCGGGGAAGTCTACCCGCATCCCATCTAAGGTGGTGATCTTGCCATCAAATTGAGCTTGTCGCAAAAACGTTTCCATAAAGGCTAGTTTTTTGGCCTCTGGGACGGGCAGCTTGAGCTCGGGGGTATTGACACTATTTGGGAAGGTTTGGAACACTGCGCTGGCTGTCCCTGTCTCACGACTTAAAATTTCCAGTAAGCGTGCGGCAGCATAGATGCCATCATCAAAGCCATACCAACGTTCTTTGAAAAAAATATGTCCGCTCATTTCGCCTGCTAAGGGGGCATTTCGTTCTTGCATTTTGCCTTTTAAAATTGAGTGGCCAGTTTTCCACATTAAGGGAATCCCGTGATTTTGTGCAATCACTTGCGGCAAATAACGAGAACATTTGACATCAAAAATAATTTCGGCATGCGGATTGCGCGACAGCACATCACGGGCGAATAACATCATTTGGCGGTCGGGCCAAATAATTTCGCCACGATTCGTGACCACGCCTAAGCGATCGGCATCTCCATCAAAGGCTAAACCTAAGGCTGCTTGATGTTGCGCGACAGCGGCTTGCAAATCTTTTAAATTTTTGACCTCACCGGGATCTGGATGGTGATTGGGGAAACGCCCATCAATGTCACAATATAGTTCGATCACTTCACACCCCATGCGTCTAAATAAGGCGGGAGCGAGATGGCCGGCAACGCCATTGCCCGCATCGACGACAATTTTTAGGGGTTTAGTTAAATGGACGTCGCTGGTAATCCGGTTAATATAGGCTTCGGCGAGATCTGTGGTCGTTAATTGGCCCGGCGTTTTGGCATACACCAATTGGCGATTGATGATCCGTTGATATAAAGTTTGGATTTTTGCTTCAAACAAAGTGGTATGGTTTAAAACCACTTTGACACCGTTATAATCTGCGGGATTATGGCTGGCGGTGAGCATGACACCAGAGCCTGTTTTTAACCAATGGGTGGCAAAATATAACAACGGCGTGGGGACGATGCCGATATCAATTAAATCACATCCGCTCTCCAACAGACCTTGTGCTAAAGCAGGAAACAGCGTAGGGCTGGACATTCGACCATCGCGACCAATGGCTAAGGTTTTTTGCTGACAGTCGTGCGCTTCGGCGCCTATTGCTAAGCCAATGGCGTAAAGAAGATCGGGCGTTAAAAAGGGGTCGACTTCGCCGCGAATATCGTAGGTTCGAAAAACACTTTGCGGGATGTCGGCAGGGATCTGATAGTGAATTGTCATAGAACTATCCTTAAAAGCGCTCGTCAATATAAATGATAATTAAGCAGTACACCCATGATCCCGCTATCAAATATGCGGGACGTCGAGTCATTAACAGAGTGCCTAACGTTTTATCGTTTCAATACCCGTTTCAGATGCCACTAACAAAATATCAGCGGGACGTAGGGCAAATAAACCATTGTCGACCACACCGGTAATCATTTTGAGTTGTGTCTCTAACGCCACAGGGTCGGTCGTTTTTAAATTATAGACGTCTAAGATTACGTTGCCATTATCGGTGAGATAGCCTTGCCGATAGACGGGATCACCGCCTAGTCGAACGATTTCTCGGGCCACTAAACTTCTGGCCATGGGCAGCACTTCTACCGGGATAGGAGAATCTTGCCCTAACACCGCTTTCTGCTTACTTTTATCGATAATACAAATAAATTGTTTTGCCGCAGTGGCCAGAATTTTTTCGCGAGTCAAGGCGCCACCACGACCTTTGATTAAATATAAATGGCTATTGGCTTCATCCGCACCATCGATATACACATCAATGCCATTGACATGATTTAAATCTGAGACGGGTAGATGGAGCGCTTTCAAGCGCCGCGCCGTTTCTTCTGAACTGGCCACAGTGGTTTCAATTTGGCCCTTTAACACTGCTAAGGCGTCAATAAAATAATTGACGGTGGAGCCTGTGCCCACGCCCACGATGGCCTGCTTGGGCACCCAGCTTAAAGCAGCTTGCGCTGCCAACTGTTTTAATGCGTCTTGTTTCATGATACCGCAATTCCATTATATTTTAATAACGCGTCAATTTTGGGTGGGCGGCCGCGGAATCGAATAAATAAATCCATCGGTTCTTCAACGCCACCTTGCGCTAAAAATGTCTGTAAAAAACTTTCGCCGGTCGCGCGATCAAAAATGCCATTTTCTTCAAATTTAGAAAACGCATCACAGGCTAAAACTTCTGCCCATTTATAGCTATAGTAACCGGCGGCATAACCGCCCGCAAAAATATGACCGAATGTATGTTGAAAACGATTAAACGCTGGCGTGGGAAAAACCCCGTAGCGATGACGAACTTCATCTAAAATATGCTGAATTTGATGCGTTTGCTGAGGGTCATATTCTGTATGCAATCTAAAATCGAATAAAGCGAATTGCAATTGTCGCATCATTTGCATGGCGGATTGAAAGTTTTTCGCTTTCATTAATTTATTAAACAGTGTTTCAGGTAGTAATTGTTGAGTTTGGTAATGTTCAGCGATTAAATCCACACCGGGTTTTTCCCAACACCAGCTTTCCATAAACTGACTGGCGATTTCAACCGCATCCCAAGGAATGCCGTTAATCCCTGAAACATCGGCGTAATCCACTGTCGTCAACAAATGTTGTAGTGCATGACCGAATTCATGAAACAGTGTGTTGACATCATCATGGGTAAATAAGGCCGGGGCATCTCCCACCGGTGCATTAAAATTGCAGGTGATAAAAGCAATCGGGGTTTGGATTTCACCATCGCGCAATTTACGACGGCTGCGGCAATCATCCATCCACGCGCCATCGCGCTTGCCTTGACGCGCGTATAAATCCACATACAAATGACCGCGAGAGTGTCCTTGTTCATCTTGCAATGCAAAAACGCGTACAGACTTTTCCCATATATCCTGATTTTTAAGCTCGGTGATATTTAAACCATATAAACGGTGTACAATGGCAAACAGGCCTTGCAAGACTTTATCTTCGGGAAAATACGGGCGGAAATCTTCTTTGGCCACGGCATAGGCTTGTTGGCGCAGTTTTTCACTATAATAAGGCACATCCCACGCTTGCAAATCTTGGATTTTATGGTGCTCGTAAGCAAAGCGTTTTAATTCCGCAAAATCTTTTTTTGCTTGATCCACACTCGCGGTTGCTAACTGTTCTAAAAAATTTAACACTTCTTCGGGGGTTTTGGCCATTTTAGTGGCGAGGGAGTTTTCTGCATAATTCTCAAAACCCAATAAATGCGCCATTTCTAAGCGCGCTTGCAAAATCTGCTCCATGACAGGGCTATTATCCCATTTCCCCGCTTGAGGACCTTGGTCAGAAGCACGTGTCACAAATGCGCGATACATTTCTTCCCGCAAACCACGATCATCAGCATGCTCCATGATCGCCAAATAAGAAGGCATTTCTAAGGTAAACAGCCAACCAACTAATTGTTTTTGTTCAGCCGCTTGGCGAGCAGCAGCGACTGCATGGGCTGGAATGCCACTTAACGCTGCAGCGTCGGTGATATGGCGCGTCCAACCTTGCGTTGCATCTAAAGTATTTTCTTCGAATTGTGCACATAGTTGCGTTAAGGTTTTATTCAATTCAGCGAAACGTTGTTGCGCAGTGGATTCCAAATGCACTCCTGCCAACCGAAAATCTCGCAGCATATGTTCTAACACTTTTTTTTGCGCTTTATTTAAGTTCTGGAAGGCGGGGCTATTAGCGAGCTGTTCAATTTTTTCAAACAACGCCCTGTTTTGCATCAATTCCATGCTGTATTCTGAAATTTTTGGCAAACAAGCTTTATACACTTCACGCCATTGTGCTGAGTTTACAACAGCGTGCAAATGCCGAATGGGCGACCAAAATTCGTGTAATTCATCGCCCATGTCTTCCAGCGGCAGCATGACGTTTTCCCAGGTCGGTGTTTGCGTTTGCAATATTTCGCTTAACTGGTGACGATTCTTATTCAGTAACGTCTCCAGCCTTTCTACCACTTGATCTGCTTTAATTTTGCTAAAGGTCGGTAATGCTGCCTGTTGTGCCATATGAATAGTTATCCCAATTCTTTAAAGTTTTTCTCTGCAAATTCCCAATTGGCCACTTGCCAAAAATTGTCCAAATATTTTCCACGGTCATTACGAGTATCAATATAATAAGCATGCTCCCATACATCACAGGTAAATAGTGCAAATTTGCCATCGACCATCGGGGTTCCCGCATTGGAAGTGCTATAAATTTCCAACTCGCCTGTTTTCGTTTTGACCAGCCAAGCCCAGCCCGAACCAAATTGATTTAATCCTGCTTGCAGGAATTTTTCTTTGAAACTGGCGAATGAACCAAAGGTTTTTTCAATGGCTTTGGCCAATTCACCTTGTGGTTCTTTAGAAGCAGGTTTAGGGGTCATGCAATGCCAATAGAAAGTATGATTCCACACTTGGGCGGCATTATTAAAAACAGGCCCTGATGATTGCTTAATGATGTCTTCTAATGATTGGCTTTCATACGGGGTGCCGGCAATCAATGCATTGAGCTTGGTCACATAAGCTTGATGGTGCTTTCCATAATGGTATTCTAAGGTTTCTTTAGAAATATGGGGTTGTAGGGCATCTAAAGCGTAAGGTAAAGGGGGTAATTCGAATGGCATGGTGTTTCTCCAAAATGAGTTTTTATGGCAAGCTAAGTTAAGAATAACAATTTACGATTTGATTCACAATCTCGTAACTATAGAAATTTTTTAATTACCAGCACATTCTAAAGCAGGCTTAGGGCCCTAAAAAGGCGCCCAAGAGGAGGCGTCGTCCTCGCAGGATGCGGGGATCCAGCCTGCAGGAAAGCAAACCTTTACATCCTTGTAACCTGGATCCCGGCATCCATGCCGGGACGACGCCTCCAGCCTGCTCCAAGCGATTGCGCCAATCTTAGAATGCGCCAAAAATGCTAATTGCATTTATTATAAATCAAAATTTATTAAATATTTATAAATAATGGGATGCAACACATTGACTGTTTACTGCGATTGCGGTATAATCTGAGTTTTCTTAAACAATAAAATTCCATCCAACTCCGAGGAAACTTTTGCATGTTAGTGTGTAAACAAGCCCCTGATTTCACTGCCGGCGCCGTATTGGCCGATGGCAAAATTGTCAATCCCTATACCCTATCTGAAGTATTAAAAGACAAATACGGTTTACTGTTCTTTTATCCCTTAGATTTTACCTTCGTTTGTCCCACCGAATTAATTGCGTTGGATAAGCGAATGGATGAGTTTAAAAAACGTAATGTGGAAGTCATTGGAGTTTCCATTGACTCTGTCTACACCCACCAAGCTTGGCGCAATACCCCTGTCAATAAAGGCGGCATTGGCCCTGTCAATTATACGCTGGTCGGTGATATTAAGCATGAAATTTCCAAGGCTTATGGTATCCAGCATCCTGAAGAAGGCATTTCTTTACGCGCGGCGTTCCTCATTGATAAATGCGGAAAAGTGCGAAGCCAATTGGTCAATGATGCGCCCATTGGACGCAATATTGATGAATTATTGCGCCTCGTTGATGCACTGCAATTCCATGAAACCTATGGTGAAGTGTGCCCAGCCGGTTGGCAGAAAGGCAATAAGGCCTTTAATGCTTCTGCAGAAGGTGTTGCCAATTACTTAACTGAGCATTCTGAACAGCTGTAAAAGCATTATCTTGATGTTCGCATAGCGTTGCACCTCGACGTCCCGCCTACTTGATAGCGGGATCTCGTGGATGCACGACTCCACTTGTATTTATATTGACGAGGTTATATATTAAAATACATAAGAGGAGAATCTATGCGCGTTTATAATTTTAGCCCCGGCCCTTCCACGCTACCCGAAGAGATTCTTCGTCAGGCCCAACAGGAATTGTTGGATTGGAAAGGGCTTGGATATTCCACATTAGAAATCAGCCATCATGATCCTGCTTTCGTCGAGCTGTTACGACAAAGCGAATTGGATTTACGTTCCTTATTAAATATCCCATCCAACTACCAAGTGCTCTTTTTGCAAGGCGGCGGACGCAGCCAATTTAGCATGGTGCCGTTAAATTTATTACGCGGCAAAAATGTTGCTGATTATTTAGAAACCGGCCTCTGGTCGCATTTAGCCATTGCAGAAGCCACTCGTTACTGCCAGGTCAATGTGGTCGCTAGCAATGTTGAGACGCAATATACCACTATTCCAGCAGAAAACACTTGGCACTATAATCCTAACGCTGCCTATTTCTACTATGTCGATAATGAAACCGTCAATGGCATAGAGTTAGTCAAACGCCCCCTTGTCAAAGACATACCCCTCGTCTGCGATATGTCTTCCAGCTTACTTTCGCGCAGCATTGATGTTTCTCAATTCGGTTTAATTTTTGCCGCAGCACAAAAAAATGTGGGGCCTGCGGGATTAACCATCGTAATTGTGCGAGAAGATCTATTAGACCAAGCGCTGCCAATTACCCCCATCATGTTTAATTATTCAGCGCATGCAAAAGCCAAATCTCTGTACAACACCATTCCGACTTTTATTTTGTACATGATTAGCTTGATGTTTCAATGGGTAGAGAGACAAGGTGGCGTTGCCGCGATGGAAGCCATTAATTTAAGAAAATCTCGCAAACTATACGACGCCATTGATACCTCTGATTGCTATATCAATCAAGTTGACCCCCACTATCGCTCACGTATGAATGTCGTTTTTCATCTCGCTGATGAGCGCCTCAACGAACCCTTCTTACAAGAAGCGCGCGCCGCAGGTTTGGCGGGTCTAAAAGGCCATAAAACCGTCGGCGGTATGAGAGCGAGTCTGTATAATGCGATGCCAGAAGCGGGGGTAGACGCTTTGGTGGCTTTTATGCGGGATTTTGCTCAAAGACGAGGCTAATGTCCCAAAAAATGCGTCATAACTGCTTGTATGCCGGATAAAACGACAACAAGCGTTACCAACATTCCACCAAACCAGATTTTCAAATCTCGTTTAAATAATTCTGTTTGTTGCATTAATTGAGACTCGACTTCCTTTAGATCTCGCTTAGTGACCAATTGTTCTTGCGTAATGACTAAAATTGACTCAGCTTGAATTTCTGCTTGCTCACGCGTAAAACCAACAGCCTCCAACCGTTTCACATATTGCAACGGATCAAACGGCATGCCTGGGTGATAAAAATTTTGTTGTGATCTTGTCATACGTACATCCTATTTATAGGTCAAAGCGCCTGGATAACTGGGATTATAATAAAAATTAGGCTGTCCTGCATCAAGCGGTGTAATACTGACCTGCTCATGGTTAGAGCCTATTAGCGTATAGGTGAAGCTGGCATTGGCAATAGTACAAGTGATCAGATTACCACCATGCGGTGTATTAATCAAAATAGGCGGGCTGTCATTCGCCGCAATTTCGATTTCGGTGGGGGCTACCATGATGTCTTGCTGACTCGGTGTGCATTTCATCACAACGGGTTTTGAGAGCATATTCCAAACGGTGAGCTGTACCGTTGTGTCGTGAGAGGTATGGGGTGCGGCTGTAGCAGAAGCCAGAAAAGCAGCACTGAAAATTGTGAATGCAGTGTGGGTTAGTTTCATTTTAGTCTCCAAAAATAAAAAGATTTTAGAAACTAAAATGCAGTTTGTAACCTCGTAATTTTGTATATTAAGGATGCGAAGTAATTGCTAAAATGGTTATTTCATTTTTCTTAGGACCGTAGTACCAAAAAATCCGATAAGCAGCAGGTGTGTTGTTCTGTGCATACGCTTCAAAAACATCTTCCCCACTCGGGCCCTCTAATGAACTATATTTATGTGTATTAAGCCCAGGGTGCTTAGGATTAATCACCAAATACCCAAGGGCTTTTCTAACCGCTTTATAATATTTTAGTAGCGCGGGACTATTTTCTAGTTTATTGAGGTCATCGTTAGCTTGAGCGGTAAAAAATAATTTGAAAGGCATTATTCAATATCATCATCAATATATTTTTCGAAGCCACTTTTTTCAGTAATATGATTCAAAGCAGCATCTTCAATACCTTGTTTAACCTTTTTTAAAGCAGATTTGTTGTCAAACAACCATTTTTCACGAAGGGGCACCTCAGTATAAGGCTCTAGAATAATTCTATTATTTTTATCTTTTTTCACAGCATAACCGCTAACCCCTTCGGTCAAACGACCCAAGGTAATCCTTCCTTTAGAATCTGGCCTGACCATCTTATGCAACATAAACCCATCTCCTCTAAAGCAGTTAATCTATATAAATTATAAACCAAAGTGGGAAATGAATCAAGTGGGAAGCAATACTGGCTCAACGCTCCAGTCTATTCCGCTCTTAATGTCTGAATGGGATCTAGCTGCGCCGCTTTATAGGCCGGATAATACCCAAAAAACAACCCGGTTAACATCGAAACTGAAAACCCGATCAAAACCGGAGTGACATAAAAATAAAACCCCCAGCCGCTGACCCAAGCGATGATCCAAGACACCAATTCTCCCACCACAATTCCCGACACACCGCCTAACAATGTTAATACCACCGCATCGGCCAGGAACATCCATTGAATATCTTTTTTGCGCGCACCCACTGCTAAGCGAATCCCAATTTCGCGTTTTCGCTCGATGACAGAGACCAGCATGATATTCATCACACCAATGCCACCCACCAATAAAGCAATACCCCCTATTGCGCCCAACAATAAGGTAAAAGTTTGTTTTTGTTTTTGCATGCCTTGAATTAATTCTTCCGCGCTGCGAATAAACAATTTTATATCAGGATGTTGTTGCTGCAAGGCTTGTTGAATTTGTTGCTGAACCATGCTCATATCCGTATTCGGCTGTATTTTAAACAAAATATTCTGAATGCGATTATAGGAACTTAAATTTAACGAAGTTTGCAAAGGAATCATCACGGCTTGGTTGATATTCGCATACATAAACATATTTTCAGGCCAAGGCTGCACGACACCCACGATGGTAAAAAAGCGGTCCCCTAAACGAAGTTGTTGTCCTAACACATTGAAAACACCGCTTTGATGGAGATTGCGCGCCAAATCTTGTCCAATCGTACAAAAATACTGTTGTTTATCCAACTCAGAGACAAAACGGCCTTGCGCCAACTGCAATTTAATAATTTGGCTTAGCTCTAAGGTCATGCCAATTACATTGCCTGATAAGGGTTTGCCTTGATACGAAATGACACTGAAATCTAAAGTGTATGGAGCCACCGAGACGATGCTGGGTATTTTGCGCGGCAAGGCCTCGACCTGTTCAAGCGTCACACTAGCCTGATCTTTTTGAGCATTATTTTGTCCACCGGAAGGACTTTCTATGGTTATAGCTAAAAGATCAGTGCCTAAATTTTTAAATTGTTTTAAAGCTTCTTCCGTTGCCGCTTGCCCACTAGACACCAATGCCACTACAGAAGCTGTTCCAACTAACACTCCCAAAGTTGTCAACAAGGAGCGTAATTTATAAATCCATAAATTTTGAATCGATTCTCTTAGATACTGCCCCAAAATAAATCCATTCATAGCCTATCGCCTGCCCGATGTTGTTCATCTCTGACAATTTTTCCATCGGCAATCTGAATGATGCGATTGCATTGCTCAGCCACATGAATATCATGCGTCACAATAATTACAGTGGTTTTTTCGCGTTGATTAATTTCCGTCAGAAGATCCATAATACTTTGGCCGGTTTTAGAATCGAGCGAACCGGTGGGCTCATCCGCTAAAATGATGTGAGGCTTGCCGACTAAAGCCCGCGCAATGGCCACTCGCTGTTGCTGCCCACCCGACAATTGATTGGGACGATGATCATAAAGATCTGCCAACCCCACTTGCGCCAAACTGTCTAACGCTTTTTGCCGCATTTCGTCTCGCGCGAGCCCTCGATACGTCAAAGGAAGCGCCACATTTTCCCAAGCATTCAGTCGGGGCAGTAAAAAAAATAATTGGAAAATAAACCCTAAGGATTGATTTCTAAAACGCGCGGCTTCATCGTCACTCAACTGAGAAACCTCTTCGCCATTGAGATAATAATGGCCGCTATCCGGTTTATCTAATAAGCCAATGATATTCATGGTCGAAGTTTTACCTGAGCCGGACGTGCCAATTAACGCAACCAATTCTCCCGTCTGAATGGTGAGACTGATATCATTGATGGCATGAACCGTATGGTGCCCCAACTGATAGGATTTATGAAGATGCTGCAGTTGTATCACGGACAATCACCTTATCCCCTGGATTCAAACCTTTTAAAATAGCCACTTCATTCATATCGGTTGTTCCCGTTTCAACAGGGACTTGTCGCGTTTTGTCGGATTTTTCGTCTTTTACCGTCACAAAAGTTTGACCATTGATGATGGTCACCGCTTGAATGGGGACTTTAATTTGCGGCGGGGCTTCAATGGTAATATCCACTTTAGTGGTCATCCCAATGCGAATTAGGCTGCGTTGAAGGGGTGTAATCTCCGGCACCACAATTTTAACATTAAACGTCGCCATCGCATTAGGGCTAGACTTAGCTTGTCGCCCCACATTAGCGACTTTTCCATAGAACAACATGCCAGGTAAGGCAGGGCTGGTTAACAAGGTTGGCTGCCCGACCCTGATCGCATTCACATCGTTTTCACTGACACTAATCGTGGTGGAAATGCCTTGAATATTGCCAATCCCCAGCAGCACTTGATTTTCTTTGACTTCACTGCCTTCTCCAACTGCTTTACCGCCTAGCATCGTGTCATCTCCGCCTGACCCTTCTTTATCCGGCATTAACACAATCCCCCCCCTGGGCGCCATCATTGCAATTTTCGTTAACGGTTGCGACAGAATTTTTTGCAAATGACTCACGTCACCGAGTGAAAGTGCTTCAATATTTTGCGGGGCTGTGGGATTTTTTTTAAGAAACACTTTAAGCGCTTGGGTAGAATTGATATACGCTAATTGACTGGTTTGTAATTGACTTTTTTCACTTAAAAAATCCTGCTTATCAATAATTTGCGCTTTATACAACGCTTCGGTGCCTTCAAAGCTGGTTCTATTGCGCATGTATTGATCTTTGTCTTTAATATAATTGGTAATCGCTGTGGCAAAATCTTGTTGTGATTTGCTTGAATTGATATTCAAGAGCATTTGATTTTTGCTGACAATATCGCCATAATTAAAAAATAATTCTGTCACAATGCCATCAACAGGGCTGCTCACGGTATACACTTGCAAGGGCTGCAACGTGCCACTGTAATAAACATGATTCACAGAAGGTTTTAAGGCAGCAGTCACCGCGTATTCCCCTGAAGATTGCGCATCAGATGAAATGTCTTTGGCGTGACAAGCCGATAATAGCCCAAGCGCTATGAAGAGACAGAGGAAACTTTTGGCAAATAAAGCGCAACGAAGGGGAGCGTAGTGAGCCATTGCCGAAAAAAACAACCTGAACCTCGGCAGCTCCGGAAGAACCGACCTTTTTTGAGTTTTTTTCACCACTAAATGCATGAAACCACCTAGGAATGGATAATGACCCACAAGCTTTATCATTCTGTATTAAATCTAGGCAAATTTCCACCTCTTTTCTACGCCTATGACCGCTGACCTGCTATTTTCTGTCTTGACCGGCCCTCGAGGGGACATTGGCCTGATCACGCTCAATCGCCCGCGCCAGCTCAATGCACTGACTTTATCGATGTGCCAACAGCTCACGCACCACTTACAGCAGTGGCAATCGCAAGCCAATATTAAAGCTGTGATTATCCAAAGTGCCAGCGAACGGGCCTTCTGTGCAGGGGGGGATATTCGCAGTATTTATGACGCGAAGGATCATCCTGAAGTTTCACAAGCATTTTTTCGCGTTGAATACCAGTTAAATCAACTCATTCATGAATTCCCCAAACCTTATATTGCCCTACTTGATGGCATAGTGATGGGCGGTGGGCTAGGGATTTCCGTGCATGGCCAGTATCGAGTTGCCACTGCTAATTTACGCTTAGCCATGCCCGAAACAGGGATTGGGTATTTTCCAGATGTCGGTGGCAGTTATTTTTTACCGCGTTGTCAGCATTTTATGGGGTGGTATCTAGGATTGACCGGGGCGACTATTGATTTAGCATCGGCCTATCAAGCCGGATTGGTTAACGTGGTCATTGAGACATCAGCTATTCAGACGTTCATCAATACCTTACAAGAAGCTGACTGGGGAATGGATCCTCACCTCACAACACGAACTGTTCTGCAGACTTTCCATGCTGCACCTGCACCCACCTCCGACCCACATTTTTTCGAAACGTGTTTTAACCAACTCTCATTAGCCGATATTTTAGACCAACTCGCACAGTATCCTGCTTCCATTGCACATGACACTTTACACATATTGCAGACACGCTCTCCTACCAGCCTTAAAGTCACCTACGAGCAACTTAAACGCGGCGCTCACTTAGATTTTGCAGCGTGCATGCAGATGGAATATACCCTATGCCAACACTTTTTGCGTCAGCCAGATTTTTATGAAGGGATCAGAGCGGCGGTGGTTGATAAAGATCGCACGCCACGTTGGCAGCCAGCCGAATTAGCCCAAATAACATCCCGATACGTTCAAAAATACTTCCTTAAGGCTTAATCTTTCTTTAATATTTAATCAAACAACTTGCAAATCTCACAAAAGATAAGTTACTTTTAGCAAATATAAAAGAAACTAAAGATGAGGATAGCATATGTTAGAATTTAAAGAATTACGGAAGTTTAGCGAACAAGGACCCATTGATAAGCTAAGATCACCTTATATTTTATGTAACGAAGTGGATCAAGCCAACACTTTGCAACGAATCACCGACAGCCTAAGTGCCACAGAACTCCCCAAGAAGGATGCTTTACATATTGGATTCTCAGTCTGGTTTAACTTAGACCTTTTAGCCGTAAAGCCTACCGATGTGGCCATCATTTTAGATATTGATCCCAATGTTCAAAGAATATACCAAAAGCTACAAGATGCATTTAAAAGTGCAGAGACTCCAACTGAATTCGTTAAAAAATTTTCGAGCACCTTCGAAGAGAATGATCCCTTATTACAATTCCCTGCTGCCGATCAAGATAAACTATTGAACAAAAAATTGACCCAAGGGTATGGATTTCTAGCCTCTACAGCAAGTTACGCACAGGTCAAACGTTTAGTCACTGAAGGAAGAATTTTCTTTGGAAGAGCCGACTTAACCGACTCTGAAGACATGCAAGCACTCGCCAACTGGTGTGAAAAACATGCGCTTAAAACTTCCACATTATACTTATCTAATATCCCTGAATGGATTGTGAGAAATTCTCCGCAAACCACTTGGGACAAAATGTTTAAAAACTTGAAACCGTTAATCCAAGAAGAAACACAAGTGATTGATGCTTATTTTACAGATCAAAGAAAAGAAAAAGAATATTCAGGCCCGCCTTTGCGAATTACGCAAGGTGAATTACCTCAGTATAGCTTGGCCAAGCCTAAAGTTGAAAAACTTGAATCCAAAAGCCGTAAGCCGCGTAAAAAGAAAAGTTTGCTAGCGATATTTAATGAGTTAAACGTGCCCCCACCTATTGAAAGTTCCACGCCTAAAAAAAGTCTCAGCTCTGATCTGGCTGACTTAACCACGGGGCCAACAACTGAAGAGCCAGCTTGTGCCTTTTTTTCAGCACCTAAAAAGCCACCGTTTGCCCCTAAAACACTTAAGCCCAAAAATAGAGCCACCAGGGTCAAAAAACCCCAAAATCCTCGCAGTTTATCCTTTACTTAGGACCTGAGGGCGACGGCTTTTCGGCGTCGCCCTTATTGAATTGGAAAGACTCGACAGCCGCTTTTATGACTGATGTTATCCGGGGATGCGTCAATGCGTATTTTTTAATTTGTAGATTAATCGTTTGTAAATCTTCTAAAGATGTTCCTGCGTTATGCATTTCATTGCTAGAATCATCATAGAGCTGTTCTGAAATTTCGGCATACATTCGAGCAGCTTGATAGTCACCCGCTGTTAAGTGAAACATTGCCAACAAGGTATAGCCCGCACTTCCATTTAAGCTTGCCAATGTTAATAATTGTTCTTGCAGCCGCTCTTTTTCTACAGGTTTAGCTTCCTGCATTGAGAATTCAAGATATTTTTGTTGAAGCGCCCGATGCGAACCATAAGCAATGGCTTTTTCTAAATCACCTGCGGCATACCAATAGTGATTTTGTAATAGGCTTAGACTCGAAACTTTTTTCTGAGGGGCAATATTTTTAAATTCTGCTATGCCTAAGACTTTACCTGGATCACCATTTAAAAGATTATCCCAATATTCTGTCATTTCCTTGGCTTGACAGTAGTGTCGAGTGATCTCACATTTCTCATAAAGTTCTAATAAAATATCAGGCTTTAAATTTTTGAGTCTTTGAAAAATAAACGCGTTCAACGCACCATTTTGATTATTTTGATGCCACATCTTTATATTGTTTTGTGTAGAATGTTGATTATATTGAAAAAACTCGCTCTTAACTGCACTCATAATCCCCTCTTTATTATTGTTAGTCACGCAAATTGCACTGTAACCTCTTCAAGGTGAAATGTAAAGGCAGCCCTCCTCTGAATAATGAAAGGGTCTCAGGCATAGCCTATACTTACCGATAAGGGTATCATTAAGAGGTCACATGTGAAAAATACGCTCCATAAAACTGATGCCGAATGGCAACAACAACTCACCCCAGAGCAATTCGCCATTACGCGAAAAAAAGGCACCGAAGCGCCTTTTACTGGGCAGTATTGGGATTTACAGAGCGATGGGAACTACCACTGCCTATGTTGCGGGAATATTTTATTTAGCTCAACGCAGAAATTCGATGCGGGTTGTGGATGGCCGAGCTTTTCGGCACCTTTCGAGAACGCCAATATTATCACCCGACCGGACGACTCACACGGCATGCACCGCATTGAAGTCTTATGCGCGCATTGCGATGCGCATTTGGGGCATGTGTTTCCAGATGGGCCAGCCCCAACTGGCTTGCGCTATTGTATTAACTCAGCGGCTTTGCAGTTCCATTCGACTTAATCAAACATTTCTTCTAAAGTTTTGGCCTCTAGAATCCTCTCTTCTATTGCAAGTAATGTCGTGACATCGGCCTCGTGGATACGTTGCTCATAAGCCTTTGAGTTATCACCAAAACGACGCTGTAATAGCCGCATCAAAACAGCGGCTTCTCCTTGTTGTTTGCCTTTCTGTAGACCTTGCTGTCGGCCTCTTTGTATATACATGCGTTCCACTGAAGTAACATATCTCACTTGTTTCTTCTCCTCTAACTGTTCAACACTTTGACCATATTTTATCAGCATTGAGCTCTTTATCTAGAAAAGTATAACCTTTAGACCAGTTAATTTCTGCCGCCACTGTAGGTAAACAAAGTTCCATAAAAGCTTGTAGAAAATGTTTTAAAACATTTTTCCATGGCGTGTCATAATGAGCGTAGTTCATTTATTCTATTTGAGAATTTTTGAGAAGCTCATCATACTTGTTCCATGAAAAATGACAATACCGAATAAATCAAAAATCTGCATTTAATGAACAAAACGGGGGGGGACAATTTGTCCCCCCCCTTCCAAAGAGACAGCCAACTAACTTTCAACTTGCGAAAACAAAGCAATCATCGCCTGATTAAACGCCGGCAAGTCGTCCGGCTTGCGACTGGTGATCAATTGACCGTCTTGCACCACTTCTTGATCCACCCATTCTGCGCCAGCATTAATCAAATCCAGCTTAATTGACGGCCAGGAGGTCATTTTGCGACCCTTGACCGCGCCTGCATTGATCAGCGTCCAAGGACCATGACAAATCGCTGCGATGGGTTTTTGCTGTTGGACGAAAAACTTAATGAATTCAATGGCTTTGTTGTTTAAACGCAAATAATCTGGGTTCATAACCCCACCCGGCAGCACCAAGGCAGTATATTGCTGCGGGCTGGCTTGCTCTAAGGGGACGTCTACAGCAAACGCATCTCCCCAATTGCCCTTTTGCCAGCCTTTTACCTCATCTTTCACAGAGGATACGATATCCACTTGTGCGCCAGCTTGCTCTAAAGCGGCTTTGGGGGAGGTCATTTCTGATTGCTCAAAGCCATTTTCGACTAATATGGCAATTTTTTTGCCTGATAATGCGTTAGACATAATCTCTCCTCATTAAATATTATCTATTGAAAGTATAGTGAATAGCAGAACAACCTACCATTCGAGACTCATGGCATATAAAAAATGAATACTTAATACAACTTATTTCATAATCATTGGTATCTAAATTTCAGACTATGAAGTATTTCGCATAAAACTTGCTTATTCTCTTTGTATTTGGTAAAAATCCTGTACTCCCTTAATATAACAAAAACGAAGACTTATAGAGATCAATAAATGCACTTTCAGCAGAATGTAAACTCCACAGAAAGGAAAATTAAAATTGCAATTATTGGGGGAGGCCCAGCAGCAATCTCTGTATTAACACATCTAGTTAAAGCATTACATCAACAAAATTTTGCAGAAAGCACCGAGATTTTTATTTTTGAAAAAAATGATAAACTTGGGGTTGGCTTACCTTATGCATACGAAGAAGATCACTACATTGTCAACTTACCAAAACATCTTATGGAGTCCCCCGCACAAGAGTGCATCTCTTTCACTCAATGGTTACAACAATCCATTCATCGTCAGAACATTACTGACTTCCCCCCTCGTTATTATTTTGGTGAATATTTAAAAGACATCGCTCACAAACTCCGACAAGAGGAAGAAACAAACGGCGTTTTAATTAAATATCATACCCAATGTGAAGTGACCGATATTCAACACGCGGCTGAAGATCGATATCTGATTGTTACATCCAAAGGACAATACCATTGCGATTATGCTATCCTTTGCACCGGGCACTTGCCGACTTCAACTTATCGACATTTCATAGGCCAAAAGGGATACTTTCATGACCCTTGGGATAGAGAAATCTATCAGCCGATTGCTCGAGATGAAGATGTCGTTATCATTGGGACCCGCTTAACAGCAATTGATTGTGTCTTAAAACTCGTTTCGCAAGAACATCAAGGCAATATCTCACTGGTTTCACGAAGTGGATTGTTACCCGCAGTTCTAGCCAAAGAAATTCCATCCTATACGCTACGGCATTTAACGATAGAAAATTTGAACCACCTTACCCACAATGGTCGATCAACACTATCTTTGGAAAAATTATTACAGCTTTTCTGGAAAGAACTTAGTGAATCTGAAAATAAAACGCTCACTTATGAAATAATCCCCAAATCTATTGTTGACATCTCACCCTTAGACTGGCTCGACAAAGAAATTCTCTCTGCGGAATCTAATCATAAACCGTGGCAACAAGTTTTATTTGCTCTCTACAGTTTGACTCCTTTTATATGGAATTTATTGAGCTTATCAGATAAACAACAATTCTTAGCACAATATCAAAGCCTCTTTTTGACATACTTAACGGCATTCCCTTTAGAAAATGCTTATCAAATAAGGCAGTTGTTAAAAAGGGGTCAATTAGATATTTATGGAGGACTCACCCATATTGCAAAGCAGGGCAAAAAATATATCTCTTTTCTACCCAATAAAAATCTCTCTAGCACCTATTTATTCAATTGCACAGGCCCAGGTTATGATGCCTCCCTAGTTCCACTTTTTCAACGCATGATTCATCATAAAATCATACAGCCACATACATTAGGAGGTATTGAGATAAATTTTGAAAATTTTAGAACAAAAAATTCAAAAAATCTTTATGCTATCGGAGAATTAACACGTAATGCACACTATGCCACAGCAGACTACAAACAAGTCACCATCAAAAGTGAAATCGTTGCATCGTCGGTAATGCGCACAATATGTGGAACCAGAATCCATGAAAGATACTGACTTTAGCTTATTGAAGCAAATTTTAAAGCAGTCTCCCAATTACATTTTTTGGAAAGACGTCAACTCTATCTATTTAGGCTGCAATAATAATTTTGCCAAAGCTGCTGGTTTTAATTCTCCCAAAGATATTGTTGGTAAAACAGATGCTCAATTGCCTTGGGGACAATACACGGCTCATATCTATTTAGAAGAAGATTTGAACATTATAAAAACAGGCAAAGCTATTCTTCATAAAGAAGTAGCCATGCAAATGGAAGGCAAACATGAACAAATTCTATCGGTCAGCAAAATCCCTTTATTCGAAAACAATAAAATCATTGGCATCTTAGGCATTTATATCGATATTACCCAACGCGTACTGCTGACAAATGATCTACATGTCGCTAAAGAGGCCGCAGAAGCCTCCGATCGCACCAAATCCGAATTTATTGCTAATATGAGTCACGATGTTAAAACCCCTCTATCAGGCATGATTGGTTTAGCCGATATACTCAGTAGAGAACTGCAGCATCCAAAGCATATCGAAATGATCAAAATGATTTACAATGCTGGCAATCAACTGATGGATTTTTTTGAAAACTGCGTGGAAATGATTAAGCTAGAGGCTGACAAGGTCACCTTGACAACTGAAGATTTTAATGTTCAAGAACTTCTTCAGAATTTAGTCACATTATTTAAGCCCGCAGTGGAGAAGAAAGGGCTTTTATTGCAAGTCAATTGTGATCCACAGTTGCCCCCCTTTATTCACACCAGTAAAGCGGGTTTATACCGTATCTTACTGAATTTATTAGGTAATGCCATTAAATTTACACCGTCTGGCTCAATCACTATCAATGTCGCACTGGACCCCTCCTTTAACCATCTCATCCTGACCATTATCGATACCGGTATTGGTATTCCAAAAGATAAATTAGAGGTTATTTTTGAACGTTTCTCCCGTGTAACCCCCTCCCATCGAGGCACGTTCGAAGGGCACGGTATTGGTTTATATATTATTAAAAAATTTGTCACTGACATGGGGGGCGACATTACCGTGAAAAGCCAACTCAAAAAAGGCAGTAGCTTCACTGTGACACTTCCTTTTTCAAACGCTACCAGCCATCAAGCGCTTCCTGCCACCCATTATACCAACACAACATATTCCATCCTACCAGTCAGACATAAAATATTACTAATTGAAGATAATATCTTAGCGCAAACTGTTGAAAAAACGCTTTTAACTAATTTAGGTTATGAGGTCGACGTCGCGGATACAGGCCATAAAGCCTTGGCATTATTTGCGCCAGGCAAATACACCTTTATCTTTATGGAACCTGACTTATCAGATATGCAAGGTGCTGATTTAATACAACTTTTGAGAACAATGAATAATCCTGCACATCCTTCTGTTTTTATCATTACCCTGGGCACTTATCAGGGTACACATTTGCTGGCGGGGGCAGACTATGCCCTGAGCAAACCACTTTCCAAGACAGAAGTGACCCAAATGACTCTCAAATTTTTAAACCGGCAATACTGAGAAATTTTATATTTTTAGACATTGCTGACATTATTTCATTTCTGAAACTGATATCATTATGATTCAGTTTAGAACAACATTTTCATTTGTTGCTATTCAATATTTTAGGATGAAAATTTGTTAATTTTAGACAGCCGCTAAAGAGCAGTCATCAAAGTAATTAAATTAGGCGAAAAGCGTCTCAAAAAACTGTTTAGATTTTATAAAATATTTCATGTCACTACAATGACTTCTCAATCTTAATGAATGGGCAACAAAACAAATGATATCGAGTATTGCAATCTATGTTTTTAAATTGGAAAATATTACCTCATCTAAGGAGAATTTTTTCTTTCTGCCAGTCGTCAGTTAAAAACAAGGGAGACAACGATGAAAATAAGTCATGCTGAATGTCCAGACATACAGAGCAAACAGGACATTTATACAAAAATCTTACTAGTTGAAGATAATTTAATTGCTCAAAGTATTGCAAAAACCTTATTAGACAATATGGGCTATCAAGTTGAGGTGGCAGACTGTGCTCTACAGGTTTTAGAGACCTTTGCCCCAGGGAAGTTTGACTTCATCTTCATGGATATTGGCCTTCCTGATTTGGAGGGGACTACGGTAACCAGACATTTGCGCAATATCGAAAAAAGCACAACTTTCCATGTCCCTATTGTCGCATTAAGCGCGCATGCCGCAGACACCATTATTTCTCAATGCTTGGAATCTGGAATGGACGATGTTCTCAGCAAGCCGCTCTCCCAAGACAAGGTGTCTAAAATATTTAACAAATATTTAAAAGCCAGCTTGCTTGGCAAAGACTCCGCCCGAAGATCTCCCCTGACCAATGATGTCATCAGCAAAAACCCTGATAAACATTTATTAGCGCTTCTCATGAAGTCTTTACCAGAATCAGAAGCAGAAATTGCCAATGCTTATCAATCTCATAAGCTGGATTCCTTAGGAAGGGCTGTCCATAAGCTTTACGGCGCATTATGTTATACAGACACCCCCCAACTACGGCAAGCAGTTGGCGATATTGATGAAGCACTTAGGCACCATATGACTCATGATCTAACACCGCTTTATCAAAACTTCCTAACAACCATTAAAAATTTCAAAGAGGAATACCAAAAAATCCAACAAGAACATTAAACGATACACTTTTGTCAAAGTTTTTTGATGTATTCTGCCAACTCTCTAATCGTTTCACAATGAACGGCGTGTGGAATATTGGCGTTAAAGCGATCATTCACCTTGTGTAACATCGAAGTAAATGAAAGGGATGTGCCCCCTAAATTATAAAAGCTGTGATTAATGCCCACCGAACGAACATCTAATATTTCTAACCAAAGTTGAACCAAAGCCATTTGTATTTCATCTTGGGGGGGGTGTAATTCTGGCATCAGCTGCTTTATCACCTTCTGAGAAGATATTTTACGGTCGACTTTACCATTAGGCGACAATGGAATACTGTCAATCAGATAAAATTCCTGAGGGACATAATGACCAGGCAGTTCACTTCGAATATGCACCACGATTTCTTCATAAGTTAATAATTCATCATTCACCACTAAATAACATTTTAATATACTCCCTTTCGAGCACAAAGTAGGCGCTGGAATGACTAGTGCAAAATTAACCTGACGCAATTGGCTGATCACCGCTTCCAGAGAAGAAATGTCGACGCGTTTCTCGTGTATTTTAATATATTCTTCATTTCTTCCCAAAAACAGGATATTTCCGTCACTGAGAAATCTTGCTTTATCTCCGGTACGATACAATCTTTCACTCCTACCATCAGGGAAATGCTTAACGATAAATTTGTGGGCGGTTAATGTTGGTTGATTGAAATATCCTGTCCCTACGCCTAATCCACCAATATATATCTCTCCTTCCTCATTTTTATCCACCAATCGATCATCTTTAAACAGATACATTTTGACATGCGCAAAAGGTTTACCGATCGGCACCATGCTTGCGTCATTTAACCTGGTATCCGCGGGTTTTTCTTCATAAAAACTACTATCTATAGTGGCTTCAGTTAAACCGTAGGAATTAATCACTCGCGCGGTATCAGAACACAACGCTTTGACTGCATGATACTCTTTCATGCTCCATCGGTCAGACCCACACACTAATAGGCGAAATTGTTTTAAATCTTGCGAAGTGCTGGTGAGATAATTGATCAATTCGCGCAAAACAGTTGGCATAAATTCCGCAAAACTGATCTTCTCTTTCTGAATGAGTTGGAACAGTTTTGCGGAATCTATTAAAATTTCTTTAGGGCATAATACTAAAGTGGCGCCGGTTCCTAATGCGCGGATCCAATCCCCCGTAAAAACATCAAATCCAATGGGCGCCATCTGCAAATGGATATCTGCCGCTGTTAACCCATAACTATTCTGCCAAGCGTAAAAAGTGGGGATTAAATTAGCATGCGCAATCATGCCACCCTTAGGATGGCCTGTAGTACCCGAGGTATAAAGCACATAAGCCAATTCAACTGTCTCAACCAAGGGCAAATTAGCGGGATCAAATGGGTGGATTTCCTGCGCAATGACACGATCAAGATCGACCAGCCGTTTATTGCTCGATATCCAGTCATCCACCAACTCTGCATCTAAACAAATGAGCTGCGAGCCAGTCTCCCGTATAATGGACGCCAAATATTTCTTAGGATTTTCTGCATTGAGCGGCAAATAAGCCGCCCCTGCTTTTAATATCCCCAACATTGCGATTAACGCCGTTGACTTTCTTTTTGAAATAATCGGCACAAGATCACCAGACTTAACATCGCAACACAATAAATAACGTGCGAATTGATTAGCCTGACTATTGAGTTGCAGGTAAGTCAAACAATGGTCTTGCATGACCAGTGCTAATTTATGGGGATTACGTTTTACTTGAATTTCTAGCAGTTGGTGTATTTTACTCACTGCGGGTTGCTTAAGCTGATATTTTGACATGTCACGACCCCTTCTTTTTTTCTCATACCAATCCTTGACTCAAGTAGGCCTCCTGTCTATTCTGTTTTAACAATTTTTATTTTTTTAAGACAACCTTAAGATTTTATCAAAGCTTTTTAATTTTTCAACCAGCAGTTGTCTTTTTTATTGGTTGCTTTTATGCTGAAATCTTCTACAATTCGATAAACTTATCGTGACGAGGGGTAATGAGTATGAGCACAATGCTTTCAGAAAAAACTTTATCCTCTTGGAAAATCCTGCTCCTAGCGACAGCCATAGGCTTCATGGTCGCTAATCTATACTACATTCAGCCTATTGCCGGCCCCGTTAGTGCGGCGCTAGGCCTGTCGAAAGCAGCTGCCGGTCTATTAGTCACTATAACGCAATTGGGCTATAGCTTAGGATTATTTTTACTCGTGCCATTGGGGGATTTGTTTGAAAATAAAAAACTCATTCTCCTCTTACTGATCATCAATATCGCCGGTTTAGCATTTTGTGCTTCAGCGACTCACTCATCCACTTTTCTGGCAGCGATTTTCTTTGTCGGCGCTACCACTGCAACCATTCAAGTGATTCTTCCTTTAATTGCGCACATGACCCCTGAAGCCACCAGAGGCAAAGTGATAGGCAATGTGATGAGTGGGCTGATGCTTGGTATTATGCTAGCCCGACCTTTCTCTAGCATGGTGACCCATTTTTCTTCTTGGCATGGGATATTTTGGGTGGCGACCTTATGCATGGTGGGCGTTGCGGTGGTTTTGAGTAAAACGCTGCCACACTATCAACCGACCACCAATTTATCTTACAAAAATTTATTGGTTTCGATGGGGAAATTGGCTCTGACGACCCCCACCTTGCGACGCCGAGCGTTGTATCAAGCAGCGCTATTTAGTGCTTTTAGCTTGTTTTGGACCACTTCGCCCCTATACCTCAGCAGCACCTTTCATTTTTCCCAGGCGGGTATTGCGGTGTTCGCCTTAGTCGGTATCACTGGTGTATTGGCAGCACCAATTGCCGGGCGTTGCGCAGATCGAGGCTGGACTTACCTCATGACAGGCATAGCGACTTTGGCAGTCATTGTCGCTTTTCTTATCACCTATATCGGTAAACCCGGGTCCTTGTTAGCATTGGGTTCTTTGACAGCGGCTGCCATTTTGTTGGATTTTGGGATGACGGCCAATTTGGTCTTAGGGCAACGTACGATTTTCGCATTGCCCGCGGAGTATCGAGCGCGATTTAACAGTATATATATTACGGCTTTTTTTCTCGGCGGCGCGATTGGTTCTGCACTGGGCAGTTGGAGCTTTGCGCAGGACGGTTGGCATTTAACATTGTGGATGGGAATTTTGTTCCCACTATTAGCTTTTATCTATTATCTTTTTGAAAAAAAATCTCCCCTCTAATTGCAACCCATTGAAAATACATCGTTGTTTTTGTAAACTTATGATATACTTACTTTTTCGGGCCCAGGGAGTCGTGCGCTTATGATTCGAGTTCTTATCGTAGATGATCATACCATTGTTCGTTCAGCCTTCAAACGATTGATTGAAGAGGATAAATCGATGACAGTGATAGGCGAATTAAGCTCCGGAGAAGAAGTGGTACAAACCGCCAAAGAATTAGAGCCCGATGTGATTATTATGGACATCAACATGCCTGGCATTGGCGGCTTAGAAGCCACGCGCCGCTTATCGTTGAGCTATCCTAAAGCCAAAATTTTAGTGGTCAGCGCTCATACTGAAGGCCTATTTCCTAAGCGTTTATTGGATTTTGGCATTGCCGGTTATCTCAGCAAACAATCTGACCCTAAACACTTGTGTGAAGCCATCCATACGGTGCATGAAGGCAAAAATTATTTTGATGAAGCACTGATGGGCGATATTGCCGCCGCTAAAATCGGCGCTGGTGAAACGGATCTGTTTGATGCCTTGTCAGACCGTGAACTGCAAATCATTTTGATGGTCGCGCGCGGCATCAATGTTAACGAAATTGCCAAAAAATTATTTCTCGCCGAAAAAACCATCAATGGCCATCGTAGAAAAGCTTTCGAAAAATTAGGCGTTGAAACGGATGTGGACGCCACCAAGCTGTTGATTAAACGAGGATTGATAGAACCCGATAGTCAATGGCATTGAGCATGCAATCATCGCGCATCATCCAATGCTATCAAAAACATCCGCGGCTTTTTTTTGGGCTATCAGCTGCTTTAGTGGGTATTCCGATGTGCCCACCCGCCTTATTATTTGATCCAAAAGCCTTTGCAATTGCCCTCATGATCAGTAGTGTAGGGATTGGATGTATCGCACCTAGGTTAGTGCGCATCACCTCAAATCGTATCATAAAGTTTTTTTTAATTGCTGAAGTTACCGCTTTGGTCGCTGTTCAGATTTTTATGGCAACCAGCACGCATACCCACTCTGGAAACCTCGCTATTGTCTGGGAAAATGCTCGAACCGGCTTGATCCTTTGGTTTGTGCTGAATAGCTTTTGGTTGCTTTATTTGGTAGGACTGGCGGCCTTATTTGATTGGTTTATTGAAACCCAGATTCCCACTACGCATGATTCCAATCTCAATCCCTGAACATTCTGCTGCTCCCCAAACGCTGTATATCGTTTCCACCCCCATCGGAAATTTACAAGATATCAGCTTACGCGCTTTAAGTATTTTTCACAGCGTCACTACCATTGCTGCGGAAGACACTCGTCATAGTCGTCGCTTGTTAGACGCTTACCACATTAACACGCCACTCATTTCTTATCATGCCTTTAATGAACAACAACAGTTTCAGCCTCTGCTCGCGAGATTAGAAAAAGGGGAAAGCTTAGCGTTAATCAGCGATGCTGGCACCCCGTTAATCAGCGATCCTGGTTACATCTTGGTGCACGCAGCCCGGCAGGCAGGATTTGCAGTGGTTCCCATTCCGGGGTGCTGTGCTGCCATTGCCGCGCTCAGCGTTGCTGGACTCCCTTCGCAAGATTTTAGATTTATGGGATTTTTATCGACGAAAACGACAGAACGGCAAAGGCGTTTGGAAGCACTGCTGCAAGGCCCTTCCACTTTAATTTTCTACGAAGCGCCCCACCGCATCCTGTCTCTCATGCAACTTTTGATGTCTTTATTGGCTGACTCGCGCCAAGTTGTGCTGGCAAAAGAACTTACCAAAACGTTTGAAACCATAATGTCTGGAACTGCAATCAAAATATATCAATGGTTAAGTGAAAATCCGCTGCATCAAAAGGGGGAATTCGTTATACTGATCGAGGGTGCACCTAAGAGCGAGGAGCCAGAAATTTCCGCTCAAGACCTCAATACTTTAAAAGTGCTGTTGGCGGACTTACCGGTGAAGCAAGCCGTGTCACTGGGCAGCAAAATCACTGGCATTGCCAAGAATCGTTTATATGCATTAGCTTTGAAACTGTAGAGATAACAACAAGATTATGACCTTGAAATTACCGCCTTTTTTGAAAAAATACATCCGCTATAACCTGGTCGGGATTGTTGGAACGCTTATTTATCTTGCTATATTATTTAGCTTGGTGGAATTCTTACACTGGGACCCCGTGGTCAGTACAGTGATTGCTTTTATTGTTAACGTCATTTTCAATTATATTTTAAATTATTTGTGGGTATTTGAGTCTACGCGCAAAGTGTCCGATACCTTACTGCGCTTTTCGGCAGTGTCGTTGATTGGGTTAATCATGAATACGGGTATTATGTATTCAGTCGTGCATATCTTGGTCTGGCCTTATTATTGGGGGGTGATCTTTAGCACTATTGTCACTCCCTTAACCAACTTTTTGTTGCACCATTTTTGGACTTTTCGACGGTAGTTCTTACTTTTGACGGCAGTAAGCTAGCAGAAAACACTCAAAAGTTCTGGTGTGGTGCCTTCTCCCCCTTTTTTGTGGGAGAAGGAAACAGCTCACCACTTCTATCTTTGTAGAATTTCGATCTTCGTGCTTGAATTCTTTCTAGCCATTTTTTATAAGGAATATTTTTAGTCAGCATGCACCGACTTATTTAAGATTTGGCACACTTAATTCCAACAAAAACGCCTTCACCTCATCAGGATCTTTTAACCAGTAAGTTGCGCATGTTTCGCCGGTATGTCCACCCACCAAAATCCCTGCGCCTGCTTTTGGCATCACTCGAAAAGCATTTTCATCGGTCAAATCATCCCCTAGGTAAAGCGTAAAATACTCAGCATTCTGAGCCTGTAGTCGATCTAACACCCACAACATCGCCTGGCCTTTATCCCACGTTAAATTCGGAAAAATATCCAATACCCGTTTGCCATAAACCAATCGTAATTCGGGATAATTCTTAACCAATTGTTCGGTACGAGCCACCACTTCTTGATCCCAACACGGATCCACGTTTCGATAGTGAACACCCGTGCTATAGGTTTTATCTTCTATTTTGATATTTTTAATATCAGCGAGAAGGGTTTTGATTTCTGCCCTCACTTGCAACAAAGTCGGAAGAATGGCGAATAACTCAGGGGGATGAAAGCGTTGGCCCTCAAACTGAATGTCTAGACCATGATCTCCCACATAATTTAGTTGCGGCAATTGAATAAAGTTTAACAGCGTTTTAATGTCTCGCCCACTGATGACGGTGACCGGCAGCTGTTGAGCTAATAACGCGAGAAGCTCGCGAGCGCTACTGCTGAGATAAGCGCTTTCAGGATCCGGCACAATCGAAGTCATCGTGCCATCATAATCTAAAAAAATGCACAATTGTTTTTTAAGAAATCGTGCGCGCAGTTCGGGTAATAAATCGTAAGCAGAAGGTAATGAATGAGACATCCTATGTCCTTAACAGCATCACTAATAATGCAATAAATAAAATCAAAATTAACGCCAATATCCCAAAAGTATAAAAACTTTTACTGGCATTTTCGCGTGAAAACGCTTGCGGATTGCCTTTAATCTGTCGAAATAACAGCCAAATTAATAACAGCGCGCCAACAAAAAATAGCAATCCGCTCCAATGCATTAACCTTCACCCACACACAGAATTTTTAAGGTATTGGTTCTGCCGTGTACGCCAATTTGATCACCTTTGGTAAAGATCACCAGATCTTGTGCCTTTAGAATGCCTTTCTCTTGTAAAAAATGAATACAAGCCCAATTCAAGTCTTCCTCAGGTGCAAGCTGCGTCACATTAAAATTAATGGGATTAACATCACGGTATAAGGTCATTTTGCCCAAACTTAATGCATTATGACTGAGCGCATAGATGGGGATCCCCGTCCGAACCCGCGACATCATTAAGGGTGTCGCGCCAGATTCTGTTAAGGTAATTAACGCTTGGATGCCTAAATGATTCGCTGCGTACAATGCCGCCATGGCAATGGCTTCATCAATCCGAGTGAATTTTTGTTCTAAACGATGGCCGGAGATACGCGTCTTTCGCTCTTTTTCAGCCGCAATACAGATTCGCGCCATGGTTTCTACCACTCGGTCAGGGTGATCACCCACAGCGGTTTCGGCAGACAACATTACTGCATCGGTTTGATCCAACACGGCATTGGCCACGTCAGAAACTTCCGCGCGGGTCGGCACTGAACTATGAATCATACTTTCCATCATTTGCGTAGCAGTAATAGCTGGACGACCCAAGGCACGCGCTCTATCAATCATGTGTTTTTGCGCACCGGGCACTTGCTCTTCCCCAATCTCAACGGCCAAATCGCCTCGCGCCACCATGATGCCATCAGAAGCCATAATGATTTCATCAATATTATCTAGCGCTTCAGCTCGCTCAATTTTAGCGATAATACCGGCTTCTGAACCGGCTTCGGTTAACAATTGTCTGGCATAGTGGATATCTTTGGCATCTCGCGGAAACGAAACTGCCAGATAATCGACATTCGCGCCAACCGCGATTAATAAATCTGCTTTATCTTTATCGGTCAGTGCCGCCGCAGTTAAGCCGCCGCCCAAACGATTAATGCCTTTATTATTTGACAGCTCGCCGCCCACTTTCACTTGGCAAATGACTTTAGGACCTTCCACCGATTTAACGATTAACACAATACGACCATCATCTAACAATAAGGTATCACCTGGACGAACGTCTTGAGGTAATTCTTTATAATCAATGCCGACACTCACATCGGTTCCAGCAGTAGAAGCTAAACTTGCGTCTAAAATAAATTGTGCGCCTTTTTGCAGGTTGATTTTACTTTTTTGAAAACGGGCAATGCGGATTTTGGGCCCTTGTAAATCTGCCATGATGCCAATAATCACATCGAGTTTAGCGGCGCATTCGCGCACGGCTTTAATACGACTTTGCGCTAAATCAGCACCATGAGAGAAATTGATGCGGACAACATTCACCCCAGACTTTAACATGCGCTCAAGGATGGCGGGGTTATCGGTAGCGGGACCTAAAGTAGCGACAATCTTGGTTCTTCTAAATGACATAAGTAATCTCTTGTTAAGTTAACTAACACACTGGTGTAATATCTAGCACCCAAGTAAGGCCCTATGAAGGAGAGGAGAGGTCTCTTAAAGACTCTATTTTTCAGGACGAAAAATAGAAGCCTACAGGGATGTATTCACGGCGTGTCTTTAAGAGACCTCTCCTCTCCTTCATAGGGCCGATGTATGGCACCTTGATGCTTTTAGCGATTTTCTAATGCTGCAATGGCCGGCAATGTTTTCCCTTCTAAAAATTCTAAAAATGCGCCGCCGCCGGTAGAAATATACGACAATCTATCTTCAATATTAAATTGATCAATCGCCGCCAAGGTATCGCCCCCACCCGCGACAGAAAACGCCTGACTGTTGGCAATGGCGTTGGCAATCGCCGCCGTACCATTGGCAAAATTCGGCCACTCAAACACGCCCACCGGGCCATTCCAAATAATAGAGCCCATTTTTTGAATGTGATCCGTTAACAACTGCGTGGTATTGGGACCAATGTCGAGAATCATTTCATCTGGCTCGATTTCATTGACTTGACGCAAAATGGGTTCTGCTTCTTTGCTAAAGCTTTTGGCCACAATCACATCACTGGGAATGGGGATGGAAGCGCCGCGACTACTGGCTAACCGTAATAACCGTTGTGCTTCTGGGATTAAATCTGGCTCGTATAAAGATTTGCCGACTTTATAGCCTGCCGCAGCGATAAAGGTATTGGCAATCCCTCCGCCCACCACTAGTTGATCGACGATTTTCAGCAAAGCTTCTAGAACTTGCAATTTAGTAGAAACTTTAGAGCCGCCGACAATTGCCATCAAAGGGCGTTTGGGCTTTTCAAATATTCTGTGTAGGCTTTGTAATTCATGCACTAATAAAGGCCCCGCACAGGCTTGCGGTGCATGTTGAATGATGGCACAAGTTGAGGCTTCGGCGCGATGGGCAGTAGCGAAAGCATCCATGACGAATACATCACACAAGTTCGCCATTTTTTGAGCCAACAAAGTATCGTTTTCTTTTTCGCCGACATTAAAGCGGACATTTTCTAATACAGCAACTTCTCCCGGCTCAATCTCTACACCGTCTAGCCAGTCTTTTTTAAAACGGACTGGCTGACCTAGCAAGTGCGCTAGATGGGTGGCGACCGGCGCTAAAGAATATTGCTCGTCATATTGACCTTCTTTAGGACGGCCCAGATGTGACATCACCATCACTTTAGCATTTTGCTGCAAACAATATTCTATCGTCGGCAGCGCGGCTAAAATGCGCACATCACTGGTGATTTTGCCATCTTCCATAGGGACGTTCAGATCTTCACGGATTAACACCCGTTTATTTTCTAAATCGAGATCCGACAATTTGAGAATGGACTTCATTTGGCTTGCATCCACGCTTTTGTGGTGTCTAACATACGATTAGAAAAACCCCATTCATTATCATACCAGCCTAGCACTTTTACCGTATTATCAATGACTTTGGTCAAAGTCGCATCGAAGGTGCAGGAAACACGCGTGTGGTTAAAATCCACTGAGACTAATGGCTCTTCGCTGTAAACCAATAAACCTTTTAATGCATTTTCAGAAGCGGCTTTCATAATGGCATTGACTTCTTTCGCCGTGGTGGGGCGTTTGGATTCGAAGGTCAAATCAATTAATGACACATTGATGGTGGGAACGCGCACTGCGAAGCCATCTAATTTGCCAGCCAATTCAGGAATGACCAGACCTACCGCAGCTGCAGCGCCTGTTTTGGTCGGAATCATCGAATGGGTGGCAGAGCGAGCGCGACGGACATCTGGATGGTAGACGTCGATTAATTTTTGATCATTGGTATAAGAATGGATAGTGGTCATCAAGCCAGAAACGATACCCACGGTTTCGTGTAACGCTTTAGCCATCGGCGCAATGCAATTGGTGGTGCATGAAGCGTTAGAGATGACCGTGTCGCTGGATTTTAAGGTATGATCATTGACACCAAACACGATCGTCGCATCGACATCATTCCCTGCCGGGGCAGAAATCAACACTTTTTTAGCGCCGGCAGTTAAGTGTGCGCTGGCTTGTTTCTTGCTGGTAAAGAGACCGGTACATTCCAAAACCACATCGATACCTAAATCACCCCAGGGTAATTTGGTGGGATCACGTTCAGCCAATACCTTAATTTTATCACCATTCACTACTAAGTTATCACCTTCTACACTGACTTCGCCGGGAAATTTACCGTGTACAGTATCATACTGGGTTAAATAAGCATTGATTTCTGCATCGCCGAGATCATTGATAGCGACAATTTGGATATCTTGTCGGTAACCACATTCGTAAATCGCTCTTAGAATATTACGGCCAATACGACCGTAACCATTGATTGCTGCTTTGATCATTAGTGTCTCCTGGAATCTTTTATAATAAAGTCTTCACAACTTTAACAATATGTTCAACGGTAATGCCTAACAGATTATAAACCGCTTCATAGGGCCCGGATTCTCCATAGCGATTTAAGCCCACAATTTTCCCCTCTTTTCCGACATATTTATACCAAAAATCTGCACTAGCTGCCTCAACTGCAACACGCGCTTTGACTTTAGGGGGCAAAACGGCGTCTTGATAACTGCTCTCTTGCTGATCAAACACCGTGGTAGAAGGCATGGAAACCACCCGAATGCGATAGCCATCTTCCGCTAAAATACGCGCCGCTTCAACCGCCAAACTCACTTCAGAGCCTGTCGCAATAATAATGGCTTGTGGCGTCCGCGAACAATCTATTAGGGTATAGCCTCCCCGTTTGACATATTGTAACACTTTTTTATCGCGCATTTGATGAGGTAATGCTTGGCGCGATAACAATAAAGAGGTTGGGCCTTCTTGCTGTTCAATGGCGGCCTTCCAAGCTATAGCAGTTTCAACTAAATCACAGGGGCGCCACACCGTCATCTGCGGCGTTAATCGCAAAATCGCCGCATGCTCTATGGGTTGATGGGTCGGGCCATCTTCTCCCAAACCAATAGAATCGTGCGTGAGAATGTAAATAACGCGCAACTTCATCAAGGCTGCCAAGCGCATGGCATTACGGCCATAATCGATAAAGGTTAAGAAGGTTCCACCATAAGGGATAAAACCGCCATGCACGGCAATACCGTTCATCATCGCGAACATGCCGAATTCACGCACGCCGTAGTGAATATAGTTGCCGGAAGGATCAAAATGATTTAACACCCGTGACTGAGTGGACCAGGTATTATTGGAGCCAGTGAGGTCAGCAGAACCGCCTAATAACTCTGGCAGCATCGGTGCAAAAGCATTGAGGCAGAGCTCAGAGGCTTTTCGCGTTGCCATCGACTCGCGTTTTTCTTGCGCATTGCGAATAAAGGTTTGCGCCCGGTTATCCCAATCTTTCGGTAAATAGCCATCAATACGGCGCAACAATTCTTCGGCGAGTAAACTATTGGCTTTGCGGTAATCCTGAAATTTTCCGAGCCATTCATGTTCCAACTCTCCCCCAAGTTTTTCGCCATTCCACGCGGCATAAATTTCTTCGGGGATTTCAAACGGCGCGTGCGGCCAACTGAGTTTTTCGCGCACTGCAGCAATTTCGATATCCCCCAGAGGGGCGCCATGGGTTTTAGCAGTGCCCGCTAAACTGGGAGAGCCAAAACCAATTTGGGTTTTGCAGCAAATGAGGCTGGGTTTTTCTAAAAAGTTGCGGGCCTCTTCGATGGCTGCATAAATACTGTCGGGATCATGGCCGTTGACATGCGGGACAACATGCCAACCATAGGCTTCAAATCGTTTTACGGTATCATCAGTGAACCAGCCGCGCACATCGCCATCAATGGAAATGCCATTATCATCATAAAAAGTGATGAGCTTACCTAAATTTAGGGTGCCCGCCAACGACGCGGCTTCGTGTGAAATCCCCTCCATTAAACAACCATCTCCCACAAACACATAGGTAAAATGATCGATGATATCGATTCCACCCCGATTAAATTGTGCGGCGAGGGTTTTCTCGGCGATCGCCATTCCCACACCCGCTGCGAACCCTTGCCCTAAGGGGCCAGTGGTTGTTTCAACGCCAGGGGTATAGCCGTATTCTGGATGGCCTGGCGTTCGTGAACGTAATTGACGAAATTGTTTAAGGTCTTCCATCGACAGTTCATAGCCAGTTAAGTGCAGCAAGGCATAATGCAACATCGCGCCATGGCCATTGGATAAAATAAAACGATCGCGATTAAACCAGTAAGGATTAGCAGGATTGTGTCTTAAAAAATCGTTCCACAAGACTTCGGCAATGTCTGCCATGCCCATTGGCATACCGGGATGCCCAGAGTTGGCTTTTTGAACGGCATCGATGCTTAACATGCGAACGGCATTCGCAAGCTCTCGTCGGGTGGGCATGTGTTCAAGCTCCTTCAGAAACTAATGAGTGGGTTGCCATCATATCAACTCAACCTGCCAGATATCAAGGGTGTTTTCCGCAAACACTTGCCATGACGAACAGAAATCCGCATACTAAAATAATGGATACTTTATTGGATGTTGAACCCCCCTCTAACTTATATAAAATTGGCTGGCGCATCTACCGAACTTTACAAATTTTAGTCAGTATCGCCATTTTAATTGCCATGATTTGGGGCTGGCAAATGTTGCATGACCCTGAACAATTTCCCGTTAAAAAAGTGAGAATTCAGGCGCCTTATCAGCACGTCTCCCAACAAGATTTACAACAACACATTTTGTCATTTGTGAATCGCGGCTTTTTTAATTTAAACGCGCACCAACTGTCTGTGCAGTTGTTACAAATGCCCTGGGTCGCAAGCGCAGAAGTGGGGCGCATTTGGCCTGATATTGTGACGATTCATATTGCCGAGCAAGTGGCCGTCGCGCAGTGGGGAGATCAAGCGTTGCTAAATACGCAAGGCAATCTATTTTCTCCGCCCGTGGCCAGCTTTCCCCCTCATCTGCCACAATTAAAAGGGGATGAACAGCAACGCGTGTGGTTATGGCAAACCTATCAACAACTCAGCACGCTGTTGGCGACCATTGGTTTAAATATTCGTCAACTCAGCAGCGATGACCGGCAATCTTTAAGCGTAACTTTGACGAACGGCACGCAACTGATCTTAGGCCGCATCGACCCATTGCTGAGATTACAACGTTTTGTTAAGGTGTATCCAAAAATAACACCGTCTTCTGCTCAAGCGGCGACCATTGACCTGCGTTACGAAAACGGTTTTACAGTTAAACTGGGAGATCCATAAATCATGTCGACTTATAGTACCAATGAATTTAAATCAGGCTTGAAGGTGATGTTAGATAATGACCCTTGCAGTATTTTAGAAAATGAATATGTTAAGCCCGGCAAAGGTCAAGCGTTCAATCGTGTTAAATTACGCAATTTAAAAACCGGCCGCGTTTTGGAAAAAACTTTTAAATCCGGCGATTCCTTGCCTGGGGCTGACATTGTCGAGACTGACATGGAATATCTTTATAATGATGGAGCTTTCTGGCACTTTATGTCGCAAGAAACCTTCGATCAGCACGCCATCCCCGCCAATTTATTAGCCGATAGCGCACAGTGGCTGAAACCTCAAGATATTTGCGTAGTGATGTTATTTAATGGCCAACCGATTTCCATCACGCCCCCAACTTTTGTGCTGTTGCAAGTGAGTGAAGCCGAACCTGCGATTAAGGGGGATACCGTCAGCGGCGCCACCAAATCCGCGATTCTGGAAACGGGGGCGAATATTCGAGTGCCCTTGTTTGTGGAAGTGGGCGATATGTTGAAAGTGGATACCCGCACCGGCACCTATGTATCGAGGGCGAATACACGATAAGATGACGACTTCCTGAATGACTAGGGTCCAGGTTGTTTTTGAAGGCAAATAAAGCGCAACGAAGGGGAGCGTAGTGAGCCATTGCCGGAAAAAACAACCTGAACCACGGCAATTCCAGAAGACCCAAAAATCACCCTATAAGCCACTTATTACATTTTATCCTTGACTTATATACTATCCTTGCTATAAGTGAGTTTCGTACCATAAACTGCCGTTTTATAGGCATTCTATATTTTCCAGGAGGTTTTTATGAAATATTTCGTTCGCGCCTTGACAGGCTGTGTTGCTGCCACCGGTTTGGCACTTTGCATTCAAACCAGTTTCGCTCAAAGCGACATGGGCAGCGTCAGTGGTGCATCAGTTAGCACCCCCATGGGCAACAGCACCCCCATGATGACATCCGATCAAAAAGGTTCTGCTATGCAAGTTTGGCAAAGCATGACACCAGAACAACAGCAAGCGTTTAAAGATAAAATGAAAGAAAAATGGGACAGTATGACCCCTGAGCAAAAAAAGAAATTTATTGAAAAAATTTCGGAAAACATGACCACAGAACAAAAAGAAGCGTTGCATAAAGAATTGAAAGATACTTGGGATAGCTTATCACCCGAAGAACAACAAGCCATCATTGAAAAAATGCAAGAACGCTGGCAAAAATTGACACCCGAACAACGACAAGAAATTATCATGAAACGGATGTCAACTGAAAAATCTGTGTCTGGTCCTACTTCTTAGGCCTTACGGTTGATGTGCCCCTTCTCTCAAGAACCTGCCTCGTTAGATTCAAGAGAGAAGGCACTCAACAACGCTTGGCAACCCACTGCCTCTCTGACCAACCTCAAACGCCGCGCTGACATTCTCCGCCAAATTCGCAATTTTTTTGCTGAACGGGATGTTTTAGAAGTCGAAACCCCCTTGATGGGCACTAGCTCTGCAACCGATCCACACTTAGCCAGCCTCACCGTCAACACTGGCAAAATCTCGCATTATTTATTAACCTCTCCTGAATTTCCGATGAAACGCTTACTCGCAGCAGGGAGCGGTTCTATTTACCAGATTTGTAAAGCCTTTCGCCAAGAAGAATCCGGCAGTTACCATAATCCTGAGTTTACGATGTTAGAATGGTATCGCGTAAGGTTTGACTTAGAACAACTGATGGCAGAAACTGACGACTTATTACAAGCCGTTTTAGGGTGTGCACCTGCTGAGCGAACCACTTATCAAGCGCTTTTTTTATACCACTTCGACCTGAACCCTCACACTTGCAGCCTTGTCAGTTTAAAAGAGTGTGCGCATCAACAAGGGTTAGGCGACATAGAAAATCCGCATCCAACCGATCGCAATTTTTGGCTTTCGTTACTGTTATCCCACTGCATTGAACCGCATTTAGGCCAACAACGCCCTATTTTTGTCGAAGGCTTCCCGGTAGAACAAGCCGCTCTGGCTAAAATTCGCCCAGGTAATCCCCCTGTCGCTGAACGATTCGAAGTGTATTATAAAGGGATCGAGCTCGCCAACGGTTACCACGAATTACAAGACCCCGCGGAACAACGACGACGCTTCGAGCAAGATAATCTAGAACGACAAGCCAAAGGCTTACCCCTTATGCCCGCCGATGAACGACTACTCTCCGCCTTGCAACACGGCCTCCCCGACTGTGCCGGGATTGCTTTGGGCATCGATCGTTTGGTGATGTTAGCGACCGGCGCCACCGCTATTCGGGAAGTGATGGCGTTTGAAGCGACTGGGAGCTAATTGAACTCTCTGATAATTTCATAAAGATATCCTCAGTATGACTAAAACTCTAACAATCCAGTAAGCTGAGAGTTTGGGAGCGCGGGCTGCTAGCCCGCTGCTTTTAGCTATTTTTAAAAAGCAGCGGGCTAGCAGCCCGCGCTCCCAGGTCGATGCCAAATCGAGCTAACAAGCCGGCTGGGTCTTCATCGCACGACAAAAGGAAAGCCCAGATGGTGGCTATGCCTTCCGATCAATGGCTAATAGTGCCAGTTCCCATAATGCGGTTTTATAGGAAGATTCAGGTAAACAAGCCAATTGGGCTTGCGCCAAATTAACCTGATATTGGGCCTGTTTTCGAATATAATCAAAACCGCCGGTTGCTTTGACGATTGCCAAAATTTCTTTGAAATCGGTCAATCCGCCTTGCAAAATGGCTTGACGAATTAAATCTGCTTGCGCAGATGTGCCATGCTGCATCGCATAGATAAGCGGTAACGTGACCTTGCCTTCCGTCAAATCATCACCCAAATTTTTGCCCGTATCCGCAGCGGGCGCCATGTAATCCAGCCAATCATCTATCATTTGAAAGGCCATGCCTAAATGTAGACCATAGTTGGATAATGCTTGCCGCTGTTCCTCACTACAGACGGTGACCGCTGCGGAGATTTCTGCAGCTGCGGCAAATAACATCGCGGTTTTACATTGAATAACTTTATAATAATGGGCTTCGGTGATATCAGGATTGTTTTTTTCCGCCAGCTGTAACACTTCGCCTTCGGCAATTTTATTGGTAGCGTCCGCTAAAATCTGCATGACGCTCAAATTCTTTAACTGAATGATTAATTGAAACGTGCGGGAATATAAAAAATCGCCGACGAGAATACTGGCTTTGCCCCCCCATACCGTATTAGCTGTGGGCTTACCCCGCCGTAAACTTGACTCATCGACCACATCATCGTGCAGTAAAGTCGCCGTATGAATAAATTCGATAATAGCAGCCAGTTGAATATGGTCTTTGCCTTGGTAGCCCAAAGCTTTCGCGCACAATAACGTTAATAGGGGTCGCAAACGCTTGCCGCCACTGTCAATAATATGCCTGACAATGGTCGGAATTAACGGCACTTCGCTATGAAGATTCGCCAAGATGAGCGCATTAACGGCCTCAAAATCCGTCTCTACCCCCTGGCGAATGAAATTGAGTCTATTATCTGATTGTAAAGCAATATCTGTTATCATAAGCCCCATTTTATAGCAATTGCCCCAATTATTGAACGAAATTATACTGAGACTCCCTATGTCAGCCTTCTTATCGACTTTTCTAACCATTGCCAGCTTACATTTTTTAGGATTGGTATCACCAGGACCAGATTTTGCCTTAGTCACTAAAAACGCTTTCATTTACCCTACCCGCACCGCAGTGATGACCGCTGTGGGTATTGCGCTTGGAATTGCCATTCACGTCAGTTATTGTATTTTAGGACTGGCCGTGCTTATCGTGCATACCCCTTTAGTCTTCACCCTGATTAAATACCTAGGCGCAGCATATTTAATTTATATCGGGGTGAAGAGCTGCCTGAGTTCGATGGGGACTCAACCCGAGACACCCTCAGACCCTAATACTCCACCCATCAAAAACTTAACAGACTGGCAGGCAATTAAACAGGGCTTATTGTGCAATGCGCTGAATCCTAAAGCGAGCTTATTTATTTTAGGGCTTTTTACCTTAGCGATTCGGCCCAACACGCCCGCCTGGCAACAAGCGATTTATGGGGGATGGATGGTCCTCAGCACTTTTCTGTGGTTTGGGCTACTGAGTTTGATCATCACCCACCCTCATGCGCGCCATCGTTTAATCCGTATTCAGCCTTTTATCATTCGGCTTATGGGTGTGTTGCTGATTATATTTGGGGTGGAATTGGCGTTGTTTGCTGGAGTAGGCCATGCGCATCCCTAGGGTCTATTTGCCAGAAACGCTGCAAACTGGCGCACGCTTTACCCTGCCGGAGGTCAGCCGCCAACACTTATTGCGTGTGCTGCGTTTAAAAACGGGGAACCGTCTGCAGGTATTTGATGGACAGGGAAATGAATATCAAGCTATGTTATTGGATGATAAGATCGGCATTATCGAAATACTGGAGGATATACCCAATCCCATTCAGGAATCCCCTTTGACCATCCAGTTGGGCCAAGGCATTTCACGTGGAGAGAAAATGGATTTTACGCTACAAAAAGCCGTGGAGTTGGGGGTTAATGTCATTACACCATTATTTACGGTTTACAGCGGCGTCACACTCACTGCAGAACGCCTGGAAAAACGTATGGAGCATTGGCAAGGCGTGATTCAACATGCCTGTGAACAATGTGGTCGCGCGGTGATGCCGGAGCTGCGTCCAGCAATGCAGTTATCCCAGTGGTTAACGAATTTACAGGCTGAATTGAAATTGGTTTTAGCGCCAACTGGCAGTCACCACCTAAAGCAATTATCTGCTGCTGCTTCGGTGGCATTGTTGGTGGGATCGGAAGGCGGATTGCATGCCGATGAAATACAGTTGGCGATACGACATCAATTTGTGGATGTGCAGCTAGGTCCAAGAATTTTACGCACAGAGACTGCAGCTTTAGCAGCGGTGAGCGCTTTACAAACGTTATGGGGGGATTTTTAAAGCAGCGGCTAGCAGCCCGCGCTCCCAGACTCGTGCCTAACTGAGCGTCACTGAGCCTTTAAAAAACCGCTTAGCAATCCCAAAAATACTGATTAAAGACCATGCCACTTCGATAATCACCGCCGGGAGATTCCAAGCATAAAATAAGGAATACAGAATCATTAAGGCGCCCGCTAAGTTTAAAAAGGAATATGTGTAGCCATGGGTGGCTAATTTACCTAGTTGTAGGAAAAAAAATGCAATTAAGAGTAAAATGACACCAATGATACCGACGATATTCGCAATTTCAGCTGCCATAGGATTTCCTCATGATGAATGATAATGTCTCTTCAGCTCTACCTAAACCTCGCTTCATCGCTAATGCTATCTGTCCGCAGTGTCAAAAGCAAGATACGATTCGGTTATGGACCCAACCAGAGGCTTATATTGAATGTATCGGATGTGACTTTAAACAAACCAAATCTTATTTAGAATCCCTAAAATAATATGTTTCACATTGCATTATACCAACCTGAAATTCCGCCCAACACGGGCAATATTATCCGGCTGTGCGCCAATACCGGCAGTCAGTTACATTTAATTCATCCGCTGGGTTTTGAGATCACGGATAAACATTTACGCCGTGCAGGCTTAGATTATCGAGAATGGGTGAATATGCAGGAATATGCTAATTTTGAAGATTTTTTAGCCCAACCCCTTATTCAAAAAGGGCGAATGTTTGCATGCTCAACAAAAGGAAAGCAACGATATGATCAAGTGGCTTATCAAGCCGGAGATGTTTTTTTATTTGGGCCGGAAACACGCGGTTTACCCGAAGCGATGTTATTGGCATTTCAACCAGAACGGATATTGCGAATTCCCATGCGTCCTGATAATCGCAGCTTAAATCTTTCTAACGCGGCGGCGGTGATGGTGTATGAGGCGTGGCGACAATTGGATTTTTTATAAAAAAGCGCCCGCGAATTCCACAGGCGCTAACGTCGTCTTAGCTGGCGCTAACGTCAGAAGCACTGGCGTCAGAAGCAGAGCTAGCATCAGAAGCACTACTGTCAGTGGTTTCATGAGTTGTGGTAGTGGTGGTGTGTTTTTTGTGATGCTTATGGTGATGGACAGGAGTTGTTACAGTGGTGTCAGCAGAAGCACCTGCAACTCCAGAAACACTGCTATCAGAAACAGTTTGTTCGGTGGTAGTGGTCGTTGTGGTGGTGTCTTGTGCTAAAACCACGGTGGATACTAAACCGGCGGCGGCCAAAACGATCAATTTTTTAGCTATACTCATTGTTTTCTCCCAAAAAAGATATTATTTAACGAAACGTTTCATGCCTTCTGTAGGTGGAAGCACGACAGAAGGTGCGCAATCATAACGAAAAAAAGGTTATTTGCAAAGCAGATTGTAACCAACTGACGCAGAGAGGTTTCAGATATTGCTTCAAAGTGTCGGCGGCGTCGTCCCGGCATGGATGCCGGGATCCAGTCGCAGGAAAGCAAAACTTTTACATCCTTGTAATCTGGATCCCGGCATCCATGCCGGGACGACGCCGCCTCCTGATAGCCAATAGAAGCTCTTAAATTTCCGTTACTCTTGAGGCCTCAAACCAAAATGTAAATAAGACTGTTGCGTAGCCATCCTCCCTCTCGCCGTACGTTGAATAAACCCTTGCTGGATCAAAAACGGCTCTAGCACATCTTCAATAGTATCAGCCGGCTCTCCAATTGCTGCGGACAACGTCTCGACTCCAACTGGCCCACCTGAAAATTTTTCGATAATGGCCAGCAGTAATTTGCGGTCCATTCGATCAAACCCTTGCGAATCGACTTCTAATAAATCCAATGCACGGGCAGCAGTTTCTTGAGTAATGATGCCATTGGACTTCACTTGGCAGTAATCTCGCACCCGTCGTAATAATCGATTGGCGATACGAGGCGTTCCTCGAGCACGTCGCGCAATTTCATAAGCCCCTGCGGTTTCGATGGGCACTTCTAACGCCTGCGCGCTACGCATCACAATATGCGATAAATCTTCTACCGAATAGAATTCTAAACGATGTACGATGCCAAACCGATCACGCAACGGTGACGTCAGTGAGCCCGCTCGAGTGGTCGCACCCACTAATGTAAACGGTGGTAAATCAATTTTGATGGATCGAGCAGCGGGGCCTTCGCCAATTAAAATGTCGAGCTGGTAATCTTCTAAGGCAGGGTACAACACTTCCTCAATGGCGGGAGAGAGACGATGAATCTCGTCGATGAATAACACATCTCTGGGTTGCAAATGGGTTAATAAGGCAGCTAAATCACCAGCTTTTTCTAAAACGGGGCCAGAGGTTTGCTTTAATCCCACCTGCATCTCATTGGCGATAATATGCGCCAAGGTGGTTTTGCCTAGGCCGGGCGGTCCAAATAACAAGACATGGTCTAAGGCTTCTTGACGTTGCCGCGCCGCATCAATAAAAATTTGAATCTGTTCGCAGACTTTAGGCTGGCCAGTGTAATCGCGCAAATATTTCGGTCGAATCGCGCGATCCAGCACAGTCTCTTCTTTCAAAGCATCAGCAGCAATTAAACGGTCAGCTTCTATCATATCGAACGCAATGCCTGTCGAATAATGTCATCTCTATTTTGATAAAGCTGAGACGCTTGGCTTACCGCCCGTTGTGCCTCTTGCGGCTTATACCCTAAACTGATTAAGGCACTGATAGCTTCTTCGTGCATTAAAGTTTCCGGCGGTGTGATTTTAATATGACCCACTTCCACTTGCCAATCTTGCAAGCGGTCACGCATGTCGATGATTAAACGCTCTGCGGTTTTTTTGCCTACACCAGGAATACGCGTTAAGGGTAAGGGGTCTTTTTGGGAAACGGTTTGGACAAACGCCGCTGGCTCAATGCCTGATAAGATCGCCAATGCCAATTTAGGGCCTACTGAGCTGACCTTAAGCAGATTCCGAAATAATGATCGTTCCGATACCGTCAGAAACCCGAACAATAACTGGGCGTCTTCTCGTACGACCAGATGGGTGTATAAAATGGTTTCTGTGCCAATTTCTGGCAGGCTACAGCAAGTCGGCAAAGAGGCTTCCAACTCATAGGCAACGCCACCCACTTCGATCAAAAGTTGCGGCGGTTTTTTCTCCAACAAAATACCGCGTAATCGGCCAATCATACCCATCCTCGATGTTGTGCATGACAAATCGCCACGGCTAAAGCATCTGCCGCATCTTTAGACAACGTTCCCGTTAAGTTTAATAAACATTTGATCATGTGTTGGATTTGGTGTTTTTCCGCCGCGCCATAACCGACGATGGCTTGTTTAATCCGGCGAGGTGAATATTGACCAATGGCCTGAATGCCCTTATGAGCGATGGCGGCTAACGCCGCTCCCCGCGCTTGCCCTAATTTTAAAGCAGAATTGGGATTGCGCGCCATAAAAACCTCTTCAATGGCAATTTCTCCCGGGAGATGTTGGTCGATTAAAGCGCTCACGGCTTTGAAAATCTCGCCTAAGCGTTGAGGGAGTAATTCCGCTGAAGTGCGAATCACACCACTGGCAATGTACTGATGCCGACTGCCATCACTGCGAATGACGCCGTAACCGGTGATTCTAGAACCTGGATCAATCCCTAATATGATTTGCATGTTGATAAGGCCTTAGAATATGCCAAGCATCCTTCACTGCTAATGATTCAAAGCTGAGAGCTAGTTGGAGCGCGGGCTGCTAGCCCGCTGCCTTTTAAAAATAGCTAAAAGCAGCGGGCTAGCAGCCCGCGCTCCCAACAGCGTACCAAACCATGCTAAGTGCTAAATAGCCACTCAATTATCATTCCAGCACTGCATTTGAATAAACATTCTGCACATCATCTAAATCTTCTAACATATCCTGTAACTTACCCATTTTCTCTGCATTTTCTCCCATCAACTCCACTTCAGTTGCTGCCACAAACGCGACTTCTGCATGCGCGGGCATGAGTTGGGCTTGCTCCAACGCCGTTTTAATATCAGAAAACTGCGCAGGGGTAGTATAGACCGTTAAACTGTTATCATCGTAACTTTCAATATCATCTGCACCGGCTTCTAAAGCCACTTCCATAATACGATCTTCATCGCTGCCGGGCGGATAGTTCAAAACCCCCTTCTCTGTGAACAAATAGGCCACTGAACCTTCCGTCGCTAAATTCCCCCCACACTTACTGAAAGCATGTCGCACCTCAGACACGGTACGATTGCGATTGTCAGTCAGACAATCCACCATCACCGCCACACCACCCGGCCCATATCCTTCATAACGGATTTCGAATAAATCATCCCCAGCTTGATCACCCGCGCCTTTTTTGCGCGCGCGCTCAATAGTGTCTTTGGTCATGTTTTGCGCTAATGCTTTATCCATCGCCAGACGCAAGCGAGGGTTTGACGTCGCATCACCACCGCCCATTCGCGCCGCAATAGTGATTTCGCGAATCAGCTTGGTGAAAATTTTACCGCGTTTAGCATCTTGGGCATTTTTGCGATGTTGAATGTTCGCCCATTTGCTATGTCCAGCCATAATGTTTGAGCCTCTTGAATAACAGTCAAAGTTTGTATACCGTAGTTGTATTCTTTTTTTGTATCCATTCAGCACATTCTAAGGGAAGCTTGAACTTAAAATATAGGCTGGAGGCGTCGTCCTCGCAGGATGCGGGGATCCAGTCTGCAGGAAGCAAAACTTTACATCCTTATAATCTGGATCCCGGCATCCATGCCGGGACGACGCCTCCTGCCTCACATGAGCTCAAGCTTCTCTTAGGTTGTGGTGAATGGATACCTTTTTTTAATATGAAGACTAAAGTATAACATCAAGTTTTTAACTGCAATAGGTGGGCCTGTCATGAAATTTATCAATGAAGCTCTCTTTTCCAAAGATGCTCAAACTCAAATCCTTTGCTCAGTTGATACCCACAAAGAACCCCAAGAGGAGCTAGAAGCATTAAGAAAATCTTGTTACATTGGGGATGTTATCTCCCCTATTGATGAGTTTTGGGAAGTACAGGAACTAGACTTTAGCCATTTTTGAAGTTTGGCTCCTAAGCCTTTACTTTCAATGGCGGTGAACTAAGAGGAAACCCTTAAAAGTTTTGGTGTGGTGCCTTCTCCCCTTTTTTTGTGGGAGAAGGCAACAGCTCGCCACTTCGAACTTCATGGGGCCACCAACTTCCTTGAGTGCTGTAAGAACGAATTCTAACATCATACATATTAATTTAATTTAAACAACGCCCTTCCTGTCATCTCTGCTGGTTTTTCTAACCCCATTAAATAGAGAACCGTGGGTCCAATATCATACAAAACGCCTTCTTCAGTCACAGGCGTTGCAGGTCGGCCGACATAAATGACAGGGACTAAATTAGTGGTGTGGGCGGTGTGAGGTTGGCCGGTTGCGGGGTTGTACATACATTCGGCATTGCCATGATCAGCGGTGATTACTGCTTCACCTTGGCAGGTTTGCAAAGCTTTGACGATACGTTGTAAGCAGTGGTCAATCACTTCGATGGCCTGAGTTGTCGCATCGAAATTACCGGTGTGGCCGACCATATCGGGATTGGCAAAATTACAAACAATTAAGTCGTATTGTTGGCTTTCAATGGCGATGATGAGGGCGTCGGTTAAGGTTACGGCGCTCATTTCGGGTTGTAGATCATAGGTCGCGACTTTGGGGGAAGGAATCAGTTTTCGATCTTCATTGGGATAAGGTTGTTCTTCTCCTCCATTGAAGAAAAATGTCACGTGCGCATATTTCTCGGTTTCGGCAATACGCAGTTGTTTGTATCCGCACTTAGACACATATTCGCCAACGTTATTGGTTAAAGTGATCGGCGGGAAAGCAACGGTTGCGGCGATATCTTCGGCGTATTGCGTTAAAGTGACCATTTCTGCCAATTGAGGCCATCGCGTGCGTGGGAAATCTTTAAAGTGGGGATCGGTTAAAGCGCGCGTGAGTTGTCTGGCGCGATCCGCTCGAAAATTCATAAAGATCACGGTATCGCCATCTTCTATCGTAATCGGCGTTTGATCGGCTGCATGAATCGCGGTAGGTTGCACAAATTCATCGGTTTCATTTCGTGTATAAGCCGCTTGCAACCCTGCTGAAGCGGTCGCCGCTGTAAAATCACTCTGACCTAAGGTGAGCAGATCATAGGCACGCTGAGTGCGCTCCCAGCGTTTGTCTCTGTCCATCGCATAATAACGACCGGTAAGGGAGGCGATTTGTCCACAGCCTAAATCTTGATATAACTGTTCCACCAAGGTTAACGAAGCTTGTGCCGATTTAGGCGGTGTATCGCGACCATCTAAAAACGCATGCAGATATACTTTTTTTAAACCTTGTTCTGCCGCGAGTTGAATCAGCGCCATGATATGGGCTTGATGACTGTGCACACCACCGGGGGACAATAATCCTAAAATATGTAAGCTGCGATCTGAAGATTTTACTTTTGACAACGCTTGCGTGATGACAGAATTTTTCTGAAACTCTCCGCTTTCAATCGCTAAGTCAATCTGAGTTAAATCTTGGGGAACTTGTCGACCCGCGCCCATATGCAGATGACCCACTTCAGAATTGCCCATTTGATCTTTGGGCAACCCCACCGCTAACCCGGAAGCAACCGCTAAAGTATGCGGATACTGCTGCCACAACGAATGCCAAAATGGGGTTTTAGCCGCTGCAATCGCGTTATGCGCAGGATCCTGGCTGTATCCCCAACCATCTAAAATAATTAGGACTAATGGACTGTGTTCGGTGTGCTTTACCATTAATTGCCCGCCTCTTCAATCACCCCACAAGCCACTCGCGCGCCAGAGTTTCCAGCCGGCTGAGAATGTAAATCATCTGTGCTGGCATGAACGATCACACTGCGACCCACGATAGAATCCGGCCCACTCAGCTGAATCACAGCATCAATCCGCTCATAATGCGCTTGGCCTTTAGCGTCCGCCATGACATTGCCCAAATCTCCTTCGTGACGTTGTTTAGCTTGCGGAGCACCATGTGGCAGATGAGTAGGATTATAATGTCCGCCTGCAGATTGCGCATCGGGCGCACTGCAATCACCTTTTTCATGCACATGGAAGCCGTGTAAACCAGGTGTCAGCCCTGTAAAATCGGCAACAATTTTTACCCCATTTTTAACTGGCGTAAAAGTGACCTGCCCCTTTACTTGATTGCCCGCCGTAGGCATGACATTCGCCACGGCTTGATTGAGCATTGCCTGAGCCGGCGCTGCAAACAGCATTCCACTCATAAGGGCAGTGAAAGTCAGGACAAATAATTTAGATTTTTTATATTCCATAAGGGATTCCAGTTAAAATAAATGTGGTGTTAAAAACGAACAAGTATTATGCATAAGTTGGGGTTAAAGCGCCATGCTTAAGTTGTTAGCGGGCTAGCAGCCCGCGCTCCCAACAGCAAGCCTTCTCAAACATTTTTGCGATTCGATTGGTGGCGTTTCGGTCAGAAAACTCAGCTATTCGACAGGAGAAGGGGCTCGAGGTGAGAGTAAGGCTTCATTCTCTTCTCCCCGATTCAAGCACTGACCTAAGAGATAATTCAAACTGATCGTCATCAAAGCCAGCGTGACCACTGCCACAATTGCGATCATTGGCATCGCAAAGTCCAGATGCATTTGCACCCAGTGTGGCATCGTTTCTGTCAAAAATTTTAAGGTTCCATCCACTGCGACTCGCGCCGTATGATCGTTAAAAGGACTGGCACTGGCCAATTCTAATCCACCCCAAGCGACTCCGCCCAAAGCTGCTGTCAATAAAGTGGCTCCTGTTCCATAGGCAATGCGTCGTTGGGTTTTTTTGGATACACAGGGAAATAGATTAAATCTGCGAGCTGCCACTTTTTGTTCTGGCTCAGCGAAAGAAGGGGACCCTTCAGTGGGGACCGGGACCATGGGATCAGTTGCGGCTGTCCACTGTTCAGGAGGTGTAGATAAGTTCCGGCTTACAGCTGAGACTGCTTTAGATAAATTTTGCTGTGAGCGTTGCGGGATAGGCTCACTAGAAGAAACCGCTGCAAGATTTGGAGCTAATGAGCCATCAGGGAACGTGTGAGGAGCCTGGCCTGAAGACATTGTAACGGGAGGTGAAGAAGGTGGATCTTGTAATGGGGGGGGGGAGTGGCTTTGACTCCGCGAAAGGGGATACTGGCGTAGATGTGAGCGGTGATGAATCAATGCTCTGTGGTGCAGATTCAGAAACAGGTGATGATAGTGACTGTGACTGTCCTACGATGACTTTTTTCTTAACTTCTGGAATCTTATTCAATGGTTTCTTCACGAATACCAATCGCTGAGGAGGTGGTGATTGTACTGGCGTCCTAACCGGTGTTGAGACAGTTCGACCTCTACCATAATCCTGCTCCGATTGACTATGTATTAGCTGCTTCTTTAGATATGACGAAGCTGGAGGAGTACTAGGCCCACGGCCACCGGGTGGAACTGAGTAACTTTTTTTCATCCGTGTAGGGGAATGAGTCATTGAGCTGGATGAAACAGAGCCTAATGAAGCACTTGAAAAGTCCAGCAATGACAATTGCTGTTGTGATTTACTCTCCGCTAAAGCCGAACATTTAGCTTTATGATACGGTTTGGCTTCCTTCTTAATTAAGTCAGTCATTGAACAGTCAGATATTTTCTTAACTGCGACATATATGCCACTGTATAATGTTTGGCGATCTAATTCCCACTGTTGCTTTGCGCGCTCAGTTTCGGCTGCCTCGCTTTGTACAGCCTGCACACTGTGCAATCTAATCCACTGCCCCCATTCCTCTGGCACAGTCTCGGCCTTATTAGGCTTTGTTTCAAAGTTAAGAGGACTTATGTCCTGCTGGTCTATGGGTAACTTTATAGTGTGAATTTTTTTATTATTATCCTCTACACATAGCCATAAAGCTCCTTGACATCGAATTAAGGCTGGTATTTGATCAGAAAAATCTTCGGCTGCCTCTGGCATTTTTATTTGGGTTTCAATTAAATAATAAGTTCTCACTTTCGATAGTTTGTCTATACCCTTTCTTTTTTCCTGATTGTGGTTCTTATTTCTAAAGCAGTCAGCTAAATTCCGATCGATTAATTCAGAGGTCCGCATTAAATTAAAAATGGATAGCTGCTCATTTTCACTCTTTGGTTTTTCCCGCATTTGCACGAGCAAAGCCCGCAATAAGATTGTAATTTTCTCATAGGGGACAGGGTTAGCATGCTTATCTACTTTTCTTAAAATTTTTTCGAGTTGCTCAGTGCAAAATTTATAATTATGATGCTTACTTAAATAAATGAGGCCCTTTTTAATATCGTTGAGTAAAAGTTTATAGTCGGGGAATCTGGCAATAGAAGCTTTTCGAGAGGCTAACAGTATGTCTTGATCTTCACGAACAACCGAACAAACCAGCACATTGAACATAGGAAAACTTTCGACAATCTTTCGGCGAACATCAAAATCTCTCGTTCCTAACCAAATACAGATGTATTCTATTGTTGCCAGTAATGCATCGTTTGAGACTCGTAGTGGTTTTCTCCTGTATTGGTCTGTAACTTGGGGGGAGGCCATCAACCACGTGTAGATAATAGTTGCAGAAGGAGCCTCGTCCGAATCCTCTTCCCGCTGTTGAATATGAGTCGTTATTCCTTCTATTGATAAGTCTTGTTCTTCGCTAATTGTTATATAAGGTTTTTTAAGTATCTCAAATAATTCTTCTTCTGGCTTAGTTAAATTTTGTGCTTGGAGGGTAGCCATTTTTTTTATGTCTTGGCTTTTATATTTTTGTTCGGTTTGAACAATTTCCCTGAGCTTGTCAAGCACCAAGCTCTTAGCCTTTTCTTCTTTTTTCTTTTCATCAGCCATACGAATCCCCTGTTATGTGATTTCGATTAAATACTACCCCGGCTTCCCTTAACTCTGAACATGAAGCTATATGATAAACTCAGCTTTCATTTTCCGCAGAATGCAGCAACTGAATTGCCTTTTGTCTGTCTCCCAATAAAAACTCGGGCAGGACATTATCCACTTTTATAAAACTGTCTAGAATCCGGGAATAATCCGCTTGACTTGGGCGGCTGAGTACGTAGTCATGGACGCGATCGCGATGGCCGGGATGGCCAATGCCGATGCGCAGGCGGTTGTAGTGATCGGTTTGGAGGTGTTGGGTGATGCTGCGCAGCCCATTATGGCCACCGTGGCCGCCTTGTTCCTTCAAGCGAACGGTGCCCGGGGAAAAATCAAGCTCATCATGCGCGATGAGGATGGCGTCTGGAGGAATTTGATAAAATTGGCTAAATGCGCGAACGGCTTGGCCGCTGGCGTTCATAAAGGTGGTGGGAAATAATAACCAGATGGAATGTTGATTGAGTGAAAAAGTGGCCACTTGACCCTGAAATTTGCTTTCAGTGCGCCAAGTGGCAGAACATTGGGCTGCCAAGTGCTCGACAAACCAAGCCCCGGCATTATGACGGGTTTGGGTATAATCTTTGCCTGGATTCCCTAGGCCAACGATCAGCTTGATCGCCACACACTTATTCCTCGCTGGGCTTAGATTCCTCTTCCCCTTCAGCACTTTCAGCCCCTTCACCTTCTTCACCTTCTTCACCGACTAAAGGCACTTCTGCTGAGGCTTCCACTTCAGGCTCAGGCTCTTTCAACTCTTGCATCTGATGAATATGGGCGACAGGTTTGTCATCTTCATGGGCTAGTGCCACCAATTCTACACCGGCGGGCAACTTCAATTGAGACAAATGAACGTATTGATCCAGCCCAACTTCAGCAAGATCGACCTCAATGCCTTCAGGCAAGTCAGCAGGTAAGCAACGCACTTCCACTTCGTTCAATAAACGAGTTAACACGCCCCCCTCTAGCTTGATGCCAGGAGCGGTTTCTTCGTTGATAAACTGCAAAGGTACCAACATGGTCAATTTTTCATTGGCCAATATCCGCAAGAAGTCGGCATGCAAAATACGCGGCTTGCTGGGGTGACGTTGTAGGGCTTTTAACACCACTTTTTCCTGGCTGTTACCCAGTTTTAATGTTAAAATATGGGAATAAAAAGCCTGATTTTTCAGTGCATTATTAAAACTATTATGGCTAAGGCTGATGGGCAGTGGCGCTTTTCCAGCACCATACACAATGGCTGGCACTTTATCAGCAAGACGACGGAGGCGACGGATCGCACCTTTGCCGGATTCTTGTCTGGGCTCAGCGGTAAGCTCAAATTTATCTGCCATTACGGATTCCTCAAATTTTTATCTGAATAAAGGCGAGCATTTTACACAGTATTGGTCATTTAGCACAACCCTTTTCTATCCTTTCATGTTAAACTAAACGAGATTGAAACCAGGAGATACCCTTTTTTATGCAAGCGACACAGACTGATAATAACAGCCAACCTCCCGCTGATCCCTCCACTTATGATTCTTCAAGTATTAAAGTTTATCGTGGGCTAGATGCGGTTAGAAAACGTCCAGGCATGTATATTGGGGATACCGATGATGGCACCGGCTTGCACCACATGGTATTTGAGGTGGTCGACAACTCCATCGATGAGGCACTGGCCGGCTTTTGCGATGAAATCACTGTCATCATTCACACCGACAATTCCGTCACGGTGCGCGACAATGGTCGTGGCATTCCGGTCGACATCCACCCTGAAGAAGGCAAATCGGCCGCTGAAGTGATCATGACCGTGCTACACGCCGGGGGGAAATTTGACAATAACGCCTATAAAGTCTCTGGCGGGCTGCATGGTGTGGGGGTTTCTGTCGTCAATGCTTTATCTGAAGAGCTCTATCTCACCGTGCGACAAGGCGGTAATGTCTATACCCAATTGTATCGACACGGCACCCCCGACGAACCTTTAAAAATTGTAGGTGAAACCCCCGCGACTGGCACTGAAATTCGTTTTAAACCCAGCCATGAAACGTTTCACAATGTCCTGGAATTTCAATACGAAACGTTAGCCAAACGTTTGCGCGAGTTGGCGTTTTTGAATTCTGGCGTCACCATCCATTTGCAGGACGAGCGCTCGGATCAACACGAAACCTTTAGCTATGAAGGCGGCATTAAAGCCTTCGTCGCGCTCCTCAACACCAATAAAACCCCTGTCAATCAGCCCAGTATTTATTTCTCGAAAACGCAGACTGAAGACGGGATTACCGTCGAAGTGGCCATGCAATGGAACGACAGCTATCAAGAAAATGTGTTTTGTTTTACCAATAATATTCCACAACGCGATGGCGGCACTCATTTGGCGGGGTTTAGAGCCGGTCTAACCCGCACGTTAAATACTTTTATTGAAAAAGAAGGCTATGCCAAAAAAGCTAAAGTGAGTACGACGGGGGAAGACATCCGTGAAGGTTTAACGGCTGTGTTATCTGTCAAAGTGCCTGACCCTAAATTTTCTTCACAAACCAAAGATAAGTTGGTCTCTTCTGAAGTCAAACCCATTGTGGAAACGGCATTGGCAGAAAAAATCGAAGAATATCTACTCGAAAATCCACAAGCTGCCAAATCGATTGTCTCTAAAATCATAGACGCCGCTCGCGCTCGAGAAGCCGCGCGCAAAGTTCGTGATCTGACTCGCCGCAAAAGTGTATTAGATCTGGCCGGACAACCGGGCAAATTGGCCGACTGTCAAGAAACCGATCCTGCTGAATCCGAAATTTATATTGTAGAGGGAGATTCTGCAGGTGGCTCCGCCAAACAAGGGCGCGACCGCAAAAATCAAGCCATTTTGCCGCTGAAGGGTAAAATTCTCAATGTGGAAAAAGCCCGTTTTGACCGCATGCTTTCTTCCACAGAAGTTGCCACCTTAATTACCGCGTTAGGGTGCGGGATTGGCTCTGAAGAATACAACCCTGATAAGCTGCGCTATCACCGCATTATTATCATGACCGACGCGGATGTGGACGGCTCGCATATTCGCACCCTGTTACTGACTTTATTTTATCGTCATATGCCAGAATTAGTGCAGCGCGGTCATATTTATATTGCGCAACCGCCCTTATATAAAGTCAAACGCGGCAAACAAGAAAGCTATGTCAAAGATGATGACGCACTGAACGCCTATTTACTTAAATTGGGTGTCGTCGGTGTACAACTTCACAGTCCACAGCAAGCAGCACCTTGGTTAGAAGACAAGGTGTCCGAAATTGCCATCGGTTACCAAAAAACGCTTACGATCATTGACCGACTCGCACGACGTTATCCACGTTTTGTGTTAGAGCAATTGGTGGAAATGCCTCCCATTGCGCGCGCTGATTTAAATGATTTAGCAAAGATGACGGCGTGGACACAGCAATTTGAACAACGTCTCAATCGCGAACGTTCCGAACTGTGCAAAAACATGCAGTATCAAGTTCAACCCGTCGAAAATGTGGAGCGGCATATTTTTCTGCCTAAAGTGTCTATCATCCAACACGGCAACACCGATCCGCATATTTTATCTTATGAATTTTTTACCTCGAGCGATTACACCACTTTAACAGAACTCTATCAAAAATTGGGTGATGCTTTACAGCAGGGCGCTACCTTACAAAAAGATCAACACAAGCACCGCGTGTACCATTTTGCAGGCGTGTATGCTTGGGTGATGCAAGAAGCTAAAAAAGGCTTCACGATCCAGCGTTATAAAGGGTTGGGAGAAATGAATCCCGAGCAACTGTGGGAAACCACCATGAACCCTACCACACGACATTTATTGCGCGTGAGTGTAGAAGATGCCGTTGCCGCCGATCAGATTTTTACCACTTTGATGGGGGATCAAGTCGAACCGCGTCGTGCGTTTATTGAAGATAATGCCTTAACTGCTATCAATGTCGATGCGTAATCAGGATTTATTTTCATGCGCTAAAAAATCTTTTAAATCCCCCTCATCCGCCTATCGGCACCTTCTCCCACGAGGGGAGAAGGCACCACCTCAAATTTTTGTGGGATTTCGATCTCTGTGAACACAAGTATGACACCTGACATTGCTGCATTTAAAGCCTATTTATTACATTTACAAGCACAGTTCTGCGCAGCGCTTGAAAAGCTTGATCCACAACATCCTTTTCATAAGGAACCTTGGCAACGAGAAAAAAGCCTTGGCCACACCCATGTTTTAGAAAATGGCGCAGTGATTGAAAGAGCGGGCGTTAATTTTTCGCATGTGCGGGGCAATCAATTGCCCCCCGCTGCGACACAGCGCCATCCACAATTAGCCGGCTCTACATTTGAAGCGTTAGGTGTATCGTTGATTGTGCATCCTCGCAATCCTTATGCACCCACCTGCCATTTTAATTTACGCTGTTTTTATGCGGAAGCGGCGGCGACCTGGTGGCTTGGGGGCGGCTTTGATTTAACGCCTTATTATGGATTCGAGGAAGACTGCCAGCACTTCCATCAAACGGCCAAAATGGCCTGTGATCCTTTTGGCCCTCACCTTTATCCACAATTTAAACAGAATGCAGACCAGTATTTTTTCTTAAAGCATCGTCAAGAACCCCGCGGCGTTGGCGGGCTTTTTTTTGATGATTTTAAATTGACGAATTGGGAAGACAGCTTCACTTTTGCACGCAGTGTTGGCGATCATTTTCTGCCCGCTTATTTGCCTATTTTGCAAAAACGGGTCAATCATCCTTATGGAGAAGCGCAGCGACAATTTCAGTTATATCGCCGGGGTCGTTACGTAGAATTTAATTTAATCCATGACCGCGGCACTTTATTTGGATTACAATTTGGCGGGCGAACCGAATCCATTTTGGTTTCTTTACCGCCGATGGTGAATTGGCAATATGATTGGCAACCGCAAGCCAATACCGAAGAAGCTCGTTTATACGAAAAATTTTTAGTGGCTCAAGATTGGATACCCGCATGAAACAACCGATAAAAACTGCAATCACAACCGCTCTTTTGCATTTACAGCAACAGCATCAATTACCCGCTTCCATAGACATAGATGTGCAGGTTGAACGCACGCGCGATCCGCAACATGGCGATTACGCCTGTAATATCGCCATGTTATTGGCTAAACCTTGTCAAAAAAATCCCCTGTTGCTGGCAGAAATGATTCAACAAGCTTTACCGTCGATTAGCGGGGTAGCAACAGTCAGCATTGCCAAGCCTGGCTTTATTAATTTCAAACTCGAAACTACCCAAATTCGGCAAGTAGTCTCCGAAGTGTTGAATGCAGGCCCCAACTATGGCTGCTCTGAGCTCGGCCAAGCACAACCCATCCATATTGAAATTGTCTCTGCGAATCCGACGGGTCCTTTGCATGTCGGCCACGGGCGATTAGCGGCGTATAGTGCCAGCTTAGCCAATGTGTTAGATGCTGCGGGCTATCGTGTCCACCGAGAATATTACGTCAATGATGCTGGCCGACAAATGCGTATTTTGGCCGTGAGTTTATGGCTACGCTACTTAGAATTATTGGGTGAAACCCTACCCTTTCCCCGCCGCGGTTATAAGGGCGATTATATGCGCGAAATTGCCCAACAATTAAAAGTGACTTATTTGGATCGTTTTTATCGTCCGCAAGCTGAGATTTTTAAAGACTTGCCCACCGATGATGAGGCACAGGAAGAAGCTTATATCGATGCATTAATTTTACGTGCTGAAGCTTTATTAGGGGCGCCCGAATATAACATCGTGTTTCAATATGGATTAGACAGTATTTTGGGAGATATTCAAGAGGATCTAGAACAGTTTGGCGTGACCTGTCAGAACTGGTTTTTAGAAAGCGAACTCGACAAAACGGGAGATATTGCAGAAGGCATTGCCACCTTACAAGCAGGCGGCCTGCTTTATGAAAATGAAGGGGCTGTTTGGTTCCGCGCCACTGAATTCGGTGATGAAAAAGATCGCGTGGTGGTTAGAGACAATGGCCAACCGACGTATTTTGCTTCTGACGTGGGCTATCATCTCAATAAATTAAAACGCGGCTTTACCCAACTGCTCGATGTGTATGGGGCTGATCATCATGGTTATGCGCCTCGTCTGCGCGCGTTGATCATCGCATTGGGCATGGATGTTAAAAAACTTCATGTGCTATTGGTGCAATTTGCCATTTTATATCGCGGTAAAACTCGCGTCTCAATGTCTACACGGGGGGGAGAATTTGTCACCCTGCGCGAATTACGGGAGGAGGTCGGCAATGATGCGGCGCGTTTCTTTTACATTATGCGTAGACGCGAACAGCACTTAGATTTTGATTTGGAATTGGCCAAATCTCAATCCAGTGATAACCCCGTTTATTACATTCAATATGCGCATGCGCGGGTATGCAGTGTATTAAGACAACTCGAACAAAAAGGTTGGCGATGGGATGCTGCCGCCGGTGATTTAACCTTACTGAACGAGCCACAAGAACTCGATTTGATGCGCTCGCTGTCTTGCTATCCTGAAAAAGTGGAATTGGCCGCTACCAGTTATGAACCTGCGGTGTTGGCGCATTATCTCCAGGAATTAGCGAATTATTTTCATATCTATTATAATGCTTTATCTTTTTTGGTTGAAGATGCGCCGTTGCGGAATGCGCGATTGAATTTGATTATTGCCACGCGGCAGGTTTTGGCGAATGGGTTGATGATGTTAGGAGTGTCTACGCCTGAGAGTATGTGAAAAGCAGCGGGCTAGCAGCCCGCGCTCCCAAGTACGAGCCAAAAATTGCTCGCACTGATCCAAAAATTGAGCGCTTGAGGAAAAAAATCCATGAAAAAATGGCTATGGACCAGCCTAATCATACTAGGGGTTGTTGTTATCTTGGCAATACTGTCCCCGCTACTTTTAAGCTTTGTGGTCGAACACCAATACCACAAGCAAGTGGCCAACTGGAATCAATCCCCTACCATACGTGTCAATCTCACCCAGTATCACCGCGGCTGGTTACATTCTCACGCCGAACTTCAACTGAATCTTTCTCACCCTGCATTTATTCCCTCAAATATGGTGTTGCAACAAGCCATTACCCAAGGGCCGCTGATTCATCTAACAACAACGCAAGGTCAGTCCAATTGGTTGTTTGGGCGGGCCTTAATCAACTCAACTTTGCGTTCTGATTTAGGGATCATTCGCGCCATTACCTTAGTAAAATTCAATGGCGAAATTCTCACAGTGCTACACGCGCCTGAGCTCCACCATTTTAATCCCAGTAGTGCTCTGAGCCTGCAAATTAACGGCCTCAATGCGTTTGTGTTGCTCTCTTCCGATCTAAAAAAACTTTCTGGCAAGTTTTATATCCCGCAATTGGCATTAAACACTGCGCAATATAAACAAGTCGCCTCAGGAATAGAGCATACCTTTAATCTGCAGAAAACCGCTAGCCAGCTATATTTAGGGGATCGACTTATCAAAGTTGCGACGGTGAGCTGGCTCAGCCCCAATAATCGCGCCCGCATTGATTTTACTGGCCTCAATATGACCACCAACAGTCAAGAGCAGCCCGCCCAAAAATTGACTTATGAGCTACAAGTTAACTTACACAGCGTCAATACCAATGGGGGCAGTTATGGTCCCCAACAACTTCACTTTACCCTGAAAGACCTCGACATCCCTGCACTGCTGGCTTTTGGCAATTTTTTACCCTCACACTGGGCGGAAAATACCCAAAATTTACAGCGCTTGCTGGATAAAGGCTTGAATTTTGACCTCAGAACCCTCAATTTAAATACAGCGATGGGAAAAGCTTCGATGACAGCCAAAGCTTCATGGGCGCCTCAAATTACTAGGTCTTCAAAAGGGTTACTAACTCATTTACAATCCGCTGAAGTGCATCTATCCATTGCCGAAGCTTTATTATCAGACGTAATGGGTAAATTCAAAATACTGGAAGGAGGATGGATTTCATCGGCAACGTTACAGAAATTTGTCGACAACCATTTTACTAAACAAACTGACCACTATCAGCTGGATTGGATTTTAAACGATCCTTCAAGTGCAAAATGACTAAATATCAAACAACCCGCTCCACCCAACCGACCCGCAGTTACCGGGCCTCAGTGAAGCCCACCAATACCGGTGGCGGCTTTAAATGGGCTGTGATTGGTATTTTAGTGGGATTTGCCTTGGCCTTCTTTATTCATTGGAAATACACAGCACAGCCTGCAAAGCCAGTGACAGTCCCCATTACCCCAAAAACCCAATCACCAGCAGCAGCTTCACATCCTGCCGTGCAAAGCCAAGCCCCTAAATTCGATTTTTATACCTTACTGCCACAAATGCAGGTAGATGCCACCACCCCGGCGGCTCAACGCACCACCACGCCACCCGCCCCTGCCGCAGCCACTATCACTGAAAACAAAGCGCCGTCGGCCATTCTTCCAACAGAATCTAGCGTGACGAATTCTGCAGCTAGCGCTGCGCCCCCTTCTGCACCACTTCCGGCGATGCCGAGTTATATTTTAAATATTGCTTCTATTAAAGATCCGCAGGCAGCAGATCAATTAAAAGCTGAATTAACCATGTTGGGGGTGGATGTGACCACTGAAAGAGTGAATCTCAATGGGCAGGTCTATTTTCAGATGACAGCAGGACCTTATCTGGCACGGCAAGCGGCCTTGGATAAGCAAAAGCAATTAAAGGAAAATGGGATTACCAGCACATTGATTAAGAAGTAGTGTAAAAATTTTTAGCGGGCAAGCTGCCCGCGCTCCCAGGCTCGAGCTAACGTTTAGACTGAGTATATTCATCATACATTGTAGCTAGAAAACTTAAATGAGGAAAAACACTTGAACCAATTTAGAGGCACCACCATTCTTTCTGTGCGCCGAGGTGGCAAAGTGGTAATTGGCGGTGATGGCCAAGTCACCATGGGCCAAGCCATCATCATGAAAAGCAACGCCCGCAAAGTGCGTCGTTTGTACAACGATAAAGTCATCGCCGGATTTGCTGGCGGCACCGCCGATGCTTTTACCTTATTCGAATTATTTGAAGCCAAATTAGAAAAGTATTCAGGCAACTTAACCCGCGCTGCGGTTGAACTGGCCAAAGATTGGCGAACCGACCGTATGTTACGACGCTTGGAAGCTTTAATAGCCGTGGCGGATAGTCAGACCTCCTTAGTGATCACAGGAATGGGTGACGTGATTGATCCTGAAGAAGGGATTATGGCGATTGGCTCAGGGGGCGCTTATGCAGAATCTGCCGCTCGAGCTTTATTACACAATACGGAACTTTCTGCGAAAGAGATTGTGGAAAAGAGCTTAACCATTGCCGCAAAAGTGTGCGTTTTCACGAATCAAAACTTTGTGATTGAAGAATTGTAATTTCAGCGAGGTAGGGTCTGAGCTGAAATCTTACGATAAAAGCTTAATACTATTTGAGAATCTATTATGTCCACACAACAACAACCTTCTATTGATATCCAGTCTACGATGACGCCTCGAGAAATTGTCCAGGAATTAAATAAATATATTATCGGCCAACATGAAGCTAAACGTGCCGTCGCGATTGCCCTACGTAACCGATGGCGACGTATGCAACTACCCCCTGAGTTGGCTAAAGAAATTACGCCTAAAAATATTTTGATGATAGGGCCCACCGGCGTGGGTAAAACTGAAATCGCGCGCCGTCTCGCTTTTTTAGCGAAAGCGCCCTTCATTAAAGTTGAAGCCACCAAATTTACCGAAGTCGGTTACGTCGGCCGCGATGTTGAATCCATCATTCGGGATTTAACTGACATTGCCGTTAAACTCGTTCGTGAATCCGAAACCCATAAAGTGCAACACCGTGCTGCAGAAATGGCGGAAGAACGCATTCTCAATATTCTGCTAACCCCACCTAAATCCAGCTTGATGCAGCAAGCCAATGCAGAAACCGAGCAAGAAAAACCCTCCGTCACTCGTCAGCTCTTCCGCAAGAAATTACGCGAAGGAGATTTGGATGAGAAAGAAATTGAATTAGAAGTTAGCGCCAACCTAGGTGTTGAAATTATGGCACCACCGGGCATGGAAGAGATGACCAGTCAATTACAAGGGTTATTCCAATCCGTTGTAGGCGAAAAAACTCGACGACGCAAAATGAAAATTAAAGACGCGTTAAAACAACTGGTTGAGGAAGAAGCCAATAAACTTGTCAACGAAGACGACATTCGCAGAAAAGCCATAGAAAGTGTCGAACAAAACGGTATTGTGTTCATTGATGAGATTGATAAAATTGTCAGACGGAATGCGGAATATGGGGGAGCAGATATTTCTCGCGAAGGCGTGCAGCGCGATTTATTACCATTGGTAGAAGGCTGCACAGTTTCCACCAAATATGGGATGGTGAAATCTGATCATATTTTATTTATTGCATCAGGCGCGTTTCATTTATCTAAGCCTTCTGATTTAGTGCCCGAATTACAAGGCCGTCTGCCTATTCGGGTGGAATTAAAAGCCTTAACCACAGAAGATTTTGCGCGGATTTTAACCGAGCCTAAAGCGTCTTTAGTTACGCAATATACCGAACTGATGGGCACAGAAGGATACGGATTGAAATTTACCACCGATGGCATTCAACGCATTGCGGAAATTGCTTTCCAGGTCAATGAGAAATCGGAAAATATTGGCGCGAGAAGACTTTATACTATTTTAGAACGGTTGTTAGAAACGATTTCGTTTGAAGCCACCGATAAAAGTGGGGAGTCTTTAGATATTACTGCTGACTATGTGAATAAGCAGTTATCTGATTTGTTGAAGAATGAGGATTTGAGCCGGTATATTCTTTAGTGAAAAACTATGGCATTTACAAAAATCGCTTTAATGGGAAGTCAGCGAATTGCCGATGTGCAAGAGACTTTGCTCGCCTTGTACAGCCACTTGCAGGAGCAGGGTTATAGTGTGGTCTTTGAGCTAGATACCGCTCAGCGCCTGAGCCTATCATCAGAGTATGCCACCGCTGACGCCCAACAACTGGCACAATTTTGCGAAATTTTGCTGGTGGTCGGCGGCGATGGCAGTCTGTTGCAAGCTGCGCAAATTGCTATCACACAAGATTTACCGGTTTTAGGCATCAATCGAGGGCGTTTGGGCTTTTTAACCGATATGTATCCTCACGAGTTCAGTAAAATCCTTCAGGTGCTACAGGGTGAATATCAAGAAGAACAGCGCTTCATGCTAACGGTTTCGATTTGCCGACAAAACACGGCAGTGAATGCTTTTCAAGTGTTGAATGAAATGGTGCTGTCCCCTGGGGATATTTCGCATATGATGGAGTTTGGCATCAGCATTGATCACCAATTTGTGTGCGAATTACATGCTGACGGGCTCATTATCTCTACCCCCACCGGCTCTACCGCCTATGCACTGTCGGGTGGCGGGCCCATTGTCCATCCCGCCTTAAACGCGATGGTGCTGGTACCGATGTTTCCACATACCCTCAGCAATCGCCCCTTAGTTGTCAGCGCCGATAGCGTTGTCACCATCCATATCGATGAAAAAAACATTACCTTTCCCTATATCAGCGGCGATGGGCAAAAACGGACCAGTGTCACCTTAGGAGATCGTGTCGAAGTGAAAAAGGAATCTAGGCCATTAAGGTTAATTCATCCACTGGATTATAATTATTTTGATACGCTCAGGATGAAACTAGGCTGGCAAAGTAAAAGTCCGGCGTATAAATCCCGATGCTAATCCATCTTGCGATTCAACATTTTGCCATTATTCGGCAATGCAGTTTAGATTTTGGCCCAGGGTTGACGGTGATTACCGGTGAAACCGGCGCGGGCAAATCCATTCTATTTGATGCCTTAGGGTTAGCGCTCGGCGAACGCGCTGATCTCAGCATGATTCATCCAGAATCCGACCGTTGTGAAATGACCGCAGAGTTTGAGATCAATCCTCTCACCCAAACATGGCTAACCGAGCAAGACTTAACGACAGATATCTGCCTCATTCGTCGTATCTTGAGTCGAGATGGGCGCTCTCGCAGTTATATTAACGGCACACTCTGCACGTTACAGCAAGTTCGAGAACTCGCTGCATTGCTCTTACAAAGCCATGGTCAAAATCAACACTTATTACTGCTTAAATCCGACTATCAAAGACAATTGCTCGATGATTATGCGCAACACGCAGAGCTGTGCCAAACCGTCCACGGGCTTTATCAACGTTGGCGAACCACACAGCAAGCCTTAGCACAGTATTTAAAACAAAATGGCGATGAAAATTATGCCGCGCTTGTGTCATTTCAATTACAAGAATTTGAACAACTCGCGGTGCAACCCGGTGAATATCCAGCGCTATTAGAAGAACAACACCGTTTAGCAAAAGCCGATGATTGGCTAGCCTGTTGCCAAGAGATTTTAATGCGTCTTACGCTGGCAGAAGAGCACAATGTGTTACGCAATGTACAACTGAGTTTACAGCCTTTAAAAAATATGGGTTCGCAATTACAGCCCGCAGCAGAGCTATTGACCCAAGCTTTTATTCAAATACAAGAAGCGGTGACACACATTGAGCAATATACTGATCACTTAGAACAAAATCCTGAGCGCTTAAAAATCGTCGAAGATCGCCTCAGCCAAATGCATGCGCTCGCACGCAAACACCATATTGAACCGGAACAATTATTCGATCAACAACAAGCATTGCAGCAGATATTTGATCAATTATCCAATGCTGAGCAGCATATTCAAGATTTACAACGAGAAGCTGAGACGATCACTCAAGACTACCAACAAGCCGCGATGTTATTGAGTGATCGCCGTCAGCACGCGGCAAAATCGATGAGTCAGGCCGTCTCAAAACAATTACACCAATTGGGCATGCCCCACGCAACTTTGCAAGTTCAAATAACGCCCTCAAAAATCGGTGCTGCACCCACGCCTTATGGTCAGGATGCTGTCGAATATCATGTCAGTTTAAATCCTGGCCAACCGCTGCAATCGTTAGCTAAGGTGGCATCTGGTGGAGAATTGTCGCGGATTGCTTTAGGGATTCAAGTCTTAGCCGCACAGAATACAGTGTTACCCACTTTATTATTCGATGAAGTGGATGTTGGGATTGGCGGGGCAGTGGCGGAAATTGTGGGAAAACAACTGAAAAAGTTAGCGCAACATACTCAAATACTCTGTATTACTCACCTGCCACAAGTTGCTGCGCAAGGTGATCAGCATCTACACATTCGTAAAACGCCACTCGATAATGATACAGCAACCACGCTCAACTTTCTCTCATCCACTGAACGTGTCACAGAGGTTGCCAGAATGTTAGGTGGAGTACAAATTACGCGCACGACACTGGCACATGCCCAAGAGATGTTGACCGAAAAATCGCTCGTATATTAGCGACTACTGGGTCGACTTGAGTAATGGTTAGTTTAAAGTCTGAGAGACATCGATGCTTAGAGTGGCGAGCTGTTTCCTTCTCCCACAAAAAAGGGGAGAAGGAAACAGCTCGCCACTCCAAACTTTTAAGTGTTTCCTGTTAGTTCACTGCTGTGTTAGCATACTGCTACTGTTTTTATTATTTAAAAAATTCAAAAGAGAACCCTATGTTAACCCGTATCCTCACGCTGATTATACTCGCAACAACATTATCCGGTTGTTACATGCTGCACCCTTATCAACCCGATATTCAACAAGGTAACGTGCTGACACCGCGCATGGTTGAATTAGTCAGACCGGGCATGTCTAAAGACACGGTCGAAAATATTTTAGGCACGCCGGTGTTGATCAATCCTTATGATGATAACCATTGGGCTTATGTCTACACTTATCAACATCGCGGGCAGACCATTCATAAGAAGCAATTAGATTTGTATTTTAGTAATGGCAGATTGGTGAGGATGATGCAGGGGGCTGGAATTGAAGCGGATCATGAATGAGAATAGTGTCATACGTCGAGATAGAAGGTTTTGTGCAACCGGCAAAGTTAGTCACTTTTGACTTCATACCCCGAAAAAAGCCCTTCCTCAATCCAACCGCGTAAGGTTTGAGCAGCAAAATTGACTACTTGATCTTCACTCATCCATTGACACAACCCTTCGCAAATTTCGGCAAATGGCTTGCCACTTTCAATGGCTTCGATCATCCACAATTGTTGATGAGACAATTCGCGAAATAAAGCACGCTGTTGGTAGCGCCAAATGACCCAAGAGACAGGTTGTGGCGCAGGCTCTAAAGCCGGATAAGGTTGTTTATGGTGTACCGCTAGCCATAACTGTGCAACGGGATAATCAAAAGATTGAATCTGTTTGGAAGGATGGATGCTCAGCGTTAGGCTGGCCCAGGCTTCAGGTTGCACATGCGATAATTCGGCAAACGTTAAATGGGGGGCATCCGCCGCATCTAGGGTTTCGCCAATCGCCCATTCGAATCGTGCCATATCCACCCATCCGGCATCGACTTGTTGGTCTTGTAAGAATTGGCTGAAGTGTGCACTATACATTCGAATGGAAAAATGGTGAGAAGGATATTGTGCAATGTAAGCACGTCCGTAGGCTTCAAACTGCTCTTCTCCTATCAGCTTCCTCAACACACCATAGGTTTGTTCCAACGCTTCTAGCAATCTGAGCGCATAACCGTCACGATAAATATCTAAACGCAGCAATCTAAAATCCTGCGTGTCTCCGACCACAGCGGCCTCAATCGTAGGCTCTTGCTCTAAAACATAGGCCTGAAAGTTTTCTTGAATGGTACGCAGGTTTGTCATGCTTCGACCTCTTCTACCGCATTCACTAACACTTGGTTGCCTAAGGTGGCCACCGCTAGGGATTTTGCGTAATCTAATTCTTGTTTTAATTCATGTAAGGGCGGGACATTGGCATCACGTTCAATTAAGGTCGAAATCGGTCCAAAACGTCGCAACGCCGCTTGGTATAAGTCCCATACTTCTGGAATCACCGGGTGGTCATGGGTATCGACAATATGTGTTTCGAGATTTAAATGGCCTGCCAAATGGAATTGCTGCACACGATTATTGGCGATACCGTTGATAAAAGTCATCGCATCAAAACCATGATTGAAAGAACTGACGTAAATATTGTTGATATCGAGCAGTAATAAGCAATCAGCTTCTTCGCACACTGCCATCAAAAATTCCCATTCTGTCATCGTCGAGTGTGCATAAGTAATATAGCTAGAAACATTTTCAAGTAAAATTTGTCTACCGAGAAACTCTTGCACTTGCTTCACACGAGTAGCGAGATGCCTCACCGCTTCTTCAGTATAAGGCAAAGGGTTTAAATCATGGAGATTGATGCCGTGCGCTCCTGTCCAACATACATGGTCAGAAACCCAGGCAGGCTGGATACGTTGTGCTAATTGTTTGAGTTTGGTTAAGTAATCCCAATCTAAAGGATCGACACTACCAATAGATAATGAAACGCCATGCATCACGACAGGATAACGTTCTGCGACTTGCTGCATAAAATACAGCGTATTGCCTCCTGGCACCAAATAATCTTCAGTGATCACCTCAAACCAGTCAATGGCTGGATGCGTATCCAGAATATCGCGATAATGAACAGCCCGCAACCCTAACCCAAAACCTAAATAAGGCAGCGGTTCCACCTGTGTTGTTGCCATGGGAGAATCCTAAAACAGTATTATATAAAAAAGCCGAACACCTACACGATGCTCGGCCTTTTTCACGCGGCCTAAGAGGTCGCGATAACTAACGCCTTATGCAGGGTTAGCCGGCGCCTTTGACTGCTTCAACTTTTTGAGCTGGAACATAGCATTTATGTTTGCAATGTGCTTGGCCTTTGCAAGTTGGAGCAGGTTGGGCATACACTGCACAGTTGTTTGGCAAATTAGCTGGGGTAGCAGCACCAGATTGCTGGCTTGCACAACCAGTTAAGGCGGAAAAAGCAACAGCAACACCAGAGGCTAAAACGACGCCTGCTTTAGAAATCATACTCATGTTAAATTCCCTCGTTTAGTTGTTGAAATGTCCAGTTTTATGGACGGTAAATAAGTACTCAGTTACCTTGTACGAAAATGGCTATACAGCCCTGCTACTTGGCACTAGCATGTTAGACTAATCAACCGCCTAAATGCAAGCATAAAATGCGGGAAAATCAATTTCCACAGCTATTTTGCGCTAAATTGGCAAGTTCTCGTAGTGCCACCACCATAATCGAATATTCCATGGGACTGTTTTTCATTTCTGCTAATAAACTCAACCAGCGCTCCACTCGCAACTGATGTTTTTCTACCCAGGTGTCTAGTAATGCGTCAGGCTTCGCGTCCTGTGAATCCCGTTGTTGCAACACTAACAGCGTTAAAATCCGCTGTTGCTTATCGAGTTCAGCCTTAATCGCTGAACGGCCTAACACCATCCAATGATTATCAACGGGGTATCCATTCACTAATTCGCGAAACTCATCTAAACATAAACGATTTCCCAAGGTGAAATATAATTCTGCCACGGACGATACCGAACGATGCAGGCTATCTGCAATGTCGACGATATTTAAGATCGCAGTCAATGCACGCATTTGTGCAATCTGTTCCGCCAAAGCGCTAGGCACGCCTGCTTGGATCCATTCGGCCGTCGCTTGCTCTAGATAGCGTTTATCATTACCCTGTAACAATTCTGACATTTGTGGCTTAAAATGCAGAATAGCGGGTGCAAAATGGTTGATTTGCACCTCCACGCCTAGGGATTCCTGGCGATTACGCAAAAACCAGCGCACCGCGCGACGAATCAGCCGCACCACTTCGAGTAATAAATCTTTTTGTAAGGCATTCGTAATAGATAATTGCTCAATGTCATCCCATACGCCTTCTAATCCAAAAATTTCTTTCGCAATCACATAGGCCTTGACCACTTCTGCCGTATCCGCGCGAGTTTCATCCTGCATTTGATAGACGAAGGTAATTCCCATATCTGTGATTAATGCGTTACTCAATTGCGTGGCTAAAATTTCTTTCTTCAGCCGGTGTTGTTCCATTGCCGCAAAATAGTTTTGCCGTAACGGTCGTGGAAAGGCTTCTTTGATAAATTGATTTAAATAGGGTTCTTCCGCCAGATTAGATTGCAAAATAGCAGCTTTAAGAATAATTTTGCTATAAGCTAATAACACCGCAATTTCGGGCCGCGTTAAGCCTTTACCCATTGCCTTGCGTGCGAGCATCACTTCATCATTAGGCAGGAATTCTAATTTAGGATTTAAAGCCCCTTTTTTGGTGCAATCTTTAATAAAGCGCATATAGAGATCGGGATATTTAATCGATTGCGCCACTGCTAAACTAATTGCATGTCCTTGACGATAATTATTATGCAAGACCAGTTCTGCCACTTCATTGGTCATAGCGGATAATAATGCATTACGATCCGCTTCGGTTAATTGACCTTGCGCCACCACTTCATTCAGCAAAATTTTAATATTGACTTCATGATCAGAACAATCGACGCCGCCCGAGTTATCGATAAAATCGGTGTTAATCCGTCCACCATTGAGTTCATATTCGATTCGCCCTAACTGCGTGAAACCTAAATTGCCGCCCTCTACTACCACTTTACAGCGTAAATCTCGACCATCGACACGAATGCTATCATTGGTCTTATCTCTGACATCGGCCGCCGTTTCTGTGGTGGATTTTACAAAAGTGCCGATCCCCCCATTCCAAAATAAATCGAGGGGCGCCATTAAAATGGCTTGAATACATTCGTCTGGTGTCAGTTGAGCTCGATCTATTCCTAACACTGCGCGAGCTTCGGATGATAGTTGAATGGATTTTAAACTGCGTCTAAATATTCCGCCTCCAGCAGAAAGCAGGGCACTGTTATAATCTTCCCAGGTGGAACGTGGCAAATCAAAAAGCCTTTGTCTTTCTTGAAAACTTATCTCGGGATCTGGGTTTGGATCAATAAAAATATGGGTACCATTGAAAGCAGCAACCATTTTAATTTGCCGAGAGCGTAGCATACCATTGCCAAACACATCACCGCTCATATCCCCCACGCCCATTACGGTGAAAGGTTGATGCTCAATATCAATAGCCAGCTCTTGAAAATGTTGTTTGACGGATTCCCAAGCGCCTCGAGCAGTAATCGCAATTTTTTTATGGTCATATCCTGTGGAGCCACCCGACGCAAACGCATCACCCAACCAAAAATCGTATTCTTTTGCGATGGCATTGGCAATGTCAGAAAAAGAGGCGGTTCCTTTATCCGCTGCCACCACAAGATAAGGATCGTTGCCGTCATGACATACCGTATCCTGAGGTGGAATCACTACTGAGCCTTTCAAATTGTCGGTCAGATCTAACATACCACGCATAAAATCTTGGTAGCACAAGACACCTTCACGTTGAATTTGCTCACGCGTCGCATCGGACGGAATGGCTTTAGGCACAAACCCCCCCTTAGCCCCCGCCGGCACAATCACAGCATTTTTAACTTGTTGCGCTTTCATCAAACCTAATACTTCATCGCGAAAATCTTCACGCCGATCAGACCAACGAATTCCGCCTCTGGCGACATTGCCAGCACGCAAATGAAGAGCCTCAAATTTGGGCGAATACACAAAAATTTCATGCATCGGTTTCGGTAATGGTAAACCGTGAATGTGCTCTGGATTAAATTTAAATGATAAGTAACTTTTAAGTGATTGATTGTGCGTTTGAAAATAATTGGTTCGCATGGTGGCTTGAATCAAGGTGAGAAAAGCCCTTAATATTCGATCTTCATCTAAATTTAACACTTTATCCAAAGCTGCTGTAATTTCTTTTTCCAACTCCATCACAATGGCAGAAGTGCTCACATGCTGTAAAGCGGGGTTAAAACGCAAGGTAAATAACTTCACCAACAGTCTTGCGATTTCTGGATTATGCATCAATGTTTGTTCGATATAATCTTGACTAAAATTAAAGCCCGCTTGCTTCAAATATTTCGCGTAAGCGCGCAACATAACAATTTCGCGCCAATTTAACTGTGCCCCCAATACCAATGCATTAAATCCGTCATGCTCTGCCTCACCCAACCAAATTTTCTTAAAAGCGGTTTGAAAAATGTCGCGCGTTTCTTGAAGTAATAAAGGGCCGCAGCAAAACAACATATTAAAATCGTTAATAAAAACCACCTCACCCTCTTTTGATTGAATTTTATAGGGCTGTTCGCTAATAACACGTAAGCCCATTTTTTCGAGAATGGGAATAGCATCTGATAATGCAATAGTGGAATTTAAATGAAATAATTTAAAATGAATTTGTTGATTAAACCCATCTGTATCATAAAGACTCAACTGTAATTCGTCGCTAGCCGACAACTGTTCCATTTTAGCAATATCAGCTACAGCAGTTGTGGCCGTAAAATCTTCCTGATAGTTACCTGGAAAAGCATGTCGATATCGCAAATTTAATTTATTGCCACGCTCTTCGCCAAAAAATTGTAGCAACCCTTGATGCAAAGAATCTTGCCAAGAAGTTGCAACCTCAATGAGCTGTTTTTCAATAGTTTTAATATCATAATGATGCAACTCTTTGGGATTCACTCGAATAGTAAAGTGTATTCTCGCCAATACTGAGTCTGGGAATAAAGTCTCATAAGAAATTTCTAAGCCATGAAATCCTTTAAGCAAAATCTCTTGCATGTGGTTACATAGCGTAATATTAAAGTCATCGCGAGGCACATACACCAAACAAGAAATAAAACGATCGTAGATATCTTTTAATGCAAATAATCGAACACAACGCTTATCTTGTAAGGCCAAAATGCCCATCGACAAATCGGTGAGTTCGCGGATGCTAAAATGAAATAAATCATCGCGTGGCAAAGTTTCTAAAATATGAGCGAGCGCCTTATACGCATGGCCATTCAGTGGCAGACCAGAGCTTTGTAATATTTTAGAAATTTTAAGACGAACCAAAGGAAACGTGCGTGGATTATCATTATAAACATTGCTGGTTAACAGCCCCACAAACCAGCGTTCCCCAATGATATTGCCAGTCTCATCGAAGCGCTTTACACTAATAAAATCGGTGTAACGTCTGCCATGCACTGTCGACCGGGTATTAGTCTTGGCTAATAAAATAATTTGATTACTTAAACCTAACTGGCATGCCCCCTCTGGTATTTCCGCATAGTAACGAATTTTTTTGCTCTGCGTGGTATCCTTCAAAACACCTAAACCACATTTTTCGACTAATTTTAAGCCTCTTTGTTGACCTTCAATCACAGTGTCATAGCGTCGAAATCCCAAAAACGTAAAATGATTGTCTAATATCCAACTTAAAAACTTCTTACTTTCTTCTATGTCTTCTTCTGAAGCGGGGGGCTTGATTTGATCCATCTCAGCTAAGGCTTTTTCGACCTCTTTGCGCATTTTTGTCCAATCGGCAACGGCAATGCGCGCATCATTCACCACTCGATCAATGTTGGATTCTAGCTCGGCTAATAATTTTGGATCGGTTTGACGGTCAATCTCGATGTAGATCGGCGCTTCGGGTAAAACAGCTTTGTCATGGTTATCAGTATCCGCAGCCAACAGGTCGACAATTTCGTGCTGAGCATTTCTTAAAATCTTGGTTTGGCCTGGATGCGCCAAAAAATGCACCGCTAAACCTTGGCGATTAATTTCCGCACAAATGGTATCGACCAGGAAGGGTTGATCATCTAAAATGAATTGTAGTACAGTATGAGACGTTTCCCAGCCTTCCGCAGGAAGTTGTGGATTAAAAATTCGGCGTTTATATTCGCCCTGGCGTCGCTCTAACATCAACTCCCACAACGACCCAGCGGCCCCTAATAAATTTTCAATGGTGCGCTGTTGCAAATCAAACAAGGGAGTATAAGCATACAACCGCTCTATAAACTGTTGAAAAGGCTTTAACGTTTGTTGCGACACTTTTTGAGACGCAAGCGCCAATACCTGTTGCAGAATTTGTGTTCGATCAAGTTCAGTGATAGACATATTCAATCTCGTAGCCTGGAGGAATTCTATTGCGAACCGCAGGACCTAAACTCACTATCGCTGTATCATCCCGCGCTTTATTTAATCTTGATGACAGCAATACCCTATATGATCAGCAAGGCATCGAAGCCTACCGACGATACCAAATTGCGCATGAAAATGAAGTCTTAGCACCTGGCGTCGCATTCCCCTTGATCAAAAAACTGTTAGCCTTAAATCAAACAGAGCACTTGGTGGAAGTCATTCTATTATCTCGCAATAGCGCAGACACGGGATTAAGGGTATTCAATAGCATTGAGCACTACCAACTGAACATCACCCGCGCCGCTTTTACGAATGGACGAAGCCCTTATGCTTATATCTCAGCCTTTGGGGCACATTTATTCTTATCTGCCAACCCAGAGGATGTCAAACAAGCTCTGCAAACCGGCTGTGCAGCTGCGACTATTTTGCCATCACATATTGATCCCGCACAAGGGAATTCGCAGGAATTGCGCTTGGCCTTCGATGGAGACTCAGTGCTTTTTTCGAATGAATCAGAGCAGGTTTATCAGACTCAAGGGTTGGAAGCCTTCACCGCACAAGAAAAAGACAGTGCCCACCTGCCATTAGCTGATGGTCCATTTAAGGGCTTTTTAATGGCCCTCCAAACCCTGCAAAGCCAATCGACCCTACCGATTCGAACAGCTTTAGTGACAGCACGCGGCGCACCCGCTCATGAGCGCGTCATCCGCACTCTACGTGCCTGGGATATCCGCATCGACGAAGCGCTATTTTTAGGGGGCATTCCCAAAGGCGACTTCCTCAAGGCTTTCGGGGCAGATATCTTTTTTGATGATCAAACAGGGCATTGCGATTCGGCGCGCCAGCATGTTGCCACTGGGCATGTGCCGCAAGAAGTGAGTGGGTAATTATACCATGAGGTATTATACCTCATGGTATAATACCATCCAATGAAGGAGTAGGAGCCACACTGAACTTTTTTATTTAAAATCAAAAGCAGCGGGCTAGCAGCCGCGCTCCCAAGTTGGGAGCTCAATCTTGCTCTAAGCTCAATCAAGCTTCACAGAACCATTGAGAATTCTTTACTCAGATACAACCGTGCCAAAAAATCCTTTGCTGGACACACACGAATGCCCAACTCTCCCACATAATTTTTTTGTCCAACCGCTGAAATTTGCCAAGCTTCACTTTCTGGAAAGCGTGCTTTGAGGTATTTTAAGGCGGGAGAAATTGGTGCATCGTTCCATTTACATTCTATTAGCTGCACAGGTTTTTTATTCTGCACTATGACAAAATCCACTTCTCGGCCATCGATATCGCGAAAATAGCGGATATCCACCTCTTCGCCTAAAGCATCTTGCTGAAAGTGGACCCATTTTAATAAGGCAGAGGCCACTAAATTTTCAAAGCGTAGAGACTCATCTGGCACCAAACTCCAATCAAATTGATACAGTTTTTGTTCTTTTTTAACGGCGCGAATTTTAGGTGCGCCAAAGGGGGCGATACGAAAGACAGCATATAATCTTTCGAGAATTTGAATCCAATGGCTGACGGTTTTGTGACTGACCTGTAAATCTTCACGCAAGGCATTAATGGATAACGGTGAACCGACACGTTCAGGTAAGTGCATGGCCAATAATTCCATGCTCCCTAAATCTTGAACGCGTTCCAATTGGGTGATTTCTTCTCGAATCAGGCGGGTACGATATTCACGCGACCAGCGTTTGGCTTCAACTTCGGATCCTGAAAAATAAGGTTCCGGAAAGCCGCCCAGCTTCAATAAAGTCAATAAGTCTTCTTGCCGGTCAGAATTAAGTTCCGCGAGGGATAAGGGATGCATGCGCAGATAATGATATCGGCCTTGTAAAGAGTCGCCTGAATAACGGTAATAATCAAGCTTGGCGCTGCCTGTCACGAGGATTTGTTGTTCGGGTTTTTTATTATCATAAAGACCCTTCAGATAATTTCGCCACAAACGATATTTGTGGATTTCATCAAAAACCCAAAGCGGGGCATTGGGTAATTCATGTTTTAGGATTTTTTCTCGATGTTCTGGCACATCCCAGTTTAAGTAACCTGGGCCGCCATTTAAAAAACTTTTAGCGAGCGTGGTTTTACCGATCTGACGAGGGCCGCCTACAAACACCATTTTACGGGCGAGGTCTTTTTGAATTTGAGGGGCGAGATACCGAGTGAACATGAACTCATTATACGAGTATTTTTGCCTAGAGGCAAATTTACTCGCGAGTATTTTCGACTATGGGTAAAATCACTCGCGTTTTGGCGGAGGATTGACTCAACAGACTGACACCGACGATCGCAAAGGTGGCAAAAATAAAGCCTGGCAAAATTTCATACAAACCCAGCCAGTTATAATGCCCCCAAATCAGCACCGTGAGTGTGCCTGTTAGGATGCCCGCGATGGCACCGCTGCGGGTCATGCCGGACCATAATACCGACAATAACACCACCGGACCAAAAGCCGCGCCAAAACCTGCCCAGGCATGGCTCACAATATTAAATACTCGGCTGTGGGGATTGGAGGCAATCAGGATGGCTACTGCTGCAACCAGCAACACCATCATCCGGCTGATCATCATTAATTCTCGACCAGACGCCTGTTTCCGAAAGAACACTTGATAAATATCGCGGGTTAACGTGCTGGAGCAGATCAGCAACTGGCAAGACAGCGTGCTCATAATGGCTGCTAAAATTGCAGCCAGTAAAAAACCGATCACCCAAGGATTAAAGAGATGTTTTGCCGCTTCTATAAACACGGTTTCAGGATTAGCGCTCACCGCTGCTGCAAAATCTGAATGAACTGCAAAATATCCGACCCCAAAAAACCCCACCGCCACAGCGCCCGCTAAACATAGCATCATCCATATCATACAGATGCGACGAGCCTTCGGTATCACAGCGGGGGATTTAGCTGCCATGAATCGAACTAAAATATGAGGTTGCCCGAAATATCCTAATCCATAAGCCAGTGAAGAGGCCAGGCCCACCCAAGTGAGCTGATGTACGAAATTTAAATGTTCGGGGTGTGATAATTGAATGACGTGCAGACTCTGATCCCAATTACCACTGCCATGAATCATCATCAACGGCACAATGATTAACGCTGTGATCATTAAGCTGGCTTGTAAAGTATCTGTCCAACTCACTGCCAAAAAACCGCCGATAAAAACATAAAATACGGTCGCAAAAGCACCTAAAGCCACTGCCCAGTGGTAAGGCAAACCAAACATATTGGCAAATAATTGCGCTCCTGCCACGATCCCTGAAGCACAATAAAAGGTGAAAAAGATCAAAATGGCTAAGGCGCTGAGCAGACGTAATAAATGATTAGTGTCGGAGAAGCGGTTGACAAAGTAGTCAGGCAGGGTTTCTGCATTGCCTAATTTTTCGGTAAGGTGGCGTAAGCGCGCTGCCACCCAATGCCAGTTTAACCAGGCGCCAATGACTAAACCTATGGCGATCCAGATGCCCGACAATCCATCCACATAAATCGCGCCAGGCAACCCCATCAATAACCAGCCGCTCATGTCGGAAGCGCCCGCCGATAAAGCTGTGACAAAGCTGCCCAGGCGCCTGCCGCCTAAAATATAGTCAGAGACGTTACGGGTTGCGCGAAAGCCCAGCCAACCTAACAGCATGGTGGTGACTAAATAAAGGCTAAAGGTGATTAGGGTTGAAGGTGAAATGGCTATCATCATTTTTCTATGTGTAAAGTTAAGCGGGCTAGCAGCCCGCGCTCCCAAGAAAGTGCCTATTTAAACTCAAGCCTCCCCTCAAGGCGTGCTAAATGGATACAAAAAGAATTCAAGAAGTTAATTTTACAATATTTGAATGCAAAACTAAAGTAAAAGATTATGAATTTATAAGTTTTTATAGGTATCTTCTTTGGGCGAATACGCAAAAATCTGACCACTTTTGACATCAAAAAACCAGAGATGGATGATCAACTGCGTTTTTTGCACCCTGTCGTGAATCCAAGGGAAGGTTAAGCAATGTTGGTAGGATTGTTTCAAGGCTTGGCGCGCCAATTCATCTGCATCCTTGGGTTGCGGTTTTTTTTCGATCAATGACACCCATTTGGCAATAAAATCATTGGGTTGGGATGAACCTTCGAATAACATCTGGATGCCGCTGCAACAACTATGCCCCAATAAAATCAAATGCCGCACCTTTAAAAATTCAATTCCGAACTCTAGGGCAGCACTGATCCCATGATGGGCCTCATCTTTTTCAAACGGCGGGACGATATTGGCGACATTTCTGACCACAAATAAATCGCCCGGGTCGCATTGAAAAATCACCGCCGGATCTACCCTGGAATCACAACAGGAAACTACCATCACCTCGGGCTTTTGACCCCGATCTGCCAGGGATTGCATCACAGAATTATCGCCTGAGGCGTACTTTGCCCGAAAAGCTTGATAACCATTTAATATTTTATTTAAGGATTTTTCCATTGTAAGCTCCTAGTACGCGACCGTATGATAGTAAATCAACAGAACAAGCCCTGCAAATAATTACTTGCCCCTTGTGCCTTGACCCGTATTTGCGGTAACATTTAACCCTTTTTCATTAAACTAATATTTAGAGGAATTCTCCCCCATGGGAACTTTTCAAGCAAATGCAGCAAATGTAGAACAAAAGTGGTATTTGGTCGATGCGAACGAGAAAACATTAGGACGATTAGCCACCCAGATAGCTTCCCGCTTACGAGGCAAGCACAAGCCAACTTATACCCCCCATGTCGATACCGGCGACTTCATTGTGGTGGTCAATGCCAGCAAGATTCGTGTCACAGGGAATAAATCCCAAGACAAAATTTACTATCGACATACCGGCTATCAAAGTGGTGTTCGCGCAACGCCCTTTAAAGATATGATCGTCAAAAACCCCGCTTCTGTACTAGAACTGGCCGTCAAGGGGATGTTACCCAAGGGGCCGTTGGGACGCAAAATGTTCTCTAAGCTCAAGGTCTATGCCCAAGAACAGCATCCACATCAAGCACAAACTCCTGAATTATTAGCACTTTAAGAGGCATTAGCATGGCTAAAACCATTGAACAAGATTATGGAACCGGACGTCGCAAAACCGCAAGCGCCCGCGTTTTTTTACGACCTGGCAGCGGCAAGATTGTCGTTAACCACCGCTCTCTGGAAGAGTATTTCGGTCGACCCACTTCCCGCATGATTGTCCGTCAACCCCTAGAAACCTTAGATATCGTCGACAAATTTGATTTATTTGTCACCGTGGCAGGCGGCGGCCCCAATGGTCAAGCCGGCGCTATTCGACATGGCATTACCCGTGCTCTCATCGAACATGATGAAAGCTGGCGACAAGCCTTACGTCGCGCTGGATTTGTCACCCGCGACGCTCGAGTGGTAGAACGCAAGAAGGTGGGCTTAAGAGGCGCGCGTAAACGTCCCCAATACTCCAAACGTTAATACTCATCCTGGGGGATCGTCTAGTGGTAGGACTACGGATTCTGACTCCGTCAACCTAGGTTCGAATCCTAGTCCCCCAGCCACCTATCAGCCAAGTCAGGAAAATAACATGAGCTCGGTAAGAAGATCGACAATGACTCTCTATTCTGGCGACCTCGACCTCCACAGTCACAGAGTTAGAATTGTCCTGGCTGAGAAAGATGTCACGGTCGACATCCTGAGTGTTAACCACACCCGCCTACCCGAAGATTTGCTGCATTTAAACCCTTACAATACTTTGCCAACATTAGTGGATAGAGATTTAGTCTTATATCAATCTAATATCATCATGGAATATTTAGACGAGCGTTTTCCGCATCCACCGCTTTTGCCCGTTTATCCTGTCGCCCGCGCCAAAAGCCGTCTAATGATGTACCGTATCGAGCAAGATTGGTATTCTTTAGTAGACCGCATTCAAGGTAACAATAAGAAGGACAGCGACACCGCTCGCAAAGAACTGGAAGAAGGGTTGCTGCGTTTGGCCCCTGTTTTTGGCGATTCACCTTATTTTTTAAGTGATGAATTTACTCTCGTCGACTGCTCTATTGCTCCCCTGTTGTGGCGCCTACCCAAATTAGGCATTCCGTTATTGGCCCGCGCCAAACCCATTGCCAGTTATGCCAAGCGCATGTTTAAACGCGAATCTTTCCAACTCAGCTTAACCGAGGCCGAACGGGAGCTAAAAGCCAGCCATGATGACACCAAATAAACCTTATCTCATTCGCGCTTTTTATGAATGGATCACCGACAATGGCTTAACGCCATATTTACTTGTCAGAACCCAGACTCCAGGCTGCCAGGTTCCTCTAGAGCATGTCAAAAATGGTGAGATTGTCTTCAATATCGCCAGTCACGTGGTTCATCAAATGCTGTTAGGGAACGACTACATTGAATTTAAGGCCCGATTTGGGGGAATATCCCGGCAAATTTATGTGCCCATTGCCGCCGTAGGCGCGATTTATGCCAAAGAAAATGGTAGCGGCATACCGTTCCCGCCTGAAGAGGTCAGTGCCAGCGAAGGGAGCCAACCACAAGACGCTAGCGCGGAGCAACAAACCTCCAAGCCTAAAGGCAAACCTGAATTGAAGATTGTTAAGTAGCACGTTTGCGAGCGGGGACACTAAAGCGTTGCCCAGACTCTAGCTGCAAAGCGGTTAAAGCCCTACCCCAAATGCACCCAGTGTCGATTGCAAAAGCCGTCGGCATATCCGTTTTACCTTCTAAAGCCGCCCAGTGACCAAAAATAATTCTGGTGTCTTGGCTGGCGCGGCCAGGTACCTTAAACCAGGGGAGGTAGCCGGCAGGTTGAGAGCCTATTTCACCTTTGGTATTGAAATCTAAATAACCCGCTGCATCACAAAACCGAATGCGCGTTAAAGCATTGGCAATAAAACGTAGGCGTTCCCATCCTTTTAAATCTTCATGCCAGAGATTCGGTTTATTACTGTATAACTGTTCTAGAAATTGTGGGTAACTTTTGCCACGCAAGGTGCGCTCGACTTCGGCGGCATGTTCGCTGGCTTGATGAATGGTCCATTGGGGAGGCAAGCCAGCGTGCACTAGGGCGAAGTCTAATTGTGGGTCATAATAAAATAGGTGCTGTTGACGTAGCCAATCAATCAATTCGTCGCAGTCGGCAGCGGCTAAAATGGGAGCTAAGGTGTGTTGTTGATAAGGATGGCCATTGGCGATAGCGAGCAGATGCAAATCGTGATTGCCCAATACCACAATCGGGTTGGGCAAACTTTTAATGAAATGCAAAACTTCTAGTGATTTGGGACCACGATTGACTAAGTCTCCAGCAAACCAAAGCTGGTCGCGCGCAGGATCAAATTGAATTTTCTGTAATAGATCCATGAGCTCGTCATAACAGCCTTGTAGATCGCCGATGGCATAGGTGGGCATTGGGGGGTCTCCTTTTAAAAGCAGCGGTCTAGCAGCCCGCGCTCCCGGGTTAGTGCCTCATTGTATATTGAGAAGTCTCTAACTTGGGAGCAATCTATCTAAATTTTAGTGTGTACTGAGCAATTGCTTAATCGGACGAAGTCATCCACACTGAGCGTTTCAGGCCTAGCCTTTAAATCAATACCGGCTTGCGCAAATTGCTCGGTTGCAACCTCACCTTTTAAGCTGTTTGCCAGCGTTTTACGGCGATGGTTAAACGCCTGTTTCACTAGCTCGCTGAAATGCGCGTAATCATTTGCGGGTAATGTTCGCGATTGCGGGATGAGCCTCACCACTGCAGATTCTACTTGAGGAGGGGGATGAAATGCCATCCGTGACACTGAAAATAAAGCCTGCACTTTGAAATGATACTGTATCATGACGCTCAGACGACCATACGCTTTACTACCCGGTTTTGCAGCTAACCGATCCACAACCTCTTTTTGCAACATAAAATGCAAATCTTTTATCCAAGTGACATATTGAATCAGATAAAAAAGCAAAGGGGTGGAAATTTGATAAGGTAAATTTCCGACGATCCGTAGACTTTGAGATGCTGGCTTTAACGCTTCAAAATCGAATTGCAGAACATCTTGATGATAGATCGTCAGCGCACCCAACCCTTCACACAATTCCTTTAAAGGCGCAATGAGATCTCGATCAAACTCAACCACAGCTAAATGATCAATATGTGGCAAAAGTGCTTGCGTCAAAGCCCCCAAACCTGGCCCAATTTCTACGATATGATCGGAGGCTTGTGGCGCAATAGCCGCCACAATTTTGCCAATGATGTTTTTATCTCTTAAAAAATGTTGGCCCAGATTTTTTTTAGGCTGTATTCGCATAATTACATCATTTTAATATATGCAGAGCGCCTCACCTGCTGCAACCATGTATCCACTTGCCCTTTGAGTTTTTGTTGAAACACCATATTTTTGGCTTCGGTTAAAGTTAAAGCGGGCTGTTGATTTTGAACACCGATTAACTTAATCAAATGATAGCCATTTGGCGCCAAAATAGGGCCTTGAATGCTACCAACTTTCATAAGGCTCACTTGGCTGGTGAAGACCGCTGGTATTTCTTTAAGGGTGCGAAAGCCTAAATCTGATTGTTGTAAATTATTTTGGCTACTGGCTAATTCGGTAAAGCTTTTGCCTGCCTGTGCCTGTTTTAATAAATCCGTAGCTTTTTGTTGGGCTTGCGCGATTTCCTCTTTCGACGCAGCGGCATCGGTTGGCGCCACCAAATCCTCTAAATGATATTGGGTATTGGTATTATTGCTGGCGGCGGTTTTGATATAAGCTTTTGCTTCTTCATCACTCACTGCAATTTTACTGGCAAAAATGCCTGCCTGCACTCTATGAATCAACAATTGATCATGGACCTGTTGCCGAAATTTAGCATAACGGATCCCTTGTTTCTCTAAAGCTTCTTTAAGTTGCGCGAGTGTTAAGTGATTTTGTTTGGCAATACCCTTTAATGCCGTATCTAATTCTTCATTACTTAGGGTAATTTTATTCCGCGCCGCAATTTGCAGTTGCAGCTTTTGATCGATCAACAAATTGAGCGCTTGTTGTTTGAGCTCTGCGGGAGGCGGGACAGTTTGACCTGTTTGTTCCATGGCGTGTTGCATATCACTCATAACGCTATCTACAGCACTTTGCGTAATCACATCATCGTTGACAACCGCCACAACTTTATCGAGGGGTTGATCGGCTAAACTGGTGATACAGATTAAACCCATCCATAGTGCAATGATTGCCTGGTATAAAAATCGGTATATTTTCATCATATTGTCCTAACGCTAGCTTCTAAAAGGATCCACATAACCTGGGAAGGTTGTCGTCAATAAATTACTGCCTGCACTATTGCCCACTGAACCTAACCCTTTCAGCAGAAATTGTAAATAGATTTTGTTGGTAAATTCCGCACCATTATTAATGTTGTCAGCCGTTAACAACCGATTGGCCACCAGCCGAACTGCCCAACAACAGGTATCATATTGTAATCCATAAAAATAGGTTTGGGGATGTTGATGACTAATATTGTAGTTCCAATCCCCTACGGTACTCCAATGTTCTGTGATAGGAATCGCTGCTCCTAAATCAATTCTCGATAAATTATTATTCACCGTATCATCTTGACTCGAAAGCACATCGCCATTCAATACGTAATTATACCCCGCTGTAATAATAAATTGTGGCGCGGGCTTATAATGCAACCGGGCACTGTAGTTGTTCATCTGGCCTTGATTGGGATCGAACGCTGCAGAACCGGTTAAGGTCCATTGCGGGGTTAGATAGAGATTGAGTAATCCCGCAATCGGCGAAACTTGATCGTCAATGGTGGGATCATCTCGGCAATCGGGGTATAAGCATACTGTGTGCTTGCGGAAATAAAAAGCTTCCCCAATGCTGGCATCTGCTCGTTGCGCGCCATTATAATCATCCAATAACCGAGTCGTTACCCCCAACGAAATCTGATTGGCATCCCCCACTCGATCCAACCCCACAAAACGATTGGGACGAAATAACATGTCATAACTAAAGCTCGGTAAACTGGTATCAAATAAAGGATATTCAAACTGATTAACCGCTGGCACAAATAAATAATAAGCTCGTGGTTCTAAGGTTTGGCGATAAGTATGATTAAAAACCGAAAACAGACTATCAAAATATAAGCCACCATCTAAATCAAAAATCGGCAATGTCCGCACTTTGTTGAGGCTAGGACGATAGTTAGGATCATCAGGTTCTAAATCCGGATTGATCGGTATGACAGCACTGCCACTTTGATTCACCAATCCATTATTGGAAACCGAATAGCCTGTCACATCAAGTTGTAGGCTAGGCGTTAAATAGCCCCAACTTCGAAGAAATGCCCGTTGAATTGCAGGATTGAGGTGAACGCGGTTCCCTGTTGGAAAAGGCTCGTCTGTGAAAAAATCATCGACATGCTGAAAGTTGGCAAACGCGCTGTTTAAAATAAAATCCATGCCCCACAGCTGATTGGGGTAATTGGCGTTAATATCCAGCTCTGGTAGCCTTTGGTATTGATCCGCCACAAAACTGTTGTTAATCGTGTGCAGCGTTTGATAAGCCTGCACACGCGCTGACACTTGCCAATTGGGGTTCTGGTAATCGACTTCAGCTTGATTCAATAATTGGTCAGTATTGACCATTTGCGGTAAGGTGCCGAGATCCTGCAGATAATAAGCATCCGAAACAAGGTTAACATCGGCCAGCCCAGACCAATTTTCGTTGGCCGTGATGCGATCTTTAAAACTGACGGCAGCTCGCGTATTGCTATCGTTTGCCAACTGATCTATATAAGGTTTAATACTGGCAGGCGGGGGGTGTTTATCATCATAAGGTGCGAGTTCATTCGCTCTAAAAGTCGCGAATTGGCTATCATATGGCAAAACCCCCATCACCAAATCGCCCACCATGTAATCTGTCAAAAACCGGAACAGATTGGTCATTTGCACGCCCCGTTTAAACATCGGAGAAACCGTAAACGTGTCATCAAAATTAGGCGCTAAATTAAAATAATACGGAATATTGAGGATAAAACCCGAATCTGAGTCATAGTCTGGGCTGGGGTATAAAAATCCCGAGTAACGCCGTTTATCAATGGGAAAGTTCACATAAGGCGAGTAAAACAGCGGATATTGATGCGCATAAAACCAGGCATTATGTGCAATCCCGCGCCCAGTGATTTTATTTAGATACAAATCTTCAGCCTTTAAAAACCAAGAAGGTTGCGTCGGTGAACAAGTGGTATAACTTGAGTTATACAGTTGCAAATTGCCATTGGCTAATTTAATCGCCTGGTCAGTAGTCCCCCAAGCATCAATGGTGCTGGTATTGGAAGGGCGGCGGACATGATAAGCCCCCGTCTCTGATAAGCTGGCTGTGTTGGTATCCAAGTTCAAGCGAATAAAATTGCCATATAACATTTTACCGGCTTCTCGAAAACTCACATGGCCGGTCAAATCAATGCGATTAATTTTTCCGGTTTGCTCATCACGGTATAGTGTCGCCTGGTCAGCGATGAGCTGGCGACCTGGCTGTGTCACCACCACTTGTTCTAGCGTGGAAGTCCCCACTTGAGAAAAATGGGTTGGGCCTGAGGCTTTAATTGTTGTTAACGTGGTGTTGATCGGCGCGGGATTAGGGACAGCAGTAATCGCAGATGGCTCGGTAAAATAGCCTTTACACATATTGATGGGGCTGGAGACCCAGCCAATGTTTTTACCCCAGTCGGTGGTATGCAACAGGGTGGTATACGTCGAAAACAGCGCGTAATTGGCAGGACACGTTGAAAACCCTGGCGCAGGATTGGGGTCTGCCACCGCTGTCATTATGCAGAGAAGTAAGCTGATCTTGAGTAATAAACGTATGAATGTTAGGCGCATGTGAAGTTTCTTGGTCGATCCAAACTGACGGCTTAATGCTTTGGCGTATACTACTGATAGAATGGTAATCTGGCAATCTATTCAGTGAATCAGTATACTAGCGCTCTCCATTCGCGCATCGTGAGAGGCTATGCTAACTTATTTTCCACCCATTCAACCCTATGCGACTCATAAGCTGCCCGTGCAATCTCCCCATGAAATTTATGTGGAAGAATGTGGAAACCCTGAGGGCATCCCGGTGTTATTCTTGCACGGTGGGCCTGGAACCGGATGCAGCGAAGACAATCGACGCTTATTCGATCCCAGTCAATATCGAATCATTTTGTTCGACCAACGCGGGGCTGGCCGCTCTACCCCTTATGCAGAATTACGCAACAATAACACAGCTGCACTGCTGAGTGACATCGAGCATATTCGCAAAACCTTACAGATTGAACGCTGGGTATTACTGGGTGGATCATGGGGCGCAACCTTAGCGCTGCTCTACGCCGAAATGTATCCCGAGCGGGTTTTATCGATGGTGGTCGGTGCCGCATTTTTAGGCCGGGTGGAAGACCGCGATTGGTTATATGGCAATAATGGCTTAAAACGTGTGTACCCCGACTACTGGCAAGAATTTGCTTCTCATATCCCCAAAGATCAAAAATCGCATTTGCTTTATGAATATCACCAACTGCTGACAGGCAGCAATGAGGTCGTAGCAACGGGCGCAGCAGTCGCGTGGGCAGCGTTTGAAGCCAAATGCGCCACCCTGCTGTTGGATGAGACCTACGTCGCGCAACGCAGTACTCCTCATAAAGCCCTCGCCATTGCCAGATTAGAGTGTCATTACTTCATCAATAACTGCTTTTTAGAGCCCAATCAAATTTTACGAAATTTACCACGCATTGCTGATATTCCCGCCTTTTTAATTCATGGACGGAATGATATGATTTGTCCATTCGAAAGCAGCTGGTTATTACACCAAGGATGGCCCGCCTCAGAGCTTTACGTCGTGCCAGGCGTGGGCCATTCTGTGACGGATCCTGATTTATTAAATGCGTATATTTTAGCGACCAACCAAATTGCCAGTTTTTATTAGAGAGCCTACGTATGTTACGATCAAAATTAAGTCAATTCATCACTATTGCCATCACCGCCCTCTTCAGTTTTTTACTGAGTGGTTGCGCGACAGGCAGCAATCCCCAAGATCCTTACGAAGGCTATAATCGCAAAGTATTTAAGTTTAATAAAGTCGTCGACTCGGCGGTTTATCGACCGGTTGCACAAGTTTATAGCGCCATTATCCCCAAATTTGTTCGAATTGGCGTAAGCAATGTCTTAAGCAACATTGCAGAAGTGCCTCGCATCGGCAATGATATTTTACAAGCCAATCCCCGTTGGGCGGTGATGGATACGGGTCGGTTAGTATTAAATAGCACCCTAGGTTTAGCGGGCTTAGTGGATGTCGCTAGCAATATGGGCCTGGAAAAACACAGCCAAGATTTCGGTTTGACTTTAGCACGTTGGGGCTATACCGACTCTTCGTACTTATTAGTGCCCTTCTTACCCCCCTCCACGCCCAGAGATTTCTTAGGTCTCGCTGGCGATTATGCAATGACGCCCTGGACCTACGTGAGACCCAACTGGATCGGCTGGTCAGCTTATGGCTTAGTGGTGGTCGATAAACGCGCATCCTTCTTAGCCAATGATAAACTCATTGAAGAAGCATTTGATCCTTACTTATTCTTACGCGATGCATACTTCCAAAACCGAAAAATGCAGATTGAGAAGGTGAAGCATCCTTTTGAAGAAGAGACGATGGATCAAGCGAACTAATTGAGATATATCAATGCCAACCATTAGTATTTTTTATGGCATCATTATTAAAATGTTTTAGGACGATCATGCACCCCCACACTTTCATGCCGCATACGGGGAATATGAAGCCATAGTTGATATTCGTTCTCTCGAGATTATTAAAGGTTCTATGCCCAAAAGAGCATTGCTTTTAGTGCTCGAATGGGCTTTTCAATATCGTAATCAATTGTTAGAGGATTGGAACTTATGCCTTCAACATCAAGCACCAAAAAAAATTCCACCTCTGGAATAACTTGCGCGCCCCCCTGGCGTTTAGCTACAGTAAAAGCTTTGGATAATTATTGTCTTGAAGTCACTTTCAAAGACGGAACTCAAGGCATCGTAGATTTATCCCAGCGAGTTTTGCGGGATTCAGCAGGAGTTTTTGCGGTCCTGAAAGATATTAACTTATTCAATCAAGTTTATTTGGACCATGGTGTAGTGACTTGGCCTGGCGAGATTGATCTCGCCCCAGATGCGATGCATGATGAAATCCAAGCGCATGGGACATGGTTCTTAACTTGATACTTTTTTCTTGAATATAATCCGCATAATTCTAAGCGCGGATTTAATTAGTCGCTGTGGCGAAATTAAAAGATTCCCATAAATAAAATCTTTCTGGATTGCTTCGTTGCGCGAAAAGCATGCGCGCCTCGCAATGACGCCTCTGATATTTTTTTATATTTCAAAAGCTTAGAAGCAAGCTATGTTGCGGACAGCACAGTTTCTGAATTGTAAGCATCAAACTTACGAGGCGTCATTGCGAGGCGCGCATGCTTTTCGCGCAACGAAGCAATCCAGCTCTTTATATTTTAAACTAGAGGCTGTTGACATTTAGATCCTGCTAAGATGAGGATGGCGAGCTGTTGCCTTCTCCCCTTGTGGGAGAAGGTGCCCGAATAGGGCGGATGAGGGGTAAAATAAAGCAAATAAAATCAAAAACATAACTCTGAAAATTTGCTGCTAACGAAATTTAAAATTTTGAAAAAAAAATCTCTCTGCAGGTTTGCCATAATCGTAATTCTTTTTGCAAAGTTTTCAACATCGATCTTGTTACCCCTCATCCGCCCTATCGGGCACCTTCTCCCACAAGGGGAGAAGGCAACAGCTCGCCACTCAAATTTGCGCAGAGCTTAAATGTCAACAGTCTCTAATTTTGTGCGAACAAATTACTCGCGCTAACGACTAATTAATTATGGTGTGCTGTCTTCGCCAAATGGCCAATATCCGCCTGAACAAAAACCGAATCCCCCACGGCCGTCAATGTGTCGTTCGCGTAGACTTCGCATAACACACGGGTTGCGCGCCCAACTTTACCTTCAACCCGCGCTTTAAGCATAAGCGGCACCCCCATAGGCGTTGGCTTGAGATATTTCACCCCCAGCGAACCCGTTACGCAATCAATGCGCGGCGATGTCCCAGCTAGACGGCCTTCAGCGCGATAGTGATTTGCCATGACTGTCCAATTTGAATGGCAGTCGATCAAACAACTCATCAGTCCACCATAAACAAGCGATGGCCAGCCCACATAGCGCGGGTCTGGCTTATGGGTTGTTATCACGTGCACATTATCCTCATCCCAATAACTCTTAATTTGCAAACCGTGGGGATTTTTCGGACCACAACCAAAACAAATACCATCTGGAGTAACAAGGTCTTGCAATGCAATGTTTTGTGAATTCATTTCAAAATCCTCTTTAATTTGCAGTATTTAACTCATTGGTACTTGCTTTCATGCTTTAATAACCATTCTTTACGCGCCACACCACCACCATAGCCACCCAATTGGCCATTGGCATTAATCACTCGATGGCACGGAATAATAACGGCCAATTGATTAGCGCCATTGGCATTAGCCACTGCTCGGAAAGCGGTTGGACGACCCACTGATTGAGCCAAATCCAGATAGGAGCAGGTAGTTCCATAAGGAATTCTTTGCAATGCTTCCCACACTTGTTGTTGAAAAGTAGAGCCCAACAAATTAAGCGGTGTTTTAAATGCTTGTAGCCGTCCTGCAAAATAATCCTGCAATTCTTGAGTAATGCAGTGAATCACCTCCGTTTCACCCGGAATAATTGCAGCGTGCATCTTCTGGCGTAATCGAAGGATTTCGCGCTCTAACCCTCGGCGGTCTACAAATTCTAATACATGAAGAGCTTTTTCATCAGCAACAGCTAACATCGGCCCTAACGGGGTATCCAACCAGGCTGCCCTCAACACTTTGCATTGACCGTGTGAAGAAGGTGCTGCACCCATAATTCGTGAGAAAGCATCCCTAAAACCGCTGCTGGATTCATAACCGCTGGCCAGCTGCGTGTCTATTATGCTGTGTCCACTTTTGATATCTTTCATTGCTAACCCCATTCTGCGCGCTCTGGCATAAGCGACAAACGTCATGCCGAAACGCTTTTTAAATTGTCGCCGTGCAGTCGAAGCATCTACTGACAGCAGTTGCTGAAAATCACGTTCTCGCCAATGCTTTTCTGGATGTTCTTCCACGGCCTTCACTAACTTTTGAATCAACTCAGATGTCTGCTGAGGATGAGACAACGGCTTGCATCGCTGACAAGGTCGAAATGCAGCCAAAAGCGCCTGTTCCGCCGTTTCGAAAAATTCACAATTTTCGAAATTGGGCTTACGCGCCGGGCAAGTTGGACGGCAAAATACGCCTGTGGTTTTTACCCCTACGTAAAAAACCCCTTCATATCCGCTATCTTTAGCCAATAAAGCTCGGTAGTATCTTTGCTGTATTTGTTTAGTCATCATAGTAGAGGGGATTATAATCCATCTGCAACAAGACTGCCGCCGAATTTCAGGCAGCTATTTTACAATAACACGTTTTGGATGGAGACTCGTATGAGTGGAAATATAAAAGAAAGCGTCGAAGACCTCATCGTTGCCACTAGAATTTTAGTGAACGAGCAGATTCTCGACGGTTTTGGTCACGTGTCTGTACGTAACCCCAATCGACCAGACCGCTATTTTATGACTCGAGATAACTTAAGCGTGACTGACGAAGAGAACTGCATTATTGAATTAGATTCAGACAGCAATCCCTGCAAGTCTAGCGGGCCGAAACCTTCATTAGAGCGGTTTATTCATGGTGAAATCTATCGGGCCCGCCCAGATGTCAACGCTGTTGTTCATACACATTCTCCTGCTTTGATTCCTTTTGGTGTAAGCAAAACACCATTGCAGGCGCTTTATCATATGTGTGGATTTCTGGCTGCAGGTGTTCCAGTATTTGATATACAACATGAGCATGGTATGACAAACATGCTGATTCAGAGCAGTGAACTGGGTCGCTCGCTGGCCTCGTCACTTGGCAAAAGTGCTGTAGTGCTCATGCGAGGTCACGGCGCCACCATCGTTGGCAGCTCGGTGAAAGAAGCGGTATTTCGAGCAGTTTATACAACGATCAATGCTCAACTCCAACCCATTGCAATGCAGCTTGGGGCGCCCAAGTTCTTGAATCATGAAGAGGCTGTTAAAGCGGATGAGCTTCATCAAGCCGTATTGAATCGTGCTTGGGAGTTCTGGAAAAATAAGCTTTAACATAACTCAAAATAATCTGCGTACAATTCTAACAGCGAAGATTTAACGACAGGATCTATAATGATATAAGCACCTTCAGAATTTCTTTCAATTAAATCCTCAGCTTCTAAGGTTTGCAGGGCTTTAACGATAGATGGGCTGGTTAAGTCCAATTTTTTTTGTGCATCTTTGCCGGTGAGCTGTTGAGTTACCCCTTGTGCAATTAATATTAGAACTTTCATTTGTCCAGTGCTGTTAGCAGATAACATTGTGCGTGTTTGTTTAATATGTTCTGAAATATGTTTTTTCCATGCTGCTTGCACATCCTGTTTTTCAAAACTTTTTTTATTGTTTTCTAACAGCCACAATTGGCCACAAAGCGCATAAATGCCTTCTGGATGACACTGGCTCAGCGTGACAATCTCGTCAAATACTGCTTCTGTTAATGGCGATCCCAAAGTTTTTTGCGCAATTTTGTTCAGGTAACTTTGGTAGAGTTTGGCGTCTAAACGCGACAAAGTGATCCAATCACATAATTTATACAGAGGTCTTGAACGATTATTAAACATATCAAGCAGTAAATGACGACTACTACCTGAAAAAATAAACACCACCTGTTTAGAGGCTTGTGCAAAATGGCGTATGGCCCCTTCAATGGCTTTACCTGTTTTTATTTTAGTGATTTCCTGAAACTCATCGATAAACACAACCGCTTTTTTTTGTTGCTTAGAAAGCATTGTTTCCAGCGCATTGAAAAGATCTAAAATATTACCAGGGACATCACTATGATGATTAGGCTTCAATTGAAGTTGTGCGCCCTTAAAACCTATGGTCCAAGTCTGATCGGATTTTTTAAAAAAATCTAATAGCAGCTGTAGCCATTTCTCTTTTTTATGAGACAATTTTTGAATAATAGACTCTATTCCGCGAGTTAATCTCGTCTCAACAGCATACTCGTCAATGGCCAAAAACAAATCAATTTCACAAAAAATATCATTCATTCCGTAAATAACATGTCTGGCAAGGCTGGTTTTGCCGTAACGCCTGGGAGAAAGCAATAAAGTATGTCTACCTTGCTCAATATTGGCAGACAAACGACGGATTTCTTCGTGACGGCCTAAAAAAGCCGGCCCTTCTGCAATACCTAATGGAAAATATGATTCACTCATGGATGGTTGCTCAGCATGTTTCCTCACGTGAGCGCAATTTTACTAGCTTATAGGCTACTAGTCAACTGGCTAGTAGCTACTCCTGAATTTTAATTGCCGAAAAGCCCAATAATAAATAAATGAGCAAGAACTCAAGCAAAATCTTAGTTCTTGCCGCTTGCCAGTCTCTTTACATTAGGTTACACTTAGTGAAACCTAATGTGGAGTTGTCGCGGGACATGCAGCCGATTAAACGCTTAACCAATGCCTTAGAAGTGCTGGCGGATGTAGAACATTATTTGTTTACTTTAAATGATTTACGTGCACTCCTCCCACACTCCTCAATATCAGCCTTTAAAACGTTATTAAGCCGGGGTGTTAAAGAAGGCTACTTTATACGGGTATGCCGAGGTTTGTATTTATACAAGCGCATGATTCCAGCCAGCGGTTTAATATTGTTTCATGCGGCCACAAGGTTACGCGCCAATGATTTTAATTATATTAGCCTAGAAACCGTGTTAAGCGATGCAGGTATCATATCGCAACAACCGATCAACTGGATCACCGTTATGTCATCAGGACGAAGCAATCAAATTAACTGTGGGCAGTTTGGAACGATAGAATTTATTCATACCCAACAGAAACCTGATGAAATTCGTGAAGCGTTACATTATGACTTTCGCTGCAAATTATGGCGTGCTAGCGTCAAACAAGCGCTTCGGGATATGAAAATAACAAAACGCGATACAGATTTAATTGATTGGGAGGCCGCAAATGAATTTACTTGATCAACTCGTCGATGAAGCCATACAGAATCTTCAAAATTTAGCCCCACTCAGGACAGTAGTTGAAAAAGAATTGCTGCATCATGATATTTTACGAATCTTGAGTGATACCAATCTTCTCATCGACCTCACCTTTATTGGCGGGACTTGTCTACGTCTTTGTTATGGAGCAGAGCGTCTCAGCGAGGATTTAGATTTTACAGGAGGTGCTGATTTTACGCGAGAAAAACTGGCCAACATGAGTGATGTGTTGATTGATACCTTAGGCGCAAAATATGGCTTACCGATAGAAGTCACACCTCCCACACGCGAAGAAGGAAACGTAAAAACCTGGAAGCTTAAAGTCATTACCCGTCCAAAAAATAAACATATCCCTTCACAACGCATCAATATTGATATCTGTGCAATACCCAGCCACCAAATAAAGCCTATGATGCTACAAAATCCCTATGGCGTGGAAATGGGCACGAGTGGTCTTATCATACAGGCGGAAAGCCTTGAGGAAATATTTACGGATAAAATAATATCATTCGCATTGAGGCGCGGTCGTATTAAAAATCGCGATTTATGGGATATCATGTGGCTTCAAAAAAAAGGGATTCAGCCCTTGTTTGAACTAATTCCAGCAAAACTCCATGATCATAAATGCGAAAAAAGTCATTTTATTCATTTATTGCAGCAGCGCCAACAAATGCTGTTATTGCCAGAAACTACTCTTGCCTTTCATGAAGAAATGCGTCGCTTTATACCCAAAAGCACTGTTGAAAAGACGATTGACAATGCTCTTTTTTGGGAGGCTCTAGTTAACTTGATCAACAGTTTGTGTGATAAAGCCTTCACATCATGCTAATAACCATGCAATTGGAAGCTTGATAGGAAGGCTCTGCCCAAGAGTTACGATGCTTTATAGCTGGATGTATCAGCCTTAGAGTGATTTTGAGAGTTCTGCGCTTTTCCAATCCATCGTTGATTGCCTTGTCTGACCTCAACACCTGGCGCAACTTGCTCTACTTCATTATTGACTATTTTAGTGGTGCCATTTTCCGCACCATTCCTAGCATCAATTTTTGTGTTACTTGTGTTTTTAAGAGATATTTTTTGACCACCCTGTGTTGAAGATTTATGCACCGGATTCGATTTTTGCTGTTCCTCCAAAGCAATCAATACTGATGTGAGTATATAAATCTGGATATGCTCTAGCGGGTGGACACATAAAGCGATGGGGCTCATGAATTAAAAGTCGCACATTTTTGTCATCAGGTAAAATTTTGAAAGCTTCTATAAGAGCCGCATGCACCGTATCCATTAAAAGTATCTCTCGCTCGCTAGTATATTTTTTCCTGACTTCGATTAAAACACTGGGCATAATTTTCCTCTAAATTTTTTAAAAATGGTTGCTGATCCTGCCATGATACTACCAGGAAGCCGACATTGCGAGGAAACACCACTTTAACAACATCCTTGCAATTTAAAAGCCTACCTTTTAAAATACAAGGATGATACCTCGAATAGCCTTTGATGACATTCGGTTAGCTTTAGCGCGCCAAGCCGCTGTGGCTATCATCGGCCCACGGCAGGTGGGTAAAACTACCCTGGCATTTGAGGTGGCCGATGGCCAGTCGTCGGTCTATCTAGACCTAGAATCTCCAACGGACCGAAATAAACTCGCCGACCCCGAGCTTTTCCTGAAATCTTATGAAAATTCTTTGGTTATTTTAGATGAAATCCATCGCATGCCAGAATTATTTCAAAGCTTGCGCGGCCTCATTGATGAAGGTCGACGCACGGGGCGGCGCTACGGACGCTTTCTCATCTTGGGTTCCGCTGCCATTGACCTCCTCAGACAATCCAGCGAAAGTCTGGCCGGGCGCATTGAATATATCCATTTAAATCCTCTTTCAATTTTAGAAACAGGACAAAGCCTAGAAACCATGAATCAGCTTTGGGTGCGCGGCGGTTTTCCTGATAGCTATTTGGCTACCAATGACGCCGATAGCCTCCATTGGCGGCGCAACTTTATCCGCACCTATTTGGAACGCGATATCCCCCAATTTGGTATTCGTATTCCAGCGGATACGCTCGAAAAAATGTGGACTATGCTCGCGCATCATCAAGCGACCCTGCTCAATGCTTCTAGTTTAGCTGCCAGTCTTTCCATCAGCGCGCCCACTGTAACGAGTTATATCAGTCTATTGGTGGATTTATTATTGGTACGGCGCCTCAATCCTTTTTTCATCAACATTAACAAACGTCTTGTTAAGGCGCCAAAAATTTATGTGAGAGACAGTGGACTCGTTCATGCCTTACTGGGAATCCCCGATCTACTGCAATTGTCGGGACATCCAGTTGTGGGTAGCAGCTGGGAAGGCTTCGTGATTGAAAATCTAATCGCTGCTGCGCCTCCAGGTACTAAAGCGAGTTTTTATCGAACTGCGGCGGGAGCTGAAGTCGATTTGCTCTTAGAGCTAGGCGGCAATAGAGGGTTATGGGCGATAGAAATCAAACGTAGCTTTTCAACAAAACCTCGCCGCGGATTTTATTCTGCATTGGAAGACTTGCAACCTGACAAAGCTTTTGTGGTATATGCCGGCACAGAGCGCTTCCCCTTAGGTCATAATATTGAAGCGATTGGTTTATACGCGCTCGCTCGAGAACTCATGGGTGGAGCGCAGAATGTTTTCGTATAAAATAAGAAACTGCCGGATCTAACACGTGATAATATCCTTTTTTATCTTGATAAATCATGTCAAGATTTACTAAATCTTCTATCGCTTTTTTAATGCCTGAAGGATTTAAAGAGCTTCTTTTCGAAAACTCCAAACCTTGCGGCGCATTGGTTGACTGCTCGGCAATCGCAGTCATAATTTTCTTGCGATTCAAAGTTAAACGACTTAAATCATCAGCAATCCAGACACCTTGCTGATTGACATATTCGTCCCAAGTGTTTCTGACTTCAACTAAAGAGACGATCTCTGTGTGTCGCCAGAGTCGACGACAAAGCGCATTCACATAATAAGGATGGTTTTCAGTCAGATGTAAAATTTCTAAAATGACATCCTCATCTAAGGATTTATCCCATTTATTTTTTGCCATTTTATTCAAAAATTTCTGATAGGGTGCGGTTTCTATTCGATGAATTGTCATTAAATCACACAAATGGTAAAGTGGTCTTGATTTATCACTAAACATTTCATTCAACAGATGGCGCTTGCTCCCACAAAAAATGTAACTCACGTTTGAACTACGCTCTACTGCATGTCGAATTGCTGCTTCAATAGCATGGTTTTCTTTTAATTGCCCTATTTGTTGAAACTCATCTAATACCATAACGCAAGATTTTTGCGCTTTTTGAGCCACTTGATTCAGCGCCAATAATAATTCAGAAATGGTTTTTTCTGTCGTTTGCTTGGTGTTAATTTCAACTTTTTGACCAAAGACTTGAATGGTCAATTTAGGATTGAGTGCTAGAACAGAGTCGACAATTCTTTGGCAGGCAGATTTTGCTTTGGGTAATAAATCCCCCATGATTTTTGACACACCCTCCATGATTGTCTTGGTGACTTCAGCTTGGGTTAATACGAAAAAAAGGTCAATACAGATGCTAGGAAAATCGTTTTCTTTTAACACCTGGGCAATTAGGCTACTTTTTCCATAACGTCTGGGCGCGATTAAGACAATATGCTCATGGCTTTCTATACTCGCTTTTATAGCCTTTCTTTCAATTTCTCTGTTACAAAAAGCCTTGTCCGTTACAATGCCTTGCGGAAAGTATTTTTCCATGTATTCAGCTCTTAACATTAATAATATCACATCGTCAGTATCACACAACTGGTGTGACAAATCAACTCCATTGCTCCCTCAGCACATCCTAAGGGAAGCTTGAACTTAAACATAGGCAGGAGGCGTCGTCCTCGCAGGATGCGGGGATCCAGTCTGCAGGAAGCAAAACTTTACGTCCTGTAGTCTGGATCCCGGCATCCATGCCGGGACGACGCCTCCTGCTTATTTGTACGCTCACGTTTTTCTTAGTATGTGCTGAATGGATACATAAATTATTCCCTAATCCGGGTACTGAAACTGCGCATTGCCCTGTAAAATTTCATTGAGTAGTTGGCTCGTACCCAACCGAAAGTGATAGGGCTCCACCCAATCTTCTCCCAATAAATCTTGCGCTAAGGTGATGTAAGCTTGAGCTTGTTCGATAGTTCGAATACCCCCTGCTGCTTTAAATCCCACTTCGCTGTCGCTGGTTCGGATCACTCGCAACATCTCTTCTGCAGCTTTTAATGTTGCGCCCTCGTGCAATTTGCCTGTGGAGGTTTTTAGAAAATCTGCCCCGGCTTCAATCGCAATTTGGGAAGCTGTGGCAATGTGTTCAGGGGATTGCAGTGCGCCGGTTTCCAAAATCACTTTGAGGGTATGTTGTTCACAAGCAGATTTACAGGTGGCCAGAAAATTTTGCACCGCTTCATATTCTCCTTGTAAAAACGCTTGGTAAGGCATGACCAAATCGATTTCATCTGCACCTGCTTTCAAAGCTTGCTCTATTTCAATTAAGGTTTCTGCTAAAGGTTGATTGCCTTCGGGAAAATTACTCACCGTCGCAATTTTAACGTCGGTGCCTTGTAAGATGGCTTGAGCTTCAGACACGAACTGGGGATAGATACACACCGCTGCCACTTTCCCTAAGGGTGTAATCGCTTGTTGACAGAGCTGTTGAATTTTAATGTTGTCGTCGGTTGGATTTAATGATGTTAAGTCGAGTAATCCAATTAACGTTTGTAAACTATCTGACATAAGTCACATCGAAAAAATGTTGGAGTAAACACGCTAAATCTGCGCTGGCTTGTTCCGCCATCGCGAGCGTACCGGCATGATTGACCACTTCATCACTTAAACCCACTGCCATATTGGTGACCATCGCAATCGCTGCAACTTTTAGACCACAGTGTCTGGCGACAATCACCTCCGCGACGGTTGACATCCCTACGACATCAGCCCCTAAGGTTCGGAACGCCCGTATTTCAGCAGGCGTTTCAAAACTGGGGCCTAATACGGCTAAATAAACCCCTTCTTTTAAGCCAACGCCGCACGCTTGTGCTGTGGTTAATAATTGGCGACGCAATGACGGATCGTACGCGTGTTCTAAAGAGGGAAACCGATCACCCCAATAGGCTTCATTCTCTCCCACCAGTGGATTACTAAACTGAAAATTAATATGATCGTGGATGAGGACTAAACTGCCGACCGGCAAGGCCGGATTTAAGGATCCTACCGCGGCAATTAAAATCACGGTGTCTGCACCCAATAATTTTAAGGTGCGAATGGGGGTGCGAATAATGGGTGCTGCGTGCCCTTCATAAAGATGGTTGCGCCCGCGAAAACAGGCAATGGTCTGTTGCCCTAATTGCCCTAAATACAATTTACCTTGATGGCCCGCGACTTGGCAGCTGCGCATGCCGGGTAAATCCGCATAAGGCATGATGATAGGATTTTGAATCAGTTCGGCGATGTGTCCTGCGCCTGAACCCAACACTAATCCTGTTTCTAGCTGCAGATTGGGCGCCATCTGTTGCAGATACAACGCCGTTTGAAAGGCTAGATCGTGTTCTGGGATATCTTGCAAAAATGTCTCCTATCCATCGACAGCATGCGGAATTAGACTGGGCTCGACCAACTGTTCAATGCTGTCTTTCACCGCATTCAAAAGCGCCATACGCATCCTGATCGTATAGCTTGAAGCATCTATGGGTTGGCCAATATGAATTTCAACCGTTTGATTCGGCTGAAAATTCCACGTATCAGCGGGTAAAATATTGGCCGCACCGCGAATTCCCACCGGTATAATCGTCGCTTGGGTCTGAATCGCCAACATAAAACCGCCTTTTTTAAAGGGGTTCATTTTGCCGTGTCGCGTGCGAGTCCCTTCCGGCGCAATCCAAGGAATAATCCCGCTGCGCATTTTTTCCTTCACCATTTCTAAATCTTTCATCGCTTGTGTAGAATTGTCTCGATCAATGGCCACAAACTCAGATTGTTGCATGGCTTTACCCCATAACGGCACTTTAAAAAGCTCTTTTTTAGCGATCATCCGAATACTTTGATTGGGTAACGCCATAAAAATCAGGGGGATATCATACAAGCTGGCATGGTTGCTCATAATAATATAGGGCTTGCCAGGTTCTAGTTGGAGTGATTGCAACCCAAACACTTGATACTTAACTTTTACCGTCTCCAACAAACCTCGCGCCCAATCATGGATGACTTTATCCGTGGCTGCGCGATTGCCTTTTCTGGACTGATATATCGCCAATACAGAATATTTTGCCGTCAAGTATAACGACTTTAACATAATCCCTATTGCGAATATTTTAGAGGTTTTGGGTTTCATTGTGGAAAAGACCAGGTTGCGAACAAAAGTTTTTTGATTATACTATAAATCATTACCCTGAGGAGACTTATTCTATGGAACGCTCTAAAATTTTAGCCACGGCCGCTATCACTGGTATGTTAACTCTGGCGATGCATTCTCCCGCCATCGCTAAAACCGCTGATGTGGAAAAATGTTACGGAATTGCCAAAGCCGGTAAAAATGATTGCGGTAGTAAAGACAATGGCTGCTCAGCCCAATCCACCGCTGACCGCGACCCTGACGCATGGATTTACGTATTAAAAGGCACTTGCCATAAGATTGTCGGTGGCAGCACCACCCCGGCTACCAAGGCACAATAATCATCCATGTTGCCTTCGCAGCAGATCCAAGGTATAGGCTTGGGTCTGCGCGCTTGTCACTATGCAGAGATTTTAGCCCATCGCCCCTCTGTTCCTTGGTTTGAAGCCATCAGCGAAAATTATTTACCGAATAGCCCCATTCTGCGTCAAAGTTTAATCGCAATCCGCCAATTTTATCCGATGGTTTTGCATGGGGTGGGGTTGTCTTTAGGCTCAACGGATCCGCTCAATTGGCATTATTTGCGACAGCTCAAAGCGTTGGCACAATGCATTCACCCCGCTTGGATTTCGGATCATTTAAGCTGGACGTCTTTTCAAGGCCAATATTTCCACGAATTATTACCCTTGCCCTATACGGAAGAAGCCATTGCGCATGTGGTGTCGAGAATTCAGCAAGTGCAAGATTTTTTAGGTCAACAGATTCTCATTGAAAATGTCTCTAGCTATTTGTCTTATACAGATTCTGGAATGCCGGAATGGGAATTTATCAATGCCATTGCACAACAAGCCGATTGTTTTATCCTACTCGACATTAACAATATTTATGTCAGCGGCCATAATCACGGCTTCAATCCAGAACACTATTTATTGTCGATAGATAGGTCACGCGTTAAACAATTACATTTAGCCGGTTTTCAGGATTGTCAGACCCATTTACTCGATACCCATGGCACTGCCGTGGCGCAACCGGTGTGGGATTTATATCAAAAAGCCAAACAGTATTTAGGCGATATCCCGGCAGCAATCGAGTGGGATAATGCCATTCCAGCGTTTTCTGAATTGGAATTGGAGAGAGCAAAGGCCTATCAGGCAGTACCGCACAGCTATTCACCCGAAATGTCCTGCATATCGGCTGAATCCGATTCTGCATCCTTCCAACCCTGTTACACACTGCATCACACCGAAGCCTTGATTGCCGCTGCATTAAATCAACAAACGTCACTGCCGGAGGACATGGTTAAATCCATCCCACCACTTGATACGACAACTCGCTTAACCATTTATCGGCATAGCTTTACGACCGCGCTGGCTCAAAGCCTGTCGCATATTTTTACCGTCTGTCAGCAAGTGGTGGGGGAAAGCTTTTTTGGGCATATGGCCCTGGCCTACGTCGCAAAAACTCCCTCAACTTCTCCTGATATTGAAGAATATGGTCTGGATTTTGCGGATTTTATTCAGTGTTATGAACCTGCCGCGAGCCTACCCTATCTTCCCGATTTGGCTAGGCTGGAATGGGCCTGGCATAAGGCCTTACGTAGCCCAAATTATTCGCCTTTATCCGTCCATGCGCTACAAAGCATTCCAGACACCCAACATGCGCACGTGGTCTTTAAGCTGCCGCCGGGTAGCACTTTATTGCGTTCTCCCTATCCTTTATTAAAAATTTGGCAGGTACATCAAGATGGTTCGATCCATTCTGCGGAAGATGCCATGGTTGACCTGACAGAAGGCGGGGTTAATTTATGGATTTGGCGCGAAGCTGACCGGGTGTGTATGCAATCCTTAGACGAGGCTCACTGGCAACTTTTATCCGCCATCGCGCAAGACTTGAGTTTAGCTGAAATTTTTGCCTTATCCACAGTGACAAAGGCAGAGCAATTATTGCCTGAGTTATTTGCTCAGGGATGGTTAGCTGGGGTTGAAGTGCCCCAGCAAATTAGGCCCGTAGAAGCCGTGGTGTCGCCGGTTGGGACGCCGTGAATACGTCCTTGTAGGCTCACCATGAACATCCTTGTTCATGGATGCCCAACCTTGCGACACCACGGCCTCTACGGGCCTAGTGCCAAATCTAACTTGGGTGGTTATAATGACAGCCTTCTTAATAAAAATTTAAGTTTAGTCTGGTATGATGGTTTTAAATCTTGAGGATGTCATTATGTCTAGCGAATCGAAAAAACCTGCTCCTAAACCCGAAGAACCGAAAAGTACGGCGACTGAAGCGCCAAAACCCCCAAGGCAAGAACCCTCAGCCGATATTCGGCCAGCCCCCGCTCAACAGGCCGCCAGTACTCCAGCGCCAACCCCTAATCCACCCGATGCGAATAAAGCGCAGCGTGAAGCAGAGGCTAAAGAAGCCAATCGCCAAGCGACTCAACCCGAGCCGAAGAAGGAAGACAAGAAAACACCCTTAAACAAGAAAGATATGATCATGTTTATGGCCCTTCCTCTCATGATGGGCGGCGGAGTTGTCGCTGCGCTGGGGATGGGGGTCGCATTTTACCTCTTAAATAAAGCTGGGCACACCGCCAAAAATGCCATGGCAAAGGATAACAAATCACCTCAGGACAAGCCGCAACCCGATAGTCCTGCACCCAAACCAAAGACGCCGGCGCCTGAAGCGAATCAGCCTAAGCCACAGGCTAATCCAACACGGCAACCTGCTACCACCGGCCAATCAACCACGCCTCCGAGATGGCAGAGAACTTCCGTGGCACACCAACAAAAAACCATCAAAGAAGAAAATAGGCAACAGTTAGGTTAGACGCTAAAGCCTCAAAAAGCACTTGAGTTATCCCGCCGTCTAGGGCATTATTTCTCTGCGTTTGGGCCTCTAGGGTTGCCCCTAATGCCTCCCTCCCTGAGTCATAAACCTTATATCTCTCCATCATCCTAACCATGAGGAATTTTGAGTGGAAGCGGCATCATTATGGCAGGCTTGCATGAAGTACTTGGAGGGCGTTGTAGACTCCACAGAATTCAAAATTTGGCTACAGCCCCTCCAAGTTGAATTTGATGGCGAACACTTGCTTTTGCTAGCCCCCAATCTCTTCGTGATCCAGCATATTAAAGAAAAAAAATTCCTTGATATGATTACGCACTGGATGGATAACATCCACGAGGGCCCTAAACTGCCCATTCAATTACAAGTGGGAAGCCGCCGCTCACCCACGATGGCCACCCCCGTTGAAAACACTGTTACCGCCACGCCCCTTTCGATTAGCAATAAAACCTTCAGCGACAGCACCGCGAATAAGCCCAACCCATTATTTACGTTTGAAACCTTTGTGGAAGGAAAATCCAACCAATTGGCGCGGGCTGCCGCTCTGCAAGTAGCTGAAAATCCAGGGAAAGCTTATAACCCCTTATTTTTATATGGTGGTGTAGGCCTCGGCAAAACGCACCTTATGCAAGCGATTAGTAACTTGATTTTGAGCCGCAAACCTAACGCCCGGGTGCTGTATTTACACTCCGAACGGTTTGTCGCGGATATGGTTAAAGCCTTACAGCGTAACGCCATGAATGATTTTAAACGTTATTATCGCATGGCCGATGCCCTATTAATCGACGATATTCAATTCTTTGCCGGCAAAGACCGTTCTCAAGAAGAATTTTTTCATACCTTCAATTCTTTACTCGACGCTCAACAACAAATCGTGTTAACTTGCGACAAATATCCTAAAGAAATCAATGGGTTAGAGGAAAGACTAAAGTCCCGTTTCGGTTGGGGACTCACCGTTGCCGTAGAGCCGCCCGAATTAGAAACCCGCGTCGCCATTTTGATGAGCAAAGCTGAACAGTCTGGGATTGAGTTGCCCCACGACGTCGCTTTCTTTATTGGTAAACGTATTCAATCCAATGTGCGTGAATTAGAAGGCGCCTTAAAACGCGTCATCGCCAATTCACATTTTACCGGCCAACCCATTACCTTGGATTTTGCGCGAGAAGCCTTAAAAGATTTATTGGCCGTTCAAGCCAAATTAGTCTCCATCGAAAATATCCAAAAAACCGTCGCAGAATATTATAAAATTAAAACCGCGGATTTATTATCCAAACGCCGCAATCGCTTCTTAGCCAGAGCCAGACAGTTGGGTATGGCGCTCGCCAAAGAGCTGACCAATCATAGCTTGCCGGAAATCGGCGTTTCTTTCGGCAATCGGGACCATACCACCGTTTTACATGCTTGTCGTAAGGTGAAAGAATTATTAAATATTGATACCAGTATTAAAGAAGATTACATGAGTTTATTACGAACTTTATCTACTTGAATGGGTTTTAAATGTATCCATTCAGCACCAAGTAAAAGATGGCACTAGACGCTTAGAGCCAGTGGTATCGCAAGGTTGGGCATCCATGAACAAGGATGTTCATGGTGAGCCTACAGGGATGTATTTACGGCGTCCCAACCGGCGATACCACTGGCTCTAAGCGTCTGAGTTGTGTTTAGATATGACTGATATTTCGTGGAGATGACACAATGCAATTAACTGTTCAGCGAGAAGCTTTACTAGAGCCTTTACAGATGATTATTGGGGTGGTTGAACGCCGCCAAACCCTCCCGATTATTGGCCATGTACTATTGAAAATTGAAAACAATATCTTAACCTTAACCGCTACTGACACCGAAATTGAATTAATCGGCCATGTTGAACTGGCTGAGCCTGTCACAGAACAGATGGAAGTGACCGTGCCTGGACGCAAGTTTCTAGATATTTGCCGGGCATTAGATGCCAATGCACAACTGAATATCCGCGTCGAAAAAGAACGATTACTGATTCGCGCAGGGAGTGGTCGCTTCGTATTGGTGACCTTACCCGCCAGCCAATTTCCCAAATTTGAAGACAGCGAAGCCCTCGCACAATTTACCATGGAAGAACATGCGTTGAACGGCTTATTATACGCCACCCATTTTGCCATGGCGCAGCAGGATATCCGCTATTATCTCAATGGCTTATCCTTAGAAATTAAGCAAGGTAAAGTCCACGCCGTTGCCACCGATGGGCACCGCTTTGCCCTGAGTCATACCCTGCTCACTGCCGCACCCACAGAGCCCTTGCAGATTATTGTCCCCCGTAAGGGCGTTTTAGAACTGCTACGCCTTCTAAAACCCAGCCAAGAATTGTTACAAATCACAGCCGGGGAGCATTATATTCGGATAAAAGGTTCGACTTTTACTTTTACTTCTAAACTCATTGATGCACGCTTTCCCGACTATTCACGCGTCATGCCAAGCGGCAAGGGTGTCACACTGCAGATTGAAAGAGAAACCTTGCGCCAAGCATTAACGCGGGTTGCACTCCTGTCGAATGATAAAGTTCGCGTAGTACAACTCAGCATTCGTCATAACTTATTACAAATTCAAGCCACTAACCCAGAAGCCGAAGAAGCTGAGGAAATTTTACCCATTGACTATCAAGGCCAGGAACTGGAAATTGCCTTTAATGTCAATTACTTACTGGATGTTTTGAATACCACTACCGCCGAACGCATTAAATTAACCATTCTAGATGCCACTCAACGGATATGCATAGAAGGTATCGATATAGATCAAAGCCTTTATTTAGTGATGCCGTTGCAAATATAACTGTAGTACCCTAGGACCAAAACGATCTCCAGAACTATCAATACATGATGAAGACTTGAGTGGCGAGCTGTTACCTTCTCCCCTGTGGGAGAAGGTGGCCGAATAGGCCGGATGAGGGGTAACAAGATTAATGTCGGAAACATTATGCATTTATCCGCCTTAAAAGTTCATCAATTCCGCAACCTAGCTGATATCCACCTATCCCCTGCCCCTACTTTAAACTTCCTTTATGGCGCCAATGGCAGCGGCAAAACTAGCTTACTCGAAGCCATTCATTACCTCAGCCTCGCCAAATCCTTTAGAACTCGTCACAACCAACACATCATCCAACATCAAACTGATGCCTTTACCCTATTCGGACAGCTACACGATGGCGAACACACCACACCCATAGGAATGGAACGTAGCAACAAGGGCGAGCTCAAAATTCGTCTCGCAGGAGAAACCATTCCTTCTATCGTCTCACTTACACAATTATTGCCTATTCAACTCTTGACACCCGATAGCCGCTCACTCCTCACAGGAAGCAGCAAACTACGCCGGCAATACCTGGATTGGGGAGTGTTCCACGTGGAACCATCCTTTTTAGAACACTGGCAACGCACGCAACGCCTATTGAAACAACGTAATGCTGGATTACGTTTACCTACCCGCAAAGACCTCCTTCAACTTTGGGACCAAGATTTAGCGCAAACAGTCCATATCCTCGATCTATTACGCCGAAGTTACATCGAAAAATTAGCTAATGTCTTTATTCCTATGGGCCAAGGCTTTTTACAAGGAAAGTATACTCTCAGCCTGCGCTACAAAGCCGGGTGGGATGAAACGACAGGATTAGCCCAGACATTAGCGCAATCTCTCGCCAGAGATTTGCAATTAGGCTATACCCAATATGGCCCTCAACGCGCGGATTTAGTGGTTAAAGTTGACGGCAACTTAGCAGCTCACGAAGTTTTATCGCAGGGCCAGCAAAAATTAGTCGTCTATGCCCTCCGCCTAGCGCAAGGTAGCTTACTCTATCAGCTCAGCGGAAAAAACTGCATTTATTTATTAGATGATTTTACCGCAGAGTTAGATCAGCACAGCCGCGAACAGGTTATGTCCTTACTCACATCCATGAATGCTCAAATTTTTATCACCAGCGTCGACGAACAAGCTTTACAATGCTTAGGTCACGCTGCTGATGCGCAAATGTTCCACGTGGAACATGGCAATATTACTCATTCCATTCATGTCTCTATGTGAAATCAGCAAGTGTTTTTTGCGGCGAAGCTGAAGTCCCACTACCAACCATTATATTAATTTGTATCCATTCAGCACAGCCTAAGGGAAGCTTGATCTTATAAATAGGCAGGAGGCGTCGTCCCTCCCGGCAGGAGCCGGAAACCAGGGCATAGGGACATGAAAGTATCGCCCTCTACAAAGGTTTCTACTTCTCGGACTGGACATTAGCTCGAGGCCGATGCCGGGATCCAGATTACAAGGATGTAGAGTTTTGCTTCCTGCAGACTGGATCCCGGCATCCATGCGAGGACGACGCCTCCTACCTATTCTGAGCTCAAGCTTCCCTTAGACTGTGCTGAATGTTTACATTAATTTTTCCTTAATATAGCCACGTTAAAATTAAGAAATAGCGAAAAACCCCACTTCTGAAAAACGATTATTCTGGTATGTCACAATGAGTCAATCAAGCATTTTAAAAAAAATCAGCCTCTTTTTAGATCAAGAATTAAAAAGCCCACGAGGGATGTCGCTTGGAAAAATATCCACCTTCAAAAGAGTTAAGGCACTCATAGATACTGGCGCGGCGGCTTGTCATGGATTTTCAATGACTTACGGCCTGATGTACAGCATGGGGCTGGGTAAGTGGTGGGAAAAAGTATTAACTGTTTTAGATGAGTGCTCTTTACCCATGGATTTTAAATCTTCTTCACTCAATCCAGACATTAATGAAAATCTAGCAGCATTATTTAATAGGGCACTTTATTATATTGCGATAGGACAAGCTTCAACGCAGTGGCAATCTGCTTGGCTAGCGAGAGAGGCATTTGAACCTTCTTTTTCAGTGTCCCTGCGTTCAACGAAAGCAGGAAGGATCAACATGCCTTATTTTTGCCTTTTCCCGAGGAGGTTCTTAAATCAGCAGGAAAAGAGTTCATTATTCTTGATATTCCTCTCCCGAAAGATGAAGAACCTCCGCAACATAAGCCCATCATTATCTCCGAATATTATAGCGTCGGCGGCCAGCTTAGCGCGGCAAGATTCGAAACTTTGCTTGAAAGCAGTCAACCCTATATGACTAATAATTTATTTCTGATAGAGAATAGTGTCCATACCTGTTGTTTAACGATGAATGAAGAGGGGAATTATATTTTTTATGACCCCAATTATGACAATAATCTAGGAAAAAAATTTAAGGACACCACATCTCTCCATAAAGAGATCACTGCAACTTTAGGAACTGATTTTTCAATGAGCTTATCCATCCTTAAGCCAAACACCACCGATTCCAAGCAAAAACCATTTGAGGTCTACTGCGAATTGTTAAAAAATGAAGACACCAGGAACGAACTATTCGCAGGATCAGGGTTTCATCTCGCATTTCGTAAAAATCGAAATAATTTTCTATTGATCTGGAACGCCCTCTCCCTATCAGAAAAAATAAAATATATTCCACAACTAATAGACCTATCAAAGAAGTACGGTTATTGTGATTTTTACAAAAATCTTTCTCAATGTTTAGAAGAACTTGGAAAAGACATCATAAATTGTAAACATCTTGCGGAGAAGGAAAAAACTCAACAAATAGCGCTTTTTGTTGAAATTTTATCAGAGCATGACCAAGAATCCTGCGATAAATTTCTGGAGAGCTTAAAAATCCAACCTCATCATGATTTAAGTACCTCGCTTATTCTGGGAGACTTTTACTTAAATGGAAAATACCGCTTTGAAGTCGACATTAAAAAGGCCATTGATCAACTGAAATTCTGTGCTAATCAAGGTGGTTTAGAGAAAGCCATTGAACTTTGTTTAGATTATTACAGCATGGGATGCGTGGAGAACTTTAAACCACTCCTTGAACTTTACAAAGATGTAGCCGATGATCAAAGGGATGATATTTTAACAGCATTACTTAAAAAAAATTCTGATATACTATCTGACTTTCTCACTCAACTTGTTTCAGAATATCATCCAAATCTTAAAGAAAAAGAATTTAAAGAAATTTTAGGAATTTTTCATTATTATTCTGAAGTATGCTTTGATGACGCACAACGACTCATGGCACAATACCTTTCCGCCATACAAAAATATGCTGCAGATAATTTACCAACAGCACAGCTTCATCTTGGAATGTGTTATGAACAGGAAGAGTTAGGGATCGTAAGCGATGATAAAAAAGCTTATGAATTTTATGAACAAGCTGCAGCTGGGGGCAGCGCTGAAGCCCAATGTAAAATGGGGTTTTTCTATGAAACCACAGGATCCAACGACAAAGCAAAAACCTATTATAACACTGCTGCTGCGCAAGGGAACAGAGTAGCTTATAAAAGGCTTGCAGACCTTTGTACTCTCGATGAAATTCCTGAAGAAGCTAAGCCAGAAAGCGCAGTCTCGGAGAGGGAGAAGTCAAGGAGAAGGCAAAGTTTTGAATCTGGCATTCTACTCACCCAGTCAACTACCATTTCCGATAGTCAATTAACACTATTTGGACGGCGTCCTTCTTTGCACTCTGAAGTGCCTGAATCCTTAACCATAACCAAAAAAATGACAACAACTCAACATTGCGTTTGATTTTATACCCTTAAAGCGTACAATTGCTTAATGATATTTATAGAAACTCATTTGTTTACTCAACATATAACTCTATGAAACCTAAACGTCATTTATTTAATGAACTCAAGCAAGCCCTTGAGGAAGTTAAAGCACATAGAGAAAAAAATTACACTTCGAACTTATCATGTAAAGAAAAAACCACATCTCATTGTAGATGCCGAGTTGATCCGTGAAACGAGAGAACAAATGCATATGTCGCGCAATGTATTTGCATTAAAATTGCGTGTATCTCCCAGAACTTTAGAAAAATGGGAGCAAGGCAAAACTGCCCCGAATGATCAAGCTGCTGCTTATTTTGATGGTGAGAAAATATCCAGACACCTTACAAAGATTAGAAAAAATTTAAAACGGTGAATCATGAATAGTAAAATTATCGACGCCATGTTAGAAACAGCCAAGGATCTTGGGCTTAGCCAAATTACAATTAAAGAAATAGAGCTTCTAAATATAGAAGAGGTAAAGGCGATGGATTCAAAAAAAATCGTAAACATTCAGCACATGGACTTCAATGTACAACTTTTAAATCCTATCAATGAAACTTAAAAATACTGCTTATCCCATAAATTTTCAAGGAACTCTTGCCAAGGTAAAATCGTAATCGAATGACCCTCATGTGTTTGCACTTGTCTTTTTTTATTCGCTTGGCAAACGACCAAAGCATGTTTAGGATGATAGTCAGCACAAAAAGCGCTTAATCCTGTTAAATCACTGAGTTGTGGGCTGACGGAAATTTTAACTTCAATGGCAGTTTCACCCTGATTAATCACAAAATCGACCTCTAACCCAGTTTTGCTGCGCCAATAATTCAGGGGATAATCTAATTCATGTAAACCCAAATAAGCTTGGATTTCCATAAAAATGAAATGTTCAAATGCTTTACCTGCATCAAGCCCTTGCAAAACTTCTATTTTTTTTCGGATAAGAAAATTAGCCACACCTACATCGAATAAATAAAATTTAGGTGCCGCAGTAATCAAATCACGTTTTACTTTTTTAAAAAAGGGATGCACATGATAACCAATTAAGGTATCGACTAATATTTGATAATATTCTTTTACCGTTTTTGCATCGACGCCACAATCCCTGGCTATATTGGCATAATTCAGTATCTCTCCATGGCTGAACCCTACAATGTCTAAAAAGCGGGCAAATCCAGCTAGATTACGTACAAGTCCTTCCGCTTGAATTTCTTCTTTTAAGTAATTATTGACATAAGCTCGCAAAGAGCGCTCAGGGTAGTCAGAAAGATAATGCGTCGGTAATAGCCCATGATTGAGCGCTCTTAACAGATCAAAATCAGGGATTTCCTTATAAACCAAAGGATAAAAATTGAAGGACCAGGCTCTTCCCCCTAACAAGTTAGCAGCACCACGCTTTAATTTACGCGCGCTCGAGCCGCATAAAATAAAACCGATTTTTTTATTTTCAATGAGCCAGTGAATTTCGTTTAATAACACGGGGATTTTTTGCACTTCATCAATCACGACAGGTTGATGCAACTGTTCTGGTGTTACCGCTAGTAGTTCTTCCCTCAAAAGATGTGGGGCTACGAGTAATTTATGTAATACATCCGTTTGTAATAAATCATAATAGATGGCTTGAGGATATCGTTGGTGTAAGTAAGTCGATTTTCCCGTATTTCGCGCCCCCCACAAGAACGCGGATTGTTCTAACGGAAGTTGCATATTCAATAGTTTTTTAAACATAGGAGATACCTTTAAAAACTTAAAAGGAATATACTCCATTTTAGCATAACTTAAACGGAACATCCTCCTTTTAAGTTTTTTTGAGCCATTTTTACAATAATATCAGACACTTACAGAGAAACCGCTTTTACTCAAACCGCCCTGCTCGCATGAATAAGGCTTTTAAGTACTCAGTTTCAGGGATGGCTAAATGAATGGGGTGATCACCCCCTTGATGGCCTTGAGCGATGAGCTGCAAGGTATAATTTCTTTTTAATCCCGCCTGTAATACAACATCTCGCAATGCTTCAGCAGATAAATGCTGGGAGCACGAGGCTGAAACGAGCAAACCCTCAGGGGCTAATAGTCGCAGCGCCAATTCGTTGACACGACGATAGGCTAATAATCCAGCATTTAGGTCTTTACGTTTTTTGATAAAAGCGGGCGGATCGATAATAATCACGTCAAATAGTGCAGCGTCTTGCGCTAACTGTTTGAGTTGTTCAAAAACATCTCCCTGTAGCGTCCGAACACGCTCTTCGACCCGATTCAGTTTGGCATTATGTTGTAGGCGCTCCAAAGCTGCAGCTGAGCTATCGACTGCGCAGACAGACTCAGCACCTGCCACAGCCGCTTGAATCGCCCATCCCCCCACATAACTGAATAGATCCAGCACGCGCTTTCCCGCCACTAAGGGTTTAAGGCGTGCTCGATTGTCTCTATGATCATAAAACCAACCGGTTTTTTGCCCTTTCCAGGGATCAATGCAAAATGCGACCTGGTTTTCTTCTAAAACGACTTCTTCGGGTGGGCTACCCCAAGCTGGTATGACCTGCTCAGGCAAACCTTCCAGAGCGCGCATACTGTGATCGTTCCGCAACAATATGGATTTCGGCTGTATGACAGAGACTAATGCCTCGATCACCGCGGATTGCAAGCGCTCCATGCCTGCTGTGGTGATTTGCACAACCAGTAAATCTGCATAGCGATCGACAATCAAACCTGGCAAAAAATCACTTTCCCCATAAATCAGTCGGTAATACGGTTTCGCATAGAGTCTTTCTCGTAAAACCAGTGCCTGACGAATGCGGGAGATGATTTCGATTTGATCAAATGGGGTATTAGAACGGGTTAACAGCCGTGCAGCCAACAATGTGTGTGGATTGATATACCCTAACCCTAAACTTTTACCTTGGGCATTGAGTATTTGAACCATTTCACCGGATTGGAATTGCTTCAAAGGCGATTTGCTGACATCAATTTCATTGCTATAAATCCACAAATGGCCTTGTTTGAGGCGATGATCTTCATTTTTTTTAAGCCAAACGGAGGAATAAGCCATAAACTACAAAATATGCTCTAGCCCATAGACTAATTGATTCAAGCCCATCACCTTCTGACAGGCCAAACAGACCCCTGGCATAAAAGCCTCTCGGTCCAACGTATTATGTTCCAGGGTTAAAGTTTGTCCTAGGCCACCCAATATAACGCTTTGACGCGCAATCAGCCCTGGCAAGCGCACCGCATGAATGGGTATACCATGATGCTGCATGCCGCGTGAAGGTGCTTGTTGGGTAGACATTTTGGCGGTATTACGCATTTCAGCCATCATCTCAGCCGTTCTGAGTGCAGTGCCAGAAGGCGCGTCTATTTTACGCGGATGATGCATTTCAATAATTTCAGCGTCCGGGAGATAACGGGCGGCATCCTGAGCGTATTTCATCATCAGAACGGCACCAATGGCAAAATTCGGCGCAATAATGCCACCCAATTTTTTTTGCGCGCATCGCTCTGTTAGCGCTTTGACTTGATCGGCTGTAATACCCGAAGTACCAATCACTGGGCGGGCCCCGGCTTCAATGATGGTACAAGCATTCTGAAAGCCCACCGTTGCGAGGGTAAAATCCACTACCACGTCGGCTTGGCTCTCACGAATAAGCTTCAATAATGCATCGTTAGAGCCGGCTTGACCCACGATTTGTAAAGCTGGATCATCTTGCACAGCCTTAACCGTGGCCTGCCCCATTTTGCCTGAGGCGCCATTGACAAAAACGCGGATCAGTGCAATGCCCCCCGATAGCGCCATAATAACGAAAGCATGTCTTCATGGGCGTGCAATGATGCCACATTGACGCAATTCATACCGTCAACGGTTTCCGCTTCCACATCGGCCCCTGCTTTTAGTAGCACCTCAGCGCACTTTAAAGCGTTATGTTGTGCAGCGAAATGCAATAATGTGATATTGGCATAATCCTCGACCTGATTGGGATTGGCCCCCGCCCATAATAGTTCCCGCAATGCCTCTGAATTATCGGAAATAACAGCTTCAATTAAATGTTCCATAGTTCACTCCTTAAAATTATTGAGCTAGGCTATCATGGAATAGCAACCTCGCCAACTTTTTTGGTCTGAAAGACAAGCCTCTCAGGGTATGCTAAAATGAGAGTAGATCGCAAAGATAATGAACATTAGCATAGGAAATGTAGAAGGAGAAGGAAGGTATGATAATACAAATAATAGGTCGATTGAGGCAGTTATTGAATCAAGGATTAGATTTTTTGGCCCCTCTTGGTCAATTTTCCGCTAGAGTATGGATTGCTTACATATTTTTCACCGCCGGTTTAGTGAAAATTCAAAGTTGGGTCACCACAGAAACCTTATTTACTTATGAATATCAGGTGCCCTTATTACCACCTGTGATGGCAGCAGTCCTGGCGACGGGTGCTGAATTGTTATTACCGGTATTGGTTGTGCTTGGATTAGGCGGGCGTTTTATCTATGTGGTGCTGTTTGTTTATAATGCCATCGCTGTAGCTTCCTATCCTTATTTATGGACTACAGCAGGCTTGCCAGGCTTATTACAGCATTTAAATTGGGGTTTATTAATCATGATGCTGATGTTTTTCGGCTCAGGTAAAATATCGTTAGATTATTGGTTGCAGCAACGGTTTTCTCCTAAAGCCAGCTTGGTTAAAAACCCGAGCCGTCCTCATAAATTCCACAAACTGGGGGTCAATCCTTAAGCCATGCGCTTATATCCTTACCTCCAGCTGATGCGGCTCGATAAACCCATTGGTATTTTACTGTTACTCTGGCCCACTTTGTGGGCCTTATGGCTCGCCAATCGGGGATTACCACCGCTTGGCTTATTGCTGGTTTTTGTCTTAGGCGTCATCCTCACCCGTTCTGCAGGCTGTGTCATTAACGATATCGCCGACTATGAGTTTGATGCTCAGATCAAACGCACACAACTTCGGCCTTTAGCGGCCGGTGTATTATCGTTAAATCAAGCATGGGCCTTATTTGTTGTGTTAGGCCTGTTAGCAGCCAGTTTATTATTATGGGTGAATACCTTAACACGCTGGCTAGCCTTGCCCGCGGTCGTATTACTGATCAGTTACCCTTTTTTCAAGCGGATTACCCATTTACCTCAACTGATTCTAGGATTAGCTTATAGTTGGGGTGTTCCGATGGCGTTTGCTGCGACTTTGGGTTATGTCCCCTGGCACGCCTGGCTATGGTTCGCTATCGCCTGCCTCTGGCCAATCGCCTACGATACTTTTTATGCAATGGCGGATCGGCCCGAAGATGTTAATGCAGGCGTCAAATCGCTAGCAATTTTATTAGGGCCCCGAGATCTTACAGTGATTGCTGTATTACACAGCGTTATGATCTTATTATTCATCGCCGCGGGATTATGGTATCCATTGCATTGGCCTTACTATGTAGGCGTTGGCGCTGCTGTAGCCATGATGAGTTACTTACATTATTTAGCAAAAGATCGAACCCGCGCGCGCTGTTTTAAAGCTTTTCGACTGAGCCATTGGGTGGGGTTTTTGATTTGGGTAGGAATTGTTTCGGCTGTTTAAAGTAATATATTATCGTTCATCACGCTCTTCTCTAATTAATTCCTCAGAAGGTACAGACAGCTCTTAATCAAACCGCGAAGCTCACGCTTTCCTTCGTCTTTTTTAAGTTTTTCTAGAGATGTTTCACTCAACTCTTCTTTCCGCTCCGTTGTTTTGATCGCCGCACGAGTGATTTTATATTGACCATTTAAGAGATCTCAAGGTTCCATTTTTTCAGCAAGCTTAGCTTCTAGTATATCAGGGTCAGGAAGGCTTTCTTTCAATTCTTTTGGTAATTTGTGCGAGCGATATTCAGCAATCCCAATAGCGCCATCAGTACGTTTCAGAGAATATTCGGCAACAAGTTTATTGTGTTTTCTGCATAATAAAAGCCCAATTGTCGGATTATCGTGAGGTTTTCTTAAGAGGTCATTATGGGATTGTATTAGGTGTTTAATTTGTTGACAACATACTGATTGACAAGTATGGCAATAGCGTTCATATTTCGTAATACCTAGCTGCTTCTGGGAACAATACCATATCTTGGAGAACAGAAATGAAAAAAATAGGATTTTTAGTCACTCCTCTGCTATTGATTGCAGTGACCAGTCAAGCCAACACTTATACTGTTACCTTCCATAATCCTGCAAGTCTAAATGTTACCATGATACAGAATGTAACGCCGAGTAACAGCGCGACACATATTGCATGCACTGGCAACTGCAGTTCAATACCACCTAACGGCAATGCTATTTACACGATTTCAAGCAATGATTCAAAAACGCCATGGGGAACCGTAACAGCCGGATTTACTTATAACCAAAGCTCAAAAAACTGTCCCAGTGGAATTGCAGGAATAGTGATCCAATATAGTGGGATTAGTGTCTCAAAATCATCCACAACCTCTCCTGAATTTTCTGTTAATATTGGCTCAGCCTTACCCAGCGGGCTGAATGGTAATCTCTTCACCGCAACAGGGTGCGCTCAATAGACTTCATGGCAATATATCCACAGCTTCAGGATGCGCTCACTGACAAAGTTACTGCTCTCACTCTGTTACATACAGATCAGAGTGAGAGAAAGCCTCAACAGTTTTGTACGTTAGGATATGTCTATCGCTCATCACGTTCTTCCCTGAGATATTTCTCAGAAGGTATAGACAACTTTTTAATCAATTCGTGAAGTTCTTTATGTGTGGGACGCCTATACTTTACTTTTATAGGCATGATACGAGCTATAGCCACACATGAATTACGCAAACCTGTTAATTTTTTCATGGCAAATTAATTCACCTATTTTTTTCAACTCATCCACTTGACGATATAATTGTGATAGTTCACTGTCAGTTATGACGTAACTAGGCTTGTATCTAGCATCAACGTAGGCTTTTCTCAACAATTTAAACAAATGCTTACTTTCTGGATTATCTAAAGGAAATACACGCAGTAAACGATCGTCCACAGAGTTGGTCAACTTTCTTAAGATGCCCAAATCATGAGTATTAGGTTTGTAGCGTGTAAATACCAGCAGAATGCCACTATATAAACGTTCTACAACCTGATGCAATTCAAAAGCAGCTTTTGAATGACTGCCACGACCGAAAGCATTTTTAGAATCAATGAGAAATTCTTCAGCATGATTAAACCAGTAATTTAAATCTTCTTCGGCCAGCTTTTTTCGCTCTGCGGGCAACAGCTCTCTAGCTTCTTTTAGTTGAAATTTTCCAGAATCATAAAGTAAAACGCCTTCTTTCTTGATGTCCGTAAAAAAGTATTGCGCCTTACTTAAACGCTTATTGATAAAATCGATATCATGCACGATAACAGAGACTGGTGTTTTGATCTCATTACATTTTTCAACTTTTTCTTCTATTTCTCGCTCTAACTTTCCTTGTAGAGCCTCACTTTTTGTTTCAACAATCACTAAAATGTCAAAATCGCTTTGATATTTATAATGCGCTTCATCATATTTTTCTTCTACTCCCTCATTGCGTGCATAACTACCAAACAAGATAATCATTTCGACAGGCGCCATTTCTTGAATCAGTATAACGACCTTGTCCAACTCGACCTGCTTCTCATTAGGGAGTTTATCTAAATTTCGTTTCATAAATCATTCATATCCTAATGAAGATTCAAATTTTCTTGTCATATACAACAAAATTAACTAATGTGAATGTCTATATGTCTACCTAATGCTGCTGCTATCTTAAATAATGTAGAAATTCGAATATCTTCCGATTGATTTTCAATACGAGAAATGGCAGACTTCTGTGTGTGAAGCTTTTCCGCCAACTCGAGTTGTGTCAGTCCAGCTTTTTTCCTTAAGTGTCGCACCAGTAGACCGATTTTAAAATCAGCGTATCCCTCATCAAAACCTTCGGCAAAAACAGCATCTTTTTTTTTCCGTTTATTGATGTACCGTCTCAAATCACTCATAAAGAATCTCTCTCTCGATTTAAATATAAAACCTTTCTCTTCTCTGCCAAAATAATTTCCTTTGATGGTGTCTTTTGAGTTTTCTTTCTAAATCCATTTGTTGCCAAAAATTCCGCTTTAGTCTTAAAAAATCCCAATATTCTGAAAATATCAGACCCTAATTGAATACGAATCTCCCAAATATCTGCCGTATTCACTAACTTTTTAAAGTACTGGGTAGGTATTTTCTCTAAATCCTCTATTAACTGCATGACCCATATGACTTTTTGGGCCTCTCGACTTGATAAGCTATCGAGAAAATCCTCTACAGGGCATTCTCCAGAATTTAATCGAAAAAAAGTTATTGTTGTCATTGTGTCATGTTAACATATGCGTTAACCTCTTTACAAATCTTATCAAAACTCAAAACACTGCCCCTTTTCTTAATACGTCCCTTGATTCACTTCTTGCTGTTCCTCTTGTAACTCTTCTTGGTCCATCGTCCCCGCTTCGGGTGGCAAATGATTGGCTTGGAATAATTCAAAAATCGTGCCTTCTTGTTGGGGATCTGCAAGCAGACCAGATTCAGGGTCAATGCGTGCCGCAACAATATCATCTGGGGGCTTTAGGCTGGATTCCGGGGTGCCATCTAATGCGACGCGCATAAAGTCGATCCAAACGGGTAGAGCGGCTTGAGCACCGTGTTCATTCAGTGGTTTGGGTTGATCGTAGCCTACCCATACTGTTGCCAGCATTTTATGATTAAATCCTGAAAACCAAGCATCAACACCTCGTTGAGTTGTGCCGGTTTTACCCGCCAAATCTTCACGCTTGAGCACAAGAGCCCCTGAGCCAGTGCCACGCTTAATCACGTCTTGCATCACATTGGTGATTAAGTAAGCCACATTAGCATCGATCACTCTGGGTGCAGCAATGCTGGGGGTGGGATCCCTTTCGGTGGGCGCCGTAGGGGGGTGCGCTTGATAAACCACTTTCCCTTCTGGGGTTTTGATTTGCTCGATAAAATATGGGGTGATTTTATAGCCACCATTGGCTAACACGGCGTAACCGACTGCTTCCTGTAAAGGCGTGACTTGCGCCGTGCCTAAAGCCAGCGATAAAGAGGGCGGCAAACTCTTTCGGTCGAACCCAAACTGACTGACATAATCTACCGCATAACGAACGCCCATCATTTGCAGTAAACGTACCGTTAGTACATTATAAGAATGGACTAATCCCAGTCTTAATCGCGTTGGGCCATGAAAAATTCCGTCATCGTTATCAGGGCGCCACAAATTATTGGGATCACCGGTATCATTAATGGCAATCGGCGCGTCATCAATGACTGTTGCTAACGTGAACCCTCTGGCTAAGGCCGCTGCATAAATAAACGGTTTAAAGCTCGAGCCCGGTTGACGACTGGCTTGCACCGCCCGATTAAGCCCCATTTCCGCGGAAGTTAACCCGCCGTTTAGAGCTAAAATTGCCCCATTATCAGGATCAAGTGCGACAATACTGCCTTCTACTTTAGGAATTTGGGTCAATTGCCAAGTTGTATCTTGCTGGACAACCCGTATCACATCACCTACTCTCGCAATATGATAAGCATCTGCTCGCCGCGTCCAAGCTAAGCCTGGCCAATCTAAGGTGATAATTCCCCCATTAATCAGCATTGCTTTCAGTGAACGGTCGCTCACAGCGGTGACTATCGCAGGCATTAAACTGGTATCGCTGGTAAAATCGCTCAATTGTGCCTGCCAACTGGACAAATGTTTAGGCAACGGGCCTAAATTTTTTTCTGGACCACGGTAGGCTTTATGGCGACGCTCATAATTAACTAAACCATTTAATAATGCGGTATTGGCAGCGTTCTGTAGTTTGCTATTGAGGGTGGTATAAACCTGCATTCCACTGGTATAAGCCCGATCTCCAAATTGCTGATAGAGCACATTACGAACCATTTCCGCCATATGTGGGGCTTGTAACGTAATTGGCGCACCATGATAATACGTGGCAATTGGTTCATCGATCGCTTGTTGATAAGCCGCCTGGTTAATATATCCCAGCTCTAACATCCGCTCTAAAACATGGTCGCGCCTGTCTTTCGCTGCCGCCGGACTACTAATGGGATTCACTTTAGAGGGAGATTGCGGCAATCCAGCAATCATCGCCATTTCCCCTAAAGTGAGCTGATCGAGGGTTTTGCCATAATAAATTTCGGCTGCGGCTGAAACGCCATAAGCTCTTTGCCCTAAATAAATGCGATTTAAATAGAGTTCTAGGATTTTCTCTTTACTGAAAGTGCTATTGATTTTCAGCGCGAGCAAAATTTCGTTAATTTTTCGAGAGTAGGTTTTTTCAGGCGTCAGGAAGAAATTTCGAGCCACCTGCATAGTGATGGTGCTAGCCCCTTGACTCTTCTGACCCGTCAATAATAATTCGCGCCCCGCTCTTAAAATCCCCCAAAAATCGACGCCCGAATGCTCAAAAAAGCGTTGATCTTCGGTAGCAATGACGCCTGCGACCAAGGGTTTTGGAATTTGTGCCAGACTCACGGGAATTCGACGCATCGCGCCATATTCACCAATTAAAGCACCATCGCTGCTATAAATTCGCAACGGCACTTGTAAAGGAATGTCGTTTAAACTGGCGACATCGGGTAGTTTAAATACCATATAAAAATAAATACAACAGGCGACGATCAGCAAACTGAACAGCAAGCTGAAAATGGTCATAATGGTATGTCGGGCAATATATCGGAAAAATTTAATCAAAGTTTATGAGTTCCTGTTGTACTAATCAGAGACACTTTTAACTGACCCTTAGAGTCTGGTGCCATGTATAACTTGGTACTGAATCGTTATAAAAAATCACTAATTTCACTTCTTTTAGCTATTTATGAAAATTATGTTATGATTCTATTTTCAAAACCGTCTGTTGGCTAGTGCAACGCGCTTTGCAGAGGGCTTTTTCGTATAAGTAATTTAAAAAGTAAATTATTTTATGCGTTTTTTGGAATAAAATCTATTACTTGAACTCCGAACTGAGTAAAATATGGCAAATAAATCTTCCAGGGCAAAAAATGCGGATCCCATGTCAAGTGCTTTAGCGCGCGGCAAACGTTTAAAAACGGTGCGCTTAATGGCTGGGCTAACGCGTAATGGGTTAGAACAAAAGTACAATATCAGTGCGAGCACCATTCAATCTTGGGAAGCTGCTAAAGCAGGGGGCCTGACGGAACGCGGTGTGCAGCGGGTCATCCCCATTTTAAGACAAGAAGGGATATTCTGTACCTCGGATTGGTTATTATATGGCATTGGGGTTCCGCCACAACCCACTAACCTGAGCACTTCAGAACCTCTCGATACCAATAACGCTTACAATGCTTTACCTGAAGACAAGGCGATCATCAAAGAATTGTTAACTTTTAGAGAGTTAAATCCAGGGGTGATTGATTATTTAATTACCGATGATGGAATGGCGCCCTACTATTGTACTAACGATTATGTCGGTGGCAAACGCCGTATGGGGGAAATGATCCATCAATTGATCGGCCATGACTGCATTATCGAAACCGTCAACAATGAATTCTTGTTGCGCCGATTAAAAGCAGGAGCATCACCTGATACATATACACTGGTTTGCACCAACCCAGACACCACGGTAAAGACGCCGACGCTATATGATGTGCGCCTAATTAGCGCCGCGCCGGTGATCTGGCATCGTCGTCACGATCCTGAATAAAGGTTATGGTGGCTCGACTCCCCTACTCTGACAGAATCGCTTTCTGCCAAAATCCCACTGCCAAACAATTGCTCGGCTGGATGACAGAAAAGCAAAGCAACTTAAGTGTCTCGGCCGATTTAATTAAAGCCGAGCAAGTGCTGAAGCTGGCAGAACAAGTGGGCCCCGAGATTTGTGTTTTTAAGACGCATATCGATATTATTGAAGACTTTTCTCACGATTTTATTGATGCGCTGCAAGCTTTAGCCCGCGAATACCAATTCTTGATTTTTGAAGATCGAAAATTCGCGGATATTGGCCATACTGTGCAATTGCAATATACCCAAGGGATTTATCGAATTGCGCAGTGGGCAGCTATCACCAATGCACACCCTCTGCCCGGCCCTGGTGTGGTCGAAGGTTTAAAAGCCGGGGCGCAAAACACCGCCAATGCCTTATTATTATTAGCCGAAATGAGCGCTAAAGATAATTTAATTGATGCGAGCTATACCCAAAAAACATTAGCCATGGCGGAAAATTATCCTGATTTTGTGATGGGTTTTGTCTCGCAACATCGATTAAATGATAATCCTGCTTGGATTTATTTCACACCCGGTATCCACCTCTCACAACAAGGCGATGCACTTGGCCAACAATATACTTCTCCTGAATCCGCCTTCCAACGGGGTACAGATGTGATGATTGTGGGGCGAGGAATCTATGCCGCACCAGATCCTGCCGCTACGGCAAGCCATTATCGCAAAACGGGGTGGCAGGCTTATTTAGGATGCTTAAAAGAATAGTGCATTGCGCATTATGTATATATTCGAGATGAATATTTATATTCTCCAGCTGGACTAGACTTCGCCCTGGCATAAATTAAGGGATAGATTCATGCAGCAATCATTTTTATCGTCTACAGCTTTTAAGTTTCACTGGCAATGGCTTGCTATTGGAACTTCATTAGGTGCCATTATATTATCAATTTCACTCCACCTCGCTGGAATGACTCATTCTAATTGGCCATTATTATTTGCAATCATTTTTTGTGGTGTGCCCGCTACTCTGCGTATTATATTAAAACTGTTTAAAGGTGATTTAGGTGCTGATTTATTAGCGGTCATTGCAATCATCACTGCGGTGATACTTCATGAATATTTGGCCGGTGTGATTATTATTTTAATGTTAGCCAGTGGTGAAGAGCTTGAACAGTATGCTACTCATAAGGCTTCTTCGGCATTATTAGCATTAGTAGAACGCATGCCTGCTCTGGTACATCTTAGAGCCCCCGCAGGTATCAAAGATATCCCTTTACAAAGAATCCAGATTGGCGACGAGATTATGATATATCCGCACGAAACTTGTCCGGTAGATGGCGTGATTATCGAAGGGCACGGTTCAATGGATGAATCTTATTTAACAGGTGAGCCCTATCAGGTTTCAAAAGCACCAGGAACAACCGTATTTTCTGGTGCAATTAATGGCGAAACTATGCTTATTGTGCGAGCAGAAAAATTGGTTTCTGATTCGCGTTATGCTTCTATTGTTGCTGTATTGCAGGAGGCGGAACAAAAACGTCCAAAATTACGTCGGTTAGGCGACCAGATAGGCCTTATTTTTGCGCCTCTAACATTACTTTTTGCCATAACTACTTGGCTCGTGACGGGTAATTCAATGTCTTTTTTGGCAGTACTGGTTATAGCGACCCCTTGTCCTTTACTCATTGCCATCCCCATTACATTGATTAGCGCAATTTCCATGGCGGCAAAAAAAGCCATTATTATCAAAGATCCAACTGTATTAGAGCGACTACCTACTTGCCAAACCGCAATTTTCGACAAAACAGGAACTTTGACTTATGGAAAACCCATATTGACTGAAATTCTTCCCAGCAATGGAGAGGACATTAATTTTATATTACAAATCGTTGCGAGTTTAGAACGTTATTCAAAACACCCGTTAGCGAGCGCGGTTTTAGAAAAAGCCAAACAACATAAATTACCATTATTAGAAGCTCGCCATGTTTCAGAAAAGCCCGGCCAAGGGCTGCGCGGCTCGATTCAAAACGATGATATCACTATCACTAACCGCAAAGGATTATTAGAAAAACTTCCTGAATCTGAAAAAAGTCTTCCCGATGTAACAGTGGGATTGGAATGCATCGTAACATGCAATAACCAGTATTTAGCAACAATGCGCTTTCGAGATCCACCACGATCTGAAAGCAAATCTTTTATCGGTCATCTGAAACTTTTTCATCGATTCAAAAAAATAATGTTATTGTCGGGAGATCGCGAATCTGAAGTCAAGTATCTGGGCGATTTACTGAATTTAACTGAAATACATGCTTCACAAACTCCTCAACAAAAACTTGCTATTGTTCGGCAAGAAGCGAATAAAGCACCGACATTGTTTATGGGTGATGGTATCAATGACGCTCCCGCCTTAACCGCTGCCACCGTTGGAGTAGCCTTTGGCCAATATAGTAATGTCACAGCTGAATCAGCAGGCGCTGTTATTATGGAAAGTACCTTAATCAAAGTCGATGAATTGATCCATCTGAGCTTGATTACGCGTAGAATTGCTTTGCAGAGTGCGATTGGCGGCATGACATTGAGCATAATTGGAATGGGGTTTGCTGCAGCCGGCTTCATTACGCCGGTCATTGGGGCGATCCTTCAAGAAATTATAGATGTTGTGGCAATTGCAAATTCTCTACGACTTTTATGGATTAAAGTTAAATCAGATATTCCCAAGTAATATCAACATTTATTCAATTAACGACAAAGATGCGAAATTATGTGGTATTTTTTTCAAAACGGAATGCATTCTTCAGAGAAGCCAATTTTCAACTTCCAGCCCCGGTATCCTCCTAAACTCTCCTTCATTCGCTGTTACCAAAACAACTCCTAGCGCTAAAGCATGAGCTGAAATGAGTATATCATTTGCTCCAATTGGTTTGCCTCGTTTCTCTAAATCTGCACGCACTATCGCATAATGACGATCTACATCATCGCTTAATGGTAAAACAATGATATTAGCAAGCAATAATTTAACTTTAGAAATAAGTGCCTTTGACCCTTTTTTCAATGCACCGTAACGTAGTTCGCAGGCAACAATGATGCTAGTACAAAAAGTAGTTTCATCTAATTGTTTAATTCTTCCTGCTAGTTGGCCAGATGGATTCTTTATTAAAGCAGATAAAATATTTGTATCGAATAAATATTTATAATGACTCATATCAAATATCTACATCTTCTGGAGGTAAATCTTTGATCTCAGGAAAATTGACTTTTGAGGGTTTCCAACTATCTAAAAGTGCTGAGAGATTATTTTTTTTAGGAATGGGTTCGATGATAAGACAAGATCCCTCCTTATGGATAAAGACTTCTTTACCAGAGAGTTCAAATTCTTTAGGAATTCGTATAGCCTGGTTTCTCCCATTTCTAAATATATGAGCATGACGAACGTTTTGCATAAAGGTAAAACCCCTTCTATTGGCATATGCCAAACATAGGCTAGTCATTAACCTTTGTCAAGTATAGCAGACTCACCCCCCCCTACAAGCATCCTTTGAGCAATAAGTTTGGCCGGTGTAAAGGCCGGGCTTGGTGGTAGTGACCAAACCTCTCTTGCAGTGATAATGCGGGCTAGCAGCCCGCGCTCCCAGGAAAAGCGTGCACGAATAACATAACAGCTTACGACGCTTTATCCTCTTTCCAAACTAAATCCAAATCTTTAGCAGCTTTAACATCATCTAATCGCTTAACAGGTAAAGTACTGGGTGCATTTTGTAATAACTGTGGATTGGATTGCGCTTCAGCTAAGATCTTTTCCATCACGGCAACAAACTCATCCATTTGCCCTTTGCTTTCCGTTTCCGTTGGCTCAATCAACATGCATTCCGGCACCAAGAGCGGAAAATAAACGGTAGGCGCATGAATACCGTAGTCCAATAACCGTTTGGCAAAATCCATCGCAGAGGTATGCCATTCTTTGGCCGCTTTTTGGAAGGTTAAAATGAACTCATGGGTGGCACGACGCTTAGGATAGGCAGCGATAAAGCCAATATCTTGTAAACGTTTGAATAAATAATTGGCATTGAGGGTGGCAAATTCAGCGACACGGTGAAGCCCTTCTTTTCCTAATAACCGAATGTAAATATAAGCTCTGAGTAATACACCCACATTTCCCATAAAAGTGGATAACCGTCCAATACTTTGTGGTGCGTTTTTTTCTGTCAACCAAACCCATTTGCCGTTTTGTTGAGCCACTATCGGCATCGGCAGGAAGGGTTTTAAGCGCTCTACAACCGCAATGGGGCCTGCGCCTGGGCCTCCGCCCCCGTGTGGGGTAGAAAAGGTTTTGTGCAGATTCATATGGATCACATCAAATCCCATATCGCTGGGTCTGGCTTTGCCCAAAATGGCATTCAGATTCGCGCCGTCGTAGTATAATAAACCGCCTACGCCATGAATCAGCTCAGCAATTTCTAAAATTCTCCGCTCGAATACCCCTAATGTGGAAGGATTGGTCAGCATGATGCCGGCGGTTTTGGGGCCAATCATCGATTTTAACGCTTCAATGTCGACATCGCCTTCTTTATTGGTGGGGACTTCACGCACTTGATAGCCACACATCACAGCTGAAGCGGGGTTGGTGCCGTGCGCAGCATCAGGCACCAGAATTTCGGTTCTTTCAGTGTCACCGCGGGATAAATGATAAGCGCGGATTACGGCAACGCCTGCAAATTCGCCTTGCGCACCGGCCATCGGCGTTAATGAAACGCCCGCCATACCCGTAATCGTTTTTAAATATTCCTGGAGTTCATATAAACAATGCATAATCCCCTGACTATTTTTTTCTAAAGATAAGGGATGATGATTGGCGAAATCAGGTAAGAAAGCCAAACGATGCGCGCGAGGGTTGTACTTCATGGTACAAGACCCTAGCGGATAAAACTGGGTGTCGATGGAAAAGTTTTTGCGAGACAACAACGTGTAATGCCGCACCACTTCCAGCTCGGAAACTTCAGGCAAACCTAATGGCGTTTTTCTCAATAGATGTGCCGGTATCCCCGTGCAAGCAATAGCCGTTTGAGGGGCTTGAGCGACGGCACGACGGCCCGCAACAGAACGTTCAAAAATAAGCTTCATACCATCACCTCTCGTAAAGCACGATAATACGCTTCAATATCGGCCGCGGTTTTAGTTTCAGTGGCGCAGACTAATAATGCTTGGCCGAGCTCAGGATAATCCACCGACAAATCAAAACCACCCTGTATTCCTTTGTCTGCCAATTGATCTAACACAGTGGCGACTGGCTTATGCAGTTTTAAAACGAATTCATGGAATACCGGTCGAGAAAATGCCGATTCTACGCCCGCTATTTTGGTTAATTCATCCCGTAATGTTAAAGCGTTTTGATGGCTGTTGATGGCGACCCTTCTTAAGCCTTCAGGTCCTAACAAGCTTAAATAAATAGTGGCCGCAGTCACCATGAGCCCTTGATTGGTGCAAATATTGGAAGTGGCTTTAGAAACGACGAATATGTTGTTCGCGGGCTTGTAACGTTAAAGCAAAGCCGGGTTTGCCGTCTACGTCGACCGTGCGCCCGACAATTCTGCCAGGCATTTGCCGCACATGGGCTTTTTTAGCACACAAGAATCCAAAATAAGGTCCACCAGAAGCTAAAGGCACGCCGAGCGGCTGACCTTCACCACAGGCAATATCGACCCCTTGTTGTCCCCAGCGTCCAGGTTCTTTTAATAGGGCTGAGGCGGTGGGATTGACTAAGGCGATGGATATGACGTTGTGCGCGCTGGCCCAATCGGTAAGCGCATCGACTTCTTCCAGCACACCAAAAAAGTTAGGTTGTGGAATAATCAAAGCGGCAATATCTTGGTCTGCGTAAGCTTCCAGTGATTCTACTAATAAATGGCCGCTCTCGGGGCAATAAGGTAATTCTACCAACTCAATTTGCTGAGAATTAACCACACTGCGCACGACGGCTCGATAATAGGGATGAATGCTGCGAGGCACTAGAATTTTTCGGCTACTAGACTGTCGATTTAATCTGACCGCCATTAAAACCGCTTCCGCTAGCGCCGAAGCGCCATCGTATAAAGAAGCATTGGAAACATCCATGCCGGTTAAATGCGCCATCATGGTTTGGTATTCATAGATCAGCTGCAGTGTTCCCTGGCTAGCTTCCGCTTGGTAGGGCGTATAAGCGGTTAAGAATTCACCGCGACTGATGAGATCTAAAGAAGCGGCGGGCACATGGTGTTCATAAGCGCCTGCGCCAATAAAACACAACCCGGCTCGATCTTGCTCGCCCCGTCGTTGCAATAATCTTGCCACTTCCATTTCTGAGAGACCTTTGGGAATTTCAGTCAATTCATGGCGGAGCTCAGGTGGAATTTCATCAAATAAGTGTTGAATGCTGGATACGCCAATGGTATCAAGCATTTGTTGAATTTCAGCTTCTGTATGCGGAATAAACGGCATGTGTACCTCTAATCGTTGATACTGGTTTCGTAAGCTTTGGCGTCCATGAGTTGATTCAGTGCGGCAGGGTCTTCTGGTTGGAATCGACAGAGCCAACCTTTTCCGTAGGGATCGGTATTCATCAGTTCGGGTTGCTGATTGAGATCTTCATTGACAGCCACGACAGTGCCGGCCACTGGTGCATAAACATCAGCCGCAGCTTTAACGGATTCCACAACCCCGCAACCTGCATTGGCTGTAAAAGTTTTACCCACTTCGGGGAGTTCGACATAAACCACGTCTCCCAAGAGCGCTTGAGCATGATCAGTAATGCCCATCAAATAGGTACCTGCTGCTTCGAGCAATACCCATTCATGGCTGCGCGTGTATTTTAAATTTTCAGGAATTTGTGTCATGAAGACTCCTTGGTTAAGTTAAATATTGGTATAGACGCCTTTATGTTAGCCATTTTTGAAGTTTTTGCCCTAAAGCCTTTACTTTCGATGGCGGTGATCTAAGAGGAAATACTTAAAAGCTTGGTGTGGTGCCTTCTCCCCTTTTTTTGTGGGAGAAGGAAACAGCTCGCCACTCCAGGCCTCATGGTGTCCACCAACCTCCTAGGGTGCTGAGCACTCCAGCCACCTTTCGCATGATTTTATGTCACACACTTTTTACCCTGCCGCACAAACTGCGGCTTAACAATCGACGCTGGAATTTTTTGTCCGCGAATTTCGACAAAACACTGTTCATTTTGTGTGGCCGGAATGCGCGCTAAGGCGATCGCCACTTGCAGCGTCGGTGAAAAGCTCCCGCTGGTGATTTCCCCTTCCTCTCCTTCCACCGTGAACACTTTTTGATGATTACGCAATACCCCTTTTTGGGATAACACCAATCCAACCAATCGCTTATGTTGTGTTCCGCGCAATTTTTCTAAAGCTTGTCTGCCAATAAAATCACGAGATTCAGGTTCCCAAGCGATAGTCCAGGCCAAATTGGATTCTAACGGATGGGTGGATTCATCCATATCACTGCCATATAAATTAAAACCCGCTTCTAACCTGAGGGTATCACGTGCACCCAATCCGCAAGGTTTAACATCGGCGGCTAGCAATTGCTCCCATAGCGCGACTGCTTGCTCTGTCGGGGCAATGATTTCTAATCCATCCTCTCCAGTATAACCCGTTCTAGCAATAAAATACGGTTCACATTCTAAGAATTCAAAAGGACGTAATGCTTGAATGGCGGATTGAATCTCTGCAGGAAATAAGGGGCAGGCTCGGCTAATCGCTTCTGGGCCTTGTACTGCGATGATACAAAGCTGTGGCTGATGGGTTAATTGAACATTGTAGCCTGAAGCATTGCGTTGCAACCAGGCCAAATCTTTGTCTCGAGTCCCAGCATTCACCACCAACCGATAGTATTGCTCTCCGCGTTTATAGACAATTAAATCATCGACCACACCGCCTTGTTCATTGAGCATACAACTGTATAAGGCTTTGCCGGGCGCCTTCAGTTTAGCGACATTATTGGCTAATAGTCGCTGCAAATAACTTTCAGCTTGCTCACCGGTCACATCGACGACGGTCATATGCGAGACATCAAACATGCCTGCACCCTGACGCACATAATGGTGCTCTTCTAATTGGGATCCATAATGAATCGGCATTTCCCAGCCTGAGAAGTCGATTAATTTTGCGTGGGCTTTGACATGTTGCGGATATAGGGGTGTTCTATTGATCATGAAAACTTCAGTATAATAGTTGAATTTTAGAGCCCAAGATTCTACTATAGAGACCTAACACTGTCTATACACCCAACATCGGGATGTCATCGTGAAAAAGCAAAGACCGGTTTTTTTAAACTTGATGCAAATTAGACTCCCCCTCCCTGGTTTGGTTTCTATTCTGCATCGCGCTTCAGGGGTTATGGTATTTTTACTCATACCCTTTTTATTATGGTTATTGTCGCGTTCGCTTCATTCAGAACTGTTATTTGCTTACATTCAGCAAACGGTATATGACAGCGCCATGATACGCTTTTTGTTATGGATCACCCTCAGCGCTTTAACCTATCACTTATTGGCTGGGGTGCGGCATTTATGGATGGATGTGGGGATTGGAGAATCGTTAAAAAGTGCTCGGATCTCCGCTTACAGCGTCCTCATGTTATCTGCACTCTTCACGCTTTTATTAGGTATTTGGCTATGGTAAGTAGTGTCACCAGTTTGACTCAAAGCGGCCTGCGCGATTGGATTGTACAACGTATTTCATCCTTAATCCTCGCCGCCTACGCCGTATTCCTCATTTTTTTCGTATTGTTTCATTCGCCTCTAACCTTTCAAGTGTGGCACGATTTGTTTCAACACGGTTGGATGCGCGTTTTCAGTTTTTTAGCGCTGCTAAGCATGGTTTACCATACTTGGATCGGCATTTGGACAGTTTTAACGGATTATATTAAGTGTGCTTATTTCAGACTGACTTTACTGGTGTTAGTCATCGCCGCCTTGCTCAGTTATTTGGTCTGGGGCATTGATATCATATGGGGCATCTAAAACCGATGAAACTTCCACACTACGAATTTGACGCCATTATCATTGGCGCGGGCGGCGCTGGGCAACGCGCCTCACTGCAATTGGCCGAATCCGGTAAAAAAGTTGCGCTGATTTCTAAAGTGTTTCCCACCCGTTCTCACACGGTCGCCGCACAAGGGGGCATTAATGCGGCGTTAGGAAATGCAGGTGAAGATGACTGGCGTTGGCATATGTACGACACCATCATGGGCTCTGATTTTTTAGGAGACCAAGATGCCATTGAATACATGTGCAAATATGCACCCGCGACCATCATCGAATTAGAACACATGGGCTTGCCTTTCTCTCGAACAGAAGCAGGAAAAATTTATCAGCGTTCTTTTGGCGGGCAAACCTTACATTACGGCAAAGAACTGGCCCAACGCACTTGTTGCGCAGCTGACCGCACCGGTCATGCCATGCTGCATACCCTCTTCCAAAAAAATATTCAAGCCAAAACCCATTTTTATAATGAATGGTATATGGTGGATTTGGTCAAATCGACTGCCGGGGGTGTCGCTGGCATCATCGCCATTTGTATTGAAACCGGTGAGACAGCCTTTCTACACAGCCGCGCCACCATCTTAGCCACTGGCGGCGCAGGACGTATTTTTCAGACAACCACCAATGCTTATACTTGTACAGGCGATGGATTGGGCGCGGTATTACGCGCCGGTTTCCCTTTGCAAGACATGGAAATGTGGCAATTTCATCCCACCGGAATTGCCGGCGTCGGGGTATTAATTACCGAAGGTGCGCGCGGCGAAGGCGGCTATTTGCTCAATAAATTTGGCGAGCGTTTTATGGAACGCTACGCCCCGCACTTAAAAGATTTATCTTGCCGAGATATTGTTTCACGTTCGTCTATCATGGAAATTCGCGAAGGGCGCGGTGCAGGCCCTAAAGGCGATTACGTGTTATTAAAACTCGATCACTTAGGCCCAGAAGTGTTACAAGAGCGCTTACCCGGTATTACCACTATCGCTAAAACTTTCTGTGGTGTCGATCCAGCCCATGAGCCCATTCCGGTCGTGCCGACTTGCCACTATTTAATGGGCGGTATCCCCACTAATATTCATGGGCAAGCTTTAACCGTAGATGCCGAGGGGCGTGATCAAATCATTCCTGGCCTATATGCAGCCGGCGAATGTGCCTGTGTGTCTGTGCATGGTGCGAACCGTTTAGGCGCTAATTCTTTATTGGATATTGTGGTATTCGGTCGCGCAGCCGGTTTACATTTAGAAGAAGCCCTACAACAAGGGATGGATTTACCTCAAGTCACCGAAGCAGAATTAGATCAAGCCACCGCCCGTTTACGCCATTGGGATCAATCCAACGGTCAAGGCAGCATTGCCGACATTCGCTATGAAATGCGCAAAGTCATGCAAGAAGATTTTGGAGTATTTCGTGAAGGCGCAGCAATGGAAGCCGGTTTACATAAACTGGAAGAACTGAGCGCCCAATTGCCCAATGCAGCGTTAACCGACAAAAGTGAAACCTTTAATACGGCTCGCATCGAAGCCTTAGAACTTGATAACATGATGCAAGTCGCCAGGGCAACCGCCGTCAGTGCGTTCAGAAGAAAAGAAAGTCGCGGTGGCCATTCTCGAATGGATTATCCTGACCGAGATGATCAAAATTGGTTAAAGCATTCGATTTACTTTGATGATGGGCGTTTGGGCGAGCGTCCTGTTAACCGACAACCTCGAGAAGTTCCACCGCTCGAGTTACAAGCCAGAGATCACTAGGTAAACTGTTATGACTCTTGAAGCGACTGCGTCAAAAAAATTGAACCTTTCCATTTATCGCTATAATCCCGATAAGGATCAAGCGCCTTACATGCAGGATTATGAAATTGATCGCGCAGAATTTCACGGCGTTATGCTGCTCGATGTCCTCGAAGCACTCAAAATTCAGGATCCCACCTTAACTTTTAGACGTTCTTGTAGTGAAGGCGTGTGCGGATCTGACGGGATGAATATCAACGGCAAAAATGGCTTAGCCTGTACAACGTCTTATTTGGACATTAAAAAAGATCGGATTGTATTGCGACCTTTGCCTGGGTTTCCGGTGATCCGAGATTTAGTGGTTGATATGACGCAGTTTTATCAACAATACGAAAAAGCCCAGCCTTATTTACAAAATGATACACCAGCGCCTGCTACCGAGAGATTACAAAGCGAAAAAGATCGCGCTAAACTCGACGGCTTATATGAATGCATTCTCTGTGCTTGCTGCTCGAGTTCTTGCCCATCTTTTTGGTGGAATCCCGATAAGTTTTTAGGCCCCGCTGCTTTATTATGGGCAGCGCGATTTATTTTTGATAGTCGTGATACGCATCAACAACAACGACTGGGCATTATGGAAGAAGATCCCTACAAATTATTCCGTTGTCGTAATATTATGAACTGCACGGATGTTTGCCCTAAGGGGTTAAATCCCACTAAGGCAATTGGGGATATTCGCACGACTTTGTTGAAAGAATCTGTGTAATTTTTAGCACTAAGTTAAAGTTGGCACTTAGTAAGGTTGCCTTGATAGCAACCGATGTATGGCACAATATGTTTTGCATTGAATGTTTACAAACCTGTATAGAGTATTAGTGGTGTATGCCCATGTCATCTTTTCAGTCGCAGCTGTCAAATTCTTACTTATCCGGTAGTAATGCAGACTACCTAGAAGATTTGTACGAAGAATATTTGCGTAATCCTCAAGCAATCGCCCCAGAATGGCGAGACTATTTTCAAAGCTTAGGGGCAAAGCAAACGGATGTTTCTCATCAAGCTATCCGAGAACAATTCGCACAAAAAGTACAACATCCTCAAGTTGCTATTGTGCAAACTGGTGATGTTGCGCAAGCCCAAAAACAAGCCGCCGTCGCGCGCCTGATTGAAGCCTATCGCACCTATGGCCATCTCATTGCTAAAATCAATCCTTTAGAAGAACCTCACCCCACCCCTGCACAGTTAAACATCAGCTATTATCCAGAACTATCACCTGCCGATTATCAGCAGCCATTTTTAGCGCCTGGTTTAATGGCCGGCCCCGCCAGTTTGCAAGCTATTTTAGATCGATTAACGCAAATTTATGCCAGCAGCATCGGCACAGAATTTAAATATATTTCGGATTTAACTGAAGTGCAATGGATACAAGATCAATTAGAATCTCATCCCACTGTCTTTTCTGAAACCGAAAAATTAGACATTCTCAAGCAACTCACCGAAACTGAAGGTTTAGAAAAATATTTAGCGAATAAATACGTCGGACAAAAACGTTTTTCTTTAGAAGGCGGCGACGCTTTCATTCCCTTTGTGCATGCGGTGAATTTGCAATCTGCTAAACAAGGCGTACAAGAAATTTTAGTCGGAATGGCGCATCGCGGCCGTTTGAATATTTTGGTGAATGTGTTTGGCAAACCCGCTGAAGAACTCTTCAAAGAATTTGAAGGCCGCAAAGATTTTGGCTTAACATCGGGAGATGTGAAATATCATTTAGGTACCGCTTCTGATATTGAAACGCCATTTGGCCCCTTGCACTTGATGCTGGCTTTCAATCCTTCTCATCTCGAAATTATTTCTGCTGTATTAATGGGATCCGTACGCGCCAGACAACATCGTCGCCATCAAGAAGGTGAAAAAACCGTTTTAGGATTGGTGGTCCACGGTGATGCTTCTTTTTCGGGTCAAGGCGTGGTCATGGAAACGCTCAACATGTCCCAAACCAATGCCTATAAAATTGGCGGCGTCGTCCATGTGATTATTAATAACCAAGTGGGATTTACCACCAGCGAACCCACCGATTCACGATCGAGTTTATACTGCTCAGATCCCGCCAAAATGATCGACGCCCCGATTTTTCACGTCAATGGCGATGACCCTGAAGCCGTCGTCAAAGTGGCACAATTAGCTGTCGATTATCGAACCAAATTCCGTAAAGATGTGGTGGTCGATTTGGTCTGTTACCGCCGATTAGGACATAACGAAGCCGATGAACCCATCGCCACCCAACCGTTAATGTATCACTTTATTCGTCAGCATCCGACCACCCGCGAATTATATGCACAAAAATTAGTGGCTGAACAAGTTTGTACCGAACAACAAGCCCAAAACTTTGTCACAGCCTATCGCGATCTGTTAGACACCGGCGCAGCAGTGGTCAAAACCCTCCCCAATTATTTAGCCCATCAATATGCCGCCAATTGGCAACCTTACTTACATCAAAATTGGCACACTTCGGTCACAACCGCTGTGCCTATCGATAAGTTATATGCATTAGCTAAAAAATTGGAACAACTACCGGCAGGTTTCGAAGTACAACGTCAAGTCCAAAACACGTTAGAATCTAGGGGTGAAATGACTGAAGGCAAACTCCCCTTAAATTGGGGGTATGCTGAAACCCTTGCGTTCGCAACTTTATTAGACCAAGGTTATTCGATTCGAATGTCAGGTGAAGATTGTAGGCGCGGCACCTTCGCGCATCGCCATGCCGCCTTACACGATCAAAAAACCGGCAAAACTTACGTGCCTTTAGCGCAATTGGCCAATCAAAAAGCCACTCTGGAAATCTACGATTCCTTACTCTCTGAAGTCGGCACCATGGGCTTTGAATATGGTTATGCCAGTACCGATCCAGAAGCCCTAGTATTATGGGAAGCGCAATACGGTGACTTTGCCAATGGTGCGCAAGTGGTCGTCGATCAATTCATGAGTTCCGCCTGGCAAAAATGGTGCACCTTGGCTGGATTGGTTTTATTGTTGCCACATGGTTATGAAGGTGACGGACCAGAACATACTTCCGCACGTCTCGAACGTTATTTGCAACTGTGTGCAGAAAAAAATATGCAAGTGTGTATACCGACCACACCCGCGCAGATTTTCCATTTGCTCCGTCGTCAGGTGATCCGCCCTTATCGAACCCCTTTAATTGTACTCACCCCCAAAAGCTTATTGCGTCATAAGCTAGCGGTTTCTACGCTGGAAGATTTAGCAAAAGGTGAATTTGAACTCGTCATACCTGAAATCGACGCAATAAATACCGCCAAAGTTAACCGGCTCATTATTTGTACCGGTAAAGTTTACTATGATTTATTAGCAAAACGCCGCGAACTCAACTGCGAGACCATTGCCATCATTCGCCTAGAGCAACTCTATCCTTATCCATACGAAGCCTTGCAGGCCCAATTAAAACTTTACGCACAGGTTCAAGATATTGTATGGTGTCAAGAAGAACCTGAAAATCAAGGCAGTTGGTATACCCTTCGCAACCGCTTTGAACGAATTTTATTACCCAATCAACAAATACGTTGTATTTGTCGACCGGCGGCGGCTTCTCCAGCGGTGGGCTATAAAAAGCTTCACGTAAAACAACAGGCGGATTTAATCCAGCGTGCGTTAGAAACATAGTATCCATTTAGCACCAAAGTAAAATTTGGCACTAGACCCTTAGAGCCAGTCGTATCGCAAGGTTGGGCATCCATGAACAAGGATGTTCATGGTGAGCCTACAGGGAAGTATTTACGGCGTCCCAACCGGCGATACGACTGACTCTAAGGGTCGGAGCTATTAGTGGGTATTCGAAATGTGTTTATTTTTGAGGAATTTTAAATGGCCAGCAACATTGAAATTAAAGTCCCAACGTTACCAGAATCTGTCAGTGATGCCACCGTGGCCAACTGGCTAAAAAATAAAGGTGATTTTATTAAGCGGGATGAGCCACTGTTAGAGTTAGAAACTGACAAAGTCATGTTAGAAGTGCCTGCACCTCAAGACGGAATCCTACAAGACATTTTAAAACCCGTTGGCAGCAAAGTGACTGCACAAGAAGTGATTGGCATTGTCCAACCAGGCGATCAATCCAGCGCGGCTAAAACAGCTCAGCCACAGACCCAATCAAAAGCCAAAGCTGCTCAACCCGAACCATCCTCTTCATCACCCGTAGGCCCTAGTGCACGTCGTTCTCTCAGTCAACAAGATGTAGACGCCAGCAAAATTAAAGGCAGTGGCAAAGATGGTCGTATCACCCGCCAAGACGTTTTAGCACAAAGCACCGCGACCAGCACTTCTTCCACCACACCCGAACCCACTGTCAGCGGTAGAACCGAAAAGCGAGTACCGATGTCGCGTCTCCGCGCCCGCATTGCTGAACGCTTAGTCGCCGCCCAACACAACGCCGCCATGCTCACCACCTTCAACGAAGTGAACATGCAGCCCATCATGGAAATACGCGCCAAATATAAAGACGTTTTTGAGAAAAACACCGGCGTCAAATTAGGGATGATGTCGTTTTTTGTCAAAGCCGCAATAGAAGCACTCAAACGCTTCCCCGTCGTCAATGCTTCCATTGATGGTGAAGATATTTTATATCACGATTATTTTGATATTGGCATTGCAGTTTCCACCCCGCGCGGTTTAGTCGTGCCCATTTTGCGAGATGCCAATACCCTCACCATGGCGGATATCGAAAAGCAAATCCTCCAATACGCAGAAAAAGCCCGAGACGGCAAGCTCTCCTTAGAAGAAATGACTGGCGGGACCTTCACTCTTACCAATGGGGGGATCTTCGGCTCCATGCTGTCTACTCCCATTTTAAACGCCCCACAATCCGCTATTTTAGGCATGCATAATATCGTCAAACGCGCCGTGGTCGAAAATGATCAAATCGTGATTCGACCGATGATGTATTTAGCCCTTTCCTATGACCACAGAATTATCGATGGTAAAGATTCTGTGAGTTTCTTACTGGCCATTAAACAAATGTTGGAAGATCCGAGCCGGTTGGTTTTGGGAGTATAAATCTATAGAACCCCCCAAAAAATAGATTCATTTCTCCTTGAACAATGATTAGTATCATTGATTTTATCTCACTTTTGTGTAAAATATTGTGTAAGTAACTTTAGAGGGGAAATCATGACAACTAATTTAGGGGGGTATAATAAGTTATTACATGAAGCCCAAATAATTGGTCACCATAAAACCAAAAAAGAAACCCTTAATGTAGCTTTAACAGAGTATATTCAACGCCACAAACAAGAAAAAATTATAAATTTATTTGGGACCATCGAATATGACCCGAAGTATAATTACAAAAAAGCGAGAAATCGCTGATGCATGTTTTAGTTGATACAAGTGTTTGGTCTCTTGTATTGCGTAGACAAAATGTTGTAATCGAATTGGAACATTATAAACAAGCATTAACCAATTTAATTTTGAATTCTAAAGCTGCTATTATCGGAGCAATCCGACAAGAACTGTTATCCGGTATTAAATCACCCTCTCAATTTAATCGTCTAAAATCTTACCTACAAGCATTTCCAGATTTAATCCTAGACACTAAAGATTTTGAATTTGCAGCAGAACTCTTTAATCATTGTCGCTCGAAAGGGGTACAAGGATCTCATATTGATTTTTTAATAACAGCCGTTGCAATTACGCGAGAAATGACTGTATTTACGCTAGACCAAGATTTCCAATCATATGCAAAACATACAGCCCTAAAACTTTATACCCCTTATTTTTAGTGAAAATACCCACACTCCTAACCTATTTTCGACAAATTTCACCTGTCAGGCGAAAGTATCATTTTGTTCAATAACTTAACAAACGATCCTAAAATGGAGATTTCAATTATTAATATCTTCATAAATAAAATAATTCTTTAAATCTTTTTATTTTTATTATTGTATAGCACTATTTCTGTGTATAACTTAATATTTTAATTACAAATCAATAAGTTAAGATACTTGTATTCTATCCTTCACAACTGAAATCATCCTGTGGATAAAATGTTCATAAAAGAGGGACCTTCCTTTACCCCCGAATAGCCCTCAGCTTATCCACAGCAATCCCTCAGGGGTTATGCACACGATCTATATTTTGAATGAATACTGGGCTATACTATTGACTTCAGACGATGTAAAGAATTTTCAACTGGGAGGAAAATACTATGGTTTATCGACATATTTTAGTGGCTGTGGAATTGGACTCAGAATGTGATGATGTTCCAAGCCAAAGAGCTTTTGAATTATCCAAACAATTCGGAGCTAAGCTCACTGTTGTGCATGCGGTGGAACATATGAGCAGCTATGGAGCCGCTTATGGGATTGCTGCCGGCGCTGACATCGAAGAAATGTTATTGGAAAATGCCCGTGAAGCCATGGCTAAGATTGGTCAAAAAATGGGGTTAGCCGACAATCAACAAATTATTAAAATTGGGCCCGCCAAATTGGTAGTATTAGAAGAAGCCGAAAAATTAGGGGTCGATTTGATAATCGTTGGAAGCCATGGGCGCCACGGGGTCAGGTTATTATTAGGTTCCACGGCCAATGCTGTGCTTCATGGCGCAAAATGTGATGTATTGGCGGTTAGAATCAAAAATGAATGATAACCTTGCCTTACTTTGGCAGTATTTATTGCCACATCATTTATTGTCGAGAATCGTGGGTTGGTTGGCTCATTGCCGATGGAAGTGGGTGAAAAAAACCTTTATCCGATATTTTATCGACTATTTCCAAGTCGATATGCAATTGGCCAAACAGCCTGATCCTACTCAGTATCCTACGTTTAATGATTTTTTTACTCGCGAACTACGTCCAGGTATTCGACCCATTGCGCCTGGAGAAGACATTATTACCTCCCCTGTGGATGGTAAAATCAGTCAATTTGGGCTAGTTGAAAATGGGCGTTTAATTCAAGCTAAGGGTTTCGATTTTAGCTTAGTCGAACTGTTAAGCGAAGAGAGTCTAGCAAAACCCTTTCAGCACGGTAAATTTGTGACATTTTACTTGGCGCCTAAAGATTACCACCGCATTCATATGCCGCTGACCGGAAAATTAGAGCAAATGGTGTATGTGCCAGGCCAACTTTTTTCAGTGAACGACCGATCAGCGCGGCAAATTCCCCGCTTGTTTGCGCGAAATGAACGGGTCATTGCTTTTTTTGATACTAATTTAGGCCCTATGGCGATGGTATTGGTCGGCGCGATGATTGTGGCCAGTATTGAAACAACCTGGGCAGGCTTGATAGCTCCCAGTCGCAAACCCGGCATTCAGAAATGGCGCTATTACGGCAATGAAATGATGTTGCAAAAAGGCGACGAAATGGGAAGGTTTCAATTAGGATCGACGGTCATTACCATTTTTGCAGACCCCCATATTCAGTGGAATCAATCCGTAGCATTGAGTCGACAGGTCATTTTAGGGCAGGCTTTGGTTTGAAAAGCACCCAAGTAAGATTGGGCACTAGACCTGAGAGCTTGTTTAAGAGTATCCATTCAGCACATCCTAGGGAGAGCTTGATCTTATAAATAGGCAGGAGGCGTCGTCCCGGCATCCATGCCGGGACGACGCCTCCTGCCTATTCTGAGCTCAAGCTTCCCTTAGGCTGTGCTGAATGGATACGTTTAAGATAGGACTTTAATCAAAGGGGAATGAGGTAAAGTAATGGTAAGAAAGCAATTGGGTGTATTTGCGCTCGTGATGATTAATGTGATCGCTGTGGATAGTTTGCGCAGTTTGCCATTTAGTGCGACCTATGGGTTTTCGTTAGTTTTTTATTATATTTTAGCGGGCCTCGTCTTTTTCCTCCCCGTCTCCTTAATTTCTGCTGAATTAGCCACTGGTTGGCCCAGCAAGGGTGGCGTATACGTTTGGGTCAGAGAAGCCTTTGGCGAATTATGGGGCTTCGTGATTATCTGGCTGCAGTGGGTTTACAATGTCGTGTGGTATCCGACCATTTTAGCCTTTATGGCCGGCGCTTTAGCGTATCTCATTAATCCGCAATTGGCGGAGAACAAATTTTATATGCTAAGCGTCATCTTAGTCATATTTTGGGGCGCCACGCTGATTAATTGTTTTGGGATGCGATTATCCAGCTGGGTGAGCACAATTGGCGCATTGGTGGGGACTTTAGTGCCCATGCTGTTTATCATTATTCTAGGCGGGATGTGGATTTTCCAATCGCATCCAGTTCAGATTGCCTTTACCTCACGCGATTTTTTCCCGGACTTAACTGACGTCAATCATCTATCCTTTTTATTAGCCATTTTATTTGGCCTGGTCGGCATGGAACTGTGTGCAACGCATGCTGATGAGGTACATAATCCAGCCAAAAGCTTTCCGCGCGCGATTATTTTTTCCGCAGTCGTCATATTTTTAAGTTTGGTATTAAGTTCTTTAGCCGTGGCGATCGTCGTTCCTCAAAACACCTTAAACGTGGTGACGGGATTACTGCAAGCTTTTAAAATCTTTTTCGACAGTTACCATTTATATTGGATGACCCCTATTATCACGCTATTGATCGTGATAGGCGGCATCGGCGGTGTCGCCACCTGGGTGATTGGTCCCACTAAAGGATTGTTGGTGGCCACCTTAGATGGAAGCGCACCCAAAGCTTTCGGAAAAGTTAATCGTCATGGCGTGCCGGTGATCATTTTAATGCTGCAAGCAGTGATCAGCTCAGTATTATCTTTGGTTTTTTTATTGATGCCCAGTGTCAGTAGCTCTTATTGGGTATTGACCGCCATCACAGCACAATTGGCGATGTTGGTTTATATTGTGTTATTTTTAGCGGCGATCCGATTACGCTATACTAAGCCGGAAGTCCACCGTGCTTACAAAGTGGGACGTGGCAATGGACTAATGTGGGTGCTGGCTATTTTAGGGATGCTATCTTCGGCAGGGGCTATTTTGCTAGGATTTATCCCGCCCAGCCAAATTGGGGTGGGTAGCATTTTTAAATATGAAATGTTGTTGGTTGTCGGTATTATTTTACTCTGTTTACCTCCATGGATTATTTACCGGTGGGCTAAAAAAGGAACGTGACCATGAAAAGGAAATTGCAAAAAGTCATCTTTGGATTATTAGGGGGCTTTTTGGTGTTATGGACGATGCCAGCATCCGCGTCGCATAGCCCCTATTTACCCAAAAGCTATCATAGCGAACCCAGACACGCGAAAGCTAGGGTCGCCAAATCATCGCACCCTAAAACACTTCCCCCCTGCGCCACCATTCATAACAGCGTCAATTTCCCCTATTTTTCAGCGCTCGATATTCAAGGACCTTTCCAAGTGAATTTGACCACCCAGAAAGGCAAACAGTCGGTAGATTTTTCGGGTAGTGTCGATGCATTGAGCCACCTATCGGCTCGCGTCGTAAACAATATGTTGATCTTACGTTGGATTGTCAAAAAAGATGAACTGTTGCCAGCCAATCCCTGGATTACCGTTAAAATTAATATGCCGACCTCGCTAACCCGGATAGTCATTGGCAGAAATGCTGAACTTCATGGCAATGGCATTTCGAGCGCCGGCTTATCCTTAATTACCTACGATCATGCCAATGTCGACCTCAGTGGCAATATTCGAATCAGTAGTATTTTGGCGAACAGTGATGGTTACATCAATATCAACACCACCAGTAGTCAACACAGTCTATTTGTTGGCGGTAGTGGTCCTGGGACGATTCATCTCGGAGCGGGCTACACACCGCTATTAACCGCTCGACTCTTTAATGGCCTAAATTTAGATGCCCACGCCTTACATGCCCAGAAAGTTTATGTGGCCGTGCAAGGACATGCTTTAGCGGAAGTCTATCCCATCGATTCGCTCTATGCCTTTGCGAGCGCCGCAGGCAATATCTATTATTACAATCGACCGCGTTTTTTGGTCCGTTCCACACGTGACGCGGGGAATGTATTGTATCTCGGTAGGAATATGCAGCCACCCACCCTGTTGCCAGTGCCACTAAATTGACTTTTTATTCCAATTTGCATATAATAAGTACTTAAAACATTCATTTCTGCAGATTTTAAGTGGTAAAAATATGCAAAGACACATTTTAAAAGCACTTATTCAATGGAAGGATAGAACAGATCGATTGCCGTTATTGCTGAGAGGGGCAAGGCAAGTCGGCAAAACCTACATTATTGAGCATTTTGGTAAAACCTATTTTAATGATCTGGTTACAATAAACTTAGAATTACAACCCGCTTTAAAATCCTGTTTTAATACCTTACAGCCAGCACAAATCATCCAAGCCATTGAAATTGAGTTACAACAATCGATTGAAGCAGGTAAAACCCTGTTATTTATTGATGAAATTCAAGAATGTCCTGCCGCCATCCAAGCATTACGTTATTTTAAAGAACAATATCCTGAGTTGCATGTCATTGCAGCAGGCTCCTTGCTGGAATTTGCGTTAAATGACGCTGAATTTAGTTTACCTGTAGGTCGCATAGAGTTTTTATTTTTATACCCACTGAGTTTTTCGGAGTTTCTATGGGCTTTAGGCGATCAAAAATTGCATGAATATTTATCCCATCTCCAGCTGACGGACACCATTCCTGAATCCATCCATCTTAAAGCATTAGAAAGATTAAAATTATATTTGTTGCTGGGAGGGATGCCTGCTGTAGTTCAAAGCTATATTGATAATCACGATTTATTGCGCTGTCAACAGCTGCAGGCTTTTGTGCTGAATACGTATCGGGGGGATTTTGGGAAATACGCCCATATCGTGAATCCTCAATATTGTCAGCGCGTTTTTGAAAAAGCGCCAAATCTGGTTGCTAAAAAATTTAAATACATAGATGTTGATCCAGCAATACAGAGTCGAGAATTAAAAAAAGCGGTGACAGCACTACGGCTGGCAGGGGTGATACAGCCGGTTTATTTATCCAAAGCAACGGGCTTACCGCTCAATGCCTCTATTCATGAGAAAGATTTTAAATTACTCTTTTTGGATGTAGGATTAGTAAAATATGCCAGCCGCATCGATGCGAATATTTTATTAAGTGAAGATGTGCTGTTGGTCAATCATGGTGCCATCGCTGAGCAATTTGTAGGCCAAGAATTAATTGCTCATCAACCCTCTTTCGATCAAGCCGAACTTTTTTATTGGCATAAAGAACAAAATAAAGGCTCTGCAGAAGTGGATTATATCATTCAACACAAAAATCATATTATTCCGCTGGAAGTTAAAGCAGGAAAAACCGGCCGTCTGAAATCGCTGCAAATTTTTATGCAGGAAAAAAACAGCCCAATGGGTATTAAAATTTCCCAAGATAATTTTGGATACGAGCACAATATTCTTTCTTTGCCGCTGTACATGATTGCTGAGTTATCACGTCTTTTAGGATAAGCGCTAAACGCCTAAATCCAAAAGTTCATTAATGAGTGATTCCTACCCCATTATTTTGAGGTGGTTGTTCTTCGAGAGACATGTAAGCTGAAGGACGATTTATATAGGATGTAATTAGTTTGATGACTGCCGCTATGAGTAGCAATCCTCCCGCAATAATCGCAATACTATCTGATGTTGATAATGGGCCCCCTAACCCAGGACTTTTCACAATGGCATCTCCTATTCCAGCTGAACTGTGAATAAATGCACTTCCTGCAATACCTCCTAAAGAGACAATACCTGAGCCGACAGATACACAGCCCAAGATAGATAAAATCCAATTAAATTTTTTACTGGTTTCTATAATATTTTTCACATTTTGAAGAGGTAAAAAAGGCTCTTGCACGAATGATTTCGTTTCTGGTTCCTTAGGCAGAGGCCCTGAAAAGAACGTAAGCTTAGGAATGTCGAGCGTTTCTTTTGAATCTGGCGGGGAGGTGGTTTCTTTTCGGAAGGCCTCTACTTTCGATTCTGAAGGTTCTTTAGAATCTGTTTGAGAAGTAAGCTCTTCTTGAAAGGCGTTTACTTTTAACTCCGCGGGTTTTTCGGTATCAGGCAGAGAAGTAGGTTCTTCTCGAGAAACTTCTATCTTTAATTCTAGAGGTTCTTTTTGAGCTATTGGAAGCGTTTTTGGGTTCGCTTTCACTAAAATTTCAAAAAGTTTTTGGCATTCTTCTCTCATGGTGGGGTAAATGTCAATTAATTGTTTTTTGCCAGTTATTTTGAAATGCTCTAAATTTTTGATATAATCTTCGTGGTCTTGCCGCGCTTCTTCACTATGCAAGTATTGAATAAAAGCCGCATTATTTTTGGTGGCATTATTAAATCTAATAAATGCTTGATTAGCCAATTCGTTTTTTAAAAAATCTTTTAAACGTATTTGAGTTAGATTGGGATTTTTTGGAAAATAGCAGTTAATTAATTTGTCGATAAGGCTTGGTGGTGTAACTTTTATTTTTAAAATTATTCTATTGATTTCTCGAATGATATGTTTTTCTTTTAAAATGTCTTCAAAAAATAGGTCACTTTTTTCTTTTCTGTTTCTATAAGACTTTATTTCAATCACATCCAGCCAGTTATATGGAAGATAGTTTTTAATTGCAATAGGATTTTGAATGTCGGCTTCTGTGTATTCAATCTCATAGTTTATCTTGGGGTCATATTTTGCGCCCGGTATTGTGTGAGCGAGGCCTATGCTTTCCCCACCATCTATGACTATTAAATTACCCCATCTATCGATCCCAATATTGGTTGTTTTTAAATCTAACTCTGTTAAGAAAAGCGATAATATCAGTAGCTCACCCAGGCCTTTGTAGATATTACACCTAAAGTTATGTTTAACTGTAGATGCATCTTTTTCGACAAGTTGTTTCAGGGTTGAAAATTCAAGCACCTCTTTGCTATGGATATGGTATCTCCCTTTATGGTCGGTAACCCAGCGCGACTTTGGTTGAGCTGGATTAAATAATCTTCTAAACTCTTGAGAGACTACCTCAAGTATGGCTTCTTCATTCGACCCTACAGTTTTTTTAAACCAATAATTTTTTTGTTTTTCTGATTTTTTTTCGTCTGGATTTTGTGTTTTTTGAACTTTAACAATGGGGTGGCTGCTGTCTTCAACATGAACTGACTCGCCTTCGGTAAATAATTCTTCTGTTCTGTGGGTATAATGGTACTGAAAGGTGTTTTGAGGGTTGTGATTAGAGATGGGATCTTTTGATCGAATAACATAATTTAAAATTGATTCTGTTTCTGATCTTTTTTTTCTGGCATCTTCTAGCGCAGTTTTTCCTTGATTGTTGGTTATACTTAGGATTTCCTTAAGGGGATAATCTTTTGAAAAGTCTACTAATAATTGCATAATTTCTTTATTGTTTTTTTCAACAATAATATGAAAAATGGTATTACCATAATAGTCTTGATAATTTAAATGTTTTTCTAAAAGATTTGTTTCTTTAGTTTTTTCTAAAAATTTTTTAATATTTTCGATATCCATATTTTCACAAGCAATATGGAGAGGTAATTTTTTGGATGTTTCATCAATAATATCGAAATTGGTTTCTTTACAGTTTACTAAAATATTAAAAAGCTTTTTGTTATTCGTTTTAACTGTGTGAAGAATTATTGGTGTTTTTTTAAGAAAATGAGTATTTGGATTTTTTATTTGCGCACCATGGTTAATTAAAAAATCAATTGCTTGTTCTCTGCCTTCTTCAATTGCAATATCTAAAGGGGTTCTTTTTTCTTTATCTTCTAAATGGATATAGGCCCCATTGGTAATCAAAAGCGCTATCATCTCTACATTTCCATGAAATGCAGCGTAATGCAATGGGGCAATTGGCCATGCGCCCCATCCTTTATTATTGAGCGAAGATCCCTTATTATATTTGATTAATTCTTTTATTGACGTAAAATCATTTTGTTTGGAAGCTTTAAAAATACATTTCGAATGATTTTTCCATCCCTCAATGACGTTAATAACTTTTTCTTGCTCTGCAAGCGCCATAGTCTTGCCTTGACCATTTAATGCCAATGAAAGCCAAACATACTCATCTTTCCTATTAGGGATTATAGAAAATCCCCTAAAATTTTCTGGAGATTTTTCTTTAAGCTTTTCGAGCGCTATCAAATGGGCGGAAATTATTTTTCCATTGTTGTCATTGGTCCGTCTCGGGATATGATTTTCTTCTGTAAAACTTTTGAGATGCTGTGCTAATTCAGTATCTGGGAGTTGGGTAGTTCTTTGATTCTGGTTGTCTAGATACCAACCACTTGTGATGTTTCCAGAAGCGTCTGTAATAAATTCGACTCTTTGTTGTATGGCCGGGAGAAGAAATACTTCATTTTTAACGATATTGAAGACGCCTATTAGGACTTTACCGCGATTTTCGATATAGATATCGTGTGAATTTTTATTAAAAGCTTGAGTTTTAATGTCTTTATCTTCTTTAAAGCCAATCGTTTTATCATCTAACATACGCTACTCTGCAAAATTAGGCTACTTTTTTAAATTAGGAATTATACGAGCGTTTTGTTAAATTAATATTAAAGATAAATAAAAAATATGAGGTTGCATTCTAGAAAGTGAGCTCGATGTGATTAATACCTCAAGGTATGTTTAGCCATGGGGAGGAGGTATGATTCTGTTGCGTTGGGATTTACACTAGATTATCTCACCGTAAGCTTCGCGATATGCCAGCATCTTGTTCAAATAGTCATCTTGGTGGTGTTCTTTCAGATACTCAATAATATCTACCAATTGAATAATAGCCGTAACAGCAACGTCGTAGGTTTGTTCAATTTCTTTGATCGCACCATTGTGACCAAGACCGCGTTCTTGGCGATCTAAAGCAATCACAATGTGAGATAATTGGGCGCCCTGTTGTTGGACTAAGGGAATCACTTCTTTAACGGTCGTTCCGGCAGAGATGACATCATCTACCATGAGAATTTTCCCGGTTAATTGAGCGCCAACCAGGGTGCCGCCTTCTCCATGATCTTTAGGTTCTTTACGATTAAAGGTGTAAGGTTTATCAAGGTCTTTTTCGGCTAAAGCGATTGCAGTTGCCGTCACTAAAGGGATGCCCTTATAAGCAGGCCCAAACAAGACATCATAGTTTAATGAATGGGCCAGAATGGCTTCTGCGTAAAATTGTCCGATTTTGCGGATGGCTGCGCCGGTTTTAAAGCAGCCCATGTTAAAAAAGTAAGGACTATTGCGTCCGGACTTTAAGGTAAATTCACCAAATAATAAGGCATTCTGTGAAATCGCAAACTCAATAAACGCACGTTGATAATTTTTCATTTTGCACCTAAGTAGATTGCGATATTTTAGGAAGATAATACACCCATGAGATCCCGCTAACAAGTAGGCGGGACGTCGAGATAGAAACTACGAGCGTGTCTAAATAATGCTGCTTTTACAGAGAAACTTGTTTAACCGTTATGTGATCAAGCCCCAGTTGCGTTTGCATAAAAGCCAATGAAGCATGAGGCAGGTCTGTAAAATAACAAGTGATTGTTCGATTCGGATTTTTACCCTGCTCCGTCGCGGTAGGCAAGACAAAATCTGCTACTGTCTGGGCGGCTTCTTCCCCAGAATCAATGATATCCACTTCCGGTAAAATATCATGAATCACCTTTTTAAGAAAAGGGTAATGGGTACAGCCTAAGATGAGTGAATCTGGTTTTTTTTCTTTGACAGGGGCTAAATATTCACTGACAACTGCATACGTGGCAGGATGTTCATGCCAACCTTCTTCAACTAATGGCACAAATAAGGGGCAGGCAATGGCTTGCACCCAAACATTTTGCGCCGTCTTAGCCGCATGCGCTTCGATTTCCATTTCATAAGCGCGGCTGTGGATGGTGGCGCGTGTACCGATAATGGCAATTTTTCTTTGGGGTGTAGCATAGCGCATCGCTACAGCAACCGCTGGTTTAATGACGCCGATCACTGGCACGGGGGAAACTTGAGCAATGGTATTTAGGGCTACGGAAGAGACGGTATTACAGGCCACTAAAATTAATTTAACCGACTGGGAGAGCAGAAATTGCGCGCATTCTAATCCATATTGTTCGATGGTGGACGGAGATAAATTGCCGTAGGGAACTCTTGCGGTATCTCCCAAATAGATAAAATTTTCTTTGGGCAATAATTCCACCAGTTTATGTAAGGCGGTTAACCCCCCTATTCCTGAATCAAACACCCCAATGGGTTGTTGAATGCTCATGTAGTGCTCCAAAAATAACAATGTAGCGCATCACTTCCTACCTCGACGTCCCGCCTACTTGATAGCGGGATCTCATGGTCGCTGTCTTTAGTTTACACGTAGTGCAGCTACTTATAGACATTATAAGCTATTTTATTAGATAATCTATTGAGTTTTGAGAATAGGACGCTCTGCATGTGCTATCGCAACCTGATTTTAGGTTTCATTGTAAGCTTAATTTTTCCGGCTTTGAGCTTGGCGAATATGGTCGTAGGACCTATGATTGAGCGCCCAGATCGCGTTATTGTCCCGCTACCCCCTCCTGCGCCAGGTTTGGCCGCGGACCTGCGTCGAGATGGTGTTCAGGTGATACAGGTTGGAGATGAATTACGCATCGTATTGAGCACAGATCGTCTGTTTAGAGGGCTCAGCACCACTGAAATAAGACCGAGCTGCATGTATGTGCTTAGTAAAGTTGCCCTTTTATTGCAAAATTATTGTAACTATCCGATTGTGGTCAGTGGTCATACCGATAATATCGGCTCAGATCGTGCCAAGTTTATTCGATCGCAACAACAGGCGGAAACCATCGCGGGATATTTATGGTCTCAAGGGGTGGGGTTAAATGATATGCGGGTGATTGGCTATGGCGATACGCGGCCTGTCTCCAATAATCGAACAACAGGTGGTCAGGCTGAGAATCGTAGGATAGAAATTAATATCCAGTAGTTTTGTTACCCCTCATCCGCCCTATTCGGGCACCTTCTCCCACAGGGGGAGAAGGATACAGCTCGCCACTTCTATCTTCTCGCAGAGCCCAACACAAACCTACAATGTCAACAGCTTACTTAGATTGAAGTAAGTTCTTAGCCGCCATCTCTTTCGCTTGATCCAGCGTCTTATTCGCCTTCATATTTTGTAACGCCATCACCGACAATGTCGCTAAAATTTGCTCATTCTGCAAATGCGCCTGATAGTTTTGTCGTTCAATTTCCGCCAAAATATTTAAGGTTTCGCGTTGTAAGGTGGTGCTCGAGGCTGTCGCCATGGTTTGATACCAATCATCGACATTATCGGCGCGACGTGTCGCGATGAAGCGATTAACTTCTAAAGGACTGGCGTCTGCTTGCGGCATACCCGCTTCTTTTCCGAGACCTTCTTGAGGTAACCGCTCAGTATAAATACGAATCAAGTTGTCAACAGGAACAGAGCGTGCAGTGACCAAAGCGCGAACACTGCGAATATAATCTCGACCCACCGCAGAGTTTTGGAGTGTGGCGCGTTGAGAATCTGTCAATAACGTTAAATTTATATCAGAAACTGGGTCTACTAAGCTGGTGATAAATTCAACGAAGCCTAACGCTTGTTTTTTAGCCTCATCATCTGAGTAGGAAACCGGAGAGAGTAAAGAAGCAATATCGAAATTGGCATCCCCTGCTGCAGTCCCTTTGCCTTTCTTCCGGGTTGCGGTGGCTGGACTGGTGCTAGAGGGATTATCACTAGCTTCGATTAAGGCCAGGATCGTTTTTCGGCGTTCTTCATTCTGCCGAGTTAAAGCCTCTTTAATCTGAGGTAAAGATAACTCGCGGGCCTTATTGGAGGCTTTGTCTCCCGCATTAGGGACAGTGCTGTTCGCTGCTACCGTAATGGGGTAACTGGGATTTTCTTCATACAGAAGATTTAAATACATAGTAGCCGTCGCATTGACCCAATTCAGCATGCCTTTTTGCAAATTTTGAATAGAATCTACCACATCCTTTAAGGAGGACGAAGCTTGAGCTTGGGCAGAAAGACTGGCTATTAATAGCGTAAAAATGAGCAGGAGTCTTTTCATAAACATACCTTTAATAATAAATCACGGGATTTTTGGGTTCAGCACTGGGGTTAGCAGATTTGCTTTCCCAGGGAGTGCTATGGGTCGGGGTTGTGCCTTGCGGTGTCGGTGCCGATGTCCCCTCTTGCTGCTCTTCTTTGGTTGGAACCGGTGGAGAATATTGAATAATCGGTTCTGGTTGGGCTGACGGAGCTGATCCTGAGGTCGAGTTAGGCGCTTGGAAAACCGGCGAGCTTAATTCCCCGTTGATCATTTGCGTTTGGGTTAAAGCCTGAGCAAAGTTTTCAAGATGCTGTTGGCGAACCGTTTCAATGGCTTTTTGCATACTGGTGCAAGCTTGGTGCACCGAAGGGCTATAAGTTTGGGAAAACTTGCCGGCGTCACAGTCTAATTTGGCATAAGCTGCGACGCTAAATAGTGATAATACACTCAAAAAGAATACTCTCATTCTTTATCCTCCAATAATTTGCTCACCATCGCTAATCGCTCGGGAGAAAACACTCGCGTTAGCAAGCGTAGGCGCTCAAATACAATATTTCTGCGTAAAAACAGGCCCGAGACGTCGTCAGCAGAAAAGCTGGTTCGCTCTGCATGCATCAACAATTTTGATGCAGCGCCAGGGTGGGCAATGTCTAAACATTGCAATAACCGTAAATTGCGACTGGCCTTAATATAAGTCGCCAATCTGATAAAATCGTCTTCTTTTTGGAGGTCTATGCCTCCAATATCATCCAGGGCTTTACTGAGCTTGTCTAAAGCTGCTTCAAATTCGGGATGCCCGTCGAGCGTCCAATCCTCGACGCCCTCCATAAAGGTCAATACGCGATAAATGATCGGATCTTCATATTGATGCCAAAATTTATGGGTACCTTCCAGGCTTAAATCAGGCATAGCCTCACCTCAATTCAATGGTTCTACAGAATTAAGGCTATTATACACCAATATGGCTTAAAGTATTATTAAGGTAGTTTTTAGGGGGATAGTAGATACAACTTAGGCCCATAGAGGCTGTGGTGTCGCTGGTTGGGACGCCACAGCCTCTATGGGCCTAGTGCCAAATCTAATTTGGGTAGTGAAAATAGCTAAGTTTCTTCAGAAAGGTGCGATGGATGTTTATCCTGAGTGGCCACGCGTTGCTCATTGAGTCGCAATTGTGCCAATAAAACTTTGGCTTTAGCCAAAAATTGAGGACGGTAAGAAGCAGGCAAGGCCCCCTCGGGAAGTTGCACGGTTAAGGGGTTCATGGCCAAATTGTGCACACGTATTTCATAATGCAAATGTGGTCCAGTGGCTAACCCTGTACTGCCTACATAACCAATCACATCGCCTTGTTTAACAGTAGAGCCCACACGAATATCGTCAGCATACCGCGCCATATGTGCATATAAAGTGGTGTAAGTCGAATCGTGTTTAATTTCAATTGAATTGCCGTAACCGCCGCGACGTTCCATTTGTACGATCACTCCATCACCCGCTGCTTTTATGGGGGTGCCGGTGGGCGCGGCATAATCCACCCCTAAGTGAGGACGGAAAAAATGCAAAATAGGCTGAAAGCGGCTTTTAGAAAAATAAGAGCTGATATGGCTATAAGCCAAAGGAGCCCGCAAAATACCCTTGTGAAGGCTCTGGCCATTGGGAGAATAATAATCCGTATGGCCTTTAGGGTCGGTATAACGAATATATTCGGTGGTTTTGCCAGATTGATTCAACACGGCAACGGCTATGGCCGAAGTTGCAGTTTTGGCATGATCCAATAAGACATTAAAAGAGTCGCCAGCATGCACCTTTTGCCCAGTAAATAATTGTGCTAACTGGTTTGCTTCGTGGGCAGATAAGCCTGATTTTTTGGCATCAACGGCCAGATTTCTGTGAACTTTGCCGGCAATATAATTTGTTGTCACCGCAGGTTTGATGGGGGTGACCATAGGGGTGGCAGCAGGCGCAGCGGCTTGGGCTAATTCAACCTGACTGCTATCGACGTGCTTAATTTGAAACTCATCTCCAGAGCGATTGACCACCACTTTATCTTGAGGACCGATAAAATAAACCAATTGTTGCAATTTGTGATTGTTCAAGGACAGCCGCAACGTTTGGCCAGGCATTAAATGAAGTAATGGTTTAGCCGCGGCTTGCTTCGATAAAGCCAGAAGATCTGTGGCGCTTATGTGATATTTTTTAAAAACTTTGGCTAAATTATCGCCGGGACGCAATCTGAACATTTCCCAATGATCAGGTTCTTGTGCTGGCGCGGCAGCCTCTGGCTGAGCGGGTGCTTCAGGTGCAGCAACAGCGACTTCAACGGGTTTGGTTGGGGGAACAGTTGCAGCATTAGAAAAATGGCTCGCGGTACGCGTAAACATTTCAGCAGGAGGAAGCACAATAAACTCATCTTCCCAATTTTCATGAACAGAAGAACCAAAACCTAACGAATTAACAATATTGTGCCAAAAAATAGCTGAAAGAATAGACGAAAATAATAAAATCCCTAGTAATGGTTTGGTTAACAAGAAGCGCCCTAGCGCTGTTAAAGCCTTATCCGCTGGCTTTAAAAATTTGTAAATCACGTTTCGTACTCTCCTTCATTGACTCATTTTATTTGTGGAAATGGCGCGAACAAAGCTTGGATTTTAGGGTTTTAAGCGAAAAAAATCAAGTCATTTCAATAGTTGGCGAATTTGTAAATCTTCAAAGCGACTTAATATTTTTGTATCCATTCAGCACATCGTAAGGGAAGCTTGAGCTTAGAAATAAGCAAGAGGCGTCGTCCTCGCAGGATGCGGGGATCCAGTCTGCAGGAAGCAAAACTTTACATCCCTGTAGTCTGGATCCCGGCATCCATGCCGGGACGACGCCTCCTCTTGAGTGCCTTCTAGGAGCACTGAGCTTATCTTAGAAAGTGCTGAGTGTTGACACTATTTTATTGAATACAGTGTTGCTATTCGAGGCAATGTCGTTTCTTTCGAGAAAATACTTGTGAAAATAAATCGCAAAGTTTAAAGTATACATCGCAATCAATTAACGCCAGGCTGGCCCACCCGGATGGCATATGGCCAAGGTCACACAAATTCTATTGTGTGGTGATTCAACCTAAGTTTTAAAGAGGATTTTTCATGGCACCCCCCAAAAAGAAAGTTGCAAAAAAATCAACCCCTTCCAAAAAAACCGCTAAGTCTTCCATGACTAAGTCAAAAACAAAACCTAAAACCAAAACATCCACAAAATTAACGGTAAAAGAAGCCTTAACCAAAAGCCAAATTATTCAGTATTTGACCAACGTTACTGAGCTACCACGCAAAGATATCTTAGCGGTGTTTGATGCATTAGGTGATGTTTTTGAAGCCCACCTGGTTAAAAAAGGCCCAGGTGAATTTAACTTTTTAGGGTTGTTTAAATGTCGCGTGATCCAAAAGCCTGCAACCAAAGCACGTAGTGGCACTAACCCATTTACGGGTGAACCCATGATGTTTGCAGCGAAACCGGCGCGTTCTGTCATTAAGATTCGGCCCTTAAAGAAAATGAAAGAGTTTGTTTCTTAGCATTTTGGTATCCATTCAGTACATCCTAAGGGAAGCTTGAGCTTAGAATGGGCAGGAGGCGTCGTCCCGGCATGGATGCCGGGATCCAGGCTACAGGAACGTAAAGTTTTGCTTTCCTGCAGACTGGATCCCCGCATCCTGCGAGGACGACGCCTCCTCTTGAGTGCCTTCTTAGGAGCACTGAGCTTGTCTTAGAAAGCGCTGAGTGTTGACACTTTTTTTGGAATTACTCATGTGAAGAAAAACTTCATGTTGGTAAGGTTGTAATTTATTGGCAGTAAACGTGTAGTGATTATGTTGTTACAAGAAATAGAAAATTTAAATGATAAAATAGCGCAATTGTTGGAAGCTTATAAGCATTTAAAACAGGAAAATCAGGTTTTAGTTTTAAAGCTTGAGCAATTTAAACAAGAGCAAGACGCTCTGGCTGATAAGAATCAGCTGGCTGTGATAAAGATCCAAAAAGTTATCACCCAATTAAAGGAAGAAATCCATGAGCGAGACAATTAACATTATTTCACTGAGTATTCTGGGCAAAACCTATCAAGTCAAATGTCCACCTGAAAAAATTTCAGAGCTCAGAGAGTCAGCCGAATATCTGGAAGATAAAATGCGGCGCCTCAATCAATCTGGTAAAAATTTTGGCGAAAAAAATTTAGCGATCATTGCCGCCCTCAATATCACCCATGATTTACTCGTACAAAAAAAACAAGGCACGGTCTACATGGATTCGATCAGTCGGCGTATTCATGAGCTTCAAGATAAAATAGATGATGTTCTCGTCACGCCAGATTAAAAAGTAACTATTTACTCCTTAAGTAAGACTTGGCACAAGCCTTTAGAGCCTGAGATGTGCGGGTATTGGATGAGAAGGTCTCTATAAACAAGGATGTTTATAGGAAGCCTACAGGGAAGTATTCACGGCGTCCTGATCAGCCAATACCCGCACATCTCAGGCTCTAAAGGCTGAGTAGTGAATATGCTGAATGTTTATTTTAAAAATGCTATAATCAACATGCCTCTGCGATATTTGCCAGTTAGATAGAATTTTTGAACCTATAATTCGTTAAGAGGGATTCAGATTGTGTGCTGCCGTTGTGCATGACCACTCGTTTGGTAAGCCTGAAGCAGCCCGGAGAATCCCACCTGAGCCCACTGGTTCAGATGACAATTCTGACAGCGGTATCGCGGAGCACTTATGATCCCCACTACACGCCAAATCCTTCGGCTCAGCATGCAACAGCAGCGCAGCCAGTTAACCCCCGCACAACAACACAGCGCCTCCGAGCAAGCTTGCCACTTTATCGCAGCTCAGTCGTGGTTTAAACAAAGTCAGCACATCGCTTTCTATTGGGCAGTCAGGGGAGAGATCAATTTACACCCGCTGATACAGCAAGCCGCGCAACGACATAAAAAATGTTATTTGCCCGTCTGTCATCCTTCGCAAAATATCTTATCATTTGCGCCCTATCAGCCAGGGGATGCGCTCTGTCTTAACCCCTATAAAATTCCCGAACCTTGTTCCAAACCATTTCGTCAACCCGCTGAATTAGATCTGATTTTTATGCCTTTACTCGCTTTTGATGCACGGGGTAATCGATTAGGTTCAGGTCAAGGATATTATGACCGAACGTTAGCCTATCTTAATACCTGCACGTATCAACGCAAGCCGCAACGGGTCGGTGTGGCTTATGACTTCCAACAAGTTCCGATGATTGAGGCAGAATCCTGGGATGTGCCGCTCGATACCCTGGTAATTTATAGCGAAACTGGTATAAAGTCGCTGATTCAGATACAATAAAGGCTTGAGTCAGCCAGGCAATCGCTAAAATGCAAATTTTAGAGGAAAGTCCGGGCTCCACAGGGTAAGGCGCCAGGTAATTCCTGGGAAACGTGAGTTTACGGAAAGTGCAACAGAAAAAATACCGCCTTGGCAACAAGGTAAGGGTGAAATGGTGTGGTAAGAGCACACCGCGCGTATGGTAACATACGTGGCATGGCAAACCCCGCCTGGAGCAAGACCAAATAGGGGTTCACATTTCTTTTAGAAATAAGCGTGGCCCACGCTTGAACCCGGGTAGGTTGCTAGAGGTGTGTGGTGACACACATCCCAGATAGATGATTGTCCACGACAGAACCCGGCTTATCGGCTGACTCTTCCTTCTCCACTATTGGTCATAAAATTATGAGAATTCTTGATGATATTAGCCGCACTTTTTCTGAATTTTTGATTCTGCCGCAATTAACGCAAAAAGCGCACACAATTGATAAGGTCTCCCTTAAAACCCCATTAGGTAAATTCAGTCGCGGTCAAGCATCCTCGCTTTATTTAAACGTTCCAATTGTTTCCTCAGCGATGCAAGCAGTATCTTGTTCTAATTTAGCGATTGCTTTAGCGCTGCATGGTGGGCTCGCCTCCATTCACTGCTCGCAGCTCCCTGACGAACAAGTGGCTATGATACAAAACGTGAAAAAATTTAAAGCGGGTTTTGTAAAAAGTAAGGCCAACGTTTCACCTGAAGGTAATTTAGCGCAAATTCGGGCATTGGTACGCACGACAGGTCATACCACTATCGCTGTGACCGAAGATGGTTCCGCAACAGGAAATTTTTTGGGCTTAGTCTTTGCTAAAGACATTTGGCCAGGCGAATCTAATGATAAATCTGTTGCAGACTTAATGGTCAGTAAAAATCAAATGCAATCAGCTTCAGTCGGTATTAGCTTAGACAAAGCCATTGCCTTACTGCGAGGCTGCAATCAACGCTGTATTCCCATCCTCACCGAAAATAATGGCTTAGATTCATTAGTATTTAGACGTGATGCTTTCAGTTTAAATGAATTTCCTTTGCAGTTACTCGATACTAATAGCAGCTTAATGGTTTCAGCTGCGATTAATACCCATGATTATCAACTCAGAGTGCCGCAATTGATCGAAGCGAAAGCGGATTGTTTATTTTTTGACTCTTCAGATGGTTATTCTGAATATCAGAAAGCCGGTTTTGATTGGATTAGAGCGCACTATGGCAATGCGATTGTTGTGGGTGGCGGGAATGTCGTCAATGCTGAAGGTTTTCGATATTTGGTCAAAGAATGTGGGGCAGATTTTGTTAAAGTGGGTATCGGCGGCGGATCGATTTGTGTGACGCGTGAACAAAAAGGCATTGGGCGAGGTCAGGCTTCCGCCTTGATGGATGTGGTACAGGCCAGAAATCAATATTATGAAGAAACTGGGATGTATGTTCCTGTGTGTTCCGATGGTGGATTAGCCAATGATACACAAATTATTATTGCGCTTGCCTTGGGCGCCGACTTTGTGATGATGGGTCGCTATTTTGCGGCTTTAGAGGAAAGCGCGTCCACTAAAGTGAATGTTCGAGGAAAAACCTACAAAGCCTATTGGGGTGAAGGTTCGCATCGCGCTAAAAATTGGCAGCGTTATTCGGATAAAGGGGCGGGGAGTTCTTCGATGTTGCAATTTGAAGAAGGGGTTGATGCTTTTGTGCCTTATACAGGCACTGTGGCTGAAACGTTGCCCATTACTTTATCAAAATTAAAAAGCACCATGATTAATTGTGGTTCTTTAACCTTACAAGAATTTACAGACAAAGCCGTGTTGACGATGGTTTCACCACAAACTTTTGTGGAGGGTGGCACATCCGATGTTTTATTGAAAGAGCAGCTGCTGAGCCAGGTGTAAGAAAAAAACGCCTGAGTGAGAGAATTCTCTTAAAATTTGATGTGGTTCCTTCTCCCCTTTTTGTGGGAGAAGGTGCCGATAGGCGGATGAGGGGGACCATACAAGGTTATTGCGTCGGCTTAGCAAACTTCGTATAAGCAGAATGCAACTCCCCCTCACTCGTATTGGAAATGCCTGTCACCGCCACATCCGTCAAACTCCCGGCGATAATATCTGCAATCGCGCGACGATCTCGAATCAATTGATTTTTCTGCGGCAAAGTCGGGTGACTGCGACTGGTTAAAATCATCACCCACGTTTGTGTCGCTGGGTCAAGCCAAACTGAGACCCCTGTCCAGCCAGTGTGTCCATAGGAACGATTGGAAAGCAATACGCCCCGGCTGGCAAACACCGAATCAATATCCCACCCTAATCCTCTGGTTTCTAACATCCCTAAAGGCGTTTGTGGCGTACTCATTTTTAAAACCGTCAGAGGTCCTAATAAATAATATTGCGCGTCAATTCGCCCACCGTTTAATAAACATTGTAAAAATATCCCTAAATCGTGGGCATTAGAAAATAAGCCTGCAACACCGCTGACACCTCCCATCCGTTCTGTGGTGGGATCGTTCACCGTCCCCCAACGCATTTGCTGATCTTCAGGTGAGCTGGTCGGCGCAATTTGCTCTCGCAGTGAGCTGGGAGGATTAAACGTCATGGTGCTTAAATTCAGCGGCTGGAAAATATGTTGTTTAGCATAGTCTGCTAAGGGTTGGCCTGAAATAATTTCGACCAAATGCCCCAAAGTTATAAAATTAATATCACTATACGTAAACACTTTACCTGGCGCAGCGACTAATGTAGCGGTTTCCACTTGGGTTAATCCGGTTTTATAGCGCGCTGCTGCATCAGTGGGCGGTTTCCAAGGGTCTAGATCAGGCGCAAATCCTGACGTATGCGTCAACAACTCACGAATCGTCACAGCGCCTTTGCCACTTTGGGCAAACGCCGGCCAGTATTCCGCCACGCGCGCATCTAAATCCAATTTGCCGGCTTCCATTAATTGCATGATAGCCGTAGTAGTGACGATCACTTTCGTCAAAGAAGCGATATCAAAAATGGTCTCAAATTGCATGGGCGCTTGGTTAGGCTCAACGCGACTGCTCCCAAAAACCCCTTTGTAAATGATATTGCCTTTATGTGCTGCGAGAATCACAGCCCCCGGATAATAACCTTCCGCGATAGAGTGTTGCACTAAAGGGGCAATATTGGCTAACAGTTCTTTTCGAACGCCAGGTTGATCTGGAATTTCCACTTGATTTGCTCCTGCAGGAAAGTGTGGGGATGCTGAAGCGGACAAAGACAACACCAACGAATTTAATACGCCCAGTGTCATCACTAAAATCCATTTTAATTTCTTATGCATAAATTTGCTCATAGAATTTAAATAATACGAGTAGACACAACTTAGGCCCTTAGCGGCCATGGTGTCGCCGGTTGGGACGCTGTAAATACTTCCATGTTGTTACGATTCTACGAAGATTTAAGTGGCGAGCTGTTTCCTTCTCCCCTTGTGGGAGAAGGTGCCCGATAGGGCGGATGAGGGGGTAAGCCCTAATACGTCAAACAAATCCCCCACCGCTCCAACGTAGTCCCCAACAGCTGATAAAATCCTTCAGTTGCATTGATATATTGAATTTGTTGGCTGATATAACCAATTTGTGCATTAGTCAGCGCGCTCTGCAGTGAAGTTAATTCAAAACTGGTGGTTTTTCCATACCGATATTTCAGTTTTGCGACCGCCACACTTTGCTCAGCCAATTGAACTGTTTTGCCGGAAATTTGGATTTGTTGTTTATTAGACACCATATTATTATAAGCATTGGTGACATTGGCGATCAATTGATATTTCTGTTGCGCCAAATTAATCCGCGCTTGATCCAAAGCAATTTTTGCATTCACCAAGATTTGTTGTCGCGACACATCATGAATCGGAACATCTAAATTAAGCGAAAAATTACGACTGTTTAAGGTCGCATCACCGTTGTTTCCAATGGTTTGCAGTAAATTAAACACGGCATTTAATTGCCATTTCTGTTCATCCTCAGCGAGCATCAAATTGCGCTGAATAATTTTATAATTGATGAGTGCCGTTTGATAATCTAAATTATGTGCTAAAGCAATTTCAATACTTTTGTCCAAGCTTAAATTTTGTGTCGGGGTATAATAAATTTTTTGCTCAATTCGAATCGGTGTGTCAGGCGCTAAACCCAGCAAATTGAGCAAATTAAGGCGACTTTGTTGAATCGCATTTCGCGTTTGACTGATTGACAATTGACTATTGGCAATGTTGAGCTCTTGTTGAATTTGTTCAGTAGGCGCTGCCTTTCCGACATTCACCTTCGCCTGTGTTTGTTGTAACGTAGTGGTTTCATCTTTTAAAGCCAATTGATTAACGGATAAATTATTATACGCTTGCACCAATTGATAATAAGCGCTGATGACGCTGATCACTTGAGCTATCACATTACTTTTAAAAGTTATTTGATTGATTTTTTCGCTATCTTGCGCCGTATATAAACTGGCTAAAGTGATTTTTCGACCAAAGCCTCTGAGCAAAGGTTGCGAAATGGTAAGATTCCCTGTTGTCGAAATGGCGGCCTCGGTGCCTGGTGTGGTGGTTTGCGTCAATCCCGTGGTAACTTGTGTGCCTATGGGGGACAAATAATTGATTAGGGGTGCCGCACTGTAGGTGGGTGGCGAACCATTTTGGAACAGGGCCTGCGCGGTTAGACTCAATTGTGGATAATATTGATTTTTCGTCACAATCAAAGAAAATTTATCAATCACGCGCTGCAGTTCAGCATTTTGAATGGAAGGATTATGGCGCATCGCTAAGTAGATCGCATCTTTTAAGGTCAATACCGGGTTTTCGCAAGGTGAAATTGTTCTGATCGGAACGCGAAGCGGTATAGTTGGAGGCTTAAATACGTTATCGTTGTTAGCCGCATTCCCTAAAATAGGCAAAGACAGGATGGTACAGGCAACGATACCCATCACTAATCGTTTAAAGTGTACGTTTGCCATATTGACTCAAGGGATAAGGGATGAGTAAAAATTGTATCAGCTCAAATGAAATCTGTATATAATACGGCTGATTCTAGGCTCGAAGTTGTTTAAGGCTCGCAAATAAAGCGCAACGAAGGGGCAGCGTAGTGAGCTATTGCTGAAAAAGTGATCTGGAGCCCGCATTCCGGAAAGCTGTTGTTTAATGCTCAAAAGGGGAAAATCATGAAATTAATGGAAGAATTTAAACCGGGATTTAAAACCTGGTATCCGCTTTTTCTGATTATATTTTACATCTTTCTCGTCGCGCTCGTTGCGAATTGGTGGTCAGCTGGCATCACCTGGGGCGGCTGGATGCAAGATTTTATGGCAGGGTTTTTCTTGGTGTTCTCTGGATTTAAATTTTTAGACCTGCCCGGTTTTGCGCGCGCCTATGCGACCTACGATTTATTGGCCAAACGTTATATAGCATACGGGTATATTTATCCGTTCATAGAATTATTACTCGGGTTAGCATATGTCGCCCGCGTTGCCCCGATTTTGACCAATATTGTTACCATTCTCGTGATGGGCTTTTCCAGTGTTGGCGTGATCAATGCACTGATGAAAAGACAAAACTTTCGTTGCGCCTGTTTGGGTACGGTGTTGAATGTGCCCATGACCGCCATCACGTTATTGGAAGATGTGGCGATGGTCGTCATGGCCTTGTTGATGTTATTCCGATTTTAGGCGCGCATGGATAAACTGTTCTTAAAAGGTTTACAACTCGAAGCGATGGTGGGGGTTTATCCCGAAGAACGTTTGGCTCCACAAGTCTTAAATGTGGATATTGAAATCAGTATAAATGCCCGCAAAGCGGCTTTAACCGATGCGTTATCTGAAACGTTAGATTATGACTATATTGCGCAGTGTTTAGCCGCATGGAGTCGAGAAACCACCTTCTTTTTACTCGAATCCTTAGCCGATTATTTAGCACAAAAAATAGTAACGGAGTTTGGAGATCGACGCGTGCGGCTTCGCCTCTCTAAACAGAGTTTAAACCAAAGCGGTCGCTGTATTGGGGTTGAAATTGAAAGGCCTTAGTCATCAATGTGATAGGTGTGAAGGATGAAACGTAGACGATTCACGTTATTTTGCAAAGGAATGTTGATTCCATTCTTAGTGGTTGTATACTTGCAGGCTGTTGCTGCACCTGCCATGTTACCCACCCCACAGTACACCGTCATCTCGCCTTCTCAGACGGTGTCGATGAACAGCCCTAACCGTGTTGCAACAGAAGCTTCCGTATTGTCTGAAGCGTTAAAACAACCCGCACCCCCTCCGTCCGCACCCTCAAAACGGTGGAATAATTTTGGTATGTTACTCATCGCGGGTATCGGCTTAATGATCTTAAGTGTGCTATTGCTGTTAGGCTTATTTCTCTGGCCGAGCAAAAAGACCACCTTGCGGCCACTACCCCCTGCTGAAAAAGCTCCAGATGAAGAGGATGAGCTCGAATTGCCGCCACCGGCGTTCCCTTTACCCTTAGAAGAAACAGCGCCAGAACCCGAGCCAGAGGAAGAGAGACCCGCAGCCATTGCCACACCTGAAGTCGTAGCGGAAGAAGTTGAAGTTGAAGAGGAAGACGAGGATGAAGACGAAGATAGTTATGTAGAAGGTGAAGAGGATTACGCACAAAAAGTTGAAAAAATCACCACAGGGACAACGGCTGCACCCCCGGAAGAAGGGTTTGAATTTATGGAAAATAACGAAGCCGTCAGAGTCAAATTAGATCTCGCCAGAGCCTATTTGGAGATGGGGGATTATGAAGCGGTTAAAGAAACCTTAGAATGGGTTTTTCAAGAAGGTTCTGAACCTGAACGCAATGAAGCAGATCTTTTATTAGAACAGGCAAAATTAGCAGAAGACGATTCATAAATGCGTTGGGCGTTAGGCTTAGAATACGACGGCAGTCACTACCACGGTTGGCAAAAGCAGCAGGATGCCACCCTTCCCACTCTGCAGGTGCAACTCGAACACGCCCTAAGCAAAATAGCCAATCATCCTGTTGAAGCGGTCTGTGCTGGGCGAACCGATCGAGGTGTCCATGCTTGGGGGCAAGTCATCCACTTTGATACCGTCGCCGATCGCACACCGGCCACTTGGGTAGCGGGTGTGAATCATTGTTTGCCTGCGGATATGCGTATCACTTGGGCGATACCCGTGGATTCCGAATTTCATGCCCGTTATTCAGCGCTGTCACGCCGTTATTGTTATCAGCTCTACTGTCATCCCATCCGCCCCGCGCTTTACCGGCAATATTGGACTTGGATCAATTTCGAATTGGATATCGCCTTAATGCAGCTGGCGGCACAAGATTTAGTCGGCGAACATGATTTTAGTGCCTTTCGCGGTGCTGACTGCCAAGCACGCAGCCCCATTCGGCGGGTGGATTGGCTCACGATTAGCCAGACCGATCACATCATTAAAATCGATATCCAAGCCAATGCGTTTTTACATCACATGGTCAGAAATATTGTTGGGGTATTGTTGGAAATTGGCAAGAAACGCCGCGAACCTGATTGGGCGAAAGCGGTATTGCTGGGGAGAGACCGTAAATTGGGAGGGATTACCGCACCCCCTCAGGGGTTATATTTGATGGGGGTTGAATATCCGAAACCCTTCCCCACCTTGTAACTCTAGCGAAATTACACTAGAATGCTTGATCATTTCTAGGAGAGTTGTTGATGAAAATTCGATCTTTAGTTCAAGGAATTTTGTTAGGCTTAGTCTGGGTCGCTCAGCCCCATAGCATCGCTATGGCCCAAACCACCCCCAATACCGCACAGACAAAGGAATCCTTTATGCAAGAAAATGAAAAAAAACCGGGTGTGGTCACCTTACCCAGTGGTTTACAATATGAAGTCATCACCCCAGGCGAAGGTAAAAAACCCGGTCCGCGCGATACCGTCACGGTAGACTACGAAGGCAAGCTGTTAAATGGCACTGTGTTCGATAGCTCCTACAAGCGCGGTCAACCCGCCACTTTCCCTGTCAATGGCGTCATCGCTGGCTGGCAAGAAGCCTTACAGTTGATGAACACTGGCGCCACCTGGATGTTATATATCCCATCCAACTTAGCCTATGGCAAAACGGGTGCAGGCGGTTTAATTGGTCCTGATGAAACTTTAATTTTTAAAGTGCATTTAATTAGCGTTAATTAAGATTATTTATGAGTTGGTTTAAAAAGCTCTTTCCCTCTAAAGTTGAAACCGCCCAAAAAAAGGGCGTTCCTGAGGGTATCTGGAGTAAATGTCCCGAATGCGGCGCCATGTTGTATTTATTGGAGCTGCAACGGAACTTACAAGTCTGCCCTAAGTGCGAATTTCATCAGCGCTTGAGCGCTCGCACGCGCCTGGAATATTTTCTAGACGTGGAAGAGCGCATCGAGATTGCTGATGAAGTGGAGCCTGTCGATTTCCTCAATTTTCGCGATACGCGTAAATATAGAGAGCGCTTACTTGCTGCCCAAAAAGATACCCAAGAAAAAGACGCGTTAGTCGTCATGCAAGGGTTACTCAATGGCATGCCGGTGGTGGCCGCGGCGTTCGATTTTAATTTTATTGGCGGATCCATGGGCACGGTCGTAGGCGAGCGGTTCGTGCGTGGTGTGGAAAAGAGCCTCAAAGAAGAAATTCCTTTCATCTGTTTCTCTGCCAGCGGCGGCGCCCGCATGCAAGAAGGATTAGCCTCGTTATTCCAAATGGCTAAAACCAGCGCAGCCTTAGCGGAATTGGCAGCGCGCAAAATTCCTTATATTTCGGTATTGGCGGATCCTACCATGGGCGGTGTAAGCGCCAGCTTAGCCATGTTAGGCGACATTATCATTGCAGAACCTCGCGCCTTAATTGGGTTCGCAGGGCCACGTGTGATTGAGCAAACCGTGCGTCAAAGCCTACCCGAAGGCTTCCAGCGCAGTGAGTTTTTGTTAGAGCATGGCGCCATTGATATGATTGTCGATCGTCGCAACATGCGTAACAAGGTCGCCGAACTGTTGGCAAAACTCCAAAAACTTCCCAGCCCTGCGGCTGTTTAATGGCGCAGTTTAAGACCTTACCGCAGGGGCTGGCTTATATTGAAACCTTGCACCCCCAAACTATGGCGTTAGGTTTGGAGCGGGTCAGCCAGGTTGCAGATAGATTGCAGCTGCGCCACTTTAACTGCCCGGTCGTGACAATAGGGGGCACCAATGGCAAAGGTTCTTGTGCTGCCTTCTTAACTGCCATTCTACAAGCGCAAGGCTATCGCGTCGGCACTTATACCTCTCCCCATCTGATCCAATTCCAAGAACGCATTGCTTTACAAAGCCAGCCCGTGTCAGAGGCGAGCTTATTAGAGGCCTTTCAAGTCGTTGAACACGCTCGCGATAATATTCCTCTCACCTATTTTGAATTTACCACCTTAGCTGCTCTGCAAATATTTCGGCAACAGCCTTTAGACGCGCTGATTTTAGAAGTGGGATTGGGTGGCCGATTAGATGCTGTCAATATTGTTGAACCCGATCTATCAATCGTAACCAGTATCGCATTAGACCACATGGCCTGGTTAGGTGACACCCGCGAAGCCATCGCCTACGAAAAAGCCGGCATATTCCGTCCGGATAAACCGGCGATTTGCGGAGATCCAGATCCGCCCGCCACCTTATTGCAATACGCCCAGCAGATTCAGGCTCAATTATTTGTAGCCAATCGAGATTTTACTTGGCATAAAAATGCCACAAGCTGGAATTGGCAGACCCACACAGAACAATGGGACAATTTACCCTTACCCCAATTGCACATTATGAATGCAGCCACCGCTTTAATGGCGCTCACTTGCTTAAAGCCACGCTTAAACATTGAATATGCCGCGCTGCAGCAAGGCTTGCGCGAGGCTTACCTGCCCGGACGCTTTCAATGCTTCACCCAACCCCGTTCAATCATTTTGGATGTGGCTCATAATCCCGCAGCTACCATTTTATTGGCAGAGCGATTACAATCTACCCCAATCACAGGTAAGACCCTGGCGGTGGTAGGGATGTTGGCGGATAAAGATATTGCGGGGACATTGAAGCCCCTGTTATCTGTCGTTGATGCCTGGTTCTTATCGACGCTACCTGAAAGTCGAGGGGCGAAGGCTATTGCATTAGCGACACAACTATCGTCTTTAGGCGTTAACCATTATGATCAGTATGAATCGGTATTGACCGCGTTTGACCAGGCGGTTGCGAACTGTGGGCCCACGGATAGAATCATCGTGTTCGGTTCTTTCCATACCGTCGGCCCAATTTTAAGTCGTTTGAGAGAGTAAACTTGTGGATATAAAATTGAAAAAGCGGATTGTAGGCGTCGGACTATTATTAGCCTTAGGGTTAATTTTAATCCCCTCATTTTTTAATCATATGACACCTGGCAATGAGTTGCAGCTGTCCGCTCATGTTCCCGAACCTCCTCCCAAACCCAAAGACTTGTTAGAAGCCTTACCGGGGAAAGATGTCACCACCCCCACAATGACTGCCGCGGCTTCCAACACAGACGCCGCACCAACACCGGATACCCTAGCGACAACCCAGATCCAAACCATAGATTCTGCCAGTGTAGAAATTGCCTCAGTCTCTGCAGCAACACCGTCAGAGCCTGCGGCAGCCCCTCAAGCAAACGCCCCCTCAGCGCCTGAAATGGCTGCAAATGCTGCACCGATGAATGCAGAAATACCGCCCTCAGCAGCCATCGTCAATCCTAGCGAAATTCCTAAAGCCACTCAACCTAGTACTGCACCACAAGCCTTTGCCGTACAACTCGGTAGCTTCACGACCAAAGCCAACGCCGAGCGTTTAATGAAAAAAATACAAGCGCAAGGATATCCTGCTTATATTCATACCACAAAAACGTCGCATGGCGATTGGGTGCGTGTTTTAGTCGGCCCACAATTACGTCGATCTGAGGCGGAAGTATTATTGCAAAAATTGAATAGAGTATTCGAAACGAAGGGAATGATTGTTAAGGCAAATTTTTAAGGGGTTTTTATGAATTGGCACAGTCTAAACTGGATTGATTTCGCAATATTAGGTATCATTCTCTTATCGGCTTTGGTCAGCCTCATTCGAGGTTTTGTGCGCGAAGCGTTATCGCTATTAGTGTGGATTTTCGCGCTGTGGATGGCGTTTCGTTATTATAATTGGGCGGCGGCACGGTTTTTGTCGGGTGTAGAATCCGCGCATATTCGTGGTCCACTCGCCTTTCTGCTCATATTCTTGGTGATCGTGATTCTAGGCGCGATCTTCAATTTTATCTTGAGCGGCATGTTGTATAAAACCGGGTTATCCGGCACAGACCGTTTATTGGGTCTCATGTTTGGTGTGGCAAGAGGTATACTACTCGTGGCTGTCTTGATATTAGCGGCTGAAATGACAGCAGCCTCTGATAATGCACTGTGGAACGAATCCCAATTAATCCCGCAATTTCAAGGCTTGGTCGAATGGATACGCAGTTTAGTGCCCAGTGAGATTCAGAAATTTCAAAATCAAACTAAAGTAAAATTGCCAACGGAAGTCAGTCAAACACTTCAAAATTTGTAACTCAGCACTTAAATTAGAAATAAACATTCAGCACTTTCTAAGGCAAGCTCAGTTCTCTTGAGGAGGCACTCAAGAGGAGGCGTCGTCCCGGCATGGATGCCGGGATCCAGTTTACAAGGATGTAAAGTTTTGCTTCCTGCAGACTGGATCCCCGCATCCTGCGAGGACGACGCCTCCTGCCTATTTTAGAGATCGAGCTTCCCTTAGAATGTGCTAAATGGATACTGTTAGAAAGTTTACCAAAATTTATAGGTGATTCATGTGTGGTATTGTAGGCGTTGTTGCGAGCTCTCCGGTTAACCAAGATATTTATGAAGCATTAACGTTATTGCAACATCGAGGTCAAGATGCCGCTGGGATATTAACCTGTGATGGATCCCGCGTGTTTCTGCGCAAAGCCAATGGCCTAGTACGCGATGCGGTGAGAGCAGAACCACATGTTACGTTTAAAGGGCAATATGGGGATTGGCCATGTCCGCTATCCCACCGCCGGCTCCGCCAGCGCCGCCGAAGCCCAACCCCTTTACGTCAACTCCCCCTACGGGCTCAGTATCGCGCATAATGGCAATCTGACCAATGCAGATGCGTTGCGTCAAGATCTAATCAATCTCGATCGACGTCATTTAAATACAGATTCCGATTCAGAAGTTCTGTTAAATATTTTTGCGCACGAATTACAGCTATCTGCCAGCCAGACACCCTCCCCGCAAGATATCTTTCAAGCCGTTCGCAGAGTGCATCAGCGCTGTTCAGGTGCTTACGCGGTGGTGATTTTAATTGCGGGCCATGGATTAGTCGCTTTTCGAGACCCGCATGGCATTCGCCCTCTAGTGTATGGTACCCGCCCGCATACCCAAGGCAAAGACCACATGGTTGCCTCAGAAAGTGTGGCATTAGATGCAATAGGCTATCAGTTGGAGCGCGATGTCGCTCCTGGCGAAGCCATCTATATCACTAAAAACGGAGAGATATTCCAAGAGCAATGTGCAACTTCTGCACAACTGTCACCGTGTTTATTTGAATATGTGTATCTCGCCCGGCCAGACTCGTTAATTGATAAAATTTTGGTCTATAAATTCCGGGTTTCATTAGGACAAAAATTAGCCGAACAAATTTTAAAACAGTTTCCAGAGCATGATATTGATGTCGTCATCCCCATCCCCGACACGAGCCGCAGCGCCGCTTTAGCCTTGGCACAAGCATTGAGAGTCAAATACAGCGAAGGCTTTGTGAAAAACCGTTACATCGGTCGAACGTTTATTATGCCCGGCCAAACTGCGCGACGTAAATCCGTCAAACAAAAATTAAATGCCATTGGCCTCGAATTTCAAGGCAAAAATGTGTTATTGGTGGATGATTCCATCGTCAGGGGCACCACCTCCAAAGAAATTATTCAAATGGCCAGAGATGCGGGCGCCCGTAAAGTGTATTTCGCTTCTGCAGCGCCAGAAGTGCGTTATCCGAATGTCTACGGTATCGATATGCCCGTAGCCAGCGAATTAATTGCACATGGTCGCAGCGTCCAAGAAATCACCCAATCAATCGGCGCAGATTGGCTGATCTTCCAATCCTTGAGCGCATTATATGAAGCCGCTCAGGAAGGCAACCCGACGATCACACGGTTTGAAGATTCGGTCTTTACGGGTGAGTATGTAACCGGAGGCGTAACAGCAGATTATTTAGCCAAACTCGAACAAAAACGTAATGACAAAGCAAAGCACAATGCTCAAGCCCTATTAGATGCTCAAATTGTTGAAATGTACAATTCGTAACAGATTTAGGATAGACAGAGCTTAAGCCGCATCACGTACCTCAATCTCATAGTGAAAGCCTTTGCGCCGTAAACCATCTTGCACCGCTAAACGGATAAACTGTTTTTCTGAGTATCCTAGGATTCTAGCAATTTCTGCAGCCTTCTGAGGACTAACTTCTTTGCGATCATTTTCAAGATCACTTAAATAAGATTGTGTGACATGAATCATCTTCGCGAAATCGCTTTGTTTAATATCTTCTCCCAACCTGATAGCTCTAATTGCTTTACCGAGCGTCAATTCTCCACCCGTTATCCTATCGAGAGTGTTCATTGCATGAATAGCCATGTTTCCTTAGTGGGTCTGGGTGCCGGTGATTTTAGCTAATTTTGCTTCCTCTGCTGGTGTCACTTGGCTAGCAGGAACAAAGTAAGCGGGCGCAGGCGTTGCGGGTGCTGCAGTATGGACTTGCCCAGGAGGAGGCACTTGTGCCGGAAAGGCATTCGTACAGGCGGACAATGTGAAAAAAGCCAGGCTCGAGCCGGCCGCCGCTAATATCAGTTTTAGATTTCCTTTTAACATTTGTTTACCCCTTTAATGAATAAAATAGCGAGTACAATCGTAAAATAATACGAATCGAAATGGAAGTTATTTTTGCTTTTTGTTATACTCACTTTCTACCTCGACGTCCCGCCTACTTGTTAGCGGGATCTCATGGGAGTACTACCCCAAGCCTACACGTAGTGCGGCAAATCAAATTTTATATATAGATCAAGTCATGAAAAAACGGAAAAATCGTCGCTCTCCTATGGCAGAAATCAATGTCGTGCCTTACATTGATATTATGTTGGTGCTGCTCGTTATTTTTATGATCACCACGCCTTTGCTGTCGCAAGGTGTCAATGTGGATCTGCCGCAAGCCAGCGCCCAACCTATCGACAAAAAACAACAAGAACCGATTATTGTCAGCGTCGACGCACAAGGACAATACTTTTTAAATGTTTCTGCAACGCCCGATCAACCCATTGATGCCACCGCTTTAATGGGTGAAGTGTCTAATCTATTAAAACAATCCGACTCGTCCCGACAAATTTTAGTGAAAGGCGATCAAACCGTGAATTATGGTAAAGTGGTTGCGGCGATGGTCCTGTTGCAACAAGCGGGCGCGCCCAGTGTGGGTTTAGTGACAGTTCCGCCCCCTCAAAATTCCTAACTACTATGAACAGAAATTATCAAATTCCTGTTATGTTGGCGGTAGGACTGCATGTATTGTTGCTCATGTTGTTTTTTCTGCGGCTGCAACATCCTGCGCTGCATCAAGAAACCCTGCAGCCGCCTGTCGATATCATTAAAGCGGTCGCTGTAAGCCCTGCGCAACTCGAAGCAGCGCAAGCAGAAAAACGTCGTGAACAAGAAGCGGAACAAGCCAGACAAGCTGCCATTGCTAAAGCCAAAGCTGACGCAATTAAACGCAAAGAACAGGCTCTGTTACAACAACAAGCTGAAAAATTAGCGCAACAGAAAGCTTTACTTCAAGCGAAACAAGCTGCGGCAAAAGCTGCTGTTGAGAAGGCAGCTGCTGAAAAGGCCGCCGCTCAAAAGGCTGCTGATGCAAAAGCAGCCGCTGAAAAAGCCAGCGCCGCCAAAGCAGAAGCACAAAAAGCCGAGGCTGCTAAACCCGATAAAACAGAAACACCCAAACCCGTTAAAACTCAAGCGGTTGATAAGCAAAAAAAAGCGGCCGAACAACTCAAAATCGCCCAACAAAAAGACATGGATGCGCAAATGGCCGCCGAACAAAAAGATTTACAAGCGGCGCGCACCCAGGAACAACAATCGGAAATTGCGAAATATAAAGCGCTCATCGAACACGCGATTAGCCAAAATTGGTTAGTACCAGGTGGCTCCAATCCCGATTTAAGCTGTGAATTAACCATTCAAGTCAACGCTACGGGTGCAGTGTTAAATGTGCAAATCTCGCGCAGCAGTGGAGACGCGGGCTTAGACAACTCAGCGCGTACTGCGGTGTTTAAAGCCTCTCCGTTACCGATTCCGACAGATGCTGATTTAGCGACACAATTTCGTGAGATGCGTTTAACCGTTTCGCCCCGGGATATTCAATGAGAGTAATTATTCAGCACTAAGTAAGGCTGCTATCAAGGCAGGTATCATTTAAGACTCTTTTTTTCATGGATGAAAAAGAGAAGCCTACAGGGATGTATTTACGGCGTGTCTTAAATGATACCTGCCTTGATAGCAGCCGAATGTGTAGCAATCTAAGAAGGAGAAAATATGTTTCGATTGATGAAATATTGTTTAGCATTCGCTTTAGTATTAACACAAAGTGCTTACGCAGTCATAGACTTGCAATTAACGCAAGGGGTACAAGGCGCCATTCCTGTCGCGGTATTACCCTTTGCAGGCCAGTCATCGGATGCTTCCGCTCCAGATAAAATTGCGGGCGTCATTCATAATGATCTACAAAACAGTGGGCGATTTCGAGTATCAGGGGAAGGGGCTTCCAATGTGCCAGACAGCGCAGCCAATACCGATTTCGCGTATTGGGCGCAACAAAATGTCAATGATATGGTCGTTGGCAGTGTTAAACCCGCAGGCGGCGGACGTTATCAAATTCAATTTCAATTATTAAATCCTTACGCCAATACACAAAGTAAAAAAACCTCAGGCCCCGCTTGGCAAAACGCTGTGTTATTAAGCCGCAATTTTACCGTCGACGCGAATCAACTCCGCGCAGTCGCCCACCATATCAGCGATTTAGTGTATGAAAATCTGACCGGTGATAAAGGCGTATTTTCGACGCGCATTGCCTACGTGGTCGCACAGCAATCTGCGCAAAACAGTCGTTATACCTTAGAAGTTGCTGATATGGATGGCTATAATCCTAAACCGTTACTCACTTCCGGTCAGCCGATCATGTCCCCCGCTTGGTCTCCAGATGGTCAAAAAATTGCTTATGTTTCTTTCGAACAAGGCAGAACGACGATATATGTGCAGGATGTGGCAACAGGTCAGCGCCAATTAGTGAGTAATTTTCCAGGATTGAACAGCGCGCCGGCGTGGTCGCCTGACAGTCGTAAATTAGCAGTGGTGCTCACTCGTACAGGAGCCCCCAAAATTTTCGTAATGAATGTCGGCTCACAGCAGGTCACGCAAGTGACGCAAGGTGACTCCATTGATACCGAGCCCGTTTGGTCTGCAGATGGACGTTCGATTTACTTTACCTCAAGCCGAGGCGGTCAACCCCAAATTTATCGCAGTACAATAAGCGGCGGCAATACCCAGCGCGTGACTTTTTCAGGCAGTTACAATGCCAGCGCTTCATTATCTCCAGATGGAAAAGTTTTAGCGGTATTGAATGGGAATAACAATCAGTTTAACATTGCGGTACAGGATTTAAGCAGTGGCACTTATACCTTACTCACCCAGTCAGGTGATGCGCAATCCCCCAGCATAGCCCCTAACGGTAAAATGGTGATCTATGCGACGCAAGCAGGTGGTCGAGGGGTGTTAGGAATGACCTCCACCGATGGGCGCGTTAAAATTGTGCTGCCAGGTCGCGACGGTGAAGTGCGCGAACCTGCTTGGGGTCCTTTAACGAATTAGTCATACAGAGGAAAAAACATGAAAACAAGCGTGAAAATTATTCTGGTCACTGCCGTGGCTGTGGGCTTAACAGCTTGCTCTTCCCACCGTCATCATCGCGGAGCTGGCATTGCAGATGGGGGTATGGGCGGTGCGAATGGTGAAGGCGCTTATGCGCAAGGGGTAGGTTCTGGCAGTGGTTTTGAAGGCGGCGCCAATTGCCAAGTGCCGCAAACAGCGGGCGCTAATACCCAATCTTACTATTTTGACTTCGACAGCTACCAAGTGAACGGTCAAGATGTGAGCCGTATGCAGTCTATTGGGCAAAACTTGGCGGGTAGTCATTCCGCTGTTAAAGTGGTTGGAAATACCGACTCGCGTGGCAGCCGTGAGTATAATATCGCTTTAGGTTGGAGACGCGCCAAAGCTGTGGCTTCTGTTTTAGAACAAGCGGGTGCCAGCCAAGTCAACACGGATAGCAATGGTGCAGAAAAACCGATTGCCTTTGGGTCTTCTGAAAGCGATTATCAATGCAATCGCCGTGTGGATATTATTGGGAAATAGTGGATCTCAAGTTTTTATGCGGGCAAGCTGCCCGCGCTCCCAGGCTCGAGCTAACATTGAGAATGCAGTATCCAAAGCTAAGCGTGTGTAGAGACTGTTGAATAAAAAACGAAAACTTCACATAGCTGATTAATGGCTCTTTGCGAATGATGGTTCGAGCCTGGGAGCGCGGGCAGCTTGCCCGCTTAAAAGTTTGTCCTGGAATTTAAATTATGACACCTTCAAGGCTGGATGATTATGAAATTTAAATTATCTCTTTTAAGTTTTGCTTTAGCTAACGGCCTATCTTTAGCTTATGCCAAAGAAGTTCCCGTTATCGACTTAAATCAAGATAATGCTGGAGTCGTTTCAACGCTTCCCCCAGAAACCTCCGACCAACCTCCCGTCGCAGCGCCCACTAACACAGCCAATTTATCAGTCCAAGATCGCCTCAACGTTTTAGAACAGCAAATGGCCAATCTCACCCAAATGAATCTGCCAGGCAAAATTGACAGCTTGCAACAACAAGTCCAGCAATTAAATGGTGAGCTGGAGGTGCAAGCGCATACCATACAAATGTTAGCGCAAAAATCTGGCCAAATCGATTCAGGAAAGACTTCAGCATCAATACCTTCGGCTGAAAGTTCAGCTAATACCAGTGACGTCGCGGCTCCCTCAGCATCCGATGCTAACAGCACAGACGCCGCCTCTAACCCTATTGCTTCTGCAGAAGCCAATGTCACCCAAAACATCGCGCCTGCCGCTCCACCCCAAGAAGCTGCTGATTACAAAGCCGCTTTTAATTTATTAATGCAAAAAAATAATGCAGATGCCACCACGGCCTTCCAAACATTTGTGGAACACTACCCTGCCGGGTCTTATACTGCTAATGCACACTATTGGTTAGGGGGGCTGTATTTACAACAAAACAAGATGGATTTGGCGGAATCAGAATATCAAACGGTTATCCAACAATTTCCTGACAACAACAAAGTGCCCGATGCCTATTTAGGATTAGCCACTCTATACGACGCCTTGGGCAGACAAGCAGACGCGCAACAAGCCCTAAAAACGCTGGTCGAAAAATTTCCAAACTCCCGTGCTGCGAAAACCGCTCAAAAACGGTTACAAGTCACAGGCGTAGATAATGCCTCTTAGTTTGCGCCTCACTGAAATTTTTTATTCGTTACAGGGAGAAACGCGCACGGTTGGCTTACCCACCGTCTTTATTCGTTTGACGGGATGCCCACTGCGTTGCCAATACTGCGACACCAGTTACGCTTTTCAGGGCGGCAAAAATTATTCTTTATCGCAAATTATTGCGGAAGTGGCGCAATATCGCGCGCGTTATGTCACCGTGACGGGTGGTGAGCCTTTAGCACAACCTGCTTGTTTAGATTTATTGCAGCAACTGTGTGATGCAGGTTATGAGGTTTCTTTAGAAACCAGCGGCGCTTTAGATGTCAGTCAAGTTGACGCCCGAGTGGTTAAAGTGGTGGATATCAAAACACCTGGCTCGCAGGAAGTCGATAAAAATCATTGGGAAAATTTGCAATATTTGACCGCACAAGATCAAGTGAAATTTGTGATTTGCGATGAAGTGGATTACCAGTGGGCCAAGACTATTCTAAACCAATACCAACTGGCTGAGCGCTGTGAAGTGCTGTTTTCTCCGAGCTATCATCAATTGCAGAATCAACAATTAGCCGATTGGATACTGGCGGATCGCTTACCGGTTAGATTTCAAATTCAATTACATAAAACAATCTGGGGAGATGTGCCGGGTAAGTAATCTGAATATCAAAAGACCATTAAACACAACTTAGACCCTTAGAGCCAGACGTATCGCCGGTTGGGACGCCGTGAATACTTCCCTGTAGGCTCACAACGAACATCCATGTTCATTGATGCCCAACCTTGCGATACGTCTGGCTCTAAGGGTCTAGTGCCAAATTTTACTAGGTGCTGAATAATTACCTTGCTTTTACAATCAAAAACTCGCTATATTTTATCGCCTACAAAAAGGAAATGAAAAAAGGAGATTTAATCATGCGGTCTATTGCAAACATTTTCAGACCTTGCAAACTGGTCATAGCCATTTTGTGCTTAAGCCTATTTGTGCCTGCTTTTTCTCAAGCTCCTTTAAATTTACCCATTTCAGGTTCCCCAGCTACCCCTGGAGTCCAGGCGCTAGATAAAAACCTCGTGAATTTTATGCGGCGCTGGAACATGCCTGGCGCTTCTTTAGCGGTGATGAAAGACGGCAAAGTCGTTGCGTTACGGGCTTACGGATGGGCGGATATTGGCAAGCGCATCCCGATGCAGACCAACAACATCTTCAGAATCGCCAGCGCGTCCAAAACCTTCACGGCTGCAACGGTATTGAGGCTCGCGCAAGAAGGCAAACTGAGTTTAGACGATAAAGTTTTTTCCATCCTCAGTGATTTAAAACCGCTGAATGATAAGTCGGTAGACCCCCGCGTGTATCAAATGACGGTCAAAAATTTACTGCAAATGTCCTCAGGGTGGTTTAGACCGGGCTCTGGGCATTTTGATCCTCTCTTCGGCCCCTGGCCCAAATATTTTGAGGATGCACTGAGCCCTGAGTTGCCCGCCAGTTGCCAAACCACGACGCGAGTCATGCTGTCGGTCCCATTAAAATACAAACCCGGCACTACGTATGTCTATTCCAATTTGGATTATTGCATTTTAGGACTGATTATCAATAAAGTGACCGGTGCTTCCTATGGTTATTTGGGGTATCAAAATTTTGTCAGGCAACATATGCTAGCGCCGTTACGGATTACGGACATGGGCATTGGTAGCACCCAAATTAAATACCGCTTCCCCAAAGAAGTGACTTACTATCGTGATGGACATACCATCAGCGCTGACGAATTGAATCGCTCATTTTATCTGCCCTATAGCACCGATGAAATTTTACGGAAAGATTTTGCCAACGGTGGCTGGGTAGCATCTGCCATAGATCTGGCCATCTTTTTGCAAGCCTTACGCAATGGCTATATCTTAAATTCTGACTATTTGGGGATTATGCAAAGCAAACCCGCCTTCGTCCCCAAAAATAAGTCGACTTATTACACCATGGGCGGCATCATCGATAATGTCGGTAAGGGCAGCTTCAATTGGATACAAACCGGCAGTTTCACGGCCACCAATGCGTTTATCTTGACTAAACCCGATGGCACCACCTATGCTATTATTTTCAATTCCAAGCCGGGTTACGGATTGTTTAATAAATTCCGCCCCGAATTAAAACGTATATTTTTAAATGCCAACTTATAAGGTGAAGTATGTCTAGCGCAATTCAAGCCGTTTCCGATCAAACTTTTGAAGCCACTGTCTTAAAATCCTCAACCCCGGTATTGGTCGATTTTTGGGCGGAATGGTGTGGGCCTTGTAAAATGATCGCCCCCATTTTAGAAGAAGTTGCACCCGAATACGCGGGTCGAATCACCATTGCCAAGCTCAATGTCGATGAAAACAACCAAACACCTGCTAAATATGGGATTCGAGGCATTCCAACCCTATTGTTATTTAAAGATGGGGCTGTTGCGGCCACCAAAGTTGGGGCTTTATCCAAAGCACAGTTAACGGCGTTGTTGGATCAATACGTATAAGAAAACGCTTGATTTTTGGAAAATGTGGATTATACTCAACAAAGTCTCGTTCATACCTTGCATTAGGCAAGGTATATCATCTCCCTGAATGGTTTAAAACTCCCTGTCATACAAACTGATGCCAGCCTATATTTAACCTTTGGTCATTTCCTACTACTGCGAAGAAACTTTTATGCATTTAACCGAACTGAAAAAAAAATCCCCTTCTGAGCTCATTCAACTTGCCCAAGATATGGGTATTGAAAATATGGCCAGAACTGAAAAGCAAAACATCTTATTCGCTTTGCTTAAGGCCCACGCTTACAGCGGAGAAGACATTTATGGCGATGGTGTCTTAGAAATTTTACAAGATGGCTTTGGATTTTTACGTTCGGATGAAAGTTCTTATCTGCCAGGCCCTGATGACGTGTATGTTTCACCGAGTCAAATTCGTCGCTTTAATTTACGCACCGGCGATACCGTTTCTGGCAAAATTCGTCCCCCCAAAGAAGGTGAGCGCTATTTTGCTTTATTGCAGGTTGGCGATATTAATTTCGACAAACCCGAATTAACTAAGAATAAGATTTTATTTGAAAATTTAACGCCGCTGTTTGCCAACGAACGATTGAATATGGAACGTGGCAATGGCAGCTCGGAAGATATCACCGCGCGTGTCATTGATTTGGTCTCTCCCATTGGGAAGGGACAACGTGGCTTGATCGTCTCCCCGCCCAAAGCCGGTAAAACCATGATGCTGCAAAATATTGCCAGCTCCATTGCCCACAATCACCCAGAATGTTATTTGATCGTGTTACTGATCGATGAAAGACCTGAAGAAGTGACAGAAATGGAACGCTCCGTCAAAGGGGAAGTCATCGCCAGCACTTTTGATGAACCCGCTGCACGACATGTGCAAGTGGCAGAAATGGTCATCGAAAAAGCCAAACGCCTGGTCGAACACAAACGTGATGTGGTGATTTTATTAGACTCCATCACCCGCTTAGCCAGAGCCTACAACACCGTAGTGCCCGCTTCCGGCAAAGTATTAACCGGGGGTGTGGATGCCAACGCCCTGCAACGTCCCAAACGATTTTTTGGTGCTGCGCGTAATATCGAAGAAGGTGGCAGCTTAACCATCATCGCCACAGCACTCGTCGAAACCGGCTCCAAAATGGACGAAGTGATTTACGAAGAGTTCAAAGGCACTGGCAATATGGAAATTCATTTAGACCGCCGCATTGCCGAGAAACGCATTTTCCCTTCCATTAATATCAACCGCTCCGGCACACGACGCGAAGAACTGATTACCAAGCCTGATGAATTACAAAAAATGTGGATCTTACGCAAAATTCTCCACCCAATGGATGAATTAGCCGCCAGTGAGTTCCTCATCGAACGATTGAAATCGACCAAAACCAATGAAGAATTTTTTGAAGCGATGAAGCGATAGCCCTACAGGTTAGGAAATATCTTAGTCGACGTTCCGCCTACGGCTAGCTTTAAGCGGGCTAGCAGCCCGCGCTCCCAGGCTCGAGCCTGTTAAAGCTCTGAGAAATATTTTGCTTGGAAGCAGGGCTCTTTATCTTAAATCTTTAGTATTGATTCAGCACATCCTAGAGAGAGCTTGAACTTATATGAGGCAGTGAGGCAGGAGGCGTCGTCCCGGCATGGATGCCGGGATCCAGTCTGCAGGAAGCAAAACTCTACATCCTTGTAATCTGGATCCCGGCATCCATGCCGGGACGACGCCTTCCTGCCTATTCTGAACTCAAGCTTCCCTTAGGCTGTGCTGAATAGATACAATCTTTAAAGCTTTTCAGGGGCAGAGCAAGTTTTTCTAAGGCTGTGACTTCATAAAGGCTCGAGCCTGGGAGCGCGGGCTGCTAGCCCGCTTAAAGTTAGCCGTAGGCGGAACGTCGAGGTAGGGACATTTGTAGTTCATTTAGGTAAATTGTTACAGTGAAATTTAAAGACCTCAGAGACTTTGTCCATCAATTAGAACGGCATCAACAATTAAAACGTATTCAAACCCCTGTCGACCCGCGATTAGAAATCACTGAAATCTGCACGCGGGTCTTAGCGCAACAGGGTCCTGCTCTCCTATTCGAAAATCCCATTGGCTCCCGTGTCCCTTTGCTAGCCAATTTATTTGGCACACCCGAACGTATCGCCTTAGCATTAGGAAAAAATACCTTAGCCGAAGTCCGTGAACTCGGTCAATTACTCGCCTTTTTATCTGCACCTAACCCACCAGAAGGGCTGAAAGATGCCTGGAAAAAACTGCCGTTGCTGCAAAAAATTTTCCAAATGTCGCCCAAATTAATCAAAAACGCCCCCTGCCAAGACAATGTATTGCGAGGTTCTGCAATTGATTTAGGCCAATACCCCATCCAAACCTGCTGGCCTGGCGATGCAGGCCCTTTAATTACTTGGGGACTGGTGGTAACACAAGGCCCGCAAGGCGGCAGACAAAATTTAGGGATTTATCGACAACAAGTGATTGCGCCCAATAAAGTGATTATGCGTTGGTTAGCCCATCGTGGTGGTGCCTTGGATTTTCAAGCGTGGAAACAACAACATCCCGGCCAACCTTTTCCTGTCGCCGTGGTATTAGGCTGTGACCCTGCCACCATCCTAGCCGCCGTCACGCCCATCCCTGACCATTTATCAGAATATGCATTTGCAGGGTTATTGCGAGGTTATAAAACGGAATTGGTGCAATGCAAAACCCACGGATTACAAGTGCCTGCCCAAGCTGAAATTATTTTAGAAGGATATATTGATCCCAATGAGACAGCAGTAGAAGGCCCATTTGGGGATCACACCGGTTATTATAACGAAACCGAAACCTTCCCCGTCTTCACCATTACCTGCATTACACAACGCGATAATCCCATTTATCATAGCACCTACACTGGCCGCCCCCCCGACGAGCCGGCCATGCTCAGCGTGGTATTGAACGAATTATTAATCCCCATCCTGCAAAAACAATACCCTGAAATTGTCGATTTTTATTTACCCCCCGAAGGCTGTTCTTACCGCGTGGCCGTGGTCTCGATTAAAAAACAATACCCCGGCCATGCCAAACGCATCATGTTTGGCGTTTGGTCTTTTTTACGACAATTTATGTATACCAAATGGATCATCGTCATCGACGACGATATTAACCCCAGAAGTTGGAATGACGTGATTTGGGCTTTAAGCACGCGGATGGATCCCATCCGTGATACCACCCTAGTCGACCAAACCCCCATCGATTATTTAGACTTCGCATCCCCCATTTCGGGCATCGGCTCCAAAATTGGCCTCGATGCCACTAACAAATGGCCCGGCGAGACCCACCGCGAGTGGGGAAAACCCATTACCATGGACGAAAACATCATAAAAAAAATCGATCAACTCTGGAAGGATTTAGAGCTGTCATGAACCATCACGAACCTAAAATAAGGTTATGAACCATATTTTAGGTTCATGATGGTTCATTCTCCAGAATAAGCAATAATAGCATCCAAGGAAGGAGTGTAATTTTTCATGCTTCCAGCCTTTTTAATAAAAATTAATTGTTTTTCATGTAAAATCGTAATGACTCTTCCAATATATTGAGGCGTTTTTTTCATGGCTCTGGCAACTTCAGTCAGGCTTGGGTTATCTAAATTGACAATCATTTTCAAAGCATATTCTTCTGCGCTCGTAATATCACTACGCGCCACTCTATCTCTTGCGAGTTTCACTAGCATAGGTTTTGCTAAATCCATGGTAATTTTGTTAGTTAAATCCCCAACATATAGGCTATTCATTAAACGAGAAATGAGCCCAAAAATATAGCGTAAACGACCGGAAGTAATTTTGTACAAGTATACAAATACTTGATTTTCTACCGGAATCTCTACCTTGGAGGAGCTTTTGTAATGCTCAAATCGTTTAGTCAGCATGGTCGAAAACTCTTTCTCACTCAAGGGAGGAATTTTGACTTCATAGGAAATAATATCGTCTAATCTATCCACTTTCTGTGCGATAAATTTTCGCAATCCAATATCACCGACAAAAAGCCAGCTGATGTTGGCAATTTGTGTGTAGTCTCTTAAGGCGTTGAATAAATACTTCGCTTCTTGCTCACTATGAACTTCTCCGATATCTAAATTGTTTAACTGCAATAAAACACCATTTTTATAACCGTGTTCCTTAATCAGAGAGACTAAGTCTTCAATATGATGCCCCAGTGTAGCTGATGGGATAATAATGGGTTGAGTCACAACGCCGGCTGTTTTTCCATAATTAACACCTGCGCCGAAAGCCTCTATCCCAAACGATCGATAGGTTTCTGCTATGCGCGAAGAAATTGATTTGGCATTCTGAAAACGCGGATCTTTAATAATGGATGTGTCATTGGTAAATAATTCAAGTTCTCTGACAAGATGTGAAATAATCACTGCGAGTAAAGTTTCAAGTCGCCAACCTTGATCAACCTTTATCTCATTTTTTGTTGTAAAATAGAGCTTGTTATTTTGTGCGGTAAATCTGAGGTAGTTACCAAAGGATGTTGTGCCTACTCCACGCGCCCCCTCTATCACAAGCCTGACATTATTGCCTGTCAAGGCATTTTGGCAGGCTTTAATTTCGCGGTCGTGGCCTGTATAAAGCGCTAACGTTTCGTGAGTAATAGGGGATGTTTTTAAAGGGTCATCTTCAAACCCAAGCGCCTGCCAGTACATTGTAAAGTCTCCGAAGTCATGAACCTATTATAACCTAAAATCAGGTTATGAACCATATTTTAGGTTCAATATGGTTCAAGCCTTCAGCCGCGCTTTTATCTGCATAATATGTTGATAAGCCTCATCAATTCTAGCCTCCGAAATTTTACCGTCTTGAACGTCTTGATAAATAATATCAATCAATTGCTGAGCGGTTTGAGGGGTGGGGACTAGTTGGTTGCCAAATAGCAGGATGTCCGCCCCGCCGTTAATCGCCGCTCTGACCGTTTGTTCTAACGTATATTGTTTATGAATGGCATTCATCTGCAAATCATCGGTAATAATCACCCCGGAGAAGTGCAGCTGCTGGCGGAGCACTTGGGTCATCATCGCGTAAGATAAGGTTCCTGGCATACCAGAAGGATCGAGCTGGCGATTGATTAAGTGCCCTACCATCACAAACTCACAGCTATCGGGCTGATTGAATAAAATCCGATAGGGGTCGAGTTCGTAGCTTTTCCAGGTTTTGCTGATATCGACGAGTTCTTTATGAGAATCCCCGGTTGAACTGCCATGACCCGGAAAATGTTTGTAAGCGCACAAAATCCCCGCGCGGTGAAAGGCTTGATCATAAACGCGGGCATAGCGGGCGACCTGCTGCGGGTCATCCGAAAAACTGCGTTTGTATTTTGCGATGATTGGATTGTTGGGGTTGACGTTGACATCTAAGACAGGCGCAAAATCAAGATTAATGCCCGCACGTTTCAAGGTTTGCGCCATTTGCGAGGCGATTTGATCAGCATTGGCGAGACTGCCTTTTGCCACATCAGCCACTGGCACGGTTTTGGGGAACCCCATATTCTCTTTCAGCTGATTCACCAAGCCACCTTCGTAATCAATGCCGATCAGTAGTGGATACAACTGGTTATGGTTCTGGATCGCTGCCTGTTTAGCATAGCCCTGCAAGGACTGTGTCAATTGTTGCAGTTGCGCGGGGTTTTCGATGTTATTGATGTCTTTGGTCAGAAACTGCTTAGCAAATAAGATCACACCGCCCACTCGCTGTGCCAAAATATCTTGTGTGATGCTGTCGTTGGGCTGTAAAGCGGTAGCTTTGAAGCCTAGCATCAACATTTGCCCAATTTTGTATTTTAAGTCAGGCTGAGTGTTGGTCGAGGCGGTCTGAGCCGAGGCGCCCAAGAAAATCAAACACAGTAAGGTAACCAATAATTTCCGTATCATGGGTTTTTCCTAATGAGAAAGCTTTAATATAGTATAGCACTGAAATTTAAGGTGGCTCGAGCCCGCTCAATTTAAAAGCAGCGGGCTAGCAGCCCGCGCTCCCAGGCTCGAGCCACTGCATCATTCGAGCTAAATTTAGAGACCTTTGGTAGGTCGTGATTCAGCATCACGACTCAACTCAGAAGACTGTTGAGCAGAGGGATGTGTTGGTGGTATAGATAAGGGAGTTGTTGAAGCAAAATAGGCAGCCGGGGGAGGTTGCATCCTCTTACTGACTTTTGACTCAAAATACACATTTAAGTTCGGTTCTGTGATCATCTTCTTTAAGCGATAAATGGATTGTATGGTGCGTATTGATAATGATTTATCACCTTGTTCTGCATTCTTTAGAACTTTTAACGCATCATCGAATTTTACATTTAACTTTGCGCGAAAAATTATAGCCTCTTCATTATGAGTGAATTTTTCTGACCATTTTTCAATTTTCTGTTTGTCCTTTTCTAAGCCCTCAATGATAAACGTGAAGTCTTGTTCAGTGAAAAAATAACCCTGCTTTAATTGTTTTTCGTCTGATATTTCTGGTAGAAGGATAATTAACTTATTGATAGAATCCTGATGACCTCGTATTGCTGCTTTTGTATATAGCGCTATTGCATCTAGGGGATTTTGAGTTTTGACAGCAGTTTTAAATAGCGCATCGGGATAATCTATTTTGGCTGAAGAAAATTCTGCTTCCTTTAATGACTTAGACATAATCAACCCCCTCATATTTTAAAATATAATTCAAAACTACAGGACTTTAGCTATTTTGTATCCATTCAGCACATCCTAAGGGAGGCTTGAACTTACAAATAAGCAGGAGGCGTCGTCCCGGCATGGATGCCGGGATCCAGATTACAAGGATGTAAAGTTTTGCTTCCTGCAGACTGGATCCCCGCATCCTGCGAGGACGACGCCTCCTACCTATTCTGAGCTCAAGCTTCCCTTAGGATGTGCTGAGGGATACGCTATTTTTTCATTTTTTCCAACCGCTCTTGCAACTTACCTCTCGCCTGTTCCAACTCTTGCTGCTTCGCCCGTTCTTTTTCGACCACCGCAGCCGGTGCTTTTTGGACATAATCTGGATTGGCTAATTTAGTTTGCACTTTCGCTAATTCCGTCATGATTTTTTGGATTTCTTTTTCCAGCCGCTGTTGTTCTAAAGCGGTATCAGCCGCTTCTAAAGGAATATATAATTCCAATTGGTCCACTAATGCAGTCGCAGAAGCAGCGGGAGGTTTTTCAGCATCAGGTAGCCAAGTGATATCTGATAAGCGAGCCATATTCATTAAGATCGCTTGATGGTGTTGGATGCGTTGGCGATCTTGTTCTGTTCCTTGATACAAAATTAAAGTCACGCGTTTACCAGGTGCAATTTGCATTTCAGAACGAATTTGGCGGATACTCAAAATGATTTTTTGTAACCAGGCGACATCTGCTTCAACTGCAGCATCCACTTTTTGTGTATCAAGCTCAGGATAAGGCTCTAGCATAATGGTTGAACCCGTTTTGCCGAGTAAAGGCGCTAATCGTTGCCAAATTTCTTCAGTGATAAATGGCATCAATGGATGAAGCAACCGCAAGACGGTTTCTAATACTGATACTAAAGTAAAGCGAGTCGCGGCAGCGGTGTGTTCATCTTGTAATGTGGTTTTAGAAAATTCTAAATACCAATCACAATATGCATTCCAAATAAATTCGTACAAGGTTTGCGCGAGCCAATCGAAGCGATACGCTGCAAAGGCTTGATGAACAGCTTCAATGGTGGCTTGTAGTCTAGAAATAATCCAACGATCAGGTAAACTGAGATCTGTTGCAGCAGCTAAGGTTTGACCTTCCACTTGCATCAACACAAAGCGCGCTGCATTCCACAGTTTATTGCAGAAATTTTTGTATCCTTCGACGCGGGGCAGATCAAAATTAATGTTGCGTCCGGTGCTGGCTAATGCGCAATAAGTGAAGCGCAGCGCATCGGTGCCAAAAGCCGGAATCCCTTCTGGAAAATCGCGTCGTGTGGCTTGCGCAATTTTTTGGGCCTGCTCGGGCTGCATTAAATTTTGGGTGCGTTTAGCCAATAAGCTGTCTAAATCGATGCCTTCAATTAAATCCAGCGGGTCTAAAATATTCCCTTTGGACTTCGACATTTTTTGCCCTTCACTATCACGAATTAACCCCGTGATATAAACGGTTTGAAAAGGCACTTGGTCGGTAAATTTTAATCCCATCATTACCATGCGGGCAACCCAGAAAAATAAAATATCAAATCCGGTCACTAACACTTGGGTGGGATAAAACGTTTGCAATTCGGGGGTGGATTTAGGCCATCCTAAGGTAACAAATGGCCATAAACTGGCAGAAACCCAGGTGTCTAACACATCGTCATCTTGTTTTAAGATCACCGCTGCTGATAATTGATGTTGCGCGCGAATTTGTGCTTCATTTTCACCGACATAGACATTGCCGGCTTCATCATACCAAGCAGGAATTCGATGTCCCCACCATAATTGCCGACTGATACACCAATCCTCAATATTCTCTAGCCATTGAAAATAAGTTTTACGCCAATTTTCCGGGACAAATTGAATCTCACCGCGTTGTACCGCAGCAATGGCCGCCTCTGCTAACGGTTTGGTTTTGATATACCATTGGTCGGTCAGGAGAGGTTCTAAAATCGCGCCAGTTCGATCACCACGCGGTACCATTAAGCGGTGCGGCACAATTTTTTCAATGAGATCTAAAGCGGTGAGATCGTCGATGATTTTACGCCGCGCTTCAAATCGTTCTAAGCCTTGATATTCGGCAGGTGCTAGTTCATTGATGTGAGCAGACGGCGTCAAAATATTGATCACCGGTAATTGATGGCGTTGGCCTAAAGCAAAATCATTAAAATCGTGAGCGGGCGTGATTTTTACGCAACCTGTGCCAAAGGCTGGATCGACATAGGTATCTGCCACAATCGGAATAAGACGGCCGGTTAAGGGGTGTTGGAGCTGTTGGCCGATCAGTGCTTGATAACGTTCGTCCTCAGGGTGCACGGCCACCGCAGTGTCCCCCAACAACGTTTCAGGACGGGTAGTAGCAACCACAATATAAGATAAATTGCCTTGGGGTTGTGCTAACGGGTAACGGATATGCCACAATTGCCCGCTTTCTTCTTCTGAATGTACCTCCAAATCGGAGATGGCTGTGCGTAACACCGGATCCCAATTCACTAACCGCTTGCCTTTATACAACAACCCCTGCTGATACAGCTCAATGAAGACTTTTTGTACAGCGGTATTGATCTCAGGATCCATGGTAAACCGTTCCCGCGACCAATCGACCGAAGCACCCATTCGTCGCAGTTGACCTTTAATCACCCCATCAGACTGGTCTTTCCATTGCCAAATTTTTTCGACAAAGGCTTCGCGCCCCAGCTCAGTTCGCTTGATGCCTTGCTGCAACAGTTGACGTTCCACCACCATTTGGGTGGCAATCCCGGCATGATCTGTACCAACTTGCCACAAGACACTAAAGCCGCGCATGCGGTGATAACGGATCAAGGCATCCATCAAGCTGATTTGGAAACCGTGGCCCATATGCAAGGTGCCCGTCACATTGGGCGGTGGCAGCATAATGGTATAAGGTGTTTTACCGGGTTGGGGGATGAAGTAACCTGACTGTTCCCAGTGCTGATACCAATGTTGTTCGATTTCCTCGGGTTGATAGTGTTTTTGCATTTATTCTACAGTAACAGATTTTGCTAGATTGCGGGGTTGATCCACATCCGTGCCTTTTAACACCGCCACATGATACGCCAACATTTGTAAGGGTAAGGTGTAGACGATGGGGGCTAACAAAGGATGCACTTTCGGCAGTGTTAATAAAGTGATATTGGAAAATTCGCGGAACTGGGCGGGATCTTCCGCAAAGACGATCAACTGCCCGCCGCGTGCACTGACTTCTTGTAAATTGGACTTCAGTTTTTCCAGCAACGCATCATTCGGTGCCAAAGCAATGACTGGCATGCTTTTATCCACCAACGCCAAGGGTCCATGTTTTAACTCACCGGCAGGATAAGCTTCTGCATGAATGTAGGATAATTCTTTAAGCTTCAATGCACCTTCTAAGGCGATAGGATACGCTAATCCGCGTCCTAAAAATAATGCATTTTGTTTATCGACAAACTGCGTTGCCAAATCTTTAATCGCTTGATCTAAATTGAGCACTTCAGTGACTTGTCTGCTGAGGTTGCGCAATTCGCCGACTAATTTTGCTTCCAGGGCTTTATCTAAATGATGATGCTGGCCCAATGCCAATGTCAGCAAAATCAGCCCGACTAATTGGGTGGTAAAAGCCTTGGTAGAAGCGACGCCAATCTCAGTCCCCGCACGGGTGATTAACGTAAAAGCTGCTTCGCGGACCAGTGAGCTCTCCGGGACATTGCAAATCGCCAAAGTACTTTCATACCCCATTTGTTTGGCCAGTCGCAAAGCGGCCAAAGTATCTGCGGTTTCACCGGATTGAGAAAGCGTCACAAATAAAGTGTTAGGCGTGAGAACGGGGTTGCGATAACGAAACTCGCTGGCAATCTCCACCTGACAAGGAATACCGACGATGCCTTCTAACCAATACCTGCCGACCACCCCGGCATGATAGCTGGTCCCGCAAGCGACAATTTGCACCTGTTTAATACGGGCGAAACATTGATTGGCGTCATTGCCAAAAGCGGGCTCTAAGACATGATCCTTAAAAATACGGCCTTCTAAGGTATTTTCAATCGCCATCGGCTGTTCAAAAATTTCTTTCAACATGTAATGACGATAATGACCGCGCTCGACATTGTCTTTTTCGGCCGCAGAAACGTGGACTTTGCGCGTCACTGGATTGCCAGATTCATTAAAAATGGTGACGCCATCGCGTCGTACTTCTGCAATATCCCCTTCTTCTAAAAAGATAAATTGGTTGGTAACGGGTAATAGCGCGAAACTGTCTGAGGCGATAAAATTGGCGTCTTCGCCTAATCCGACCACTAACGGCGGCCCTTTGCGCACCACAATTAAGCGATTAGGGTCTTGGCGGTTTAAAACAGCCAGTGCAAAAGCGCCTTCTAATTGCTGGGATACGAGACGCACGGCGGTTAAAAAATCATGCGATTTTAAGTAACTTTGAATCAGATGGGCAGCCACCTCGGTATCCGTCTGGGAGGTAAATTGATAGCCCTGCGCGATCAGATCAGAACGGAAATTTTCATGGTTTTCGATAATGCCATTATGGACGATGGCGATATCGGGATGGGATAAAATAGGGTGAGCGTTTTGCTCAGAAGGGACGCCATGCGTCGCCCAGCGGGTGTGCGCAATGCCAATATTGCCGTTTAAGGGGTCTTTGAACAGGGCTTCTTGCAACCGGGCGACTTTGCCTTCTGTCCGGGAGCGCTTAATTTCATGGGTTTGAGGATCGACGATAGCCATTCCAGCAGAATCATAGCCTCGATAGGCTAAACGTTTTAGGCCTTCTAGTAAAATAGGCGCAACATTTTGTGGCGCCAGCGCTCCTACAATTCCGCACATGCTAAATACCTCTAGAGGATTTTAAAGTTTCACGAATTGTACCTTAGGTGGCATGAGCTTATAAAGGCATTTAGTAAACATTCAGCTTGAGTAAACAGCTTAGGCCCTTAGAGGCCGTGGTGTCGCCGGTTGGGACGCCGTGAATACTTCCTTATAGGCTCACCATGAACATCCTTGTTCATGGATGCCCAACCTTGCGACACCACGGCCTCTAAGGGCCTGGTGCCAAATCTAACTTGGTGGTGAATAGTTACACCATTTATATTTTAACAGCTTCTAAGATTCTATCTCGACGAAGATTTGCGTGGTGAGCTGTTTCCTTCTCCCCCTGTGGGAGAAGGTGCCCAACAGGGCGGATGAGGGGTAACAAGATCCATGTCGATAAAAAAACCTGGTCGATCTGATAAAAAGTATGCTAACATCATGGTGCTTATTGTTATAAAACCAATTGATTTTCATTTTTTATGGTGATAAGTTTTTCTTTTAATTCATTTTTAGGGTTATGTCTATGACGTCTACTGCAACACGTGAAACGGGAACCGTTAAGTGGTTCAACGATACAAAAGGGTTCGGATTTATTCAGCGTACCGATGGGGAAGATATTTTTGTTCATTTTCGAGCGATTCAAGGCGAAGGCTTTAAGACTTTGAAAGAAGGACAAAAAGTATCGTTTGTTTTAGCGAAAGGGGAAAAAGGCTTACAAGCTGATCAAGTTCAAGTCGTTGATTAATACCCAATAATATTCCCAGGCCGCATTCGCGATGCCTGGGTTATTTTCGATTAAATTATGTCTATACTCAAAATTCTTCAGTATCCGAATCCCCGCTTAAACCAACAAGCTCGCAAAGTCACCGTTTTTGACGAAGCTTTGCAAAAAACCATTGATGACATGTTTGAAACGCACTATGCAGCTGAAAATTGTGCGGCGCTCGCGGCGACGCAATTAGATCTGCAAGATCCGCCCCATGTGACTGTCATCGACTTTTCTGCGGAAAAAAACCAGCCGTTATGCCTAGTCAATGGCGAAATTGTCGCTCGGGAAGGAGAGTTGCTGGAGCCTGAAGGCTGCATGTCGATTCAGGGCGCTTATGAATCTGTCAAAAGAGCCACCAAGATCAAAGTGAAAGCACAAGATCGTCATGGCAATCCGCTAGAATTTGAAGCAGAAGACTTTATGGCAAAATGTATACAGCATGAACTCGATCATTTAAATGGTGTCATTTTTATTGACCGATTATCGCGCTTAAAACGAGAACGCGTCGACAAAAAAATTCTTAAAGTTAAACGCCTGGAAGCTTAATGGGACTGAATTTAATTTTTGCAGGGACCGCTGAATTTGCAGTGCCCTCTTTGAAAGCGATTGCGCACTCTTCTCATACCTTACAAGCCGTTTACACCCAGCCCGATCGTCCAGCAGGTCGTGGTCTCAAATTAACCGCCAGTGCCATTAAGACCGCGGCTTTAGACCTCAATCTCCCGATTTTTCAACCACTCACGTTAAAAGATCCCGAAGTGCAGCAGAGATTGGCTGCATTTAAAGCGGATGCCATGGTCGTAGTCGTGTATGGATTGTTGATACCCCCGGCAGTATTGACGATGTTTCCATTAGGGTGTATCAATGTTCATCCGTCGCTATTACCCAAATGGCGGGGTGCGGCACCGATTCAGCGCGCTATTGAGGCCGGTGATTCGGAAACCGGCGTGACGATTATGCAATTGGATGAAGGCTGGGACACTGGGGATATTTTATTACAACAGCGTTGTGCTTTAAGCGCGGAAGATACCAGCGAAAGTGTCCATCAACGCCTAGCTCTAACCGGCGCCGATTTGTTAGTGAAAACCTTAGATCAGATGGCAGCGGGCAATATTCAACGCACTCCACAACAAGATGCATTGGCGACCCATGCCGCCAAATTAAGTAAATTGGAAGGTGAACTGGATTGGCATTTGTCCGCGGTTGAGTTAGAGCGGAAAATTCGCGCCTTTAATCCATGGCCAGTGGCTTATACGTATTGGCAAGGCGAAGTGTTACGGATTTGGGGGGCGCAGGCTTTGGAAAAGCCGGTGACCGCTCCACCTGGAACATTAGCAACTATTGATGATCAAGGTATTGAAATTGCGACTGGGAGGGGTACCTTGCGCTTATTGAAAGTGCAATTACCCGGGGGTAAGCTTTTGCCCATTCAAGAATTTATTCGGGCGCGTCGTTCGGTCTTAATCCCTTTTCAGACTTATTTTGGCACTAAGTGATGTGACCGTTGATGGCGATGAGCTAGCAGGAAACACTTAAAATTTCCGGTGTGGTGCCTTCTCCCCTCCGTGGGAGAAGGTGCCGATAGGCGGATGAGGGGGATCATGATCACAAAAATTCTAATCGCCAATCGCGGCGAAATTGCTTGCAGAATCATCCGCACAGCTAAACGGTTAGGCCTTCAAACCGTGGCAGTTTATTCGGATGTCGATGCCAATGCGTTACATGTTGCAATGGCGGATGAGTCCTACCACATTGGCGCAGCGCCAAGCCAACAAAGCTACTTACAAGGCCAAAAAATCATCGACGCTGCCTTACAAAGTGGCGCGCAAGCCATTCATCCCGGTTACGGTTTCCTCTCTGAAAATGCGGAATTTGCCGAACAATGCGCCGCACATCAGCTGATTTTTATCGGCCCTTCTGCTGCAGCTATTCGCGCCATGGGCGAGAAAAATACCGCTAAACAATTAATGCTGCAAGCGCAAGTTCCGATTATTCCAGGTTATTGTGAAACGGATCAAACCCCTGCCGCATTACAGGCGGCGGCCGATAATATGGGCTATCCGGTCTTAATCAAAGCGGTCGCCGGCGGGGGTGGAAAAGGCATGCGCATTGCCGCTAATCCCCAAGAATTTCTTGCCGTCTTAGCGGCGGCTAAAAGTGAGGCCTTGGCCAGTTTCAAAAATGATGTGGTGCTACTCGAAAAATATTTACCGCAAGCCCGTCACGTTGAAGTGCAAATATTTTGTGATGATTTTGGTCATGGGGTGTATTTATTTGAGCGAGATTGCTCTGTGCAACGACGCCATCAAAAAGTGGTCGAAGAAGCGCCTGCTCCGGGTCTTTCCGCATCTTTACGCCAACAATTGGGAGAAACGGCTGTCAAAGCTGCTCAAGCCATCGATTATCGCGGCGCTGGCACCATAGAATTTCTACTGCTGCCGAGCGGTGAATTTTATTTCATGGAAATGAACACGCGCTTGCAAGTAGAACATCCTGTGACAGAAATGATTACGGGATTGGATTTGGTCGAATGGCAATTTCGTGTCGCGATGCATCAACCGTTACCGATCACTGAGCAATCGCGGCTGAGAATCACAGGTCATGCGGTGGAGGTCCGAATTTATGCGGAAGATCCTCAAAAAGGTTTTATGCCCTCTATCGGTCAACTCTCCCATCTACACTTTCCTGCGGCGAATCCGCAGGTCCGATTAGAGACCGGCGTGCGTGCCGGCGATGCGATCAGTGTTTATTATGACCCCCTCATCGCCAAGTTGATCACATGGGGGGAAACGCGCGCCGCAGCATTACAGACAATGCAACAAGCACTAGAAGATTTTTATGTGGTGGGCGTACAAACCAATATTTCGCTGCTACATGCCATTGTCAGCCACCCGACCTTTCAAGCAGGCGCAGTTGATACTCAATTTATGACGACGCATCAGCAGGCACTCCTGCCGACTCATCATTCCCCCCCCAGAAGCGATATTGGCCTTAGTCGCTTATTTAATTTTTGAAGCGCAACTCAAAACATTAGCGAGTTTTCGCCATGCTGAGGAGGATCAAACCTCACCTTGGCTAAAAGCCGATGGGTGGCGCTTAAATCTTCCCGCCGAACAACGCGTGGTTTTTTATCAAGGTCAGCAGCGATTTGAATTGACTATTTTGCCAGTCGATTCACTGACGCATGCAACGGAGCATACCCTCTCGGCGTGTATCGATGGCAAGGTACATCAGCTCTATTATGTATTCTCCCACCAACAGTTGTGGACATTCTTTGAAGGCCGGCAGGCGATCTTTACTTGGTTAGATGATCATCGCGTAGCCGATTCTGAAGAATCTGCCACCCAGTTATTAGCGCCGATGCCAGGCTTGTTAACCGCACTACCCGTTGAAGTGGGACAATCCGTCGAGAAAGGTGATCCCCTATTCGTAATCGAAGCCATGAAAATGCAGCACACTGTTACAGCCCCGCGCGCCACGCAAATTGCTGCTATCCACTATGCTGCAGGTCAGTTGGTGGAAGAAGGGGCGGTAGTGTTGAGGCTAGAGCAAAACGCTAAATAATCTTCAATAGAATCTCTAAAAGCTTGTTCGAGCTCAGAGAGTGTAGCCCCTTGAAAAGTGATAACATCGCGTATATTAATCACTTCCCCATGGAAAATGCCTGCCTTGTCATCAAATTCAGCATGCCCCATGTAACCCTTATACATCAACATAATAATGTCCCATTTTTAATTATTTATTAGAGGCTGTTGACATTTAGATTCTGCTAAGATGAAAGTGGTGAGCTGTTTCCTTCTCCCCTTGTGGGAGAAGGAAACAGCTCACCACTCAAATCTTAACAGAACTTAAAATGTCAACAACCTCTAAATCGAAGTAACTCCTTCAAATGCTCCCTCAATTCCTGCTCTTTCAGCTTGGTATAATCCTTTTCTAAAGAATGCGCCAAGGTTTCTTTCAACTCTCGACCCAAATGCTTTTTCATTAACCCCAAAAAATGTGGAGAGGCACAGAGCACCCATTGTCCAAACAGCCCTTTCGCCAGCGCTGATGCCAGCACATCCGTCAATTCCAATGCAAATTTTTCTTCTTCCACCGATTTAGGATTGACATGTTCATACGGCTCACCAATACCAGTACTGTGATCATGATATCGCCCAAAATCATCACTCACCAGGTCAGCGGCTTTTTGGCGACTTTCTGGATGCGTATACTGCTTGACCACCGTCATTTCATGGCCCAAATGCTCTGTCTCATAACAGGTCGCCTCACTGGCATTTGCCACCAAAACATAGATCTTTTTACGGTTTGACATGTTAACTCCTGGTATAAGTGGTGGTTAGGGTAGCTTTCGCTAGAATATGTGACTTCATCGCTGCCTGTAATTGTGAATTGTTGAGCGCAGAGGAAGTTGAAAGGACTGCGTCTAAAGCAAACAGTGTAAAAACATACCGATGCGTTCCACTGGGTGGACAAGGGCCGCGATAGCCGATTTGGTTCCAGCTATTCAAACCTTGTTGGGTTCCCTGAGGTAAGGTGGCGTGCGCGGCGAGTTGGGTAGTTTGTGGCGGGAGATTATAGACGACCCAATGGGTCCATAGACCCGCAGGTGCATCGGGATCTTCTACCGTCAGCGCTAAAGATTTGGCCCCTTTTGGCATGTGCTGCCAGGCCAGTGGCGGAGAAATATCATCGCCTTGGCAAGTATATTGACGAGGTATAGGAGTATCTGCGGAAAAAGCCGAGCTGGTTAAGATCATACCGGAGGAGGATGCACTGCAATGGGTGAGACCCAAACATAGGCTAAAGCAAAGCCAGATTTTCCGTATCATTGTTCAATCCCTCAAATCTCCCACATTAACTGCCATTGATCGGTTTGAAATTCTAAACAAGCCACAGTTGCTGGGTCGAATTCGATCAGTTTAGCATTTGGCAACAACGCTTGCGATAACAAAACCAAAAAAGGTAAATGGCTGACCAGCATCACATCTTGTTGCCAGTGTTCTAGTGTGGCTAATACCACATCAATGTCGCTATCCGCTTTTAAATGATCTAAATATTGCGTTGGAACCGCGAGTCTTTGCGCAATAATTTCCGCGGTTTGCTGTGCCCTTAATACGCCACTATGATAAATCATATCCACTTTAACCGCACGTTGCAGTAATTTGTGGGCAGCAGCTTCAACTTGGTGTATTCCCATCGGACTTAATTGACGCTGCGTATCCGCGGTTGTTTGTCCGTGACGCATCAGATACAGTTTTTTCATATAGTATGTTACTCTAACAACGTATTTTATCATTTTAGATCAAGCCATCACGAACCACAACTTCTGAGTCGCGACCATGCAATGGAGTCAATATTTAAATTTCCTCGTTTCAATGCTCGCTATTACAAACCCGCCTGGAAGTCTGGCGGTTTTTTTAGCGATGACCAGTAATCGAACCGAACAACAAAGACGCAAAATCGCTTTAATTGTCACCCTAACCATCATGATTGTTTTAACCTTAATCACCTGGACGGGTATTCCTATTTTGAATATGTTTGGGATTTCTTTACCTGCCTTTGAAATTACCGGGGGATTAATTATTTTGCTGCGCGGCTTAGACATGTTACATGCCAAAGACACCCCCACTTCACAAACGGCAGAACAACTTGAAGCTGCGGCGCGAGATTCGATTGCTGTTGTCCCTTTGGGGATCCCCATTATCGCGGGGCCTGGTGCGATGACCAACGCGATTATTTTTACGCAAACCTTTCCCGGCGTGATGCATAAAGTTTATGTTTCAGCTGAAATCATTATCGTCTCGCTTATCTTAGGCGTCGGATTATATTTTTCTACCCGGATCGGTAAAATTGTGGGCGAAACCGCGATTAATATCGTGACTAAAATTATGGGATTACTGTTGGCCGCGATCGCCATGAGCATGATGACCACTGGCTTAAAACATATCTTCCCGGGTTGGTTATAAAAGATGGATTGAAGACTAAGGGCATTTACTACTTAGCCTTTAGAGCCTAATGTGTGCTGGTGCCAAGTCTTACTTAAGAGGTGAATAGTGACAAATGGATAAACTCAATCATAAAATCCAAAAACTCCAACTGGATAAAATTCAGTATCATATTTTTCTCTGCTGCGATCAAACCAAACCAAAATGCTGCCAACGAGAAGAAGGCTTGATCGCTTGGGAATATTTAAAAAATCGTTTAGCAGAATTGGATCTAGCTCACGTATTTCGAACCAAAGCTAATTGTTTAAGAGTGTGCACCCAAGGACCCATCGCAGTGGTTTATCCAGAAGGAATCTGGTATCACTCCTGCTCCCCACAAGTTTTAGAGCGGATCATCCAAGAACACTTTATTTTAGGGCAGCCCGTAAAAGAGTTTATATTTTCGAGTTAATTGACCGAGCTTTCTATTGTCAGGAAAAAAATCTATGTTGCAATACACACATTTTTGTGTATAATCTTGACAAAATAGATTAAAGGCTACTAAAAATGCAAAAAACCTATCAAAGTAGGGAAATTATAAAAATGCTCAAAGATGATGGATGGATACTTAATCGGGTATGTGGTAGTCATAATCAATTTAAACATCGCACTAAAAAAGGCATTGTTACAGTTCAGCATCCAGTAAAAGACTTATCTTTATTTGTGGTCAAAAGTATTTTTAAACAAGCGGGATGGAAATAGTAGGAGAAAATGATGTCATTAATATATGTTGCTCTAGTGCATAAAGCCGAAAAAAAAGGTGCTGATTATGGGGTTATGTTTCCTGATTTACCTGGCTGCGTTTTTGGTGGGAAAACACTGAATGAAGCCCTCGAGAATGCAAGAGAAGGAGTGATTTTTCATATAGAGGGATTAATAGATGCTGGAGAGACAGTGCCAGATCCTAGTCCTTTAGAAGTCATAGAGTCCAATCCTGCGTATAAAGGAGCAACACCTGCATTAATTCGTGTCATTATGCCAACAGGACATTTAAAACGGTTAAATATTTCGATGGATGCAGGATTGATTGCAGAAATTGACCATATTGCTAAGTTGGTAGGTAAAAACAGATCAGAATTTTTAGCGGATGCAGCTAGACAATTTATTGCTTAATCAAAGCAACAATCTCCATAAAACCCTGCGGCGCTGGTTGATCCTCCATTAACCACCCCCACAATTCTGCATCAGTACAGGTCAATAATTGTGCAAAGGCTGCTTGTTGTTGTGGCGTAATGTGAGGATAAGACTCTGTCAAAAAACGATTCAATATCACATCGAGTTCTAACATACCGCGCCGACATTGCCACTGTAGTTTTGCGAAAGAAACGTCATTCATAAGCATAGACGGCAGTGAGATTCTAACTTCAAAGATCTATCCAGAAAGCTGAGCGCTTGGGAGCGCGGGCTGCTAGCCCGCTGCTTTTTAAATGCGGAGCAACACGCCCAAAGTCGTTTATACATTACACTGTTCAAGCTGACGTTGATACCGCTTAGCCCTCGCCTCTACTCTTTTAGCCACATTCATCAACCACGGTTTCTTCAAATAACTATGATGCGCATAACCCTGCATCCCTTCATGATAAGCCAAATACAACGAATAAGCGTCATTTAAAGGGATTCCCAATTTTTTATGCGCTTGATAGCAATACCATCCCACAAAGTCACTGGCATCATCAAAACACTGCCGCTTGCTGCCAACGTTGCCCGGTAAGTGAGCGTAATCGGCCCAAGTGCCATTGAGCGCTTGCGAATAACCATAAGCAGAAGAAATATGTTTCCAAGGAATTACGCAAAATAGTTTCCGTCGAGGTGGGCGGGCTTTTCCTTCAAAAGCAGATTCTTGATACATAATCGCCATTTGCACTGCGGCGGGGACGCCCCAACGTGACTGACAACCTCGCACACTTTCTTGCCAATCGGGATATTGTTGGAAAATACTACAGGCATTTTCAATATTATGGGGACGAGGTGGCACGGTGGTGCAACTGGTTAAACCGATGAAGAGTAATAGGTAGAGTAAATATTTCCATCGCATAGTTTTTTGTTCCCCTGAGTTTTTTAAAATACCGAAGAAGTCGTTAGCACGTAACAAGATGAGGCACTTACTCTGGGAGCGCGGGCTGCTAGCCCGCTGCTTTAAAATAGTTAAAAGCAGCGGGCAAGCTGCCCGCGCTCCCAATAAGTTCTTAGCCGAGGTTACTTTTGAGCAAGGCCTCTTTGTCGTACCGTCTCAAACAAACACACCCCGGTGGCTACCGACACATTCAAACTGTTAACCGAACCTAGCATCGGTATACTCACTAACGCATCGCATTCAGTGGCGGTGAGACGCCGTAATCCCGAACCTTCTGCACCCAACACCCAGGCCATCGGCCCCATGAGATCTGTCTGATAGAGGTTAGTTTCGCCATGTTCACTTGCGCCAAACAGCCAAATCCCTCGCGCCTTCAATTCTCGCAAACATCGCGCTAAATTCGTGACCTGAATAAATGGCGTGAGTTCAGCAGCGCCACTCGCTGTTTTACGCACCACCGCCGTCAATCCCACCGCATGGTCTTTCGGCGCAATCACTGCATGCACACCGGCTGCATTGGCGGAACGTAAACACGCGCCTAAATTATGCGGGTCTTCCACGCCATCTAGTATTAATAAAAAAGGGGGTGTTTGTAAAGACTCTAAAAGCGAAAATAAGTCTGCTTCTGTCAACTGAGGAAGGGGCACAATTTCAGCCACAACACCTTGATGAACGCCTGAAAAACGTTTTTTAAAACTGTCTGGGTTGAGAGATTGAATCGCAATACTGGCTGCTTTAGCCATCGTTAACACCGGTTGCAATCGAGCATCATCATTACGACTCTGTTGTACCCAAAGTTGTTTTACTCGAATGGGGTCTGTGTTTAGTATGGCGGATACGACATGTACGCCATAAACTGTTAGGGTTTTAGTCATGAGCGGTGCGAAATACAGAATATTTTTTTAAAAACATGAGTAAGATTAAAGCGGGTAAAGCACAAGCGACTGAAATTAAGAAAAAATTTCCCCAACCGATGGAAAGCACCAGCCAAGCTGCTACCGGCCCCATATAAACTCGAGGAATAGCTTCTAAAGCGGAGAACAAGGCATATTGGGTGGCAGTATACTGTTTATTACACAGTGCCATGGTGAGAGATAATAATGCCACAGTCCCTAATCCTGAACAAAAACTTTCCACAAAAATCGCACTGGCTAATAATGGGTAATGATGGCCGACGAGCGATAACCAGAAAAAAACTAAATTAGAGGCGCCTTGTAACAATCCAAAGATCAGCAAACCTCGAAATAGACCGAGTCGGATCAGGCCGGCCCCACCGATAAATGAACCCAGCAAAGTGCCGATTAATCCTAGCGTTTTATATAACAAACCCACATCGGTTAAGGTAAAATGAAGCTCACGTAACACGAAGGTTGTGCTTAAGGATAACGCTGCGACATCACTCAACTTATACAACAATAAAAATAACAGGATGGGCACAGCTCCTGCCCGTTTAATAAATTCTCGCCAGGGTTCCACAATGGCGGCTTTTAAAGTGGGCGGAGAAGCAATTTTTGCTTCGGAAGGGGCAACATGGGTTGTTAACATCCCTAACACCATCAAGGCTGCCATCATCAGATAGGTCAAACGCCATCCTATATGATCAGCCATCACTAAGGCCAATCCCCCCGAAACCAATAATGCCACCCGATAACCAAAGACCAAGTAAGCAGCGCCTAAGCCGCGTTCTTGCGGTTCCAATAAATCCACCCGATAAGCATCAATGGCAATATCTTGAGAGGCTGAGCAAAACGCCACCATCAAGGCCACCACGCCTAATAAATGGGGCGAATGTTGAGGGGTTAAAAACGCCATCCCCACTAGGGTGGCAATCAACAGCAGTTGAAAAATGAAGATCCAACTGCGTCTTCGACTCAAGAAAGGTGGGGCATAGCGGTCTAATGCTGGCGCCCATAAAAATTTATACACATAAGGCTGGCCGACCAATGACAGTCCACCAATGGTCATGAGGGAAAGCCCTGCGGTGGTATACCAGGCTTGCAAGGTCGTACCGGTTAAAGCCAATGGTAATCCTGAAGCAAATGCGAGCAGACACGTCACGATGAGACGCGGCTGCAGCAATCGCTTAAGGTTAAAAGTCTCGGTACGGGCTGAAGGGGATAATTCTGTGTTCATGGTTGTCGAACCAGCAGCAAGGTGCCATTCCATTGCAAGTGCTCCATCAGCGGCGGGCGCTGTAAGGCTGGAATCATCACGATTTGGGTTTGGAAACCGGCTAAATCTCGGGATAATTGTTCGATGGCCTGTTGATACAGTTGTTGTTTTTGCTCAGCAGGTAGGGTTTTACCTTTAGGTATCGCATAAGCAATACTGCCCACCCACAGAGGATCTGGCTTGTCTTGCATGCTGATATTGGATTTCCACAAAATCAAATTCAAACGTTGATTAGGTCCTATTGTTTTAGTTAGCCACAATGCGGGGGTTTTATTTTGATACAACGTGGGTAACACGGGTAAATGGGCGGGATTATGTTTGGGGGAAATGCGTTGCCAAGTGCTCTGAAACGTTAAGCTAGAGGCGGTATAAGATTGCCAGCCGCGTTGAGTTAATTGGTCTTGAATGGCGGCTAGTGGGCTGAGCCATTGCACATTCAACACATCATGCGGTTTACCCAAACGTGACACCAAAAACAGCGGAATTTGTTCGCTGTGTTGCGTCCACCACGTTTCAGAATTGAGCGTAGCGGTGGGCCAATACAGCGTATAATTATTGCGTAATTTGGCAAAGTGGGTCACGCCATAAACAGTAGTGGCCAATAGAAAGGCCAATATCGACAGCCAGATTAACGGTTTAGCCGCCGGGGGTGCTGTGGGCTTGCGTCGATAAAAAATCGCGATAAAGCAAATACAGGCCAGTCCTAAAAAAATGCTGGCTAACACATCGGTCAACCAATGCGCGCCTAAGAAAATCCGCGACAAGGCCACCATAATCGACAAAAAAGCCGCGGCCGAATAAACACTGTTGCGTTTGGCTTCTTCTAAGCCCAAGCTAATCAGCATCGCCAAAAAACCGAACAGTGCAACAGCGAACAGCGTATGACCACTGGGGAAAGAAGAACCACTAGACTGACTCAATAACCCCGGCGGACGTGGCGAAGAATAAAGATGCTTCAAAATTTCTCCGCCGCCAGCGGCCAGCACCACCAGTGCCACCCAATAAAATGCTGCGCGAAAACGCCGCATTACCACTAATCCTATTGCGATAATTCCCGCGGCGGATAAAGCCACTTGCTTTTCGCCCAATAAAGTAAAGGCTAGCATCAGATTATCGAGCCGATGCGTGCGTAAACTGCGTAGCAACTCAAACAGCGGCCAATTGAGGCGATAAATCCCCACATGACAAATCACTGATACGCCTATCCAACCGAATAGCAATAGACAAACCGCCGTTGCCAGCAGCAGAGCGAGTTGACGATGGGAGGGGTAAGTGGCATTGGGTTTTTGTAAACAAGCTGGGGCGCATAGCAAAGTGGTGAACCAGTGGGTTTGTTTATGGGTGATTAAAAACTGCCACCATTTGTAAATGACGCGATCTAAATAGGTGAGGAGTTTCTTCAGAAACATGTGCAGCAGTAAGACAATGACCCAACTAAATGCAATTAAAATTAAAATAATCAGGATAAATTTGGTGGCGGCTGCGGGTGCCAATTCTAAAGATAATGCGCCGACAATGATACCTGGGATAATATAGACTAACGACCACAAGATCGCGGAAGGGATGGCGGCTAATAAAAAACGGCCGCGTGGCATATGCATTAGCCCTGCGACCAAAGGCACTGCGCTGCGTACCGGCCCAAAAAACCGGCCGATAATCACACTTTTGCCACCATGCTGGCGAAAAAAAGCTTCCCCTAATTCCAACCATTTCGGATAGCGACGGAAGGGCCACATTTGTCGCAGTCGTTCATTATAATGCGCACCCACCCAATAGCTCAAAAAATCTCCAATTAATGCGCCAATGATGGCCCACATTAACGTGGAAACTAAGGGCATGACCCCGCTCCCAATTAAGGCACCGATCGCGGTCATCGTCACTGAGCCCGGAATGATCGCGCCGACAATGGGTAAAGATTCCGCAAAGGCAATGATGGCGGTAATTAGGCCGCCAATATGTGGGTGTTGCTTTAAGAAAGTTAGCAGGCCATGCAAATACGAAAATTCCATCAATTCACCTCTTCACCCGCCGCTTGTTTATCGGCATGATAGGAAGACCGCACGAAGGGGCCGCTGGCGACATGTTCAAATCCTAAACTATCACCAAACTGACGTAATTCTTCAAATTCTTGCGGTGTCACATAGCGCAAAACTGGGGCGTGAAAGCGGCTGGGCTGTAAGTATTGCCCAATGGTTAAACGATCGACCTGGTGGTGGCGCAAATCTCGCATCACCGCTTCCACTTCTTCGCGGGTTTCACCTAATCCCAGCATAATTCCCGATTTGGTGGGCGTGTTGGGAAAGCGATTTTTATAATTTTGTAATAACTGTAAGGACCATTGATAATCAGAACCGGGGCGAATCTGTTTATACAAGCGGGGCACCGTTTCAATATTATGGTTAAACACTTCGACGGGGCTATCCTCTAAGGCCAGTAAGGCTTTATCCATCCTTCCGCGGAAATCGGGCACCAACACTTCAATTTTAATATGCGGATTGCGTGCGCGCACTGCATGGATACACGCGGCAAAATGGCTGGCCCCGCCATCGCGCAAATCATCGCGATCGACCGAGGTAATCACCACATACTTCAATTGCATTTTTTGAATGGTGTCGGCTAAATTATCAGGTTCAGACGTGTCTAAAGGATCCGGCCGACCATGCGCCACATCACAAAAACTGCAGCGGCGAGTGCATTTATCGCCCATGATCATAAAAGTGGCAGTGCCGTGGGTGAAGCATTCCGTCAAATTGGGGCAGGAGGCTTCTTCACATACGGTAACCATGCGGTTACTGCGCAATAATTCTTTCAACGCGGCGACTTTATTGTCAGTGGGAAGTTTAATTTTAAGCCATTCTGGTTTGCGTAATAGAGTTTCAGTGGGGGCAATTTTAATGGGGATACGAGCTAATTTGTCAGCGGCACGTTGTTTGGTTAAGGGACTGCTCATGGTGTTATCTCATATTCAAAAAGCTGCTGCAAATGGTGGACGAGTTGCACTTGAACCTCTCGTAAGCTGATGGGTTGTGGCACCCAGTCTCGTATCTGTGTCATCGCTAAATTTTGCCACCCGCAAGGATTAATGCGACTGAAGGGCGCTAGATCCATGTCCACATTTAAGGCAATGCCATGATAACTGCAGCCTTTTCTCACTCGCAACCCCAAGGAACAAATTTTAGCCTCCTTGACATAAACGCCAGGCGCATCACAGCGCGAAGCTGCCGAGATATGATAATGATCTAAGAGGTTAATCACAACCTGTTCTAAGTTGCGGACCAATTGGCGGATGCCGATTTTGAGTCGTTTGAGATCGAAAAGCGTGTAAGCCACCAACTGCCCAGGACCGTGATAAGTCACCTGCCCGCCGCGATCGGTTTGAATAATAGGAATGCTGCCGGGGTTTAGCACATGTTCTGGCTTGCCGGCCAAGCCTTGGGTAAAAACGGGAGGATGCTGCAATAACCAAACTTCATCAGGCGTGTCGACTTGTCTTTGCTCCGTAAAGGATTGCATGGCTCGCCAAGTATCCGCATAATCACACAGATCGTATTGTTTTAAGACTAACGTTTGCATGCCGCAATGGTAGCATGTTGGGAAAAATTTGAACAGTTTAAGATTCACTTAAGTTTAACCCTGTATGATAAAGAGGAGAATAAAGTCGTGAGTAGAATGAGGAGAAGAGTGGTGCGATTTTTCAATGAGCATAAGGAGTATACCCCAGTTGCAGGAAATGACACGTTAGAACAAAAACATGAACGCTTAAAGCAATTAGAAGCAGATCACGCCTTTTACGACAAAGCAGAATTGGGGCTGGTAACCTTATTCTCACTCCTCTATACGTTTCAAGTGGCAGCATACGCGCACATGCAAGCTTCTTTTGAAATAAATGGCGTGGATATGACTTTTGATGGCGGCGATGCGGCATTTTTACTCATGAACGTGCTTGTGCTGTTAGCGTGTGAATGGAGACAGAAAAAGTTGCACGAACAAATACAACCGCTGCAACAAGCAATTACCAAAGAAGAAATGCAGTCCTACGTAGATGGAAAACTTGATGAAAGATTAGGTAAAAAAGAGACGCCAACTACAAATACTTCAGTTGAGAATGCAACCGAAAATTCAGATTTTGATGAGGGCAGCCCCCTAATTATATAGTAACTTGGCCGAGTGCAAGCAAGAATTCACCTAGAGTTGGCTGAAACTCAAAGTTCACTATACACTCCTTCTTAAGGAGATTATACTGCAGGGATGCTACCATCATCTGCCATTTTAAGTCTCAGCACCGCCGTGCCTCCTTACCGTGAGGCGCAGCCCGTGATCGCAGAAAAAATGGCCATCATCAGCGGCTTAGATCCCCAAGAAACCAAATGGCTAAAGCGGCTTTATCAAAGTTCTTTGGTGAAATTCCGTCACAGCGTCGTCAGTGCCTTTGCCGAATCTGTGGAGTCTTGGTGGTCATTCGGGCATTTAAAACCGCTCACCACCGCTGAGCGTAATGCCATTTATAAAACCGAAGCGCCCAAATTAGCCCTTCAAGCCGCCACGAAAGCACTACAAGACTGGCAAGGCGATCCGCAAAGCCTGACTCACATTATTTATGTCTCCTGCACGGGCGTCATTGCACCCGGCGTGCAATCTTATCTCCAGCAACAGTTACAACTCTCCCCCGCCATCAATCAAATTGGCTTGAACATGATGGGGTGCTTTGGCGCGTTCAAAGGGTTAGATCTCGCCAAAGCCTACGCCCAACAAAATCCTCATCACAGAATTTTACTGGTCTGCTGTGAACTCTGTACCCTGCATTTGCAAGCCACCAAAGATCCCGAACATCAAGTGGGTAATGCCCTATTCGCAGATGGCGCCGGTGCTTGTGTCGTCGGTGTGCCGAAAGCTAATGAACCATTGCTCTATCAAATGTTGAATCAAGCCAGTTATTCCCTACCCAATAGTGGCGATCGCATGACCTGGGAAGTGGCGGATACCGGATTTCTGATGGGATTAAAAGCCGATGTGCCTCACTACATCGAGCAGCATCTGGCGGGTTTTGTACAGCAATTATTACCTGCTGATATCAATATGGCAGAATGCGATTGGCCAGTGCATCCAGGTGGGAAACAAATTTTGGTAGCCGTTCAAAAAGCGCTAGGCTTGAGTGATGTACAGTTGGCGGATTCTTGGCAAGTGTTGGCTGAGTATGGAAATATGTCCAGCGCCACATTCTTATTCATGCTCGACGCGTTAAGGAAGCGAGCAGGGAAAGGCCGGGCGGTAGGATTAGGATTTGGGCCGGGACTCACCGTGGAAGGGTTGGTATTAGAAAAAAATGTTTCTTAAAAGTCAGTACTTTCATGACATTAACTAAGAGAAAACACTTAAAAGTTCGGTGTGGTGCCTTCTCCCCTTTTTGTGGGAGAAGGTGCCGAAGGCGGATGAGGGGGGCCATACAATCTTTTAATTAAAAAAATTCACCCCCTCATCCGCCCTATTCGGGCACCTTCTCCCACAAGGGGAGAAGGAAACAGCCCACAATTCAAACCTCTAGGTTCTACCATGCCTCTTACAAACCGCTCCACCGAACTAGAACTCATCGACCTAGGTCCTGAATTCTACACCCCAGCCGAATACCAAGACTGCCTCAAAAAACTCTTCACCGTCAATCAATGGCTCGGCATTTTCCGCGACACCAAAAGCCGTCTCAAACAATTAGCCCCTCATTCATTGCTAGAAGTGGGCTGTGGCGGTGGATTATTTCTACTCAATCTTGCTAAATATTTCCCCCACCTTCAGCTGACCGGCATCGACATCAACCCCGCAGCCATCGCCTTCGCACAATCCCATTTAGCCACCTGGCGCCGCCCCACCAACCCCTCCGTCAATTTTCAACTCCTATCACAACCACAGCTCGACTATCTTCCCAACAGCTTTGACATCGTCTTCACCACCTTAATGTGTCACCACCTCACCAACGAAGAGCTAATTCGTTTTTTACAGCAAGCCTGCAAAACCGCCAAGCGCGCTGTCATCCTCCACGATCTTCACCGCCATCCTTGGGCCATTCGGCTATATCGTTGCCTCAGTCCGCTGCTGCGTAATCGCCTCATCAGCCACGACGGCGCAATCTCCATCCGCCGCAGCTTTACCCATTCAGATTGGGCCCAGCTGTTATCTGCAGCAGGCATTACTCGTTATACAATTCGGAGTCGATTTCCATTCCGATTTGAGGTGGTCATAAACAACATATAGGTTCGTAATATTTCCTTAAGATTTCTCATGTATATTTTGCATTTAAATTTTAATCTATTTGAGACGCGACATATGAGTGAAACTCCTGAAGAAGGCTTGCCAAAATCCCTAGCCTTTAGCCAAAATTTTAACCAAACTCCCGCCATTGTCGAAAAAAAACCTCGTAAGGTGAAAGAAGATACCTTGGCCGGTTTATTTCGCTTAGCATACAGTGAACGTTTAAGCTTGCCATCGGACTCGGACCCTGCAAAGCAGCTACAAAAAATTCTGAAAGAATTTGGAATAGATGCAGAAGTTCTCGAGTATGATTGGCACAAAAATATATTTACCTTAAATATTGCAAAACAGGATGAAGAGAGAATACTTGATATCTGTGGAGAGAATCCTTCAAAGTTGACAGAAGAAACTTATTGCCACATCAAAATGAATGATTTAATACGATGGTATCTTTGGCGGTTCCCGGAAAAATCCTCCGAAAGAAATCAATTAGAATTTCCAAAAATGTTAGATGAGCTGAATATTGTTTATACCAGTTATCACAAAGAGATGGAAGGGGAAATTATTTTAAAGTTTTCTGCGACAGAAAGAGAAAATTTCAATGAAATCATGAATTATAATGCTCAGTTTATGGCATTGGCATCGAAAGAAAGGGATTATATTTTATCTCCAGAGCAACTTGAATTAAATAAGGTGAACAGATTCCTGCTACATCGTGAGGAACTTAGATTATCAGAGAGTATTTTAGAAAAAGCTGGACTTCCAAGCCTTGAAGAAATGAAATTAATCAGTGAAAAATACGATGAAGTGCGAGATAAACAAAGAACACAAGCTTTACAGGCGATAGAAAACATCCACGAAAATTATCAACATTATGGTTTTCAGAGTGCAACAAATACCGCGCAAGAAAAATTTTTGAACAGATGCGAAGAAAAGCTGAAAAAATTTCAAGAAATGCTCATCAAATTGGGTGCTGAAGATGAAAAGTTGGCTGTTAGGGATGATAAATTGAGTGAAACTGAAAAGAGAGCCAACAACGAAAAATATCAAAAGAATCAAGTTAGATCAATGCTTAAAAATATCATTAAGGACTATCAGGAAACCGTGTGGTTATTAAAACAGGGTAAGCTGCCAAAATATCAGCATTGGGATAGTGTTGAATTTGGGGCTAGAGAAGAAGCATCTAGAGATATTGGGGTAATTGAATTCAAAGTTTCAACTAAGACAGGCTCAGACAGTCTTCAAAATGGATTGTTGCTAGCGGATTTAGATAAGTTTCAAAATGCCTTAAAAGCGCTTCGTGTTAATCATGAACTCAGTGACAAAAAAGATGTCTTAAAGGTCGATCTTTCTAGATTCAGACTAATAATGGAAGAAATAAGAACACGGCAAGAAAAACACCATGCTACAGAACAGAATGCTAAACACAGTTTTTTTAAACCAGAGGTTAAACAAAAAAATGGATTTGTGAGTTATGATACAATGAACTCTATTATTGGATATGCTTTCCATAGAATTGAGAGTAAAGAAGATAAAGACAAATTTTCGACGCTTTCTGATCAGGAAAAAATCGAAAAATCCTTTGAAGTATTAGAGATTAAATCCAGTAAAATGGACAAAACATCAGAAGGTTTTTCATTGAATGGCGTGAAAGAAAGCGCTTGGGAAAAAATAAATAAAATTGCAGCCAGAAAAACTTTGTCGGCGGAGAGCCTTGTTGAGGTGTTAAATTATGTGGAAGATGAAAAACTGACTAATCCCGCTTATTCATCTACAAAAGGTACATTGAATAAAATAAAAATTGCTTTTGATATTTTAGGAATCCAGGTTTCACAAATAGAGCCCATTTTAAATGGTACAAAATATGAGTTGTTTGATCTGAAGAGCAGCGATTGGAATGCGCTTATGGAGAAAATTCCAGCGCTAAATGTAACTCAACCTAAGCCTAGAGTTTAAAACATTAAGTGTAGCAGCAAAAAAACGCCTTGACCTTTGCTGAAAAAACGGTTATTTTACTGGACTTATGAAAATACGAACTTTATTTGCTAAAGGGTTGATTATTTTCTTATTGTTTCCGCAATTAACCGCTTGCAACCCTTATCGCAACAATGGCTTGTATACTCCCGCTTATTCTAAGGTTCAAGCTGGGGTTTATCCAGGCAGCAACAACCGAATGATGGGCAAATCCGCCAAAGGCTATGACAAGGTGGGTTATGCCTCTTGGTATGGGTTGGGATTTCATGGTCGTCGCACCGCCAGTCATGAGCCCTACAATATGTATGCTCTGACCGCGGCCAGCCCGACCTTGCCTATCCCTTCTTTCGTCCAAGTCACCAATTTAAGAAATGGTCGTACGGTGGTGGTCAAAATCAATGATCGCGGCCCTTTTCACAGCCGGCGGATTATCGATCTTTCTTATGCGGCCGCACAGCAACTTGGCTATGCGCGTAGTGGCGTGACGATGGTGCGGGTCACTGCGCTGAATTCTGCCCAGAAAACCGTGCATTTAGCCCAGCAGCAAGACCCTGTTTATTTGCAAGTGGGCAATTATAAGTCCCGTCAAACCGCGCTTCTGGCGAGTAAAAAGGTCGCCGCTCTCACAAAACAAGATGTTGCGATAAAAGCAGTGTACCATAACCAACAACGGATGTATCATATTCACCTAGGACCATTGGCCAATGCTGACGAATCGCAATCTCTTTCGCAGCTGCTTGTCAAGAATGGTTATCAAAAACCTGTTTCTGTAGAGTGAGAACTATGAAGAAAATCTTTAAACGCAGCATGATGCTCGTCTGCACTTTTTCAGCTTTAACCATTTGGGCGGCAGATGGCCCTTCTACGCCGGCCAGCACGATTGCCCCTCCACCTGCAACACCCGCAAGCGCATCTGCTGAAGTCACACCTAACAATATTGCCCCTGCTGTACCCGACGCGACGCCGATTGCCAATATTCCTAAAGCTTCATCGATCTCCAACGTTATTCCGACGCCACCCGCCGTGCAGGCTAAGGCCTATCTCTTATTAGATGCGAACAGTGGCTATATCATCGCTCAACAAAACGCCAATCAGCGAATGGCGCCTGCCAGTTTAACTAAATTGATGACGATGTATGTGCTGTCTGGCATGTTAAACGAAGGCCGCATTCATCTCACCGATCAAGTGACCGTCTCAGAGAACGCCTGGCGGATGGGCGGCTCACGGATGTTTGTGCAAGTGGGCACCCAAGTTCCCGCCAAAGATTTGGTCAACGGCATTATTGTCGCCTCTGGTAACGACGCATGCGTGGCGATGGCCGAACATGCCGCGGGTAATGAAAGCTCTTTTGTGGACTTAATGAATCGAACCGCCGGCGCTTTGGGCATGAAAGGCACCCATTATGCCGACGCCACCGGCTTGCCGAATCCTGATAACTACACCACCCCTTTCGACCTGTCTATTTTAAGCCGCGCCATTATCTTTAATTATCCTGAAGATTATCAATGGTATAGCCAAAAATGGACGATGTTCAATAATATTCGCCAGCCCAATCGTAACTTATTATTATGGCGCGATCCCACGGTCGATGGTTTAAAAACCGGCCATACCGATGATGCGGGATATTGCTTAGTCGCTTCTGCCAAACGACAAGATATGCGGTTAATCGCCATCGTGATGGGAGACACCAGCAGCAGACAACGTGCCGTGGACGCCTTAGCCTTATTAAATTATGGCTATCATTTCTATGAAACCCATAAAGTGTATTCTAAGGACGCTAAGATCACGACCTTACGGGTTTGGTATGGACAAGATAAAAAAACGCCGCTAGGGTTGTCGCGCGATTTGTATGTGACTGTTCCAATCGGACAATATGAGAAACTGAAGGCGACCATGGCTGCCAACAAAGGCGTTAATGCCCCGGTGGTCAAAGGTCAAAGCTATGGCATGATTGAAGTGCGCACCAACGATGGACAAGGGCAAGTGGTCGGTTCACAGCCTTTAGTGGCGTTAGCCAATAACCCCGTCGGTGGGTTTTTCTCCCGATTGTCAGACCATGTCGCTATCTTGTTCAGCCGATGGTTCCATAATGTCTGACGAAAAAACGTCTAGCTTAACGTTTCCCTGCGATTTTCCAATTAAAATCGTAGGGAAAAGCTCATTAGACTTTCAAGCGGCTGTGCTCTCCATTATCCGCAAGCATGCGCCAGATTTGGGTGAAGCTGCAGTCGTTGAGCGCCATAGTAAAGACAGTACCTATCTTTCTTTAACCGTTACCGTGCATGCCCACAGTCAGGCACAGTTGGATGCCATTTATCAAGATCTATCCGCAGAACCTTCAGTGATTATGGCGCTTTAAGACTTCTTCATATCCGAGTTTGATAGCATTCTCTAGACGGCGCAATTCAGCATCGGTCAAAAATTCAAAATACGCTTCTCGTTTTTTAGCAGACAGACGTCCCTTATTTTGTAAACAAATGCGGATGAAAAGATCAATTAAGCGGTCGGGCATATCCACAATTTCTTGAATGGCTTGTTTAGTCTTGTCATAACTGGCTAGAAAATTAAGTTCCTCAACCAATTCTTGTTCGATGGTGAGTTTTACGAAATCATATAAGGCTTCTGCTTGAGCAGTCATATCGATATAGCGATACCAATGGCGAGTTTTTTCTTCTACTTTCATTTCACCCATATCATTCAAGTCATAAGTGATGAATTGCATCAAGGGTTTTGAAAACGCTTCCAGAGAATCATCGTATAGTGCGGGGTGTTTAAGCAGAGTAGCAGAAATCGGAAACATCAGGCCTTTAGGAACAGCGCCCTGTAAAGATAGGATATTGTGGATCAGGAAACGATGAATACGGCCGTTACCATCTTCGAAGGGGTGCAAAAACACAAAACCATAGGAAATGGCTGCTGCGTGGATAATGGCTGATACCTTGCCTGCTTTCATCATGTGATGAGCGCTCAATAAACCCTCCATCAGATTGAGAAGATCCTCGGGTTTAGGACAAACATAATGGATGATTTCTTTCTGATAAGGCATGCTTTGCCCAATATAATTTTGATTGGTTCGATAATCTTTATCCTGAAAACGTGGATCCACGATGCGATTTTGCACTTCAATTAACAAAGGTTTTTCGCAAAAATCTTTATGCTCGGCCATTTTCAATAAGCTGATAAATTTTTCTATGCGCACGGCACTGGGTTCAATATGTTCGATTTCAAATGAAGATTTGGTCTCTTTGTTATAGAGGTAAGCCAGTGCTCTTCTGAGTAATTCCGCAGGATAAACTTTAATCACGGCTTCACACTTTTGATGCAGATCCATTCTTTCCATGTTAGCCAATTTTTCGGTACGTCGGATCATCGGACAAAATGAAGGTCCGCCCAATAAATTGTCGACGATACGTTGGCGTGGTATCCTCCGCCCAGGTATTGTGGTGTAGTATTCCTCCGGGTTTAAAACCGGGAGATAGTTTCCTTTGGTTAGATCGGGTAGAGGCAGTTTTAGTCCGGTTAAAAATTCATACAAAAACCAGACTTTGCGAGCATATTTACCGGTGGGCGTTGCGCGAATCCAGTTTATGATCTCATCTACTGGCGCTGTCTCGAACAGTGCGAATAGAATGATTAGATTGATGCCATCGTATTTCAAGGCAAATTCTAAGTGATCACCGGTTGTTTCACCGGGCCAATAAGAACGTGGATAGATGGCCTCTACTTCACCATCTTGAATTGTTGAGCACACGGTACCCGCATGGCTAACGGATGACCGATGCCAATGAGGCGGGACATTTAAATGATAGCGGTTAATCAAGAAGGCATAGCCTGCTAAACGCGTTGTTTCCACCCCTTAACCCCAAAAAATGCTTATAAATCCAAAAAAACGATTAATTATTGCCAATATTTTTCAAATATAATTAAAAATAAGCGGATTTTCAAGAAAATTAGTCATAACTATAAAAAAATGTATTAAAAAGGGAGCATATTCTGTAAAAACAGATATTCTCAATGAAAAACGATTATAATTGGGGGCTAATATCAAAAAATGAGTATCCATTTGGCATATACTAAGGGAAACCTGAGCTTACAGAAGTAGGAGGCGTCATCCCGGCATGGATGCCGAGATCCAGATTACAAGGATGTAAAGTTTTTGCTTCCTGCAGACTTTACAAATTTTCGGTTAAGGCTTTAACTTCAGTGAGAGGTAATTCTGTTAATGCTGCAATTTCTTCCAAGGATAAGCCCTTGTTTAATAGCTTATACACCATTGCATGCTTGACTTCCCTTCTACCCTCCTCTCTACCTTCCTCTCGGAAACCGTATTGCAGTGTTTTTTCAGTACTGATCGCATCCCAGTATCGATTGTAAGACTCTAACTCTCCTGGCGTGTATGCGGCTTCTTCCGCCAAATCGAGTGCTTGTTTGATTTCAGGTACTTCTAACCATTCTTGAGGAGCTTGATTGGCTTTTTCATTTAACTCTGCTATAAAACGCAACCATAACACTTGTAACTTTTTTTCCCTTACATTCTTTGCTTTAAATTTCGGCAACTCGATAAAGATCAGTTGTAGATCTTTAATTTCTGCTTTAGGCTTTTCCACATTAACAATCTTATAGTGGTGGTACCAGTCTTCTTGGTCAGGATCAAAGGTGGTATTGAGTAAACCCAAACCATAAACCGGCTTGAGAAGATGATACTGCTCCCCTCTTTCCAGTTGACTTACATACGCTTGACTCGCATTAAATAACATGCGTTGCATAAAACCAGTAGTCCATTGAATTTGCATTTCTACAATAAAGACTCGCCCCTGCTGATCCGTACAGCGGACATCCACCACCGTGTATTTAAAACTGGGAATCTGTGGAACTTGCTCATTGGATAAATACTCCAGACGGTCGATTAGACCATCCTCAGGCAATGGCAGTACGGCATTGAGAAAGCTTTTTAATAAATGCGGATGTTGGCCAAATATTTTTTTAAAGACAATATCTATTTTAGGATCAAGATAACGCGACATGTAAGTGCTCCAAAGAACGTCATTTTTCTTACCATAGCAAAAAGCCAAACATTAGGCAATGTCATAACCATACAACAGGCTTTGGGTTGATATCATCGCAATCCAGTTGATGCCAATACGGATAAACAGGCATGACTTTACTGACATCATGCAGCATATTCATATGTTCTGCTGAGAGTGTCCATCCACAAGCGCCCAAATTTTCTTTCAATTGCGTTTCATTTCTAGCACCAATCACAATGTTACAAACCGTTGGACGTTGCATTAACCAATTTAATGCGATTTGCGGAATAGACTTGCCCGTTTCTTGAGCGATTTGATCTAAAACATCGATGACACGATAGAAATATTCATCGTCAATCACAGGACCACCCACCGCGCCGCCTGCATTAATACGCCCCGCAGAAGATTGACCTCTACGAATTTTTCCGGTTAACCTGCCCCAACCTAACGGACTCCAAACCATTAATCCCACCCCTTGATCCACTCCTAAAGGCATCAGTTCCCATTCATATTCTCGACCAATCAGAGAGTAATACCCTTGATAGACAACATAGCGCGCCAATCCATATTTTTCAGAAGTTGCTAACGCTTTCATCAGATGCCAACCGGAAAAATTAGAACAACCGATATAGCGCACTTTACCACTTTGAATCAAGTTATCTAATGTACTTAAAGTTTCTTCGATAGGCGTCACGGCATCAAATCCATGCATAAAATAAATATCAATATAATCAGTTTGCAGTCTCTTTAAACTTTCTTCACAGGATTTTATTAAATGGAAGCGTGAAGAACCAAAATCATTCGGGCCACTACCCATCGAAAAAGTTGCTTTGGTTGAAATTAGCGCTTGTCCGCGTCGTCCTTTTAAAGCTTGTCCTAAAATTTGTTCTGAAACACCATCAGAATATATATTTGCGGTATCAAATAAATTGACTCCTGCATCTAAGCAAATATCGACCAATCGGGTGGCCTCATCAACGCCAGTATTTCCCCAGGTTTTAAAGAAATCGTTGGTTCCACCGAAAGTGCCGGTGCCGAAACTTAATACGGGAACTTTTAATCCAGAATGCCCTAAAGTTTTATATTCCATCGTCTGCCTCTTGGAATGTAAATCCACATAAAAATGCTGACAAAAAACATTGCTTCTTGCTGAAAACTGGTGTTAAATGAGCGCGTAGGGTAAGAGCAGCAACTCTTTACCCCACGCTAACCACAACAAAACCTAACACCGAGGTTTCATCATGGCTACGTCTATAATAACAGCTTGCGCTCCCGCGCAAAATCACTTTTCACGCATTATTCCACTTTTTTGTCCTGCCCAATGCGCGCATTTTCCGCGTTGTTGGAAGAATTACCCCTGCCAATCTTCGTGTACCCATGATGAGTTGTGGCATGGCGGGTGTAGTTCTGCCAGGGGGCAAAGCGCTGATAATGGGTTCAGAAAAAAGTGGATGTTAGGCTAGGCAGAAGGAGTGACAGTGGCAAACGACGGAGCATCGCTTGCCACTGACCTTAGACCTTCTGCTTAGCCGAAATAAAATACTTTTAGGAAAAGATTCCTGATCCATTACTGAAAAAAATGATCTAAGAAAAAAAATAATGTTTCATTTATCTCACGATAATTTTGTTGCCTTAAAGTATCCGCATTTTGGATATACGGCCCCTTCGCTTTAATTTCATTTCCACAATGCCTGATCATCTCATCAACAGCTTCTTGGGTAAATTCAAAATGACATTGGAAACCATAAACTTTTGGCGTATAGCGAATAATTTGACGAGGACAACCTTCGCTGTGAGCCAACAAATGCGCTTCAGGTGTTAATCCAGGCATATCACCATGCCAATGTGCAACCGAAAAAACACTTGGCAACTGCGAAAAAATCGGATCATTTTTAGCCTCTGCAGTCAAAGTGATATTAAATACCCCAATCTCTTTATGCGGACTATGCTCGAATTTTGCACCTAAAGCTTCTCCAATCAACTGCGCGCCCAAACAAATACCTAATACAGCTTTATTTGCAGCAATCGTTTGTTTGATAAAAGCTTGCTCAGCGGCACTATCAAAATACGAACACTCTTGTTTAGTCGTAGCAGGAGATTGAGGCCCTCCCATAATAATAAGAAAATCAAAACTATCTGAATTTTTCGGCAGTGTATCACCTGCATGAACATTAGAATAACTGATAGAATGTCCTTTGTTGGTAGCCCATTCTATAATCGCGCCAGGGCTTTCAAAACTTTCGTGTCTCAGAATATGTATTTTCATAGGGCTCCTGTTAAAATGCATGGAATAGTTTAAACGGATTTTTCGACAGAGCAAATAAATATCGCGTAGGGTGGGAAGATATATTCATCTTTCCAGTTATATCCTTCGTTTTTATTCCCAAGAGGGTAAAAGACGTGTTCTAATACCAGGCCAGCTTTGACGTCCCGCCTACTTGTTAGCTCTAAATTATAGTAATATAGGTTTAAGAGAGTAGCGCCTTACTTAAAAAATAAGGGGCACGGGCGTGAGCGACCGTCGCGAGACAGAAATTATAGGTAATTATATGAACAATTTTCGATTTAATACTATTATTCCAGTGAGAATCACTGATATCAATTATGGAAATCATCTGAGTCATATGTCAACAGTGGGATTTTTCCATCAGGCGCGAGTATTATTCCTTAAAGAATATGGGTTTGATGAGTTGAATATAGAGAATTTGGGTGTTATTTTATTGAGTGCCAATTATTCTTATAAAAAGGAAGTTTATTTTAATGCCAGGCTTGAAATATTGGTGGGTATAAAGGAATTTTCGAAAATTAGATTTAAATTCACTTACAAATCCCTTGACTATGATACAAAAGAAGATGTCTCGTTTGGAGAAGAAGAGCTAGCCTTTTATGATTATAAAAATAAAAAGATTGCAAAAATTCCTAGAACTTTTGTTGATTTTTGTGAAAAAAACTTGGTTTCATGAAAGTTTGGTGAAATATCCTTGATAACTTTTAACGGAGCTGTTTTGTTAGCTATATTTGGTATTATAAGTTTGATAATGGCTGTGTTGAATGAGGCTCGAAAAGTATCGGCCTTAGAGACCGAAGATTTTCTAGCCGCACGCGCTAATTCAGCCAATGATAAGGCTTATTTAAAGGTATTAAAAAAAGTGAAAAAAAATCCTCCGCTTCCTGGAGATGAAATTTAGCAAAACGTATCCTTCATTATTGTATGTCGTTTAGGTAATTTTTTATTGACATATTGATTGTTATCAACGGAAAGTTGAGAGATCAATATTAATCTATCAAGGTTGAATAATGCTTTAAAAAACTCAGCATATTTTCTGGTTGATATCCCGCTAACGACTCTTGGCGATGTTTGGCTATTCGGCTGAGTCTTTCATAGCTGGTTGGCAATTGTGCGCCCAAGGTGCGAGCCCTTATGCCCAATAGTCGAAAATATCCTGTTGCAGAATCGCGAAGAATACCGCCAGGATCGGGGACAGGGCGTTGATCTGCATCCAATGCTAAACCACATTGTTCCGCTTTACTCCACATCCAATCATACGCACAATTGGAAAGACCACTGTCACAATAACCGCCACCGATATTACAGTGCACGCCAGGAAACCATACTTGTTCGAGCACTTGATTTTCTGATGAACCGGGTTGCTTAGTCCATAGAGTTGGAATAAAAGTTTTACGTCTTTCGTCTATTGCCATGGCATGATAAGCATAATCTACGTAGCTACTGAGTTCTACGTCATGAAACTGATAGCGTTTCCATTGTCTTCCGGAAAAAGGAATACCTAAAGCCCCTACAGTATCCCAAACACCAATAAATCTTATATTAAAATCTGGCCACGAGAATTTTTTTCGAAACTCAATCGATTGTGATGCGGTTGGGTAGGATTTGTGCGTGCGATCACGATAAAGCTCATACGCATGTCGATATTTTGTTAGAAATTGATCTTTTAAGAGGCCAGAGTTTCGTATCAAGCCGGCAAGACTTCTGACTGTGTAAGCACCACGACTGAATCCAAATAAAAATATTTCATCACCTGGAGAATAATTGAGAACCAAGCAAAGATAAAGATCCCTGATGTTTTTGGAAAGACCTGCGCCTAACGCGCCACCCCAAAGATGATCCCATACATTGCCATATTCACCCACACCTGCATGATAAAAAACAGTTTGCGGTATTCCATTTTTATCATAAGGTAATATCGCTGCCGCTAATTTAGCCACATTGGTGGGACTGGGCGTGCCTTGATCAATTTGTTCTGGCTTATTCCAAGTGCCATCAGCACAGATTATCCAGCGTTTTTTCATAGTGCTTTCCATATAATGGTGTGGCATATCGTCATGCCACCACTTTTCTTATTTCAAAAAAGCCAATAAATCAGCATTCACTTGATCTTTATGGGTAGAGCATAATCCATGTGGTGCACCTGGATAAATTTTAAGCTGAGCTTGAGGAATGATTTGAACTGTTAACTTAGCAGAATCTTCAATCGGCACGATTTGATCATCATCACCATGGATAATCAGTGTCGGGACAGTAATTTTTTTAAGATCTTCAGTAAAATCCGTTTCTGAAAAAGCTTTAATGCAATCAAAGGCAGCATTAAAACCCGCTTGCATGCCTTGTAACCAAAAGAAATCGCGCAACCCTTGAGAGACTTTAGCCTGTGGCCGATTAGCGCCATAAAACGGCATGCTCAATTCTCGAAAATACTGTGAACGGTCGGATAAAACATTGGCGCGAATTTCATCAAACACCGTTTTAGGTAATCCTTTGGGATTTTCTGATGTTTTGAGCATCAAAGGTGGCACCGCGCCAATCAACACCACTTTAGAAACACGTTTAGAACCATGCCTCCCAACATAACGTACGACCTCACCACCACCGGTTGAATGCCCAATATGAATCGCCTGCTCTAATCCCAAGGCTTCTACCAATGCATTGAGGTCATCTGCATAAGTATCCATATCGTGACCTTCCCACGGCTGACTGGAGCGACCATGCCCGCGGCGATCATGGGCAATACAACGAAATCCTTTCGAAGCTAAAAATAACATCTGATCTTCCCAAGCATCCGCACTCAGCGGCCAGCCATGACTGAAAACAATGGGCTGACCACTGCCCCAATCCTTATAATACAGCTCAACAGAATTCTGCTTGCCTTTTCCAATGGTAATATAGGCCATGATGATCTCCTTTCAAAATTAGTGCGAACAGTGTAAACCGATTTTTAGAGGTTGGCTACTCTTTACCGTACAAGGCTTTATGTTCCAAATGAATGGATTTTCTTACAGCTTTCCCAGAGAACAAACAAATATAGCATAAGGAGGAAAAATGTATTCATCTTTCCAATCATATCCATCATGTTTGCTTCCAAGAGGATAAAAAGTTTTTTTTAACACCAATCCGGCCTCCTTAAAGCAAGTGTGATAATCTTGTTCTCGCCAAAAATAATCATTGAGTTCGATATCATTATCAATCAGATGGATTTTGGCTATTCTCCCACTAATTAATGATTTATTTTGGGGAAAATCATTTCTTATAGTGAGCCAATTTTTATTAAACAGATGGTTGCTATTTGTTACTGAAATAATGTAACCACCTCCTTTACACACCCGCCTCATCTCGGAAAAAGCATCAATCATCGATTGTAAAGAAGGAAAATCGAATAAAACGAAAGAATTAAATATGACATCAAACATATCGGTTGGAAAAGGTAGGCTGTTATCTTTAATGAGTGTAAATTTATCTTTATTAATCAACTTTGCTTGTGTAATCATACTGGGCTCAATATCAACTCCGTAAACATCCAGGCCCATAGACATCAATAGCTTACTGGAGCGTCCTGCCCCACAGCCAAAATCCAGAGTGAGGTTTCCCTTAAGATCAAGATTGGAAATAATATTTGGCATATCCCTAAACGCCAAATGACCTGTGCCTTGCAGTTCTTTCAGGTAATAACTTACTAAGTTTTTATATTGATTTATAATCATTTAATTTTTACTGATGTGCTATCTCTCTTCTCGTTCTGCGAATCCTTCTACCTCGACGTCCCGCCTACTTGTTAGCGGGATCTCATGGATAATTGTTAAACTCACACGCAGTGCGGAGAACTAAGCTTCGAACAGATGACGCGAACATTGAAGTAGAAAGAGCATGAGTAAGTCCTGATTTCTTTGCTCCCGTTTAGAAATTAGGTCGGAATGCTCCATTCTATTTTCTCTCTAACCCATCTGGTTTTACATTTTTTTAATAAATTTAGCAGTTCTATTTTATCTTTAGTGTATAGCTTAATCTGTATATTCATTAAATAAAAACAAACTGTGCTGGAAGAAATATTTAATAATTTAGCTATTTCCAGCTCGGTCAATTGTTTTCTAAAATAATATATGCACAGAGCTTCCATTTTAGAAAACCAAATTTCAGGATATTTTTTGCCTAAATTGTATGGGTTTTTACCATGAAAATTATTTTGGAATTTATCGTTATGCTTCATTTATTTTTCCAGTATTTAATAATGAAATAATATGATAAGTTGTACTATCGATGACTTATCCCCAACAAATTGTAACTATGTTTGTCCAGAGAATTGATTTGCCGTTATTCATTTGATTTTTGTCAAAAACAGAGGTGCAGCGCATCAAAAGAAGCACTTTCTCTCAAATAAGTAATTCGAGCCTCATTGGACTGGGGTTAATGTAACATTAATGTTAGTTGATTTCAACCTTAAGGTGTTATAAAATATCTTTTAAGTTATTAGATTAAGATTTACTTCTTGTCTATTCATAAATTTTACGTAAATATTCTTGGGTATAAAAGGCTACACCATGAAAAGAGAGGCTGTTCTAATAGGTGAAGAGTTGGCTATGGAAAGTCAACAATTAGCAATAAATTTAAATGAGTTATTGAAAAGCCATAATTTAAATGCAAATCAATTAGCTCATTTATTAGATATCCCGATGATGACAATTAGGAGATTATTGTTGGGTGAAACCACTGATCCGAGGATATCAACGCTTAAAATACTGGCAGATTATTTTAATATTTCCGTAGACTCATTAATAAATGATTCTAAAAATTCTTTTTTAAACAAACATATAGAAAAAACCAAATCTTATTTTGTTCCGAAAATGACTTGGGACATCCTGAAAGAAATTGAGGCAATTAGTGATATAGATCTAATAAATTGGAATGAGTGGCAACATATTTCAATAAAAGAAAAAAATGGCATAGGTAGCAATGCATTTGCATTGGGAAGTCGCCCGTCTATGTACCTAAGATTTCCGAAGGGGACAATCTTTATTTTAGATCCAAATATAGATCCTATAGACGGTGATATTGTGTTAATTAAGTTCTACAAAACAAAGGAATTAACATTGAGAGAGTTGGTTATTGATGCGCCAAACTGGCAGCTGAAACCTCTGGTGCCGAGTTCTAATATTGTAAGCTATAATTCTGAAGAACACCAGATTATGGGGATAAATGTTTTAGCAGTCCTAAGCAATAGAAATTAACAAGGAAATTATATGAGTGTTATTCTAAATTTCCTATATGGACTTATGAAAAAAAGTCCCTATAGGAACTTCAACATGGCCAATCAATTTTTTTATAAAATTATTGATAATTATAATGATAAATATGTGATTCAATGTGCTAATACCAGTTCAATTTTCTACGTAAAAATGGTTGAAATATTGCGCGATACGGAAATTCTTTATAATCTTCATCCCATGCAAGCATGTTACATAGGGATAGAATATTCAAAAAATTTTGATAAATCGCCAACAGATAATAAAAATTATTCAAAATTTTATGAGACGCAATTAACACACGCTGAATTGGTATTGTCCTACCGTGATAGAAAAGGAGACTTGTGTTTTATAAAAAAGGACACTAATGAGCGCTATATTATGGACCCCAGAGACATTGCGCTCTCAAGAGAATTAATTAATAAATTTGATTCATCACAAGCATTTTATATTGGATTATTTGCCGGAATGAAAATGAACATTTTGGCTAAAAATGCCATTGTGTTTCGAGAAAAACTGCCAAACTTACAAATTCTTAAATAACATGGATCATTCAATTATAATTTCAAGTTTGTCCAAAATATTGGGCAATAAAAATATCATTGTTGATGAAACTGTTCGCCTGGATTATGGGAAAGACTTGACGCAAAAATATATTCCGAATCCAATAGCAATTATATTTCCTGAGAATACGCAACAGATTGTTGATGTGGTTAAGTTGGCAAATAGTATTCCATTTGCGCTTGTTCCTTCAGGCGGAAGAACGGGTTATAGTGGAGGTGCTGTGGCTATTTCTAGGGAGGTAGTTGTCTCTTTTGAGAAAATGAATAGAATAATTGATTTTAATATTCGAGATAGAATTGTTACCTGTGAAGCTGGAATAACGACAAGATCTATTCAAAATTTTGCAAAAATCAATAACTTATGCTACCCAATTGATTTTGCTGCTGTAGACAACTGCCAAATAGGGGGAAATGTTGCTACAAACGCAGGTGGAATCCGTGTAATTTACTACGGAATGACCCGTAATTGGGTATGCGGACTAAAGGTTGTAACAGGTCAAGCAGAAGTGCTCGAGTTTAATCATGGGCTTACAAAAAATGCAACAGGTTATGATTTTAAAAATTTGTTTGTCGGCTCAGAAGGAACATTAGGATTTATTACTGAAATCTCTCTAAAATTAACCACACAGCCCAATAATGTAAAAGTTTTACTATTTTCTCTAAACGACATATCATGTTTTAATGAAGTTTTAGAATCGTTTAACACCAATATGGATGTGCATGCTTTTGAATTTTTTTCAGAATTGGCTCTCCATTATGTCATTTCAGAGTCAAAAATGCGTTATCCTTTTAGACATCCTGCGCCCTATTATGGACTAATAGAGTATGAGTCTACATCAGAGAATGAAGAGGCGGTTAATAAAATCATTAGCAATTTGTTAAGAGCTAAGTCATTAAAAGAAATTTTAAGAAGCCACAATATCAATGAAACCAACGAATTTTGGAAATATAGAAAAAACATATCGTTGTCATTGCGAAAATTTTATCCATATAAATATGATATAGCAGTTTTGCCATCAAAAATGATTTGCCTCATAAATGAACTCACCGATTTGTTTAATGTTTTAATTCCCAATCTAAAAATTGTTTGGTTCGGACATATTGGAGATGGGAATATTCACCTAAATATATTGAAGCCTGACCAGGAAGACAAGCTTAAATTTTTCACATTATGTGATAAAATTAGTGACAGTGTTTATGTTATTGTCCAAAAATATCAAGGAACAATATCAGCAGAACACGGTATTGGATTACTAAAAAAACCCTTTTTAAAGTATTCTAGAACACCTATAGAAATAAAATATATGAAAAATATCAAAAAATTATTCGACCCAAATAATATCATGAATCCAGGAAAATTATTCTAAATAGGAATCCCATGACCAAAATACATAAAAATTATAAATATTTAAACTTTTTATCAATGGTGTATGTAACAATTTTGCTAATATCTGTGATTTTGGATTACAAATTCATATTAATAGGGAATTTTTTAGCTTCATCAGCAACTTTCATAATTTCCACCACCTTTTTTTGGGCGATGTTATAGCAGAAGTATATGGTTATCAACAGGCGAAAAAACTTGTGAAAAATGGCATAATTTGTTTATTAATTTTTTCCAATATCGGATTCTTTATAGAAAAGTTACCATCGCCTCATGAATACAGAAATTATAGCCAAGCTTATTCTACTATCTTTACGCTTTTATTTAGATCGAGTTTTTCTAATTCTATTGCGATGTTAATCGGTGCTGTTTGCAATATCTATTGCATAAGTAAATGGAAAATTTTAATCAGAGGCAGACATTTTTGGTTAAGAAGCTTGGGATCCTCTGCAATTGGTGAATTTTTTTATACACTATTCGTAGTTTCATTAGTTAATATAGGTATTGTTTCGTTCAAGAGTTTTTTAGAAATACTGTCTATTTCTTATTGCTTTAAACTACTTTTTGGGTTGTTGGCAGTATTCCCCGCAAACCTCTTAGTTATGTTCTTAAAGACCAAAGAGGAAATTGACATGAATAATCTTCCAGAAAAATATACACCATTTGGCTCACTAGATAAAGATGTCTCTTGTCATTAATTAGGTATTTACATGAATAATTTTCCATTTACTACTATTATTCCAGTTAGAATCACTGATATCAATTATGGAAATCATCTCAGTCATATGTCAACGGTGGAATTTTTTCACCAAGCGCGAGCATTATTCCTTAAAGAATATGGGTTTGATGAATTAAATGTTGAAAATTTAGGTGTTATCTTACTGAATGCCAATTATTCTTATAAAAAGGAAGTTTACTTTAATGCTAGACTTGAAATTCTGGTGGGTATTAAAGAATTTTCGAAAATAAGATTTAAATTTGTTTACAAGTCTATTGACTATGATACTAAAGAAGAGGTTTCATTTGGAGAAGAAGAGCTAGCCTTTTATGATTATAAAAATAAAAAGATTGAAAAAGTTCCTAGAATTTTTGTTGAGTTTTGTGAAAAAAACTTAGTTTCATGAAAGTTTAGAGAAGCTGTCTGGATAATTTCTAGTCAAGCTGTTTTGTTAGCTATATTTGGCATTACAAGTTTGATGATAGCTTTAACTTGAATGAGGCTCGGGCCTGGGAGCGCGGGCAGCTTGCCCGCTAAAAAGTCTATGTAACCCTGTTAAGGTGATAATTGCTTTAAAGCCCATTGTTGGTTATTAAGCGAATAAAGTAACAATTCTGAAAAGGCATTAATCCCTAAAGTATAAAAATAAAAATGTTGAGGGATAAATTTAAAGCCAATGTAACCTTCATTTCTAGGAATGGCTTTGTTATGATATTTTTCAATTAAAATTTCCTGTTTAATGTCTAAGTCTTTTGTGGAGGAAATTGCTTCGTCCGAGATTGGGGAATAAACGGAAAATAATAATTGACGCTCACGAGGTAATGTTTCCCAATAATGATCATTTTCTGCGTCTGTCAAAAATATTGTATGGCCGTCTAAAATCACTTCGCGTTGTTGTAAGGGAAGCCATAACGTTAAAGAAGCAGAAGAATTTCCTTTAAGCTCTATCGCCTTTCTTTTTCTGCTTTGTGTGAAAAAAAGAATTCCATCTGTTTGAATTTCTCTAATCGCCACGACTCGACTGTGAGGTTTAGCGTCAGATGTGGTTGTAGCTAATACAACATGTGCAGGGTTAGGAGAGCCTAAGTTTTTTTCGGCTTCGAGCCAGTCTTGCATTTTTTTAAAGGGCATACAGCCTCCAAAATAATTTAGTCAATTCTGTACGATATGATATTTCCATTCTATCCAGAAATCGCAGATAATCAATCTTTGAAGCCCCGCCTTTGTCTACTTTTCCGTGCTAGGAGCTCGAAAGGTCCAACAAACCTATGGAGGCAGTTCATGAGTGATCTTCTCTAACATAGCTAGCCTTGGGACTACTCTTCTTCAATGGGTCATGACGCCAAAAATAGACTATACTCCATTTTTGGCGTACAATTAAGGGAGTATGGTCCTATTTTGGAGGGTGCTATGATTCCTAGACTGCTTTCATTACCCAAAAATCGTCATTTTTTGTTATTTGGCCCGCGCAACACGGGAAAAAGCACGCTCTTACGGCAAATTTTTTCGCCCAATTTTGCGCTTTGGTTAGACCTGCTAGACCCCTTACAGGAGGAGCAATTAACTCGATCGCCTGGAGAGCTAAAGGCTATCGTAGCCGCGCTCCCCTCTGAGATTACCCATGTCATCATTGACGAAATTCAAAAAATTCCCAAGCTATTAGATGTCGTCCATTCATTAATAGAGTCCACCGATAAAAAATTTGTGCTTACGGGTTCTAGTGCTCGTAAGTTGCGGCATGGTGGTGCCAATTTATTAGCCGGAAGAGCCTTTGTCTATCATCTCTATCCTTTTTCTTTTTTAGAAATTGAAGATCAATTTGAATTAGATGCGGCCTTACGTTGGGGCATGCTGCCTCAAATTTATGATCTTACGACGGATGAGGAAAAATTAAAGTTCTTACAGGCCTATACACAAACTTATTTAAGAGAAGAAATATGGATTGAACAATTTATTCGAAAATTAGACCCATTTCGAAAATTTTTGGAAGTCTGTGCACAATGTAATGGTAAAATCATTAATGTCAATAATTTAGCCACTGATGTTGGTGTGGATCCTAAAACAATTAATGCTTATTTTTCTATCTTGGAAGATACTCTCATTGGGTTTTTTCTTGAGCCATACCAAGATTCCTTTCGTAAGCGACTGAGTAAAAAACCAAAATTTTATTTTTTTGATACCGGCGTTAGTCGGGCTTTAGCGCGGCTTTTATCTGTGCCTCTACGACATTCGACAAGTATGTACGGAGAAGTTTTTGAGCATTTTATTATTTTAGAATGCATTAAATTGGCAAGCTATTTTAAACCGGAATTTCGATTTGCGTATTTAAAAACGAAAGATGAGGCTGAAATAGACCTTATAGTTGAACGTCCTGGATTACCTTTGTTATGTATCGAAATCAAAAGTACAGAGCATTTACAAGAAGCGGATATAAAGAGTTTTAGTAGACTAACGCTGGATATTCCGAATTGCGAAGCGGTTTGTTTTTCAAGGGATGTGATGGCGAAGCGCTATGATCATGTTCAAGCATTGCCTTGGAAGGTAGGAATTAAACAGTTTTTTCACATAGAAAATTGACAAAGCAATATTTAAAGGGGGAAAAGTATGAAGAAAATAAAAAATAATATGATTAAGCTTGATGAAGAGGAAAGCGAAATAAGCAAAGCTATCGATGTGGCAATTGATAAAGGTATTTTAAAGAGCGTTAATAATTTAGAAGAAGAATTAGAGTTTTCCAAAAAAGCGGCTTCGAATTATCTTCGAAAGGATGCTCGAGTCACGTTGCGTCTTTCTGGCAATGATTTAGAGCTTTTAAAACAAAAAGCTGCTTATAAAGGACTCCCTTATCAAACCTTTATTGCTAGCGTATTGCATGAATATGCGGCCGGTCATTTTACAGGCCATTTTAGATGAGGCCTTACCTCCAAAACAATACGACGCTTTGATGGACGAGGTTCAAACTGAGCAAGAACCCAAAAATCGTCTAAGGCTCGCAGCTAAAATAGCCCGCGCGCTCTATGATGCTGAAAAAGCTCAAATGGCTGCTTTCAGAGGAGGAGCGAGTCTCTTAACTCCAGAGTTTAAAAAAATCGAGCAGGCTATGGAGCAAAGACGTTATCTGCGACAAGAAGAAACCATCCAGACAATTGCGAAGGACCAATCTTTGTCTTCAAACATCAGTCTATCCAAAGCGCGCGATATCCTCTGGGCGCTGACAGGACGCGATATGTATCGTATGTTAGTAATAGAGAGAAGCTGGAAATCTGAAGAATATGAAAATTGGCTAGGAGATTTGCTCATTAATCTATTGATCATTTGAGGTCTCATTAAGCTTTATGTTGGCGGTCTTCTATATGTTTGTGTACTTTTTGATTCATGCATTTGATTCAGCTCAACTACAGAAGCTTGGCTTACTGTGAAAACGGCAAATATAGAACCTGCTCCCCAAGGTTACTTTATCATTGCCAGTCCTTGTTTCTGGTGGCCATTGATAAAATTACTTGGATCCAACCATTTTTCTAAACGTTCTTTTATTTCTGGCCACTCCTTGTCTAAAATAGAAAACCACGCCGTATCGCGGTTATGACCTTTTACGATCATATGTTGTCTAAAGATACCTTCAAATGTAAATCCCAACCGCTCAGCGGCTTTGCGTGAAGGCATATTTAAAGCATTGCATTTCCATTCATAGCGCCTATACCCTAACTCCTCAAAGGCTTGGCGCATGAGTAAATACATAGCCTCAGTCGCAGCGGCCGTTTTTTGCAAACTTTGGGTATAATGTAAATGTCCGATTTCAATCACGCCTTGCGGTGGGTTGATGCGCAAATAACTGGCTATGCCGACAGGCTGTTTTGTTTGAGGATTAATAATTGCGAATGGAAAGGACTCTAGATCGGCAATGATTTTTGAATATTCGTGAGAAAAATCTTCATAAGTCGCAAAAGGGCCGTAGGGTAAGTAAGTCCATTCGGCAACATTGGGCAATAAGTTGTCGAATAATAATTGACCATGTTGAGTGAGATCTAGGCGCTCTAAACAGCAATATCTGCCAGCCAAATACGTATTTTGAGGAAATTTAGCAGTTTGCCAATTTTCAATTTTTTCACCTATCTCTTGGTTAAATGGGTTAGTTTCAGCCATGTTTTTCATTTTTTAGATTAGAAAGATTGTTTTGTGTATCCACTCAGCACATTCTAAGAGAAGCTTGAGCTTAGAATAGGCAGGAGGCGTCGTCCCGGCATCCATGCCGGGACGACGCCTCCTCTTGAGTGCCTTCTTAGAAGTACTGAGTTTGTCTTAGAAAGTGCTGAATGGATACGATTTTGTTAGAATAACAGCAATTAGCCATATTGTCTAATCCAGCAATTCTTAAGCCGAATCATCCTCAGGACGGTTTAATTCTGGATAAAAGAAGTTATAAGGAGAACTAAATGAATGATTGATAAATCTAAACCCTTAATTCGTTGCGCATGGGTAACAGCTGATCAAATCTATATGGATTATCACGATCAGGAATGGGGCAAGCCCATTTTTGATGATAAAATTTTATTTGAATTTTTAGTTCTGGAAGGTGCTCAGGCCGGTTTGAGTTGGTTAACGATTTTAAAAAAAAGAGACAACTATCGAAAAGCTTTTGACTATTTTGATCCAGAAAAAATTGCACGCTATAATCAAAATAAAGTTGAAGTATTATTAAAAAATCCTGGCATTATTCGCAATCGCTTAAAAATAGCATCTGTGATTACGAATGCTAAAGCTTATCTCAATGTCGTTAATGAATGGGGAAGTTTTTCTGACTATATTTGGCATTTTGTCAATGGAAAACCGATAGAAAATCATTGGAAAACCACAAAAAGTGTTCCAATCAAGACCATTATCTCTGATCAAATGGCCAAAGATTTAAAAGCCAGAGGGTTTAAATTTGTAGGCAGCACAATCTGTTATGCATTTATGCAAGCTGTTGGAATGGTAAATGATCACATAAAAGAGTGCTCTTTTAGATAGGGTCTAAAATGTCAACAGCCCCTAGACATTACTTATAAAATATTATCAGCATTGGGTTGGATTTGTTGCCTAACAGGTCTTCGTTTGGCAACATGTAATATGCAATTTAATATCGAAATAATACTTAAGGCAAAAATACCGTTTAGACTATAGGAAGATGCTTTGTAGCTACCAAAGGCTAATTGAAATAAATAAGTGACTAAGGGTAATAATGCGGTAACAAAAGTAATAATTTGTAAATTGAGTTTTTTGATTGAGACCTGAATAAAATATAGAGGAATAACCCCATAACTTAAAATCAACAAAAGAAAGCCCCAATTAAATTGTGTTATAGGAGTCCATGATAATTTTCCATGTGCAATCGTTACCCATAAAGAAATAAAAATTAACAAAGGAAACCGAATAGCTACCGCTTCTTTAGGTTTAAAGTTAAGTTTATGTAAATTTTTAAAGGCCAGATTATTCATATATAATGCGATCGCAGCAATAAAGATAAATATAAAGCTTAGCGTAATGTTGGAAAGGCTTTCATGAGTAACCGAGGTCAAATTAAGTGCTGAAATAATGAAAAAATAAATTGAAATCATCAAATAGCAAAACATTTGAAAAAAATTCCATAGGGATTTAAATATGACCTTTTCTAAATAATTGTTTATAACTAACAGACACAAAGAACATAGCGCCAGATCGGCGGCTGTAACGACAGCTGGCTCGATATTAGGCAAAGCCAATATGACAAAATACCAACAGCCAAAAGTGGTAAGATTGATAGAAATGATCGGCCATATGTTTGATTTGATTTTTTTAAAAAAATCTGCAGCATGGAATAAACTAAAGGATAAGAAGAAAATAAAAGAAAAAGAAAAAGTAATAAAACAAAAGAAAGATGGATCGAAAGACTGCAGCTTTATTCCTGCATATGCCCGCGAAAACGCAGAGAACAGCAGCCATATGGCTAAGGATATCCAGCACATAGCGTTATTCATATGACCTCAAAGGAAGTGGGGCTTTATACAGCGCATCTTCTATGTCCCTTGTCTTTGATGACGCGACCTGATTTTCTAGGTGGATACTTATAACATTTGCTTACTTACAAGACAATACCGTAATTTTTCATATACGACTAAATAGGCCTGATTTCTCAGACATTATTGCCATGACCACTACATCTCTACGAAATCATTTACAACAGCAGATAAAGCTGGTAGGATTATACGTTCCGCGATCTGGTATTCATTCCTTAGAAAAGTTTACGGCAAGCGCGATTGTAGTGAGATTGGCGCTAGGCGCTGACTGATTGTATTAAGAAAAGCAAAGATCTTACATTTATTGAGCATTACTGAGTATTTCATGACCTCCAATATACCCCCTATGACGAATTTTAGCGATTTAGCGTTAGCCCCTGCCTTATTGAAAATTTTACAAGAAATTGGCTATGAGGTGCCGACACCGATTCAAGCGCAGATTATCCCCTTTGTGTTAGCGGGTCGAGATGTCATAGGGCAAGCCCAAACTGGCACGGGTAAAACCGCGGCATTTGCCTTACCCCTGTTATCGAGGCTTGATCCTAGCCTCCATTCCCCGCAGGTGTTGGTTTTGACCCCTACCCGCGAGCTTACGCTGCAAGTGGCTGAAGCTTTTCAAAAATATGCCACCTATCTGCCCAAATTACAGGTCGCTCCAATTTATGGCGGACAAGACTATGTCACCCAATTAAAACGCTTAAAGCGTGGTGTTCAAGTGATTGTGGGTACGCCGGGTCGCGTCATGGATCATATGCGCCGTGAAACTTTAAAGCTCGACAATCTTAAATGCTTAGTGTTGGACGAGGCCGATGAGATGTTACGCATGGGTTTTATCGACGATGTGGAATGGGTGTTAGCGCAAACACCAGGTGATCGACAAATAGCTTTGTTTTCTGCCACTATGCCAGATCCGATTCGTCGTATTGCCAAAAAATATTTAAAAAATCCTGAGCAAATTACTTTAAAAGTCAAAACAACGACTGCTGAAACCATTCATCAGCGTTATTGTATGACAAGTCCGAGCCAAAAATTAGACATTTTAACGCGTGTTTTAGAAGCTGAAACGTTCGAAGGTATTATTATATTCGTTAGAACGAAGACAGAAACGCAACAATTAGCGGAAGAGTTGTCAGCGCGAGGCTATGCTTGTGCGCCTCTTAATGGAGATATTGCTCAAGTACAACGCACTCGCACAGTAGAACAATTGAAGCAAGGCAAAATTGATATTGTAATCGCGACAGATGTTGCAGCTCGCGGGTTGGATGTTAAACGGATCAGTCATGTCATTAATTACGATATGCCTTATGATACCGAATCTTACGTCCATCGAATTGGTCGTACCGGTCGAGCAGGTCGAACCGGAGAAGCCATCTTATTTGTAGCGCCTCGCGAACAACGCATGTTGGAAGCTATTGAAAAAGCCACGCGACAAAAAATCACGGCTATGCAGTTGCCTTCTACGGAAATCATTAATACCAAACGCATCGCGAAATTTACGCAGCGCATTACCGAAACATTGGCTAATAAACCTGCCAATTTTAGTCTTTTTCGTAAAATATTGGACGAATATCAACGCGCTGAAGACATCTCTTTACTTGAAATTGCAACCGCTTTAGCCAGTCAATTACAAGGCGATGTGCCTTTATTGATGCGTCAACTCGAAAATGCTCCCAATGTATTTTCCTCAGGCGCTCAGCATAAAAAATCAAAAACTTCTAGTTCCAAATTGATTCCCTTTAGAATTGAAGTGGGCCGCCAAGATGGTGTTAAGCCCGGAAATATTGTCGGTGCCATTGCCCATGAAATGGGGCTCAATAGCCAACACATTGGTCGCATTAAAATTCATGACGACCATAGTGTGATTGAGCTGCCTGCGGAAATGGAGGAACATTTAAAAACATTAAGAAAAATTCGCGTCGCTCAAAAGCCTCTTAATATTTCCAAGTTAGAAGCTGCTCAAAGAGATAAAAGAGATAAAAGAGATAAGGGTAAACGTTCTTTTAATAAACCCCAAGAAAAAGCAGCGCCGCGCAAGCGTCCTCAGCGTAGATCAGAAAAATCGTAAAGTCTCTTATCCATGAGAATATGCTATTGAGTTTGTCGATTTTTCATTAGGTATTCTCTTGAGAGGGCTGTTCTTCGGCGATATCCTGCTGCATAACATTTTCTAATTCATCAGTCGCTTGAATTGAAAATGCTCTTAATTCAGGTTCATTTTCATAAAATTCAAAAGAAGTGCGCAGGGTTTTTTCATCATGTTGCATGAAGCGTTTCGCTTTACTGTGTACGGTGCTAGGGTTTTTGCCGAGAAATTTTAAAATTTCCTCTGCCATCCAGATAGAACTATCAAATAACTCACGACGGTATAAGTGAACGCCGGCTTTTTGTAATTCAAATGCATGGCGACGATTGCGTGCGCGTGCAAAAATCACCAAGTTGGGAAATGTTTCACGGGTTTCGTGAACCATTTCTAGCGCTTGATCAGCATCATCAATGGCAATGACTAACAATTTTGCTTCAGCAGCCCCCGCATTTCTTAATAAATCCATCCGACTGGCATCGCCAAAATAAGCGGTGCTATTGTAACGTCGCAATAATTCGATTTGATCGGGATCTTTTTCTAACACCGTAAAGCCCACGCCTTCAGCTTTCAAAAATCGGCCAATAATTTGTCCAAATCGACCATATCCCGCAATAATCACCGGATCTTTCAAATTTTCCATACGATCGTAATCGCGTGAGGGTAGTTTGCTCATGAATTTAGGCACTACCCAGCGTTCATTGATGATCATCAGAAAAGGGGTAATCGCCATAGACAAAGCGACGACTAACGTTAAAAAAGCCGCTTGATGAGTCTGCAAAACTTGTATACTGGCAGCATACTGTAATAAAACAAAAGCGAATTCACCGCCTTGTGCTAAAGCGAGTGCAAATAAAATGCGCTGTGGACTATTTAACCTGAAGAAATAGCCTAACAAAAATAAAATAAAGGCTTTAACGATCACTAATCCCAGTACAGCTGCAAATAAGGCGAGAGGATTTTGTCCCAACACATGAAAATTCATGCCCATGCCGATGGAAACAAAAAATAAGCCTAAAAATAAACCTTTGAAAGGTTGGATGTCCGTCTCCAAATTGTGTCGATATTCTGATTTAGCTAAGACCAACCCTGCAAGAAAAGCGCCCAATGCAGGAGAAATTCCAATACTATGCATTAACAGCGTAATGCCAACCACTAATGCCAGCGAGATTGCTGTGAACAAATCGCGCATCCGAGTTTTGGCAATGTAATGGAATAAATAACGTGAAAAATAGCGTCCCGCTAAGATGATGCCGGCGACTACACCTGCCACGATCAGCGTGTGCAGCCATGCGGGAAGATTCGATAAAAAATTGGTATTGACAGGATTTAATACGGCATTTTTCGTCGCTAACAACGGAAAAATAATTAAAATGGGAATCACCGCAATATCTTGTAACAATAACACGGCAAATGAAGCCTCACCGGCGGCGGTATGCAGTAAGCCTTTTTCTTCTAATAATTGTAACACTAATGCGGTGGAAGAAAGCGATAAGGTTAAACTGCAAGCAAGACTAACACGCCAAGAATATCCCAATAAAATACCCAAACTCATCAAGAGTAAGGTGGTGATGAGCACTTGTAGGCCGCCCAGGCCTATAATCCTATGACGTAAACGCCATAGCACCCCCGCTTCTAACTCTAGACCGATGATGAATAACATCATCACGACGCCGAATTCGGCGAAGCTTAGAATGGTGGCACTGTTATGAATGAGGCCAATGCCGAAGGGGCCGATTAAAAAACCGGCCACTAGATAGCCTAATACTGAACCTAGGCGCAAACGGCTAGCGAGCGGAACAACCAGGCAAGTCGCTAATAAGAATACAAAAATATTAAATAAAAGTGTATTTCCTGATGTCACCGTATTTCCTTAAAAGCATTTATAAATGCTGTTTGACTGGATTGCATCAAAGCGCGAAAAGCATGCGCGCCTCGCAATGACGCCACTTCAAAAATTTTCTCGCCTACGTGAGAGGCCTTTTATTTCTGGGTTACGCTGTGCAAATAACTCGCACTTTGTGTAATCCAATCTTCACGCACAGGCGTAAAGAAGTCAATATCAATGGTGTCTTCTAACGCTAAAAACTCATGCGGGACATGCGGTGGAAAAATAATCACTTCCCCAGCTTTGACGGTATATTCTTTGCCTTGAGAATAAACGCGCACGGAACCTTCGGTAATCCAAGTGATTTGTTCATTGACATGGTGGTGTAAAGGCACAACAGCGCCTTTTTTAAATATCCATTTCACCAACATAGATTGACCGGAATAAATATATTGCCGAGATATCTTATCACTGAGTTGTTCAATGGGCATGCCATCAAAATTGTAAAATATCGGCAAGGCATGATAATGGTCAGAAATATGGGGGATAATGCCTTTGTCGGGTGCATCTTTAGGATTGGAAGTCATAGGGGTCTCTCATACGGTTAAATATTATACAACATCATATTAATATTATAGATTAGTATGAAAACTTAATCATCTTTTATATGTAAGTCATACCTATGGTTAGGCGTTATCCTGTGAGGGCGTGGTGCTGGCTCCGGCAATCTTATCGCATTTGCCTTTAGGCAGAAAAATCCAGGCCTGTGGATCGCGATCTTGTTTGGATAAGGTGGCGCAGACATGCTGTTTAGTCCCGCATTCATTTTGTTTGCCCTTGACAATGCCATAGCATTTTTCCATACCAGGAGGGGGTGCAGGATTATGCGCCAGTGCGGTTAAGCTTTGACTGCTGATGAAAGCGATAGCTACTGCATAAGCAAGTTTGGATTTTTTCATAGTATTTCCTCATTTTGAAAAAGAAACTTTACCTCCTAAAGCCTTTACCAACCGGCGCGATAAACTTGTCCTGTTTGTGCGCCTTCAATGCTCTTGCAATAGGCTAAAGCGACTTTTGCGGCGGATACGGGTTCAAAGCCTCGAAAATAATCTCCGTAAATGGATAAAGAATCCTCCAATACCGTGGGGCTCACAATATTGATCCGCAATTGATGAGGCAATTCGATAGCGGCTGCTTTCACAAAACTTTCCAGCGCGCCATTGACCATGGAAGCGGAAGAGCCTGTTCTAATGGGGCTTTCATTTATAATGCCACTGGTGAGCGTAAAGGAGCCGCCTTCGCTAAGATAAGGAATGCCCTGCAAAACGACGTTGACTTGCCCCATTAATTTATTCTGCAATCCAACTGCATACTGTTCAGCGGTCATTTTGGTCAGCGGGGCAAATGCAACTTTCCCAGTCGTTACCACAACCGCGTCAACGGTTCCGACCCGTTGATACAAAGTGCGGATAGAGGCAATATCAGCAATATCGACTTGAAAGTCTCCCTGCGAAAGGCCTGCTGTGATAACGGTATGGCGTTCTAATAAAGAGTTTGTCAGAATTTTTCCAATCGTGCCAGTGCCACCAATGATCAATATTTTCATTTTGACCTGCCTCTATTAAAGTGTGTAAGCTAAACGAGATTATAATCCAATCACGCGACTAAAGAAAACACTTTGCGTGCCGGCCCCCTACCAGCAATCAAGCTCTTTTCCTACAGTTATTTTTTTTAAACACGCTTTAATTTAAAAAGCGTATGTTAACTAAAACAGGAGAATTGTATGAAAAAGTTGGTGATTTTATCAGGTGTGGTATTGGCGTTCACGACGGGTTTAGTGTTAGCAGAAGATGTTCCGCAACAATCTTTACCGATGACGTCGATTATTCAAGATTTAAGTAAAGAAGGGTTCATCGGAATCCACAGCATTAAATTTGATGATGGTGCTTATAAAGTTGAAGGGATCACAAAAACAGGCTCTGAAGCAAAAGTCAGCGTCGATCCTCAAAGCGGATTGGTTCGAAAAGTATCCGATAAAGATAAAGGCCATTTAAATATTATGGATGCCACCAAAAAAATCGAAAATGCTGGATATAGAAAGGTTTATCAAATCGAACAAACAGACAAAGGATTTGAAGCAAAAGCTTTAGATAAAGAAGGTAAAACAGTCAATATAAAAGTTGATGGCATAACCGGCTCTATTAGCAAAGGCAGTTTTTTCTAAGGATTATCCAAAAAAAAGAGGAGAGGTTATGCTCCTCTTTTTTGGAATTTCTGCATGGTAATATGTAAAACGCCTCCATCGTCATAGGGATCTCCTGTGCAAACAAATCCATACTTCCCATAAAAATTTTGTAAATGAAATTGCGCATCCAGCGCTATTTTATTTATTGATAATTTGCTGAGATATTGCAATATTTCTTGCATCAACTGAGACCCTAGTCCTTGTGAGCGATAAGCTTCAATCACACAAACTCTACGAATATGCGCTGTTGCTTGATTGACATTAATCCGCGCATAACAGACTAATTGTTGATTTGCATCTAATCCTAGCACATGAATAGCCTGCTGATCCTGATCGTCTATATCTAAATACAAACTTTGCTGTTCTAACATAAAAATGGTCATGCGCAGTTTTAATACCGCATACAACTCCTCTAACGTCAAATCATGGAAATTTTTTTTCAGGAAGGTTATCATGGTTGTTCTCAAGAAAAAGTATTGTTGTCAAGAACGATGACAGGTATAATGAGTATATCTCTATCTATAGACGAATAAAAGAGGCGCATATGTCAAAAATCTTGCCTGGCCATCTGGATTCCATTGGACAGCTAGAATTAGGTAAAACCAGCCATTATGACGAACTATACAACCCTAATCGTTTATACGCGATTTCTCGTTATGAAAAACGTCTTGAACTAGGATTAGACCCAGAAAATTTACCTTTTGTGGGTTATGATATTTGGAATCATTATGAAGTCTCTTGGCTGAATCCTAAAGGAAAGCCTATTGTCGCAATCGCAGAAATTTCTTACGATTGTCATTCACCTTTTATCGTTGAGTCGAAGTCGCTTAAGTTATACTTTAACTCATTTAACTTTACAAAATTTTCTGATGTTGACGCAGTAGAGCATACGGTAAAAAGTGACTTAGAAACTTTATTGAAAACGCAAGTCACCGTACAAATCATTCCACTCAGTCAAACTAAGCCTGCGTTACTTAAACAAAGTTTTGATGGCATCTGTTTGGATGAATTAGAGGTTGAATGCACAACTTACCAAGTCAATCCTCAAATTTTATCCACTGAATCTGAACATGTGGAAGAAGTGTTATATTCCGACTTGCTCAAATCTAACTGCTTAATCACGCACCAACCTGATTGGGCCAGCGTGCAGATTCAATATCAAGGAAATAAAATTAACCACGAGAATTTACTGCGTTATATCGTGTCTTATCGCAATCACTCCGAGTTTCATGAACAATGTATTGAGCGTATTTTTAAAGACATCTTACAACGTTGTCATCCTGAACAGTTGACAATATATGGGAGATATACCCGCCGTGGCGGGCTGGACATTAATGCATATCGTTCTACGCAAGCAGCTCAGCAAGCGCTCAATATTCGATTCATACGACAGTAATTGATCAAGGCTGTAGAAACATTACATTGACGATCGATTAGCAAAATGGTATAAATCGTCCTCCCAAGTTCCAGCAGCCCTAGAATAGTGATGAGCCCGAGAAGGTGATAAATATGCGCGAAAATCAGTCAACAACGTCAGAAACCCAAAAAATCGAATCTGTTAGACCCCCGGAAGAATCACAGCAGCTAGCCGAAATACAGGCTGCTTCTGTGTTATCCGATTTTTTCCCAACAGTCATTAGCAAAATGATTTGTGAATATCTCGATAATGACTACTATTTTGTTATTGACCTGGGTTTATACTCGCCACGAGTAAAGATAGATGAGCTTCCTAAGCCAGTGACCTATGATAGTACAGGTTTTATAACCTACCAAGACCTTGGCAATTGTTTGCTCCATGCATTTCGATCTTTATTTGACGTCACTCATCATCCGGATGGTCAAGTCAAAGTAAACATTAAGTCATCAGCTTTAGAGAGGGGCTTGCGCCCCATGAAGAGTGAAAATGAACGCTTTGAGCATGTTTTTGAGGATTTAAAATCAGCAATCCAATCTAGCAAAAATCCCCGTTTCGACAAAGAGAATAACAAAATATCTCAGTATGACTTAATCGTAGAAAGCAACGAGAACAAAGTAATTCAAGGCATTTATATCCAACGGTTCAATTCGGAATCTGGTACTTTTTCAAAAAGACATTATCTTGATTTTTTAAGTTATTATTTCCCAAGAGATAGATTACAATATACAGAAGATCTGAAGAATAGTTTTTTCAAGCATATCATATACAAAATGTTTTCATCTGATTTTTTGCGTGTTAATAGCAAAGGCTGGATAGACCCTGCGGCTCGTATTAAAATTCTAGAGCGTTCTCCTCAGAATTTGGCAAGAAATAAATTTTTGGAGCTTTACCAGAATGGCGATCCTCCTCTCAAGGCCAGCTCCACCCTAGATGAAATTGTGGCGCTTGCTTTACGTGCCCAAAATGCAAAATGGTATAGTTTTCATCCTGAAGGCTTAAAAGCCAAGCAAGCTATTTTGAAAATGCTAAATCAAAATGAAACATGGTTTAGAGAACAAGATAATGCCTCTTTAAGGGATGAGTTATTGCTTTATGGCCAACAGCTTTATTTGTCCACAAAACAATTCTCTCAAAAGGTTCTAGAGGCTAAAGGGCCTGCTTAGAGATAAAATGAATGGATTTTTTGGAAAGAAAATTTTTCAGCTTTTTAGAACCCCTAAAACAAAAACCCAGTTTTAGAATATAAAACTGGGTTTTTAACTTCGACTATTTAACAAAAACACTATCTCAGGACATGTGAGATGTTGAGGCCTTTATTCAGGTTCGTCTTGGAGAATTTGTATCAGAATCATCCCCATCTGAAGTTATAGGGCTGGCCACTTTCTCACGCGGTTTACCTTCTGTGCTCGGAGCCGAAGTGGTTTTGCTCTTTTCGTCCTTTGAGTTTTGTATTGGCTGCGATGAAGTGGTAGCAAGGAATCTAGCAAACATTGCCTTCTCAGCATGGCTATCTCGTTGCGCTTGAGTGACAGAAACTTTTTTGGGAAATGAAATGGCCACAGGCAGGACGCTTTCAACCTCTCTACCTGTACTAAATCCGGCCCCTATCTTATCCAAACCTGGAACCGATTGCGCGCCTGGGGAGGGTTGTACCAAATTAAAAGTAAACACTCCTATCGCATCTAAGAAACCTAGGCCAGCTTCTTTTTTATTGACTTGAGCGGAGCCAGCGTCTTTTGAGAAAAGTGGGGAAAGAACTGCTTTTGCGGCATAGGCTGCTACATGAGAAGTGAAAAGGAAACGTCCTATAAATGAAATACAACCTGCAAAAGCAATACCGATAATTAAAGCAGCCATAGCCGGCGCCATTAAGGTTCCCGCTGTAAAGGCAGATAATGTTCCCACACCCATCGCACAGGCGTAGGCTAAACCTCCTATTCCTGTCGCATAGCAGAGGGCTATCACTCCTATAGCAAATCCTTTTGCCCAATTTGGGTGTTTTATATTAGGGTTTTCATCAATCATTTGGAATGTTTCTTTAAACGGCTTTTTATAATAATCTATTAAAGATTTTCCGCTATGCAAAACAGCAGCGGACTTTGAAACAAGCATATAAGTCATCGCAATGGCAACACCGACGACACAAGTCACTGCAAGGCCCTGAGTTAAAGAACCAAAACCCACAGGGATACCGATATTAATTAATTGAGGCTCAAAGAACAGCTTATAACACAGTGAACCAATCGTGAGTCCAGTTCCGAAGGCAAAGAACCCGCATCCCCACAAAATTCTTCTGTTCCGTTTTGTGAGTTTGTGTGTTCCCTTTTCATTATGATACGTAACTCGCCCCTCACCCTGCTTATCTTTTCCGTGGATGGCATTTAAATGATCTGCTGTGCCTGAACTAAAAGCTTTCCATTGAATATAACTCAAGCCTGCGCCTAAAGCGACTCCCAAAAATTGCGCAGCGATTATGGGTACACCGAGACCTAAGAGAATTAAAAAAGCACTTCCCCCCATCTCAACAAAGCCAAAGGCAAACCCCAAAATGGGGCCTACGGCTTTACCAAGCAAAGTTAAGAAGCTTTGTCGGTTTGTGCGGTATTCCTGAATAGATTCAGAAGCCTCTTCCCGCCATTTCCTTAATTTTTTCATAAGTCCTTCTTGAGATGCTGAAGTTTGGGCTTGGCTTTGGTTCTGTTGTTGTTGATAGATTGCTCGCATTTCTTCAAGACCGTTTTCGATATCTTGGCGTGTCGATTCATTTAAATGGTAGTTTGCTGCGAGATCCTGTTCATCTTGAAGATGAGTAAATCCAGTAGCGTTTAATATATTCAATAGATCTGTATCTGTTAGATTTTCTCTTCCTGTTTCTGGTAATGTCGCCTTAAGAGTTGCGGGGATGCCCTGCTTTTCGTCAGAAACGCGGTAAGGCGCGCCTACAATGTCACCATCACTATCTGTTGCGACATAAAATAAAGTCGTGTCGTCGATTAATACATAAAAAGAGGTATTTGTAGCCCTGCCAATTTCATTTAGGAGTTCAGGAGTGGGTTGGAGTTTCGTAGGAAGTTCTGGATTAGTGATAAAATACTTTGTATCCGAACTTTTTAAACGCATCAATTTACTGGGATTATTTTGTTCTCTGTAAGTGCCTTGCTTAAGTCTTGTGTGAGTCTTAGGATCTTTATTCTGTTTGTCGTCTAAGTCGCCTTGTTCTGGTACAAAGACTTCAGTTAGTCCCTTTGGGCTCCAAGCCCCCTCCTCAAATACGCGCATAGCTCGGATAGCTTCAGTACTTAAATTATATTTTTTATCCTCTGAGACAGGTGCATATTCATTGGTTTGCGGAGCATTTTTCGCTTGTGTCTTTGCCTGTCCGATCTGAATTAAGGCCTCCATGTATTCTTTAAAATTAGGGCCATCCTTATGCTCGAGACTGTCAATCGCTTTCTGGATAGCTGCCTGTTTTTTGGCTTGTGGATTGTTTCGATTATTAAACCAGTTTCTAATTTCTTGCATAAATACCTCTTCTTCAACTTAACTCCCCAAGCTTCATGCAATGGCACCACGAATCCGTATGAATTTGCCATTATCTCACAAAAATGGTTAATTGGGAAGTTCTAAAGAAGGGGACTTGACTGTTTCAGCGGTAAATCTTCCTGACCACAAAACAATTTCCAAGAGATTAGGAGGTTAAAATGGGTGTAAATGGGTGAAGTTATAGATGGAAAATGGGTGAAATTGGGTGTATAATTGGATGATGATCAACGTTAATACCCTACAAATTAATCAAGACATTCTAAACCTTATCGCAAAAATCGATGAGTTCAAGGGTGCTTGGCGCGCATTAGGAACACTTGCGCCTGAACGTCTTTCCGCCTTGCGTCGTGTAGCGACAATTGAAAGCATTGGCTCATCAACCCGCATTGAAGGCAGCAAGCTTTCTGATCGAGACGTTGAACATCTTTTATCGAATATCCAGATTAAATCATTTGAAACACGAGATGAACAAGAGGTTGCTGGTTATGCCGAAGTTATGGAATTGGTGTTTCAAGCCTGGGCGGATATCACAATCACAGAAAATCATATTAAACAACTTCATCGTGATTTGCTGCAATATAGCGATAAAGATGAATATCATCGTGGGCAATATAAAACAACAAACAATAGTGTAGCCGCATTTGATGAAAAGGGTCGCCAAATTGGGATTGTGTTTGAAACGGCTAATCCTTTCGATACGCCGCGCTTAATGGGAGAGTTAGTGGCTTTTCTCAATGAAGCTATTGAAACCAAAAGCCTACATCCTCTTCTGATTGTGGGAATTTTCGTTGTCGTTTTCCTGGAAATTCATCCATTTCAGGATGGCAACGGGCGTCTGAGTCGTATCCTCACAACACTTCTCTTATTGCGGACAGGTTATGCTTATGTTCCTTATAGCTCCCTTGAGAGTGTGATTGAGCAAAATAAAGAGAGCTATTACCTGGCTTTGCGCCAAACCCAAAGTTCCATCCGCACAGAGGAACCTAATTGGCAACCCTGGATTGTCTTCTTTCTGAGCGCTTTAGGACAACAGATGAAAAGATTGGAGAGAAAGGTCGAACGGGAAAAAATGATGCTTTCGGCCTTACCGGAACTATCCGTACAAATCCTCGAATACGCGCGTGAGCATGGTCGTATTACGGTTGGCGGGATGGTAAAAATAACGGAAATCAGTCGCAATACACTCAAAGAGCATTTTCGTCAACTTGTTGGGAAAGGTTACCTTGTTCTGCATGGGCGAGGGCGTGGGGCTTGGTACACATTGCCATAGAGAGGGGCCTCTAATAGCCTGAATTTTTTAATGGGTGTAAATGGGTGTATTTTTGGGTGATTTTGTTGCTAACTATTTGAAAGTTCGATTTTCATGGACGATTGGTCGGAGTTTTATGGACGATTAGACGGGTTTTGGTGGACGTTTGAAATATCATTAGCCGTATAGGGCTATAATCCGCTCCGCCTCCCGAATCCCCGATAAATAAGCCCCATGCGTTGTGGCAGAAAATGCTTTGCTCGTGGCTTCGCCCGCAAAAAATAAACGATTGGATTCTGGTTGTGCTAAGATGTCACAATCTTGGCGAGTTGAACCGACAGGAAGATAAGAATAAGAGCCAAAACTATAAGGATCATTTCCCCAACGCGTCACAAAATATTTTTTTGGCATAGCAATATTTTGATTAAAGCTTTTTCTAAAGCAAGTCATTAATGTATCAAGTATGGATTGATCCGACTGCGCTTCAAAATTTAGGCCGGTTATTCCCCCTACATATCCTATAATAATCGGTAAATTTAAATACAATCCCAGATTAAAAAACATGCTGCAATGCGGAGAAGCAGCAAAAAAGCAGGCCTGTAAATCTTCAAACCAAGAAATATCTGAAAATCGCATCGCAACAACATTCATTAAACCCATATCGAGTCGCTGAATTGCTTGCTGTTTCGAAATAGATAATTCTGGGGAGAAAGTGATGCAGCCTCGTTTTAAAACACCGAGTGGGACAGTCACAATCACAACATCTGCATCATAAGTGCCTTGAGTGGTCGTTATTTCAATATTCTTGTCATGTTGATGAATGGTTTTTACAACAGTATTGTAGTGAATGGGACAAGCTGCAGATAAGCCTTGAATAATAGCCTCATAACCATCTTGTAAAATGCCATTACCGCCAGGCAATATTTCTTCCTCATCCCAATGCCTCGCGGATATTTTTTCATATTCCGCGCCAATATAATTCTCAAAATATTTTAATTTATATTTAAAAACATCTGATTCAAGATTTGAAAAAGTATCAGGATCCATAAAATGACGAAATGCTTGCGCTAATGGTAAGTCTTGTTTTGCATTTAAAGCAATCCTTTTAGAATCCACAATATTTTTATTTACCTGTGCCAAAAAATTCTCAAGAAATACTTGATCAATTATTTTATTTTCTCGATCAAACAGCCGTCTTTAAAACCCTTCCATATGCAAAACATTGGTTGGAAACTGTTCCGTTAAAGGCATAATAGGATTATTCTCAAACCCATGAACCCACGTCGCCCCTTTAGAAATAGGAACACCCAACGAGTGATCAACCCAAATACGCCCGCCACTACGATCGCGAGCTTCTAAAATCGTGACATCGAAGCCATGCTTTTTAAGTAATGCGCCTGCGGCAAGCCCAGCTAAGCCCGCACCAATGATTGTAACGGTTGTTTTGGTTTTTTTCATAGCATAGGACTAATAAAGATTAAGCCTTAAAACTCACTGACATTATATCAAAAGGCTTGGTGCCGAATCAAATCGATCATTTAACAGTCTCATTCCCTGACAGGATGTTATCCTGCATTTAAACAAATTTACATTCCTAAAGGTGCATTTTAGGGTTGTTATAATTTTGGGTTAGGTGATAGTATGTGTGCTTTAAAGGAAATGAAGGGGTTCAACGAACTTCCGCAACAAAAAATCATTTTAACAAGAAAAAATATTGAGTATTTGTAATTTTTAGTCCCCTGGTCTTTCATATGAACAACAAAAATTTACTATGTGAGGAAAATAAATGAAAGAAAAAAAATGGGAGCCTGCTTATTATGATGATAATTCGGTTATGCAATATAATACGGCATTAGAAATGCTAAAAACGATCACAATAAGCGAAAATGATGAAATTTTAGATGTAGGGTGTGGGAGTGGAAAAATATCGGCGGAAATGGCCAAGCGAGCAAAAAAAGTTGTTGGGATAGATATATCTCCAGAAATGGTTGAATTTGCAAGTCAAAACTATCCATTTAAAAATCTCTCTTTTATTGTTGGTGACGTCACTACGTTTAACATTAATAAAAAATTCGATCTAATCGTTTCATTCTGGACCCTGTCTTGGGTGAAGGACCAAGAAAAAGCCCTACGCAATATAATAACTCATTTAAAAGAGGGAGGGAGCGTGCTATTAATGTATCCAATGAGGCATGATGTTTATGATATAATTAATTCAGTTGTAGAGAGAGATTATTGGAAGCCTAAATTTAATAATTTTAAGCCTAGACCATTTATCAGTGAGGAAAAGTTCAGGTCAGTATTACAAGGGCTTCCTCTTCAGGGTAGTTGCATAAAAAAAGAAATTTCTTGTAAATTTGAAAATATGGACGAAATGCAAAAATCTATTAGAACATGGATAAGACATATAGATGAATTAGATATTGATTCTGAAAAAAGCAAATTTATAAAAGAGGTGGCATCTGAATATTTATATAAAAAAGATTTGGCCGATCCAGTTATGTCCTTTTCAGTTTTAGAATTTTACGCAAGTAAAAAAAATTGGTAACTGAAAATTCATACCCCCGGTCAAAATTATAATATTTAGCCGGATTTTATGAGAGCTGCAATAGAAAATAATGGGGTAAACATTCAGCATATGGTTTCAATGTGTAGTTTTTAACCCTATCAATGAACTTTAAAAATACTTACCTCGACAGTTTGCACAGGCTCTCTTACCTCGACGTCCCGCCTACTTGATAGCGGGATCTCATGGGTGAACTACTTAAGCATCATTTATATTTACGAGCTGATGTAAAAAAATTGATTTATCGCACTGCGTGTAGATTTAGGGAGTGCACTCATGAGATCCCGCTATCAAGTAGGCGGGACGTCGAGGTAGCAGCTAATGTATGACACTCATCAATGTGCTGAATAGTTACATAATGGGAAAAGAAATTTTTTGGTGAAAAAAACTAATTCAAAATGTCTACAATGGAGAGTATCAGTCTAAGTGTGTAAATAACTAAAACTTTAACTTGTAAAACTTCTTAAGAGTTTTTTATCTTATGGATGCTTACACACATAAGCTGATATTCACTACAATGTCGTTTTCATTTTATATTATTATCGTGATAAACTGCACAAGCCTTTGTCAAAGGCTGGTTCTAAAGGTTTAACGACTTACATATCGATGGTGGTATTTTTTTGACCCACTATACTCATTAATGAAATGGCTAACCAGGCCTTGTTTTATTTATGACAAAAATATATAGTACAAGTCTAAATTCGACAGGAATATGTATTAAATAATGGTAAAATATTCAAAATTAGCTCACATTTTAAGGAAATTTTTATTTGAAAGAGGAATGAAGCCAGCTGATCTTGCTAGAGCAGTTAATTTACCTCCTCCTACAATTCATAGGATAATTACAGGAAAATCATCTAAACCATATAAATCATCATTAGAGCCAATCGCTAATTTTTTTTCTGTTAGTGTAGAAGAACTTACAGGCATTATGGAGGCTGAACACAAAGATGTTAATCTTTGTAAAAACAAAGGTAGAGAGATTAAAATTCCTTTAATTTGTTGGTACTTAATAGAAAATTATTTAATACCACCTTTAAGTGAGGTAAAAGATTCATTAATGATTAGTCAGGGGAGTAGTAGGTCTTTTGCCACAATTATGCCAGATAGCTCTATGGAACCTCTATTTCCAAAAAATTGCATACTTATTTTAGACCCTGCAATAAAGCCACTAGATCGTAGCTATGTATTAGTTAAACTGTCAAATGGATCTCTTACATTTAGGCAAATACTTATTGATGCAGATTACAAATATTTAAAACCATTAAATCCAGAGCTTTCTACATTAAAGCTAAGAATTTTAGAGAAGGAAGATACAATATTAAGCTGCCTCACAGAATCTAGAACTAGTTATAGAGAAGAAAGAATTGAATTAGCCCTATAAATACAACTAATAATTTTTTTATTTGTAATCTATATTTGAATATAAAATTTACAGGAGAATTATATGGTGGTAGTCCATGTCAAACATTATTTAAATAATAATGGGATCTTATTTTTCAATGAATGGTTTATAAATATTTCAAAAATTCTAAAGAGTCAAGATGGGTTCATTTCAATTGGCTATGGACAAGATAAAAAAAACATCTCATGCATGAGCGTACTGCTCAAATTTGAAAACGAAGAAAAATTATCAATTTGGGGAAAATCTAGACTACACGACTTAGAGGTTTCAAAATTAGATCCTTACAGAATTAGACCGTATGAGGCTACCAGAATTAACCTCATTAATATTATAAAAAATGAAAATTAGATACATCAAATTAAAAAACTACAATGATAGCCAATAGAACATTTATTTTGGTTCATGACATATTTCAGGAATTTTCAAAAAATATTGATAGGGTTTTAACTTTGTCTAATATGAAAAATTTTGACATCTTAAGACATAATGTAGTAATAGGTCAAGGACTCTCTCTTAATCAAATTATAAAGCTTATTGATGGTGGAGTTACTATTGTCAATAGTGAATTTATTTTTTCTATCGAAAGAAAAGAATATGTCCATAAAAAGTCTAAAAGTAACGTTATTATTACTATTCCTAAAAAAAAATCCTGCCGAGAATTCGAAAATTTTATTTTGTTAAGTCATGATTCTGGAATATTAGATCATGTAACGGGAATTCATATTCCAGCAATAGCCTTGCTAGAAGCGGCCAGGCAATCAATGCTGAGCATTATTGAAAGGTTTTTTTTACCACAAAATATAGCCAAGATACGATTTTCAATACTTTCTAGTGAGGCTAAATTTTTTTCATTTGTTTTTCCAACGCAAATAAAAATAATTTCTAGACTATTAGATCCTTGCTTTAAAGGAAAAAGCATAAATGGATTCCTCGAATCAAATATTTGGCAACAAGACTGTCTTTGTGCCACTATAGTAATTGAGTTTTCCTGTAGAGATGAAGAAAGAGTTTTAAATCATGAAATTTTTACATTTAATCAGCGATTTTATCGAAATGATCAGCTGCATCAGATTTGAATGGGTTAAATTGTAATTTCATGTCTATTCCTTCAATTTTTCTTATTAAGATAACTACAAAATGAGCCAATGGCATAAGAAGAGAAATACATATGACTTGGAACATAAAATCAGAAAATATAAGCACAAATAATTTTTGTAAAGATAGCTGAGAATAGTAAAGAATTGATAAAACTATTGTGTATTGAATTAACTCTCCTGCGCTAGATGCCACAAAAGCCTTTATAAAAAAAGAATTGACTTTAAGCGCAATTTTCATTTTTGAATATAACAATAAGTTCATGTATACCCCTATGAACATTGATAATAAAGCAGTTATTGTTATTTTTAAAGACCCTCCCAATACATACTGAAAGGCTGGTTCATATTTCCAATTAGCTGGGCTGGGTAAGTTAATAATAATGGTCACCAGCAATGAAAATAACAAACAACAAACAGCCAAGTTTTTTACTAGTTGTAATGAAATTTTATAACCATAAACCTCTGTTAAAACATCTCCTAGCAAATATCGAAATGGTAGAATAAAGGCTGCCCCTGATAATAAAAAATAATTTCCAACTTCAATAAGCTTATAACCAACCGCAATTGAAGTAACACTTAGCGTAGCAAAAATTGCAGATAAAGTAGCTAAAAGCTTAAAATTGGTTTCTTTACTATTAGTTTTCATAATTATCCTAACAAATTAAGTTGTGCTAGTTAATAAATCTCTATTCAAAAAGATAAAGATCACTGCATTGCTAAAAGCAATTATGCTCATAAAAGTAACTGCACGTATACATGTTTGAGAAGATAAAGAGAAATTATTTACATTTACATCTGAATTAAAGATATAAATTGCAGCCAATGCTATTCCAAAATTAGTTCCCAGTAAACGAGCCATATTAATAAGTGCATTAGCGTGGCTGAGAAAATTTTTTGATATACTTGTATATCCTAAAACATTCATAGTAGAGTATTGCAAAGAAATTGCCATTCCATATATAAAAAGAATAATAACGAGAAAATAAATACTGAAAACTGAAAGTAAGTATGCTAAAAACATGGTAATTAACCCAACAACAACGCTATTATAAATTAATAAATCCTTGTATTCAAATCGCTTTACAAAGAATCTTATAAATTTTTTCATTGCAACCATTCCGAGAGGTATGGTTGCAACTAATAAACCTGTTTTGTATAAAGAGAGTTGGTATATAATTTGTAATACTAAAGATAATATAAAAGGCACTGATCCGAATATTAATCTAAACGTAAAATTTGAAAATAACGCTATTGAAAATTCTCTATTACTAAATATTCTCAATGGAAAAATTGAATCATTTTTTAGCTTAGCATAGAATAAGTATATCAGTAAAAAACAGTTGCCTGCAATAAAAATCCACAAAGATACAAAATTAAAGTTTACTTCATATACTGTTCGTTCAAAAAATATAAAAAATGTTATTATGGCGCAACAGATTACTAGATAGCCTATATAATCAAAAGAACTAAATTTTTTTTCAATAATTGGCGGGATGTATTTTTTTATCATATAAATACATAAAATACATATAGGAATGTTTAAAATAAATATCCAACGCCAGGACACAGTGTCAGAAATAACTCCACCAATTATTGGTCCAATCGCATTTCCAATGAGCGATATAGACATTACACTACCAACGGCAGTGATTTGAGAGCTTTTAGTTCCACCAAATAATTTTGCAATTAATAATCGTCCAATAGGTATAGCAAATGAAGCGCTGCATCCTTGAATTAACCTAAAAAATACTAGCTCATTTAAATTTCTTGATAAAGCACATATTAAAGAGCTGATTCCAAAACCAATAATTGACCATATTAAAATATGATTTAAATTATATCTTTGAGATACCCAGCCTGATAATGGAATACATAACCCCTCCGCAAGAAAATATGAAGTGAGTGCTATTTTTACAACTAAGGGCGAGACATGAAAGGAAAGAGATATAGATGTAAACGCGATATTTAGAGAAGTAGCATCAATTCCTTCGATGGCTAGAATTAATCCTATTGTAAAAATAGTCAATTTCTCATTTAGCATAAAAGTATCATGAAAATTTATTTTTGTAATGATAGTAAAATAGTCTCTTTTTGATGGTTTTCTGCTAAAATTGATTCTGAAGCAATAGTATATCCTATAATTCTTGAATCCTCAGAATTTAAATTTAAAACAATGTCCTTTTCTCTAAAAATTTGATCTGCAGTTTTAGTAATAATTTTTTTTGAATTTTTCTTCCCTAAGGTGAAAATAATTTTGTCGTTATCTAAAGATAATTTTTTTTCGAGTATTTTATATGCTGGTTTGTTTATTTCCAAATAACCTAAGTAAGTTAATGTTCTTATATCTATTGAAGAAAATTTATCAACCAAACTATCTTTTGATAAAATTTCCTCCGGTTTCATGCGAAAAATTATATTTCGTTTTATTAATTTTATTAGAGCAAAATACTCATCTTTTTCGATGATTATCTCTATTAATTTATATTTTTGTACAGGTAACAAAATTTTTTTTACTATTGCTAGCTGTTTGATTATTTTTTTAAACGATTCCATGAGGTTTGACATTCTTAAACCTTTTATAGTATTTATTAATGCACACGGATATTAAGCTTTAATTGACGTTTCGTAGAGAACAAGTTAGATAAAGCAGCAGCTCTCATACCTTTATCAAATAAAAATTTTTTTAAGATAAGACCCAGTGCTGTATGTTTTGCCATTCTAAATGAGCCTCTTACTTACAAAGTAAGTACCATTGCAAGTTAAGTGATCAAGCCAAATGTAATTAGGCTTACTATATATTTTTATTAAAAATAAAACAAGTTGATTACCTTAACTTTTATAATTTATAGACTAATTTAAAAAAATGCAATTAATGATTGACATAGAAGGTAATACATGTAATTTTATTACACATAAAGGTAATAAAATTACATATCTTTTGCAATGCCCTGATATTTAAAGAAAATTGCCTGAAAGTTGTGAATGACCTAAGTCATTCATTGTGTCTGGAGCGGTTGTTAAAATAAATATAAAGGAACAAAAATATGCAAGATATCGATGTAAAATTAATGAAAAATAAGTATTTTCTGGGTAAAGATTTCCCAGGAGTTTATTTTACTTTCTGTGAAGCATTGTGTATGAAGCATCTATTGGAGGGGTTGTCTCAAGGAACAATCACTGAGAAAACTGGCTTGTCTCTTAAAAGTATTGATTTCTTTTATAGAACAATGGGTCGTAAGTTGTCTTGCAATTCATTAGAAGAATTAATTCGTTTAGTTAAAGAAACTGAGTTTATGCACTATTTAAGCGAATTTTGATGCCTTGTTTACGGAACCAAGCCCAGCTAAGCCTGCACCAATGATTTTAATACTTGTTTGAGCATTTTTCATGTGGAAAGGGTAAAGAAATGTTTATGATCAGTTTAATGGTTAAAGTGTCGAAAGTCATGTTGTTTTGAATCTTGCATTTGTGCGATACTTAGGAACTGTTGACATTTTAGGCCCTATAAAAATTTAAGTGGCGAGCTGTTGCCTTCTCCCCTTGTGGGAGAAGGTGCCCGATAGGGCGGATGAGGGGTCACAAGATTGATGTTGAAAAATTTGCAAAAAGAAATACGATTATGGCAACATACAGAAATTGTTTCCAAAATTTAAATTCCGTCAGCAGCAAATTTTCAGAGTATGTTTTTGATTTTATTTGCTTATTTTACCCCTCATCCGCCCTATCGGGCACCTTCTCCCACAAGGGGAGAAGGCAACAGCTCCCCACTTAAATCTTCGTAGAATCTAAATGTCAACAGCCCCTAATATTCTGAACAAACACAAAGGCTAAAGATAAGCAGGGACATTTATGATCAAAATGAGGAAAGTTTTTTGTCTACTATTAGCAGCGATTCTATCAGATGCTTTGGCCGCTGATCGAACGGTTAATTTAGTCGTGGACTATAAAACTGTTCACTATCGCGGAATAGCCCGCCAAGCTATCGTGGTTAATCAGCAGTTACCTGCACCTACATTACATTTTAAAGAAGGCGATCGTGTCACTATTAATGTCTATAATCATTTAGATCAACCTACCAGTATTCATTGGCATGGCGTTATCGTGCCGTGGCAAATGGATGGCGTCGCAGGCATTTCGCAAAAACCTATTCCTCCCGGTGGCGTTTTTCATTATAGGTTCACCCTTTATCAGTCAGGCACTTATTGGTACCACGCGCATCAAGACGCTCAGGAACAGGAAGGATTATATGGGGCTTTTATGATTGATCCCAAAGACCCGCCTACTTACCAATACACGAAAGATGCAACCATCGTTTTATCCGATTGGAGCAATACTTCTCCTGAAAAAATTTTAAATCACCTCAAAACAACCGGCCAAAATTTTATCCCACCAGGTATGCATAATGCTATGATGGACATGAAAGCAGATCATGGTCAGGACGCCAGTGATATTATTTATGATGCTTATTTGTTAAATGGCCAAACAGCTCAACATCCTTGGAAATTTAGCGTAAAAGTAGGCGATGTTGTACGACTGCGTTTTATTGGTGCAGCAGCGAGCACAATTTATCGTGTTAAAATGGCTGATGGGCCGATACAAATCGTGCAAGTACAAGGCAATGATGTTAAGCCTTACACCGTCTCAGATTTTAGCATCGCGCCGGGAGAAACTTATGACGGCTTAGTTAAAATACAAAAAGATAAACCTTACATTGTGTATGCAGAATCTGCTGATGCTCACGGCGTTGCCATAGGCGCGCTGGTGACACATCCTGATCAACGTATAAATGACAAACAGATCCAACCGTTCGAGCATTCCTCTGGCATGAGTACCGCCATGAAAGATTCCATGCCGATGTCTGATGAAAAATCCGCTGCCACTGCTATGATTCAACCCACTCAGACTCAGGGGACTCAATATCAAGCTTTGATAGCGCTCAAGCAAACGAATGATCCTAACAAGCCTGTGTACCAAGTATTAAATATGGATTTAACAGGAACGATGAAGGATTATGTCTGGTCCATTAATAATATACCAGACTATAAAGCCAAACCCATTATATTAAAACCAGGCAAAAGATATCGATTCATTTTTACCAACCATACCATGATGGATCACCCCATGCATTTACATGGCCATTGGTTCATTCTGCGTAATGGCCATGATCGCTACGATCCTTTGTTGCATACGATTGATATCCCACCCAATGCTATCGTTGTGGCCGACGTAGATACAGATGCCAGTGGTCAATGGTTTTTCCATTGCCACAATCTGTATCACATGCTGGCAGGTATGGCTAGGGTCTTTCAATATACCACTTTGATGAGTATTGCCCAAGGTGTCACTCCCCCCGAGTCAACTGTTTCAACAAGCTCATATCGAAATCGACCGATTGTAAGAATAGATACATTGCCCATTGATCCCTCGCTGGTTTATCATCCTATGGCGGAATAAGTTTAAAGCTCGAGGTAACTGCTTACGTTACCCCGCCCTCACGCTTTTTCAGCGTTTTGAAGAATTACATTAATCCTTAATGAACCCTGCCGAATATAGGTGGGGTTCACAATGCTTCTTTTGGAAATTAAATAATGAGTAAAATGATTATTTATGAGCCCACAGGTAATAAACGCGTTACTGTTAGGCTTGAGGGTGATAGCCTTTGGTTGAGCCAAGAACAAATTGCTGACTTATTTGAGAGGGAACGGTCAGTGATTACCAAGCATTTACGCAATATTTTCAAGGATGGTGAACTAGTTGAAGAAAGCAATGTGCAAAATTTGCACGTTGCTGGTTCAGATAAACCGGTCAAATTTTATAACCTTGATGCTATTATATCTGTTGGCTATCGCGTCAATTCCAAACGTGGTACTCAATTTCGCCAATGGGCAACAGGGGTATTGCACGACCATTTAATACAAGGGTGGACATTAGATCGGGCTCGATTCGAGCATAATGCCAATGAGTTGGAAACAGCATTAGCATTGATCAAAAAGACTGCACAATCAGCTAATCTGATTGTCGAAACCAGCAGAGGATTGATTGAGATTATTAGCCGTTACACGCAAACCTTCTTATTATTGCAGCGTTATGATGAAGGATTGCTCACCGAACCAGCTGGTACAGCCGGGGGAATGATGCCCTCTCTTGCTGAAGTAAGGCAGTCTATCGCCAGTTTGAAAGCCGATCTCATGTCTCGTGGTGAGGCAAGCGATCTTTTTGGACTTGAACGTGGAGATGCTCTCGCAGCACTTTTAGGCAACCTAGATCAATCCATCTTCGGTGAGCCAGCCTATCCGACTATCGAAAGCAAAGCAGCACATCTACTGTATTTTGTAATTAAAAACCACCCGTTATCCGATGGCAATAAACGCACTGGCGCTTTTTTGTTTGTTGATTTTCTCAATCGTAATGATGCACTTATACGGAACAAACAACCAGTAATCAACGACATAGGATTAGCCGCATTGACATTACTGGTAGCTGAGTCCGCGCCGATACAAAAGGATACTATGATTCGTTTGATTGAAAACATGCTGACCATTGCGATATAAATAGCGCAGATAAATAAAGATCCTTTATCAAAGATCATCCTTGATAATGAAGAAAACTACAGTTATTTTTTGGGACACTCTTGGGCGTTCACTTGGTTTCATCTTTCATATTGTTGAATAACTATAGCTCCAGGGGCGTGAAGCTGCAGTTTTGAAGCGATACCTTCTGAGCGGTTAAGATAATGCTTGCTCGATTTCTTCCAAATAATGTATAAAATTGCTCTCTTTCACTTGCTCAATCAGCTCTTTGTTGGAGTGAGAGGGAACTTTGCGACGCATTAACCCTGAGTAGAAAATTATGGTTCTGACTGAAAGTGCTAAAGCCTCAGCAATAGCCTGATTGCTGTAGCCTTTTAAAAAATAATACATGCAATTAGCTTCTTGTTGAGTAAAATATTGGTCAGAATATTTCTTGCCCAAATAAAACTTTTTTATCTGAGTAGAATGTTTTGTTAATGTTGACATGGTTTTTATCCCATTAATTAATAGTAAAGTTTACACTGACAGGTCTTTAAGTAGAGATATTTAGCATAGCTGAATCTTAAATATTGATCTGAAAGTAGATCTCATGATAAAGCATAAATATAGGCTGTAACATGGGTATTAATTACCCAGTGTATTTTGATGGATTTAAAAAGTTGTTATCTTTTAAATAATGATTAAAAACTTGAAGTGTGATGTTCTGAGACATTCTCTACCTCGACGTCCCGCCTACTTGTTAGCGGGATCTCATGGGTGCACTGCTAGTCTACACGTAGTGCGGTAAGCCTTTTTATTTTTATTATGAACTCTAAATATCGATCACTAGCCAGCTTTGTTACGAATATAATACTCTAGATTATCTATACATTGAGTGGTAAGTCTTTGAACGGATTCTTTAGTATTCCACGTGGTATGTGGGGTTAGGAAAATTTTAGGATGGGATGCGAGGGGATTTAAAGTGGTGGGCGGTTCTTGCTCTAATACATCCACACTGGCATAAGCCACTATTCCACTATTAATAGCTTTTAGAAGTTCAGCTTCATTAACCACGCCGCCTCTAGAATTATTAATAAAAAATACACCATTCTTCATAATTTTAAATTCTGTCTCGCCAATTAGATAATGGGTTTCTTTTGTTAAAGGGCAATGTAAGGTTATAAAATCCGCCATAGAGAAAGCTTCATGGAGCGACTGGCGACTTGTTTTTGAATTTATCATCATCACATTCATGCCAAAAGCTGTAGCCAGTTCCGCTACTCTATTGCCAATTCTTCCAGCTCCTACAACTACCAAGGTTTTACCTTTCAGTTCTATCCCCTGAAAATTTAAAAAGTTCCAGTTTCCCTGTATTGCATCGAGGTTTGCTTCCCTCATTTTGTTAGATATAAATATCATCATGGCCAAGGTTTTTTCAGCGACTGCTTCTACTGAGAAATCTGGCACATTTTTAACAATTATATTTTTTTTGGTTGCTTCTTCAATGTCTATATGATCAACACCAGTTGACCATGTTTGAATGAAGCGTAAGTTATTACATTTTTGTAAAATGGTCTTTGTTATTTTTACAGAGATATTGACTATTATCACCTCTGAATCATCAACACGGTTAATTATCTCTTCTTCATCATGTGGATTAGGATTGTCTTTAGCAATATAATTTACACCCAAGCTTAATAGCCTATCTAGTTCATCTTGGGATAAATGTATTTTACCAATTATTCTAGATATGCACATAACAATATTCTCTTTAATTAATTGTCGTGTTAATTTTTATTATAGGAGGAATGATATCAATTAATCCTTCCTTTATAGATTTTTCAATAACTTCAGTTTTATAAGTGCATCCCATTTTATTCTTAATGCTTAAAATAAATTTCTCAACTGTTCTAGGTGACCTATTCAATATTTCAGCTATCATCTTAGTTGTCATTCCTCTAAGGACGTAAAATAAGCATTCAGATTCTCTTGCCGAAAAATTATATTTGTCGTAATTCTGCAGTTTATAATTTATTGGAATTTGAATTTTGTTTATAATGTTTATTGAATCTCTTATTTTGATTTGAGCTAGAAATTCATTTGTTGAGCTATTGTATATTTCAGACATAGAGACCATTATTCCTATTACATTTCCGGTTTCTGGATTTTTAATTGCAATTTTATTTTGTAGTGCTGCAATTTTATCTCCAGAAGCCACTCTAACTTCTAACAAGATTTTCATTTCTTTTCCAAGCAATACTTCTTTATCAATGTTTCTATAAAAATTGGCATCTTCCGCCCAAGGCAATTCATAGTCTTCTTTAGATAAAATGTGTTTATGGTTTTTTAATTTAGAAAATGATACCAACTTATCGTTGCAATAAGCATATTTAAAATTAATATTTTTAAAAAATACAATTTGATTCATTTGATCAATGACATTTTTTGAGCTCCTAATCATGACATCTAAATTTTTTTCAGGATCAAAAGAAAATGATGGGATGTGTTCAGAGGTTTTTAATTTTAACATTGAGCATGCACCACAGCTTTTACAAAATCTGTTTTATTAACTTCATTGGTAATCTCTCCCCCATTAATGTTTATGTGTATTTGCATTGGTGGGCGATAGTGGGATCGAACCACTGACCCCTGCCGTGTGAAGGCAGTGCTCTCCCGCTGAGCTAATCGCCCGATCGAGTCCATTCAGCAAACCAGGGGTAAAAAGGGGTGCTTTGAAGTGAGGTTTTGTGGTAAAGTTTAAAGTCAAAACCCTGTTTGGTCAACCACTACGCACAATAATATTAGGACCCCCTCTTTATGCGAATCAGAACCCGCTTTGCGCCCAGCCCGACAGGATACCTGCATATTGGCAGCGCCCGCACTGCCCTGTATTCCTGGCTCTATGCCAAAAAACACCAGGGCGATTTTATCCTGAGGATTGAAGATACCGACCTGGAGCGCTCTACGTCTGAGGCGGTTGATGTCATTTTGGAAGGGATGGCCTGGTTAGGGTTGGATTATCAAGAAGGGCCATTTTATCAAACCCAGCGTTTTCCCCGCTATGCTGAGGTTATCGAAAAAATGTTACAGAATGGAACGGCCTATCGTTGTTACTGTAGCAAAGAGCGTTTAGAGCAGCTGCGAGAAGCCCAGCTGGCGAATAAGCAGAAAACCCCGTTATGACGGGCATTGTCGAAACCTTACCTCAGAGAATCCACAGCAGCCTTTTGTGGTGCGTTTTCGCAATCCAGAAAGTGGCGAAGTTGTATTTGACGATCAGATTCGAGGATCTTTATGTTTTCGCAATGAGGAGCTTGATGATTTAATTATTGCGCGTAGTGATGGCACGCCGACTTATAATTTTACGGTGGTTGTAGATGATTGGGATATGGCGATTACGCATGTGATTCGTGGGGATGATCATATCAATAACACGCCCCGTCAAGTGAATATTTTAGCGGCATTGGGTGCACCCATTCCAGTCTACGCCCATTTGCCAATGATTTTAGCACCAGATGGCAAAAAACTTTCGAAACGCCATGGTGCTGCCAGTGTTTTAGAATATCGTGATGCGGGCTATTTACCGCAAGCTTTATTGAATTATTTAGTGCGATTAGGCTGGTCTCATGGCGATCAAGAAATTTTTTCGATGGAAGAATTAACGCAACTCTTCGACTTACATGGAATCAATCGTGCGCCCGCCGCCATCAATCCTGAAAAATTATTGTGGCTTAATCAGCATTATTTGAAAACTTTGCCTCCCGACACATTAATTCCGCCATTGGCTTCGCAATTACAGCAACGAGGTGTTCAGCCTGATCAAGGCCCTCTGCTTACTGAATTATTAGAAGCACAAAAAGAACGCTGCAAAACCTTAGCGGAAATGGCGGATAAAAGCCTTTGCTTTTATGCTGAAACGGTTAAATTTGATCCTAATGCAGCAGAAAAATTTCTGACTGCTGATAGCAAAATCGTCTTACAAACGCTTTATGATAAACTGCAAAAATTGCCGTCTTGGGATTGCACACAGATTCATGCGGTCATTCAAGAAACCGCAGAACAATTACAACTTGGACTTGGGAAAATTGCCCAACCCTTACGTGTAGTATTAACAGGCAATACCATTTCTCCGCCCATTGATATGACCCTCTATTTATTAGGCCAAAACAAGACCTTATCTCGACTGCAAAATTATTTAAATTCAGAGGAATAAGTTTATGCGCGCGCAGGTGATTAACCAATTCGGTGATCCTTCGGTCTTTCAGATAAGTGATATTCCCACGCCTATCCTGAAACCCGGGCACGTCTTGATTAAAGTGCTGGCAACCAGTGTAAATCCTATCGATTGTAAAATCCGTAAGGGACTTGTCCCAAACCTCGCACCCCCTTTCCCTGCCATACTGCAAGGAGATGTTTCAGGAGTTGTGCTTGAAGTGACAGACGATGTTAAAAATTTTAAGCCTGGAGATGAAGTATACGGATGTGCAGGTGGATTCAAAGACAATCCCGGCGCACTGGCGGAATATATGTTGGCGGATGCTCAACTGTTAGCGAAACGTCCTCAAACCTTATCCGCGCGAGAAGCTGCCGCTTTACCGTTGGTGAGTATTACTGCGTGGGAAGCGCTATTTGATTTCGCTAAAATTAAACCAGAGTTTCATGTATTAATTCATGGCGGAACAGGCGGCGTCGGACATATTGCTGTCCAATTGGCCAAATGGTGTGGTGCGCGAGTCGCCACTACAATTCGTCATGCTGAAAACTTTGAATTGGCGAAATCACTGGGCGCAGATGAAGTGATCAACGCTCAAGAAGAATCCGTAGAAAGCTACGTAGCCCGCTTGACTGGTGGCAGAGGTTTTGATGTGGTTTTTGATACCGTCGGCGGTCCCAATTTAGACCGTGCGCTGGCAGCAGCCAAAATACGCGGCACAGTCGTCACGACGGCTGCACGTTCCACTCATGATCTGTCGGTGATGCATGGTAAGGCGCTCAGTTTGCATGTGGTATTCATGTTATTGCCAATTGTGACGGGCGAAGGACGAGCCGCGCACGGTAAAATTTTAACGGAATTAGCGCAGATTGTGGATCAAGGTAAATTGAAACCTATGATTGATCCTCATACTTTCATGCTGGAGCAAATAAGCGAAGCGCATGCTTTATTGGAATCTGGCAAGACACATGGGAAGGTGGTGGTTGATATTCAAAAAAATGCTGCAAATTCTGATTAAGGGCGTAGAGTAATATTTGTTTCGGAAGGGCACGTTTGTTAGATCTGCCCATAAATAAAACTTATTGTGCTCATAAAAACAATATATTTCAATAGTTTGAAAAAAAATATTAGCATGTCTCTCTTGACAACTTTGTATGAGAGGGCTATATGAAAGATAAAATTAAAGAAATTGAAGAATTTTTTGCCAGCAAAAAATTGCACTTAAAAAAAATCTTAACGATGTGACGTCAATAGCATTGAAGGACAGTGTGACAAATAAATTCTTTCGTGTTGAAAGTGATAAAGATGAGAAATACCTGATACGGATGAATGGAAAATTATGGCCACCTTTTAATCGTGATGATGAAAATTATAATTTAAAAAAACTTAGGGTAAATGGAATTGAAACTACTGTTTTAAAAAATCGATATAAAAATGAATGGCAAATATGTAAAATTTCTGAAGATACAAATTTTTTTGAAATAAGGTCAGCTGAGAGTGGCGAACATCATCTAAAAGAAATTTCTCGATCCATCAAAAAATATCAACAGATAAAAGATTTCAAAAATAGCTATTCACTTCCTAGTACAATCGTAAATTGTATGAAGGGGTTTAAAAATTTTACCGATCAGAATATTCAAAATTGTTTTCAAATAGTTTTGAGTATTGCTACCCTTTTACATTTTGATAAAAGAAACCATGTTTTTTCACATAACGACCTATTGCCCTCCAGTATCTATTTGAGTGGAGAAAAAGTTAAAATTGTAGACTGGGAATATTCTGGGGAAAATCATTTCAGCTATGATCTTTCTCTTCTCTCCATTAAATCTGGGCTTTCTAGGCGCGATGAAGAGGCATTAGTCTATCATTATGATCCTCTCCATTCGGATAAGACACAATATTATTTAACCCTAATGAAGCCTGTCGTAAATTTTTTTTTGTTATTATGGTCGTTTCCAAAACATAGCGAAGTATCTGAAATCAATAAATTTCCTTTATACTCTAGTATGATAAGTTATATTCAGGATGCGATGTCCTATCAAATGATAAAATCAGGAAAATTTTTGGACATAAATTATATAGAAAAAGAATCTTCCTCCAATGATGAATATCCAGAGGGATTTTTAAGTTTAATTTCTCGGTAGTCTTTAAAAAAATATATAAATTAAGGGGTATGTGTGAAAGAAAATTATTCAACTCTGCGTGAAATTTTATTGTATCCATTCGGCACATTCTAAGGGAAGCTTGAACTTAATGAGGCAGGAGGCGTCGTCCTCGCAGGATGCGGGGATCCAGTTTGCAGGAAGCAAAACTTTACATCTTTGTCATTTGGATTTGAATCCCGGCATCCATGTCGGGACGACGCTTCCTCTTGAATGACTTCTTAAGAGCGATGAGCTTGTCTTAGAAAGTGCTGACTTTTTACCTTAATTCTTGTTCAATTTCTTCTAAATAATGCATAAAATTGGTCTCTTTCACGCGCTCAATCAACTCCTTGTTAGAGTCAGAGGGTACCTTATTGCGCATAAGTCCTGAGTAGAAGACTATAGTTCTTATTGAGAGTTTTAATGTTTCAGCAACAGCCTGATTACTGTATCCTTTTAAAAAATAATACATGCAGTTGGCTTCTTGTTTAGTAAAATATTGACCGGGAAATTGGCTGCCTAAGTAAAACTTCTTTATTGGAGCGGAATGAGTGTTAAATGTTGACATGTTTTTCTCCTTGTTAATGAAATCTCATGGGTATACTGCCCAACACAGATTTATATCAGAAAATTTACGCTATTTGGTTGAAACAAAATAGATGTCATTCGTTATCTTGACAAACAAAATTTATTAAAATACCATTGGGGGATTTTTAATGGAACAGCAGGCCTGGATGATATAAATTTTATAAAAATCAAAGGAGTGTAATAGATGAAAGTTCCAGAAAACTTATATGATTGGATAAAGAGCACCCCATCCTACAAACATTCTAGTATGATGGACAGTCTTATAAATAAACTGAAACAAGAGCATAATATCACTTTTTTCCATTATGCAAGACGGCTCCCCAATGGTACTTATTTTGAACTCACAACGGATAGGAACTGGGGGCTGTGTTATGTAGAGAAATATCTTGAGTCCGATACGTTTACGACACTACAACATTTAAATGAAAATATTTGGATTTGGGGTGAAAACGTGACAGATAAAAAAGAATTACTCATGCACCAAGAAAGGACGGAGGTGTATAAAATACCCAAAGGTGTAAGTTTTATTATTGGAGAAGCTGATACTTTATCATATAGTTCCAGAAAATTTTCCGATAAAGAAAGAATTGACTCGATAATACACGTCAGAAATGAAGAATTGCAACAGCTAGAAAAATCTTTTTTGCTGACGGTTGAGCCCATCATAAAAGAATTTTCAAAAGAGAATAGGTGCTACAATAAGGATTCTCATGATATTTACCTGACACAAAAAGAGATGACCATTTTGGGCTTTCTGTCAAAGGGCTTTAGATCATGCGAAATTGCCAAATTGCTTAATATTACGGAAGGAACATTAAAAAACAAGTTTGAGATTATCAAGGATAAAATGTATTGCAATACCAAAGAGCAAGCAGTTGCCTTAGCAATAAAAAATGGCTACATCAGTTGATTTCTGTTATCTGATGAGTGTGGCTCGATATGTAATCGATTGCTAGTTTTGCTGAAGTAAATAGATCGTAGTAGCTTAGAAATCCATGCACGGTGCCGCTGAAACACTTAAGATCACTTTGGGTGCCACATTTTTTCAAATAAGCTCGAAATTGCTCTGCTTCATCCCGCAAAGCATCAAACTCAGCAGTAATGATTAAAGTGCTAGGAAAGTTTTCAAAAAACTTTGCATCATGATCTAATAAAGATAAGGGCTCAGAATTAGTTTGTGGGTTTAAGTATTGATCATAACACCATGCTAGAGTATCAGAAGTCACATTGTACCCTTGACCAAATAATTGATGTGATTTGGAACTGCAGGTAAAATCGATTGCTGGATACAACAGAATTTGAAGCTTTATTAGGTTTTTTTGAGATATATTCAGTCTGGAAATAAGTTGTACTGCCAAATTTCCTCCAGCGCTATCACCCATAATACTTAATTTATTTGGGTCTCCTCCAATTTTAGGTGCATGAGAGGAAATCCATTCAAAAGCAGCATAGCAATCTTCGATGGCTGCAGGGCAAGGGAATTCTGGAGCCAGTCGATATTCTACAGAAACAATAATACACTCGGTCGCTAATGATAACCTTCTGCAATCATGATCATAAGCATTTAAATCGCCCATGACAAAACCACCACCATGCAGGTATAAAATAATTGGTTTGGAAGGGGTAGATGAAGTGGGCTGATAGACTCTGAGATTTATTGAATTATGCATCGCAGATACTTTAACATCAAATGTGTTAAATATGGGTTGTTTTGCATTATATTGATGCATGCTCCGCGCAAAATGTTCTCTTGCTTTCTCTAGGCCGAGGTCTTTCAATAAAACCCGATTTTTATTTTTTTCGGCTAGAAATAAGGCTTCTTCTGAATTAAGTGGCATGCTTAATCTTTTCTTGTTGCTTTAAAAAGTTCATATAGATGTTGGCGGCTTTTGAAGGTTGCTCCATAAAAAGCAAGTGACTACCATTTGGAAAAATCACGAGTTGGCTCAGGAATTTTTGATGTAGGGGTTTCGCGCCGCTCACGTCGATTACCTTATCCGCATTACCCCAAATAATTAAAGTGGGTAGGTTAATATGTGTTAATTGGTTTAAAGCCTGTTGATATTGCTTTACCATGGTCCATATTTTGACATCTTTAGTGTACTCTTCTTGATAGCGATGAATGCGTTTTGTTTGTTCTTCTTGAGAAAACACTGGCGGATTTGTGAATAATAAAGACATTTCCTGTTTAAATTCCATTGCGCTGGTGGGTATAAAAGGATTCTTACCTTGAGCAAGCAGCAAATCAGTAGGGCTGGGTTTAGATGTCACGCTGCCGAAGGGCGCGCCTATGAAAGCGAGGCTTTGTAATTCGGCTCCATATCGATCAGCATAGAATGCGGCAATGAGTCCGCCCATTGAATTCCCCGCTAAATTGATATGATTTAAGTGTAACTTTATTGTAAATTGGTGTAAAAGGGCGACCTGGTTTTTTAAATCGTAGTCTTGTTCAGGATAACCGGTGCTTTTTCCATACCCAGGCAGATCGAGCGCAACGACATGGTAATGATGATTCATCAAGATATTTGCGAAGTCATGCCATTGATTCTTAGACCCAAATAGGCCATGCAATAACAAAATAGGCTCTCCTTCTCCGCCGGAATCATATACGATGTGATGGCCAGCAATTTCGATGGTTTTTGTTTTTAAGGTTGATGCTGCACTTGCTATTGATGTTATGAATAAGCAGGATAGTAGCAGTGCCCATGAAACATAGCATTGATATTTCTTCATGACCTCCCTCTTCTATGCGTTTAACTTTGCTCCAGCACTTCCATCACTTTATAACACACCGCTTGCACACCTTCTTTGCGCAGAGCAGAAATGCGAAACACCGGCCCTTGCCACTGTAATCTGTCGACAATACCTTGGCAAACGGGCTCCATTTCTTCGGAAGACAATAAGTCGATTTTATTTAAGACTAACCAGCGGGGGCGGGCGGCTAATTCGGGGCTAAACTTTTCCAGTTCTTGAGCAATGGTTTGGACTGCGTCTACAGGGTCTACCCCGTCGGCGGCGGTGACATCGACTAAATGTAGCAGCACTCGCGTGCGCATTAAGTGTTTGAGGAATTGAATCCCTAAGCCGGCGCCGTCTGCAGCGCCTTCGATTAAGCCAGGGATATCGGCGACGACGAAGCCGCGATTGACATCAATCCGTACGACACCTAAATAGGGATGCAAAGTAGTGAAGGGGTAATCGGCGACTTTGGGGTGGGCTTGCGAAACCGCGCGGATAAAGCTCGATTTGCCGGCATTGGGTCGACCTAATAGACCGACATCTGCCAACAGTTTGAGTTCTAATTTTAGATTACGTTGCTCGCCGGGGGTGCCGCGGGTGGTTTTGCGGGGGGAGCGATTGGTGCTGCTTTTAAAGTTGATATTGCCTAAACCGTGATGGCCGCCTTGTGCCACGCAGATCAATTGCCCCGGTTCAGTCATATCGGCAATGAGTTCTTCGGTATCGGCATCATACACTAAGGTGCCCAATGGAACCGAAATAATACAATCTTCGCCTTTTTTGCCGGTGCATTGACTGCCCATGCCGTCTTGGCCGCGTTCTGCACGGTGGGTACGCTGGAAACGAAAGTCGACTAAAGTATTAATCGTGGGGTCGGCTTTGAGATAGACGCTGCCGCCATCGCCGCCATCGCCGCCGTCAGGCCCACCCCAGGGAATGAATTTTTCCCGTCGAAAGCTGAGACACCCGTGGCCGCCATTACCGGCTTCTACCCGAATCAGTGCCTCATCGACAAACTTCATAGAGGATTATTGGGGTAAGACGGAGACGAAGGTGCGGGAGTGAGGTCCTTTAACTTGAAATTTCACCAAGCCATTGGCGGTTGCAAATAAGGTGTGATCGCGCCCAATACCGACATTTTCGCCTGCGTGGTAACGGGTGCCACGCTGTCTAACAATAATATTGCCGGCTAAGACTTGTTCATCGCCAAAAAGCTTAACACCTAAATACTTGGGATTAGAAGTGCGGCCGTTTCGAGTACTACCGCCTGCTTTCTTATGTGCCATGATTGCTCTCTTGAGAAAGGGTTGTCGTTTATGCTAAGCCATTAACGCCAGTGATCTTAACTTCAGTGAAGTCCTGACGATGGCCCTGTCGACGCATATAATGCTTACGTCTGCGCATTTTAATAATGTTAATTTTGGGATGCCGGCCTTGGGCAATGACTTCGGCACTGACCTGTGCACCTTGCACAAAAGGTAGGCCAAGTTTGACATTGTCGCCATCTCCGACCAATAACACCTGCTCAAAAGTCAAAGTATCACCGACTTGCTGGGGTAATTTTTCTAATTTTAAGCGCTGATCCACAGCAACTTTGTATTGCTTGCCGCCACTCACAATAACCGCGTACATGGATTTAACTCCGTCTTTATCTTTTAAAAGGGACCTAAGTTTAAAGGAAATTGGATTGAGTATCAACTGGTTTTCGGCTAATATTGTTTTTTTAGCGGGCAAGCTGCTCGCGCTCTCAGGCTCGAGCCAATACGGCAATATATAGCATGTCAATCTCAGATGAGGCAAAGACTTTGGAGAGAGAAGCATCCAAGGCTTTAAGGTAAGGGTCTTGCTCAATCCTAACTGTGGCACGAGCCTGGGAGCGCGGGCTGCTAGCCCGCTTTCATAATAATTGCTTTTAGAGGGTTTTATATGCTCCGAAAATTACTGGCTTGTGTATTTTGTAGCGGTTTCTTGATCTCCACTTGGGCTGCCCCGACCTCCAATAATACTCTCTATGACCTACTCGCAGGCTTCAAAACCCTCACCGCGCAATTTGAGCAAGTGGTGTCCGCAGGCAATGGGCATCCCGCGCAAAAAAGCTATGGCACCATGGCAATTGAGCGTCCAGACCACTTTCGTTGGCAAGTGACTCAGCCTCAACCCCAGTTATTGATCGCGGATGGCAAGCATCTATGGATTTACGATGAAGACTTAAGACAAGCTACTCGCCAAAAGCTGGATACCCGCAATACCAACAGCCCAGCCTCTCTATTAAGCGGCTCGGTGCAAGATTTGGCAGATCGCTTTAATGTGACCCAAACCGGCCCAACTTACAAGCTGGTGCCTAAACAAGCCAGTGATTTATTCGCCTCTGTTGAGCTCACCTTTAGCCAAGGCATTTTAACGCATATGCGTTTGCTGGATAGCCTCGGCAATCAAACCGATTTTTATTTCAACCAAGTGCAACTCGATAAAAAATTAAATCCAGGATTATTTAAATTTACAGCGCCGCGAGGAGTGGAGATTATTCAAGAGTAATGCCCGCTGTATCTGAAGACTTAGACAAGTATTTTAATCCATTTTGGTATATAAGCGATGACAACTCTCTATCAAATTCTACAAAAATTCTTCCCAGATGGCTTGTATGTTGATATAGAAGCCGATCAAGTGCGTATCAATTCGACGAAATCAACCGAAATTGACCCAAAAATTGAAGAAATTATTGATCAATTCAATAAAAACCAAACAGTCTCTCTGGCAGACTTCCAATATTTCGAAAAATATCTTTCCTCACTAAAAAAGTTTGATGGAATAATATTAGCTGCGGTTATTAAAAAAATTATACTTGATAAATATAAAAAAATTAAACCTTATATTAAAAAGCTAGAGCTAGAAATTCTTGAGAACACGGAAAACCTAGAAAGTAAAGCCCTGCGTGAAAACAAAGAATATATTTTTATGCGGGATCAACTATTAGAAATGTCTGTATTTTCGAACATTAATAGCTTCGAAGGAGGAAGCTATGTAGGTGGTGCGTATACGGCTTACACTCAAAATCATGAAGAATTTCTTAACTGCAAAAAGATTATTTTTCCCTTAGCTATCAACATATTAAAATTTAAAGGTATTATTCCAGAAAGTCATGAGCACTTAGATGTTAAATTTGATCGTTATTTTTATTTTGAGTCTTTTAATGGTGAAGATGGAAAAGGGAAAGGCATAAGCCAGCTAAGCAGTTTAAGGGAGCGCTCAGATTTTATTCCATTTAAAGCCCACCATATTACAAGGAAGAATAATAAAACGCCGATCATCATGGCTTTCGACCGCCTCAAAAGGAATAACTTTATTTACATTAGATGCCAACAAGGAAAAGGTCAATGCTCTTTGGCTTCGAAAGTGGCCAAATTTATAGCGCCCATGCATTTTGCGGAAGAAGAGCGCCTAAACGCTGGATTTTGTGCATCAAGTCAAGTCAAAAATCTTTATGATAAAGAAACAGCGCTTTCTGAACTGCTTGAAGATTTTCCAAACCTGTATTATGAGTATGGTATTATAGTAGGAGTATTAGCTCGCTTAAATGAAGGAGACCAAAATCCTGAAAATTTTTTATTTTTTTATCATAATGATGAAAAAGATAAATTACACATAGCCAGAATTGATTTTGAGGGGAGTGCACTAGGGGAATGTAGTGAATATTTGCGTAAAAATATTAAGAGCAGGTATTTTGGACCATATAGCTGTTTTCAAGATATTTCTGATCATGAGGCGGTTAAAAATGGTCAAAAATTTGCAGATATTATGTTTGCCTGTTTGCCTAAAGAGCTTTTGGATATTTTTTCTCAACAAGCATTTTTTGATTCTGAAGAAAAAGATAAGGCGTCAGCTGTTTCTTATTTGAAAAAAGAAGCCGATAGGTCTTTGAGTTCCTTAAATGATTCACAATTAAGAAAAATGCTCAAAGATAATAAAAGTGTTGAGTTAATAGTGGATGCATTAAAAGACAGGGCTGATTTTGTAAGACACAACTATGGTGAAAAAGTATGGGTGCCATTTAAACAGCGCGTGCTAAATGTTTTGAAAAAGATCGGTTTAAAAAATCAGTCGGTGATCATTTTCAATGCGACCGATGAAAAAAAATCGACCCACTATGGAAAAAATCCAGGAATACTTGGTCAAGATTCGTTTTTTTATAAATCTTTAAAAGTCACTGGCGGCGCGGCAGCAACCTCTGCATTGATAGCAGTAGAATACTTAACCGCAGCTTCGATTGCCATTAAATTACATCCAAAATTGGGTTATCTGTTGAAAGAAATTAATCCAGATTTTGCAATGAGTTTATTACAAAAATGCGGTAATATTAATATAGGAATTGCCGCGGGTATTGGTGTCAATGCCTTTTTGCTCATAGCATCCATTGCTTATTGTGCCTATCAATATAAAAGGAATAACCTTTCTCCGATTTCCAAAACTAAAGAGCCTGAAGGCTCTATACCTGAAGATATTAAGTATCACCCTCTCCCTGCGACGGCTACGATATAAATCTGAATAATATTAGAGGCTGTTGACATTTAAGTTCTGCGAAAATTTGCGTGGCGAGCTGTTGCCTTCTCCCCTTGTGGGAGAAGGTGCCCGATAGGGCGGATGAGGGGAAATAAAATCAAAAACATAACTCTGAAAATTTGCTGCTGACGGAATTTAAATTTTGAAAAAATTCTCTGCATGTTGCCAAATCGTAATTCTTTTTGCAAAGTTTTCAACATCGATCTTGTTACCCCTCATCCGCCCTATCGGGCACCTTCTCCCACAAGGGGAGAAGGCAACAGCTCGCCACGCAAATTTTCGCAGAGCTTAAATGTCAACAGCCTCTAATATGACGCATTATTTTTTTTTCTGCGGAGCGGTTACCTGACCAGAGTCGTCATTTTTTCGTTTCTTTTTCTTTTTGATCTCATCTGGTTTTGGCGTACTTTCTGTTGAAGTTGAAGATGCCGGAGCAAACATGCTAGGTCCTCCTGAGGAAACTAAAGATGTTACCGTTGACTTGTCGTCTTTGCGGACTTTTTTGGAAAGTCGTCGAATGTTTTCATCACATTCGTATATCTTAAGATTTGCGTCTTTGTCGGGTGTCATCTGCTCTTTTTTTCTTTGATTTTGATATTTTTCATATTCTTGTGCAGCCTCTTTGAATTTCTGAGAGCTCTCTAATTTAGCGCCTAGAGACTTTAGACACTCTGCTAGACCGTATAGGGCATGTGCTTTTGTGAGAATATGTTGTTGTTCCAAAATGTCAAACTGAGCGATAGAATGCATTAATCCATAATAATAACCACACGCTGCGTCTAAATTTGACTTTACACCTTGTCCAACCCGGTAACACTCCGCAACAAATAATTGAGTGCTTAAGATTGTATCGCTGACAGGGTAATTTTTTGTACCTTCAAGGTATGCCAGTGCGCAGGAAAAAGCTTGGTCATCGTCAATAGGTATTTCGTCGCCACGATTGCTGCATTCCATCAACCATAATTGTGCCTCGGGTAATCCTTGCAATGCTGCTTGTTCTGCCCAATAGAGCGATTGTTTCTTGCCTTTATGGCCTTCTTGTATCGCCAGATCGAATAGTGCTTTTGGGTATTTTTGTCTAGCCGCCAAATGAAGGCTACTGTATGCTTCATCTTGAGTCAGTGGAGCGCCAGCTATTGACTGTGTTGTTAAAGCGTATTGTGCTTCACTGCTGCCTTTTTCAGCTGCAATGTATGCCCACATCATACTAAACTTATTGCCATGAGCATGTCTGGCATTTAATCTTTGAGCTATTTCTAGTTGTGAAGGTATGTGCCCGCTAACAGCAGAGATGAAGAGGTATGAAAGTGAAAGTCCCGAGTCCCTATTACTTTCAGCTGTGAAATAAAGCAGATTTTGTATCTCTTCGCTTAAAGTTAAATCTTCTGACATGTTTAACCCACGCAATATTGCTTTGACCTCTGCTTGTACCCGATCAAAAAAATTAGGGATAAATTCAGATGTTTCGAGACAACTGCTGGCTTTAGATAAATCAGGGAAAAAAACGTCAACTGCCTTTGAGTCTGGCTTTTCGCTTTTTTGAGCCTGTTGATACCACTGTTTTGCTGCAGATGGATCAGCTTGTTTTATGCCTTCACCGCGTGCGTAACAGACCGCAAGATTAATCATAGCTTCTACATGACCGGCTTTCGCAGCCTTAACAAAATACTCGATGGCTTGTTTGAAATCACTGTCTTTAAATTCAGGATACCCATAGTAATAACATAATCCTAAATAGTATTGAGCTTCTGGATTATGTTCTTGCGTTTCCAAGGCTTTTTCAAATGCAGCGCCAGCTTTCTCTCGATATTCAATGCCCAAAGCCGTATCTTTGGGTAACCAAATGCCCTCAAAATAGCATTTTGCCAAAAATAGAAAGGCATGCGGATGAGCGTCAGCAGGCTCTTCCGGGCCATTCACCGCTGCCGCTTCAAAAAACAAAGGCAATGCTTGTAAGTATTTTCCCGCCAGAAATAATCTTTGGGCTTTTTCAAATAGTTTTTGTACAGAGGGTTTAATGGGGGTGGAAGTGGATTTTAATTCGTCTTTACCGGATGGCACTGCTTTTGCTTCAGACATATTTGGGCCCTTTAACTAAAATACCTAATCAATTTTTTACGTCACCTCTTAAATATAAATATTACTTAAGTGGTACACCTATGAGATCCCGCTATCAAGTAGGCGGGACGTCGAGGTAGCAGCTGATGTATGACACATAGAATGTGCTTAATAGTGACTTCAAACAAAAGTAACAAAATAACCGCAGTATTGCAACGATTTTACTTACCCTATTCGCTCCAATATCCCATCCAACTCATCCAAACTATAATAATAAATCACCATTTTCCCTTTATTTTTTTGGGTTTGATGTTGGATGTTGACCTTGGCGCCCAGTTTGTCTCCTAAAGCCAATGCTAAACGTTGTACATCTGGGCTGGTGGATATAGAGGGTTTTTTAGAGGCGATAGGTGTTTGAGCTTTTTGGACGAGTGCTTCTGTGGCTCTCACGGAGAGGTCTTGTGCGACCACTTGATGCGCAAGCCGAATTTGATCTGCTGCGGGTAAATTTAATAGCGCGCGCGCATGGCCCATACTGAGAGCGCCTTTTTCAACCAGCAATTTTACCGGTGGTTCTAATTGCAATAAACGCAGCAAATTGCTAATGCTCGCGCGTGATTTACCGATCATCTGCGCGACTTGATCGTGCGTTAAAGTGAATTCATCAATTAAACGTTTTAAAGCTTGCGCTTGTTCCATCACTTGCAAATCTTCGCGCTGAATATTTTCAATGAGGCCCATTGCTAACGCAGCGGAGGCATCAATGTCGCGGATAAAAACGGGGACTTCATTTAAGCCGGCCATTTGTGCTGCGCGCCAGCGCCGTTCTCCCGCCACAATTTCGTATTGACCGCCGGCTAATTTGCGCACTAACAGTGGTTGCAAAATACCTTGAGCACGAATGGAATCCGCTAATTCCGCTAAGGCTTCGGGTTCGAAGATATGGCGTGGTTGATAGTGCCCAGGTTGCAAATGTGTGACGGGGATAGACATAACATTTTCGGGTTTTGATGCAGCGGTATTGCCACTGAGCAATTCACTTAATCCTCGACCTAAACTATTGCGTTTATTTTTTGGGATGGAAATATTGGCTGACATTAGACGGTGACTCCTGTAAGTGAAGTGGCTTGTTTGTGCAGTAATTCTAGGGTTAATGCGGAATAAGCCACAGCGCCTTGCGAGCGCCGATCATGTAAAACCACTGGCAATCCAAAACTGGGCGCTTCCGCCACGCGTACATTGCGCGGAATCACTGTATCATACACTTTGTCTTTAAAATGAGATATTAATTGCTCATCCACTTCATGGGTCAAGCGGTTGCGGCCATCATACATCGTTCGCAATAATCCTTCGATGGCTAATTTAGGATTGGCTTTACTGCGAATATGTTCTATCGTCTGTAATAAACTGGCCAAGCCTTCTAAAGCAAAATATTCACAAGGCATGGGAATTAACACACTGTCGGCTGCGACTAATGCATTGACTGTTAAAATATTTAAGGTGGGCGGGCAGTCTAATAACACAAAGTCATAGTCGTCATCCAGCTCAGCTAAAGCATTTTTGAGCACATATTCTTTTTCGATGACGCGTAACAATTGAATTTCTGCTAACGTTAGTTCGCTGTCGGCAGGCACTAAATCATACTGCCCTAACGTGTGAATGATGCTGTCAGTGAGAACCGCTTCTTCGAGCAAAACTTCTTTCAGCGTGATAATTTGTAGGTCACGCGTGACGCCACTTCCCACGCTGGCATTACCTTGCGGATCGCAATCAATTAACAGGACGCGTTTTTGTGCAGCGGCTAAAGCCGCCGCCAGATTGACACAGGTGGTGGTCTTACCCACCCCGCCTTTTTGATTGGCAACTGCAATCACTTTGCTCATAAATCATTTTCCTGGAATACACACTAAATGCCGTTCTTCCGCTAAAAAGGGCACTGTTATTGGCCATACCTGATAGGACTGCTGTAAATTTTGCAGTTCTTCGTTGGGGTACCGACCTTTCATGGCATAAAGATGGCCGGTGGGTTGTAACAAATGTCGCGTTGCCTCGACCATCACTTGCATTTGGCTCCAGGCCCGCGTGGTAATGACATCGAACAGCTGTTTGGGCTGATAATCCTCTACGCGCATTGTTATCACTTCCACCTGATGGAGTTTTAATAAACCTTTCACCTGAATAAGAAAGCGGGTTTTTTTGCTATTGCTGTCTAATAAGGTCCACTGTTGCTCAGGGTTGACAATGGCTAGCGGCACGCCGGGTAGCCCAGCGCCTGTTCCCACATCCAGACAATGTGTGCCTTGTAATTTTGACGCAATACTCAACGAATCTGCAATATGTTTAATCAGCATTTGCTGAGGGTCGCGAATAGCGGTGAGATTATAAACTAAATTCCATTGTTGGAGTAATTGTAAATAGTGAATAAGTTGATGGCGTGCTGCAGCGGATAAAGGTAAGCCTAATTTGGCGCCAATTTCAATCAAACGCGCATCAAGCTCGGACGGGTTCATAGCGCTTTTTAAGATAGACTAATAAAATGGAAATGGCGGCGGGGGTTACGCCGGGAATGCGAGCGGCTTGTCCTAGGGTTGCAGGTTTGGCTTGCTGTAATTTTTGTCTCACTTCAGCAGATAAGCTGGTGATGGCGGTGTAGTCTAAATCCGCAGGAATACGGGTTTCTTCATGATGTCGCTGACGAGCGATTTCCGCGGTTTGTCGGTCAATATAACCGGCATATTTTTCTTGGATTTCGACTTGTTCTGCGACAACCTGTGAGGCCATGTTTTCTCCAATTTGCGCTAATATTGAATGGCTGATTTCAGGGCGGCGCAGTAATTCTAAGGCTGTGAATTCACGTTCAACCGACTGACCGGTGAGCTGCAATAATTGCGCCGCTTCAGTCGATTGAGGCCGGACTAACCATTGCTTTAAACGCAGGCGTTCTTGTTCAATTGCGGCTTGTTTTTGTTCAAATGCTTGCCAGCGGTGATCATCCACTAAGCCAAGTTGTCGACCGATCTCGGTTAAACGGGTATCGGCATTGTCTTCGCGTAAGGTTAAGCGATATTCGGCGCGGCTGGTGAACATGCGATAGGGTTCTTGGGTGCCTTGAGTGGTCAGGTCATCAATTAACACGCCCATGTAGGCTTGATCGCGGCGTGGATACCAAGGCTCGCGTTGTTGCGTGCGTAAAGCGGCATTCAGGCCGGCAATCAAGCCTTGCGCAGCGGCTTCTTCGTAACCGGTCGTGCCATTAATTTGTCCTGCAAAAAATAATCCCTGAATCGCTTTAGTCTCCAACCATGGATTTAAATCTCTGGGATTAAAAAAATCGTATTCAATCGCATAGCCGGGTCGCGTAATATGTGCGTGTTCAAAGCCTTTAATGCTGCGGACCAATTCGACCTGCACATCAAACGGTAAGCTGGTGGAAATGCCATTGGGATAAACTTCATGCGTGGTTAAACCTTCCGGTTCCACAAAAATTTGGTGGGAGAGCTTATCCGCAAACCGCACGATTTTATCTTCGATCGAAGGACAATAACGCGGACCGATCCCTTCAATTTGCCCAGTATACAGAGGAGAGCGATCCAAACCGCTCCGAATAATGTCATGGGTTTGGGTATTGGTATGGGTGATGTAACAGGGAATCTGACGCGGCGCCACTTCAGGGTTGCTCAAATACGAAAACAATGGCAAGGGCGTGTCGCCTGGCTGTTCTGCCAGCTGGCTAAAGTCAATACTACGGCCATCAATGCGAGGCGGTGTGCCAGTTTTAAGGCGTTGAATGTTGAAGGGTCGCTGTCTGAGTTGGTGTGCTAAGGTCGCAGCAGGAGAATCTCCGGCGCGCCCGCCAGCATATTGAGTGGCGCCAATGTGGATTAATCCTGCCAAAAAAGTCCCAGCAGTCAATACCACCGTAGGCGCTTGAAACTTCAAGCCCATTTGCGTGACCACGCCGCGGACTTGATCATTCTCAATCAGCAGATCATCGACGGCTTGCTGGAATAACTGCAAATTAGGTTGATGTTCTAGTGCTGTGCGAATGGCTTGCTTATACAGCACTCGATCGGCTTGTGCACGAGTAGCGCGAACAGCGGGGCCTTTGCTGGCGTTTAAGGTGCGAAATTGGATGCCAGCGCGATCAATGGCTTGTGCCATAATCCCACCCAGCGCATCGATTTCTTTGACTAAATGGCCTTTACCGATACCGCCGATAGCCGGGTTACAAGACATCTGCCCTAAAGTTTCGATGTTGTGGCTTAACAGTAAGGTTTTAGCACCCATGCGGGCGGCCGCTAAGGCAGCTTCTGTGCCGGCATGCCCACCCCCCACGACAATGACATCATATGTTTGATTAAAATACATGGAGGGATTTTAGCATTTTTTAGATGAATTGAGTAGTATACGATTTTAGTTTAACGTACCATATTTATATACTTTTAGCACTTTCTAAGACAAGCTCAGGTGCTCCTAAGAAGCACTCAAGAGGAGGCGTCGTCCCGGCATGGATGCCGGGATCCAGACTACAGGGATGTAAAGTTTTGCTTCCTGCAGACTGGATCCCCGCATCCTGCGAAGACGACGCCTCCTGCCCATTTTAAGTTCAAGCTTCCCTTAGGATGTGCTAAATGGATACTTTATTTGATTACTCTCAGGCTTTTTGAAAACGTAATCCCTGCTCATCTTTATCCACCACGATCGTATCTCCTGGCAAAAATTGGCCAGATAAGATTGCTTGTGCGAGAGGATTTTCCAAATTTTGTTGAATCGCGCGTTTTAACGGGCGAGCGCCGTAGACAGGATCAAAACCGGCGGAGGATAAATAATCCCACGCAGCGTCTTTCACTTCCAATTTTAAATTTTTCTCGCGGAGTCGAGCGATGAGGCGTTCGACTTGTAGGTGTGCAATGCTACGGATTTGGGCTTGATCTAGGGAATGGAAGACTACCACATCATCAATTCGATTAATAAACTCCGGGCGAAAGTGTTGACTGACGACTTCTAAAACGGCTTTTTTCATCGCGACATACCCTTGATCAGCCATTTCTTGAATCAAATGCGAGCCTAAGTTTGAGGTCATGACAATCACGGTATTGCGAAAGTCCACCGTGCGGCCTTGGCCATCGGTTAAGCGTCCATCATCTAATACTTGCAGTAAGATATTAAAAACATCTGCATGCGCTTTTTCGACTTCATCCAATAAAATGACGGAGTAAGGTCGGCGTCGCACCGCTTCGGTTAAATAGCCGCCTTCTTCATATCCGACATAGCCAGGAGGTGCACCAATTAAACGCGCCACTGAATGTTTCTCCATAAATTCTGACATGTCGATACGGATCATCGCTTCTTCCGTATCAAACAAAAATCCGGCTAATGTTTTACACAATTCGGTTTTACCAACGCCAGTAGGGCCTAAAAATAAAAAAGAGCCGATGGGTCGATTGGGATCTGATAGGCCCGCACGTGAGCGACGAATCGCATCCGAAACCACTTTAATGGCTTCATCTTGGCCGATGACTTTGCGATGCAAGACTTCTTCCATGTGCAGCAATTTTTCACGTTCACCTTCTAATAATTTGCTGACAGGAATATGCGTCCATTTGGAAACCACTTCAGCAATTTCTTCATCGGTGACTTTATTGCGTAATAATTTAGTTTCAGCTTTTTCTTCCGTTTTTTCTAAGGTCATTGCGGAAGCGAGTTGTTTTTCGAGTTCTGGAATGCGCCCATATTGCAATTCTGACATCCGCCCTAAATCACTATTACGTCTGGCTGCTTCTAAATCGATGCGAGCGCGATCTAATTGCTCTTTAATATGCTGCGCACCTTGCAGCGTGGCTTTTTCTGCTTTCAACACTTCTTCCATGTCGCCATATTGTCGTTCTAATTTTTCAATTTCTTCCTGCAAATGTTGTAATCGTTTTTTGCTCGCGGCATCAGATTCCTTTTTTAAAGCTTCACGTTCTATTTTAAGTTGAATTAACCGGCGCTCGAGTTGATCCATTTCTTCCGGTTTAGAATCAATTTCCAAACGAATTTTACTTGCAGCTTCATCCATTAAATCAATGGCTTTATCGGGCAATTGTCGATCGGTAATATAACGGTTGGATAATGTCACTGCGGCGACGATGGCCGGATCGGTAATTTCCACGCCGTGATGGATTTCGTAGCGCTCTTTCAAGCCGCGTAAAATGGCAATGGTGTCTTCGACAGTCGGTTCTTCAACCAATACTTTTTGGAAACGTCGCTCTAAAGCCGCATCTTTTTCGATATATTTGCGGTATTCATCTAATGTGGTGGCGCCAACACAATGAAGTTCGCCGCGGGCTAATGCTGGTTTTAACATATTGCCTGCGTCCATTGCCCCTTCAGCTTTACCTGCACCGACCATGGTATGCAATTCATCAATAAATAAAATCACTTGGCCTTCTTGTTTAGCGAGATCTTTAAGGACTGCTTTAAGGCGCTCCTCAAATTCGCCGCGATATTTTGCACCAGCGATCAGGGCACCCATATCTAATGCCAAGACTTGTTTATTTTTGAGGCCTTCGGGAACTTCATGGTTGACAATACGTTGGGCTAATCCTTCTACAATAGCGGTTTTACCGACGCCTGGTTCACCGATTAATACGGGGTTATTTTTAGTGCGTCTTTGTAAAACTTGGATGGTGCGGCGGATTTCATTATCGCGCCCAATCACCGGATCTAATTTGCCGGTTTCAGCGCGTTGGGTTAAATTAATGGTATATTTTTCTAGGGCTTGACGTTGGCCTTCCGCATCTGGATTATCCACTTTTTCGTCTCCCCGCATCGCTTGAATGGCGGACTCTAAATTTTTGGCCTGCACGCCTGCGTCGCGCAAGACTTTACCGGTTTCGCCTTTATCTTGCAGCGCTGCCAGTAAAAACAATTCGGAAGGGATATAAGCATCGCCACGCTGCTGAGCTAATTTTTCAGTCACATTCAGCAGTCGTTCTAAATCATTGTTGATTAAAATATCGCCGCTTGAACCTTCGACTTTGGGTAATCGATCTAGAGCACGGCTGAGGCTCTGCCGTAAACCCGCCAGTTGAGCACCCGCTTGGCTCAGTAATGGCGCGACGCTGCCGCCTTGCTGGTCTAGCAGGGCCTTTAACACATGTAAGGGGTCAATAAATTGGTTGTCTAAGCTGATTGCCAAAGATTTGGCGTCTCCCAGCGCATTTTGAAAAGCGGTGGTAAATTTTTCAATTCTTGCCATGGTGCATTCCTGTGAAAGATTAAAGCCATTGAGAAATTTATAGGGGCTGTGCTGTGGTTTTTCAAGGGGTTCGCACGCCTAACCCAAGGCTTTAAATGCTGCTATAAAGCGGCTGCGACTGAATCCCAAATCGATCATAGGCGCAGGAAAGCCAGCTTCCCAAGGGGCATGAATGGCTCGGTTATCGAGGTTTTTCAATTCGGGGCAATAATGGCGGATAAATTGCCCTTCTGGGTCAAATCGCAGGCTTTGTCGGATAGGATTAAAGACCCGAAAATAAGGCGCAACATCCGCACCTGTCCCCGCACACCATTGCCAACCACCGTTATTAGCTGCCAAATCGCCATCGATTAAATGCTGCATAAAATATTTCTCGCCCAAGCGCCAATCCAACATTAAATTACGCGCTAAAAACATCGCGACAATCATTCGTAATCGATTATGCATCCACCCTATGGTATTTAATTGACGCATTGCTGCATCGATAATCGGCACGCCTGTTTGCCCTTGCTGCCAGGCTTGCAACGCTTGTTCATCATCTTGCCAAGGCAATCGCAACGTTTTAAGTTGATAGGGTTTATTCATGGATAATCGAGGAACTTTCGCCAATAAGTGCTTATAAAATTCGCGCCAGATTAATTCAGACATCCAAGTTTGCGCACCTTCATTCGATTGATACTGCAAGGCGGATTTAAAACACTGTTTAGCCGAAATCATGCCGGCGGTTAAATAAGGGGATAGTTTGCTGGTGCCCTCTACACTGGGAAAATCGCGATTTTTGTCATAGTGCTTTAGCTGGGTTTGAATAAACTGTGTTAACTGTTGTTGCGCATGTATTTCACCCGCTGGCCATAGTTGCGAGGGAGTTTCACTGGTGAACCCTTTTATGGTTGCAGGAATAGAGGTGGTTTCGATGGTAATAATAGGTTGAGGCTTGGGTTTAGGCAATAAATGTAACGCTGCTTCATGCGTCTCTAAAACTTTTAACCACGTTTTTTTAAAAGGCGTGAAGATTTTGAAGTAGCTGTTTTGTTGGGTTTTGACGGCATTGGGCGGCAATATCACCTGATCATGATAACTGTGGCAACTGATACGATGCGCTGCTAAATATTGTTCCACAACTTGATCGCGACGACATTCATCTATTTCATATTGTCGATTAAAAAATAACTTCTCAGCTTGGATAGATTCTATGCAGTGTAAAAGGACTTTCTCGGCAGTTTGATTTTTATGCAGTTGAATAACGTGTAAGGGGATATTTAAAGCTTCTAATTCTGTTTGTAGTGCGATTAAGCCTCGCAATAAAAATTCCACTCGACAGGCTGCAATGTCGTGCTTGTTCCAGAAAGCAGTGTCGATAAGATAAACAGCCAAAAGTCCATCACGACATTTTTGTGTGGCATGGTAAAGGGCTGGATTATCTGAGGTTCGAAGGTCCTCTCGGAACCATATAACACCGCGCATGATATCCTCGTTGAATAAAGGTTAAAATATTGTATTGTAGATAGAAAAAAATAGCTATAAAATTGAATGGAGAAATGACGTGAGGTCGCAATGACTAAATTATCTGAATTAAAATCGAAAATTTGTGAAAAATAGAAAAGTCAGAAAAGCTTATCATGAACAATTACGTGAATTTGCTATTTTTAAAAAAAGGATCTTGAAAATTTTAAAGCAAAATGGCATGAAATCTAGATGATGAGTCATTTCTATCCAGATCTGAGTGGCGAGCTGTTTCCTTCTCCCCTGGTGGGAGAAGGTGCCCGAATAGGGCGGATGAGGGGAGTTAAAAGCTTTTCAAAAAACTTGTATGGCCCCCTCATCCGCCTATCGGCACCTTCTCCCACAAAAAAGGGGAGAAGGAACCACACCAAAAATTTTAAATGTTTCCTGCTAGTTCACTGCCATTGAAAGTAATCTTAGGAATAAACTAACAGGCATTAATTATCCTCTTTATCTGCTTCTCTTGCTTGACGAAAATCAATCAACAGGTCATCTTCAGTAACGCCATGTTTTTTTAAAAGTTCTTCGAGCTTAATCGCAGCTTTTTTCAATGCATCAATATCAGCTTGCGTTGGGTGATAGCGAGTTGGCATATGGAAATCCATCATCTCTCCGTTATTTTTAAGTTCAAGCATTCTGATAGCTCTCCACCGAGCCATCATACTGCGACACCTGACCATTTTTAATTAAATATAACTCATCGACCAATAAACGCAATAAATAGCGATCATGTGATACCAAAATCATCGAGCCTTCATAATTTTGCAGCGCTAGGCTTAAGGCTTCGCGCATTTCGAGATCCAAATGGTTGGTGGGTTCATCCATGAGTAATAAATTGGGTTTTTGCCAAATGATCATCGCTAACGCGATGCGGGCTTTTTCGCCGCCAGAAAAACGTTCCATGGGAGATAACAATTGGTCACGATTGAAGTTAAAACTGGCGAGGTAAGCAATCAGTTCTTTTTCCGTTTGATTTTGCCGGGATCGCTTCAGAAGTTCTAAGGGTGAAATATCCGTGGGCAGATAGTCGACTTGGTGTTGCGCGAAATAACCGATGACAATTCCTGCAGAACGATCAATGCCGCCTTTTTGCGGTTTTAAATCGCCGCAAATGGCTTTGATTAAAGTACTTTTCCCTGCGCCGTTAACGCCTAATAATCCAATGCGTTCTCCGGCTCGAATTTGCATCGTCACATTTTTCAGCACAATTTTATCATCATAACCAAAATCAGCTTTACGGACGGTGAGCATGGGATTTGGCATACGATCAGGTTTTAAAAAGGTAAATTTAAAAGGCGAGCTTTCGTGGATTGGCGCAACCAATTCCATTTTTTCTAGCGCTTTGAGTCGACTTTGTGCTTGTTTAGCTTTAGTGGCTTTGGCGCGAAATCGATCGACAAAGCTGGTTAAATGGGCAATGTGTATTTGTTGTTTTTTAAACTGAGCATTTTGAATGGCGATTTGTTGCGCGCGCTGCACTTCAAAATTAGAATAATTGCCGGTGTATAATTTTAAGGTTTGGTTTTCAATATGCGCAATGTGGGTGGCGACTTGATCGAGAAAATCTCTATCATGGGAAATTAATAAAATTGCGCCACTATAACGTTTTAAATAATTTTCTAACCAAACAATCGTTTCTAGATCGAGGTGGTTAGTGGGTTCATCTAACAGCATTAATTCGCTGGGAGCAAATAGACAACGGGCTAGACTTAAACGCATTCGCCAACCACCGGAAAAGCTTTTAACCGGCGCGCGTTGTTCAGTTTCGGAAAATTCTAAGCCAGCCAAAATTTTACCAGCTCTGGCTTCAGCGCTATAGCCATCTTGTTCTGCAAGTTCAGTGTGACAGTGCATGATGGCTTCATAATCTTGGGTGGCTTCAGCTTCTTGAAGTTTTTGCAGCGTTTGAAATAATTGCGGGTCGCCCGAAATCGCATAATCCAAGGCAGAAATTTCCAACCCAGGAACCTCTTGATCCATCCAGCTCATCGCTAAATTTCTTTTGATATCCATTTCGCCATGGCTGACATCCAGAGCGCCGCGAATGGCAGAAAACAATGAGGTTTTACCGCAGCCATTCGCCCCCACAATGCCAATGATCATTTTTTCAAAAATGTCTAGCTGAATGTGGGAAATGAGAGTTTTTCCGCCACGTTGAATAGTGATATCTTGTAATTTAAGCATATGTATTAAGTAACTGTATGTTAAGTTTCGTCTGTTGTCGAGATAGGCAGATTCAATAACAAGTGTGATTGTAAATTGCTGAATGTTTACTCTGGATTTTAATATTCTAAACTATCCTTTTTTTGCCTTGACGGGCGGGTTGCCCAACACAAATCCAATCGGTTTTAAGGAATCCACATGATCACAGATGGCTTTAATAATGGCGAGTAAAGGAATGGCAAAGATGACGCCGATAATGCCGAGCAACATGCCGCCAGCGAATAGCCCTAATAGTGCTGCAAAAGGATTTATACTGACTTGATTACCCACGATATTTGGGGTGATAAAGTTTCCTTCCAAGAATTGCACCAAAGAGAATACCGCGATGACACCGATCGGATACCAAATCGAAGGCATGGTAGCTAAAGCAAATAATACCGGGATGGATGAGGCGATGATAATCCCTACGTAAGGAATAATTGTCATTAATGCAACTAATACCCCGAAGAAGATCGCATGTTTGATGCCCAGTAATAATAACCCCAAAGTATTTAAGGCCGCCATGGTAAGAATCACAATCCCCAAGCCTAAGATATACTTTTTGACGACAACTTCAATTCTGAGTAAGGTTTGTTTCAGCTTAGGATGGTTCGCCGGTTCAAATAAAAGATAAATAAAGTCGACCCAGAATTTTCGATAATACAGCGAAAAAAACAAGCCCAACAAAAATAACACGAATGAAGTAAAAAAGCCTGCCGTCGCAGATAAGGTATTACTGAAAAAAGAAGTGCTATTTTTGAGTAATGCGACCGTTGAACTTCTAATATAATCGACTTGTTGATGAGGCTCTATTCCGAAGGTTGCAGAAGTCCATTGTCGTAATCGATCAAACAGTTTTTCAAATGTGGTTACCAACGAATTCATGTCGGAGGTGATATCCGCAACTTGCGTAGAGAAAAACGTTAAAATTCCAGAAATGACAATGACTACTAGTAGCATGGACAATAGTGTGCTCAGAGCGCGAGGCACTTTCCATTTTTCCAGACGTGTACAAAAGGGGCGTAGCAGTAATGCAAAGATGAAAGCGGCTAATAAGGGTTTAATGATGGCTTGCAAAATCACTACTACATACACCGTTAAGACGGTGCTGGCTAACAGAATAAAATATTTAAAATAGTTGGGCCATGCGGGTGCGACTAGCGGTGGTTTCATAAGCGACCATGACAGTTTTTGAACTTTTTACCCGAGCCGCAAGGACATAAATCATTACGACCCACCTTAGGTTGAGCGCGCACAAAAGTTTCACCAAGAGTGGACTCAGCACCTTCGTCTGTTAGCTGATTAATCACTTCATCGTGGGTAAATTGCACATTCGTTGGGGTATTTTGTCTGACTCTTTCGGATTCTAGCGCTGCTACGGCATTTGGATTGTTTTGGACTTGGACGGTAAATAAAGTGCTCACCACATCGCGTTTGACACTTTCTAACATTTCAGTAAACATTTCAAATGCTTCACGCTTATATTCTTGCTTAGGATTTTTTTGTGCATAACCTCGCAAATGAATGCCACGGCGCAAGTGATCCATAGCGGCCAGATGCTCACGCCAATGGGTGTCTAAGCTTTGCATCATTAAAGTACGTTCCATATGGCGAGCGACCGGTGCGCTGATTTTTTGTTCTTTGTCTCGATAAAACTTTTTGGCTGCTTCTAAAATGCGTTCACGCAAGCCTTCTTCATGTAAGGCTTCATCTTCTTGCAACCATTTCTGAAGCGGTAAAACCAAATGGAATTCTTTAGCCAACTGCTGTTCCAGTCCAGTAATATTCCATTCTTCTTCTAAGCTTTGTGGTGGAATAAACTCATCGATGGTACGTTGAATAACATCTTCCGTGATCGCCTCAATCGTTTCAGAAATATCTTCAGCTTGCATCAGCTCGTTACGTTGGGTATAGATCACTTTACGTTGATCATTAGCGACATCGTCAAATTCAAGCAACTGTTTACGCATGTCAAAGTTTTGCCCTTCGACTTTGCGCTGAGCATTTTCAATGGCGCGGGTGATGAATGGATTTTCAATGACTTCATCTTCCTTCATACCTAAACGGCGCATAATGGCGGCCATCCGATCTGAAGCGAAGATCCGCATTAAATTATCTTCTAAGGATAAATAAAACTGCGAGCTGCCGGGATCTCCTTGACGCCCAGAGCGACCGCGCAATTGATTATCGATGCGGCGGGACTCATTGCGTTCAGTTCCCAACACGTGTAATCCACCTGCAGCCTTAACTTGCTCATGACGCGCTTGCCAATCTTGTTTAATGGCGTCGGCATTGCCTGTTTCTCCTGCTTCGGCCAACTCAGCATTGAGATTACCGCCGAGCACAATATCTGTGCCGCGACCTGCCATGTTGGTCGCAATGGTGACCACACCAGGTCGACCCGCTTCAGCAATGATTTTGGCTTCTTGTTCGTGAAACTTGGCATTTAACACTTGGTGAGCAATTTTTTCTCGTTGTAATAAGCTCGATAAATATTCGGAGGTTTCAATCGAGGCGGTACCCACTAAAATAGGCTGGCCTTTTTCGCGACGTTGCCGAATATCTTTGATAATCGTGTCAAATTTGCCTTTGCGGTTGAGGAAAATTAAATCGCCTAAATCTTTACGTGCGACAGGTTTATTGGTGGGGATCACCACCACTTCTAGACCATAAATTTGAATAAATTCAGGGGCTTCTGTATCCGCTGTCCCCGTCATACCCGATAATTTTTGATAGAGCCTAAAATAATTCTGAAAAGTGATGGAGGCTAAGGTTTGGTTTTCGCTTTTAATTTCGACGGCTTCTTTGGCTTCTACGGCTTGATGTAAGCCGTCGGACCAGCGGCGTCCTGGCATTAAACGCCCGGTATGTTCATCCACAATAACGATTTTGCCCTCTTTGACAATATAGTCGACATCGCGTTGGAATAAGGCATGGGCTCGCAACGCTGCATACAAATGGTGCATCAGCGAAATATTCACTAAGTCATAAAGACTGCTGTCCGGCGCTAATAAGCCACTGCTTTCCATTAAGGTTTCGACTTTTTCGTGGCCGGTTTCGGTGAGGAAAACTTGGCGGGTTTTTTCATCCACTTTATAATCGCCTTCGCCTTCTTCATTCATTTGTCGCGATAATTTAGGGACTAACGTATTGATTTTTGTATACAAATCAGAGCTTTGTTCTGCAGCGCCTGAAATAATTAACGGGGTTCTGGCTTCATCAATCAGGATGGAGTCGACTTCATCCACAATGGCAAAATGTAAGGGGCGTTGGACTTTGGCATCGGGCATAAAAGCCATGTTGTCGCGCAAGTAATCGAAGCCAAATTCATTATTGGTGCCATAGGTAATATCGGCTGCATAGGCGGCTTGTTTCTGCGGTGTTGACAGATTGGCGACGTTAACGTCAACGGTTAATCCTAAAAATTCAAACAGGGGGCGCATCCAATCCGCATCGCGTCTGGCCAAATAGTCATTGACGGTGACAATGTGGACGCCTTGGCCGGTGAGCGCATTTAAATAGGCCGCCAAAGTGGCCATTAAGGTTTTGCCTTCACCAGTGCGCATTTCGGCAATTTTGCCGGTATGTAGCACCATACCGCCGATCAGCTGCACATCAAAATGTCGTTGGCCTAAGGTGCGGCGGCTGGCTTCACGCACCACTGCAAAGGCTTCAGGTAATAAGGCATCCAGCGTTTCACCTTGGGCGAGGCGCTGTTTGAATTCCGCTGTTTTGGCGCTTAACGCCGCATCGCTCAATGGCTGTAAAGACGCTTCAAACCCGTTAATTTTCGCCACTGTTTTGTACATGCGCTTCACTAAGCGCTGATTGCGGGTGCCAAAAATTTTACCTAGAATTTTAATCAGCATAATTTCCTTTTGGTGAAAGCAACTGTTATAGTTAAGAAAACCGGAGTATGTCATAAAATGCCCAGCCAATCCAGTCACATCCCGCGTGAAGCCCCTAAAACCTTCGATAAATCACTTAGGCCTTATCGCTGGTTCCAACAGCTGCAAGTGGGTTGCCAGGCCTATTTGCGGTTACAGTCGGCTTTTCAAAAAGCAGCCCCTTTGGAATATCGCCAACATTGCTACCCGGTAAAATATGAGAATAGCCATTTATATCTCGAATCTCAGCAACCAGAATGGGTTTTGCGGCTGCGTTTTGATGAAAAAGTCTTAGTCAAGGCTTTGGGGATTTATTCAGAATTTAGAGGCATTACGCGGGTGATTTGCACAGTGAATCCACTGATGGTGAAATCGCAACCGGCCATCCGAAAACCTAATCCCATTTCAGCCAGTAGTGCGCGGCTAATTCAGGAGATGGCAGGTGATGTGAAAGATGAGGCACTGAAGAAGGCGTTATTGAAGCTGGGGCGGCAGGCGTAAAATTAGAGATTCATCAAGTGTTCCACACTTTTTGCCATGCCTCGAATTCGGAGGGTTTGATTTGGTAACGCGCAAAATTGCCTTCATGTAAACTGAGAAGTTCATCTTCGACGACTTCCTTGAATTGATCAAGATCGGCAGTCTCTATGTTTTTTTCTGCCCAGAGGGTTAAGTGAGAAAAGGCTTGTTGTCGTGTCATTTGACCACCGACAATTTCCGCAATAATTTCGCGCAAAGCCGCACGATAACGCAGCCGGAATAGATCGGGTTCCCCCAGCGATTGTCTGACAGCAGCGTAACGGGCAGCGGAACGTTCATACGCCCAAATAAACACATCTTTGAGAAGATCGATTTTGTTTAGCTCGTAAACGCCCAACATGGCGTCCGTATAGGTTGTCCGTGGAACCTCATTGAATGACAATGGTAAAAGGTTTGACTTTATGAGGGGAATATTGGCTGCAAGACGTGAGACACGCTTGTTGACATCATCAAACGGTTGTAAATAAGGTAGCTGAACCATGACGAAGAATGCCTGCTCGAATGGATCCCTGATGGCAGCGGCCGTAGCGAGTAATTGGTTAAAATACTCCTCAATGAGTTGTGGTACTTCCAGCGGATGGTAAACGGATTTTTCGATACCTACGGGAATGCGGCGCAGTCTACCGGTTGCGGTTGGGTCGTTTAACAGATTGTTTGCCAACAGGGAATGGAGGTTGAGAATAGTATACCGATTGAAGGCGATTTCTTCCGCTGAGTTCACGAGAAACTCGATTGCATCCTTGTGGTTTAAAATCATCTGTGCTTCAAGATGCCCCTTACCTTCCGCTTCCTGTCCAAAATCGATAAGTCGCTTGGTATCAATGAGGGAATAGGTATTGCCTTCTAGACGGCTCGAATTCCATGATAGGTCTATGAGTAACCGATTGAGTATCTGCTTAGTATAAGTTCCGGCGGGCTGATTAACGGCTATAATAGGCGTACCGATTTGCTTGAGATGGGCTCTATCTTGTTCTGTAAGATACGCGGTAAAATTTGGCCGGTAGGCGTCGAGAAAGACTCGATTATATCCGACAGGCTTGCGTTCTATGACTGAGTGATTGATATGAGCCTGAATTTCGATGGCCGCTTTAGATAATGGGATGGTAGCTTCGATTGTTTGCAAACCCTCTTCCAATAGACGTCTGACCATTGGGTTACCTTATGTTGCGCGTAGAGATGAATACGCAATTAAAGCATATCTACGCGCAACAATAAAGGGTATGCGCAACATTGATCTTGCATCCTGATGTTGAACGCTAGAGCTTAGCAGCCTCTAATGACGGTGGAGGCTCTGGCGTCACACCTTCTGTGCCTTCAGGTTTTTTATCAGGCTTAGGAGGAGGAAAGAATCGGCTGGCTTCGCTTAGATCTAATTTTTTCACAGCAGCCGCTCGTGTCTTTTCACTCTCGAAATCTTTTAGCATGGCTTGGGCTGCTTGATCTCCCCGTTCAGCAGCCCATTGGCAAAATTTCTCGCCTAGTTTTAAATTCTTACAAATGGAAAAAAATCTTATTTCCTCCTGAGGAACTCTTTTTCCGTTCTCAAAAAAATCGAAACCTTTTAAATGGATTTCTGCAGCCTTACGTTTAATTTCAATGGTTTCTGGATCTTCTTTCATCAACTCGTCTGCATCGAGAAGGATTTTGTATCGAGAGGCTAATTCTTTGACGTGTTGATCTCGGTCTTGCATTTCCGCCGAAGTATAGTATTTTGCAGCTTTTTTGGTATCTCTTGTAACTTTATCACCCTCGTCATATAACAAACCTAATGCCACTTGAGCGAGCGGGAATCCCTGGTCGGCAGCTAAAGTATAATAACGGACAGCTTTTTCAAAGTCTTTTAGACTATAGTCTTCAGTGTTTTTAGGTATTGCTTTTTCAGCTTCTTTACTGTCCTCATAAAAGTTACCAAATTCATAGGCTACACCCAACCAAAATTGCGCTTCTGGATTATTCTGGTGTGCCGCCTTTTCATAATAGCGCAGCGCGAGATGGTGATCGGCATCTCCAAATATGGCTTTTCGATAGGATGTGGCTACCACTAATTGAGCTTGGCAATGTCCTTGCTTCGCAGCACACAGGTAGAGTTTGAAAATTTTAGATGAGTTGGGTAGGTCTTCTGGGTTATCAACACCCTGACAAAATGATTCCGCCAACTGGAATTGTGCTTCCGCCAGCCCTTGCTCGGCGGCTTTTGTATACCAATATGCTTGAGTCTTCTCTGGTGTTACGCCCGCATAACCAAACTCAAAGCATAATCCTAAACCATAAAATCCAACGAGATTTCCTTTTTTAGCAAGTTTTTTTATCGTTCGGTACGCCTGACTGTAAAGTCTTGGATCGGAGTTTTTCAGGTCTGCTAATATTTTCTGCTCTTCAGGGCTTGGCTTAAAACGTTTTTTAGCTTCAGTTGATTTTTTTTCAGATGAGGATTGTGACAATTGTTTGCGTTTGCGAGATTCTTTGGTGTCTAGCTCAGAAGTGTCTTGCGTCATATACCCTCTCTTAAGTTATGTACTTTAATAATCTGAACTGGCATCCTGCCGGATGACGCCGCAACCTTACTTAGGTTGCGGCGTTTGATTCCTAATGCAAAATAATTTCCACTCGGCGGTTTTGGGCGCGACCTTGGGCAGTGTCATTGCTCGCCACAGGGTTGCTTTCACCATAACCGACTACAGCAAAGCGGTTGCCAGCAACACCTTGGCTGCTCAAGTAGCCCGCGACGCTACGTGCGCGTTGATGGGACAGTTTTTGGTTATAGTTGGCATTGCCGGTGCTGTCGGTATATCCTGCCACTTCAATGGCCTTGTTGTGGTATTTCTTCAAGACCAGTGCCACCGAGTTCAACACAGGATAAAATTGCGATTTGATGTCGGCGCTATTTAAAGCAAAAGTAATATCGCTGGGCATGTTAAGACGGACTTGGTCACCGACTTTCGTGACGCTGACGCCAGTGCCTTGTAATTGGGCACGTAATTCAGCGGCTTGTCGATCTAACATATTGCCCGCGACGCCACCTACGGCTGAACCAATTGCAGCACCCACCAAAGTCGAGGTAGCATTATGTCCAATTACCTGGCCGATGATGGCACCACTGGCTGCACCAATCCCAGCGCCTATTGCTGTTCGGCTGGCTTGTTGCTCACCGGTATAAGGATTCGTCGTGCAAGCAGCTGTGATTAAAGATAAACTGATGACGCCAGAAGCTGTCATTAAACGCCAATTCATTCTCATTGTATGTCACCTCGTATGATAAACGCATGGTAAATATGACTCAGACATCCGAACCTAAGCCCATCATTTTAATTGATGGATCTTCCTATTTGTATCGTGCTTTTCACGCACTACCGCCTTTGAACAATTCTAAAGGGGAGCCCACTGGGGCTATTTACGGCGTGTTAAATATGATACGCAAATTAATAGCCGACTATCAACCAGAAAACATCGCGGTGATCTTTGACGCACCGGGCAAAACCTTTAGACACGGGCTTTCGCCTGCTTACAAGGCCAATCGTCCGAGTATGCCGGATTTGCTGCGGGCGCAGGTTGAACCCCTTTATACGGTGATTCGTGCTATGGGGTTGCCGCTGATTTTGCTCGAGGGGCTAGAGGCGGATGATATTATTGCCACCCTGACCCAACAAGCGCTACAAGCGAATCATACGGTATTGATTTCGACCGGTGATAAAGACTTAGCGCAACTGGTCTCCGATCAGGTGAGTTTAATTAATACCATGTCAGGCGCTTTACTCACGCCTCAAGCTGTAAAAGACAAATTTGGGGTTCATCCGCATCAGATCATCGATTATTTGTCATTGATTGGGGATAGTGTTGACAATATTGCTGGCGTTCCTAAAGTTGGGCCTAAAACCGCCGCGCAATGGTTAGAAAAATACGAGTCACTGCAAAACATTATGCAACGCGCCGAAGAGTTTCCCGGCAAAATTGGCGAGAATTTGCGCGCGAGTTTGCAGATGCTGCCTTTATCTCAGCAGCTGATCACGTTAAAAATTGACGAAAACTTACCTTTTACGGTGAAGGATTTAAAACCGAAAGCGCCGGATCAGGCTCAGCTCATCACTTTGTTCCAACAATTGGAATTTAAGTCTTGGCTGAAAGAATTATTAGACAAACAGGCCACGCCGCATGTGGCGAAATCGTATCAGACCATTCTCACCGAAGCAGAATGTGCAGACTGGATGCAACAATTATCGACTAGCTCCAGTTTTGCGTTGGCGACACAAACAGAGAATACTCGCTTAGTGGGCATTGCTGTTGCGGTGGAGGGGCAAGCCGCTTATTTACCGTTAGCGCATGATGATATTGGTGCGCCCGCGCAGCTTGATCGCCAAAAAGTTTTAGCGCAATTGCAAACAGTATTAAACGACCCGCAACGCACCATGATTGCGCAAAATGTAAAAAATGATTTGGCCGTATTAAAAAATTACGGCTTGTCGGTTAAAGCACAATTAAAAGATACCATGTTGGAATCTTATATTTTAGAAAGCCACAACAGTCGCCATGATCTAGAGACATTGTCTTTAAAATATTTGGGGCACCGCGCGCATTCTTTGGAAGAAATTGCAGGGAAAGGCCAAAAACAACTCAGCTTCAATCAAATTTCGGTGGAGACTGCAACCGCTTATGCTGCAGAAAACGCAGAATTAATTTGGCGTGTTCATCAAATTTTGTCCGAAAAACTCGCAGATTTTCCGTCATTAGAAAAATTATTAAGCGACATTGAAATGCCGCTATTAGTTGTGTTAGAACGCATGGAAAGAATAGGTGTTAGAATTGATCCCATGTTACTACAACAACACAGCGTTGAATTAACCGCGCGTATTGAAGCATTAGAGCATGAAGCGCATCAATTGGTGGGGCGAGTTTTTAATTTGGCTTCCCCTAAACAATTGCAAGAAATTTTATTTACTGAGTTAAAATTACCGGTTATCGAAAAAACGGCTGGCGGTTTGCCCTCTACCGGTGAAGCTGTTTTACAAGAGCTAGCTGCGGATTATCGACTGCCGCAAATCGTGTTAGAACATCGCGGACTCTGCAAACTTAAAAGCACTTATACTGATACACTCCCTAAACAAATTGATCCCAAAACCGGGCGCATTCACACCTCTTATAATCAAGCGATTACCTCGACGGGGCGTTTGTCTTCCACCAATCCAAATTTGCAAAATATTCCGATTCGCAATGTGCAAGGTCGACGGATTCGGCAGGCATTTATTGCATCACCCGGTTATAAAATTCTTTCTGCTGATTATTCACAAATTGAGTTGCGGATTATGGCGCATTTATCGCAAGATCCTGGGTTGCTGAACGCATTTGCCCATCATCATGATATTCATGCGATGACAGCGGCGGAAGTTTTGGGTATACCTCTCAGTCAGGTAACGGCTGAACAAAGACGTCACGCGAAAGCGGTGAATTTTGGATTATTGTATGGCATGTCGGCGTTTGGTTTGAGTAAGCAATTAAATATCAGTCGTGAATTGGCGCAAAATTATATGGATAAATATTTTGAGCGTTATCCAAAAGTGAAATCGTATATGGATGGTATTCGAGCGTTGGCCCATCAACAAGGCTATGTTGAAACTTTATTTGGGCGGCGCTTGCAAATCCCTGAAATTTATAGCAGCCAAATTCCGCGTCGGCGAGCTGCAGAACGTGCTGCAATTAATGCACCGATGCAAGGTACTGCGGCGGATATTATTAAAATGGCAATGATTCGTTTAGATCAATGGATTGAGCAAGGTCAGCTTAATATCAAGATGATTATGCAAGTGCATGATGAGTTGGTGTTTGAAGTGGCGGCAGATCAAGTGGAAACTGCGAAGCAACAGATTGCGGCGCATATGACGGAAGTAAATGCGTTATCGGTGCCTTTGGTGGTGAATGTGGGGGTGGGTGATAATTGGGATGAGGCGCATTAGACTTTTAAAAGCAGCGGGCTAGCAGCCCGCGCTCCCAGGCTCGAGCTTCATATGAGTTAATGCTATCGTCAAACATGGCAATTCTTTCTTTTGGCGCTTTGCAATGTATGCTCGATAGCCATTGTAGGGCAAAAAGCTCAACCTCACGCTAAGCATGATTGAGGCTCGAGTCTGGGAGCGCGGGCTGCTAGCCCGCTGCTTTTAATATTAGGATTTTTACTATTTTCATAATTTTTTTTGGCATGTTACAATGATCCATTTAGGAAGCACCTTTTGATGCGAGTCCTCATTGTTGACGATCATGCCATCGTCAGAGCCAGTATTAAAAGTTTATTACAAGAAAGCCCAGAAGATATCACCGTCTTAGAAGCCGCCACGGGAGAAGAAGCTGTGCTCCTCGCCCGAGAGCAGAGCTTTGACATTATTTTACTGGATCTTAATATGCCGGGGATTGGGGGTATGGAAACAGCTTCTCGCTTGCTTCGCTACCAACCCGATACCAAAATTCTTGTGATCAGCACGCAATCTGACAAAATTTTGCCCAAACGTTTGATAGCGTTAGGCGCCTTAGGGTATCTGCATAAGGGCAGCCAAAAATTGTTGGAAGCGATTCAAACCATTCAATCAGGAAAGACGTATATTGATCCGATCATTGCAGAACAGGTTTCTGCAACGACGGCTTCCTCAACGGAACAAAACAAATTTGAATGCTTATCGGGACGAGAGCTGCAAGTTTTATTGATGGTTGCGCGCGGGATTAATATCCAAGAAATTGCTGAAAAATTGTTTTTGAGTAATAAAACGGTGAATGGGTATCGTGTGGCTGCAATGAAAAAATTAGGGATTAAAACGGATATTCAAGCGACTAAGTTAGCGATTGAATATGGTCTGATTGAGTATGATAGTCAGTAACGAGAGGCGAAGAATGTTCCAATCCAATATGAAAATTGAGAATTATGATCCTGAACTGTGGCAAGCGATCAAACAGGAAAAACAACGACAAGAAGATCATTTAGAGTTAATCGCTTCCGAAAATTATGCCAGTCCCCGCGTTTTAGAAGCGCAAGGCTCTTTGTTAACCAATAAATATGCAGAAGGTTATCCGGGCAAACGCTATTACGGTGGCTGTGAATATGTCGATATCGCCGAACAACTGGCCATTGACCGCGCCAAACAATTATTCGGCGCCGATTATGCCAATGTGCAGCCGCATTCAGGTTCACAAGCCAATGCTGCTGTCTATATGGCTTTATTAAATCCGGGTGAGACGGTTTTAGGGATGAGTTTAGCCCACGGCGGACATTTAACCCACGGTGCGCAGGTGAATTTCTCAGGTCGCATGTATCATGCCGTGCAATATGGCATTAATCCTGAAACCGGTGAAATCGACTACGATCAAGTAGCTGATTTAGCGGAACAACATCGCCCTAAAATGCTGATGGCGGGATTTTCGGCGTATTCGCGGATCGCCGATTGGCAGCGGTTTCGAGAAATTGCCGATTCCGTGGGGGCTTATTTGGTGGTGGATATGGCGCATGTTGCGGGATTGATCGCTGCTGGAGTTTATCCCTCCCCTGTGGCCATTGCCGATGTGACCACTTCGACCACCCATAAAACTTTAAGAGGTCCTCGCAGTGGTTTTATTCTCGCTAAGGCCAATCCTGATATCGAAAAAAAATTAAATTCTGCAGTATTCCCTGGTTTACAAGGTGGCCCATTGATGCATGTGATTGCCGCTAAAGCAGTCGCGTTTAAAGAAGCGATGGAACCTGAATTTAAAACCTATCAACAACAGGTGGTGACCAATGCTCGCAAAATGGCGAGTATTCTGCAAGCGCGTGGCTATCGACTGGTGTCAGGCGGAACCGATAATCATTTATTTTTATTAGATTTAATTCAGCATCGGTTAACAGGCAAAGAAGCTGAAGCGGTATTAGGGGCAGCCAATATCACGGTGAATAAAAATGCGGTGCCTAACGATCCGCGCTCACCGTTTATCACCAGTGGTTTACGGCTGGGGACACCCGCGATCACCACGCGCGGCTTCAAAGAACCTGAGGTTGAATTGTTGGGTGGTTGGATTTGTGATCTGTTAGAGGATTCCTCAGAGACCAACATTGCAGCCATCCAGAAAAAAGTATTAGAGATTTGCGCACGCTTTCCGGTTTACGGTTAAGCCATGGCAAAAATTCGTCCGAGTTTACGCCACAAAGCGCGTTGTTTAGCGGTGCAAGCGATTTATCAATGGCAATTGGCTGAGGCTTCGCCTGCAGAAATCCAACGTGAATTTTATGACAGATCCCTTCCAGACAAAGTGGATTTAGATTATTTCTCTGTATTATTACAGGGGGTTACCAAGGATAAGGACCGGATCGATGCGCAATATACGCATTTATTAGACCGGCCTTTAAAAGAGATCGGCCCTGTGGAATTGGCGATTTTGCGGCTTGCTACCTTTGAATTGCTTGAGCGGATGGATATCCCATTTCGCGTGGTCATTAATGAAGCCTTGCGTTTGGCGAAATTGTTTGGTGCCGAAGATGGGTTTAAATATATTAACGCGGTTTTAGATCAGGTTGCCCGCAAAACGCGGGCAACTGAATCGAGGGAAAAACGTTAAATGTCTTAGGCCCCAGGGGAGCCTAGACACTTTTATTTTTTTATTTGTTTTTATTATATTCCCAGTATAGAAAAGATTTAGAGTTTTGCCAGTTTGTGTGTGCTCAGAGGCTGTTGAGATTTTAGATTCTGAGAAGATGAGAGTGGCGAGCTGTGCGGATGAGGGGTATGAACGAATTTAATTTAATAAAAACTTATTTCGCGTCTCAGCGGGCTGCACGTCCAGATGTGTTGTTGGGCATTGGAGATGACTGCGCCTTACTCAAACCGCCGAGTGATCAAGCATTAGCCGTATCCATCGACACCCTCGTGGAAAACATCCATTTTTTCCCCACCACTTCACCTCACGCGCTAGGTTACAAAGCACTCGCGGTCAGCTTGAGTGATTTAGCGGCAATGGGCGCTGAGCCAGCCTGGGTGATGTTAGCGCTCACGCTGCCTGAAGCACAACCAGCATGGCTAGAAGCTTTTACAGCCGGTTTCTTTGAACTTTTCCAACACTATCCGCTGCAATTGGTGGGCGGTAATACCACGCGAGGTCAAATTTATACCATCACCACTCAAGTGACCGGGTTTATCCCACTCGGCCAAGCTTTAACGCGAGCAGGCGCTCAAGTAGGCGATGATATTTATGTCACGCATACCTTAGGCGATGCGGGCATTGCCTTACAAGGATTAACTGGCAAACTTCAGCTTCCTACTGCGGCTTTAGAAACACTCGCTCAGAGGTTGCATTATCCTACCCCCCGGGTCTCCCTCGGCCAGCAACTGCGACATTTGGCCCATGCCGCGATTGATATTTCGGATGGATTAGTCGCTGATTTACAGCATATTTTAGAGCAAAGCCAAGTGGGGGCCAGCATTGTGGTCGAGCACTTGCCGTTATCTGAAATTCTGCAACAACTGCTACCAGAGCTGGCATGGTCAACGGCTTTAACCGCGGGCGATGATTATGAGTTATGTTTTACTGCGTCGGTGGAACAACGGTCAGTCATTGCGATGCTCTCTGCTCAGCAAGGCGTTGGCTGTCACCGCATCGGTCAGATTGAAAAAGCGCCTGGGTTACGCGTACAATATCAAAATGGTGAGGATTTCTCTTTAACTCAAAGCGGATACCAGCATTTTACATGAGCACGAACCCGAAACACTTATTAACGCCAGCAAATCAAATACGCAGCATTTGGCGCAATCCTATCCACTTTATCGCATTTGGTTTTGGAGTGGGGGTTATCCCCTGGGCGCCTGGCACGTTTGGCACATTAGCTGCCATTCCTATTTACTTATTACTCATGCACTTGCCGGTTTTGTGGTATTTGCTCATCACCGTCATTGTCATCGTGCTCTCCATGATGATTTGCGATAAAGCCTCTCGCGATCTCAATATGCACGATCATCCCGGGATGGTGTTAGATGAAATTGCTGGCTATTTATTAACGATGGTTGCCGTGCCGCTGGGGCCTGTTTGGGTGATCTTGGGGTTTATTTTGTTCAGGGTGTTTGATATTTGGAAACCTTGGCCCATTCACTGGATTGATCGCAAAGTGCATGGGGGATTTGGGATTGTGTTAGATGATTTATTGGCGGCGGTTTATGCGTGGGTTGTGTTGCAAGTGTTGGCAGCGGTGTTTTTGTATTATGATTAGAATTTTTTTAGCGGGCTAGCAGCCCGCGCTCCCAGGTTCGAGCTATTCTTCATGTTTGAGCATTGCACATCTTAACAGCCTTTCTTGCTTTTTTAAAAGCCTCTATTTCACCTTAGCTTGATACACGCTCATTGATCTATTGGCTTGAGTCTGGGAGCGCGGGCAGCTTGTCCGCTAAAACATATCACCATCTCCCAAAACAAAAATACTACGCTCAAAAAATAAAACACTAAAAACGATTGATACGTCAAATAAAACGCACTTGCAATTAAAGCACTTTCTAAAAAATTCAACACCGCAAAAGCAGAGCTCATCAAAAATAAATACGTCACCAGCCCCGGTTTTTTTAGATACCGCCAACCTAAAAATGCCGTTAACCCTAATACGAGAAAAAAGAAACTGCTATAACCCAAAATCTTAAACGGATAAAAGAGCACTTTGACTAAAGTGCCATTCCAACCATACTGTTTTTGCAAATTGCTTTGAATAAGGCGATTGGTGTTGGGAAACACGAAATTAAATTTGTTGAGATAAATCGTGCGCATTTCTGTGGGATAACGCTGCCATAAATTTTTATAATATGTCGTTAATGCTTGATTGTAAGCTGGCGTATAATAAGTGGTGACTTTTGGATTGACACGTTGCGCTATCATCAAGCCATATTTATCCACAAAAATAATCTTTTCGCGTCTAGACAAGCCATTTGGCGGAGAGCCAATGCCTAACACTACTGGGTGGATGATAGGGTGTCCTCTTAAATAATCTTTATTGCCAACCGTATCCACGAAGATTTGATAACACACCAAGCTCACTAGAAAAAAAACCACGATGAGGCGCAAAAGGTTCAGATATCTCGTCGCACTATAACGCCATAAATAATACAAATAGCCGAAAGTGAGGAGCAGCATCTGAGGCAATTCAGAGGAGCGGGTGTAATACAAAAAAAACATCAGCAAGGCGATAATGAACAACCACAGGTTGTGCTTCCAGCCGCTGCGATATAATCCAAAACGTAAATCGATGCCATATAGGCCCATCAAGCATAACAAACAGGGCAATATAAAGGAGTTTGCATTTAAGGTAATAATGGTAGGATTGCAGGTAATGGCTATGGCAATTAAAGCAAAGGCGCTTGCACTTGGCCAGCGCACGCCTACAGCAATCAAATAAAAAACAAATATCCCAATGAGGAGAATTTGTAAAGCGCGATATGCCAGCACCAAGTTTTCTAAACTCAAATTGCCAAATACCCCCATTAAGACGCGATCTAGATAAAATAGCGTCAGGCCTTCGCCCACTTCGTAGTTTTTGACCGCTTTAATGGTGGCGCCTGTATCTAGAATGGTGCGGTTGCAATAAAATGCCAGAGAGGAGAAATGGGTGAGTTTGGGTAAGTCATAAACAGGAAGCGTGGGCTCAACTTTCTTCACCGCGATCCATCGTGCTGCATTAGGATCCATCGAATGAGGGGTATGACACAACTGAGCGTTCACAGCGGCAGACAGCTGATACCAACTGGTTCGATAGACGGAGGTAGGCTTAAAAGAAAAACAGATATAATAAATTAAAATTAAGCTGGTCGTGACTAAAATTAGCATAGTTTCCAGTGCTGCCTGACCCACAGACTTTTGAGGTCCTAAAAAACAGCTACGCCAATTCAGTTTCACTTTTTTTGCACCGACATCGTTAGGCGGCTGACGGAAATTAATTTTCCATGGTGACCGACGATTTCAATTCCCCAGACTTGGGTGGTTCTGCCGATATGAAAGGGGCGCGCGGTGGCGATGACATGCCCATTAGCCGCAGGGCGAATATGATTGGTGTTGATATCCAGGCCCACACAATAAAAGCTTTCAGGATCAACGCAATAATTTGCGCCAGTGCTGCCGACTGTCTCCGCGAGGACACAAGAAGCACCGCCATTCATGATACCTAGCGGTTGACAGGTTCGGTGGTCAACGGGCATCTGCGCTTTGAGGTAATCCTCCCCCACTTCAATGAATTCAATGGCTAGATGCTCGGCCATGGTGTTCTTACCACGCGCATTCATTTCGGCTAAAGTTGGGTTGGCAAACCAGATTGTCATATAAAGTCTTTTAGAATGGATTTGAGTCGGCTTATTGTAGCGAGCTGATCAAAAATAACAACCCCTGTTACCACACTCTGTGGATAACTTTGTGGATAGTGCGTGGTGGAACCTCAACCAAGCCGCGATTTATCTGGGCTGATGACACTGTATAGCAAATAGCCAACTTTAATTTATATTGAAATAACAATGACTTACAGGGTATTTGTTATTGATAATTCAAAATTGTTTGTAAGTTCTTCATCTGTAATGACTTGCAGATCAAGCTGTGAATAGTGACAAAGATTTAAAGATAAAAGATGAGTCTTGCTTCTGAGATAAGATATTCCTCAAAGCTTAGAAAAAGCTCGAGCCTGGGAGCGCGGGCTGCTAGCCCGCTGCTTTTTAGCTTTTAAACAACCGATAAAAATTCTGCGTTGTCTGCTCCGCCAGATGCTTTAAGTCTATTTGTTTTAATTCTGCCAAATATTGCGCCACATATTTAACATGAGCCGGTTCATTGGGTTTGCCTCGAAATGGCACAGGTGCTAAAAAAGGGGAGTCCGTTTCAATGAGCATGCGTTCCAACGGCACTTTTTTAGCAACAGCTTGTAAATCTTTCGCATTTTGGAAGGTGACGATGCCTGAAAAGGAAATATAAAACCCTAATGCCATGGCCTGCTCCGCCATTTCCCACGTTTCGGTAAAGCAATGCATCACACCGCCTACACTTTCTGCGTTTTCTTCACGCAAAATACGTAAGGTATCAGCTTGGGCTTGGCGAGTATGTATAATCAGCGGTTTTTTCACTGCTCTGGCAGCGCGAATATGCTGTCGAAACCGCTCTTGTTGCCAGGTCATGTCGCCTTGGCAGCGGTAGTAGTCTAAACCGGTCTCGCCTAGCGCAACGACTTTAGGATGAGAAGCCAATGCAATTAAATCTTCGGCGGAGGGTTCTTGTTCAACGGCTTCGGAAGGATGTAAACCCACACTCACATCGATATTGTCATGTGCTAACGCAATCTCAAGGATGCGAGAGAAATAGCGCAACTCTACACAGACACACAGAAGGTGTTCTACGCCATTGTTCACGGCGGCTTGTAGTGCTCGGTTTAAGTCACCTTGGTAAGCGGTTAGGTCTAGTAAATCGAGATGACAGTGAGAATCAACTAGCATGGATATACTCTCGCGATGCTTTTCAGAACTTCTTGAGGCGTTAAATCTAACATACAGCGCCAATGACCTAAAGGACAAACTCTTTGTGCGCAAGGGCTACAAGATAAATTTAAATACAGTATTTCGGATTTCACTGCCAGAGGCGGGGCGAAAGTTGGGGAAGTCGGCCCATAAATTGCTACCACCGGCTTTTGCAAGGCGGCCGCAATATGCAATAAGCCTGAATCATTGCTCACGACAACTGTGGCCAAAGAGAGCAAGTCTACCGCCTCTGACAATTGGGTTTCGCCGGCTAGATTGAGTGCTGCTCCTCCACAAGCCTGTTGGATTTCCGCATTCACCTCGACATCTTTAGTAGACCCTAAAAGCCACACACACCATCCTTGCTGGGTTTTTGCTTTTACCACCGCAGCAAAATGCTGCGCGGGCCACCGTTTGGCGGGACCATATTCCGCACCGGGCGCTAATACCAAGAGGGGCTGTTGAGGACGGGTTAATTGTAATTTGGCTAAGGTGGATTCTACCCTGTCGGTAGAAACCGAAAGGGCCGGCCAGGGTAATACAGCAGGTAAAGATTGATCTTTGGGTAAACCTAGTGCGGCGAAACGCTCAATCATTTTGGGCAGTTGGGCTTTATCAAGGGTGCGAGTATCATTCACCAGCCAATGTCGAGGCCATTCTTTGCGCCAGCCAGTGCGAATGGGGATCTGTGCCCAATAAGGGACGAGGGCTGATTTTAAAGAGTTAGGTAATAGGATGGCTTGAGTGTAGCGTTGTTGCCGCAATTGTCGCGCCAAACGATAACGCTGCCATAATCGCAGTTTTTTATGGGGGAAGTCTGCGATCCAGGTGCGGTCGACTTCTGGCATGCTTTGTAATAGGGGGTAGCTCCAAGGCGGCGCCAGAACATCGATCGTAATGTTAGGATGCTGGCTTTTTAGCAATTTGAATAAAGTTTGCGCCATCACCAAATCGCCTACCCAGGCGGGGGCGATGATTAAAATTTTAGGGCTCTTCGACGTCACTGCCATGCAGCGCACCGGGCGTAAAATCAGTGAGGTGGTACTGTGTTCCACAATAGGGGCAAGCGGCTTCGCCCGTCACAGCAATGGGCAAATAAACACGAGGATGTGCATCCCATACTCTAAAGTTAGGCATAGGGCAGCATAGCGGAAGCTCCGCTGAGGTTAAAGTTACTGTTTGAGTGGTACACGCTTTCAATTGAGACATAACTTTGAGTGATTCATCTTCGTAGTAAATTTTGCGGGCAGGCAGCCTGCCCGCAAAAGACTTTTAAGAATAATGCGTTGGGAATTTATACGATAAACCCACAAACGCAGCATCTTGTTGAGGTTGGTAATTGTTGAAATCCGTCACGTCACCATCCCCACTGAAGCGCATCCAGTCAACACTCAATGCTAAATTGGGAATGATTTCATATTGAGCACCGACGCCATAGGCAGGGCCAACATGCGAGCGTGAAGTGCTATCTACCCCAATGAGATTGGTGCTGACATTAGAGTTTAAATAAGCCACACCGGCTTTAGCATACAAGCTGAAACCAGGCGTCACTGGCCAAGAGAGTTTACCTAAAAGGTCGATAGCGTAGTTAGTGACATCAAAATCTACACCATTAATATCATCCGTTGCTTTGGGTAAATAAGTGAAGCCTGATTCAATACCAAAAAAGGGATTAAATTGATACCCTAAATAGCCGCGCCCTGCGAAGCCTGTGGAAGAGATATTGTTGTCAATATTATCCCAATGGGTATTGCCATAACCACCTTGAAGTCCAATGATAAAACCCGCATCTGCTGCCGCATAAGCTGGAGGCGTCGCAACAGGAATGGGGCCTGGGCTGTAATAATTGTTGTCATCACAATAGGCTAAAGCAGCGCTGGAAAGCCCGACTGCAGCAGTAGCCAATAAAATTTTTAAGGCAGGTCTTTTTAACATTTTTTGTCTCCAATAGATTGTGTAATTTTTCCTCATACCTAACTATACCTAAAAAAGTTTTCACTTTGCATAACCTTCCTCCTTTAATGCTTACTGTCCTTAAACAAGTTAGCCCGGATATTTTAACATTAAACAATAGAAAATCAACAGTCGAACGTAAAATTACGGTATTGAGAAGTTTATTGTGAATTTTATAATGTGTGGATGAATAAAACATGCAGAGAAAAATAGATGGCTTTAAGGTTTCGAACGTGTCCGCAGTCGTTGTTGGCGCTCACATTTTACCGTGAAAAAATTTGTTTAATTGAGTTGGCGTATATTCGCGAAACTTGGCAACTGTTAGCCTGCGAAGCATTGACGCATTCAGAAAACTTGGATGAAGCAGCCTTAATTGATGCAATCTTGCGGATAATTTCCCACAGCAAAACGCAATGTCAACGTGTGGCAATTGCGATAGAACATCCTCATGCATTGATCAAGCTATATAGGCTAGATGCGAGTCTAAGTCATGCAGAAATTGCACATTATCTTAATATACAACAACAAACATTGAATATTCCTCAAGAAGAATTAGCGACGGATTTCGCTTGTTATCCCCACCATCAACAACAGGAGTTAATGCCAATTCAATGGGTAGCAGTGCGCCAACATTTAATCAAATCATGGCTAAATATCTTTTCAAAAACGCCTTTGTCATTAGTGTTGGTGGAGATGGACTCTTGCTCATTGCTGCGTATTGGGCGCATGGTTTATGCAGATCAGCCCGTGGCGGTACTGCATATCGATGAGAAATCAGTGCTGATGGGAACAATAGATCACCATGGTTATAATAATTTTCAGCAAAAATCTGAAATCAGTGCTGACAATACATCAAAATGGCAAAACATAGCAGATGCATTACGATATTATTTGATCAATACAAATAAACTCACAGTTAACAAAATTGTATTGTCAAGTGCTCAGCGTTTAAATTCGGCGGATGTCGAACAATTAGCTTCTTTGATGGAACGGCCTTGCGAAATGATGAATCCCTTTAAACCTCTCTCGATCTCTCAGCGACTGAAGTCGCAGATTCTCCACCATTCGCCTGAACAATTTTGTCTGAGTGTAGGGCTGGCGATGCGAATTAAGGACTTGAAAAGCTATGGATATTAATTTCTTGCCCTGGCACGACCGGCTATACACACTGCGCAAGCAGCAATTACGGAAAATGCTAGTTGTCGCATGCATATTAGTGAGTGGTTTTATGGTTTTGATGGATTATGTTGTCATCCATGTAGCATCAGTCCAACAGATTAGGTTGCGTCAATTACAAGCTTTGTACCTAAGCCATCATAAAAATATTCTGTCTGAAACCCAGAAAAATTGGCTGGAGAGAAGTTTGCAATTAACTCAAAATAGTCTGCAATTTTTGCAAACAATCAGTGAAATGATGCCAGCCCATACTGCCTTGACTAGTCTTGTTTCACAACCGACAGGCTTTATGCTTTCAGGCATTTCTGCATCTCCAGCCGAAATCAATCATCTCATAGAGCAATATAATCTCCTTACCCATAGAAGTAGTTTACAGTTGGTTGAAACCATTCCGACAGAAAACCAATCAAATTCTTTTGCTTTTAAATTAAAGTGGATAAAATTATGATAAAAATGCATCTAACATCGAGACTTTATTTGCGCTCAAAAGGTCAGCTCTATCTGATAACGGCTATATTATCCATGGGGTTGTTAATAGGGCTATATTGGGTATTGTTAAAGCAGCCTGTTCTGCAACTCCAAACCGATCAGCGAGAATCGGATCATTTAAAAATCAGCATAAGCGAATTAACCCAACAACATGCGAATTTTAACCAGCTGTTTTTGCATAAAATGCAGCAGATGCCGCTTTCTCTGGCGTTAGGACATTTGATTGCGTTAACCAAAAAATGTGGGTTAACGATGATCTCGCTTAAGCCTGATGTTTCAACTCAAACAATGGGATTAAGCTTACAGTCTGTCGATCTACAAATGAAAGGCAGTTTTTTTGCGTTAATGAAATTTCTACAAGATATATCCGCGTTACCTTTTTTATTACCCATGACGCAACTCGATTTAACACGGGATAATGCATCTTCTCATACTAAAAATTTATTGTTAAATGTGAAACTTGCGCTTGTGACAATATGATCAAAAAGCGTTGGAATTATACTGTTATTTTATTAGCTTGGCTTATGTTAGGGTATGCTATGCCGCGTGACCCTTTTACCATGGCGGCTCAGGAGCCGAATACCGCTGTCACGTCGATAGAGGCCAAGCTTAACGAACAATCTTTGCAGCAATTAAAAAATTTTAACTATAACCTAGACTTAAATTTCCACCATATGCCATTGAAAACATTATTAGAAGCATGGGGTGGATATAAAGAATTAAACATCGTGCTCAGCCCTTCAATCAAAGGAGAAGTGACATTAACATTACGACAAGTCAGTGCGCAAGAAGCATTGACCACTATTTTAATGCTGTTTAAATTGAGTCAATATCAACATGGCACTATTGTATTTATTGGACCAGAGTCAGAAATCCAACATTTGCAGCAACAGGCTTCGCATCAACAAGCCCTCAAGGATAAATCATTTCCGCTATCATTTGCGAAAGCTGAAACGGTGGCCACTTTATTGCAAAATAAATCGAGTGAGATGCTATCTGCCCGTGGCAAGTTATTAGTCGACAGTCGAAATAACGCGATATGGATTCAAGATACGGATGAACAGTTAAAGCAAATTCAAAAATTTTTACAAGCCATCGATATTCCAGCGCAACAAATTTTAATTCGGGCTAAAATTGTCAATGTCGATGAAGATTGTGCGCGTGAATTGGGGCTTAAATTTGGTACTGATGCGCAAGCAGGTTCTCAGCAAAATAATGAAAGTTCTGCAGATTTTGAAGAAACCGGGCATGTTAAGATCGCCCTGGCTAAATTATCTGCTAATACCGTCTTAAGTTTAGAATTATCCGCTTTAGAGCATCAAGGAAAAGCCAAAATTATTTCCAGCCCTGAACTTATGGCTTCCAGTCGCGAAACCGCTGTCATTGAATCTGGCCAAGAAATTCCTTATCAAGAAACCACCAGCAGTGGCGCCACCAGTATCACCTTTAAAAAAGCGGTATTGAGCCTTAATGTGACACCAGCTGTCGCATTGCATCATCAAATTGCGTTGGATTTAACCGTGAATCAAGACAGCGTGAGCACTTTATCCGTGAATGGTGTACCCAGCATTACCACCCAAAAGGTTGCGACACACATTTTGGTGAATGATGGAGAGACCATTGTATTGGGTGGGATCTATGAAGAAAATAATAATCATACATTGGAAAGAGTTCCATTTTGGAACCGATTACCTTTGTTAGGGCGGTTGTTTGCCAATGAACGAAATAGTGGTAGTCGTAAAGAATTGTTGATTTTTGTAACACCTAAAATTTTATGAGTAACTCATAGTAAAAAATTTGGGAATTTGATACATTTATACGCACTACACATTCTGATCTATCTAAATGAACAGGAGAACACCATGCTTTCTATCCCTTCCAAAGACGGCCAATTTTCAGGCTATTATGCTCCAAACAAATCAGGCTCTGCTCCCGGCATTATATTAATCCAAGAAATTTTTGGGGTTAATCCGAGTATGCGCGCCATTGCCGATCGATTTGCGGATGCGGGCTACAGTGTTTTGGCGCCGGATTTGTTTTTTCGGGTCAAGCCCAATATTCAATTAGGTTATACCGGTGAGGATTTGGAAAAAGCCTTTGAGTATTACCACAGTTATGATGTGAAACAAGGTGTGGCAGATTTAGATGAAGCAGTTAAAACGTTACGCCAACAGCCTGAGTGCAATGGTAAAGTTGCAGTATTAGGGTTTTGTTTAGGGGGTAAACTTTCGTATTTGACCGCGGCGGAGCATCCAGTAGATGCTTGCGTTGCGTTTTACGGCGGGGGTATTGCTGACCATTTAAATTTAAGTAAGCAAATTCATTGCCCGGTGTTAATGCACTTTGGGGAAGATGATGACATGATTTCACCTGAACAGGTTGAGAGTATTAGAGCAGCATTTGCAGGTCGGTCAGATGTGGAAATTTATGTTTATCCTGGGGTGGGGCATGCTTTTTATAACCATGCACGAGCTAGTTATAATCTGGCTGCGGCTACTTTGGCGGATGAACGCACGCTACAGTTTTTGCGTAAGCATTTAAAATAATTTTAGCGGGCTAGCAGCCCGCGCTCCCAGAGGCTCCAGCTATGCACGTATAGAGAGCATGTTCAATCTCCGGCGAGGTGGATGCTTTTAAAAAGACAAGAAAGGGCTCTAGATTAAAGGCGCCTCAAATCTCAAAAATAGCTCGAGTTTGGGAGCGCGGGCTGCTAGCCCGCTAAATCTCAACCACGCTCCAGCGATTATTGTGTATTCGTATTCGCAGCAGCGGCCAACCCTTTCAAGACATTTAACGCTTCGTATAGCTGGAAGTCGCTGTATAACAAATCTTGCACTTGGCTATTCACTTTGACCTGGCCGGTAGGCAAGTTTTGGGGTTTGGTGGTATTGCCATTTGCCAGATGTCGATTAAGATCCGCCTCAGAGATAGAAATTAATCCTTCTTCGGAATTAGTGGCTTGTGGAATTTTGAGATCTGCCACGACGATGTCTGGTTGGATGCCTTCAGCCTGAATGGAGCGACCTGACGGCGTGTAGTAGAGGGCGGTGGTGAGCTTAATCATGGATGTATTATCGATAGGCAATACCGTTTGCACGGAGCCTTTACCAAAGCTACGTTCTCCTACTAAAGTCGCGCGGTTTTGGTCCTTGAGCGCCCCCGCCACAATTTCGGCAGCCGATGCAGAGCCTTCATTAATCAAGACCACCATGGGCACACCGCTGAGTAAATCGGAGCCATTAGCTTTGGATTGAATATCTGAACTAGGAATACGCCCTTTGGTATAGACGATTAATCCACCGTATTTCAAATGTTTGCTATCTAACAACATATTACTCACATCAATGGCAGAATCTAACAAGCCGCCTGGGTTATTTCGCATATCCAAAATCACCCCCGATAACTTACCGCCTTTAGCTTCTTGTTTTAATTGAGTAATGGCATTGCGCAGGTCGCGACTGGTATCACTTTGGAAGAACGATAACCGGATATAACCATAATTATTATCGAGCAATTTGGCTTTAATGGTTTGATATTTAATAATTTCGCGGGTGACATTAATTTCTAGGGGTTTCTTTTCATTCTGCCGAATAATGGTCAGTTGCACTTTACTGCCAGGTTCCCCGCGAATTAAATCAATGGCTTCACGCATCGTCATATCTCCGACTAATTTGCCATTAATTCTGACGATCATGTCGCCGGCTTTGATGCCAGCTTTATAAGCAGGGGTATTATCAATAGGGCTGATAATTTTAATCAGTCCGCTCTCGGGGACCACCTCAATCCCAATTCCGCCAAATCGACCGGTGGTGGTCACTTCGAGGTCTTGCATCGCAGAGGCGTCTAAATAATCAGAATGTGGATCCAAATTGGACAGCATGCCAGAAATGGCATAACTGATCAGTTTTTTCTCATCGACCGGTTCGACATAATAACGCTCAATTTGTGCGATGGCGGTGGCTAACCGTTGAAGGTCTTTCACAGAGAGTTTGACGCTGGAACTGTTGTTCGAGGCCGTTTCTGCCAAAGCTGGAGCAATCATAGCGGCGCCCACACTCAGACAAATCATCAGCAAAAATGATTGAATTTTTTTCAGCGCCACAGGCCTCTCCTCAGTTAGCTCAAATCGACAAAGTAAACTTGATTATACACGCTTTTTTATAATTTATAAGATCTCTCAGTTCTATCTACGTAAAAATTTAAGTGATCATTCGACGCATTGATTTTGTGCCATACATTGGACTGTTAGTTTAGCGCTAACTTGGGAGCGCGGGCAGCTTGCCCGCTGCTTTATAAATTAGCAAAACATCCTACCATGAACTATAACTAAAAACGTGAGGCTCCTTAAAACCAGTCAACTAAAGAAAACGGAGGCTGACTAGAATGAAAAAATGGATGTTTTCAGGATTGATTATAACAATGTTATTACCGGCCTATACGCAAGCGGCATCATATGGTCAGAGGTTATGTCGTAGCGATGCTGATGTCACGTGTATTCGTATTCATCCCGATGATACTTGGTATTCACTATGGCCAGATCCAGAACAACGCGATTTGATTATGCGTTTAAATCGACGCAATACGCCGTTGCGTCCTGGAGAAGTCATTGCCATTCCCAATCGAGCCACCAGTGCGATGGCTTTATCACCAATGGAGCCCTCCATAGCGCCACCGGGTAAAACCACGATCATTGTCGATCCTAAACAATTGGCCTGGGGCGCTTATGATAGTGACGGCCAGTTGGTAAAATGGGGACCTGCTGCGGCTGGGAAATCATATTGTCCGGATGAAGGAAGAGCTTGTCGAAGTCCAACAGGCACTTTTACGGTGCTCAACAAACAAGGCTCTGAATGTATTTCTTCTAAATTCCCAGTTCCAAAAGGGGGTGCGCCTATGCCCTATTGCATGTATTTTCATGGGGGATATGCGTTGCATGGATCAGAATTACCAGGGACCAATGCCAGTCACGGCTGTATTCGAATGTTTAATGAAGATGCAGAATGGTTGAATCACGAGTTTGTTAAGGTGGGTTCTACGCAAGTAATAGTAGAACCTTATTATAGTTAGGTTGAATCGGATCTTCAGGGACTGCGTGACAGATCATTTTTTCCGGCATGGCTCACTACGCTCCCTTTCGTTGCGTAGTCCCTGAAGAGCCTTAGAATTCCGCTCATGAGGAGGTGGCTTAAAGTTGCCTCCTCATTTCCTGCGTCCGTATGACATCAAGCGATGATAGCGTTTATCCAATAATTCATTGAGCGAGAATCCCTCTAAATCAGCTAATGTTTTGACTAACATTTTTCTTAGATCTTGTGCCATTTCGTCGATTTGTCGATGAGCTCCGCCTAAAGGTTCCGGAATGATTTTATCAATGAGACCCAGTTTGAGTAGTCGATCAGCGGTGACTCCCATTGCAGCAGCGGCTTCTGGCGCTTTTTCTGCGCTTTTCCATAGAATAGAAGCACAACCTTCTGGGGATATTGTGGAATAAATACTGTATTGCAACATCATCACTTTATCGCCAACCCCAATGGCCAGCGCACCACCTGAGCCGCCTTCCCCAGTCACCACACAAATAATCGGGGTTTTGAGCACGGCCATAGCGGCTAAATTTCGGGCAATCGCTTCACTTTGATTGCGTTCTTCCGCGTCAATGCCTGGATAAGCGCCGGGGGTATCGATAAAAGTGATCATCGGTAGCTTAAATTTTTCGGCCAGTTGCATCAAGCGTAACGCTTTACGGTAATCTTCCGGCTTGGCCATCCCAAAATTTCGTTCGACTTTTTCTTTGGTGGTGCGACCTTTTTGCTGGCCTAAAATTAACACCGGTTTGTCTTCCAAACGTGCCAGCCCGCCGACAATGGTATATCCGCAAGAAAAATGTCGATCGCCTTGGAGTTCATCAAAATCGGTGAAAATGCGCGAGGCATATTCCAAAAAGTTGGGTCTTTGAGGATGACGTGCCAGCTGTACGACTTGAGCGGGTGTCAGTGAGGAAAAAATACTACGGGTGAGTTCTCGACTTTTCGTTTCTAATCGAGCAACTTCTTCGTAAATATTTAATTCTGAATCCGAGCCCAACCGGCGAAGCTCTTCAATTTTGGCTTCTAATTCGGCAATGGGCCGCTCAAATTCTAGAAAGTTAAGATTAATCATACGGATTAGGCTAATAAATTGAGTTGGCTAACGGCTTCTTTTTCATTACGAAGCTCCTCTAGCGTCAATTGTATTTGTTGTTTTGCCCACGCGTTATGCGTAATACCGTCTATCACATGACATTTCCCGGCTTTGGTATAGCAAGGAAATGAAAAAATTAATCCTTCATCAATGCCATATTGCCCTTGTGAACAGAGTCCTACGGAAAAGCTGTCACCTGCAGGCGTATCGTGCACTAAACGATAGACTGAGCCTAAGGCAGCATTGGCGGCAGAACCCGCCGAAGAGGCGCCTCGTGCCTCGATCACTTGCGCGCCGCGTTTTTGGATCATCGGAACAAAAGTGTCTTGTAACCAGCGCTCATCTTCAATCGCCTCTAATGCAGTGCGGTCACCAATGGTGGCATGATAAAAATCGGGGAATTGTGTGGCGGAATGATTGCCCCAAATGGTCATATTCTTCACAGCACTGACCGGCATGTTGGCTTTATGAGCTAGTTGATAGCGGGCACGATTTTCATCTAACAAAGTCATAGCAAAGAAACGCTCCTTGGGAACGCGGGGGGCATTGTGCATTGTGATTAAGCAATTGGTGTTGGCGGGATTACCCACCACAAAAACCTGCACATCTTCTGCTGCATGGTCATTAATGGCTTTGCCTTGTGTCGAAAAGATGCCGCCATTGATTTTGAGTAAGTCAGAGCGCTCCATGCCGGCTTTGCGAGGCATGGCGCCTACCAATACTGCCCAATCGACATCTTGCATGGCACGGTTAGGATCATCCGTTAACACGATATTACGCAGTAAAGGAAACGCGCAATCTTCCAGTTCCATCGCAACCCCCTTCAAGCTGGGTAGCGCGGCGGGTAACTCTAATAAATGCAAATCGACTTCAGTGTTGGGCCCGAACATATCCCCTTTAGCAATACGAAAAATTAAAGCATAGCCAATTTGGCCGGCAGCGCCTGACACAGCTACCTTAACGTGCGATTTGGTCATGTAGAATACCTCATTTGTTTTCATTGTCACTCTACAGCCCTCCAAGGCAATCTGGGGTAAAGTCTTTGTTTATCTCTGATCGCAATGAAATGCGGATTGATAAAGCTGGCTTGCGTGTTATAGCGCAGCGCCTTTCCTTGTAAGTCAAAAATACCACCACCCACTTGTTCTAAAATACACTGTCCAGCGGCGGTATCCCATTCATAAGTTTCGCCAAAACGGGGCACGATGTCAGCTGCGCCTTCCGCCAATTGGGCAAACTTCCAAGCGCTGCTCAAGTAATTGAACACCAAGGGACCTAACTGGCCAAAATAAGCTTGAGCCTGGTCTTGATTGATGCGGCGACTGGCTAGAATCACGGTGGCGTCAGACGGTGTAGTGTTCAAAGCCAGCGCAGCTATTTTGCCGCTGGCATCTTGTTTCACTGCGCCCATGGCGACCGTGGCATAATAACATTCTGCCATAACAGGAATATAAATTAAACCCACAACTGGACGATGATTTTCAATTAAAGCGATGTTAATGACAAACTGATCGTGGCCTTGAATGAATTGCTTGGTACCATCTAAGGGATCCAATAACCAATAGGCAGGCCATTTTTGTCGTTCTTCCCAAGTGGGTGCCTGACTTTCTTCTGAAATGACGGGGATTTCCGGCGTTAATTGCTGTAACCCTTCCGTGAGAATTTGGCTGGCGGCAAGGTCTGCGGCCGTCACAGGCGATTGATCCTCTTTGGTTTGGATCGTGAGCATCTGCCGATTTTTGAACAGCCTTAGAATTGCCTCCGATGCGCGTTGCGCGATGTTAATTAATTCAGGTTGAAATTTGAGTAATTCAGAGCGCATATGGTATACTGATCGTCTGTTTGAAGTCTCACAGTGTATCCCACATATCCACATGATGAAAGCTCATATTCCGTCCTTTAACCATTGTCGTATTTTAATTGTCGGCGACCTAATGCTGGATCGCTATTGGTTTGGTGACACCTCCAGAATTTCTCCAGAAGCCCCCGTCCCCATTGTACATTTAGGCAAGACCGATGACCGTCCTGGCGGTGCTGGCAATGTAGCGCTCAATTTAGCGGCTTTAGGCTGCCAAGTCACTTTAGTTGGAATGGTGGGGCAAGATCACAATGGGGAGGTGCTCACGCAGCAATTAGAAAATGCTGGCGTGCGCTGCTTATTTCATCGCTGCGCAACTTTTTCGACCATCGTGAAAGCGCGAATTTTCAGCAAAAATCAACAATTGGTACGACTAGATTTTGAAGCACCTCCTCCGACTTCAGAAACCGCTCATTTATTAGAGCTGTTTCAAATGGCATTGGCTGAAGTGGATATCGTCATTTTGTCTGATTATGCCAAAGGCACTTTGCAGGAAATGCAGAAATTTATTGAAAGTGCTAAAAACGCTGGGCTGCCCGTTTTAGTCGATCCTAAACAGAAAGATTTTTCGCTCTATCACGGCGCCACCTTAGCAACGCCGAACCAAAAAGAATTTGAAGCGGTTGTCGGGATGTGTACCACACAAGAAGAATTAATCGGCAAGGGAATGCGTTTAATGAAGGAATGCAAGTTCCAGGCCCTATTGATTACGCAAGGTGAGCGAGGGATGACTTTGCTGCAACATGACACTCCACCGATTCAGTTACCGACCCGTGCGCGAGAAGTGTATGACGTGTCAGGTGCGGGTGATACCGTAATCGCAGTTGTGGCTGCCAGTTTAGCAGCAGGAGAGTCATTTGAAATGGCCGCCATGTTGGCGAATGTCGCAGCGGGAATTGTCATTCGCAAGTTGGGCACCGCAACTTTAACCTTAGCAGAACTTCGTCGCGCTTTGCAACGTCATCAGGATTCAGAATACGGCATATTAACAGAAGAAGATTTAATGGTCGCCGTCGAAGATGCCCGAGCAGCGGGCGAAAAAATCATTATGACTAACGGATGTTTCGATTTATTGCATCGCGGTCATGTGACTTATTTAGAAGAGGCTAAAGCCCTCGGTCATCGTCTCATTATTGCTGTGAACGATGATGCTTCTGTCAAACAATTAAAAGGCTCGAGTCGACCCGTTAATTCATTGACTGAGCGCATGGCATTATTAGCGGCTTTACGTTGTGTCGATTGGGTGGTGGCTTTTTCAGAAGATACCCCCGAGCGTTTAATTCGAAAAGTGATGCCAGATGTGTTGGTGAAAGCCGGCGATTATCAAGTGGCCGATATCGCGGGAGCTGATTTTTTACTCAAAAATGGCAAGGACGTTAAAATAATGTCATTCTTACCAGGCTATTCAAGCACTCAGTTAATTCAAAAGATGAGTCAAATGGTTTAAAACACCAGAAAAACTAAGCAGCACTAGGACTGTTGACATTTAGATTCTAGGAAGAAAAAGTGATACCACACATTATCCGAAAAAGGTCATGGAAGATTTTGATGGCATTGTTATTGATGCCAAGCGTCGTCTATGCTTCTTTTATTGAATCTACGATGGGGACAGCAGTAGTTAACGATGCGACTGCCACCTATTTTAATCCCGCTGCTTTAACCCTCCTAAAAAATGCTCAAATCATCGGGTTGAGTACGTCTGCACAATCGCATGGGGAATTTACCGGCACAGTCACGAAACCCAACAATATGTTTAGTGAATCGGGTTCTAGCACATCACAGACCCATTATTTCCTACCCTCAGGTTATGCTGGAATTCCCCTATCAGATAAAATTTTTTTTGGACTCGCAGTCGTAGCGGATAGTTTTAATCGGGATGTCGATCAAAATTCTGTGTTGCGCTATGTGATATCTGATAACAATATTAAAAGTATTGATATGATTCCAGCGATTGCGCTGCGATTGAATGATTATCTTTCAATCGGTGCCAATGTCAATTTTTCGCAAGCTAACTTTTTCTCTGCACCTCTTTCAGGAGGGTTGAGTTTAGATAATCCTGATATACAAAGCCAAAATCAAACTGATGCCAATGCTTGGGGTGGCGATGTGGGGTTATTATTAAAACCATCTGCTTCTACACTCATTGGATTCAATTATCGCAGTGCCATGACCTATCATTTTACAGGCACCAGCCAGCTGGAGGGTAATCCAGTTATCGTATCCAACAATTTCTCTTTTGATTATTGGACACCCGCGCGATGCGTGCTTTCTATCAACCAATTGTTAACGCGATCCTTTGGTATGATTGGTACACTCCAATGGATAAAATGGAATATCTTCGATGAAATCAATGCAAATCAAGTGTCTACCCAAGTCGGAAACACCCCTGTTATTTTACCCCATGTCACTATTCCCTTAGATTTTCAGAATGCTTGGGTATACACAGTTGGAGGTTATTATCACTTATCTCCCAAGTTGACCATCCGTACAGCAGGGAGTTATATACAGTCGCCTGGCAACCCCAATGTGCAAGTCACAGAAGGCGATAATATTATTCTCGGAACATCGGTTGGATATAAACTTAACAAAGTCGTATCCATTGATACTAGCTACTCACATGCTTTTATTCAAAATCAATCCATAGATATACAAAACCCCGTAAACACGATTAATGGAGTAAATAAAGGCTATCGAGATTCGGTTTCATTAAAAATAACTGTTAATGTATAGCGTGGTTAAAAGATATAACCCATGTTCAACCCTACTGAATACTGTTAAATATGCCTGAATTACCTGAAGTTGAAACAACCTTGCGTGGCATTCAGCCCAAAATTTTGCATCAAGTCATTCAAGGAATCACGATTCGTCACACACAATTGCGTTGGCCTGTCACACCTAAGATTAAATCAAAAACGTTAAACCAAGTGATCCAAGCCGTGGAGCGCCGTGGCAAATATTTGTTATTAAGGCTGAAGAATGGCACTTTATTAATCCATCTTGGCATGTCTGGCAAACTGCGGATTTTACCGAAAGACACACCTGCGCAAAAACATGATCACATTGATCTTATTTTCTCTCATGATATTTTAAGATTCACCGACCCTCGCCGCTTTGGTGCTTTCTTATGGGTAGAAGGCGACCCTAGTCAGCATATGTTATTAAAGCGACTTGGCGTGGAACCCTTGACAACGGCTTTCAATGGGCGCTATTTAAAACAGCAAGCACAGCGTCGCGTGCTGGCGGTTAAATTATTTATCATGGATAATCAAGTTGTGGTAGGCGTCGGAAATATTTATGCAAATGAAGCTTTATTTTTAGCTAAAATTCATCCTCAGACATCAGTATCCTCTTTAGATCTTGCCGAATGTAATCGGCTTGCACGCGCGATTAAACAGGTTTTACGTTCGGCAATTCGAGCAGGTGGCACCACATTGCGAGACTTTTCAGATAGCCAAGGTAATCCAGGTTATTTTTCTCAAGACCTACAGGTTTATGGTCGACAAAACTTACCTTGCTTTAATTGTGCACGCCCATTGGCGCTGATAAAATTAGGGCAAAGAGCGACAGTTTTTTGTCCGAGCTGTCAGGTGATTACTGCTAGCCCTCCAAGTTATAGCAAAGCTGTACACGTAAGGAATGCTAAATCAAACATAAGTAATTGATCACTTTTCTAAGATTAAATTATGAATTTGATTCGCAATATAGTCAACATAGGCTTCAACGATTATTTTACCTTTTTCAGGTGTGGCTAAAGTTGGGTCACCCCATGCGCCAGTTGGTGAATATATGCCCTTATTTGCATTGGGATTACGAGTCAATGGCCCAGGATGTGGCGATTTTGGATGTGCATCTTTAACAGCCTTTTCCATACGTACAATTTGTGGAGCCATATATAACATCATAGAAGTTTCGATTTCATCGGCATGGCTGCCAAGCGATTGCTCTTGCAAATGTTTTATCAACGGAGAATCAAAGAAATTTGACGGATTAAGATAATCCATTTTAATGTTTTCTTTTGCCAGTTCTTCTTTCGCTGCTTGCAGAGGTTTTAATGTCGAGAAGCCTGTATTTAAAACATAGAATTTTTTAAATCCCTGCTGCGCTAAAGATCGACAAATATCACACATTAGCTCACGTGACGTTTCTAAGCTAAGGCTAGTGGACCCGGGGTATTCAAGAAAATTCGGATAATAATGATAATTAATGGTCGGTAAAGCTATGGCGTGTTCGATTTTTTTTAAAATTCGATCACGTAAATAATTGGCCATCACGTAATCGTTATCTAATGGCAGATGCCAGCCGTGTTCTTTAGCGGCAGCGCCTAAGGGAATGATGACTACTGAGTTATTTTTTCGAGCAGTTGCCACTTCATCCCATGACATATTAGCAATCAGCTGTTTATTCATGTGGTATTTTCCATTGGCTGGTAGGTGCTTGGCGACGAAGTTAAAGAAAAATATACTGGGCTAAATATAGACAACATCCATAGTACTAAAGCCAAATTTTTATCATAAGAAGCGGTTTGAGTTTTAAGCATTCTTGGATTAAATTAATGAGCGCGGGTGTTTTCCACCTACATAAATCATAAATAAATTCATTTTTATATCCCGAATGCTTAAGTAATTTCTTAAAAGATTAATTATGCAATTATTCGCAAATTCCACGCGAGGTGGTCAAGTCATTTTACACAGTCTGCGCATGGTTTGCCAGATTTTAGGGAAAATCAATGGGTTGTCGTTTTTATCCTTGGGAGATGAGTATTGATTTATATGAATTCTGGTTATAATGAGCTTAACATAACCGCCACGCCTATGGAACTTTAAAGTTTTAAACGTGCAATTTATGGGCAGCAACAAATTAAGACGTTATCTCAACAATTAAAAGCAGAGTTCGGTAAAGGATTCAATGAGCGTAACCTTAGGAATATACCACCAACCGGCGGATTAGGCATGAATACAGGTATTCAAGATGCGCATAATTTAGCTTGGAAGCTGGCTATGATTTTAAATCATAATTTCTCATCCTCCCTATTAAATACTTATTACATGGAACGTGCACCCATTGCTCAGCGGAATATTCAATGGAGCTCGCAAAATGCAACGCGGTATGTTGAAATAGCACGGGCTATTAATGCTGGGGATACTCAATTATTGGCAAAAAAATTACAAGAACAGCAAGACAGTTTAAATTATGTAGGTCTTGACTTAGGCTATATTTATCATTCTCCTGCAATTTTTTCTGAAAATGATCAAACGATTAGTACAGCTCCGGCAGAATATATTCCTACTACCTTACCAGGAAATCGCGCACCACATATGGAGCTGATTGATAAAAATAAAACTATTTCTGTTTTGGATCTTTTCGAGAAAGATTTCGTTCTATTAACCGGGGCAAGGGTGAATGGAAATCGGTAGTCAACGAGCTGGTGCAAACCTACCAACTTCCATTAATAGCCTACAGAATTGCTCCTGATGGAGATTTAGTAGATCCCAATCATTTATGGAAAGAGCTTTATGAAGTCACAGAAAGCGGCGCTGTTTTAGTCCGTCCAGATGGTCATGTAGTCTGGCGTAGCAGATCAATGGTAGATAATCCCAAAGCAGAGTTAAAAAGATGTTTACTAGCCAATGGTTGGGGGGAATAAAACGTACGCTCCGCGTGTTTATATGTAGTGAACTTGAATGTTAACAATGCCTGGTTCAGTAAAAATATAGGGTAAATATCGGCGTCCACCCCAGCTTTGAGGTCACATTGTGACCTCAAACCCTCTCAATATTATAGAGAGGCTATAAAGTAGTTTATATAGCCTCTTTTAATAAGGACTTAAATCTTTCTCAACCAATTTTTAGCTTTCTCGCTTATTTTATCATCTTTTAAAGCCATTTCAAGTAAAGACTGCTTTAACGTATCGACATCACCATACATGTCGGTCATTAAATTTTTCCATAACAAAATCATTTCTTCATCTGAAATAACTCCAATATTTTCCAAGAGTCCATAAATTTTTTTACGATAATAATTATCCATTGCTTGATCGAGCCATTCCACCATCTCTCTGGTTAGGCCATGTTCTTCACCCATTCCACCACCTTTAAAGCCTTTTTTCCATATAGAATGCTTCAAGCCCGCATATTTTTTACCATATAAATCATTGACCATTTTTGTGCAACGCTCAGCAATTTTAAGACCAAATGCACTCGTTGGACTTTTATCCATGTTTGAAGAAATTTTTTGAGTCAATTCCCTCCAATTTTTTTCAAAAATTTCTTTTTCGTTAGCAGAATAGTTTGTTTTCAATTCTTTCTGAAAATTTACGTACTCTTCTAACTCTGCTGAATTTAAGACCTTGGTAGCCCAAGTAGATTCAAGTTGATTGGCCATATGATATACCTCTATTAATTTGAGAATGGTTTCCCACGTAATAGATTTATTATTACCGCAATTCATTAGGACAGCTTTTAAAGCTTGGCTGGCACTTAACAGCATGTTACCTTTCTCTTCTAAAAATTTGACTTGAGAAGAAAAATATTTAATGATTTCAGATTCATTGGTCAATAGATTTTTTATCTGGGATAATTCAAACCCAAAAAATTTGAGCGCAATAATCTGTTGCAATTTTAATAAATCTTTTTCGGAATATAAACGATAGCCATTTGGTAATCTTAAAGAAGGTTTTAGCAAACCAATACGATCATAATGATGTAATGTTTGTACTGAAACTTTTGTCAGTCTGCTCAAATCTTTAACATACCAGTTGGTCATGGTTTATCCCCCTTGATTGATAGCCTAAGGTATATTGTAACTATAGGGTCAAGCTTTTTTTGAGAGCTTATTGATTTTTTAGATTTTCTGAAGTTATGCCAGGTGCTTGAATCTTTGTAACATATTCTAAAGCTTTATCTTGCACAAAGCGATCTGCTATTTTCTGCGCTTCCTCTGGCTGCTCAACCATCAAATTTTCAATATGTTACGCCATGCTTATCATGGCGCAATTGCTCCATTAACTTCTGAGTGGTATTGCCGCATTCCAAGCTTTGCTGAGGCTACCACTGGCGCCCTTTGAGGCAATATTTATGAGTGACAAAGATCCTAAAGAATCGTGGTTAAAAAAAATCTCTAATTCAAAACCCCGCAAACAAGACGAAGATTTTGGTACTGAATTGACTGATTTGAAAATAAAAAAATCTTTATTTGCTACTAAAGATCAGCAAACTAACCCTGTAGCACCGCCATCATCAGATACTTTTGATGAACCTATTGCTGGGCAAGCTGTTTCTTCTTCAGAAACCCCCATTCCCCAAAAGCTTCTGAACCACCAGAAAAATCTTATTTATCCCACGTAACATTTGTCAATATGGATTCAAAAAAAGAACTAAATAGCCTCGAAAAAAGAACAAAAGAAATAGAACAACAAATTAAAGAAAGTGAAAAACATCTTGAAAAAATGAAGAGTTCGTATAATTACGATCAGTTTTAGCAAAGAATGGAGAACTATATAAAATCAGAATTTGCAAAGCAGATACAAGAAAATTCTATATTAATGCAGAAACCTAAAAATCCACAAATAAAAGACTCACAATATGCTAAAAATCTATCACTTTTTAATGAAGTTATTCGAAAACAAAAAATTGGTAAGAATGTAACTCATGATTTAAAAATTAAAAGCAAAGTTTCTCATCCTCCAGGCAGTGGAATTAAGTCATCAGGAGCCTAACTTCAATGAAATATGAAATTTTAAGTAGGCTTGGATAGCCTAGGCACATACCAAATGGGAGCCATATCAGGTTTAAAAATTTGTGATCGAGACGGGTCAAACTCTGTGGCTCTGGTTTGAGATTGATCCACCATATGTTGACTTGATCTAAACTGCTTCACATTACTCCAGCTTGACGGGTATCTCTTCAGACGCAATAGGAGCAGCATGGATGAGTCTAGCTTCCTTTATCTCTGGTTCAGAGGGTTTTCCGCCGCAACAGGTGCCATTTGTGGCAGTGCAATAGCGGGAGGACTCGTATTTATTGGAGCTGCCTATTATGCATTGAAACAACTAAAGGCAGATAAAGAATTGGACATGACCGAAGCTTTAATACCTGCTGCTGTTTTGCTTGCTGTACCAAAGTCAAGGAAAAATTTTACAAACTTAGTGTTGTTATTTCATTTTCAGATTTTCCAGCGCACATCGATGGCTTAGGCGTAGCTGGAAGCGGAGACCTTTTTTTTGAAAAAGTATGACAGTGAGGAAGTTTTTGCTGAGTTGTTGTTGGGCTTCGTAATGAAGCATCAGTAACAGATTCTTCTGTCGATTTTGATTTATTTTCGAGCAATTTCTGACCATTAAACTCTGAAGGATAGGTAGCGATTAGAGTTATAATTGACGGAGGAGCTTGCGTAATTTTTTCATGCTCATCTAATAATGCATGAATAAGGGTTGGAATTAATTTAGGGTACTTTTCAACAAAATCCGTATTTATGTATAGAGGGGAATCGTCGAAATAGCGGTATCCAGAATCATCACTGGTTTTAATTAATTTAGAAGATAATCCTCTGAACGCGATGATATCGCTTTTATCAAATCCACCAGCAACTGTAAATTCATGTTCAACATCATGTAAAGCCGAATCAATGGCATTTTTTGCTCTTAAAATATACAGGTGAGGATGGGATGCGCCATCAGCAAAACTATGACCTATTGCTTCTGAAGTAGTCGTCGATACCATGCCGGATCCATCAGAATCTTTTCTATGTGTATTGACATCGAGCATCCATTCTCCTCTGTGTTTCCATTCTTCATTGGCAACTTCTACGGAAACACTTTTCGGATGTATGCCGCCTGCTTCCAAAATCTGACTTGGGGTATATCTGGATTCGCCCCGATAAACAAGTCTTGCACCACTTTCTCTCCTAAGTTGTTCTCTATTAAAGTTCCATAATCTCCTAGGAGATAATAAAGGCTCGTCTGAATATGGCACAAGCTTTTTGTCTATTGGACCATCTAGAGGTAGTAAAAAACCCTCTAAATCTTTCCAATACGTTTTTTTGGGGGTATCAATTGCTGAAGTTTCAATCTTGGTATATTCTGACATTGCTCCTAGATCAGTGCCCAAAATGGGAGGTCTATTTATTGCATCTACTTTGACAGGCCCGCGTTTGTTCTTCTCTTCTTTCATACATTACCTAAATTTACAGAGACTTATTAATGCTTATTGTAAGCTAATTACATTAAGAAAATATTAACATTTATTATAAATGTCGGGGTAAAGGTGTGTCAGCCAGCAAGTATTACGGTGCTGAAAATTTCGTTTTCTAGCGCTTGGCCGCCCTGATAGCCACTGCTCACCCATCGAGCAGGATCCAGCATGTTTTTATGAAAGGTCGTAGTAGTTCCCCACAGCCAGATCAGAAGTATGTAGGAGATATTACCTACATCTGGACGACCGAGGGCTGGATGTCTTTAGCGGTTGTAATTGATTTATTTTCACGGCGTGTGGTGGGATGGGCGATGGAGGACCACATGCAAGCAGAATTGGTAAATGATGCTTTAACAATGGCGATATGGACAAGAAAACCTATGCGAGGTTTATTGTGGCACACAGACCGCGGCGGCCAGTATGCAAGCGAAAGTCACAAAAAAATACTAGACGATCATGGCATCATTCACAGCATGAGCCATAAGGGCAATTGCTGATGCGGTATCAGAGAGTTGTTTTCATACCTTAAAAACTGAATTAACTCAACATTGCAAATTTACAACAAGGAGGGAGGCCCAGCCAAGAATTCGGGGAACAGGGTTTTGTTGCAGTGCCACTTTGAGAGCGGCCATAATGCAAAAGGTTGGATAATCCTACCTCGGAGAACACTCAAGATAGGATATCTATATTTTAAACCAGTTTTAAGTAAGGCTTTTAGTAAATGTGATGTCTAGGTACGAAAAAGGACCCGTACTTATCCGTGCATGTGCTACATATTGAGAATTGCCACGACTCCAGTCGTCCGCCCCTGGGTATGGAGTTGTCCCTCCTGAAGTGGTCGTAATATAAGGGAAGAGAGTACCACTCTGAGGTTCTCCAGTGACGGTGTTAGATATGCCTTAGCAGTAGATCCTTCCACTATAGGGGCTCCCTGTGCAAAATTAATATTAACACATGAGGTCGGAATATTAGCTGTTATTGCACCTGTAAAAGACTCTACCCAAGTAGATGAGTCAAGGTGCGTTACTGATGAAGGCACTACAGTCATCGTGGCGTTTCCATATATCCCATCAATATCATCAGGGCCGCACATACCAGTGTAAGTGCCTACCCATTCCCCACCTGGAAAAAAGAACTCATCGGTTCTCGCGCCTAATGCACTGACAGAAACCAACATGAGTGCTAAAGATAACATTTTAAATTTCATACATACACCTTCTGCTAATGTTTAAGCTATCTATTATAAGATTTTCGTAGAGAAAACTAATTCACCTTGACACATCACTTAGATTAGGCTCGGCCCGATCCTAATCTGGCAAGGTTTCAATCCAAGCACCAACATAGCACCGGAAATTTTAAAATTTTTGGGAACCGCTGTAAGCCTTTGATTTTCCTGGAGGGCCGTGTAGGGCTCGAACTTACGACCAATTGATTAAGAGTCCTCTTCAAACTAATAGTGACCATTCATCACAATCAATAACAACAATTAAATCAACGGTCTGAAAAAATTAGTGTATTGAAGATTATTGCTGGAAGCTGTCAATAGTTGCGAGTGAATGTCCCAAGGGTAACCCATGAAACAAGTTTTTATAGACTCGGTTTATAAAATTATACCTGCGTGATGTGTCAACACTTTCCCGGACACTTTTTTAATAGTTTACTACTTTTGCTTCAAATACCGCAGGCGCCATATAATCATTTGCCGAATGTAAACGCTTGCGATTATAAAATACTTCAATATATTCAAATATTATTTTCTTTGCTTCCTCCCTTGTTGGAAATTTGCAATGATGGGTTAATTCCGTTTTTAGGGTATGAAAAAAACTCTCTGACACCGCATTGTCCCAGCAATTGCCCTTACGGCTCATGCTGTGAACGATGCCATGATCGTCAAGTATTTTTTTGTGACTTTCGCTTGCATACTGGCTGCCGCGGTCTGTGTGCCACAATAAACCTCGCATAGGTTTTCTTGTCCATATCGCCATTGTTAAAGCATCATTTACTAATTCTGCTTGCATGTGGTCCTCCATCGCCCATCCCACCACACGCCGTGAAAATAAATCAATTACAACCGCTAAATATATCCAGCCCTCAATCGTCCAGATGTAAGTAATATCTCCTACATACTTCTGATCCGGCTGTGTCGCTGTGAAATCACGCCCCAATAAATTGGGTGCGATTGGCAACTTGTGCTTAGAATCCGTGGTAACTTTAAACTTGCGCTTCGTTTTGCATTGTAACCCTTGCTGTTTCATCAGTTTGCCAATACGTCGTCGACTCATGCTGACGCCTTCTAGCTGTAGCTCCTTCTTGATCCTACGCGTCCCATAACTACTACGACCTTTCATAAAAACATGCTGGATCCTGCTCGCTAAATGTTGATTTTCCAAGCTCCGGGCTGATGGAGTGCTTTGTTGCCACTCGTAAAAGCTACTGCGCCCAACCTCAAGCAACTGACACATAAGCCCTACAGGGTATTCAGATTGATGTAACTGAATCCATGCGTACTTTACAGTTGATCGCCTGCGAAGTACGCCGCTGCTTTTTTTAAGATGTCACGCTCCATCTGCAAGCGTGCATTTTCTTTCTTTAAACGTTGAATCTCAGCATGGGCATCTATTTTTGAGCTTGAGCCTGCGTCAGTTTTTGTATTGGGGCCATATCGCTTTACCCAGCCATGCAGGGTTACTGAAGTGGCTACACTTTTCCGGACAAATAACTTAGAATTATTTGACTGGAAAAGTGTAGCCACTTCAGTTGGGGGAAGCATTAAAACCACTGTATCAAGCATTTTGGAAGGCTATTTCAGAAAGCCGTTATCTTCAAGTTGACGAAACCCCGGTGAAGATTCTAAAAGCCAGAGAAACAGGGTTATCTTTGGGGCTATCACTCACCCTGGATAGGCAAAGGGGGGTTAGTTGTTTTTGAATTGAGTTTGACGCGATCAGGAGAGACGGTACAACAACGGCTTGCATCATACAAAGGTTTATTGCAAACAGATGGCTATGCAGGTTACGAAGCCTTACGCAAGCGAGAAGGTATAACCGGCTTAGCATGTTTGACTCACGCCAGGCGCAAGTTCAGTGAGATATTAAAAATCACTAAAGATACAACGGGGATTGCAGCACAAGTCATTGATAGATTAAAACCGTTATATGCTTTAGAGCGAAATATGCGCGAAAAACAATATTCATTTCATATGAGAAAACGACTGCGGCAAAAAATAGCTTGGCCTATTCTCAAAGCTTTTCATAAATGGTTAAAGAAAAGTCGTCTTTCAGTTCTTCCCAAAAGCCAACTAGGCAATGCAATTCAATATACCCTAAAACAATGGCCTTACTTGATTCAGTATTTACGTCATGGCATCGCAGAAATAGATACTAATTGGATAGAAGGAGAAATCAGAGGGTTTGCATTGGGTCGAAAAAATTGGTTGTTTATTGGCCATGAATGCAGTGGAAAAATTCATGCATTTTTTTACAGCCTGATTTCAAGCGCTATATTAAATGGGATAAATCCACGTTTATATTTACATTATGTTCATGAAAGTTCATGACATACGGCGGGGAGTTATTCAGGCAGAGCAATTACCTCACGTCATTGAGCCTGAGGAATTAAAAGCTTTTATTGACCAGTTAATGGAAAATGCTAAGACTGTTTTGGATAGCTGGTAATCGATGACGCCATCATTGGGTAGTACAGCATAAACAGCTCGTCAAATACTCCCTGTAGAGCTCATCCTGAGAACTTACTCTTTAGGCTCTACTACCCACCTCCTAGCTTAAGACAATATGATTCTAAAATCCAGCACAATGTAACAAAATTTATATCTTCTACAAGGCTGCATTGGTAAACAATGACTTATCTTATTTCTAACCATTTCTCTGGAGGGGATTCTTGAGGGGATACTATTTATAGGTTAAACTGGTAAAGACTAAAAAATCCAGTGAACAATATAGGCAATATGGGCTCCCAAGGCTTACTCCCCCTCCCTATTTTATTGCTCTAAGGGCCATCAGGTCGCTTGTTCTGAATTAATTGCAAAAAACACAGGAAACACCATTCAAGTTAATGGCGCAGAAGCAGCATACCGTCTAGCCCTCAAGAAAGGGTGGTATTGCAGAGTGAGTTTTTGACAATAATGTGGGCATTGCATTTTGTCTATCTTATAATGTGATTGTACGCTAAAATACCTCAAAAAATGTGGCGTCATGTTACCTATGAAGGGAGTTGACTGATGCTAGTCTCCCTCTTAAATCATAAATATTTAAAGAGCCTCAGCAGTACCGGGAATCCACACTAATGGATAAAACACCTAATAACCTAGCCGCTTATATTTGGTCACTGGCCGATTTACTCCGCGGCGATTTCAAGCAAAGCCAATATGGCCGTATCATTTTGCCGTTTACCTTGCTACGCCGTTTGGAGGGTGTGCTAGAGAAAAGCAAAACAGCAGTATTGGCCGCATTTAAAGAAGTTCAAAAAAAGAAGTGGCCTGAGGAAGCTGAAGAAAAATTTCTACGTAGAGCCGCAGGTGGCTTATCATTCTTCAACACCTCCGAAATGGATTTATCTAAACTTGGCGAAACAGATATTGCGAACAATCTAAAATCTTATATCAACGGATTCTCGAAAGATGCTTGCGAAATTTTTGAACACTTTAAGTTTAATGAGTTTATCGACCAACTGAACGATGCCAATTTACTGTATAAAATTGTAGTAAAGGTTCGGGAAACCGATTTAAGCACGAAGGCTATTTCACATCACGAAATGGGGCTGGTGTTTGAAGAACTAATCCGTCGTTTTGCTGAAAGCTCAAATGAAACTGCAGGAGAACACTTCACTCCCCGTGATATTGTAAGCCTTACTACTTCCCTAGTGTTTACGGAAGATGATGATGTTCTTACAAAACCAGGAATTATCCGTACCATTTATGACCCTACCGCAGGTACCGGTGGTTTTCTTTCCTCTGGCATAGAGTACGTGTATGCTTTAAATTCACAAGCAAAAATGCTTGCCTATGGGCAAGAACTTAACCCTGAGAGTTACGCCATTTGTAAAGCAGATATGCTCATTAAGGGGCAAAGTATCACCAACATCAAACTTGGTAATACTTTATCTGGCGATCAACTCTATGCGGATAAATTTAATTACATGCTATCTAATCCACCTTTTGGTGTGGATTGGAAAAAAATCGAACAAAAGATCAAGGATGAACATACGCTTAAAGGTTTCGATGGTCGCTTTGGACCAGGATTACCCAGGGTCAGTGATGGCTCATTGTTGTTCCTTTTACATCTGATTAGTAAGTTACGGGATGTGTCCGATGGCGGTGCACGCATTGGGATTATTCTGAATGGTTCGCCATTATTTACTGGGGGCGCAGGTTCGGGTGAATCTGAAATTCGTCGTTACATCCTCGAAACCGACCTCTTGGAAGCCATCATTGCCCTACCCACTGATATGTTTTATAACACAGGCATCTCTACCTATATTTGGGTGTTATCTAACAAGAAGACTAAGGAGCGTAGAGGAAAAGTGCAGCTGATTAATGGCATCAATTTATGCAGTAAAATGCGTAAGTCGTTAGGTTCTAAACGCAATGTAATGGATGAAACTGATATTCGAATAATTACCCGTGCTTTTGGTAATTTTGAAGTAATCGATGCCCATACCCTGGATAAACCTACAGAGCAAAAAAGTAATCGTGGCCGCCAATCAACCAATCCAAAAACTGCAACGCCTAAAACATTTGCCAGTAAAATTTTTAATACCTATGAGTTCGGTTATCGACGCATCACCATTGAACGTCCGCTGCGAGAGTCTTATCAATTTACTGATGAGCGCATTGCTGAATGTCGTTTTGCTGTAGGTAATTTAAATGCAGCCATGAAATGGATTTATAACGAATATGGTGCAAAATGGTCTGATGAAAAAAATTGCCCTCTTTATGGTGACCTCACTACCCACGCAGAAGCCATTCGTCGCTATGTCAAAACGCATTTTAGTGAACTAAAAGAAAAGCAGCTGAAAGATTTACTGGATAGAAACATCTGGTTAGAACAAAAACAGATATTACTAAAAGCCAAACAATTGCAACGAGTCATTGGAACAGCACAACACGATGACATGAATATTTTTGATGATGCATTAAAATATGCCTGTAAAAAGCAAGCTATCCAATTAGATGCCAAGGAGAAAAAACAAATTAAGAATGTGGTCAGTTGGAAGAATCCAGCAGCTGAAAAAGTTATTAAAAAAATCCACAAAGGAAGGGCGAACCCGCTTTACGGATTATTTTCAGTCAATCGCCAAGTCATTGAATACCAGGCTGATAGCGACCTGCGAGATTATGAAAACGTGGCGCTCGATCCTTCACAACCAGTGAACGTTATTAATGAGGCTTATTTTCTTAAAGAAGTACAACCTCACGTCCCCGATGCCTGGATAGATGCCAATAAAAGAGATAACAAGGATCAAGAAATCGGTATGGTGGGGTATGAAATTCCGTTTAACCGCCATTTTTATCAGTACCAGCCACCCAGAGACTTAGTGGAAATTGATGCGGATTTGGATGCGATAAGTACAGAGATTATGCGGTTACTGCAAGAGGTGCATTCATGAGCCAAGCAGTGCAAAAGCTGGATTTTACTGAAATTGTGCAATTGATTGAAGCTGCGCGTAAACAAGCATATCAAGCGGTAAACACCACCTTAATTGAATTTTACTGGCAAGTGGGTGAGTATATCAGTCACAAGGTGCAAGCCGCAGAATGGGGTGATAGTGTGGTTGAGGAATTGGCGCGCCATTTGGCGCTTACACAACCTAATTTAAAAGGCTTTACCCGACCCAACTTGTTTCGGATGCGTCAATTTTATGAAACCTACCACCAAGACGCAAAAGTCTCAGCACTGCTGAGACAAACTCACCCCGAAGCGCTAAATATCTTCAAAGACAGCTATTTGGTAGATTTCCTGGGGTTACCGGACGGCCACACTGAAGCAGATTTACATCAAGGTCTACTAACAAAGCTCAAGCATTTCCTATTGGAGCTGGGTCGTGATTTTTGTTTTGTCGGTAGCGAATATCCAATCCAGGTAGGTAAACGTGATTTTGCGTTAGACTTACTGTTTTTCCATCGCGGCTTGAATGCCCTGGTGGCATTCGAGCTGAAAATTGACTGCTTCGAACCAGAATATATTGGTAAACTTAATTTCTATTTAGAAGCCCTAGACCGTGACCATCGCAAGCCGCATGAAAATCCCGCCATTGGTGTGCTGCTGTGCGCTGGCAAGGACGAAGAGGTGGTCGAATATGCTCTGAGCCGTTCTTTATCCCCTGCGCTTATTGCGGAATATAAAACACAACTGCCTGACAAAAAATTGCTGCAAGCCAAGCTGCATGAATTTTATACGCTGAATGTTGGTGAAAGGGAAAAAAGCAATGAGTCGATATAAAGCTTATCCAGAATATAAGGATTCTGGGATTGAGTGGTTGGGACAGGCTCCGACTCATTGGACCACTGTACCTATAAAATATATGGCGCTTGAAAAAGACTCGTTATTTCTTGATGGTGATTGGATTGAAAGTAAGGATTTATCAGAAGATGGAATCCGTTACATAACCACGGGAAATATTGGAGAAGGGAAATACAAGGAGCAAGGTGCCGGTTATATTACTGAAGATAAATTTCAAAAACTTGGCTGCACTGAAATTTTTGAAGGTGATCTACTAATATCAAGGTTAAATGTCCCCATCGGTAGGGCTTGTATTGTTCCTAATCTTGAAGCAAAAATAGTCACTTCTGTAGATAACGTTATATTTAGACCTGATCACCAGTATTCTAAAAGCTACTTAGTATATTTATTTACCAGCGGACATTATTTTAAACATACGGAAAATTTAGCCCGTGGCACCACCATGCAGAGAATTAGCCGCGGATTACTAGGTAATGTTCGTATCATTGTTCCTTCTCATGAAGAACAAATTCAAATCGCTAATTTTCTCGACCACGAAACTGCCAGAATTGATACCTTAATTGAAAAACAACAGCAGCTTATCAAACTGTTAAAAGAAAAACGCCAGGCAGTGGTTAGTCATGCTGTCACCAAGGGATTAAATCCCAATGCTCCTGTGCGTGACTCTGGTGTTGAGTGGTTGGGTGAAGTGCCGAAGCACTGGAGAGTAATGCCACTTAAATATATTATTAAAGCTAAAAAAGGAGCAGTTAAAGCTGGGCCGTTTGGTAGTCATCTAAAAAATTCTGATATGGAAGGGAAAGACATAAAAGTTATTTCTCAAAAGAATATAATTTCAAAAGACTTTGAAATTGGAGAATCGATGATTTCTATCGATAAATATAGAGAGCTTGAAGTCTTTACAATTGAGCGTAATGATATTTTGGTAACTACACGTGGCACAATCGGTAAAACAGCTATCTATGATCGAGATACTATAGCAATTCTTCATCCATGTGTAATTAGAATACAAATAGAAGGAAGCCAAGTCTACCCGGAACTTGTTGCATTGATTATCCAGGAAAGTGGATATGCAATGGAGCAAATTTTGATTAATAGTAATGCTACGACTATTGAAGTTATATATTCTGAAAATTTAATTAATACTATTATTTGCGTTCCACCAACCTTGTCTGAGCAGAAATTGTTCTTGATCTATATAAGATCAAAAAAAACTTATTTTAAAGGACTTATTAAGAAGGCGGAAAGTGCCATTGAACTTATGCAAGAACGCCGCACAGCCCTAATCTCCGCTGCCGTTACTGGAAAAATTGATGTAAGAAATTGGCAACCTCCTAAAGCTCGTCACAGCAGCAAAAAAATTAACAAGGAATGTAATGCATGAACATATTAAATGGCGGCAAAGCCAAGGAGATTAATTTTCAAAATGACATTATTCAGCAGTTACTTGCTAACGGTTGGTTGTTAGGAAAGCCTGAAGGCTACAACCGTGAGTTGGCTTTGTACCCCGAAGATTTATTAAGCTTTGTACAAGAAACACAGGATGCCGAGTGGCGAAAATTCTGTCAATTATACCCAAATAATCCCGAGGAAAAATTTTTAGAACGTGTTACTACTCAACTCAATAAAACCAATGCAAATGCCGCTAATAAAGAGCTGCGTACGTTTGGCACCTTGGGAGTATTACGTCATGAACTGCGGGATCGAGGTACGCGTTTTTGTCTATGCCAATTTAAACCCGAACATGATTTAAACCCAGCGACAATGGCGCGTTACCAGAAAAATCGTTATCGTGTTGTGCCAGAATTGGTGTATAGCCCTTGGGCGACTCAGGAACAAATAGCTGAAACCGGCGGAAAAGCTAAAATATGGCGTATCGACTTAGTGTTATTTGTTAATGGCTTACCTGTCGCCACGCTGGAATTAAAATCAGAATTTAAACAAGCGGTACAAAGCGCTATTCATCAGTATAAGACCACTCGCTTTCCAATAGACCCCGGCACCAAAAAGCCCGAGCCGTTACTAACCTTTAAGCGTGGCGCGTTGGTGCATTTTGCCGTCAGTCAATATGAAGTGTATATGACTACCCGCTTGGAAGGCAGCGACACTGTCTTCTTACCGTTTAACAAAGGCACTAAAGAAGGTGCTGCTGGTAATGATGCGCCGCAAGACATAAACCAATATGCCACAGACTACTTATGGAATGAGATACTACTGCCTACCAACCTGCTTACCGTCCTGGCTCGCTTTATACATTTGCAGATTGAAGAAAAAGAAGACGGAAAAGGGTTAAAGTACAAAAAAGAAACTTTAATTTTTCCTCGCTATCATCAATGGGATGTCGTCACAAAATTAGTTAACGCTGCACGCACAGAAGGTCCGGGACACAAATACCTGATTCAACACAGCGCAGGTTCTGGCAAATCTAACTCGATTGCCTGGGTTGCGCATCAGTTATCATCGCTCTATGATCAAAGTGGTAATAAACGATTTAATTCGGTAATTATTGTAACCGATCGAACCGTACTAGATGCTCAGTTGCAAGAAACCATTTATCAGTTTGAACACGCAGACGGCGTAGTAGGACGTATTAATAATAAAGAAGGTGATGGGGCAAAATCCGAAAAATTGGCCGCTGCATTAGCAAAATCACAACCAATTATTATTGTCACTATTCAAACCTTTCCCTATGTCTTAAAAGCCATTGAGAATAATGTCAGCTTAAAAGAACGCTGTTATGCTATTATTGCAGATGAGGCGCATTCATCACAAACGGGTTCTACCGCGCGGCAATTAAAAGAAGTATTGATGATTGATTCACAAAATAATGACGATGAAGAGATTAACTCTGAAGATATACTGGATGCAGTGATTGCTTCTCGTCGTGTTTCCCCCAATGTCAGTTATTTTGCTTTCACTGCAACCCCAAAAACTAAAACTCTGGAATTATTTGGACGCTTGCCAAACCCTGCAGAAGCACCATCGAAAACCAATAAACCCGAAGCCTATCACGTATACAGTATGCGACAAGCTATTGAGGAAGGCTTTATTCTGGATGTATTAAAAAACTACACTAACTATAAAGTCGCCTATAATCTTGCTTTAAAGATTCAGAGTGCTGACCAGGAAGTCGAGAGTAAAAAAGCTAAAGTAAAGCTTAATCAATGGATGCGCTTACACGATTATAATATTTCACAAAAAGTTCAGGTAATCGTCGAACACTTTAGAGGCAACGTAATGGGATTGTTAGCCGGTCAAGCTAAAGCGATGGTAGTGACTGGTTCACGTAAAGAGGCAGTACGTTATAAACAGTGTTTAGATAAATACATTACTGAAAAAGGTTATCAAAAAATTCATGCCCTGGTTGCATTTTCGGGTGAAGTAGAGTTTAACAATAAAGACTCTCATCCAAGTGGGTTGATGGGTGAGAAGTTCACCGAAACCAATATGAATCCCAACCTCAAGGGCAGAGATATGCGCAAAGCCTTTGACTCTGTTGATAACCGAGTGATGATTGTGGCCAATAAATTTCAAACGGGCTTTGATCAACCCAAGTTATGCGCCATGTATGTGGATAAAAAGCTCGGTGGCGTGGATTGTGTACAAACCTTATCACGATTAAACCGCATCTATCCTGGCAAGACTGAAACAGGTACTTTTATACTAGATTTTTTCAATGAACCAGATGATGTTCTTGCGTCATTTCGACCTTATTATCAAACCGCAAAATTAGCAGATGTATCTAACCCTGATTTAATTTTTGACTTATTCGATAAATTACGTGCTGCTAATATTTTTACCTGGCAAGAGGTCGAACAATTTTTCAGTGCTTTTTTTACAAAGAATAAAAGCGATGCAGCAATTGCTAATATTTGCAAGCCAGCAATAGAACGCTGGCAGAAACGTTACAAATCTGCTGTCGAAGCTTATCGACAAGCTGAAGATATGTCTAAACGTACTAAGAAAACCGCTGATATAATTTTGATAACTAATGCAGAAAATAGCCTCAAAGCCTGTAAGCAAGAAAAAAACAGCTTGGAAGTTTTTAAAAAGGATTTAGGTAGCTTTGTCCGTTTTTATGAATTTATGTCGCAGATAGTCGATTACAGCAATAAAGAATTAGAAAAACTTAGTCTTTATGCGCGTCATCTTTGCCCCATGCTACGCGAAACATTTTTAGATGAGAACGTTATCGATTTAAGCAATGTGGAACTTCGCTATTACCGACTTTCCAAAAATCACCAGCAGGACTTAACCATAGAAGAAGATGCAGCCGAGTACCCACTCAAACCTGGTGAAGGCGTGGGAACGGCTAAAGCTAAAGATAAAAAAGAAGAATTTCTCTCGCATATTATCAATCGTTTGAACGAACTTTTCATTACCGATCGCTTAACGAAAAAAGACATGGTAAATTACGCCTATACGATTAAAGATAAAGTCAGTGAAAATGCCTTAGTCATGCAGCAAATCGCTAATAATTCTACTGAACAAGCCCTGCTGGGTGACTTTAGCAAGGCGGTTGATGATGCAATAATGGACAGTAACGAGGCACATCAAAACCAAATGATGCAGCTATTATCTGATCCTCTGAAATATTCTGGTTTTACTAAAGTTATATTTGATTTATTGAAGACGAACTAGTTTTAGAGCTATGCCCCATCCAAAGCGGTCCCGCAAAAGTCCCGCAAGCGCTTTTGTAGGAGGTGTAGTGCGATGTAAGTGCCTTATTTTACTGGTGGGCCGTGTAGGGCTCGAACCTACGACCAATTGATTAAGAGTCCGGTTCAAACTAATAATGACCATTCATCATAATCAATAACAACAATTAAATCAACGGTCTGAAAAAATTAGTGTATTGAAGATTATTGCTGGAAGCTGTCAATAGTTGCGAGTGAATGTCCCAAGAGTAACCCATGAAACAAGTTTTTATAGACTCGGTTTATAAAATTATACCTGCGCCATTAATCTTTGGCCATCTGAAGAAGCAGTATGTTCAAGAATGGAACATACTCTCACAATTTATATTTATTATTACTTTGCCTGCTATTATACTAGCAATGATAGGTAGGCATATCTCCAAAATCATCCTTAAAACAACCGCTTTCCGATAGAAAATTAATCGTTAATTTGTAAAAATAAGTCTATAACAAATTTTCTATTGCTTTGTAATAATCTCGGCTTTAAGATGCCAGGGTAGCTGCTTACTTTTTTAGTCGTTTATGAAACCGGGGTACCCCCGGCGCTTAATGGATTAAGGGAAAGTTCAGGGATAACCCCTAAAAGATTGGGCAGCTACTTGCTTGCAGGAAGTCGATTATTAACTATCTTTGCTTTCTAATAATCTTCGCTCTCTTTCAAGTTCTCTCCTCAGTTCTTCCTCGCTTGGTAATACTAATCGATATTTTGATGCAAAAATTTGCTCGCTTTCTTTAAGAATGGAATAATGTACAACGGTTTCGTCATGCTGAGAGCATAGAATGAGTCCAATAGTTGGATTGTCATCAGGCAAACGTTTTAAATCATCAAACATGCGAACATACATATCCATTTGTCCCACATCTTGATGCGTCAATTTACCCGCTTTTAAATCAATAAGCACGAAACATTTAAGTAAGAAATTATAAAAAACCAAGTCTATGTAAAAATGTGTAGTTTCAGTGCTAACGCGAAATTAAGGATCGCTTAATGCCAGTCTTTGTAAGTGTTTTGAGCACCTGAATAGAAGATACACCATCCCCCAAGAACCTCAATAGCGTCACGCAAATTTCACGCAAGCGGTTTTGGGCAATCAAATGGTGGCGAATTTTTCTGGTTTAAGTGTTTGATTTTAAAGCTTTTTATTGCAAAAGTCACGCAAGGGATTAGCTTAAATTATTCATGAGGTATCCATTTTCAGAGGATATTAGTAGCAAAACATACTAATAGAAATGAATTATGAGATTTTTTTACAGAAACCATTTAAAAATCAAGGGGGTTGTCGTTTTTATTCTTAGGGGGATGAGCATTGATTTTATATGGATTCTGGTTATAATGAGTTTAACATAACTGCCACGCCTATGGAACTTTAAAGTTTTATGCGTAACCTTGGCGGTTTTCTCTTTGAGGAAAACTAATCTTAATGAATGAGCCAGTCGCTTCCGAATTATTATCTGCTATTCGTGCTCTTTTAAATCAAACTCGCTCTCAGCTACAGCAGGCAATTAATCACACTATAGTAAAAACCTATTGGGAAGTTGGGCGATTAATTGTTGAGAGTGAGCAGCAAGGTGAAAAACGTGCAATTTATGGGCAGCAACAAATTAAGGCGTTATCTCAACAATTAAAAGCAGAGTTCGGTAAAGGATTCAATGAACGTAACCTTAGGAATATGAGAGGGTTTTATCTCTCATATCCAATTTGGCACGCAGTGAGTACCAAATTAAGCTGGACACATTACCGGACTTTATTGCGTATAGAAAATCCTGTTGCTCGCGAATGGTACATGAAAGAAGCAGCCGAGCAGGCTTGGAGCGCCAGAGCATTAGATCGACAGATCGACAAACTATATTATGAAAGACTATTGTCTAGTAAGGAAAAACAACCTGTAATTGCTGAAGCCAAGACGCACACTGACGAACTAAAAGATACCCCTAAAGATTACTTACGCGACCCTTACATCCTGGAGTTTCTAAATTTACCTTACGCCTCAGCATTGGAAAATAATCTAGAACAGGCGCTTATCAACAATCTTCAGCATTTCTTACTAGAGTTGGGCAAAGGTTTTGCATTTGTTAGTCGTCAACAAAAAATTTCTACCGCAGATCAAAATTTTTACATCGATTTGGTGTTTTATAATTATAAACTCAAATGTTTCTTGCTTGTTGACTTGAAAATAGGAAAACTTACGCATCAAGATGTTGGGCAAATGGATACCTATGTGCGAATTTATGACCAACATCGTAAGGGATCTGATGATAATCCTACTATCGGTTTGATTTTATGCAGCGAGAAAAGTGAAGCTGTTGCTAAATATTCGGTATTAACTGAAAGCAAGCAGCTTTTTGCCTCGAAATATTTGCATTACCTGCCGACCGAAGAAGAGCTCCGTGTCGAATTGGAGCGTGAACGTGCAGCTTTGAATCAATTTCCTGACGGAGAACTCCTTCATGATGAAAATACTTGAGATTCGGCAAAAAATTTACAATCACTTCCATGCTTCTAAGGGGTGCTCAGAATATTTTTTCTCTTCTGAGAGAGCTGACGATTACGCAACGTATTATACATCAATGTACTTATTGCAGGATACTAGTGAGGCTCTGTTAACACACATGGAGTGCGGCTTCACTAAGTCACTTGTATCTTATATCGAGTTTTGGGGCATAATGCAGGCAATTATTATACAGCAAGATTGTATAAAAAATTTGTATGAAATTATAAAAGGATCTGGATTGTGGAAATCTCCTAAAAAATCTTGGTGGAAAATCCGCAACTTAAGAAATATGTGTGCTGGTCACCCAATTGATCAGGGAACTGATGAAGATGAGGATACAGGGGAAATAAAAAAAGGGAAAGCGAGAACGTACCTTTATGGGGAGAAGTTTTGGTGATTATTCATTATTTAGATATGAGCAGTGGAATAATGAAAAAAAGGAAACTGTCCATTTAAATGTTCCTCTTAAAGTACTAATAGGTAACTATGAAGTAGAAGCGAGTGGTTATCTTGAGGAAATTTATGAGGCAATGAAAGACAAATGGCCTATGGATCCTAGTGAGAACCTCCCCGACGAGATTTTAAGTTGAGAATATAAGCTAAAAATTATTTATCCTGACTCATCTGAAGAAACATTCGAGTTCACTAAAAACTGAGAGGTATTAATGAAAATCTCCTTCCTCTTCTACCCCCACATGACCGCCCTAGACGCCATAGGCCCTCATGAAATCTTGTCGCGTCTGCCAGATGCCCAAACCTTCAGAGTTGCTCAACAAGCGGGGCAAATCCACACAGACTCTGGCCTCATTTTAACCGCTGATCACAGCTTATCAGAGATTTCCCAAGCTGATGTTTTACTCATTCCTGGCGCAGGTAATGCCACCAGCCTCAAACAATACCCAGAAATTCTCGACTGGGTACGACAAATCCACAAAACAAGCACTTGGACGACTTCAGTCTGTACGGGAAGTTTGATACTCGGAGCGGCTGGGGTTCTAACAGGCTTAAAAGCAACGACGCATTGGGCGGTACATGATCGTTTAAGTAGATGGGGTGCAATACCCATTAAATCAAGAGTAGTGGAAGATGGAAAAGTGATCACTGCGGCAGGCGTGTCTGCCGGGATTGATATGGCATTAATGTTAGCAGCTGAAATTGCTGGTAGAGAAGTCGCCGAGCGAATTCAGCTGGGTATAGAATATGACCCTGAACCACCATTCGACGTAGGCTCCCCAGAAAAAGCGAATCCTTCAACCGTTAAAACGCTGCAAGAGTGGTTGCTGACCATATTTGAAAAAGATTAACGGCCATGAAAAGAAGGATTCATGTAGTGAGCTTAGGCTTTAGAAGAAATCGCTTTTTTTATCTATTTAACTGTATCGACCCTTAAACCGATTGTATTTACTGGATCTTTTCGGCCTGCGAATGCCTTAGGTTTTGACGATGCCCGTAATTTATATCAGGCCGTCGCCTTGGGATGCTCTCTGCAGAGTCTCATGACAAGGGAATTTTGCTAATTATTAATGATCGTATCGTGAGTGCTCGTGATGCGATCAAACTGAACCCACCTGCTGCTGGGGATTTTGCAGGAATTGAAAGGATTAAACTATAAAGTTATTTTTTTGAGAGAGGAGAAGAGGAGATTCTTGAGGGGATACGATCGAATGGCTCAAGGTAAAGGGTGTGCTGTCGACTGACTAGACAGAAAATTACGATTACTTTTATGCATCTAGGCTGCTCAAGGAATTAGGAGATTTTGAAAAATTTTTCTTAGATAATTGGTCTTTTAAATCACGACAAATTGATTCAAGACCTGGGAAAAGAGCGCTTACATTAATTCCAAGTGTATTTAGTTCTAGTTTGATTTTATTTATCTTGCTGGCGGGAACAAACCATTCTTTCATAGAAATATCCTTTAATTTATCCGATTCTCAATGTATAAGTGGTTCAATAGTAAAAATAGAATTTTGAGCAATGATTCTCTGAGAAATATGTGGGGGATTAAGGATTTCAATTTTTTTAATAATAAATGGATCAGGATAGTCTATAAAATTAATAGGCTTCCGACCATTATAAGCATAAATTATACCGTCACGATCACCTTCATTTCTCCAAACGGCAAAAAATAAAGCACATAAAGGGTTACGTGTCCAATCTAACAATCGGGTAGGAAGGCCATAATGTTGTGCAAGCACCATCCATTCCCAATTATTGCTGGGTATTTTATTGTATTCTAGATAGGGAATTGACTTTAACTTAAATATTTCGAGTAGATTTTTTTCATAGTCGAGGCGATTGTGCTTCAATATGTCATTATTAAAATATCTATGCATTGTACATCCAAGTTTCCAAGTTGCATCTCGTTGCCCGCGGTAAATCCAATTGCCATGAAGAAGGTTCTGGATTTTTTTTAAAAAATCTGAGGCCGATAAAATGCAGGACGGATCATAAGGCATGTAAAGACCTCCAAGTGAACCTACTGAATAATTTTTCCCATTGAGAAAAGTAGTTTCCTTGCCTTCCAAGTAAAATGTTTTAGCTCCTAAGGCGTCTAATAACCATTCTTGTGCATAGTCGGGCCATATTTTATCGATAGTAGTAATTTTTTTGATTGCTTTAGGGTGATCTATATCAAAATCATCTTCTTCTGGTTTTTCTTTTAGCAAAACATTATGCTTTTTTATGGCAATCTGTTCTAGTTCTGGTGGTATAGATAAAACTAGTTCTGCTGAAACATTCTCGAAATTATATCCACACATTTGAAGATCGATAGAAATAGCGCTCTGCTTAGTTTTTGCTACAACAAAACAATTTTCTGTAGAATCATAAACTTCAAGCCAGTAAAGTTTCCAAGTAGGCATATATTTAAGTCCTTAAATTCGTCTGCTCAAAAAAGTTGATATATAACTAACGCCATTTGTGTCATAATGATTAGAGTCTATCTGGGGAGGTGAAGTGTCCGAGAAGATGGCGCTAGATCAGGTTGTTACCTAGCTTGGCTAAGGATAAAGAGGCTAAGCAGGTGCGCACTGTGAACACTTCCTGTATACCCAAGTCTCATCCAGAAACTTGCTATCTGCTTAGCCTCTTACTATCCATCGATTAGCCTAAACTAATTTAATTTCAAAATCTACTATAATTTCAATTTAAAATTTATATCTACTATATTCTATTAGTTAACAATGAGTTGCCGTATTTTTGGCTATTTTATCAGGGAGGGTTTGAACTATTATCAATCAAATCTTAATACTCAAATAGGTATGCGGGAGGCATCATGCGCACTGAAGAACAAAAAAAAATTCAATTGTAGCCTCATTGATCTAGGGGGAATATATAATAAATAATTGTCGGCAGGTACAGTAATGTCGTTCTGGGACTGTTTAAAGTCTTATGAGCTTGATCTTATACAAAGCGCATTGTTGATCTACCTTAATGATACTAAGGTTGCTTTTGCTTTCCCCACCTTGCACCAACTTCGCCAAATTATTCGAATCTTGGATAGGCAGGCAAAATTATTTAAGGACTCAAACATAGCACCAGCATAGCACCGGTAGTTATGAAATTTTTATGAGGTCTTGTAAGGCATTGATTTTATTGGTGGGCCGTGTAGGGCTCGAACCTACGACCAATTGATTAAGAGTCAACTGCTCTACCAACTGAGCTAACGGCCCGATGCGGGTTAATGAAGGGTTTCGTATTTGAGCAGATATTTGGTTAACACTTTGCTGGTGACGGCATGGCCGTGCTCATAACCATATTGGCGTCGGAAATGGCTTTGGAGTTCGAGAATCCATTCTGGCATTTTAAGCTCAACTTTTTTTTGTTTGTCTTTGAACATGGTAATTTCCAAAAAACCTAAAGGTTCGCCATCATTTAAATGGGAATGTTTGTCGATAATGACGGAAGCAGCTTGCATATCGGCTTGTTGGGTTGGCCATTCATTGTTCATCATATATTCACCTGAGTTTTTCAGCCATTATACTACGATGGCGGCTATAAGAGAAATAAATTACCACTCCAATGGCGGTCCAAATCCCAAAACTTTTCCAGGTTGTTGGAGCTAAATGTAGCATTAAATACAGGGAGAATAGCACTCCTAGCGCTGGAATGACGATGCCAAAGGGTGCTTTAAAGGGTCTTTCTAGGTTGGGCTGGGTATAGCGCATGATGATTACACCTAAGCAAACGAGGGTAAATGCTGCTAGGGTGCCGATATTGGTGAGTTCGGCGACTTTTTCAATGGGCATGAAGCCAGCCACAATCACCATCAAAATGGCGCCGATTAAAATGACGCGTTTGGGTGTTTTGGTTTTGGGGTTTAAGTGGGCTAGGCTGACAGGGAGTAATTGGTCCCTGGCCATGGCCATGCAGATACGGGTTAGGCCATAATACATCACTAAGATAACTGTGGTGAGCCCGGCGATGGCGCCTAGGCCTACCAGTGCGCCACCAAATCGGTATCCCATTTTGAGTAAGGCTTCTGCAATGGGTGAGCTTACATTCAAAGTGGTGTAGTGCGTAGACCCCGTTAACAATCCCGCTACAATAATGTAGATGACGGTACAAATGACCAAAGAGCAAATAATGCCGATAGGTAAATCGCGTTTAGGATTGACAGTTTCTTCAGCGGCGGTTGATACGGCGTCAAATCCAATATAAGCAAAAAATACTAAGGCGGCGCCTTGGACAATGCCATCCCAGCCGAAGGGTGTGAAGGGGTGCCAATTGGCGGCTGGATTAAAATGGCCTAACGCTAACACAATAAACAACAAAATCGTGATTAATTTGATTAAGACAATGATTTTATTGACTTGCATGCTTTCGCGTACGCCTTTGCTGAGGAGCCAAGCAATGACGAAAATGATGAATACAGCAGGCAAATTAACGATACCGCCATCAAAAGGATTTGAAATTAATGCTTTAGGGAGATGGATGCCGGCTGCAGTCAGAATATTTTGCATATAACCCGACCAACCGATGGCGACGGCCGAACATGCCACGCTGTATTCAAGTAATAAATCCCAACCAATAATCCAAGCGATAAATTCGCCTAATCCTGCATAGGTATAACCATAGGCGCTGCCGGCTCCCCCAATGGCTGAAGCGAGCTCGGCATAAGCGAAAGCGCTGAAGGCGCAGGCGAGACCCGCTAAAGAATAAGAGAAAATCACGGCTGGACCGGCTTTGGTGGCGGCGGCGATGCCGGTGAGCACGAAAACCCCTGCCCCAACAATGGCGCCAATGCCTAATAAGGTTAGGTCAAAGGCGGTGAGCACTCGGCGTAGACTGTTTTCCCGAAGGGGGTGGCTGCCAATGGGTTTAGTGCGGAACAAGGATTTAAATACACTCATTTAGATTGCTCCTCAATGCTCACAAGAACTATAATTGTACCACAAAAATTTATCATTGATTAAAAAATAAATGGGAGGAAGGAGTGATGATTGATGTTTATTATTGGCCAACACCCAATGGTCATAAAATTACCATTTTTCTCGAAGAAGTCGGTTTAGATTACCGTGTATTTCCGGTCAATATTAAAGAGGGTCAGCAATTTGAGGCGGCATTTTTAAAAATAGCGCCGAATAATAAAATACCGGCGATTGTTGATCATGAGCCTGCCGATAAAGGTGAGCCTTTAGCTTTATTTGAATCAGGCGCTATTTTAGTGTATTTGGCTGAAAAAACGCGGCAATTTATACCAGAGGATTTGAGAGCACGCAGCCAAGTGCTTCAATGGTTATTCTGGCAAATGGGTGGGTTGGGACCTATCTTGGGACAAAATCATCATTTTGTGCAATATGCACCTGAAAAAATCCCTTACGCAATCGAGCGTTATGTCAAAGAAACCAAACGACTGTATACGGTCTTGGATTTGCAATTAACCAATCAAGATTATATTTGCGGCGCTTATAGCATTGTCGATATGGCGTGTTTTCCTTGGGTAATGTTATATGAAAAGCAGTTACAAAATATTGCGGATTTTCCCAATATTAAACGCTGGCTAGATAAGGTGCAAAGTCGTGAAGCTGTTCAACGCGCTTATCAGATCGGTCAAGATGAAGTTTATGCTGTCAATAAATCTTTAAACTCACAAGAAAAGCAAACACTGTTTCAAAAAGATGTCTGTGAACTTTTGCGAAAACCTAAACTTGAAGAAAGAAAATAATAATTTCTGGCTTGGTTTGTATTGAATTTAAAATTTTTAGGGTCGGTAAAATGAACTTAAACAAAATAGAATCTAAATCGCAAGATCTACTTAGTACCAACAAAAAAAAATTTTTATCGGAAAGGAAAGAATTTAAAACAGCGACTCTTTCTCTCAGAGAGTTGCCTTTAATAGCGCGTGATTATAAAGAAAAATATAAAATTGATATTATAATTAACGCAGTGATTCGGCAAGGTGAAAATCTTGGATTTTATTCAAGGCAACGTCAGCTATGGTTGGATCAGTTAACTGATAAGGATCTAAATTATGCTGGTTATATCATGCTAGAATTTCGTAATTATATGTGGAAACCTGCTGATTTTAAAGAAAAATTTCCAGAAACACCTTTTCCGTTAATGCAGTTTTTAGAGGAAAATTGGACATCCTTGAGGGATCTTGAAGATTTACAGAAAAACTTACAGAAACTGTGTCTTTCATCTCCAATGAGCTTTAGAGAGAAAGTGGATGAAGAAATAGCGAAAAAAATAAAGCTATATGAGTTTGAGCGTGATTATCCAAAAATGTTTCATGGTGATATGATTAAAGAAGTGCAAGCGATTCAAGCTTCATTGCAAGAGGGTGAATTAAGGGGCTATGTTTTTTGGCCGGTATATGAAAGCCACACCGAAGTGCTCATTATTGCTAAAGATAAAATGATAAAACCTGTCTATTGGCCCCATGATCCTTTTAAAAAAATATCGGAAGAAAGATGCTATATCTTGCCAGAACATTTTTCGAAACAAAATTTTATGATGCTAGCCTAATGAAACTAGGGCCTAATTGCAAATATACTTGGCAAGATGACAGACATATTTATGGCCCATACCCTCCTACCGCACAAGCAGAGGAGGAAGGATGCGCTACCTTAGGGTCAAAATATTTAAAAGAATTACTAAAAGAAAATGCTGAACAATTAACAAAATTTTGTTTGCTCTTTCCTTTTTATCATGAAGATAAATTATGCTATCAATTTATCCCATCTCCCCAAGTATTAAGATATCCCCAATCAAATACATTTGTAAAAGCCATAGAAGCATTATTGTCAGAAAATGAAACTGTAAATATTTCTTGTTACTTCATACATGTGAGTGAAAAAGAAAAAAGAGAAGAGGTCCTTGTTAAGCAGCTTTGTGAGTATCCTACCATACAGACAGTATTATCACGTGCAATTAATTTAGCTCATGAAAAGGGAGATGCCGCCGTTGAAAAAGAGTGTCAAGCAGTTTTAGATAGGTTGCCAAGTTTTCGGAAGGCATGGATGAAGGAGTATGATAAAATTTTAAAAAATCGCGAGCAAATGCAGATGCTTAGCAAAAATCGTCATTTGACCTATTCTTCACAAAAATATTATCGAAAATATACCGCTTCTTCTGAAGAATCGAGCCCTACAACCGAAAAACCTGAGCTCAAATTAAAATGAAATCCTGATGCCTGGAATGGCTTCAAATGCTGTACAACCTGACTGGAGTATTTATGCCTCATATTGTTTTAGAACATAGCGCTAATCTGATTGAAAAAGCAAACTTGACAAAAGTTTTCCAAAAATTACATGAAATTTTGTCAACTGGCTTGCCCACCAATATTTTAAGTTGCAAAAGCCGTGCTTATGAGTGTGAGCAATTTTTGGTGGGTGAGGGCCAGGCCAATGATGCTTTTGTGCATTGCGAAATTAAAATTATGGCAGGGCGTTCGACTGAGGTAAGAGAACAAGTGAGCGTTCAAGTGATCGAGTTATTGCAAGAAAGTTTTGCTGAATCTATGGCAAAATTCAATTTGCAAGTGACTTTGGAATTGAATGAGTTAATTGGTATTTATCAAAAAAGATGAGTAAAAGCTTGATGTGTCGCACTGCGTATAGATTTGGGTAGTGCGCCCATGAGATCCCGAGATCCCGCGAACTAGTCGCGGGAAGTAGGCGGGACGTCGAGGTGGCGAATCACTGCATCCACAAATGCTGATGTTGTCACGGCTTTTGTCTTACTTAAGTCGGCTGTAACAATGCCTGAAGCGATGGTGGATTTGACGGCGTTTTCAATCATTTTGGCTTCAGTGATCATGCCAAATGAAAGATTGAGCATCCAAGCAGCGGACAAGATTTGCGCGCAGGGATTGGCGATGCCTTTGCCAGCGATATCTGGGGCGGAGCCACCAGAAGGTTCGTAAAGGCCTAAGCCTTGTGCATTTAAACTGGCGGAAGGGATTAATCCTAAAGAGCCGGGTAGTGCTGCTGCTAAGTCAGAAATGATATCGCCAAATAAATTTTCTGTCACAATCACATCAAATTGTTGTGGATGAATAACCAATTGCATGGCGCAATTATCAACTAACATATGCGTTAAAGTGACGTCTGGAAATTCCTTGCTGGTTTCTTCAGCGATTTCCCGCCACAATTTAGAGGTGGCTAAAACATTGGCTTTGTCGACAGAGCAGACTTTTTTGCAGCGAGATTGCGCGGCTTTAAAAGCTGCTCGCACGATCGATTGAATTTGTGCTTCGCGATAAGTGCAATCGTCGAAAGCTTGGCGCTCGCCATTGATCACAGATTGCTCATGACGACCAAAATAAATGCCACCAGTGAGTTCGCGAAAAATCACGCAGTCAATGCCTTGCTGCGAAATTTCTGATTTTAAGGGGCACAGCTGCGCAAGTTCGGGATAAACCACCACGGGGCGAATATTGATATTCAGATTAAAATGTTGACGCAGTTTTAAAATACTGTTCGCTTCGCAATTTTTCCATTTAGGTTGCTGTTGTTCACTAACAGGACCGCCGACTGAGCCAAATAAAATCGCATCGGCTTGTTGGCAAATTTGTAGTGTTTGTTTGGGGCAATGGGTTTGATGATCATCATAAGCTTGCCCACCAATTTTGCCTTCTATATATTCAAATTGATGATGGAATTTTTGAGCAATCACGTCAAGAATGCGCAAAGTTTCTGTCATCACTTCCGGGCCAATTCCATCGCCTGCCAATACGGCAATTTTTTTATTCATGCAGTGGCTTCCAACAAATAATCTAAATCGTCTTGGCCTTGTAAAAGACAATCTTTACGAAAAGGATCATAATCAAAATTGTAACACTCGCCGGTATCCAGTTGCAGCGCTTGTGCCGCTAAATCCACGGTAAATTGGTCATCACTTGACTTAACGCGGTGCATTAAGATGGCGATGATTTCGCGTGGCAATGAAATAGTGACAAGCCCATTATTGCCCGCATTGTTGAAAAAAATATCTGAATAAGATTCTGCGATGATCACTTTGATACCAGCTTGCATCAGTGCCCATACCGCATGTTCTCTCGAAGATCCACAGCCAAAATTGGCTTGAGTTAAAAGAATTTCTGCAGCGACATATTGGGGTGAATTAAAGATAAAATTGGCATTTTCTTCGCGTAATCTTTGAAATAGATGTATGCCATAGCCATTACGATCCACTTTGGTTAAAAATTGAGCGGGTATAATCATGTCGGTGTCGACATTGTTCATCTCCAACGGAATGACTTTGCTTTGTAAACGATTAAAACTGTGCATGAATATTCTCCGCGCTGCTAATAGCGCCTTTAATCGCACTGGCAGCAACTGTGGCGGGTGACGCCAAGTGGGTGATGCTGCCTGCGCCTTGTCTGCCCATAAAATTTCGATTCGAGGTGCTGATGCAACGTGAGCCAGACGGCACTTTATCTGCATTCATGCCTAAACACATTGAGCAACCGGGCATGCGAAATTCCGCTCCCGCGGCTTCAAAAATTTTATCTAACCCTTCACGAATCGCTTGTTGTCGGACTTGTTCTGAACCTGGCACCACATACATTCGCACATGTTGAGCAATTTTTTTGCCTTGCAGTATGCTGGCGGCTAATTGCAAATCCTCAATCCGTCCGTTGGTGCAACTGCCAATAAAAGCCCAATCAATTGGTTGATTTTTGATGGGTTGATGAGGTTGCAGTTTAGTATATGCATAAGCCTGTTCGGCATTTTCTAACGCGGGAATATTTTCTTCAATTCCAATGGCTTGTTCTGGATTAATACCCCAAGTCACCATGGGGGTTAATTGGCTGACATCGATGATGACCTTTTTGTCGTAGTCACAATCTGGGTCACTAACTAATTGTTGCCATGTCTCAACTGCTTTTGACCAGTCTTCAGCTTGGGGCGCATATTTTCGGCCCTTTAAATACTGGTAGGTTGTCGCATCTGGTGCGATTAAGCCAGCACGCGCGCCACATTCAATCGACATATTGCACAGGGTCATGCGCGCTTCCATAGAGAGTCGGGTGATGGCCTCACCGGTGTACTCAATAATATGCCCTTTCGCACCGCCGACGCCGATGGTAGCGATGAGTTTCATGATCATATCTTTGGCAGTAACCGTGGTGGGCAATTGACCTTTAAATTCGACGCACAGAGTTTTGGGAGGATATTGCAGAATCGCACCGGTGGCTAACACGTGCCCAACTTCGGAAGTGCCAATCCCAAATGCCAGTGCACCAAAAGCCCCATGGGTAGAAGTGTGTGAATCCCCACAGACAATCGTCGTACCTGGCAAAGTAAATCCTAATTCGGGACCCATCACATGAACAATGCCTTGATGTTGGCTGTCAAAATCATACAAAGTAATGCCAAATTCTTTGACGTTTTTACGCAATGTTTCTACTTGAATTTTGGCATTGAGATCTTCAATCACTGAGCGGTCTTGTGATGTGGGAATGCTGTGATCTAACGTTGCGATCATGCGCTCGGTATAACGCACTGGAAGTTTACGGCGACGTAATTCATCAAATGCTTGCGCAGAAGTCACTTCATGCAGCAACATTTTATCGATGGATAAAACTGCAGGATGGCCAGATCTGTGGATAATTAAATGCTTATCCCATATTTTTTCAATGATATTCTTTGTCATAATTCACCTTTTGTGCCATACATCGGCTGGTATGAAGGAAGATATGACTTAAGACACGCCGTAAATACATCCCTGTAGGCTTCTCTTTTTCATCCATGAAAAAAAGAGTCTTAAGTCATATCTGCCTTCATACCAGCCTTACTCACTGCCAAATATTGATTATTTTTGCAATAGTCTTGATAAGCCATCATAAATTCTTCATCCGTTATCCCTTTACGACGTTCTGAATAATAATTTTTGATGGCTTGCATAATCAAAGTTTTTTCCTGATCCGAGCACTGAATGCCATGTTTTTCTAAAATATCTTTGGCATGATTACTGCCACTTAACGGACCAAACACAAAGCTGATTTGTTTGCCCACCTGCGCAGGATCAAAAGGTTGATACGCCATAGGATTTTTCAAAATAGCATTGGTATGTCCGCCTGAACTGTGACGAGCGGCGTTTTTGCCAGTGATGGGCCAATGCGGCTGGCGTGCCAACATTTTTTCGGCAATAAAATCGGATATTTTACAAAGATGTTCTAAGCGCGCTTGTGTAAAAAATGCATCCTGCGAGTTAATTTGCTCACCAAATTGATTAATCACCATAATACATTGTTCTAATGAGACATTGCCGGCGCGCTCGCCGACACCGTTGATGCATCCTTCAATTTGTCGCGCTGGACCAGAAAATACGGCATTTAAACTGTTGTCTAACGCGAGACCTAAATCATTGTGACAATGCGCTGACCAAATAATTTCGCAATCTGGAAATTCTCGTGCGATGATGTCAGCATGTTTTTGCATATGAGTGACAAAATAATTTTCCTCTTGCCAACGGCCTGCACCACCAATGGTATCAGGGCAATTGATGACAGTAGCACCCGCACTCACCGCTGCTCGGATCAAATCTGTGGCGAAATCAAAATGATGTTGTAGGCGAGAATAACCTTCTAGCGAAAACTCCACTTCAAATTGACTATCGACAGCCAATTGAATGAGGCGATAAAGTTCGCTGATGATTTGTGCAGGGTCGTGAGCTAATTGACCGAGTGATGCCTGCATGAGATGGGGATCGATAGGTACATAAGTATGTAAGCGCGCTTTTCTTTGTCTAAGGCTGGGTTGCAATGCTTCCATGGTGCGAATGACTTGCTCTTCACGCAATTGACAGAGCGCCGCAATCGTCATGGCGGATTGCTGTTCAGCCATTTGTTGTGAGATCGCATGGACGATATTAAAGTCATGTTGGCTGGCTGCGGGGAATCCTGCTTCCAGAATATCCACCCCTAATTCGTCGGCATATTGAGCGTAGGTTAAGTTGTCTTGGAAGGACATGCCAGCCCCAGGCGACTGTTGCCCATCGCGCAGTGTGGTGTCGAAAATAAAAACACGTTGCTTATTTTTCATAAATTATCCTAATGCCTCAATACATAGGCTATTTTAACATAAAAGGCATAGAAACTTAAGAAAATTTACTTTGATATGTGAGCTAAACGTTAAACCTAAAATGCATCACATCACCATCTTGTACGATGTATTCTTTGCCTTCTAGCCGTAATTTACCGGCCTCTTTAGCACCCTGTTCGCCCTGATAGCGAATATAATCTTCATAGGCGATCACTTCAGCGCGAATGAAGCCGCGTTCAAAGTCAGTGTGGATCACTCCAGCGGCTTGAGGGGCGGTGGACCCTTGGGGGATGGTCCAAGCGCGGACTTCTTTAACACCGGCGGTAAAATAGGTTTCGAGACCCAATAAGCCATAGCCTGCGTGAACGACGCGATCTAACCCCGATTCTTTGAGCCCCATGCTGGCTAAAAACTCTAATTTCTCTGTGGCGTCTAATTCAGCGATTTCCGCTTCTAGTGTGGCACAGATAGGCACCACAACGGCTCCTTCTTGCGCAGCGAAGTCACGTACGGCTGGCAAAAATGGGTTTTGTTCCACCGTTTGTTCGTTCATATTGGCAATGTAAAGCACCGGTTTTAGCGTTAGTAATTGATAAGGCGCTAAAAGGGCTAATTCATTGGTTTCTAAGGGTAGAGTACGAGCAGGGCGATTGTGGTTGAGATGATCGAGCACTTGGGTAAACAGTTTTTGCTCTGCTAGGGCTTGTTTGTCCCCACTTTTGGCATTTTTACTGACCTTTAAGAGGGCTTTTTCGAGGGTTTCAAGATCAGCGAGGATCAATTCTAATTGAATAACTTCAATATCTTGAATGGGATTGACTTGTCCGGCGACATGCACCACATTGTCATCTTCAAAACAGCGAACCACGTGGGCAATGGCTTGGGTTTCACGAATATTGGCCAAAAATTTATTGCCGAGACCTTCGCCTTTAGAAGCCCCAGCCACTAAACCGGCAATATCGACAAATTTCATGGTGGTCGGGACTACTTTTTCGGGTTTGACAATGGCGGCTAAGGCCTGTAGCCGCGGATCAGTGACGGGCACGATGCCGATATTGGGCTCTATGGTACAAAAAGGATAGTTGGCGGCTTCGGCGCCGGCTTGCGTGATGGCATTGAACAGCGTAGATTTACCGACGTTTGGAAGACCCACAATTCCACATTTAAAACCCATCCGAACTACCTCATATGATTTTAGATTTAGTAAAGTATACGTGATATGTTTATAATATAACATCACACTTTTCATTTTGAGAAGCGCCGATTATGTCTGATTATAAAGTTGCCAATATCAATTTAGCCCAACAAGGTAGGCAAGAAATCCTCCTAGCTGAAACCGACATGCCGGGATTGATGACGCTAAGAAAGCAGTATGCGAAGGATCAGCCCTTAAAAGGGGCTCGAATTGCCGGTTGTTTGCATATGACCCGTGAAACGGCGGTGTTGATTGAAACATTGCGCATTTTAGGTGCGGATATTCGTTGGTCGTCTTGCAATATTTTTTCAACCCATGACCCCGCAGCGGCAGCCATAGCAGCAGCTGGCATTCCTGTATTTGCATGGAAAGGTGAAACAGAAGATGAATTTTGGTGGTGTATTGAGCAAACCCTAAAATGGCCGGATGGTCAAAGTCCTAATATGTTATTGGATGACGGTGGGGATTTAACTAAACTCGTTCATGATAAATATCCTACTATTTTACAACAGCTACGTGGCATTTCCGAAGAAACGACAACGGGTGTTAAGCGTCTTATCGAGATGGCTCGGGAAGGTAGTTTAAAGGCACCTGCCATCAATATTAATGATTCAGTCACAAAATCGAAATTCGACAACTTATATGGTTCGCGCGAATCGGTATTGGATGGATTAAAACGCGCGACAAATATTATGATAGCAGGTAAAACTGCAGTCGTAGCAGGATTTGGAGATGTCGGAAAAGGCTGTGCTCAGGCTTTACGAGCACTGGGCGCCACAGTTTGGGTGACAGAGGTTGACCCCATCTGTGCTTTGCAAGCAGCAATGGAAGGATATCGTGTGGTGACAATGGAGACTGCAGCTCCGGTTGGAGATATTTTTGTGACTGCCACGGGTAATATGGGTATCATTCGACATGAGCATATGCTCAAAATGCATGATGGCGCGATTGTTTCCAATATTGGACACTTTGATATTGAAATTGATATCGCGAGCCTTCGACAGTACAAATGGCAAAACATTAAGCCGCAAGTCGATGAGGTATTTTTTCCAGACGGCAAACGCATTGTGATATTGGCAGAAGGTCGGCTGATGAATTTGGGGTGTGGTGAGGGTCATCCCAGTTTTGTGATGTCGAACTCTTTTACCAATCAAGTATTAGCACAAATGGAGTTATGGCAGAATCATGGGCAATATCAAAATCAGGTGTATGTCTTGCCAAAACATTTGGATGAACAAGTGGCGCGATTGCACTTAGCTCGACTTAACGTACAATTGACCGAACTCACACCGGCGCAGATTGAATACTCAAAAATTCCTAAAGCCGGCCCTTATAAAGCAGAGAGCTATCGGTATTAAATCAGCGGGCTAGCAGCCCGCGCTCCCAGGCTCGAGCCTCTATGAAGCAACAGCCATAGAAAAGCTGCTCTGCCTCAACAAAAATCTAAAAGATTTAAAGACAAGATTAGGCTTCCAGGCAAAATGTTTCTCAAGGCTTTGCAAAGGCTCGAGCCCTGGGAGCGCGGGCAGCTTGCCCGCTAAAAATTAAAATCTCGATTTAATAAATCTCCTAAACGATACCCCGCTAACGTAAGTTGTTGGCTGGCGACCTCAGCCACTTGCTTTTTATACTCAATCGGTAATTTGTGATTGGGGGTGATAGTTGAAGTATAAACGGCTTGTTTGGCTAAAGCAGAACATTCCGCCACCCATTGATTAAAATCCGAAAGGGCCAGTTGTGAAAAGGAGGTCTTTGGATATTGGTTCATTAATGCTTTAGCTAATTTCTGAATATTTTTATTGCTTAATGGATAGTGTTGGCTGGACAACAAATGAGCCGCTTGATCCCAATAGCCGTGTAAATTATTTGCTGCAGAATCCTTGATTAAAAATGCATTTCCACCCGCATCTCCTTTCGGAAATTGTGCGCTAAAACGATTTATGCAGTGCAGGGGTTGATGCCCATCACCCACTAAATGAACGATCCAGGCTAAAGCGCGGTATTTGGCTTGAGGTGTTGAAGTTGGGCTGATTAAAATTTTTTGATTCTGGACGAAGGCTGTCAACAAATTGGGGGATTGCACTTTTGTAGTGGGGGTAAAGTCTGTGGCATAAGGAAAATCAATGTAATGCCAGCCTTGTGTATCAGGTTGGGCATCTCGCCAAAGATCTGGTAAAGGCGCTAGATATAAAAAACGTGCTCCAGGTGGATAATGTCTATCTTGAGTTTGCGTGATCGCGTCAATACGTTGCTTAGCTTGTGGAGTGAGTTGTGAATACGCAATAGCAGCAATCACTTTATGTCCTGAGGCATCCCACGCGAAGACGCCAGGCATAAATAACAAAAAGAATAAAAATGTGAGAAGGCGAATGAGATAAAGCTTAGACATTATGTTGGGGTATAGCGGAAGTCGTGATGTTTAAAAACGCCGTTCTACAATGATATAAAACGGCGTCAGTGCGTTATTTCGAGGTATCATTTAAGCAGGATCGTTGATTATCCACAGATAAATTGACGAGATCGACTTGACTGCTTACCGTTCGAGGGGTGGCAATCACATTGCAAGCCCCAAATGTGCTATCAGGGCTAAAGAAGTTAAGAGCACTGGTAGATCCATCAGTCGCTTCTACTTCTACACTCGTTGCGCCCGATGTGCAAACGTCTGAGCCGGGTTTTCCATAGCTTAAAACTGCAGGCCGTAAGGGATTAATAGGAGTTGTGTAACTTCCGCAAGGCGTTAAGCCATTATACCCTGTGATTGTCACCTGATAGAGGTGAGGTTTTACTTCAGGGGTGTAAATAACTGAAATGGTACCAAAACCTGAAGCCATCGCGGTTAAACAGCCGCAGCCTAATGCGAGGCCTAAAATCATTTTTTTCATAAAATCTCCTGGTCAAGAAAAATTTTAAAACAATCTGCTTTCGATGAAGTTAAAATAATTGTCTTCATAGAATCTGCTTATAAGGTAAGAGCTCATACTCAGATTAAGATCGAGTTGAGCTCTTAAAACTTACTTGGCAGAGGAAACGGGTTTGTCTCCACAAGAGAATCGATTATCCCAAACGAGATAATTGAAGTTCACTTCGCCGTTCAAGACGCTGGTTCTAGGAGAGGCGATAATGGTGCAAGCCGTTCCGAAAGCGCCGTTAGGCTCAACGATTTGGGTTGTTGTCGCATCGGTGTTAGGATTGGTTGCTGTAATTTGTAGTTCAGTTACACCACTGCTGCAGGCTTGACCCGCTGTGCCATAGGCAAACACCAAGGGGCGTAAGGGTGTAATGGTTTGGGTTACCGCGGGGCCACATTGAGTCTCACCATTTAAGGCAACGATCTGAGCGGTATAAGGCGTTGGATTAGCTTCAGGGGTAATTTGAAGAATCACGGTGCCATAACCTGGGGTAACGGGGGGTTCTTGAGCTATAGCGCCTAGACTGCAGGCAGCTAAGAGAGCGGTAAAAGCAATTTTTTTCATAAAGCCTCCTTTAGGATGAAAATGTAAATCCTTCGGATAGTCTATCCGACAGCCAAAATATACTCTCAAAAATCTTTTGTCGCTATAGTTTTCTTAACCGTATGGTTTGAATCGAGTGATCTGGCCCCTTTTCCAGAATTAAATCAGCGCGTTGTTTAAAGGGCAGAATATTGGCTTGTAAATTTGGTGCGTTGATTGTCTCCCAGAGCATCGTTGCAAAATCCAGCGCTTGTGAGTCGCTCCAGAGAGTGCTTTCATAAAACCGTGTTGTCGGTTTTTGACGAGCTTCATGACGTAACCGCATAAAGCGCTCAATATACCACTGTTTTAGCCAGTGGCTCTCAGCATCTACGTAAATGATAAAATCAAAAAAATCTTGGGCCAGCCGTTTTGAAGCGTGCCATTGTGGGGATTGTAAAATATTGAGCCCCTCGATAATCACAATGTCAGTCCGTTGAACCTTACGTTGGCTGTTGGGAATAATGTCGTAGTATTCATGCGAATATTCAGAGACACAAAGCGCTGGATCGCCGGCTTTCAAGTGTCGTAAGAATCGCAACCAAGCCCGCTGATGATAGCTTTCAGGGAAACCTTTTCGTTGAGTTAAATGATGTTTTTCTAATACCGCTTGAGGATAAATAAAACTATCAGTAGATAGCAATTCCACCTGAGGATACTCAGGCCAGGTCATTAAAAGTCGTTGGAGCATTTTCGATAGAACACTTTTCCCGACGGCTACCGACCCCGTAATGCCAATCACATAAGGAATTGACTCCATTTTTTCCAGAAAAAGTTGATTTAATAATTGCGCGAGCGGCCAATAAACCTCTATCAGCTCAGGCGTAATGCTTTCAACAGGCCAGTGGGGAAAAGGCTGAGTATAGGCTGCTGCCCAATCGGCTCGAGCAAACTCTAAGAAGGGTGTCGCAACATCTTTGGCATTCATGGGTTGCGAGGTTTGGTGCAAGCAATACAGTCAGGCGGCACACGATTAAAATCAAATCTCGATAAATCAATGTGTTTGTTCAGCCAACAATTGATAATAGCGAGATCTTTAACGCATAAGGTTCCAGCGGCTTGTTTGAGGTTTAAAGTGCTTAAAATATAATTATATTGATCAGCAGAGTAAGAAGTCATCGCGCTATAAAGATTGGTATGTTGTTGTAAAACATCGACAATCGTGGCAGTACCCGCCGTATAAGAAGATTTTGTGGAACTTAAAGAGCTTTGGTTAGAGACAAGTGATTGTTTATCTGCTTGGATTTTACTGATACCTGAAATAACGCCTAAATAAGACTCGCGAGTTTGTTGTAGAGTGCTTAAATAGGTTTGCTGCATTTGAGCGGCGGCTTCGGCATATTGATAAGCCGCTTGTCGAGTTTGCGCCACGACCGTCCCTCCTTGAACAATGGGTAAATTGGCTTGTATGCCGACAGAGGCAATGCTAATAGAGCCAGGTGAAACAATACCGGGGACAGTGTCATTAAGCGGGGTATCATTGGATCCTCCCCCTAAATTGTAATACGCATAGTTAGCAACGGTATTTACCGTGGGGAAATGGCCGGCGCGTTGCACTTTAACGTTTTCGCGAGCTGCTTGTGTCGCATAACGTGAGGCTTGGTAATTATAGTTTTGCTTACTGGCAATGATCACCCAATCATTAATATTGCGGGGCTGGGGCTCCACTAAAGGCACTTGAATATTGATCCCCGCTAAACATGTGTAAAAAACGCCAGTCATTCCTCGCAGTTCTTCTAATCGATCAGACACCGCATTTTGATTGGCAATTTCAGAGGCTGCCGTCGCATCATAACTGGCTCTGACTTGTTGAACATTGGTGATGGGGACAAGGCCCACTTTATATTGTTGTTCAGTTTGTTGAAGTTGATGTCCTAAAGAGCGCTTAGTCGCTTCTGTGGCCTGTAAAGTGTCGTAGGCTTGTAATACCGCAAAATACGCATTGGCAACGCGCACCATGAGATTTTGCGCGGCTGCATTATAAGTGGCAAAGGCTTGTTTGGCTTGGGCTTTGGCATTTTGCAACTGGGCCCAGGATTTGTAATTAAATAACGTTTGACCTGCATTGATTTGGTATTGAGAAGCTGTGCCGGTCGAGGTTTGATCGGGAATGATTGGAGAGTCGAATTCAACGTGGGTTCTGGTGCGCGTGACGCTGCCGGTTGCGCTGATAAAAGGCAACAAAGCCCCGCGAGTAATGGGAACCAGTTCTTGAGTCGCTAGCCATTGTGCTTGAGCTTGCTTAAAAGTGGGGTCAAACTGCACGGCTTGGTCAAAGACTTCCATCAAGTCTTCTGCTTGCGCGATCTGCCACCAGCCGAGACTGCTTATCATCAATAATGTTGCAAGCCGCTTTTTCATGGGAAGTGTCGTGTGTCCAATGGATTAGGATATACTACTTTATACCAGAGAAGAGGTAAACACTATGGAACCTAAAAACGTCAAAATTTTAGAGGAAACCTGGATGTATCAAGGGTTTGTTTCTATTAAACGATATTTATTACAGCATGAATTGTTTAAGGGCGGGTGGAGCCCGGCGATCATGCGTGAAGTGTCGATTCGACCTCGTGCAGCTGCGGTATTGCCTTATGACCCTCTAACAGATCAAGTGGTGTTAATCGAACAATTTCGGCCTGGGGCTTTGTCGGATCCCGAAGGACCTTGGATGATTGAGATTGTCGCAGGGTTGCTAGAAGCAGGGGAAACACCAGAAGATCTCGCTCGGCGGGAAGCTCAAGAAGAGGCGGGCGTGACTTTATTGGCGTTGGAACAGATTTGTGAATATTGGTCTAGCCCAGGCGGTAGTAATGAATATCTGACCCTATTTTGTGGT
>JASGJS010000001.1:0-392500 GCA_047601185.1 Gammaproteobacteria bacterium | reverse complement strand
ACGGGTCGAGCAGGTACGAAAGTAGGTCTTAGTGATCCGGTGGTTCTGTATGGAAGGGCCATCGCTTAACGAATAAAAGGTACGCCGGGGATAACAGGCTGATACCGCCCAAGAGTTCATATCGACGGCGGTGTTTGGCACCTCGATGTCGACTCATCACATCCTGGGGCTGTAGCCGGTCCCAAGGGTATGGCTGTTCGCCATTTAAAGTGGTACGTGAGTTGGGTTTAGAACGTCGTGAGACAGTTCGGTTCCTATCTACCGTGGGCGTTAGAGATTTGAGAGGAGCTGCTCCTAGTACGAGAGGACCGGAGTGGACGAACCTCTGGTGTTCCGGTTGTCACGCCAGTGGCACTGCCGGGTAGCTATGTTCGGACGGGATAACTGCTGAAAGCATCTAAGTAGGAAGCCCCCCTCAAGATTAGATCTCTCTGGATATGCTAATATCCCTAAAGGTTTGTTGAAGACTACAACGTTGATAGGCAGGGTGTGGAAGCGCAGTAATGCGTGTAGCTAACCTGTACTAATTGACCGTGAGGCTTGACTATATAACACCAAAATATTTTTGGTTGATTGCTCAAGCTTGATAAGATACATGTCTACATCATGAATTGTTACCAAAGAATTTGACAGATGATCTGTCATACCGCTTTCCTGGCGGCCATAGCAAGTGGGTACCACCTGATCCCATTCCGAACTCAGAAGTGAAAACGCTTAGCGCCGATGATAGTGTGGGGTTTCCCCATGTGAAAGTAGGACACTGCCAGGGCTTTTTTCCAAAACCTTCACAGTTTTAAGCTGTGAGGGTTTTTTTATTTGTGTCACACGGTGAGTCAACATGACGAGACGACAACGGGAAGAAAAGATCAATAAAGGAGCTGAAGTCGTAGTCGCCTGTCTCACCATGATTGCTTGGTTAGTAGCGATTAAGCTGGTGCAACCTATGTTAACCAACGATCCAGCTTTGACGATGCTGATTTATCTCGGCGCAGGTGTTTTAACAGTGCTGATGGGTGAAATTGGTAGTTGGTTTGGCAATGCTGTGGGTTCAACGATTAATAAAGCTATCAATGCGTGTGAGGGTTGCTTAGATTCTCAATCTGAAATAGAGCTGCCTTTATTATCTAGCATGACTCATTAATTTCGATATTCTTTAAGCTTCACAGGTTCTGCTGGAGAAATAATTTTTTATTAAGCTACTTCCCTTCCCACTCTTTGCAGTTTTAATCCTTGTGTTTTAGTCATATCTTGGCTGAAATACAAGGGATGTTGTCTACAAAAAATGCAGGTTTTGCCGTAGTCGAATTTAAACCGTTTTTGATAGAAGAAATGCAGGCAGGAAGAGAAAAAAACTTCGAGTTTTTTGAAGGCAGAGATTTGTTGGGAGCGCGGGCAGCTTGCCCGCTGCTTTTAACTATTTTAAAAAGCAGCGGGCAAGCTGCCCGCGCTCCAACGAGCTTATAGCCCCTTGGATAACTAGAGAGGGGCTGAGCTTTCGGCAATGATGGCCATGGAGTGACTATGCGCTTAAAACCCGTTTTTTCAACCGAGCATTGAGGCGACTCTGGAGCCGTGAAGCTTTATTTTTCTGAAAAATACCTTTAGGTACCATTTTGGCGATTTGAGATAAAGCCACTTTGACGGCGCTCTGCGCTTCTTCAGTGCTGCCAGAGCTGATGGCCTTACGAGCCTTTTTTAAATAAGTCGATACCCGAGAACGTAATGCATAGTTACGAGCTTGGCGCTGAATGGTTTGTTTTGCGCGTTTTTTTGCAGATGCTATATTAGCCACGATAGTTTCCCCTTAAGAAATAGCTCAATATTTTGAAGCTTAATTTAGAGAATGTCAAGGAAAGCTCACATAGAAGAACTGCGACTATAAGAAGAACTTCGGCTATCAGAATAAGAAGACGAAGAGACAATTGACCTATCTTCCTCATCTTGTTCGGTCGGAGAAGAGGGTTGTACTTTATGCTCAGTATAATAGATTTTTTGGCTCAAACTGTGACTATAAATAGGTAGGGCGGTAGCGACTATCCCTGCTAAAAAGATTCTAGCGATTCGCTCTGTTTGACCCAGATTGGGTGTCTCTGAACGAGAGAAGTATTGCTCTGCCCCACAACGCTCAATCAGTTCGAAAGCCTTACCAGAAGCTGCAGTATACGCTAAGCCCAGGCCAACTAAGATCAGAATAGAAAGAACAAGATTAGACTCGAAAGCCTGAGCAATACCCGTTTTATGAGCAGCATTTGTCAGTATCGCAGAATGGGATAAGGCTCCCTGGTTATAAAGAATGGCGATGGCTGTAAAACTGATAGCACCCACGCAGTGCCCAAGGGTTCTGGCTTTGACAGCTCTTTGTCCACGGTGGCATCCCCATATGGCTTGCTGTTCTTTATCATTTTTAGGGGTCTCACAATCGAGTTCTTTTAATTTTTTATTTAAAGAATGTACAGAATAAAATGGCAGGAAGCTCAAAAGTGTAGATTTAAGCTTATTCGGTTCATCATTCGTCGGACTTGGCATAATTTTTCCCTAGCACACAATACATAATACAATTATATGTAAATCCCATTTAATAAACAAGCTCTTAGAACTGAGGGCTGGTGACAGATGTTGTTGGTGTTTCAGGAACAGGAGACTCTGTTACGCTGACTCTAGGGGAATTTTGGCCGCTAAGTCTCGCGTGCGCTCTACGATTATAAATTTGTTTCCGCGCCGCAATGCCACGAGTCCCTCCAATCAAAGTGATGGTCGCTTCCGCCAAGACAGAGGAATCTCTTTCTTTACTACGTCCGGCGAATTCAAATAGTTTGCCAGAAGCCACCATATAAGCCATACACAAACAAATTAACAAAGCACCAGAGTCAGCCGAATGGAAATTGAACTGCGCCATGCCTGAGCCTTGGGCAATGCCAGTCAGAACCGGATTCTGTAGGCCATGTTGATAGAGGGCATAAGTGGTCACAAACCCGGCCAACATTGTGACTTCACCTATGACTCTCCACTTCATGGCTCTTTTGTGTTTTTGAAGATGTTCGACGAAATTATGATCGTTTCGGTCTCGCGCCTGATCTTGACAATGGGCAATATAGCAATAAAACAAAGGGGTGTAGAAGGGGGTAAAACTGAGCAGACTGGTCACTGCATCTTGAGCAAGCCTGTATAAAGGAGATCTGGAGTAATTGTTGTCGACATTAAACAAGCCTGATGACAACTTTCTTAAAGGTGTCCGAGGATTCGAGCCGCTTGACGTGGGTGATTGAGTAGTTTTTGCCATAAGTATTTCCCTCCAATTTTGATATCCAGTATACCACTGAAACGATAGCAATAAATTGTTGGGAAATACGGATACTCAAGGCTATACAAAGTTTGCGTAGCCTTGAGAGAGAGTTTTTATCTAACCGCCTTTTATGGTGCGACGGGGGTTTGGTGTAAAGTCTGCATTATCGTCGTTTTTTGGTAATTCGGCTTCTCGCTTTTTAAATTTTATATAGTTCTCCCAGAATTTAGGGCCTGTAAAAGCTGCGGCTACTCCGACCGAAGCGCCTTTGATAGAGCGAGTGCTTTCGGCATAATCCGCAACGTGAGCGATGGCTTGAGCCAATTTGCTCGAAGCTAATAAATAGGCTAGGCCTAACAATGCGACTGCAGCGTAATCCCACCCAGCTGGTAAATCAAAGGCCTGAGCTATGCCAGTACGGTCCATCGCCTCCATAAAGTGCTGTGAATGTGAAAATTGGCCTGTAGCATATAAATATGTAGCGGCTGTAAACCCGGCTATTGTGATAAGTTCCAAAGCACCTTTTGCAACAATAAGTCTTTGCAATGTATTTAACCGTTTTTCGGCTGCCTCGGTCTCGGATATGGATATCTTAGAATCTTGTTCTTCTGGTTGATCAGAGAGTACAGTATCACTTCTAGGGAGTGCACTATCATCTTTGGGTAATAATGTAGTTTGTTCAACTTCTCCTTTACCGTTAGGGTCTTCTGCGTTAACTCCTTCATAGGAAAGCTTTCCTAGTGCATCCTTTGTAAACTCAGCATTAAGTTGTTTTTTTAAAGATCGTGCATGCAAGAGTTGGCCAACCGTACTAAAAAAGGGCAAGTAGCTCGCTGGGGTTGAGAGAGACCAGTCATCCACTGGATTTTGTGATGGGTTTGGCATAACAGTATTCCTCAAGTATAAACTGACATTTTGCTAATGATAGACTATTTTTATTAACTATATATTAAATAGATAGATTTTTTGAATATTTTTTTTATACGGCACAGAGTTGATATCAATCCTAACGTTTCCATGACAGCTTTAAAAGCGGTATTTTTACTTAATACATGGGAAATTTGCTCAAAAACTACTAATTTCGATATTTCAGTACACAAGCTAAAAATCTTAACATGTTGTTATAAAAAAGGAAAGTTTAATTGTGCTGGGCGATACAGCTGCGAGTCATGTATCATTAAAAGGGCAAAAGATTACAATTCAGAAGTTGGATTTTCGGAGCGTTTAATTCATAATTCCTTAATTTTCACTGGTTATAATACAAATAAGTATTAAATCTATATATAAATTTAAATGAGATCAACGCTATGAGCGACAGAGAAAGTAAAAGGGAGCCCCAATTACCGAAATCATCATCCTATACAAAAATACTCAAAGACCAACAGCCGAGTTTTACGAAAGAACAAGAATTAGATTTCCAAATCAAATACTTGGAAAATTTACAGAAAATTGTAAAAGGCTCAGCTGAGGCGAAAGACCAAGTTAAACTAGAAGACTTAGTGGAAAAGAGTGCGCAGTGTTTCCGCCATGATGGAAATAAACTTTACCCACCCATTGCTTTCGAACACTTCAAGGATAAGCTTGAAGATATCGCTTTGCTGTATCAAGGCGAAGAAGATAAAAAAGAGGCTAAGGGACAATTAAAGATCGTGGGAAATGATGTTTATTATTACGATAAACGAGAGCCAGATATTAGTCAGACAAAAAATGACGAGATGCCGGAAGGCACTCTGAAAATGCGGTTGACGCGCTTAGATGCTACGCTCAAAGGTACAAACCATTCAACGAATATCTCCTTGCAAGATAAGATTGTATTTGATGCTGTGCATGTGGAAGCTGCAAGTGGAAAAGCTGCAAGTGGAGAAGCGGAATTCTCTCAATATGTTAACAACAATTTATCAGAAATATTTAAAGGATATGAGGGTAAAGCTTCTCCTCTCACTTACGACTCAACAGGAAAAGCTGTTATTTCCGAGAAGTTGGCGGGTTTCGTTAACCGCAGATTGGAAGAGCTTGAGACACAAAGAGCGCAAATGTCTTCTACTGTTTACAGAGATGAGAATTTTAAGAATTTTTATCAAAAGATTGCGGCATATCCTATTAGACTGAATGAGCAAGCCACAGATTCTAAAGAGATTACCGCCTCAATTTTTTGTGATTCTAAAGAAAAAGCGAACCAGGTTGCTGCTACTTTGCAAGCGCAATTAAAGGAACTTGGGGTAGCTGCTGTTACTGTGAGTGCTTATCAAAATAATCAGCATACCCTGCAATTTACATTAACAGAGCCCAGCCAAACGCAGTCGTTGCGAGAAAAGTGGAGTAAAAAAGATTATACGTTGAATGAAGGCGATGGTATGAGTGTTAAGGGAGCTGATGAAGTTTATAGCACGATTAATAGTACGAATAAAGCATTAGAAGACCGCGATCATGCTTTTCACCTGGTTTGGCCAATGGATGAAAAGCAAGACTGGATCATTCGAACTCAAGATCTGTCTTCCGTGAAAGAGGCTCAAGACTGTGCCGAGCGTAGAAATACAGCCTTGAAAGGAGGTCGGCTTGACGATGCTTACCAATGCATTGTTGTCGGAAAGCATGTAGAGCTGCAGGCTAAAGCTGGTTATGAAAATCATCTCATAAATTGGCACTTTTCACAATCTGAGCCCTTAGTACCAACATTATCCTCAAAGCAGTCACAATCAAAATCTACTTCTTCGGATGAGGCTTCATGGCTTAGCGATCACAAATACCCGGTAGGCGTTGCGGTTTTGACGCTTGCGACTTTTGGTGGCATGATGTTTGCAAGTCAAATGGCTTTTAACGATCCTCTTAAATTGCTTGAAATGAATGCAGCACTTCCACATCTCGACATGCCAATAGCTGGAGCGGTCGGAATTGGTATGGCGGCAGGCGTGATATTATTGGGATTACTCGCTAAACTTTATGAATGTACTCGCAATAATAAGGCGGACACTACTTACACGATGCTCTCAAAAGAAGAGAGAGTCGCTATTGTAGATGAGACAGTAAGCCAAGGCGCCAAGCCAAGATAAGTTCACCAAGGTTGCGTAGGCTTTTAGCGGTATTGAATCAGTGTTATAATAACCTTAAGAAGAGGTTATTATGGCTGAAGAAAAAAGATTGGTTTCGAGTTCTACAGAGTTTAATTCGCTCTTTGAACAAGGACATACATTCTTTAAGAGAGAAGCTTATGCCTGCGCGCAAACCCAATACCACCAAGCGCTAAAATCCGCTTCTAATCCTGTCGACCAATCTTATTGCTATGCTTCCCTAGCGGCTTGTTTCCTGTTGGCTTGTGACAAACATAATATTACAAAACCCGAAAAGGAATTGGGAACACTGCTCGCCGTGTTGCACTATTACAGAGCCCACCTATTAAATCCACAGCATCCCTTCGCCTTAAAACAAAGTGACCAACTTGCGGATTTATACCACCCTAAAAAAAAAGGTGATCGCAAAAAGCTTTGTCAGGACCCTCAATATTTTCCTTCCGCTCTATAGCTCTTTCGACAGAATGATTACATGTTTAGTAATGATATTTGCACTGTGCAAGCCAAAGCTCATCTTTTGTTGCCTTATAAACCAGACGATGTTCACGATTGATACGACGAGACCAATAACCTTGCCAGTGATGCTTTAGCGGCTCTGGGTCTCCTATTCCTTTAAATGGATCACGTTGAATCGCTTTAATTAACTCATTAATCCTAAGCAATAGCTTTTTATCCTGCTTTTGCCAATACAAATGATCTTCCCAGGCATCTTCAGACCAAACCAGTTTCATTCTTCGATAAGCCTTTTTATTTTGCCCTTTTTATTTTCCAGCTGCTTAATCGCTCGATTTAAGCGATTTGCATTATTAACACTGGACATAAGATAAGCGGTTTCTTCGTATGATTTAAAATCTTCTTGAGACATAATAACAGCCGATTTTCCCGATTGTCGAGTAACTAATATAGGGACATGATCTTCATTGATTCTGTCTAAACTCACCGCTAGGTTTTTTCTGAAATCGGAATAAGTCATTGTTTCCATTTTACACCTCATTAATCATTGTACTTATAATTGTACAATGAGTTTGACTTTTTGTCAAATCATTCCGGATTCTCCAAACTCAACACCCCCGAATTATAATCATACGCAAATAACTCCGCATATCGTCCCCAGTTAATCACCACTTCTAATACCTCTTCAGCAGCCTCTTCACTGAGATGATCTTCTAACTCCCGCAAAAACCGATCTTCGGAAGCGCGATGACCTGGGCGTTCGTCTAATACACGGCGGATATGGCGGGCGAGGGGAATAAACCGCATGAGGTGAGCGGCGAAAATTTGTTTGCGCTGTAGGATGTCTGCTTCGGCAAACTGTCTGCCGGCGCGGGTTAATTCAATATCCCCTTTGGACACATCCGCAAAGTTGAGGATTTCTAACGCTTCTGTCATCAAGAATAAATTATCGACGTCTAAATTGAGGTCATTGGCGAGTTCTGGTAAATCGACTTTTTGTTGGTATTCATCCGAATTTAAGGTATCTAAGAAGCCAGTCAGCTCTGAAACACCGACGTCGGGTAAACGATAGCCAATCCCCAGCAGTTTTTGCTTGGTGCCAGCGCCGAGATTTTGATCAAAAGCCGTGGTCATGAGGGTATAAATATCATCAACCACTTGCCGAACTTTTTCCGTTTCGTCCGCGCGCGGTTGGGGGATTTCCACTTTTAATTCACCACGGATTTGGCCTGGATTGCTGCTAAATACTAAAATGCGGTCGGCGACGAGAGCAGCTTCTTCAATGTTATGCGTCACCAAAATGATGGACCGGATGTTGGTCTTTTTTTCTTGCCAGATGTCTAGCAAGTCATTCCGTAGGTTATCGGCAGTTAAGGGGTCTAAGGCGGAAAAGGGTTCATCCATCAATAACACTTCAGGATTGACCACCAAAGCGCGCGCAAAACCGACGCGTTGGCGCATGCCGCCGGATAATTCTTTGGGGTAGGCGGATTCAAACCCGTCGAGGCCGATGATGTCGATGGCTTCTAGGGCACGGGCGCGGCGTTCTGCGCGAGAAATGCCTTGTGCTTCTAACCCCAGTTCGACATTCTGTAACACGGTTAACCATGGGAATAAGGCAAAACTTTGAAAGATCATCGAAAGGCCTTTGACAGGGCCATACACGGGTTCGCCACGATATAAGACTTGCCCTTTGGTGGGGCGGATGAGGCCAGCAATGATCCGCAATAAAGTGGATTTGCCTGAGCCTGATTTGCCCAGCAGCGCAATAATTTCCCCTTCATTGACCTTAAATTGTAAGTTGTCTAAGACCAATAAATCTTGGTAGTCACTTTTTTTAAAGGACTTATAGAGGTTATTGATTTCAATCAGGGCTTGATTCATATTTTAACTCAGCGTAAAACGTTCCACCGCCCAATGATACATCGGCCGCCACAGTACGCGATTAATGGTTAATACATACAGGCACATCACGGCAATTCCTAACGCCAATCGCGGAAAATCGCCACTATGCGCTTGTTGGGTAATATAAGCGCCAAGGCCAGTGGCTTTCAATTCAGTATGGCCCCAACTGACCACTTCCGCAATGATGCTGGCGTTCCAAGCGCCGCCGGCAGCGGTAATGGCGCCGGTAATATAATACGGCAATATCCCCGGAATAATGAGTTTACGCCACCATAACCCTTTACGCACCCCTAAAGAGCTGGCAGCTTGCCGCAAATCTTTAGGCAAGGCAATGGCGCCGGCAATGACATTAAACGCAATATACCATTGTGAGCCTAAAATCATTAAGGGGGAAGTCCAAATATTGACATTGAGATGGTAGCGCATGATGAGTAGCACCACCACGGGATAGACTAAATTGACCGGGAAAGACGCTAAAAATTGAATCACAGGCTGGGCAATATAGGCATAACGAGGACGGAGCCCAATCCAAACTCCCACAGGTACCCAAATTAAGGAGCTCAACAAAATCAGTACCAACACCCGAAATGCGGTAATCAGACCTAAACCCAAGACTTGCCAAATTTCATGGAATCCGACCGTCGATAACACAAAATAGCTTAAAATTAAACAGGCGCTAAACAGCAAAACCGCCAAGATAATATACCAACCCGTCACCAGATAATTATGCCAACGCGTTAAGGCCCGATAACGTTGCGCAGAAGGGCGATGCGTCGCGCGCGTAAAGCGAATATTCACGCAATTTTCCCAGCCTCTGATGCATAAATCACCGAGTTGTCGCATCAATTTGGTGCGACGAAATAAATGTATCACCCAAGAACTGGGAATCGGCTCGTCACCGATTTGTTCAAATTTAAATTTTTCGATCCATTCGCTCAGCGGCCTAAATAAAATTTGATCGTAGAGTAGGATCACGATGAACATGGCGATGATGGCATACACCACCGACACCATATCGGAGCGCTCTACCGCTAACGCAATATAAGAACCAATCCCCGGTAAGGTAATGCTTTGATGATTCACGGTAATCGCTTCAGACGCTACCACGAAAAACCAACTTGCCGACATCGACATCATCATATTCCAGAGTAGACCAGGCATGGCAAACGCGACATCCAATCGCCAAAACCGTTGCCAAGCGGAAAGCTGAAAAACGCTGGCGGCTTCTTTTAAATCCGAAGGCACACTGCGCAAGCTTTGATAAAAACTTAAAGTCATATTCCAGACTTGCGCAGTAAAAATGGCAAAAATGGCCGCGCATTCAGGCCCTAACATGCTATTGGGAAATAACGCAATAAAAACAACCACTGTAATCGATAAATAACCCAGCACTGGAACGGATTGCAAAATATCAATAATGGGAATAATGAAACGTTCGGCATGGGTGCTTTTAGCAGCTGCAGTGCCTACGATAAAGGTAAAAATCAACGAACAGATCAAGGCCAGCGCCATGCGCAGCACGCTCCGAAACGCATAATAGGGCAGATAAGCAGGGTCTAATGAAATGTGAATAGGTTGGCCTAAATGATAAGGCGTTGCCATGCCGTGGGCACCAAAAGCCAGTAAGACCAAAATAGCCAATACCAAAAAAACCGCAATAAAATCCCAGTAATTGGCATATTCGCCACTGGCTAAATCGCTCTTGATGTAAGTCCACTTAGAAAATATGGGCATTAGTCCGTTTCGCTTTTAGGCTGCCGAGAAAATAATTCTTGAATGGCCTCAGATAAAGGCCGATTTTGGTAAATCACTTGATAGACTTGCTCAGTAATTGGCATGTTTACGCCCAGTTTGTGGGCTAATTGATACACAGTGGTGAGATTATTCAAACCTTCTACCACTTGACCAATCTCAGCAAGTGCTGCTTCTTTAGATTTCTCTTCTCCAATTGCTCGACCAAAACGTCGGTTACGAGAATGGTTATCCGTACACGTGAGGATTAAATCTCCAACACCGGCTAGCCCCATAAATGTCGGCACAGCGCCGCCTAACGCCAGGCCTAACCGCTGCATTTCTGCTAAACCACGAGTCATTAAAGCACTTTGCGCATTGCTTCCCAATTTGAGGGCATCCACTGCACCTGCAGCGATGGCTAAGATATTTTTAATCACGCCACAAATTTCGACACCTGTGATATCGGGCGTGGTATAAGCACGAAAACTGGGATTAATTAAGCGCAGGCTGAGCTCATGCGCGAAGGTTTGATCTGCACTTGCAACACAAACGGCGGTGGGCAACCCCGCTGCGACTTCATGCGCGAAACTCGGGCCAGAAATCACCGCTAAAGGGAAGTGAGGGCCTAGAATTTCGTGAGCAGTGGCGTGTAGTAATGTATGAGAAGTGGGGTCCAGCCCTTTAGTACCCCACGCAATTCGTGCTTGGTCAGGTAATAAAGGTTTAAGTTCAAGCAAGAGATTTCGAAAGACTTGGCTAGGTACGACAATCAGAATATCTTGAATTTGGTATAATGCCGCCGTTAAATCGGAATAGAAGGTGATATTGTCAGGTAAAGTGAAATCGGGTAAATATTTTAAATTGCGACGAGTGGATTGCAGTTCTGCAACATGGGCAGGATTATGGCTCCATAACCGCACGGCGTGATGATTTTTGGCCAGCAAAATCGCCAACGCCGTGCCCCAAGAGCCTGCACCTAAAACGGTAATGGGTGTTTTCATCGTCATCCGAAACACCCATGATTTAATGGGTTGTGACTGAGTTGCCGTTTTCGGGGGAAGCGGGTTTTTGAAGTTGTTGATCGTAGAGCTGATCAAAATTCACAGGCGCCAAATATAAAGGCGCAAACCCGCCGCGTGTGACTAAATTGGCAATGATCTCTCGTGCATAAGGGAATAAAATATTGGGGCAATAACTGCCGAGCATTCTGTGGGCTTGTTCTTGAGTAAATCCTTTCATGGTAAAAATACCGGCTTGATGGACTTCGACTAAAAATGCCACTTTATCATTGGTTTTAACGGTTGTCGTAATCGTAACAACCACTTCATAGGCATCTTCACCCAGCGGGTTGCTTTTAACATTCAACTCAACATCCACATTCGGTTGCCAAGTTTCTCGGAATAATTGTGGTGCGTTGGGGGACTCAAAAGACAAGTCTTTGGTGTAAATCCGTTGAATATTAAATTCAAGGTTGTTGGTATTTTCTGGAGGTGTTTCAGAATTTTTTTCAGGGTTTTGCATTTATTTCACCTTGTCGTTAAGTTTGCCTTGTTGTTCTAAGGCGGCTAAGTCATCGAATCCACCGATGCCTTCACCATTGATAAAAATTTGCGGGACAGTGCGGCGGCCATTGCTGCGTGCCAACATCTCTTCGCGTAATTCGGGTGAGAGATCGATGCGCAGTTCTTCAAAAGCAATTTTTTTAGCAGATAGGAGTTGTTTGGCACGGTCACAATAAGGACAGTTGGCTTTGGTATAGATAATGACTTGAGCGGTCATAGTTCTGTTCACTCCTTTTTTGAACGTAATTTAGCATTTTAGAGATCAGACGCAAATCAAAACACCTCAAGCAAGTTTCTAATCATTCACCACCCAAAGAATCTGGAGGTGACACTTGAAGTGGTGAGCTGTTTCCTTCTCCCACAAAAAAGGGGAGAAGGCACCACACCGAACTTTTCAGTGTTTCCTCTTAGTTCACTACTACCCCACCAAAGGCAGATCTGCATTTTTCCAAGCTTGTAAACCGCCTGCCAGCACAAACACTTGGTTAAAACCTTGTTTTTGTAATTTGCCCTGTACCACTATGGAATTTTGCCCCATATTACATACCAAAATGAGCGGCTTGTCTCGATATTTCTTAATTTTTTCAAGATCGCCTAACACATCAGCTTGAGGAATATGAATAGCATTCACGATATGCCCCTTATCGTAAGCAGTGCGATCGCGAATATCTAAAACGCAGGCTTTTTCACGATTAATGAGCTGCACCGCATCGCTGGCAGAAATCCGCCGCCCGCCGCGTTTATGGCGTAATTCTTCGGTTAACAGCAAGACCAGTACGATGATTAAAGCAACGACCAGCATCCAATGATGGGCAATAAATTGAGTCAATTGAGTCATAAGTATGAATAGGCTTAGATTTATAAAGCACTATTTTGCTTGGTAAACACAGGATTGTCTAGCTTCAAAGTAATGATTTAGCCTAAAAATAAAGTTTGGCACAAGACCTTAGAGCCTAACTCCGCAATGGCTCATGAGTTTGATAAGCAGAATAGTTATATTGAGCACCCAAGTAAGGCTGTCATGGAAGGGGAGAGCCCTTAAAGACGCTCTTTTTCATGGACGAAAAAGAGAAGCCTACAGGGACGTATTCACGGCGTGTCTTTAAGGGCTCTCCCCTTCCATGACAGCCGAATGTGTAGCACATTAGGCTCTAAGGTCGAAACATACACATAAAGCACACTCACTCAAAACATTTCTTGCGGATCTATATCTAAAGACCAGCGCACATTGCGCCCCAATTTTAAATCCTCCACCTGAGGCAGCAAGACCTGTAATGTATTCTGTAGTAATGAACGATTGGGAGATTGCAGAAGTAACAATGCCCGATATTTTCCCGCCTTACGTTCCATGGATGAAGGAATGGGGCCCAATACACTCAAATGAGACGCTAAAGGTTGTGCCAGCGCCTTAATTTGCGTTAACAGTTGCAACGATTTTTGCGGATATTGAGATTCCGCGCGAAATAAGGCTTGAAATTGAAATGGCGGCCATTTAGCCCCCGCGCGTTCTGATAAGGCTTGTTCAGCAAAGGCAGCGTAGCCTTGGGATAAGAGAAGCTGTAGTAACGGATGTTGAGGGCAGTAAGTTTGAATATAGACCTGCCCAGGCTTGTCCTCCCTGCCAGCTCGACCCGCAACTTGCACTATTGATTGCGCGAGTCGTTCATTCGCTCGAAAATCACTGCTATATAACGCGCCGTCGATTTCGATAATGCCGACCAAAGTCACCTTAGGAAAATGATGGCCTTTCGCCAGCATTTGGGTCCCAATTAAAATTTGCGGGCCACCCGTGTGTATCTGAGTTAGTAACTGTTCCAAAGTTTTTTTAGAGCGGACAGCATCTCGGTCCATACGCACCAAAGGAATATTTGCAAAGTGTGTCCGCACGCCCTCCTCTAATTGCTCTGTACCAAGGCCTATGGTAATAACGGGGGCATCACACGCTTCGCATTGTTGAGGAATGGGACGACTTGCAGTGCAGTGATGACAAATCAGCCGAGCGGGATGCTGGTGTAGCGTGAAACGTGCATCGCATAGTCGACACTGTGCAGACCACCCGCACTGTTGGCATAGCAAAACAGGTGCATAGCCGCGACGATTCAAAAACAAAAGCACCTGGTTACCCGCCGCTAAGTGTTGTGTCATGGCCTGAAGCAAGGGTTTTGACAAGCCCTGGGTGAGATAATGCTGACGTAAATCGACAATTTGAAAAGTGGGGAAGAGAGCCCCGCCGGCCCTGTTAGGCAAAGGTAATCCTTGGTAACGTTGCTGTTTAACATTGTAAAAACTTTCCAAGGTGGGGGTGGCAGAGCCTAATACCACAGGAATTTTACGCATTTGGCCTAGCACAATGGCCAAGTCACGAGCAGAATATCTCAAGTGAGTTTGTTGTTTGAAAGATAAATCATGCTCCTCATCCACGACGATAATGCCCAAATTGGCCAGTGGCACAAAAATAGCTGAACGAGTGCCGATTAAAATCAGCGGTTTGCCATCTCGAGCGGCTAACCAGGTTTTTAAACGGGTGCGGGGCGTTGCAGCTGAGTGAAGTACCATAACGGGTATGTTGAAACGCTGCTCAAATCGGCTGAGCGTTTGTGGCGTTAACCCAATTTCAGGCACGAGGACCAAAGCTTGTTTGCCTTGTTGTAAAATCTTTTCGATGCTTTGTAAATACACCTCAGTTTTGCCGCTGCCGGTCACCCCCTCTAATAAATAGGGTTGGAAGCCAGACTTGCGCGTAATTGCCTGGACCGCATGCTGTTGGTCTGCATTGAGGGAATGGGGTGTTTTTTTCAAAAGCGTACCGAAAGGGGGATCACTAGGGAGAATTTCGCGGAGCGGGTCTTTTTTAGGGCTAAGCTGTCGTAAGGGGGCGGGTAAGTTGGTCAGCAGAATTTCGCCTATTGAATAGTGGTAATATTGGGCTATCCATTGACAAAAAAGTAGGAAAAACTCCGGGAGCAGCGGCGCTTGATCGAGGATTTGTAGCGCGGGCCGCAATTGAGTGGGCTCGATACAAGAACAGTCATTTACCTTAAGGAGTATCCCGATAAGTTGTTGTTTTCCAAAGGGAACTAAGAGGCGAATGCCGGGTTGAAGGGGGGTGTCCTTCTCCATAGCGACAGGGGGCAAATAATCAAAACAATGCCGGAGCGGCTTTTGTAAGGCAACGTGCAGAATTGGGCTCATAATGGCCATCAGTATGCCTCGGCGCCCCTCGCAAAGCCACCAATTTTAACTATAATTATATTAGAGGGTGTTATAGTAAATGTAACGTACCACAACCGATAGTGATGATGATTCCAGGAGCTCAATTCGCATCACGGTGTGCAGGACTACAACAGTAGTAAGCCTAATGTGATGCGGTTGTTTTCCGCCTTGTTGAGTACTGGGCTGTGGTACAGCATTTGCGTAACACTCTTTTTTTGTTCTCAAATTGACGGCCGAGTTTTAATAGGTGATACTTTCTGAGTAGAATTTAAGAAATTATATGAGAAATGTAATCATCAAAGAGATAAAAAAATGCTACCTAAAAAAAAGATAAAAACATCACATGTGGAAAAAAAACCTCAACAACCTACTCCAGTTCCTGAAAAATCTACTCGAGTTAATGCTAAAAGAAAATATCCAGACACTCAAACGTCGGAAGCTATAGGACGAAAGCCCTCAAGCACTGAACCCCACGGTCTTGATAGTGTTCAACCCTCTCCAAGACTTTGGAGTGATAGCTCAACTGATAGCATGTTGCAGAGCGTTTCCCCGTCTACCCTAAGTCAACCTGATACATCTGTAATGGTTTCTAATGAAAGAAAAAAATGTCCGGTTACTCCTCCTGTCTCTCCCCTTTCTGTAGGAACAGGGGTTGGTTTTTTTTCGAAATCTATACCGCCAAATTCAAGTATGGAACCTGGAATTGATGAATTGACAGAAGGATTGGGGGAAATAACCATGGAGGATCTTTACCAATATGAAGAATATAATCAACAATGAGAAAAAGACATGCATCTATTTAAAGAAAAAAAATTGACAAAACCTAAATCTACTAAGGATATTTACAGAACTCTAATGGATTCCAGTCCATCCTTAAGCCCATCTGGGAGTCAATTAGATATTTTTTCTAAGAGGCCTCAGGTAAGTGAGCTTGATGAAAGCACGGAAAGCTTTCTGAAAGACTTTAAAATAGTTAATTTTTATGGAACTTTTCCGGAAGATATAGAAAAATCTTCAGAGATACCGATATGGAAGCAATATATTGATGATAATGCTTTAGGGCTATTTTCGGATTGGATCAAAAAAGAAAAATGGGACGATACGCTTAAGTATACAGGTAAAAGTGTATTGGAGTTATTTCTAGACTCACTTAAAAAATGTAAGAGTCCTGCAGCTGCTTTAATGACCTGGAAAGCGAATCCTGAGATGATTGTCGAAATCTTGAAAAATCTATCAGAAAAGTATAATGACAAATGGAAGGTAATGCATACTCTCAGTGACTTCATTACTGACAATGACCATTTGCCGAGGGCTATAAAAGATGGAATAAACAAAATTATTGATTCTCTCATTATTGATGATCGGTCTCATGAGGAATCAGAATCGCCGCCGATTGTTTTCTCATTAGAACTTATGTAAATGAGAGTCCCACATGCTACACCCAAAAGCTTCAATCATTCAAATGACCTCCTGCCCCGACCTAGAAAAAAATTTACAAATGGCAGGAGCGCTCATTAAACAAGCCAAGCAAGCGGATGCCACCTTGGTGGTATTACCTGAAATGTTTCCGATCATGGGGAGTGATCCTCGTGAAACTGTCAGTATAGGCGAAACCTACGGCGATGGAGTCATACAAAATTTTTTAAAAGATCAAGCAGCGCATCACAAGCTTTGGATTGTGGGTGGGACTATTCCAATTAAGACAAATGATGCCCATCGCGTCCGAGCGGCTTGCTTAATTTATGACGATACCGGCAAGGTGGTTGGACGTTATGACAAAATGCATTTGTTTGATGTGTGCATTACCAAAGGCATAGAAGAATATCAAGAATCCTCCACCATAGAACCCGGTGAAAATATTTTGGTGGTAGACACACCGTTAGGCAGATTGGCACCTTGTGTTTGTTATGATTTGCGCTTCCCACTCCTGTTTCAAGAATTTATCCGCCAACAAGTGGAAATCATCGCCGTTCCCAGTGCTTTCACAGTGAAAACCGGTATGGCACATTGGGAAATTTTAGCAAGAGCTCGTTCTATCGATACGCTCAGTTATGGCCTGTTCGCGTGTCAAGTCGGTGCGCACAGTGCAACTCGAATGACCCATGGACACAGCATGATCACCAATCCGTGGGGAGAAGTGATGACTTCTCTTAAAAAGGAAATAGGTGTGATTACTGCTGAAATTGACCTGCAGTTTCTCAAAGAAGTCAGAAAAAATTTACCTATTCTTGCTCAGTAAGCTACTTTCTACCTCGATGTCCCCCCGGTTTTATTTTAATGATCACCTTTCTGCCCAAAACAACCTTTTCTTTTGGGTAATGTTCTGCTAAAATAACCTTTTCTTTTAGGAAATGTTATGCTTACCTATAGGTTGGAGCTGGAACCCCTCAATCATTGGGCTCAATTGGAACATAGAAAGCCGATCGTGATTCGTGGGGCGCGTCAGGTGGGTAAATCAACCCTGGTGAAGCTCTTAGCCGAACATCAGCAGCTAGCGCTTTTGGAATTAAATTTTGAGCGCACCCCGGAGCTGGCTGAACTTTTTCAAAGCAATGACCCTGTTAAAATCATAGATTTTTTGCAAATTCAATTCAAATGTTCCGTTATTCCTGGAAAGACTTTGTTGTTTTTAGATGAAATTCAAGCCACGCCACAAATATTAACGAGTTTACGTTATTTTTATGAAGAGATGCCACAATTACATGTCATTGCTGCCGGATCACTACTCGATTTTGCATTAAAAAACGCCACATTTTCTATGCCGGTAGGTCGGTTAGAATATATGTACCTGGGGCCATTAAGTTTTGAAGGGTTCTTATTAGCCGTAGAAGAAACGCAGTTATATCATTTTCTGGTTCATTATCATCTTGGAGATGATTTTCCTTCTCCCATTCATCAGCGTTTGCTCGAATTATTGAAAGTTTATTTAATCATTGGCGGCATGCCTGAAGCGGTGGTGACTTATGCGCAAACCAGAGATTTTGCCGCTGTTGAAAGGGTTAAACATAGCATTCTTAATACTTATCAAGATGATTTTAATAAATATGCTCCAGCGTCATCGCAATTCCGTCTACGACAAATTTTTAACAAAATCGCCGCCTTAGTTGGTCATAAGTTAAAATACAGTCACATTATTGATACTGAAAAAAGCACCGTAGTCGCTGCTGCCTTAGAGAAGCTGTGTTTGGCGAGAGTCGTTTATTTAGTGCATCACAGCGCCTGTAATGGTTTACCATTAGGCGCACAAATCAGTGAAAAAATTTTCAAGTCTTTATTTTTAGATGTGGGATTATTGAGTACCAATTTAGGATTGAATTTTTTAGATTTACGAAGCATCCAAGAACTTACCCTAGTAAATTCAGGGAGTGTTGCTGAACAATTTGTCGGACAACACCTATTATTTAGTCACCCTCCTTACGTAGAGCCCAAGCTTTACTACTGGACGCGAGAAAAAAAATCAGCTGCCGCAGAAATCGACTATGTCATGAGCCAAGGGCTGCACATTATCCCTGTCGAGGTGAAAGCAGGAAAAACAGGCTCATTAAAATCCTTACATTATTTTTTACAAGAGAAACATTTTAAATTAGGTGTAAAACTCAATACGCAATTACCTAGTTTAAGTTTTGAACGCAATAAACTTATCCATGATGGTGTCATAGAATATCAATTACTCTCATTACCTTTATATTTTGTGGGGCAGTTGTCAAGATTGTTGGAAGAATCTTGTCATTAGTCATTCTCAAGAGGTTTTTTCAAAAAAATAGAATTTATTTAAACACTGCCTTTACGGTTTTTTACAAACGAGCTGAAACTGAGTTTTGCTCGTCATTTGAGTTTTTATGAAAAAAATAAACAGACATTGCAATAATGGCTAATCCAAGGAAAATTTCAGATCCTCCTATTAAATAACCCCTTTTGAGGTCAATTAATTTTGTCATATCAGACAAATATTTTATATAGTCTGAATTGTTAACTATTAAAGCTCCACTGTGATTCGCTATATATACGGAATCTATCCCGTCAGCTATTAAGCTGCCACTACTAAAGATACCAATACCAAAGATTCCAAATTTCTTTAGCCTATTCGTAGACTTTTTTACTGTTTTGTCATCTATACTTGTCACATTTTCTGGAGGGGTTGTGTGAGCAGATTTTTCTTCTAACAAGACTGGTTGATTTTCTTCTGAGGCTTTTTCTGAAATCTTCTGAGCTTTCTTTTTCAAGTTTTCTGAACGATAAACCAAATAAGCATTAAAGGTTCGGTCTTTGGTAGTATATTCCATGGCTGAACGCTTTACCATGGCTTCCTCGTAATGTTTTAACCAAGTTTTTCTGAATTCAGGTAATTTCTCTAAAACATCCTGAGTTCTTTTTAGGGTTTCGTGATCTCCTTTACTTTTTGCTACTTTCAAAGTATCTTGTAATATTGTTTCAATACTTTTATATTTATCGGTAGATTCCTTGTGCTCAGCTAACACATCTTGATATGCTGGGGTAAACAACATATCTTTCATCAATCTATTATAAGTATTAGACTGAGAATACCGAAAACCTTTTGCTGACGGAAAATAAAAACCCTTAAGTTTTCCAGAGGCATCATCATAGTATTCAAAAGTTAAACTATTTGGAAAGTCTAATAATTTTGAGCCATCCTCTTTTTTCTTTAAAAGTTCTTTTAACCATAGCACATTAAAAGCACCACATCCCGTATCTCTTGCTTGGGGTGATGGCTGAAAAACCACATCATCTTTATTAATGCAAAAATCATCTAAATAAGGAGCATAAGTTATGCATTTAATATCTTGTGGGTATATGTATCCAACTCCAGCATAGTGTGCTTCTTCAGGATTATAGCTTTCTGGTCCCCAAACCATTGGTTTAATTATTTTATCTGCTTGTAATATTAAAGGCTCAAAATGTGCATTGCCAACAGCTTTCTCATTAGTAAAAACATAACCAATAGGTTCCTTGGATTTTTTTTCTTTTAGATCTTTTTGAATTTCTTGAACTTCAACTAATGATTGTTCTTTAGTCAAACATATGTCTTCATGAAGGTTATTAAGTTTTTCAACAAAAGCCTTGATTCTATCTGAAATATAACAGATTTTTTTATCAGGCTGATTACATAGGCTATTAATTTTTTCTAAATCTTTTTCTGAAAAAGTATTTTTTTGATCAATTTTTTTTAGTATTTCTATATTAACGTTATCCACCCACACATCTTTTCCCAGTAGGCTAAAATATTTAGATAAGATAGGATCTTTTATGGGTTTTTTCTTCCATAAGTAAACAAGAAAATATGCGATATTAATTTTTGGATTCTGAAGATTTTTAATAGCTTCTTTAATGGACTTCTTGTTTTCCTTAATCATTTTTTGACCAAGTTCAGTAGAGCCATTAATAATTAACTTATCTTCAAGATCTTTTCTTTTGTTGAAGTGAACACCTAAATACTTTAAATCTTTAGCAGACAACCTCGTCGCTTCTAACACTGGGCCACCATCCCGTCCTTGCATAAAATTCTGCTTATCGGGACTGGGCGCATAACTAGATTTTTTGTCAATTTCTTCACTCATACAGTATCCAATTAATGATTTTAATATTCCTTATTGTAATTGATATTTATTAAGAAAATATTATCTCGATTTTAACCAATTTTAGGGGGTCCATCAAATTTAAACTAGACTATATGATTAAACTGGTTTATAATTAGATAAGAATCTTTAAGGGAAGTGAGCATATGCAAACGATAGGGGCTTTTCAGGCCAAAACACATTTATCTCAATTGCTTGATGCCGTAGAACAGAATGGGGAAACTATTGCCATTACTCGGCATGGTCAAGTGGTGGCATGGCTAGGGCCCGTAAAACAGAAGCCCGCATCTAATGATCCTATTAGTGATGCAATTAAAACGATCCAAAGGTTGCGACAAGGAGTCACTCTGGGCAAAAATCTTACGCTTCGAGAGCTGATAGAAGAAGGCAGAAGATAATGCGCAAAACTCATTCGACCCCAAGCTTTGTATTAGATTGTTCAGTGACAATGAGTTGGTGTTTTGAGGATGAAAAAACGCAATATAGTGAAAAAATTTTAGCCAGCTTGAATGGTCATGTCGCAAAAGTTCCACCTTTGTGGCCCATTGAGGTCAGCAATGTGCTACTTTTGACCATTCGTAAACAATGTATTTCACCTTTAATCGCACATCAATTTAAAAGCGCACTGGCTACGCTTCCTATTGAAATTGAGGAAGCTGCCACGAAGCGTGTATTTGATACTGTATTTACTTTGGCGCAAGAATTAAAGCTTACGGCTTATGATGCTACCTATCTTGAGCTCGCTCAGCGCGAAAAAATCCCTCTGGCGAGTTTAGATAAACAGTTAATTCATGCGGCCGAAAAAATGAATATTCCCTTGTTTCATCCTTGATTTTATTGGTCGGGGTGACAGGATTCGAACATGCGACCTCTGCTTCCCGAAAGCAGCGCTCTACCAAGCTGAGCTACACCCCGAATTAAGACCACACAGTGTAATCCAAGGCAAGTTCGGATGCAATGTGCAACCTAAAAACCTGCATAATGACCTATTAACCCAAAATACCGCATAAATAACGCCAAAAAATGCTAACATTTTGGTAAAAAAACCTTGAAATACTTTGCATTTAGCCAAACTAGCTGCTAATATAACCCCTAAGCCAGTCTTATTTAGAGGTATTATGCGCGTTTTATTAGTTGAGGACGATGAGCTGTTAGGCGACGGTGTTAGAATTGGTCTGACCCAGTTTGGCTATGTGGTAGATTGGGTTAAAGATGGGCAGTTGGCCCTGCAGGCTATTTTATCAGAGCCTTTTGACACGATTGTGCTGGATATTGAGCTGCCTAAACGCTCGGGGTTAGAAATTCTCAGAGCCATTCGAGCCAAGAACATCACGACACCCGTTCTCATTCTAACAGCCCGCGAACTCGTGGAAGACCGCGTTAAAGGGTTAGACGCTGGCGCTGACGATTATTTAGTCAAGCCTTTTGATTTAGATGAGCTTTCTGCAAGAATCCGTGCCTTACAACGCCGCACCGCTTCCCGCGCAGAACCTTTAATTGTCGTGGGGAATGTAAAAGTCGATCCCGCTTCCCGCACGGCTTATCTCGATGATGAGGCAATTTTCTTATCCCGAAGAGAGTTTGCTTTGTTGCATAAATTGCTGGAAAATATGGGTCGCGTCTTATCACGCGAACAATTGACCCAAACTTTATATGGCTGGGGCGATGAAATTGACAGTAATGCTTTAGAAGTCCACATTCATAATCTACGTAAAAAATTCGGACATAATCTGATCCGCACCATCCGCGGCGTAGGGTATGTCGTTGAAAAAGGAAAATGACCACTTCCATCCGCAACTTTTTAGTCATCAACTTATTGCTCTGCGTTATCCTGATTACCTCGTTGGGCATGTTGACCAATCTATTTATCGAAAATAGAGACTTACAAAACCATTTGGATAATAAGCTTACGCAATCGGCCTATGCCATCCAAGCTTTTATCAGTCAATCGCCAACACCCGCTGAACTGACCACCATTCAGAAAAACATTAATTCTGTAGCGACATTGAATCATCCCTTTGCCTTACATACCCATGTTGATACAGTCATGCCGATAGAAGCATTTCAATTTCAAATCCGTGATAAACAAAATCAATTATTATTGAAGTCGGCGTCTCCATTGCCTTCACCCTTCATCCATTCACCGGTTGGTTTATCGCAGAGTTTTTATCATGGTAAAGCCTGGCGAGTGTTTGTAACGGTCAACCCAGTCTCGCAAATTAGAGTGATTGTGGCGGAACAATATGATTTTAGGAACTTACTCACTGGCCGCGTTTCGCAAGAATCTTTTTTTATTATGCTGATGAGTTATCCTTTTTTAGGGTTTTTGATTTGGATCATTATCACGCGAGGTTTAAGCAGTTTACGCAGAATTTCTGAAGAAGTGAGGCTCCGCGCGCCGGATCATTTAGAACCGATTGATGCGAGCCAAGTGCCGGTTGAAATTAAAACGATTATTGAAGAATGGAATAAATTATTTTTGCGCTTGCAACAGGCCTTTGCTCGAGAAAAACGGTTTGCTGCGGATGCCGCGCATGAATTAAAAACGCCGCTGGCCGCACTGAAAGCGCATACCCAGGTGGCACTCAATTCTACCTGTGAAGCCGAAAGAGAAACGGCTCTACGCAAAATTTTGACAGGCGTTGATCGAAGCGCACACGTCGTCCAACAATTGTTAACCTTAAGTCGTATGGGACATGGGCTGTTACTCGAACATACCACGCCAGTGAATATTGTCAAACAAGTGCAAGAAGTATTAGCGGATATGGCGCCGTATGCGCTAGAAAAACAAAGCGAAATTGAACTGATTGCGCCAGAAGATGAACCCAAATTAAATGGCCATGCGACCGCGATCGCCATCCTAACGCGAAATTTAGTGGATAATGCGATTCGTTATACGCCGCCGGGCAGCTTTGTCAGAGTTGAAATCGAAGAAGCGCCGTTTTCGATTCTGTTAAAAATTATCGATAATGGGCCGGGAATTCCAGAGCATATGCGACAGCAAGTGTTCGAGCGCTTTTTTAGAATTTTGGGTAACAAAAGCCCGGGAAGTGGTTTGGGGTTGGGGATTGTGCAACAAATTGCCGAGGTGCATGGGGCGACGATTACTTTAGAAACCCCGCCGAGTGGGAAGGGGTTGCAAGTTACAGTGAATTTTCCTAAATAGAGGGATTGTCCCTCCTCATCCGCCTATCGGCACCTTCTCCCACGGAGGGGAGAAGGCAACAGCTCGCCACATTCTGACCTTCATAGAATTTACGTCAACTACCTGCCCTACAAAAGAAGGTGTGGATAGCTACTGCCGTTGAAAATCTAAAAATTCCTAAAGTCGTGATGAATACATTCTTGAATCAGTTTTCTGCCCTGATAAATCAATCCGGTGTAAATTTGCACTAAACTTGCCCCTGCTGCCAACATTTGCTGAACGTCCGCCGCGGAGCTAATACCTCCACACGCGATAATCGGAATGGCCCCTTTTAAGGTTTCATTTAATAGGGAGACCACACGTAAAGATTGGGCAAATAACGGCTTTCCGCTTAAGCCGCCGCTTTCTGCAGCATGTGGTAAACTTTCAATTCCTTCACGATGTAAGGTGGTATTGGTCGCAATGACGCCATCCATCTGCTGTTCTAATAAAATATCACTGATTGCCATCAGCGCTTCGGCAGTTAAATCGGGCGCAATTTTGACGACGAGCGGCACAGTTTTTTGGTGGCGTTCCGCCAATTTCAGCTGTTCCTGCTTAAGGGTCATTAATAATAATTTCAATTCATCCCCAAATTGCAATTGCCGAAGTCCTGCCGTGTTAGGCGATGAAATGTTAATAGTGATATAACTTGCATAAGGATAAACCCGCTGCAAGCCTAATAAATAATCTTGCTGTGCTTGGTCTAAAGGCGTCGTTAAATTTTTTCCGATATTGAGTCCTAGTATGCCTTTAAATTGCGCTTGCTGAACTTGCTCCACTAAATAATCCACACCTTTATTGTTGAATCCCATCCGATTAATGATCGCGTCAGCTTGGGGTAAACGAAAGAGGCGCGGTCGGGGATTGCCGGTTTGTGGTCGAGGTGTCACTGTGCCCAGTTCGATAAAGCCAAATCCCAAATCCGCTAGGGGTTTGATATAGTCCCCATTTTTATCCAATCCCGCCGCTAAGCCAATGCGATTGGAAAATTGTAGCCCCATCACTTCAATAGGACTAGTGGCGTTGGAAGGGGCTTGATATAATCGCAATTGATGGGAGACTTTTAGCAGCTTTAATGTCCAATGATGTGCCTCTTCAGGTGGCAAGCAAAACAACAGTGGGCGAATCAGTGAATAACACATAGCGCAAGTCTGTGGGGTTTTTATGATATACTGGCCGCAGTTTAGTTAATAATAATGAGGTAAGCAATGAATTTGTTCGAAAACGAATCATGGAAAGTTAAGGTTGGCCTAGCAGAAATGCTGAAAGGCGGGGTGATTATGGATGTAACGAATGCAGAGCAAGCCGTGATCGCTGAACAAGCGGGCGCTTGCGCGGTGATGGCTTTAGAGCGAGTGCCTTCTGATATTAGAAAAATGGGCGGTGTCGCGCGCATGGCCTCTCCTGCCATTATTCGCGAGATTATGGATGCGGTTTCGATTCCGGTGATGGCCAAAGCACGTATCGGCCATTTTGCTGAAGCCCAAATCCTCCAAGCCATGGAGGTCGACTTTATTGATGAGAGTGAAGTACTCACCCCAGCTGACGACGAACATCATATTAATAAGCATGCTTTTAGAGCGCCTTTTGTGTGCGGATGTCGCAATTTAGGCGAGGCCTTACGGCGTATTGCTGAAGGGGCCGCCATGATTCGTACCAAAGGTGAAGCCGGTTCGGGCAATATCGTCGAAGCGGTCAGACATATGCGGACGCTTAATACTCAAATTCGCAAACTCACGGTGTTAGACCCTGAAGAATTAGCGGTGGCTGCAAAAAGCTTAGGCGCTCCTTTGGAATTAGTTCGTTGGGTGGCTGAACATGGCAGACTACCAGTTCCTAATTTTTCTGCAGGTGGGATTGCCACTCCTGCTGATGCCTCATTAGTGCGTCAACTGGGCGCGGAAGCTGTATTTGTGGGTTCTGGTATTTTCAAATCGAGCGATCCTGAAGCCAGAGCCAAGGCAATCGTCATCGCAACCACCCACTTTGATAACCCCAGCCGATTACTGGAAGTTTCCAGTGAACTCAGTGAGGCGATGCCCGGATTGGATATTCGGCAATTAAAAGACGAGGACAAATTCCAAACCCGCAGCGAATAAGATGAAAATTGGTATTCTGGCTTTACAAGGCGGCTATCAAGCGCATGCGAAAATGCTCGATATGCTGGGCATTGCTTGGGCATATATCCGCCAACCTGCTGAACTCTCAGACATTCAAGGGTTAATTTTGCCGGGGGAGAAAGCTCTACCAGCCTTAAGTTGCTTCAAGAAGAAGGGTTGTTCGATGCTTTAAAGAGGGCGGGGCAACAAGGTATGCCGATGTTTGGGACTTGCGCGGGCGCTATCTTACTGGCGAAAGAAGTTTTATCCCCCAGTCAGCCTAGTTTAGGCCTTGCCGATGTGAGTATTACCCGCAATGCGTATGGTAGGCAACTCGCCAGTCGCATTACCCAAGGCCAATTTGTTCCTGAAAACAGCACCCTTGAAATGGTCTTTATCCGCGCGCCGCAATTTGTTGAGCTGGGTTCTGGCGTTAAAACCATTGCCACCTATCAAAATCAGCCAGTCTGTGTTCAAGACCGACAGTTTTTATTGGCGACTTTTCATCCTGAATTGACACATTCTACCCAATTACATGAATATTTTCTGACGCTTATTGACAAGCATTCTAGTGTCCGTCAGAATAAGGACCCCGTTTAATGGCTACGTAGCTCAGTTGGTTAGAGCGCGGCACTCATAATGCTGAGGTCGGTGGTTCGAGCCCACCCGTAGCCACCACTTCCCATGTCCTGAAAAGGACTTTAGACGAACTTTATTCTTGAAACGATTTCACTAAAAAAAGATTGACTCCAAATTTCAACACTATCGATATCTTTTAAAAATGGCATCACTTCTTTTTTAGCAGAGGTAAAATCGACTGTGTCAATTTTTTTTGTGAGTAAATTGACGACATCGGCAGGAACAATTTGCTCATCTGGATTCCAAGCAGCGGTCTGTTCAAGTCGCTTTTTTAAATGGGCCAAATGGATAGGGATATTTCGGCTGACATACCAAACTAAATCATACCAATCTCTGCCTTTGACACGGTTTTGCCAAGGACGACATAAAATGGCATGACATTTTCCAGCAAATAAGTCTGGTGCTTGGTAAGTATTTACCATAAAAGGAATCGGTTGTAGTAGTGGTTTCACTTCAGTGTTAAATCCTGATGGTGGGTTAACATCTATTTCAATTTTGATTCTCAGTAAGTCGTCACAATGAATTCTATCGACAATGTAGTTGGGTGCTTGAATTTCCAAAAAATGCTGTTTTGTTCCTGCTTTGATAAAAGCGGATTGAATAGCGGCTTCTTTGTTTTTAATTTTATCGTTTATCGAAACTTTGAACCCAAAACTGGAAATTTCTGCTTCTAAAAAAGAAAAATAATGATTAAGTTGAAATTTTTTGTCTGGCTTTAATAAAGAAAAATCTAAATCTTCAGAGAAACGATCTAAGCCATACAATATGCGCAGCGCTGTGCCACCATAAAAAGCTGCTTTCTCAAAAAATTTGCTTCGCCAAAGCCCGAGGAGGGCGATTTCATGAATGATTTCTTTTAGTGCGTTTTGATAGTCTTGATGATTTTGGCAATCATATTTGACTAACATCGCTGAGATAACTTCATGCATTGTTCTTTTCCAATTTTTTTAGAAATTCGTTTAACAAATGAATATTCTTGTTTCTGAAAACAGCATTGATTTTATCAAATAATGCTCTATCTAAAGTCATCACTTTTTCGAGAGGGATTCTGAGATCTTCAAATAAAAAATTTTCTATTTCTTCTAAATTTTTAAAGTGTAAATGCGAAGTGTTTAATATGATTTGATCAGTTAATGCTTTCTCTGGGGTGGCAATCAAAATGGGATGGGTGGCATCATACATCAGCTGTGTGATTCCAACACAATACTTAATCGGGTTAAGGTAGCGATAGCTAAATACGCCTAAAGGTGTTTTGAATAATTTATCCTTTTTATTGGTGACACTGGTGAGTGCTTCGACGCGTTCTGGGATAAAGCCATAAAAAGCTAAGGCATATTCCAACGAAATATATGAGGGTCCATATATTAAGTTAGCCAATGTTTCTTTAACGAAAGGTTTGTGTGGGTTTTTTCCGTCCAATACATATAATCCCTTTTTTACGCGAATCAATTGTTTTGAACGCAGCAATGCGGTAATTTTAGCTCGTGGCTGTGCATAATCTCGAAGCACATGCTTCATAAAGAGATAATCCACCTCTCCATTAGGGGCTAATTTTCCGATGTCGCGACTCAGCATAGGTTTTGTCTCCAGTATGTCTAATCATTATAGACATACTGGAGAAATTGTCAATCTTTGAGCCAGGAGCGAGCAATCATAAAATACGGTATGCTCAAAAGAGAGAATTTTGATTATAATGGTTTTTTGTCTATTGAAGAGTATTTATGCGCCAAACAGAAGCCCTCAATTTATTAAAAATGGGGAAAAACGTGTTTCTCACCGGCCCCGCGGGTTCGGGGAAGACCTATGTCTTAAACCAGTACATAGATTATCTTAAGAAGCATAACGTCAAAATTGCCGTGACAGCTTCCACGGGCATTGCTGCCACTCACCTGCAAGGCACTACGTTGCATTCTTGGGCGGGTATTGGGGTAAAAGATTCGGTGAGTCAACAAGATTTAGAAAAATTATTAAAAGCCCGTCGCATCCCACGACATTACAAAAAAACCAAAGTTCTGATCATTGATGAAATTTCCATGTTACACAAATACCAGTTAGATATGGTCGATCGCATGGCGCGAGAATTTTGTGATTGTGATCAACCTTTTGGTGGCATTCAGGTGATCGTGTGTGGGGATTTTTTTCAATTGCCACCCATTTCAAAGACGCTAATTACCGAAAAACAATTTGCGTTTGAGGCTGCGTCCTGGGCAATGGGTGACTTCTATGTGTGCTATTTGCATGAACAGCATCGCCAAAGGAATGATCCGCTGTTGACGGTTTTAAACGAGATACGCAATGGGTTAGCAGGTGAGCAAACCAAAGTCATTTTGCGGACACGGTATAAAAAACCGCCAGAAGGGAGCACGCAAGCCACCAAATTATATTCCAGAAATATTAACGTCGATGCAATTAATGCGCGCGAGTTAGTGCAGATTGCAGGTAAGGAAAAAACATTTGTCATGACAACACGGGGCCCTAGCGCTTTAGTGGAAGGATTAAAAAAAAGCTGTCTAGCATTAGAAACTTTGAAGCTTAAAATAGGGGCCGAAGTGATGTTTATTAAGAATGATCCTTCGGGTGCGTATGTGAACGGTACGCGAGGTGTCATCATAGATTTTGATCAAGAAGGCGCTCCGGTGGTTAAAACTTACTTGAATCAAACGATCATCGCTGCGCCGGAAGAATGGCAATATGAAGATAATGGTATTGTGAAGGCGATCCTTACCCAAGTGCCACTGCGTCTCGCTTGGGCTATCACCATCCACAAAAGCCAGGGGATGACATTAGATGCCGCTGAGATTGATTTGGGGGATGCTTTTGAGCCCGGCATGGGCTATGTGGCTTTATCCAGAGTGCGCAGTTTAAGCGGTTTAAAGCTGATGAATCTGAATGAGATGGCATTAAAAGTCCATCCTAAAATTTTGCAACAAGATAAAGCGTTTAGAAATGATTCTGAAAAAAGTGCAGAATATCTAAAAACGTTATCTGAAGTAGAACTGTCGGCTTGTCATAAAAAAATATTGCTTGAGCGTTTTCAAGGTTCACTGTCTGATATGCCCAGAAAAAAAGTTGTGTTTTTCAAAAATGAACCTATCCCTACGCATATCATAACTTTGAATCTACTTAAAGAAAAAAATGCTTTAATACTAATAGCTAAAAAACGTGGGTTTTCAGCTCGGACAATCTTAACTCACATCGAAAAACTCCAAGGTTTAAAACTGATTACCACTGCTGATATTCTACACTTGAAAGAAGGGCTGTCAGAACAGGAGTTTAATGAGATTCGAGGGGCGCTAAAAACTTCTGAAGATGGAAAATTAAAACCCATTTTTGATCAGTTCGAAGGAAAATATTCTTATGAAAATATCCAAGTTGCCAGGTTGTTTGCTGATATCAGCTAAAAGGTCAATCTTGAATCTCGACTTTCATCCAGCGAATGGCGTTTTTTATTTTTTTTGTCTTTTGTTAAGTTGTTCTGCTTAAAAAAAGTTGTTTGAGAGGCATGTGATTGAAGTATTGGAGCCGATGTGATAGTGGCGCATAATTGCTGAAAACTGCGCAAAGGGTTGGACTTAATTAATGCAAGTTGAATCCATCTGTCTAATTTTAGTTTAATTCTGGCTTTATATTCGTATGACATGAGTAAATCTATCGCATTGCGAACTGTGAAGCTCTGAGGCATGATTCGTGAAATACGGTGATTTTTCGCCCGTTCAAGTAAATGGTCGACGGCTTGTGGGGATAATTGTTGCATGTATAGATTAGAATAAAGGGCTAAACATTTTCTATTTTGATTTTTATTGTCGTATGATGAGGTAAGTTCCACGGTATGATGTGTTAAAAATACTGAAAAATTTTGAATAATAATATAATTGGATTCCTGTGTGGCTTCAAATAAACCCCAATCCTGGTGATAAATATTTGCCTGCACTTGTTTGAGTGAGGCAATAAAATTCTTTAACAAGGGCTTAAGCGATTTTTGATATTTTGGAATATAGGCGGTTGCTAATTCATCGTCTGAAAATCCTAATACTTGAAGCATTATTCCTTTTTTGTTCAGAAAATAACAAAACACGAAAGGTATGTTTGCAACTGGCGGAGCTGATGCTCGTTGCATAGGTTTAGATTCATCCGTCGTATGTAAAATAGTGGCTTGCATTGCCAAGACCGTTGATGGAATGCCCCACGTGGTATGAGTTTGAGGAAATAGGGTGGTGGTTCGAGACTGAGTCGAAACAGGGGGGGGCCTGCCATTCAGGGTTAAAAGAATCCGAAGAAGTTTCGGTCTCAGTGGTATCGTCTTCTGTAGGCAGGCCTGAGGTAGATTTAAGCTCAGTGGGGGAAGAACAGGGTGGTAAAAAGGAAATATCCAATTCCGACCAATTTGGCTCTGCTGGATCAGAGGGAGCTAAAGGACTGCCGGGTAGTGACAAATCAGGTAAATCGTCCAAACCGATCATGTTGGGGCTAACAAATTGAGAGAATTTTGGTGATTCAGGATGGGGTGTTTCGATTTGACCAGTGTTATGGGGGGTGGGCGACCAAAAGGTTAATCCTGATGAAGGACTCAATCTTTCTTCTGGTTGTCTAATTTTTTTTTCGGTTGTACCACTTAGCCGTTGTTTTTTGACAATACCTTCCTGGTCTGTCGTTTCGTATGGTTGCTTCATTTTTTGGTAAATTGTGGATTCCGTAGCATGTGGCCATTCTGACAGAGCCTCCGGAATAGTCAAGACTTTCCCGAAGTCTCTGTCAGAATGGTCAAAGCATCTTCATATCGAGCATGAAATTAGGCTATAATCCATGCCCCTGACTTTTTAACCGGATTAAAACATGAGAACGCATTATTGTGGTCATCTAAATGAATCTTTTATTGGGCAGACCGTGGAAGTATGCGGCTGGGTGCATCGTCGCCGTGATCATGGAGGGTTAATTTTCTTTGATCTGCGGGATCGTGAAGGTATTCTGCAAGTGGTATTTGACCCCCAAGAAGTTGCCGTTTTTAAGCTGGCAGAAACGGTACGGGGTGAATATGTGGTTAAAGTCAGAGGATTGGTCAGGGCGCGACCTGAAGGTACGGTGAATAAAAAATTGCCAACGGGAGGTATTGAGGTTTTGACTCAGCATTTAGAGATCCTCAATCCTGCCGAACCACCGCCGTTCAGGATTGATGAATACGGTGATGTCAATGAAGAGACCCGCTTACGGTATCGTTACTTAGATTTAAGACGTCCAGAAATGACGCAGCGGATTAAATTGCGCAGTCGAGTCAACCAGTTGATTCGTCACTACTTAGATGAAGCCGGTTTTATAGAAGTCGAAACCCCTATGCTCACGAAAGCAACGCCGGAAGGAGCTCGAGATTATTTAGTTCCCAGCCGCGTGCATCCTGGCGCGTTTTACGCTTTGCCGCAGTCCCCCCAAATTTTTAAACAGCTGCTCATGGTGGCAGGTATTGATCGTTACTATCAAATCGTGCGTTGTTTTCGCGATGAGGATTTGCGTGCGGATCGTCAACCTGAATTCACCCAGCTCGATATGGAGATGTCATTTATTCAAGAGAACGACATTCAGCACCTGATTGAAGGCATGGTGCGTGATCTGTTTTCACATCTGTTAGCCACAGATTTGCCAGATGTTTTTCCAAGAATGACTTATGCTGAAGCAATGCGGCGTTTTGGCAGTGATAAACCCGATTTACGCATCCCATTAGAATTGGTCGATGTCGGTGATTTGGTCAGTAATATTGAGTTTAAGGTGTTTGCGCAAATGGCCGCCGATCCAGCCTGTCGCGTTGCAGCATTACGTTTACCACAAGGCGCGGATTTGTCTCGTAAGGAAATTGATGACTATACCCGTTTGGTCGGTATTTATGGGGCTAAGGGATTGGCTTATATTAAAGTCAATGATTTAGCCCAGGGGTCTGAAGGATTGCAATCCCCTATTGTTAAATTTATCCCCCCCGATGTTTTGATGCAAATTTTAGAAAGAGTGGGCGCAACGAATGGAGATATCGTCTTTTTTGGCGCTGACCAGGCTAAAATTGTCAATGATGCCTTAGGCGCTTTGCGTATTAAATTAGGACAAGATCGAAAGTTAGTGGAAGCCGGTTGGCGCTTTTTGTGGGTGACCGATTTCCCTCTGTTTGAATGGGATAGTAAAGAAAAACGCTGGCAGTCTGTGCATCATCCCTTTACAGCGCCTCGCGTCGAATCCGTTGAAAATTTATTAGCCAATCCTGGACAAGTGAATTCTCGCGCGTATGATTTGGTGTTAAATGGGGTAGAGTTGGGGGGTGGCTCTATTCGCATTCATTCCGCGGAATTACAGCGTGCGGTCTTTGAAGTGCTAGGCATCGGTCAGGCAGAAGCCGAAGAAAAATTTTCGCATTTACTGAATGCTTTTCGTTATGGATGCCCACCCCACGGAGGAGTGGCTTTCGGGATGGATCGTTTAGTGATGCTATTAACAGGCGGGACTTCCATTCGTGATGTGATTGCTTTTCCGAAAACTCAGTCCGCACAATGTCCTTTAACCAATGCTCCGGCTCATGTGAGCTCGGCGCAACTACGGGAACTCAGTATTAAAACCCTAGGAGATACAAAATGAGTGCAAGTCCGTCCTTGTTAACTTTTGTGGTACAGGCTGGTCTGGTCGTCAAATGTGTGATGCTGGTGCTGATGATAGCCTCAATTTTTTCATGGACTTTTATTTTTCAACGCAGCTTTTTTTTGAAGGCGACTAAGCGGGCTGTGACGAGATTCGAAGATCAATTTTGGTCTGGGGCTGATTTGAGCAAACTGTATGAAGGATTGGCTAAACGTAATGCGGAATTACATGGATTAGAAACCATTTTTCATGCGGGGTTTAGAGAATATACGCGTTTGCACCAGCGTCCTGGCATTCATGCCGAAGCGTTAATGCATGGCGTTGAGCGTGCGATGCGCGTGGCCAGTGCTAAAGAAATGGATAAACTAGAGCGTCATGTGGCTTTCTTAGCCACGGTAGGTTCTACAAGCCCTTATATTGGGCTATTTGGTACCGTATGGGGCATTATGACTTCCTTCCAAGGGTTGGTGGGTATGCAGCAATCCACCATTGCTATGGTAGCTCCTGGTATCTCAGAAGCTTTGATTGCCACGGCGATGGGGTTATTTGCTGCGATCCCAGCGGTTATTGCTTATAACAAATTCAATAGCGAAATAGAGCGTCTCGTCAATGTGTATGAAACGTTCCAAGAAGAATTCTCCAGCATTTTATTCCGGCAAACACACTTGCAGTCGACTAGGCAGGTGGAAAGTTTAGTAGAGTGAGAATATCAGAAAAAACGCCTTCCAGAGAATTCTTATAAAATTTGATGTGGGGCCTTCTCCCCTTTTTTGTGGGAGAAGGTGCCGATAGGCGGATGAGGGGGAACTCAGGACGACTGAGAAATCCCTTCTGGCTGCTGAATCATTTTATGATGATTTTTCCGACTAAATTGCAAAAGCGAATTGACCAGCATATCCATAATTAACTCCTGCTCCTTGGAAGTGGCGCTTAAATTAATGATATTGTTATAAATATCAATATAAAACTCCGAATAATCGCTCGCCTCTAATGCAATGGCATGATCTTTCAATAAAGGCACCAAGGCTTTGAAGATATTCTGTAATAGGTGAACATCGACTAATTCAATACGATTTTTGATAGGGGAGAGCTGATCGGGATGTCTGGCTTCTGTCTCTTTTGCATTTTTTTCTTTAGGACCTTGCCCTGTCAAAAGCCATTCAATATTCACCTTAAATAATTCGCTGTATTTTAATAAGGTCTCTAATGGGATAGCGCGCTTTCCCGTTTCATACTGATAGTAGGTAGATTCAGGAATATCGCAGGTCATCGCAAAATCTTTAACGGCGGTAAAGCCTGCCCGTTGTCTGAGTAACTTTAAGCGCCCACCGATTGCTTGCGCTAAACTTATTCGTTTTGAAAGTTCCATTGCGGACCTCGAATCAATGATCATTTGGCTATAATAACTTTTTTTACTACAAAAGCAAGCAGAATTATTCGGAATTATAAATTTGTATGGCAGTTTTCTTTCAATTCGAAATAATGAAGGGATTGACAAGTTCATTTTGAGTGATAAAATTCTCTTTGAGTTACCAACTAAAATTGTTAAATCTGTGGATTTGGCTATGCTATCAGGAGGAATCATGAGTATTCAGTCGCTGCCATCTATTGTACTAATTTCAGAAAAGATGCATCCCCGCGATGCAATCAAATTACGCAAAAAATATAGCCCAGAGGAGATAGAAAATTTATCCCGGCGAGAAGAGGAATGTTTATTTTATTTATTGCAAGCAAAATCCATAAAATCCATTGCAAATATTTTAAATATTTCTCCCAGAACCGTAGAGGCACACATTTCAAATATTAAAAACAAGTGGAAAGCCTTCAATAAAGAACGTATTTTTGAGAAAGCTAACCTTTATGGGTATATTAATGTCCCAACATTGGATTCATTTAGACAAGGCTGCTCAAAATAAAAAGCCTGGGTTGTTATTTGGTTGACAAAAGATTAGAATAAATGCGCTGAATTGGTAATCATTATCGATTTTTTTCAGTGCATTTATTTTGGTTGCTCATATGAAACTACATAAAAATGTTTCAACCTTGTCTTTTGTACATAGATATCAAATTTGTGCTGTTTTTAAGCAAATATTAGGAATTCATGACATAGAGCACTTTTCTTTAGATTTAGTCCGTCCTGACGAAGAAATGTTGTTTTTGTCCGGTACACCTTCGCATGGTTACGAAATCTGTAAGCGTGGTTACGCACAGTATGATGGCATTATTTCCCCCGAATATTATCAAAAACATGAGTTTTATTGGTGGAAAAACGCATGTCATAAAAAATATGCTGACAAAATTGCTGAAATTAGAGAAGGTGTGCTGAATTTAAAATATGGTTTTATGTTGGTTCGCAAATGGAATGATTTTTATCTGATCTATTCGTTTGCAACCAAAAGACATAATTTGGATTTTCAATCAAAAGTAGTGAATAATATCAATGAATTGTTGAGAATGGGTGATTTCGCTTATATGGAATTGCGCAATATATATGCGGAATACTGCGGCGATTTTACCCCCCCTGTTATTGACACATTTTATGCTTTTCAAGGGGGGGAGCCTCCAGCCAGATATTCAAAAGATTATCAATTACAAAATGCGATTTATAAACCGGAAAGCAATATTATTCATGTTGATTTTAAAAATAAAATAAAGTATCCATTCAGCACATCCTAAGGCAAGCTTGAACTTAAAATGGGCAAGAGGCGTCGTCCTCTTAAGTGCCTTCTTAGGAGCACTGAGCTTATCTTAGAAAGTGCTGAATATTTATAAAATAAAGTATCCATTCAGCACATCCTAGGGAGAGCTTGATCTTATAAATAGGCAGGAGGCGTCGTCCCGGCATGGATGCCGGGATCCAGATTACAAGGATGTAAAGTTTTGCTTCCTGCAGACTGGATCCCCGCATCCATGCGAGGACGACGCCTCCTACCTATTCTGAGCTCAAGCTTCCCTTAGGCTGTGCTGAATGGATACAAAATAAAAATGTAACAATTCAGCATCTAATTAGGAAATTGAGCGAGTGAAAAATAAAAATATTATTATCAGTTGTACCTTAGGCAATATTATTCAATTCTATGATTATATTTTATTTGGCTATTTCTCCCAATTATTGAGTCAGGTATTTTTTCCAGTTTCAGATCTTTATACCACCAAAATGTTAGGATTTGCGGTGTTTGCGTTAGGGTGTTTAATGCGGCCCATAGGCGCTTGTTTGTTTGGTTATTATGGTGACAAAATTGGCCGAAAAAAATTGTTGATCCTCTCGATTGCGATTTCTACCGGTGCAACGAGCTTAGTGGGGCTTGTGCCTACGTTTGCAGATATCGGCTTATGGGCGTCGGTCGTATTCGTCTCATTACGGATTTTGCAGGGGTTTTCAATGAGTGGGGAAGAAACAGGTGCTTCCGTTTTTCTTGCTGAGGTAGTGCCAAAGACTCAGCCTGGTCTCGCAGGGAGTGTCATATTAGGCAGCGTTTATTTGGGTTTATTAGCAGGATCGCTGATTGTTTTGTTTACCTCTTTACTCTTAACAGAGCATCAGCTGGTAGCTTGGGGCTGGCGCATCCCTTTTTTGCTTTCTATTCTGTTTGGAACCTTGGTTGTGCTCGTGCGTAATCGACAGCGTGAATCTCAACCTTTTTTGATGATGCAGCAGACAGGAAAATTGGCAAAAAATCCGCTCATAGAAGTTATCGCATTTTACAAAAAAACGACATTTCGATGCGTATTAGCTTGTGCCAGCCTGGCTGTTTCTGCTTATATTTTTGCTGTCTATATACCAACGTATTTTAATAATATATTTGATTATCATGTATCCATGTTAATTTGTGGCGCAAGCTTTTTGGCGGCTTTTATAGCTGTTCTACTGGTCGGTTTATGGGTGGATAAAATTGGCTATCGGCTGCCGCTGATCGCGTCTAATCTCAGTTTTATGATAATGGCGCCGCTCATTTTTTCTTGTTTAAACAAACAAACACTCTCATCAGCTTTAGTCGCAGAAAGTTTATTGGTAGTTTGTATAGGGTTAAATGCGGGAGCACTCATGCCGATGCTTTTAAAACAATTTCCCTTGCAGCTGCGTTGTTCAGGGGTAGGCATTGCCTTCAATCTGAGTATGACCATTTTTGGAAGTACCGCACCGTTATTAACTTTGTATTTGAGTAAGATTTTTCAAGGGACCATGGCGCCGTCTCTTTATTTAATATTTTCTGCGGCCTTAGGATTGTCTGGTGTTTTATTCCTTGAGAGAAAATCATTAATAGAAAACATTTCCGTAACTATTTAGCACTTATTCCCATTGATGAGGAGGTAAGATGGAAAATTTAAACATTTTAAAAATGGGTGAAAAGCGACTGCAAACTCGCTCCCAAGAAGTGGAAGTTTTTTCCAACGCATTAGAAAATCTTGTAGAAACGTTGCATCAAGCTATGCAAAAACAGGGGGGGGTAGGCATTTCAGCCCCTCAAATTGGCATTAACAAAAGGGTTATTATTTATGGGTTTGAAAAAAGTCAACGCTATCCCAATGAAAAACCGGTGCCTTTAACTGTTTTAGTTAATCCTGTGCTAACAACACTGACTGATGAAGTGGTGGAGGGATGGGAAGGGTGCTTAAGTGTCCCCGGATTGCGAGGAAAAGTGCCGCGTTATTTGGAAATTCATTATGCAGGCTATACGCCATCAGGTGAAAAAAAAGAAGGCATCGCAACGGGCTTTCACGCACGTATTTTGCAACACGAATGCGATCATTTGGATGGCATTTTATTTCCTGAAAGAATAAAAGATTTGAAAAATTTTGGGTTTGAAGACATTGTGTGGGCAAATATTTACGGGCAGGCTAAATAAAAGCTTAGCGGGCAAGCTGCCCGCGCTCCCAAGTTTTGCGTCCTTCAATGCAAAGTGCTAAGCCATCACTTCCTGCTTTCTTAAGCTTTTCTATTCGAACGAAGGGCTTCAATATTTGACGATAACATTAACTTAGATAAAACCCGAGCTTGAGAGCGCGGGCAGCTTGCCCCTAAAGAGTAAAAACTACTGACAAGAGAGGGTATTTGATATGAAAGATTTAGCAGAATTACAGCAAAAAAAAGATAAAAAAGATCAAGAATTAACGCTTTTAACAAGCCAATCTGAAGCAATAGAAGGGAACTTGAAAGTATTAAATCAACAATTAAAAGAGCAGGTGTTGGACAAATTAGAGATTTTTAAAGAGGTGAAAGATCCTACTATTGGACAGGAAGTCTTTGCAGAGCTCAAAACCCGAACCGATGCATTACAGCCTCTTAAAACGAGATTTCAAGAAGTGGCGAAATTATTGGGACTTGAAGCTGAAGACAAGGAAAAGGACCAAGAGGGCTCATCCATGTATCAGGCGGTGGAAAGAATAAGAGTACTGGAAAAAGCCCATGAAAGCGATAAGCCAACGGATTCTCAATTACAAAAAGCGTACGGAGAGTATAAGATTTTGGTTACAAAAATTTCAGAGGAAATACAAGCTATTGATGCATTGACCAATGAATACGAAAAAATACAGGCAGCTAAAGCGCTGAGTGGGTTATATGCTGACTTCCTCCACAGAATATCAACTTATCAGACAGAACTCAGCAATATATTAGGTAAAATAAAAGAAAAAATGCTTGAAATTGGGAACATACTAGATGAGATTCTTCAAGTTCAAGATGAAATGATAGAGGCGAAAGGTGAAGAATCAGAGCAGAATAATAACCAGAAAGCGGATCATGAGGTTGATGACGTAGAGGAAGCTTTTGATTCAACTATACTCCACCCTGGCCCGCTGCCTCCCGCCTACTACCCTTTAGGGGGGCTTCGTCTAACAGATCATTCAGTATTTATGATAAAATTAGATGATATCACGGAAAGTGATATCTTTGGGCTTATGGATGAATCTGCTTTGGTGAAGGATGAAGAAAATAAAAAAATGTTGCAGAATTTTAAGGGAAATTTGGATGTTTTATACGAATTGTGCTCGATATTGGGAAAGGTTAACTTGACTCAAGAAAATTTTGAGGCCATGTTTAAGATTCCTGAAAAACTTGGAAAACTAGTAAATCTTACAAAGGCATTAATGCGACATGACATGGACATGGGTTTAATTTTTAGAGATTTAATTCGTTATAGTCCTTGGATAGATTCTATTATAGCGAAAGTGCCGAAGCGTGAAACATTTGGTCAGCCCTCCTTGACTCAGCAAGGTTTTGAAAACATCTTACAAGACATTAATCTCCAAATCAAAGCAGATAGTGAAAGAAAGTACACTTTTTTGAGGGGATTCCGAGAAAAAAATTTAGAGAAAGACTCAAAAATGTCAATCTTAAAGACAGATAAGATTGCCGATCCGCAGTTACCAAAACTGCTCTTTTCTTTTTTAGGGCCATCTCGGGTACCTTTGGCAGAAGTGAAAGAATTAAAAACTGCTTGTGAGGGAGGTTGCCTAAGCCAACAGTCTGGCAATAATGCTTTATTTAAAGCACTTGAAACGTCCCCCTTTAATCCTGCCAGAATTAAGGTGCTACTGGAGATAGATAAAGATGATCTCATTATGGAGTCTGCAGCCGCTCTTGATGTTTATAGAGTATCAGACAAAAAAAGTTTTGTGTTGTTAATCGCTGAAAAATTACAAGAAAACCCCAAAGATCCGGGTTATTTTGAAGCATTGAGTTATTTAATGCAGAGAATGACCAAAAAACAAGCGGATGAAACTTTGCCGGACGATCTGTCAGTTATTTTGGATATTGTTGAAAAAAATCCGGAATTATTAGAGCGTTGCAAAGACCAAGTTGCGCAGTTGAGAAGAAGCCAAGAGCTTAATGTTTTTTAGCGGGCAAGCTAAGCTGCGCGCGCTCCCAAGTTTTGCGTCCTTCAATGCAAAGTGCTAAGCCATCATTTCCTGCTTTCTTATGCTTTTCTCTTCGAACGAAGAGCTTCAATGTTTGACGATAGCATTAACTTAAATAAAGCTCGAGCCTGGGAGCGCGGGCAGCTTGCCCGCTAAAACCCTTAATATTTTGCATACACTGGCGCTAATACCCGGGCAACAAAATCAATAAACACTCTCACTTTTTTACTGATAATTTTAGAGAGAGAGGTGAGTTATGAAAGAGCAAAATAATTGGGTCACTAATTTAGAAAATCAATTAAATTTGGCACTCAAAGAAGTGTTTTTTGAAACGAATTCCCATATTAAACGACGGCATTCAGAGGAAAGTCAATATGGCGAATATGGATATAAAAAAAAGCGGTGAATACAATCAGTCATCTAGGTTTAGACGTTTATGCGCATACATTTTCTCAAGCAGCAGGATATCATTTGCATGCCGGAATTGAAAAAATAATCGAAAAAGTCGCTGGAAAATCGCCTTCTGAGCAACTTAGAAGGCAGATTTATCATTTGTTAAAACAGCCAAAATTTGACGATTTTTTTAACGAATTCTTCGGTTTTGATGATAATCGTATTCAGAGAAATCCAAAATTGAACAAAAATAAAGCATTAATCGGGCTGGAATTATATGCTTTGGGAGGATCTGTCAGTTTGATGAGTGACCCCAACCACTTAAAAAGTGCTGGAAGTTTTTTAACTCAGTCTGTACCGGTGTATGCGCTCATACTCGCCCCTGTTTAGGAAGTATAGGGCTGGGATATGCTATCTATAAGAAAATGTCAAAAAGCCCTGTCAGAAAACCTATGACATTTGATTTTCAGAGTACTGCAGCATTACATGCCAAGCAGAATCAAGATACAGGAAAAAATCCGCAGATAAAGTCAGAGATTCAGGAAAAGGTGACGACTCCTATCAGTGCGGCAGATGTGCCTGAAATAGACTTCCCTAAAAGCTTGACCCCATTAGATTACGTCTATAGCTCTTCAAACGAAGAAAATAGTTACTTAAGGAGTTCAAGTTTTTAGTTAAGCCTTGCCTATCCCATGGATAACCGCTACAATGCCCAATTCACAAAAAACCTTGCCTCACCGCCCCTGGCGGGAGGCGTTAACGCCAAAAGGAAACCACATGAGACACTATGAAGTTGTATTGTTGATTCATCCTGACCAAAGTGAACAGGCCCCCGCGATGATGAAGCGGTATAAAACCACGGTCAAAGACAATGGGGGTAAGCTCCATCGTTTTGAAGACTGGGGGCGCCGGCCTTTAGCCTATCCTATCAATAAGCTGCATAAAGCCCACTATTTGCTCCTGAATATTGAGTGTGATAAAGCTACTTTAGAAGAACTCAAGACCACCTTTCGTTATAATGATGCGATTTTGCGCAGCTTAATTTTGAATCGGGATCAGGCGATTACCGAGGCTTCTCCGATGATGCAGGAAGTCGCTAAGAAGGTTGCGCGAGAAGAATCGCCCACTACGCCGACTACTACTGAAACGAAAGAAGCTGAAAGCGGCGACACCGCTGAGTAATAGATCATCACTTTGAGGATTTGATGTATGAATAATAATGTTTTCCGTAGAAAGAAATATTGCCGCTTTACGGCAGAAAAGATTACCGACATTGATTATAAGGACGTGCCTACGTTGCAGACTTATATCATGGAATCTGGCCGGATCGTGCCGAGCCGCATTACTGGCACCAGCGCACGCTATCAACGAATGCTAACCAAAGCCATTAAATTGGCGCGGTTTTTAGCATTAATCCCTTATTGTGATCGCCATTGATTTGATTGCCTATGCTAAAAAAGGTAGGGAGCTATCTAATCCAACATCGGCATTATGCGATTGCCCTTGCCTTTATGGCTGCATTGCTACCTTTCTTAGGGTTTGCAACGGCATGGATCAGTATTTTGATCATTGCTTTTGTAACGTTAGTGAAAGGGGGTAAAGAAGGTCTGATCATAGTACTGTGGGTAGCTCTGCCTGCTTTGGCCCTGTTCATTGATGGCGACATCAGCGTGTTAATGGATATGGTCGTTTTTCGTGTGGTCGTCGTCTGGTTGTTGGCTTTATTATTGCGTCATAAAGCGTCATGGACACTGACCCTACAAAGCTGTGTGGTATTGTCTGTTCTGGTGATTGCAGGTTTACACTATTATAATCCCAATATTGCGGGATGGTGGGCTGCGCAATTAACGCGTTATTGGCTGAATATGAGCAGCCAACTGAATCTGAGCCCTAATACCGATTATTTAGCCTTGATTCAGCGATTGGCGGGTGTCGCGACCGGTGTTTTGACAGTATTAATGCTGAGCGTAGATCTCTGCATCTTATTGATGGCGAGGGCTTGGCAAGCGGCTTTATATAAGCCGGGGGGATTAAGGCAAGAGCTTCAGCAATTGCGGATGGGATGGGGGCAGAGCGTATTGTTGCTCAGCTGTACCTTCGCGGCGTCCATGGGTTCTGCGCTAGCTTTAGACATTCTCCCAGTCATATTAATGCCTTTTGTGTTGGCGGCTTTAAGTTTAATCCATGTAAAACTGGCTTCTAAAAAAACCGTTAAATTGCCCTTATTAACCGGGATGTATTTAACATTTTTACTGCTGATGCCTTATACTATTATCCCATTAGCCATTATTGGGGTGGTGGACAGCTGGTGTGACTTTCGCCACCTTAATACGAAAGCAAAAGTAGAAATGATGTAACTATTTGGCACCTGATTATTTAAAACGAGGTTGAAAAATGCAAGTACAAGTCATATTAACAGAAAAAATTCGTGGACTAGGCAATTTAGGCCAGGCCGTTAAAGTCAAACGAGGTTATGCGCGCAATTATTTATACCCCCAGCGTAAAGCTGTTCCTGCTACCGAAGAAAATATGGCCAAGATTGAAGCGAAACGCGCGGAGCTCGAAAAGCGTGCCGCCGGCGTGTTGGCAGCAGCCCAAGAACGAGCCACCAAATTAGCCGAATTAGTGCTGGAAATCACCGCGAAAGCCAGTGAAGAAGGTAAATTATTTGGTTCTATTGGAACACGAGAAATTGCAGAAGCCATTTCTGAAAAAGGGTGTAAAATTGAAAAACACGAAGTGCAACTCCCCTTAGGTTCTTTGCGTCAAACCGGAGAATATGACGTCATGATCGAGTTACATTCAGACCTAATCGTTCCTGTTAAGGTAAAGATCATTGCCGGTTAATTTCAAAACCCGTCGGGAAGATGCCAGCACAGGGGATGTGCAAACCGCTGCTTTAAAAATCCCTCCTCACTCCATCGAAGCCGAGCAATCTGTGCTCGGCGGCTTATTGTTAGACAATCGTGCTTGGGACGTTGTGGCTGATCGTCTGCATGAAAATGATTTTTATCGCATAGAGCACCGGCAAATTTTCAATTGCATTCAGTCATTAGCGCTTAAAAATAGTCCTTTTGATTTACTTACTGTCGCTGAAGCCCTCAAACAAATGGGTCAAACCGAAACCTATTTATTTGAGCTGGCTAAAAATACCCCGAGTACCGCCAATATTGCAGCGTATGCTGATATTGTCCGCGAGCGTTCAGTGTTACGACAATTGGCGGTGGTAGGGGGTGATATCGCAGGGTCGGCTTTTCAAGCGCAAGGTCGAACCAGTACTGAGTTATTAGACGAAGCCGAACGTAAAGTCTTCGAAATTGCTGAACAATGTGGGGGTCGTTTCGAAGCACGTAAAATCAGTCAGTTATTGGCAGTTGCTACAGAGCGCATGGACGCATTGTATCATTCTACGGAACCTTATACTGGGTTAGCAACAGGGTTTGTGGATTTTGATAATATGACCTCAGGCTTGCAGGCGGGGGATTTAATCATCCTAGCAGGACGCCCTTCCATGGGTAAAACCGCCTTTGCCATGAATATCGTCGAAAATGCCGTTATGAAATATGGCAAACCGACGTTGGTATTTAGCTTGGAAATGCCGGGTGAACAGTTAGCCTTGCGTTTGATTTCTTCTTGGGGGCGGTTGGATCAGCATAAAGTAAGAACCGGTAAGTTAGAACAATCTGATTGGCATCGAGTTGCCTCTGCCGTGGGCGCATTGTCAACACTGCCTCTTTACGTCGATGACAGTCCGGCATTAAATCCCAGTGAAGTGCGCGCTCGAGCGCGGCGTCTCGCCAAAGAACACGGCCAATTAGGTCTCATAGTCATTGATTATTTGCAGCTCATGCAGGTTCCAGGGTTTAAAGAAAATCGTACCTTGGAAATTTCGATGATTTCACGTAGCTTAAAAGTGCTCGCCAGAGAATTAAATGTACCGATTATTGCTTTATCGCAGTTAAATCGTGGCTTGGAGCAACGGGCAGATCGTCGCCCAGTGATGTCAGATTTGCGTGAATCTGGCGCCATTGAACAAGACGCGGATTTAATTGGTTTTATTTACCGCGATGAAGTTTATGACAGCAATAGCCCTGATAGAGGCATTGCCGAAATTATTATTGGCAAACAACGTAATGGCCCGATTGGTAAAGTGAAGCTGGCCTTTTTGGGAGAGTATACGCGGTTTGAAAATTTGGCTTCAAATTACCATGCTCAGACTGAAATGACCAGATGATCATCAATCCTGCTGTGGCAGAAATCAATCTCACCGCTTTGCAGCATAATTTTGCACGTATTCAGACTTTTGTTCCTCATTCCACCATTTTACCGATGATTAAAGCCGATGCGTATGGCCATGGCATGGCACGCGTGGCCAAAGCATTACCTCAAGCACAGGCTTTTGGGGTGGCGCGCTTAAGCGAAGCCATTTATTTGCGCCAACAAGATGTCATGCAGCCGCTGGTGATTATGAGTGGATTTGATAGCCTTGAAGCCCTAAAACAGATTGCCGCGCTGAGATTTATTCCGGTCGTACACACGATAGAACAACTTCAATTACTCGAGTCTTTTCACTGGCCCCAGCCCTTATTCATTTGGCTGAAAATCGATACGGGCATGCACCGACTCGGTTTTCAAATTTCCCAATTAGCGCAGGTCTACCAGCGCTTACTCAATTGCCCAGTGGTCCAAAAACCCCTAGGGTTTATGACCCATTTTGCCAATGCGGATGATGTGGATTCGACTGCTACGCTGGATCAATGGCGGGAATTCACGCAAGCTGTGAAATGGTCCGGGCCCAAAAGCGCGGCGAATTCTGCCGCTATTTTAGCCTGGCCACCAACGCATACCGAATGGGTACGTCCAGGCATTATGCTCTACGGAGTATCTCCTTTCCCCAACCGCTCAGGGATAGAATGGGATTTACAACCGGTGATGACCTTCCGCACTCAATTAATCGCCATTCACGATCTTCCGCAAGGCGCCGCCGTAGGGTATGGCAGCACTTGGATCTGCCCTGAACCCATGCGCGTGGGTATCGCAGCTGCGGGATATGGAGATGGATACCCCCGTCATGCAGCTCAGGAAACACCGGTATTGGTTGGAGGAAAACGTTGTGGCATCATAGGCAGAGTTTCCATGGATTTAATCGCCATTGATTTGCGCGCACAACCCTCAGCAAACCTAGGAGACTCTGTGACATTATGGGGCGAAGGTTTACCGGTTGAGACAGTGGCTGCGGCAGCTGAGACCATTCCTTATGAATTATTATGTCACGTAGCGAGAAGAGTCAGATTTGTAGAAAAACAGCCCAAAAACTAGACAGTTACTCTATAAAAAAGGTAAAATAACATGATGGCTCGACTTATTTCTTTGGTTATATCACGTCAAATCGATCAGGTTTTTTTACTTGGGGCATGTATTAGTTTAGTGGCCATTGGATTGATGTTGCCACTCAGTGTGACAGGTACTGATATTGCTGTGGTGGTAGCTGCCTCACTTTCTTTACTCTCCGGCATTGTTTTTCGTTCGGGAAAAGAAATCTTACATAATCCTTTAACGATACCGATCATCATTTTTGTCGTGTTGGTGACGTTGGGGATGTTTTGGAGCATAGCACCTTGGACGCAACGCCTCTCCGCCTTACACAAATATTCGAAATTGCTCTATATCCCGCTATTATTGCCTTTATGTAAAGGACGATGGCGTGATTATGCGATCAATGCTTTTTTACTCAGTATGATGATGACCGTCATCCTTTCATTGTTAAAAGCCTACACGGTGTTAAAATTTGGTAAAGTCGCTGCACCTTCTTGGGTCTTTCACAATCATATTGAAACCAGTTATTTTGTCGCTTTTTCAGCTTATCTCGTGATTGATCGTGCTTTACAATCTTCGCGATCTTGGTATTGGCGAGCTTTTTATGGGGTGCTGGCGGTTTTATTTACATATCAAGAATTTTTTATTAATGATGGACGCACTGGCTGGCTGGTATATTTTTGTTTAATTTTGCTGTTCGTCATTCAGAGATTGCGCCCAGATCCCCTCAGTGCGACACCACAATCGCTTCGATTAAGATTTAAAAATATTACTTTAGGAATGTTCTTAGGCACCATTAGCGTTTTTTTAATAGGACTGCTGCCTTATGAATTTAGTAACGTATTTAGAGCCAATGCGGATGAGACGCTCTATGCGATCAAACATCAGATTTCATTCACGCATTTAGTTGGAATACATCCCTTACCGCAAGCCACTGGCGAGGGATTTAAAAGCGTTGAACCCCGAATTAATTTTTTAGGGTTTTCTTTATCCCTGATAAAACAGCACCCTATAATGGGTTTGGGGTCCGGCTCTTTTAAAACTGCTTATCAGCAAGCGGGCGGCATTCCTGGAAGTTATAAACATTTGGATACACCACATAATGAATATCTGCTGGTGATGGTCCAGCTGGGTGTTCTTGGCTTTGCCGCCTTATTGTGGATATTTTACACGCAAGCTAGCATGACACCCTATTTAGGTGAATTTCGGCGACCTGCCCAGGCCTTGTTAGTGTCTTATTTAGTAGGTTGTGTTTTTAATGCGTTTTTATTTACGATGGTAGCAGGTTATTTTTATGTGTTGTTTTCGAGTGTATTTTTTGCTGAGAAATATTGATTAAAGAATTGTATCAATTCAGCACATCCTAAGGGGAGCTTGAACTTAAAATAAGGCGGGAGGCGTCGTCCTCGCAGGGATGCGGGGATCCAGTCTGCAGGAAGCAAAACTTTACAGAGAAATAAATGTCTTTAGAAATGTTAAACCCTATTGATCATATGATTTTGGAATTAGGATTACTAGAAGATTTGGGACAGCAACAGCAGGATGTCACCTCACTGCTGTTGTTAGATCAATCTATGCTAGGTTCGGCAGTTTTTCGCTCTAAACATCCGCAAGCTGTGATCATTTGTGGATTGCATTGCGTAGAATATTTATTGCGTCGATTAGATGCTGAGACCACTTTTCATTTTTCAATGCAAGATGGACAATGGGCGGCGCCAGATGCTGAAATACTGCAAGTGTCTGCTCAGGCAAGCGTGTTATTAAAAGCTGAGCGATTAGCTTTAAATTTACTGCGCCATTTAAGTGCTATTGCCACCTTAACCGCACGCTATGTCGCAGCGGTAGCGCATACCCAATTAAAAATTTTAGACACGCGCAAAACCACACCCGGCTTAAGACATCTGGAAAAATACGCGGTCGCGTGTGGGGGCGGCGTCAACCATCGCCACGGCTTATATGATGCCGTCATGGTAAAAGATACGCATGTAGATTTAGTCGGCACCATGACAGATGTGTTAGCCCGATTGCCGGAAAATCCCGCGATAAAAACCATTGTTGAAGTGCGCAATCTGACAGAATTAGAAACGGTTTTGCAATTAGGGCGCCACAAAGTCCATCAAGTTTTATTAGACAATATGTCATTAGAGGATTTGCGACAGGCTGTGTCAGCTTGTCGAGGTTATTATCAAACAGAAGCTTCAGGCAATATTCGTTTGCACAATATTGTAGAAATTGCGGAAACAGGGGTTGATTATGCGTCTGTGGGAGAGTTAACGTATGGCGCTGGACAAGTCGATTTGTCGATGTATACCTATGTAAAATGAATATGCAATCTATTTCACAACGCGGACAACGAGCATTTTTTGACGTGCTAGTCATTGGGACTGGCATAGCAGGGCTGATGTATTGTCTAGAATTATCGCGTTTACGTCCACACGCCCGCATTGCACTCATTTGTAAAACCCAATTATTGGAGTCGAATAGTTTTTATGCGCAAGGTGGTATTGCAGCAGTCTCCAGCGTGGCAGATTCCTTCGATAGTCATAGAACAGATACCATTGCTGCAGGCAGCGGTTTAGGCAACACTGAAGCCATTGACACGATTGTTCAAAAAGCTCCCGAATTGATTCAACGTCTCATCCAATATGGCGTCAAGTTCGATAAAAATCCCACAGAACAATTTGATTTAACGCGCGAAGGCGGTCATTCGGAACGACGCATTTTTCACTGTGCTGATCAAACTGGTCGTGCCGTCATAGAAGTGCTCGCGGAGCGTATTAAAGAACATCCCAATATTCAGGTATTTGAACAACATCTCGCCGTCAGTTTATTAACCAGCCATAAAAGACCGCAACCCGGGCAAATGGGAGAAGTGGTCGGAGCCTATTTATTGGAAGTGGTCACTGGATTAATCCATACTTTTTTTGCATCTGTCGTGGTATTGGCAACAGGGGGCGCAGGGAAAACCTATCGTTATACCACCAACCCAGATATTGCCACGGGCGATGGGATTGCCATGGCTTATCGCATTGGCGCGCGCGTCAGTCATATGGAATTTTATCAATTTCATCCGACTTTACTTTATCATCCCAGTTGTCGTAATTTCTTGATTTCGGAAGCAGTACGTGGAGAAGGTGGTTATTTACGATTAGCTGATACCGGTGAACGGTTTATGCAACGTTATGCACCTGCTCAAAATGAATTGGCAACTCGTGATGTGGTCGCACGTGCGATTTTTACGGAAATAGAACACAGCGAACATAACTTTGTTCATTTAGATATCACCCATAAATCCAAAACTTTTTTAACAAAACATTTCCCCAATATTTATCATACTTTAATGGGATTAGGCATCGATATCAGCCAAGACATGATCCCCGTCGTCCCCGCCGCTCATTATTTATGTGGTGGAATCTTAGCCAATACTCACGGCCGAACCGACAAAGCCCGGCTTTATGCCATTGGCGAGGTGGCTTTCACAGGGCTCCATGGCGCCAATCGCTTAGCCAGTAATTCGCTGTCTGAAGCCGGCATCATGGCGCAATTAGCCGCCGCCGAAGCCCTGCAGTGGTTAGATCAACCCATCGATCCATCCAATTTACCAGGCGATTGGGATTCAGAAGGTGTCAAAGATTTGCGACGAGCCAGTCAAATCAACGCACATTGGCGCGGTTTACGCGGCGAAATGACCTCCTATGCGGGGATTGTTCGCACCGAAGCAGGGCTCAAAGATTTATTGCAGCTGATTTTAACGCGTCGCCAAATGATCGAAGAATATTATTGGAAATACCTGATCACCAAAGATTTGATAGAATTACGCAATATTATTTTGATTGCAGAATTAATTGTAAGAGCAGCCTTAAGCCGCAAAGAAAGTTGTGGCGGACATTTTAGAGAAGATTATGCGAGAATATGATTTTTCACCGACAGCGACGCAATTACACATTCCTGCGGATATGCCGCTGTGCCAAACCGATTATCCGTTAGATTGGTATCAAAATGAATTTATCCCCTATGCCGAATCTTACTTATCCTTACCCGATCGAAAAATTTCCACCGTGCTCAACTGGATGCGGCCCTATGTGGAAAAAGCGCAAAACCATTTTGGTGACTCCTTATTACTGATGGCGCATTATTATATGGGTGGCGAAATTGTTAAATTGATTGAACAATTTGGCGGATATGTCGGAGACTCCTACCAACTTTCTGTCATTGCCCGCCAAAAGCCCGAAAAAACCGTCATTGTAGAATCCGCGGTGCATTTTATGGCGGAATCGATCAGTTTATTGGCGTTGCCCCAACAAACCGTGTACATCACCAATCCTAAATCGGGCTGCACCATGGAAATGCATGCGAAAGATTATATGGTGGAACCGGCTTTTACAGAACTCAACGCCAGATATGGAAAAGAAAATATTGTGCCCGTCTGCTACATGAATACCAGTGGTCGCATTAAAGCCATGACCGGTGCGCAAAATGGCGCAGTGTGCACCAGCAGCAATGTCACCAAAATTTTTCAATGGGCGCGCGCGCAAAACAAAAAAATCTTATTTATTCCCGACCAACATATGGGAGAAAATGTCGCAGGTTGGGTCGGTATTCCACCCGAAAAAATTGCGTATTGGCCAGCCGGGCAACCAGGCATTCACTATCGTTTAGCAGATCAAGATGCTAGCACTCAGCGGCGCTTTGATGAAGCAGAGCTGATTTTATTTTGCAGCTATTGTGGCGTACATACTTTCTATCAACCCGAGATGGTGAAATATTGGCAACAATTAGGATACCATGTGGTGGTGCATCCTGAATGCCGTAAGGTGGTGGTGGATGTGGCAGATTCCGCTGGTTCAACGGCTTTTATCTGGCAACAAGTGATGCAAGATAAAGCGGGCACGCGCAAATATGCGGTAGGCACTGAAAATCATATGGTGGAAAATTTAGCCCAGGCCGCTGCGGCGCAAGGCATCTCGGTGGTGAATGTGGGGACCGCACCCTTGTCAGGCGCTACGGGGCTCGGCTGCGGCTGTGCTACCATGTCACGCAATGACCCGCCCCATTTAGTCGCTTTGCTCGATTTACTACGCCAAGGTAAAACTTTGCCTTATAATATTGTGCAGCCGGGAGATGTGGTCAATGAATTTACCGGTAGACGCCAACGTTTAGCTGAACAAGATCAGGCGCAGCTGGTGAACCATGCCAGAACTGCCCTGGAAAATATGATAAAAATTACTGAGGGTAAACTTTAATGGATTCTCAATGCTTAACCCAAGTCACTGCACTGTTCGAACAGCCGTTATTAGAACTCATCTATCAATCTCACACCGTTCATCGGCAGCATCATGAAGTGCGGGATATCCAAAAATGTCAGCTCCTCAATATCAAAACGGGCGGCTGTCCTGAAGATTGCAATTACTGCAGCCAATCCGTGCACTATGACACCGGTTTAGCGCGTGAACCTCTCATGCAACTCGATAAAGTGATTCCAATCGCTAAAAAAGCCAAACAACAAGGCATCAGCCGTTTTTGTATGGGCGCGGCGTGGCGACAAGTGAGTGATGGCAAGCAATTTGAACGGGTATTAGAAATTGTGCGTGCTGTCAAAGCCGAGGGCTTAGAAGTCTGTGTCACGTTAGGCATGTTAACCGAAGAGCAAGCGCTGCGTTTAAAAGAAGCCGGTGTGTATGCCTATAATCATAATCTCGACACCAGCCGAGAATTTTATCCTAAAATCATCAGCACCCGCACCTACGATGATCGATTGAAGACCATTCAGCATGTTCGTAAAGCCGGCATGACAGTATGTTCGGGCGGGATTTCAGGATTAGGGGAAAGTCGCACAGATCGTTGCGCGTTAATTGCCGAACTCGCTTCCTTAGACCCTCAACCAGAATCCGTCCCCATCAATTTATTGGTCGCAGTAGAAGGCACTCCTCAACAACAGACTTTACCGCTCGAGCCTTTAGAGCTGGTTAGAGCCATTGCAGTGACTCGCATCATGATCCCTAAAGCACGGATCCGCCTATCAGCCGGCAGAGCCAGCTTAACGCCAGAAGCGCAAACGTTAGCCTTTTTTGCTGGCGCGAATTCACTGTGGCTAGGCGATAAATTACTCACTACACCTAATCCTGCGGTGGAAGATGATTACGCCTTTTTAGCTAAATTAACGGGTATTTCAGCGGATGTACCAGCTCCAGCAGAGGCTTGAACGCCTTCAGGCGCAAGGACTGACCCGCCAACTGCAGACACCGCAAGGAATCGATTTAACCTCTAGCGATTATTTAGGGTTCGCCCTTGATCCTCATTTGCGCGCCCGATTTTTACAACGGTTACAAGTGGAAATACAAGCACAAGGCGCAGCCGGCTCGCGTTTATTACGCGGGAATTTGCCTTTGTATGAGCAGACTGAACAGCAATTGGCAGATTTTGTAGGCCGGGAAGCGACATTATTATTCTCTTCAGGTTATGCAGCCAATGTTGGCTTATTCAGTAGTTTATTACAAAAAGATGACGCAGTATTTTCGGATGCATTCAACCATGCCTCCATTATCGATGGGATTCGCTTAAGTCCGGCTGAGCGCAACATCTTTCCGCACCGAGACTATTCTCATCTCGAAATGCAGCTGCAAGCCAGTCGGGCTTCTGGCCTAAAACTGATTGTGAGCGAGAGTCTATTTAGCATGACCGGTACTCTGGCGGATTTGACCAAGTTGTGTGAATTGGCGGCAGCTTATGACGCCTTGCTGATTATTGATGAGGCACATTCTACAGGCGTGTGGGGGGCCAGTTTAGTCCAAAGCTTAGGGTTGAAGGATAAAGTGTTTGCGACAGTGCATACCGCTGGTAAAGCTTTAGGTGCGTCTGGCGCTTGGGTGGCAGGTCCTCTATTACTCAAACAATATTTAGTGAACGCCGCGCGTTCCTTTTTATTTTCTACGGCACCGATACCGGCACTAGCAATTTTATTACAAGAAGCATTGGTCTATTATGGCGAAGTGGGTGAATTTCGTGCCGTCCAAGTGCGACAACGTGCTCAACAATTTCGACAATGGCTGAATATTTCAAATGCCAGCGCTGCAGAAAGTCCCATAGTTCCTGTTATGATTGGTGAAAATCAAGCGGCTTTACAACTCAGTCAAACATTACAAGCGCAAGGCTGGGATGTGCGCGCCATTCGTCCGCCTACTGTGCCTGTTGGTGCAGCGCAATTACGCTTGACCGTCAAATGGACCAATCCGCCGGAGCAATTACAATCTTTCGCCCACATTTTTCGAGAACACTATGAAACCTTGCAGCATTTTTGTGTCAGCGACTGATACTGGCGTCGGTAAAACCCTAATTTCCAGTTTAATCCTTGCCGCGATGGACCACTATGGTTATTCATTACAGTATTTTAAACCAATTCAAACCGGAGAGGATTCCGATTGTGATGAAGTGAAATTGTTAGCGAATTTATCCGAACACAGAATCAGTCGGCCCGTCTATCATTTCCCTTTGCCCATGGCCGGTTGGCGCGCCGCTGCAGCCGCCGGTAGCGCAATTGATTTATCCGCTATCGCAACGCATTTTGCCCAGCAACCACAGCCCTGTGTTGTCGAAGGCGCCGGCGGATTATTAAATCCTCTAACGCCGACCGAAACCCTCCGCGAGTTAATTCAGCACTTGCAATTGCCTGTCGTGGTCGTGGCCTCAACGCGATTGGGGACCTTAAACCACACCTTACTGACCTGTGAAGCGGTGCAACGCGCTGCAATTCCTCTCAAAGGTGTTATACTAAGCGGCCCCACTGACATTGGGTTGGCACAGACGCTACAAGCTTTTTAAAAGCGCCGATATTATTGGAGATTCCACAATTGGGATCTGTTCATCCGTTAGAGATTCAGCGCATTGCCCCTATGCTGTTTTCAAAGGAATGTTTAGGGCGGATTTTTATATGAATAACAATGATGCAGATTTATTAGCCCGCGATAAAAAAGTTATCTGGCATCCCTATACCCAACACGGATTAGAAGAGGATTGTTTGCCTGTAACTGCCGGACAAGGCGCTTGGTTAATGTTGCAAGATGGTCAGGTGATTTTGGACGCCATTTCGTCTTGGTGGGTCAATTTGCACGGCCACGGTCACCCCGCCATGGCCCAAGCCATTTATGATCAAGCCCATCAATTAGAACATGTGATGTTTGCAGGATTCACCCACGAGCCTGCCGTTGAATTAGCAGAGACCTTAGTGAACGCTGTCAAAGCCCGTGGCACTGCATTAAGCCGCTGCTTCTATAGCGATAATGGCTCCACTGCTGTCGAAGCCGCTTTAAAAATTGCCTATCAATATCATAAAAATTTAGGTCAGTCGCAACGGAATCGTTTTATTTCCGTTTCTAACGCCTTTCATGGCGATACTTTAGGCAGCATGGCATTAAGCTCTAGAGCACATTACCATCGTCATTTTGCGGATTTATTGCCGGCTGTCGATTTTATTTCAGCCGACCATATTCAAACCTTAGAGCATTATTTGGCTGAAAATGCTCAACAATATGCCGCCCTGATTATCGAGCCCTTAGTGCAAGGAGCAGCCGGTATGGCCATGCACAGCGTCGAATTTTTGACACAAGTGGCTGCATTGTGCAAAAAACATAATGTTTTATTGATTTGTGATGAAGTGTTTACAGGTTTTTATCGAACGGGGACCTGTTTTGCGTTTGAACAAGCGGGTATTCAGCCTGATTTGCTTTGTTTATCCAAAGGGCTGACGGGAGGTTTTCTACCATTAGGGGCGACTTTAGTGACCGAAGAGATTTTTTCGGCATTTTGTTCAACTCAAGTGGAACAAGCGTTTTTACACGGACATTCTTATACCGCCAATCCTTTAGCGTGTGCCGCTGCTTTGACCTCCTGGCGCTTATTACATAGGCCGGAAACGCAATTGGCCATTCAGCGAATCAGCGTACAAACGGAACAGTGGATCGCGCAGCTAGCCCAACATCATAATGGCTCGCAAGCGCGCGCTTTAGGCACGATCGGCGCCATCAATTTGCAGCATATCCCGGATTATTTTTCAGATATTAAATTGAAAATCCGGCGTTTTGCCTTATCGCATCATGTGTTGCTGCGCCCGATTGGGCCAGTGTTATATGCGGTACCGCCTTATTGTGTGACAGAATCAGAATTAAACTTAATTTATAGTGTGATGGAAGCCATTCTCAATGAAAACTTTACTGCATAAAATCATTCAAACCCCTGTACTCTACGCCAAATTTCTAAACACCTTAAGTTTCTTAGAATATATTGGCGCCCGAAAAATCCTAAAAAGTCAGCCCCAACAACACCTGACCAGTGAAATGCTGGCGCATATCAGCGAAGAAGTGCGTCACGCTCAAGTGTTAAAGCGTGCGGCATTAAGAATAGCGCCTGAACATTGCCGAACTTATGCGCTTGAAGATTTATTGTGTGGTCAACACGCCAGTGACTATATCCAAACAGTCGATAAAGCCGTTGCCAGTGCTTTATTAACGGCGTCTTCCACAGTAGATCCTTGGGTCGCTTATTTGTATACGACATTAATCATCGAGCAGCGAGCCACTGAATTTTATCAACTGTTTGAATCCGTGCTGCAAGCCTCGAATTTATCGGTGTTTCGTGGTATATTACAGGAAGAAGAAGCGCATTTGATGCAAGTTTCCACCCATTTAGAATCGATGCCAGACTATCAGAATATTGTATCCCAATTAACGCAAATTGAAGCGCAAGCTTTTATGCATTTTATCACTGCTGTAGAACAGACTATCCATGAAAAATCCTGAACCTACTTTTAATTTTGAAACAAAACTGAACGAACTGAATAAATTGGTTGAAACGATTGAAAAAGGCGGCATCAGTCTTGAGCAATCATTACGAGATTTTGAAAGAGGCATTGGTTTAATTCGCGAATGCCAAGAAGCACTCAATTCCGCTGAACAAAAAGTTCAAATTTTATTAGGGCAGGAGCAAAATGCACCGTTAACAGATTTTGTCGCTGCGCAAGAGGAATAGGTTATGTCGTGGGCATATTTTAACGCTTACCAGCAACGTGTGAATAGCATTCTGGACCAGCTTTTATCCCCGAATGCGCATCTTCCTCAACGCTTGCAAACAGCGATGCGCTATGCCGTGTTATCCGGCGGAAAGCGGTTGCGACCTTTATTGGTTTATCTGGTTGGGGAATCAGTTGGGGCTGAGCCCGCTGTTTTAGATGCACCCGCTGCGGCTGTGGAATTGATTCATGCCTATTCTTTAGTCCATGATGATTTGCCCGCGATGGATGATGATGATCTGCGGCGCGGACAGCCCACTTGTCACAAGGCTTTTGACGAGGCAACCGCCATTCTAGTCGGTGATGCTTTACAAGCTCTGGCGTTTGAAACATTAGCGAATGCTTCTTTGTCTGCAGAACAATGTTTAAGGATGCTACAAATATTAACGCAAGCCAGTGGTGTAAAAGGTATGGTAGGAGGACAGGCGTTAGATTTAGAATCCTCTCCAACAGCGGATTTAGAAAAAGTTTACCAGTTAAAAACAGGCGCTCTGATTTCCGCCAGCATTCAATTAGGAGTTTTGGCAAGTCAAACAACTGATAAAACCTTGCTACAACAAGCGACCACTTATGGACACGCCTTAGGGTTAGCGTTTCAAATCCAAGATGATATTTTAGATATTGAAGGTGACCTCAGCACCTTAGGAAAATACCCTGGCAGTGATTTGAAACAAGCCAAAATGACCTACCCCTATCGAGAAGGCATTGCAGTGGCAAAAGCCAAAGTTGCTGCATTACGTATCCAAGCGTTAGAAGCTTTATCCGGGTGGGTGAATCAAACCAATCCATTGTGGTCGCTCACAAAAGTGATTCTGCCACCTCTATGAACTATCGACATTTATTTCATGCCGGGAATTTTGCCGACGTCTTCAAACATATCGTATTAGTGGAAGTGGTTTTAAATTTGCTGCAAAAACCGCAACCTTTTTGTTATATGGATACGCATGCAGGGGTAGGGGCTTATGATTTATACGCTGAATCTGCATTGAAAACAACTGAAGCACAGCGTGGCATCACGCAAATTTGGTCGAATATTCACAATGCATCGCCAGCTCCTCCTGCCATTTCACGCTATCTTGACAGTGTGCGGGCCTATAATCAGCAGCAGAATGCCGAACAGCGTTTTTACCCGGGTTCACCTGAAATTGTCCGCGCGCTGTTGCGACCGCAAGATAAAATGATTTTGACGGAATTACATCCTGAAGACGCCGAACAACTCAAGACCCGCTTTAAACAAGATGCTCGAGTGGCTGTGCATCAACTCGATGGCTATCAAGCGCTCAAAGCTTTTTTACCACCTAAAAATATTGGACGGGGTTTAGTTTTGATCGACCCGCCTTTTGAACGTGAAGATGAATGGGATCAACTGCTGGAATCGCTCTTATTAGCAACAACACGTTGGAAAAACGGCAGATTTTTAGTGTGGTATCCGATTAAAGATCAAAAAAATGTTCAAAAATTTTATCGGCAATTAAAAGCGCAAATTGCTGATGACATGTTCATTTGTGAATGGCGGATGCCTGTTATTGATTCGAAGAAACTCTCTGCTTGTGGGGTGGTGATGATTCGACCGCCTTGGCAGTTTGCTAAAAATATTAAGATGAACTTAGAATGGCTAGCGTCAGCACTGAAAGGACGGTATAGATTTGTTAAGCTTAACGCGTTAGAATGTATTCAGGCTGCTGTACAAAAACTGTCGGATACGACTCAAAATCACACGGATGAATTTATTAAATTTCGAAAAAAAGATTCTAAATAACATGAAAAAATTACCGTCGTCTCGACGTTCGTTGAGCAATGATCATGATAATCTATTCGCAAATGCCTTGTCTGATCCACGCATCCTCAAGGATTTTTTGAAACAACACTTGCCCTCTTCGTTATTGGCTTCAATTGACTTGGATACACTGGAGGTATGTAAGGATAAATTGGTAGACACCAATCTAGATAGCCAGATTACGGATATGTTATTTCGCGTTAAATTAAAAGATCGATCTCAGGATATGTATATTGCCACTTTACTGGAACATCGCTCTACGCCATACAAATACATGCCATTGCGCGCATTGCACTATGAGTGCAGTGTCATGAAGCAACATTTAAAAACCTATGGTAATGTGCCATTAGTTTATACGCTGGTGTACTACAATGGCGAGAAAGCTTGGAAACATCCCACAGATTTGAGAGCACTCATTGAAGCGCCACCTGAATTAATTGAACAATACGCCCTAAAACCCTTCCAGCTGGTTGATCTCACTAAAATCAGCGACCATGATTTAAGACAACATATCTGGTCTGGGGTGCTAGGTATCGTCATGAAACATATCTCTGATCGGGATATTTTACATATATTGAAAGATATTATGACGCTTATTACTGAGATTGAGATACAGGGTGGGGATGACTTTATCCGCAGTTTGTTGTATTATATTTATAAAAAGGGGGCCATATTAGACGAGGCCCAATTCCAATCCTTTATTATTGAGCAATTACCTGAAGAAGTGGGGGTGAATGTTATGGCTACATTAGCACAAATTCATATTGAGCGAGGCCGACAGGAAGGCAGACAAGAGGGGAGACAAGAAGGCAGACAAGAAGGCAGACAAGAAGGCAGACAAGAAGGCGAACGTAACATCCTGGCCCGTTTATTGCAGCGTCGATTTGGTGAGTTGCCACAGCCCTACGTGCAGCACTTAGAAGCTGCAAATGACGAGCAATTACTAGTGTGGAGTGAACGTTTGTTAGAGGCTAAAGATTTGAGCGATATCTTTGGGTTTGAGCATGCTCTAAGCTAAGAGGTAGAGGCAATATCAAGTTAAGTCCTAGAGTTATATCAGGATATTTTAATCCCTACGGTTTCTTTGTAAAAGCATTATGAGTGGCACATTCAACTGTTTGTTTTAGAGCTGTTCTTTCTTCTTTGTCTCTCTGTAAAAGCATGGCCGCATCATATTGCTTACCCCAGGACCAGCTTAGGGGAATGTTAAAATTATATTTAGCTAATTCCTGCCAAAGCGACTTGTTTCTTTCTTCTATTTGTTCTCGCTCTTTTTTTCTTTTTTCCTGCGCTTTTTTCCTTTCTGCAAGAATTTTCATATCGGTTAATTCAAGACTATGTTCTTTTCCACTCATAATGGTTACCTCACTACAAAATTTCTGTAAATAAGCGTGTATTTGACTGAGTAATAAAAGCGAGCTCAATATAGTGTGACTTGGCCAGCTTGTCAACAAAAGACAAAGAACCGGTTCTTTTTTACATCAACACCGTTCGATAGCGCCACAACAAGTAAAAAGCGCCCAAAGAAAAGATGGCTTCCATCCCATATAAAGCCCGTAATGAAATGTGGTCTCCCCCTAAATTGAGCAATAGATAAATCAATAGGATAACCACAGCCGCCAGGCTATTGAAGGCTGCTTGAGAGCGGGCTAAATAATTAAGATCGGTATGCAGTTGGGCTTTGGTGATAATGAGGGTCCAAGCGGCTAAGGTGAGCCCTAATAAAAAATAGATAATGTTCGCAACCACGAGATGGGTGGTGAGGGAAAATAAAATAAAGAGTAAGGTAATGGCACAGACTTTAATTAGAACGATATTCTTTAATTCCCATAATTCTACTAGAAAAGGCGAAACGAGCCCGCCTAAGACAATTCCAATGGAAAGACAAATCTGTAATAACCCAAATTCTTGAGGGGATGCATGCAATAAATTTTTAGCAAACGGCGCTAATAAAATTGGTGCTGTTAAGAAATTTACCATTAATAATAATTGTGCGGTATACAAAATACGTAAATCTTTTTGATCAACTAAGTAGGTTAATCCTGCATACAGTTCTTTTAAGACATCGCGATGAACTCTAGGCGTCGGCGGTGTGGTATGGTGGCGATGAATTTTCAATAAACATAACGTTGCAGCCATAAACAACAAGCCGCTGAGCGCCATCGGTACGCGCGCAGAATGTAGAGCAATCAGTAACCCGGCACTGCCCATACCGACAATATTGCCAATTTCATAAGCGGTTGCCATGATGGCATTGGCATTAAACATTTGCGGTTTAGGCACAATCTCTAAAATATAAGCAAAAGAAGCAGGACCATAGAGATTGCCGAATAAGCTCAATGCAATCGCTAGTCCATAAACTTCCATCGGTACCATATCACGATGTAGAAAAAGCGCGACCAAGAGTAATACCAGGCCCCGTGTTGTGTTGCTGATAATTAACAGCAATCGACGCGAATAACGATCCGCAATGACGCCGCACAGTGGGCCTAAAAATACGGTGGGTGCCCAAAAACAAATCATCAAAATAGCCAAAGCACTGATAGAATTTTTTTGGCTCAGCAATATCCAAGTCATCGTAATATACATCAGACCATTGCTAAAATTGGCAAAGATAGCATTAATAGCGAGCCACCGTAATGGCTTCACTTGCATTGCTTCCCAACTTTTAATCACTGATGACATAAGTTATCCATGCGTCGTTTGTTCGATTTGATGAAGCACCACGCCTGCAGCAATGAGCGAAAGGTGGGTTAACCCTTGCGGAAAATTGCCTAACATCATTTTGCGTTGTGGATCATACTCTTCAGAAAATAAGTCTAATTCATTTGCCGTGGCGATCGCCTGCTGAAAAACTTTATGGGCCATTTCCATTCTATTTTGTAAAGCGTAACAAATTGTTAGCCAAAAAGAGCAGGCGATAAATACGCCTTCTTGACCTTCTAATCCATCTGTTCCTACCGGATAGCGACGTATCAAACCGTTCTCGTTTAAATCTTCATAAATCGCATCTACGGTTCTCATCATCCTTTCATCTTTAAAATGAACAAATCCTAATAAGGGCAATAAAAGTAAAGAAGCATCCATAATTGGATAATCAAAAGCCTGAATAAAGACCCCTCTTTCCATATCGAACCCTTTTTTTTCTACAGCGGAACGAATTGCTTCGCGCGTTTCTTCCCATTCAGTTAAAGGCACTGTTTTATTTAAAGCCTCTGCCAATTTAATGCCACGATCCAACGCCAACCAGCACATCACTTTGGAGTGCACAAAATGTCGGCTTTCATGTCGCATTTCCCAAATTCCACAATCAGGTTTTTGCCAAGCTGTGAGGACGTTGTTGATGATTTGGACTAAAAATGACCAATCATCCTCGCTGGGAGATGCCCCAGATTGATGGCGGTTATACGCAAGATCAACCAGCTCTCCATACATATCTAATTGTAGTTGATTCACAGCCGCATTGCCGATCCGAACCGGGCCATTATTGCGAAACCCTCTCAGCTCATGAATGATAAATTCATGGAGTCGTGTTTCTCCTCCTACGCCAAACAAAGTTTGCAAGCCACCGGCGCTGCTGTGACTACTTCTTTCAATAAAGCGGCGAAATCCATCCGCTTCCTTGATAAAACCCAACGCGCTCAAGGCGCGCACGGAAAAATAGGCATCGCGTATCCAGCTAAAGCGATAATCCCAATTACGGTTACCTTTTAAGGCTTCAGGTAATGAAGTGGTAGGAGCGGCGGCAATCGCGCCGGTGGGTGCATTCGATAGCGCTTTTAAGACTAAAGCAGATCGTTCAAGTAGATTGGCATAGGGACCTGCGACTTTGCCTTGTGCCATCCATGCATGCCACCAGTTTTCGGTTTGAGTGAGCCTCCAGTCCAACTCTTCAATGGACGGGACTTCCATTAAAGCTTCTTCGAGTTGTTCGGGTTTTTGATAGACAATCGACAAATACAGGCGTTGGTCTGCTTCAATCGAAAATGAAGCTTCCAAATGATTGAGCTCCTGCAAGCTGAGCGGGATATTTCCAGAAATTAATAACCCCTCGCTGCCGCCAATCGCAATATAGGCAGTCCGTTTATAAACACTGATCCAAGGTTTGATTGCGCCATAATCGAAACTGGGCGCGACTATCGCTTTTAAGCGCATTTTACCGCGAACACCCTCGACAATTCGGATAATCTGTTGGTAGGGATGATGCTTACCGCCTGAGCGCATCGGGAAAAAATCGAGGAGTTTGACTTTGGCATTGGACTTAAGACTACAAAAATGGGTCTCAAGAATCATCGTGCCTGGCACATAATTGCGGGTAATATGACAGCGATATTTAGGGAATATTTGGCAAAACCCCCCGCCATCCCAGTCTAATAGGCGGGCAAAACACGGGGAAGCATCAATTCTCGGCATGCAGCACCAATCAATGGACCCATATTTGGAAACCAACGCTGAAGAGTGACAGTCTCCAATATAACCATAATCGTCAATGATTGGGGCTTTCTTGGATGATTTAAATTTCATAGAATTTTTCCCTGAATTCGCCCACGTTCAACCGCGAGAGAAAAACACATTCCCTGTTTAATTTATAGACCAGTTTTTGTAAACATTCAGTATATGGACTTCAACATGCGCTTTTTAATTCTATCGATGAAACTTAAAGATGCTAATCTTGACAATTTGCACAGGCTTTCTACCTCGACGTCCCGCCTACTTGTTAGCGGGATCTCATGGAAGTGGCAATCAGTATTATTTATATTTACGAGTTCATAAAAAGCTTGACCACAAGGACTACGTTTAACTTAAGTAGTACTCCCATGAGATCCCGCTAACAAGTAGGCGGGACGTCGAGGTAGCGGCTGACTACCCAATTCTGACCACTCCCAACTGGATTTAATGGGTAAAGTTCACTATATTTTTGATAAGGGTTTAGAAGAGGTTCTTGGGATTTTGGGGTTGCTACGGATAAAGAGAAATGAATTCACGCATGGTTATTGTGTCAAATCGTCTGCCGATTACAGTGAGTAAAACGCCTGCGGGCAAGCTCTTAATTAAGCAAAGCTCAGGAGGATTAGTCGCAGGGCTAGGTGAAATTCATCAAGGCAGTAAAGCCCTGTGGATCGGCCACAGCGGCGTTTTCCCTTCTGATCCAGGCTATTCAAACTTAAAAGCACAATTAACTGAACAGCGGTTGATTTCAGTCGATTTAAGTGAAGCGGAATATGAAGCGTATTACAACGGCGCATGCAATTCTACCATTTGGCCATTATTCCACTATTTTCCAGAAACTGCGCAATTTAAGTCGGAGAGTTGGCAAGCTTATCAGGCTGTCAATCAAAAATTTGCAGAAACTGTATTGGCGAACATTAAGCCGACCGATCAAGTTTGGGTCCATGATTATCAACTGATGCTATTACCCGGTTTATTGCGTGAAGCGATGCCGAATTTGTCCATTGCTTATTTTCATCACATTCCTTTTCCCTCATCCGAAGTCTTTTGTATCATGCGTTCGCGTATAGAAGTTTTAAAAGGCTTGCTGGGAGCTGATATTATTGGGTTTCATACTTATGATTATTTGCGCCATTTTTTAGTCAGTGTGACTCGACTATTAGGCTGCTCATCTTATTTAAATGAAATTCACTATCGTCATCGCCGTATCCGCTTAATTGCGGAACCTTTGGGTGTTGATGTCAGAATGATTCAGCAACAGAAAGAGCCGAATCATAAAGCTTCTTCTTCGAAGTTAATGACAAAATTAAATGATCAAATTGTTATGTTAGGCATCGATCGATTAGACTATACCAAAGGCATTCCTGAACGGTTATTTGCTTTCAAGCAGTTTCTTAAAAAACATCCAGAATTTGTGGGAAAGGTCACCTTAATTCAAATTTGTGTGCCATCGCGCATTGATCTAAGCAGTTACAAAAAAATTCGTGCGCAAGTAGAGCGTTTGGTAGGAGAAATTAATGGTGAATTTGGTTCACCGACTTATACACCAATACATTATCTGTATCGTTCTTTTCCTCCTGAAGATATCATCCGTTTTTATAAGCTGGCGCATATTGCGCTAGTGACCCCCTTGCGTGATGGCTTAAACCTAGTTTGCAAAGAATATGTTGCCGCACGCAGTGATAAAGATGGCATCGTAATATTGAGTGAAATGGCGGGTGCAGCAGCAGAAATGGGTGAGGCGATTTTAGTCAATCCTTATGATATCGACAGTGTAGTGCAAGCCATTTATCAAGCGGTCACCATGCCACCAGAAGAACGCAAAAATCGAATGGAAAAATTGCGGAAACGGATTATTCAATTTGATAATTTGGTGTGGATGCGTTCTTTTATGGAAAGTTGGAAAGAAGCGGTGCGTCTGAGTCATGCGCACTCGGTATTATTCAAGACAAAAATTCAAGAAAAACTTTACAAAATTATTGAAAATTCCCGAAGAAGTTTTATTTTTTTAGATTATGATCTCCTCAAAAAAGATAAAAAACTTTTGAGAGATTGCGAAAAATTATTTTCTGAATTGTTGAGAATTTACCCGATTGAGTTAACTCTAATCTCAGACAAATCTCCTTCGGTTTTTCCCAATCACTTAACCAAATTACCCCTGAATTTAGTGGCTGAACATGGTGCCATGATTCGATTGAATCATGCGCCTAAGAAATGGCAAGCACAAGTCGGTGTGGATGATTTTTTGGCGGTAGAATCCGATGTGAATCGACTGATCGAAAATTATAGCCAGCATGTTCCCAGTGCTCACATCGAACATAAACCACATTCGCTGATTTGGAGTTATAAAGGCGCAGATGTTAACGCCGCGCGAGAATTATTCACGGCATTAGGACATCTGCTCGAAAACACTCATTTCTCGGTATTACCGGGGAAAAAATCCTTAGAAGTCCATCATCGCAGTGCCAATAAGGGCTATGCTGTTGAGTATGTTTTGCGTAATCTGCATTGGGGGCCTGAAGATGTGTTGATTACCATCGGTGACAATACCACCGATGAGGAGATGTATCGTGTCTTCCCGCAGTATAATATCCCTATTCATGTGGGCCGTTCTAATCTATTTGCGCGCTATCATCTCAATGGTTTGTCAGAGCTTTATACGTGGCTGAGTCATCTTAATAGCTAAAAGCTGTTGCGATAAAAGGGTCGCGACGCATCCGAATCGGTGGTGTATATCAAAGCATATCGCATTGAGTTGTGAAGTCAACTTTCGAGAATCCAGAACCTGACAGGGCAATATAGGAGCAATAGTTGAATTAATCTGCTATACTAAATGTTCTAGATTTCTATCAGCAGGTGCCCTATGAAAGTTTTCTTCATTATCCTGATTGTAGTTATACTCATTGGCGGCTTTGTGGTCGCAACCTATAACCGTCTCATCGGCTTAATCGAAGCGATTAAGAACAATCAAAAACAGATCGATGTCCAGTTAGACCGGCGTTTTAAGGTGTTTGAGTCCTTGATCAATGTCCTTAAAAATTATATGGACTATGAAAGGAGCACCTTAAGGGACGTGGTGGCCTTGCGTAACCAAGCACAAACTGCCCATGCCCAAGGTGATGAGGCCACGCGTATTGCGGCTGAAAATAAAATCTCGCAACTGGCGGGCGGGATTAATTTGGTATTCGAGCAATATCCTGATTTAAAGGCCAATACCAATGCCTTGCAGCTGCAAGAAGAAATCGTTAATACTGAGAATAAACTGGCTTATTCGAAACAGGCCTTGAATGACAGCATTGAGCGTTATAATGCTGATAAAAAATCGTTCTTTACTGGGATGATTGTCGGCTGGTTCCGCTCTAAATTAGATTTTAACTTTGATTATTGGCAGTTGACCCCGCAACAAATTGCGGACAAAGAAAATTATACCGTCAAACTGGAAAATTCAGGCGCTACGACCTCACAAAGTCCTAAGTCTGATTCTACTGACGATAACCGTTCTTAATATGCCGAATCATTTACCGGTTGATCCTTACTCAGCGGCGGCTGCTGATTGGCGTACTTTAATCCGTCATAACAAGCGCCGCACTCGTTTTGTGATTGCTTGCTTTATCTTGATTTATTTAGGGATTGGATTATTAATTGATCTTTTTCTCTACTCGTCGGATTATCCCCAGGCAAGCTTGTCACAAATTTTCACGGCATTGTGCACTTTTCAGCTGTTTCCTCGCGCCACCTTAGTGACCACGGTCATCGCCTTGATTTCATTGTGGGTCACCTATTCAATGCACGATAAGCTGATGCTGTTAGGCACTGAGTATCGAGAAATCACTCCAGAAACTGCGCAAACCTTACAAGAGCAACAACTCTATCACGTGGTAGAAGAAATGAAAGTGGCGGCGGGATTACGGTATATGCCTAAGGTTTATCTCATCGACGCAGCCTATATGAACGCTTTTGCCAGTGGTTATAGCGAAAAATCTGCGATGGTAGCTATTACCCGAGGTTTAATTGAAAAACTAGATCGCAGTGAACTCCAAGCGGTGATGGCGCATGAGCTCAGCCACATTCGTCATTTGGACATTAAACTCACTTTGATGGCTTCGGTCTTGAGTAATTTGATGTTGATTATGATCGACCTGCTTTTCTATGGGGCTATTTTTGGTGGGGGTGGGCGCTCTGAAGAAGGGCGTTCACGCAATCAATTACTCTTCATTATTCTATTATTGCGCTGGATTTTGCCCTTAACTACCGTGCTACTGATGTTGTATCTCAGCAGAACGCGTGAATATATGGCAGATGCCGGCTGTTTAGAATTAACGCGTGACAATCAGCCATTAGCCCGCGCGTTATTAAAAATTCAAGGGGATTATCAGCAACATGTCGAAACGTATGGCGCAGATCAAGGCACTGCCCATGAGTCGATTCGTCGTCAGGCTTATATTTTTGATCCTTTACAAGCGGGTTTATCCGGCACACGTTCTTTTACCGATTTATTTTCCACCCATCCCAGTATCGAAAAACGCTTAGCTGCTTTAGGCATAAAACAGGAATAATTCAGGGCTATGGTGTCAGCAGAATTTGATATTGTCATTGTAGGGGGTGGGGTTGTCGGTTTAACGCTGGCAGCTTTATTAGCCGAGAGCCCTTTAAAAATTGCGTTGGTGGACCAACAACCAATTGCTAAAGATTGGCAGTTGCCTTCCCTTTATGACGCGCGCGTGAGTGCGATCAATCTAGCCTCTCAAAAAATTTTTGAAACGCTCGGTGTGTGGGAAACTATTCAAACGTTGAGAGCCAGCGCCTATCAACAAATGGAAGTGTGGGATGCCAATAGTCCCGCGCATATCAGCTTTCATGCTCAACAACTCCAATTGGCTAATTTAGGTTTTATTATTGAGCAGAGTGTATTACGCCAGGCATTGCTCTCTCACTTAACGCAACGATCACACGTGACATTATTTGCATCCTCCCAAGTTGTGACGGTCTTTCAAAATGCCTCAGAAGTGGCATTAAAACTCCAAGATGAAACGGTATTAACCGCTAAATTGCTGGTCGGTGCAGATGGCACTCGCTCTACGATTGCGCAGCAGGCGGAGTTTCCTCTACAAACTTATGCCTATCACCAGCAGGCAATTGTGGCCACACTTAAAACCCAAATTCCACATGCACAAACGGCTTGGCAGCGATTTTTGACCGACGGGGTAGTGGCTTTATTGCCTTTAGCCGATCCGCATTTAGTGTCTTTGGTCTGGTCAGTACCAACAGCCCAAGCTCAACAATTACTGCAAGCTTCCGATGCGCAATTCAATTTAGCGTTAAGCGCCGCAACAGAATTTCGGTTAGGACACCTACAATGTTTAGATCAACGGATGGCGTTTGATTTAAAGGCACAACAAGCGAAACACTATGTCAAACCGCGAATTGCTTTGATTGGCGATGCGGCCCATACGATCCATCCTTTAGCGGGGCAAGGTGTGAATTTGGGATTACAGGATGCCAAAGTGTTGGCCGCCTACGTGCTCGAGGCTGAACAGAATCAGCGTGACATCGGTGGACTTTTGACATTACGCCGTTATGAGCGCGCTCGAAAAGGTGAGAATCTGCTGATGATGACAGCGATGACGGGTTTTAAACGATTATTTGGCATGCAATATGAACCCATCCGTCATCTGCGCGCATTAGGATTTAATCTGACCAATCAAATCCCATTTTTAAAATCACAATTCATGAAACGCGCAGTAGGGGTTTAATGCAAACAGGTATTTTACTCACTAACTTAGGTACGCCTGCCCAGCCTACCACACGCGCTGTACGTCGGTATTTAAGACAATTTTTGCGTGATCCTAAAGTGGTCAGCTTGCCGCAATGGCTATGGCGACCGATATTGGAAGGCATCGTATTACCGATCAGAGCCCCTCGTTCCGCCAAATTATATCAAACCATCTGGACAATCTCCGGCTCCCCATTATTAGCGATCTCCCGCCAACAACAGCAAGCGTTGCAACAGCATTTATCAGGACAAAATATCACGGTAGCTTTGGGAATGCGGTATGGCGAACCTTCTATCGCCTCCGCTTTAGCCGAATTGCGGCACTGTGAAAAAATCATGGTGTTGCCTTTATACCCCCAATATTCGACCGCGACCACTGCCTCTACTTTTGCCGCAGTGATGGAAACCTTAAAAACCTGGCCAGCACTTCCCACGCTTAAATTGATCAATCAATACGCCACCCATCCTGCTTATATTGCGGCTTTGGTGGAAAGCTTACGGCGGCAGTGGGAACAGACTGCTCCCGCCGAACATTTAGTGTTTTCTTTTCATGGACTTCCAGAACGATCGATTGCCCAAGGCGACCCTTACTATACCCTTTGTCACGAAACGGCCACATTCATCGCGGAAAAAATTCATTATCCTAAAGAACGTTGGTCCGTAGTATTTCAGTCTCGCTTTGGTTGGCAGGCATGGCTAAAACCTTACTGTTATACTAAACTATCTGCATTAGCGCGAGCAGGGGTAAAGAGTGTCGATGTCATTTGTCCGGGTTTTGCCACAGATTGTTTGGAAACGTTAGAAGAAATTGCCGTCAGAGCCAAAACGCTATATGTTCAAGCAGGCGGACAAATATTTAATTACATTCCAGCCTTAAATGCTCAGCAAAGTCATATCGCTGCGCTGGCAGAAATCGTGTTGGAATGATCCCTTAATAACGTTATAATTTATCTGAACTTAATGAGGAGAGGATTCAAACCTATGAAAAAATATTTGGGATTGTTATTTGCATTTATCAGCTGCGTCACATTATTAACAGGCTGTGCAGCGGCTTTGATCAGTGGCGGTGCTGCTGGAGGTTATACCGCAGCGCAAAATAAAGATACCCTCAGCCAGTATTCCAAAGACTCGGTGATCACCAGCAAAGTCAAAGCAAAATTTTTGGCGGATGTGAACTTAAAATCGTATAACATCAGCGTTGCCACGAATAATGGGATTGTCACTTTAACCGGCACGGTGCCTAATGCGCAGATGCGTAAATTGGCGATTACCATTGCCAGCCATACCGATGGCGTCAGAGCTGTTAATGTAACCAATTTGAGAGTTACTGCCTAAACATGCCAAAATGCCGTGGATGGATGTTGTGGGGTATGGTGATCGGTTATACAACGGTTGCCTATCCTGCTTTGGATCCATTTCGCACTGAGGCGTTAACCACGCCCGGTCCACAACTCTATTGGACTGGGTCAACGGCGGGATTAACCGTCGACACCCACCAGATTAGCCAGCATCTCCAAGCATTACCGTGTCACCCGTTAACGTTGGCAGAAGTCACCGATTTTGCGTTAAGTCAAAACCCCACTACCCGATTCGCCTGGGCGCAAGCCAAAATCGCAGCGGCCAATGTCGGGGAGGCCAAAAGTGCTTATTTTCCACAAGTCACCGTGGGGGTTGCTGATCAGTATGGCGCAACCCTGTTTACCGACAATTCCAACTCCAATAATACGTTCGGTCCTAATGCGAGCATCAGTTTTTTATTATTAGATTTTGGCAACCGTGCTAATACGGTCAAAGCTGCCAAATATGCGTTAATCGCCGCCAATCTCAGTCAAAACAATGCCATCCAACAATTGATAGTTGATGTTGAACAGTCTTATTATGAAGTATTGGGGGAGCAAGCGTTGTTAGCGGCTAACCAAGAAAGTCTGTTGGAAGCCAATACCAGTCTACAGGCGTCACAAGCATTACGTCAGCAAGGGTTAGCGACAATTGGCGACGTCTATCAAGCACAGGCTTCCAAAGCGCAATCCCAATTAAATGTTCAGCAAGCGCAAAGTAACTACAAAGTGGCGAAGGGCGCTCTAGCCGTATTAATGGGAGTGCCTCCAGATGCGTCATTTAGTTTAGTTCCACTGACCCAAAAACCTAGTACGCCAGCGCTTAAGCAACATATGGGTCAATTATTGGCGACTGCCATTCAGCGCCGCCCGGATTTATTAGCCCAAGAAGCTAGCGTGCGCTCAGCCCAAGCGACATTAGCGGCCACCCGAGCCGCCACTCGCCCGCAATTGCAAGTCGGCGCGAGTGTGTATCCGCAAACTTCTGATACGGGCACTGTCACCGCCACCAGCGTCAATGTCAGCTTAAGCTTCCCGCTGTTTACGGGATTTTCCCATACCTATCAAGTACGAGCCGCTCAGGCTAATCTGTTAGCGCAACAAGCCAGTCGTGATCAATTATTACAACAAGTACAATTAGATGTTTGGCAAGCCTATTACGCTTTGCAAACCGCCGCTGCCAATATTGAAACCACCGCGGTCTTTTATAAGAGCAGTTTGCAAGCGAGCAACCAGTCCTTGGGTCAATTTAAAGCGGGAGTGGGAGATATCTTATCGGTTTTAACCACGCAATCCTCCTTAGCCAATGCCCGGGTTGAGAGTATTCAAGCGCGATTAAACTGGTATATTGCCTTAGCAGAATTAGCGAAAGCACTAGGAACTTTGTATGCGTGTTAAAATTCCATTCCGTTTAGCCTTATTTATTGCTGTAGTCTTACTGCTGGGGACTTATATTTGGTTAAGCACCAAACCGGAAGCACCGGCTGGCCATATGAAAAAAGGACAAATGCCTAAAACGTTTGTCGTCAAAACAGAACAGCCGCAATTAAAAGCGATCCCGATTACTTTAGAAGAAGTGGGAACAGTAGAAGCCGAACAAACCGTCACGCTGGTCTCCCAAATCACCGGCATTTTAAAAAATATTGCCTTTCAACCTGGCAAAAAGGTGGAGCAAGGTCAATTATTGTTTGAACTGGATCCCTCCGTGTTTATTGTGAGCTTAAAACAAGCTCAAGCCAATTTGCAACGTGACAATGCGCAGCTAGCGCTATTGGAAGGCAATTCGCAGCGCTATCAAGCCTTGGCAAAATTGGAATATGTGACGCGACAACAAGCCGATGAAGCGGTTGCCGCAGCAGAAGCCCAAAAAGCAGTTATTGCTGCTGACCAAGCCCTAGTCGAGCAAGCCAATATTCAATTAGGGTATACTCAGATTCGCGCGCCGATTACGGGGAAGTCAGGGACTGTCAATGTCCATCCGGGAGATTCCATCACCGCCAACGTCACGCCCCTCGTTGTCATCAATCGCATGAATCCGCTGCAAGTCAGCTTCAGTATCAGCCAAAATAAATTGTCAGATGTCTTAAAATACAAACGCCATAACACTTTAATGGTGGAAGTCTTGGGTGAAAATCAACAGCAGTTGGCGCAAGGGCAGCTGACTTACCTGAACAATACGGTAGACCCTCAGACAGGTGCCGTGCAAGCCAAGGCCAGAGTGGCTAATGTCGACCACAGACTATGGCCAGGGCAATTGGTGACGGTGAGAATCATTTTGAGTATTGAAAAAAATGCGTTGGTGATTCCCGATAAAGCCATCCAAATGGGCCAGCAGGGCAATTATGTGTATGTCGTTAAACAGAACAAAGCAGTCATTCAACCCATTACCGTAGAGCGGCAACTTAATCAAGATGCTGTGATTAGCCAAGGGTTAGATATAAAAAGTGTGGTGATCACTGAAATTCCGCCGGGATTAACAGAAGGTACGACGGTGACAATACAATAACGAAAGCATTTACTCAGAGCAAGCACCCAAGTAAGGCTGCTGGTATTGGGGGACTAGTATTTAAGACTCTCTTTTTCATGGAAGAAAAAGCGAAGCCTACAGGGACGTATTCACGGCGTGTCTTAAATACTAGTCCCCCAATACCAGCAGCCGGATGTATGGCACTCAATCAATTGCGTTAAATTTATGAATCCTTCTCGTATTTTTATTGAAAGACCCATAGCCACCTTAGTGCTCACCATAGCATTAATGGTGTTTGGCTGGTTTGCGTATCGAGCCTTACCCGTCAGCGAATTACCTGAAGTGGATTTCGCCACCATTATGGTCATGGCCAAATTGCCAGGTGCCGATCCAGAAACCATGGCCAATGCGGTGGCGACGCCCCTAGAAAAACAATTTAGTGCCATTGCCGGGTTAGATTCCATGACCTCCGTCAACTCAGCCGGGCAAACCACCATCACCCTGCAATTCAGTTTAGACCGTGACATTGATTCCGCCGCGCAAGACGTGCAAACCGCTTTAGCCGAAAGCAGCCGCTCATTGCCCAGCAACATGCCGAATCCCCCCACGTTACGCAAAGTGAATCCTGCCGCAGCCCCCATTCTCTATATTGCCTTGACAGGCGACAACCTACCGTTAACAAAATTAGATGAATACGCCGAAACCTATATCGCTCAACGTTTATCGATGGTCTCTGGCGTAGCGCAAGTGCAAGTGTTTGGGAGTCAACAATTTGCCGTCAGAATCCACCTCAATCCCAGTGCGTTAGCCACCCGCAACTTAAGCAGCGACGACGTGATTGCCGCCCTGCAAGCAGCCAACACCAATCAACCTGCCGGGACCTTAAATACCCCCAGCCGCAGTTATTCGGTTAAAACCCAAAGCCCGTTTACCAATGCCATGGCCTTTAACCAAGCGATTGTGGGGTTTGTGGGCGGAGCGCCGGTGCGGTTACAAGATGTCGGCTACGCAGAAAATAGTGTGGCGAATGAGCAAGCAGCCGCCTGGTATAACCAACATCGTGCCATTATTTTAGCGGTACAACGCCAACCTGGTACCAACACTGTTGCTGTTGCTCAAGGCATTTATCAGTTACTCCCCACCTTACAAGATAAGCTGCCCGGCGGAATCGCTTTAAATGTCGTCTACGACCGCGCCATCTTCATTAAAGCGGCTTTAGCCGAAATGAAATTCACCTTAGTGTTGGCTATCATCTTAGTGGCTTTAGTGATTCTGCTATTCTTAGGACGTTTTGCGCCGACCTTGATTGCCATTTTAGCCCTGCCGGTTTCGTTAATGGGCACGTTTGCGGTGATGTCTGTGTATGGCTATGGTTTAGATACGCTGTCGTTGATGGGATTGGTGCTGGCGGTGGGATTTATTGTCGATGATGCTATCGTCGTGTTAGAAAATATCGTCCGGTATATTGAGCAAGGCTATGATCGTTTACAAGCGGCCATTTTAGGCAGCCAGGAAATCTTCTTTACTGTGATTTCGATGACGTTATCTCTGGTCGCGGTCTTCATCCCCATTCTGTTTATGGGCGGATTGATGGGGCGCTTGTTTCATGAGTTCGCGATGGTGGTGGGGATCTCCATTCTGCTGTCAGGCGTTATCTCGCTGACGCTAACCCCCATGTTGTGTTCTCGGCTGCTCCACAAGCCCAAATCGGTATCTGAACCCGCTCACCAGGATTCCTTATTCCCCTGGTTTGAACGCTTTTTCGCTTGGCTCAAAACTGTGTACGAGGAAACCTTGCGCTGGTCCTTACAGCGTCGCACCGGCATCCTCATCATGACCGCTGTGGTATTGGTACTGACAGTCGGACTCTTTATGATTGTGCCGAAAGGTTTCATCCCCACCGAAGATACTGGATTTATCATGGGAGATACCAAAGTTCCCGTGGGTTTATCGTTTGACGAATTGGTGAGAAGGCAAAACACCGTGGCACATATTGTGCGTGCCAATCCTAATGTTGAAAGTCTGATCTCCATTGTTGGCCAAGGCCGTAGCGGCAGCGGTGCCAGCGGTGGGCAATTAAATATCCGCTTGAAACCTGCTCACGACCGTACCGCCAATGCTGATCAAGTAATAGCGCAATTACGCCGGCAGCTACAAAAACTCCCCGGCATTCAAGTCTTTTTGCGTAATCCGCCCGCCTTACAAGTAGGAGGTGCCAACAGTAGCAGCAATTATCAATTTGTCCTGCAAGGGGGCGATTTATCCACTTTGCAAACTGCCTCGCAGGCCTTGCAAGAAAAAATCGCCAAATTACCGGGCGTGCGTGATGTCAATTCCGATCTCGATATCACCAATCCCGAAGTGGCGGTGAAAATCTTATATGATCGAGCAGCGGCATTAGGCGTGACAGCCGATAAAATTCAAAGCAGTTTGTATCATTTTTATGGTCAGCAGCAAATCAGCACCATTTATACGGCGACCGATGAATACTCAGTGATTGCCGACGTCACCCCAGACTATGAAGCAACCGTCAACTCGTTAAATGCCATTTATGTGCGTTCTGGCAATGGCAGCTTGGTGCCTTTAAGCTCAGTGGTAGAGCTTAAACCGGGAGTAGGGCCACTCAGTATCAATCACTACGGCCAATTGCCCTCGGTCATGCTCTCCTTCAATTTAGCCTTAGGCGCTTCTTTAGGCTCAGTCAGCAAACAGATCGAAGACCTCGCCAAAGACACCTTACCAGCTGACATCACCGGCAGCTTTGCGGGCTCTGCTTTACTGTTTAAGTCTTCCTTGAGCACATTACCGCTGTTACTGCTGATCACCATTTTTGTGATTTATGTGGTCTTGGCGATTCTTTACGAAGATTTCATCCACCCGCTGACCATTTTAACCGCGCTGCCCTTTGCCAGTTTTGGGGCTTTAGTCATGCTGCTGCTGTTCCACTTAGAGCTCGATATCTTCAGCTTCATCGGCATTATCATGCTGGTAGGGCTAGTCAAGAAAAACGGCATTATGATGGTGGATTTTGCCCTAGAAGCCAAAGCCAAAATGCAGCTGTCTGCGTATGATTCCATTATCCAAGCCTGCTTAATCCGCTTCCGCCCCATTATGATGACCACCATGACCGCCATTTTAGCCACCTTACCCCTGGCGTTAGGGCTGGGCTCCGGCGGCGAAGCGCGCCGTCCCATGGGCATCGCCGTGGTCGGCGGGCTATTATTCTCTCAATTACTCACTTTATATGTCACACCGGTGTTTTATTTGGTAATGGATAATCTCAAGCAGCGGCGGCGGAAAAAGCGATAATGCGGGCAAGCTGCCCGCGCTCCCAGATCTTGCGCCTTTCATGACAAAGCGCCAACCGAAAGTCTTCTGCGTTCTTAGCTTTATAACGTCAAAAAAAAACGCAAATGTTTGATGATAGCTTTAACTTAACAAAGCTCGAGCCTGGGAGCGCGGGCTGCTAGCCCGCTAAAAAAACCCATTAACTTCTTAATACTAATTCAAAGTTCACAGCCGAGCTCCACTCTACCTATATCATTCACGTTTGTGTCTTCTCGCAGTTCTCGAGGAGAGTTGGGATCACCAGATTCTGGTGAAAAGGGGGTGGAATTAAGTGGATTGAATTTAACAAAGTCGTAACTATCCGCTACCTTTAAGTTGATTATTAAGCCTACCTTGACGTCCCGCCTACTTCCCGCTACTTGTTCGCGGGATCTCGGGATCTCGTGGGTGTATTGCCTAAGTTTACACGCAGTGCGGTAAGTGATAAGTTGTTATTTTAATTTGTAACCTTGGATTAATATGGCAAAAAGGAAAAGGAAGTCATTCGGCATCATCAAAGGCCTAAAAAGACTCGGGCCCGGGTTGATCACCGGCGCTTCGGATGATGACCCCTCTGGCATTGCCACTTATTCCCAAACCGGCGCCAAATACGGTTTCCAATTATTATGGCTGGCAGTTTTAACCCTGCCCTTAATGATTATCGTCCAAGAGATGTGCGCGCGGCTAGGGTTGGTGACCGGTAAGGGATTAGCAGCCAATGTTCGTCAGCATCACCCCAAATTCATCATTGTTGTGGGTGTATTATTGTTTGCCACCAATACCTTTAATATTGCCGCTGACTTATCTGCCATGGGCGCAGTGGTGCAATTGGTGATTCCTCCACTCAATCAGTTCATCACGATCTGTTCAATTGTGATAATTTCATCATTGCTACAAATTTTTATCATGTATCAAAATTATGCGCGTTATCTTAAATATTTAACGCTAGCATTATTGACCTACCCGCTAACCGTTTTTTTTGTGCCTATCGATTTTAAAGCGGTTTTGGTCGCTTTAATTCACCCCACCATTACGGTTTCTAAAGAGCAAATTTGGATGCTTTGCGCGGTATTGGGAACTACGATTTCTCCGTATTTATTTTTTTGGCAAACTTCACAAGAAGTCGAAGAGAAAAAATCAAAAAAGCGGGGACACAACCATACGCATCACAGTGCTACACCCAATTCGATTTGGTGGATGCGATTTGATACGATCATAGGAATGTGTGCAACCAATTTAATTATGTTTTTCATTATATTGGTGTGTGGCGCAACGTTATTCAAACAGGGGGTAACAAATATCCAAGACGCGGCCCAAGCGGCTTCTGCTTTAAAGCCCATTGCTGGGAGTTTCGCAGAATATTTGTTTGCATTAGGGATTTTTGGGACAGGATTATTGGCCGTGCCCGTGCTGGCCGGCTCAAGTGCTTATGGCCTTGCCGAAGCTTTTTTATGGAAAGAAGGATTAAACAAAAAATTTAAGCAAGCGTATGGATTTTACATCATTATCTTGGCGGCCATGGTAATCGCCTTACTGTTAAATCTGGTAAAATTAGATCCCATTAAAACCCTTATCTTTGCTGCGGTGGTGAATGGCATGATGGCGCCTTTGATGTTATTTTTTGTCATAAGGCTCACCAGTAACACTAAAGTGATGGGTGATAAAGCTAATACAGTGTGGAAGCGGATTTTAGGATGGATCACGCTGGGGGTTTTGGCGATTTCGGCTTTGGCGGTTGTTTTTTACTCAGTTTTTAGTTAATGGAGAATAGTATGAGCAAATTTGTTGGTCGAGAAATTTCTGCACTGGGAAGAATTAGGTCTATTTTAAGCAATCTGGGAAACATTTGGCCAAATTTCCATGTAATTTGGCAAAGTGTAGGCCAAATTACATAGAAATCAATACGTCCAGGTTATATAATGCGACGTTATTGAAATTAATTTGAAAAAGCTATATCATTGTATATATTTATAATATACATGGATTGCTCTATGAGAAAGTTAATAGAAGAATGTATTGGATTTGATTGGGATATAGGTAATTTAGATAAAAATTTGATAAAACATAATGTTTCTCATTGGGAGTGTGAACAAGTATTCTTTAATAAGCCTTTATTAGTCGATGAAGATGTTAAGCATTCAGAGTCAGAGAACAGAATGTATGCTTTAGGTATAACTGATGCGGGCAGAAAATTATTTATGGCTTTTACTATTAGGAAAAATTTAATCCGAATTATTTCTGCTCGAGATATGAGCAAACGCGAACGAGGTATTTATGAAGCCGGTTAAAAAGGTACCAAAATTTAAAAATATCTCTGAAGAAGCTGATTTCTGGCAAACTCATGATTCTACGGATTATATCGATTGGACTAAAGCTAAAAAAGTGAATTTTCCAAATTTAAAACCATCGACCAAAACGATTTCTCTGCGTCTGCCAGAAGATTTATTAAATGAAATTAAAATTTTAGCGAATAAAGAAGACGTTCCCTATCAATCATTGATGAAAATGTTATTATCGCAGAGTGTTCATGCAATAAGAAAATAATTTTAATAACTCAAAAAACCATTAAAAACAACTCCATGATTCCCGCACCCTGCGAGGACCGCCGCCTGCTTTTTTAACCTCAAGCTTCCCTTAGAATGTCTTGAATGGATACCAAAAATCAAGTAGGTATCGCTGACTTGGAAAAACTTAATCCAAGGTTCGCCGATACCGCTTCAGCCCAATGAAAAGCACGATTGTCATAAACAGTAGAATAGGCCATATCTCTGGCCATACCTGCCAAAGATGGTTACCTTTCAGCATAATCCCACGCACGATCCGCAAAAAGTGAGTTAAGGGTAAGACCTGGCCTAAATATTGAGCCCAGTGCGGCATGCCTTTAAAAGGAAACATAAAGCCTGATAATAAAATCGAGGGGAGAAAAAAGAAAAAGGCCATTTGCATCGCTTGTAATTGATTTTTGGCAATGCTGGAGAAGGTTAATCCTATCGCCAAATTAGCGGCGATAAAGGGCAGGGCGGTCAGTAATAATAAGATCACACTCCCCAAAAAAGGAATCGAAAACAAAAAATGCGCCAGCAATAAAATTAGGCTCACCTGAATATATCCCACAATAATATACGGGACAATTTTGCCAATCATGACTTCTAACGGTTTAGCCGGGGTTGCCAATAAGTTTTCCATGGTGCCGCGTTCACGCTCTCGCGTAATGGCTAAACTGGTGATGACCACCATGGTCATTGTGAGCACCACACCCAATAGCCCTGGCACAATATTATACTGGGTATTACTTTCAGGATTATACATGGCATGAACAATGACGTTGAAGGGTGGGGCAGGAGGATTTAAATAACTGATAGCGCCTTTGATCACTTGATTTAAAGCGGTATTCGCCAAAATTTGTACTGCCGACAAAGCACTGCCAGTGGCGACTGGATCAGTGGCGTCGGCTTCCACCAGAATGCTGGGATGCTGATTGCGAATAAGTAAGCGAGTAAAATTACCCGGAATGGAAAATACAAATAATACTTTCCCTTCCGCCAATAATTTTTGCGCTTCTCGTTCGCTGCGGACACTGTGATCGATTTTAAAATATTCAGTATTTTCGAGGCCTTGAACAAAAGCGCGAGTATAAACGCTATTATCTTGCGCTAATAAAGCGCTGGGTAAATATTTAGGATTGGTGTTGATCGCAAAGCCGAACAACGTTAATTGAATGATGGGAATGCCAATCATCATCGCAAATGTTAGGCGATCGCGGCGCATTTGAATAAATTCTTTAAAAATAATGGCGAACAAGCGTTCGAATGAAAAATGTCCTGTCATGAAACCGCTGAGCTCCCCAGATTCACAAAAACATCTTCTAAATTGGGCTCAATGCGTTGCCATCGGCCTCCCAATGCTTGAAAGGTGGCGATGGCTTGATCCAACTCTGTCGAATTAGGATAAGTTAAATGTAACGCATTGCCAAAAGCACTCACCTGCCACGGCATATTAGCCGCTCGGAGTTGACGTCCTAGAACGGCGGTGCTGTCCCCGGTAATTTCCCAGGTAGTTAAGTGAGCGGCTGCAATAATTTCAGTGCTAGTTCCCTCACTCATCATCACCCCGTCTTTGATATAAGCTAAACGGGTACAACGTTCGGCTTCATCCATATAGTGAGTACTGACTAAAGCGGTGATGCCTTGTTCACCCAATAGGTGAATATGATCCCAGAAATCCCGTCTGGCTTTAGGGTCGACCCCGGCGGTGGGTTCATCCAGCAGCAAGAGTTTGGGTTGATGTAATAAAGCAGCAGCCAGTGACAGCCGTTGTTTCCATCCCCCAGATAGCGTCCCGGCTAACTGCTGACTACGGTGGGTCAGGCCCAATTCTTCCAGGCTTTGTTTAACCTTAGCGGGGCGATCTTTGACATCATAAATGCGCGCAATGAAATCGAGATTTTCAAAAATAGTGAGGTCTTCATACAAGCTGAAGCGCTGCGGCATATAGCCTACTTGTTTTTTGATGGCATAAGATTCTGTGATGATGTCGTAGCCTAGACAATGTCCCTCGCCGGAATCAGGCACCAATAATCCACAAATCATCCGAATGGTGGTGGTTTTGCCGCTGCCATTGGGTCCTAAAAATCCAAAAATTTCCCCTTTATTTACCCGCAAAGAAATACCCTTGACCGCTGGTTTCCCTAAAAAACTTTTAGTCAAATGTTGGATGTCAATAGCAGGAGTGTGGTCAGAAGTGGACGTAGACATCGACAGGCTGTCCTGGATAAAAACGTTGCGCTACGTCTAATGGCAAAGCAGCTTGGACTCGATAAACCAGTTTGCTGCGACTTTCCCGACTATAAATGACCGGAGGTGTGTATTCTGCTTGGGGTGAAATATAATTGATGGTGGCTGTGCCCGTCATTGTGCAACCATCGCAGGTAAAGGTGAGCTTTTGTCCCAGTTTTAAGTGACCGCGTTGCGGTTCTGGAATATAAAAAATCAAATAGGTATTTTCAGGGGCTAATAGCGCGGCAACGGGCTGTGGCGTGCTGACAAATTCACCGACTTTATAATAAGTATCAAAAATCATCCCAGCAGTGGGGGCTCGCACTTGTTTTTGTTGGAGTTGCCAGACGGCTTTGACCACATCGGCTTGTGCCCCGTGCGTGGTATTTTGTTGAGCGCGAACTTGATAAGTGCGAGCCCCCTGTTGCGCTTCCGCTAAATTGGCTTGGTATTGATTCACCAAATCGAGATCATGTTGATAGTCGGATTGAGCCTGATCCAAGGAGGATTTGGCGATGGCTTTTTGTTTGTATAGGGTACGATAACGTTGTAATGTCACAGTAGAAAACTGCAAATTCGCTTTGGCCTGGTTGATTTGGGCCACAATCCCGGCAATCACAGTTTTACGTTGGCCTTGTTCAAGATCTTTGAGGTTACTGGCTTCAGAGGCGAAATCTTGTCGCGCTTTGGCCAGCTCAGCCGCTTCGGGTTGAGGATCGAGCACGAACAGCAATTGCCCTTTGGCCACGGTTTGCCCCCGGCTAATGGCCAGTTGCTGCAAAGTCCCTGAGAATCCACTTGCCAAATAAATATATTCTCCCTCAATATAGCCTTGATACTGGGTGCCTCGGTCTGAGCAGCCTGTTATAATGGTGGCTAGTAAAAAAATCCCTAATTGGCAGAATCTGATAAACACAGAAAGAACTCCATAAATGACAAGGCTCGAGTCTGGGAGCGCGGGCAGCTTGCCCGCAACAAAGTCATTTTACGGCAATTTAATGGTTTAAAGAAGGATTAAAAGCATCATGCTCATTTTATTAAGTGCTGTTGGATTATTATTGTTGATTAATCTGTTGTTCCTGCTGATTTATGGACAAAAGCAGTCTGGTTTATTGTTGCGCCTAGATGAGCGCACCGCTCAGCACCAGTCGCTTTTTCAAGAACATCAAAAATCTTTGCAACAACAACGCACCGATTTTGACGGCCACCAAATCCAGAGTTTAAAAATTCTGCAAGAAAGCTTGCAAAGTGGTATGACCGCCAGCCGCCAGCAAGTGACTGAGGCACTCTTACAATACGCCAACAGTTTAACTGCTCAAGTGGAGAAATTGACTCACGTCACCGAGCAGCGTTTAAAAGAAATCAATGGTCAGGTAGAAAAACGTTTGACCGAAGGATTCGAAAAAACCAATGCCACTTTTACTGATGTGGTCACCCGTTTAGCGTTAATCGATGAAGCGCAAAAGAAAATCACCGAGTTATCGACCAATGTGGTCAGTCTGCAGGAAATTTTGGCGGATAAAAAATCTCGCGGCGCTTTTGGGGAAGTGCAGTTAACGGCTTTGCTGCGTAATGTCTTGCCGGAACAGAGCTTTGCGTTACAGCATCAGTTATCCAATGAAAAACGTGCCGATTGTATTTTGTTTCTGCCACAACCTACCGGCAATGTCGTCATCGACGCGAAATTCCCCTTAGAAAGCTATCAATTACTCATTCAAAGTGAGCTTTCTGACAGCGAACGTAAAACACAAAGCCAAAATTTTCGCAAAGTGATACGGCATCATATTTTAGATATTGCCAAAAAATATATCATCGCCAATGAAACGGCAGATGGTGCGATGATGTTTATCCCTGCGGAAGCGGTCTTTGCTGAAATTCATGCCAATTTTCCGGATTTGGTGGAGTTAGCGCAGAGCCAGCGAGTGTGGATGGTTTCGCCCACCACTATGATGGCGGTTTTGACAACAGCTCGCGCGGTTTTAAAAGATGCAGCCACTCGCAAACAAGTGCATTTAATCCAAGAACATTTAGTGTCGCTCAATAAAGATTTCCAACGTTTTCAAGTGCGTATGGACAAATTAGCCCTCCATATCAGACAGGCTCATGAAGATGCCGAAGAGGTCCATACTTCTTCTAAAAAAATCTCGCAACGATTTGGTCGGATTGAAAAAGTGGAGTTAACCGGTGAGGAGACGAAAAATTTAGCATTTTTAGAGGAAGCTGTGGAATAGTTGTTGATTTTGCAATGATTTATCACTATGATGCGAAACAACTACGGAAGTTCAAGCGGGAAGTCCCTATGTCAAAAAAAGATCCCAAAAATCTAATCGTTGGATTGGATGTTGGCACCTCAAAGGTCGTTGCCTTAGTGGCGGAAATCAGTTCAGGTCGCCATGTGGAAGTCATTGGTATTGGTTCACATCCTTCTTACGGGTTAAAACGTGGGGTTGTGGTGAATATAGAGGCCACCGTTCAATCGATTCAGCGCGCCATTGAAGAAGCTGAATTGATGGCGGGATGTCGGATTAATTCTGCGTATGCCGGTATTGCGGGCAGCCACGTTCGAAGCTTAAACTCTCATGGTATGGTCGCTATTCGTGATAAAGAAGTCCTGCCGTTGGATATCGATCGAGTGATTGATGCCGCCAAGGCCGTGGCGATTCCTGCCGATCAACGGATTTTACATATTTTGCCACAGGAATACGCAATTGATAATCAAGAGGGTATTCGCGAACCCGTCGGCATGTCGGGCGTTAGGCTAGAAGCGAAAGTCCATATTGTCACAGGGGCAGTCAGCGCAGCGCAAAATTTGATTAAGTGTGTGCAGAAATGCGGTTTACAGGTTGAAGATATTATTTTAGAACAATTAGCGTCAAGTTATGCGGTGTTGACAGAAGACGAAAAAGAGCTTGGCGTGTGTATGATTGATATCGGTGGTGGTACCACAGATATCGCTGTATTTACTGCAGGATCAATTCGCCATACCGCCGTGATTCCGATTGCCGGTGACCAAGTCACCAACGATATTGCTGTCGCCTTACGAACGCCGACCAAACACGCCGAAGAAATTAAAATTAAATACGGCTCGGCGATTGTCCATGCAATCGATCAAGACAGTGCCATTGAAGTGCCGAATGTCGTCAAGCGCACACCGCGGCAATTATCGAAGAAAGTGTTATCTGAAGTGATTCATGCGCGTTATGAAGAATTGTTTTCGTTAGTGTTATCCGAATTGCGTCGTAGTGGCTTAGAAGATGCGATTCCCGCTGGGATTGTCATCACCGGCGGCGCCAGCCAAATAGAAGGCGCGATTGAATTAGCAGAATCTGTGTTTCAAATGCCGGTGCGCTTGGGCATTCCGCAACATGTTAAAGGCTTGACTGATGTATTAGATAGCCCAATGTATGCCACCAGCGTGGGTTTATTGCTCTATGGTTATCAACAACAATATGAAGGACGGCCTGAATTAATTGTGCGAAATGGTATGAAAGGCATATGGGGTCGAGTTAAGAATTGGTTTCAAGGGAATTTTTAAAAGGGACGGTGCTCTGTATTAACATGGCACCAGACCCTGAGAGCCTGGCTCGCTGAACTATGGATCAGCACTTGGCAAGGCTGCTGTCAAGGCAGCTCTGACTTAAGACTCTTTTTTTCATGGATGAAAAAGAGAAGCCTACAGGGATGTATTTACGGCGTGTCTTAAGTCAGAGCTGCCTTGACAGCAGCCGATATATGGCACAGCTCTTAAGGGTCTAAGTGATGTTTAGTACAGATTTTTTGAGGAGAAATGGTGATGTTTGAATTAACTGAAAGCTCCCCACACAGTGCGATCATTAAGGTCATTGGTATTGGGGGCGGGGGTGGTAACGCAGTCGAGCACATGATGCAAGAAAACATCGATGGCGTCGAGTTTATTTGCGCCAACACCGATGCGCAAGCCTTAAAAAAATCGAATGCACAAGTTATTTTATCGTTGGGCGAAGAAATCACCAAAGGCTTAGGGGCCGGAGCAGATCCTATTATTGGCTGTAAAGCGGCCGAGGAAAACCGCGATCGTATTCAAGAATTGTTGGTGGGTTCTGATATGGTGTTTATCACCGCTGGAATGGGCGGCGGCACAGGAACAGGCGCAGCGCCAGTCTTCGCGCAAATTGCCAAAGAGCTAGGCATCTTAACCGTAGCGGTTGTTACTAAACCCTTCGCATTTGAAGGTCGTAAGCGCTTATTAGTGGCTGAACAAGGTATTCACAGCTTATCTCAGCATGTCGATTCCTTAATTACCATTCCTAACAATAAATTACTCACAGTGTTGGGTAAAAATATTACTTTGCTGAATGCATTTAAAGTCGCCAATAATGTTTTATTGGGCGCTGTGCAAGGCATTGCCGAATTGATTACGCGCCCTGGCTTAATCAATGTCGACTTTGCTGACGTGCGCACCGTCATGTCCGAAATGGGCATGGCTATGATGGGCACCGGTGTCAGCGCTGGAGAAAATCGGGCGCGTGAAGCGGCAGAAGCAGCTATTTCCAGCCCGTTATTAGAAGATATCGATATTAACGATGCCCGCGGTGTGTTGGTCAATATTACCGCAGGCTTGGATATGTCCATCGGCGAATTTGAGGCTGTCGGTGAAGTGATTAAATCGTTCGCTTCAGAAAACGCAACCGTTGTGGTAGGCACAGTGATCGATCCTGAAATGACTGATGAATTGCGTGTGACAGTGGTGGTGACTGGCTTAGGCAAAGGCCAACAATCTCCAGCGCGTGCCGCTTTACAACCTTCGGTTCCTTTGACGGAAACCAGCAAAAATGAAGGGACTCCTGATTACCATACACTGGAACGCCCCACGGTGATCCGTAAGCAAACCATGCCAAAAGTTGCCACTGAATTAGCCGCAAAAGATATTGACTATTTAGACATCCCCGCATTTTTGAGACGACAAGAAGAAGATTAGTAGATGATAAAACAACGCACCTTAAAGCAGTCCGTACAAACTGCCGGAATAGGGATTCATTCTGGTGAAATGATTCAGCTCAATTTACAATCTGCGCCTGAGAATACTGGCATTGTATTCAGACGCATTGATCAAACGCCAGTGGTGGCCATCCCCGCGTTAACTACCCACATTGGCGACACCCGCTTAAATTCTTGTTTAAGTCATAATGGCGTTTCGATTGCCACCGTAGAGCATTTATTGTCAGCCTTCGCGGGTTTAGGCATCGATAATGCCTATATCGATTTAGCGGCAGGTGAAGTCCCTGTGATGGACGGCAGCGCCGAACATTTTGCCAATTTAATTCAAACCGCTGGTGTGGTTGAACAATTTGAAGCTAAGAAATTTTTGCGGATTAAAAAGCCGATCATTGTGGAAATGGAAGATAAATGGGCAAAATTAGAGCCGCATGAAGGCTTTAGATTTTCGGTGAGTATTGATTACGTGCATCCGTTGATTCGTCGCAGCACTCAAGACTTGACCTTAGAATTTACCCAAGCCTCTTTTATTCAAGAAATTAGTCGCGCTCGCACCTTTGGATTTTTGGCAGATTATGAAAATTTAAAGAAACACCGGTTAGCGTTAGGTGCTAGCCTTGAAAATACGGTGGTATTAGGAGATGAAAAAGTCTTGAATCAAGAAGGCTTGCGGTATCCTGACGAATTTGTGCGGCATAAAATGCTCGATGCCATTGGCGATTTGTATTTGTTGGGTCATAGCGTGATTGGGGCTTTTTCCAGTTATAAACCGGGCCATCATCTCAATCATCAACTGCGCTGTGCTTTATTAGCGGATCGTGATGCTTGGGAAATCGTAACGTTGGATAAAATGGCGAATTTGCCGGTATCGTTTGTTGAGCCTGGTTTAGCAGCCGCTTAGTGTGATTCCACTCAGTGCTCAAATCATTCAACACGATTTAAGCACGCCAACTGCGCAAGCCATTCCCATTGAAATTGTTCGCGTCACAACCTCCACCATTGATCATTTAAAATCGCTCACAGCTTGCCCTTTACTGTGTTTAGCGGAAGAGCAAACGCAGGCACGTGGACAGCATCAGCGCGTGTGGTACGCACCTGCCTTTCAAAATATTTATTTTTCACTGCGTTGGCAATTTCCTCAATCCTTCACCCAGCGACAAGGCCTCAGTTTGGCGGTGGGCCTCGCTGTGATCCAAGCGCTCACCCAACACGGTGCTCCAGCACTCAAAATTAAATGGCCTAATGACATTTATTGGCGCAATCAGAAACTCGCCGGCATTTTAATTGAATTGGGGCCACATCAAATCGCGACTATTAGTATGGGCATCAATGTCAATATGACGTCAGCTGAGACCATCCCACAATCTTGGACATCATTACAATTGATCACGGGCAAGGCAATCGATCGAAATCCTCTCATCGCCAGTCTATTGGAGCAACTCATCGCAACGCTCAATCAATATCAACAATCGGGTTGGCAATCTTTTTTACCGCTTTGGGCTCAATACGATTATCTCAAGGATCAGCGAATTACCTTGCAGCAAGGTGACAACCGCTATCAAGGGAGAGTGAATGGGGTGGATCATCGAGGGTATTTGTTATTAGAAGATGATCTTGGAAATATTAGCCACCATATCAACGGGCACGTCGTCAAAGCTTAATTTGTCGCTGGCGCGAGTAATTTTTTCGTACAGTTTCTGAATATAAGCATCAAACTTACGGGGGCGTCATTGCGAGGCGCGCATGCTTTTCGCGCAACGAAGCAATCCAGAAAGATTTTATTTACGAGAATCTTCACTAGATGCCAGTGACTAATTTATCACTTGCATCAGATGTTTATAATTTAACAACTGAAAACCATCCACTTTGTAGCTTAATTCTCCCGCATAAATTAAATACCCGGTGGGAACACGCTCGGGCGCTAGAGATTGAAAATGCTGCAAATTTTTCAAAAAACTCCTGTTATAAGTCTGGGCTGATTTGATTTCAATGGGGATCAATTCATGCGCGCGCTTATAAATAAGATCAACTTCATTTTGATGGCTATCGCGAAAAAAATAGAGGTTAGGTTCTAATCCCTGATTAATTCTCGCTTTAATCAACTCCAATACAACGAGATTTTCGACTAAATGACCTCTGAGCGGATCTCGCGACATCTGTGTCGTCGTTTCAATATCAATTAAATAACTGACAAGGCCCACATCAAAAAAATATAATTTAGGAGATTTAATGACGCGTTTGCCGAAATTTTCAAAATACGGTTGAATTCGAAAAATCAAATAGGAAGCTTCTAATACTGCCAACCATTGATGAATAGTGGTCGTAGACACGCCTACATCATTGGCTAAACTGCTTTGATTTAAGACACATCCCACCCGAGAAGCGCAAAGTCTTAGAAATTTCTGAAACAACAATAAATCATGTACCCTAGAAATTTGGCGGACATCCCGTTCCAAATACGTTTTCACATAGTTGCGATAAGCATCTTGAGGATTCAAATTCTGATCATAAACGCGTGGCAAAAAACCTTTGAGTAAATATTCATCTAGACTGAGATCAATTTGTTCCGCGGCTAATTCTGCTATGGAGAATGGCAATAAAGATAAAACAGCAGTTCTTCCCGCTAAGGATTGGCTGATTGCATGACCTAAGTCAAATTGGTGGCTGCCCGTTAAAATAAAAATTCCATTCTGAGCGCGCTCATCGACCATGACCTGAATATAAGAGAGCAACAAAGGGGCATTTTGAATTTCATCCAAGATGGCCCCTTGCGGAAATTGGTTTAAAAATCCCCTGGGATCATTTACGGCAAACGCTAATAGATCAGGGTTTTCCAAATTGGCATAAGGCTTGTCGGGAAATGTCATCCGTGCCAACGTCGTTTTACCGACTTGCCGGGGCCCGACCAGGGTTACGACAGGGTATTTTTCCGCTGCCTGGCTTAAAGTGACGGCCGCATCTCGTTGAAATCGCATTTTCCACCTAAAATTATTTAAATTTACACAAAGTATAAGACAGATTTCTGTGTAAATCAAAATAATTTATTTGGATTTGTACAGCGTCCTGAGATAACTTATTTTAGGCTTAATTCGGTAACCACCGATTCGGTGTTTACCGAATAGCGAGTTGGCTAGTTGCCTAACATTCTGATGACAAAGCGTTTTTCGGCTCACAACCGCATCATTAAGCTCTCCCACAACTTCATCAAAATCACAATAATCACCACCAAAAACACCACCCGCACAAACCCCGAGCCTTTTTTAATCGCTAACTTAGCCCCAAATAAATTGCCTATCACATTCCCTACCGCCATTAACAGCCCCAGCTTATAAAAAATATGATGGGTAAACCCAAAATACAACATAGCGGCAACGTTGGAGGCCAGATTGGTTAATTTGGCATAGGCCGACCCATGCAGAAAATCGCAACCGAGCCAGCCGATATAAATAAAAATTAACATGCTGCCGACGCCTGGGCCGAGAAAGCCGTCATAAAAGCCAAAGGCCATCCCGATGAGGGCAAAATAAATCCCCAATTGCACAGCGGTATGAGATTTGGGTACAGGATGCAGCCCCAAATTTTTTTTGACAAGAACGTAACCGCCAATTCCCAATAATAAAATGAAAACAATGGGTTTGAGGATTTCGTTATCAATTTGGGTGGCGGTATGCGCGCCCAATAATGAAAATAGGAAGGCCGCGACAATGGCCGGTAGCACGGTTTTGAGTCGAATATGTAAGGTGTGCGCGAAGTGATAACTGGCCATTAAAGTGCCACTACTCGAGGCTAATTTATTAGTGCCCAGCAAATAGGCGATAGGGACTTGCGGAAATAAAAAAATCAATCCCGGCAGTTGAATCAGCCCGCCACCACCGGCAATGGCGTCGACAAAGCCGGCCAGCAGTGCAACGCAAAAAGCATAGAGATAGTGCATCATAGAGACAGTACTTTGAATTCATCGATAAGCCAGGTAGAATCTGGACTTAATGTTTGCATATCGCTACTACCTCGACGTCGAGGTGGAAAATTCATGCTGAGTACATTTACGTTTTTACGAATAGAATACCATGAAAATTTTATCAAATCGCGGATTAAATCTGACGGCCTGCGGGCTGAGCGTACTCCTGCTTAGCATAGGGTATTATTTACAATATGTTAAAGGCATACAGCCTTGCCCATTATGCGTCGTACAGCGCGCGGCTTTTATCGGTTGTGGGCTGATTTTTTTGCTCGCAGCGGTGCATCACCCTCGAGAGTGGGGTAGAAGAATCTACGCGCTATTCGGCTTTGTATTTGCAACGTTAGGCATAGCTTTGGCGATACGCCACCTTTGGATTCAGCAACATCCTAGCCAAGCGGTGCAGGTGTGTGTCCCTGGCTATCAATACGTGTTAAAGCATTTTCCCTTCCAGCAAGCGTTGAACTTTTTTTTAAAAAGCGCGGATAATTGTAGTCAAGTGACGACAGTATTGGGATTAAGCATCCCCATTTGGAGCTTGATTGGGTTTGCCGGATTGGCGATCATTGCTTTAGCTTTATTACTCAAGAAGTGAGAGAACGGCGCGAGGCTTTAGATAGCTCGAGCCCGGGAGCGCGGGCAGCTTGCCCGCTATTAAACCCTATGCGAAGCATTCCTTTTCAATCACCTTAATAATTTCCGCATCACTGGCATTTTCAGCCACCCAAGGCATTTTTTTAAACCCTAAATCTTGCACTAATGCCACCATTTTTGGGCTAATCACCACCAGTTGTTGTTCGCATAACCAAGCTTGTTTTTCGGGTCCAACCATTTCCCATAAATGTTGTAAACTCGAGGCGCTAGAGCAGATAATCGCTGCAATAGGTTGTGTTTGAGCGGTTAATAAAGTCATATCTATTGCCGGTTTTTGACGTTTATAAACCGCCACTTGTTCAACAACCGCTCCAGCCTGTCTTAAATGATCGGCTAACCAAGTCCGGCCATTTTCCCCAGAAAATATTAAAATGGATTGGTGAGGAAGTATTTGTTGAGCAAATAACGCCAATAATCCTTCACTATGAAATTGACCTTGAGAGGGGAGGGTGGCGGATATTCCATTCTGACTTAACCTATGCGCAGTACCACTGCCAACCGCGAAAACGTGAGGAGCGGTTTTGAGCTTAGCCCAATGCGGCATCACAGCCAGCACGGCATTGGCGCTGACAAACACAATGTTATCAAACGAGTGCTCTAATATATCCACCCAGTTCGATAAAAATTCAATCTCTAAAGTTGGAAAATAGAGGGGCTCTCCCCCTAAGGCCTGAATGGCGCGCCCTAAGTTTTCAGCTTGGTGAAGAGGGCGGGTAATGATAAAGCGACCTAACTTAGTCGCCATTTGCAGGGAATCCTTTCATTACCCAATACGCCGGTTGTTCATAAGGATGGCTGGCTTTCAAGGCACTGATAACCTCGGATAAAACCGCTTCCGCACAGACCATTTCCACTTTATACTCTGCTTCATGGCAGAGTTGATCTTGGGTTCCCGCAAAGGGTTGGCTTCCCGGCAAAGGCCGGTATTGGCCCTCTCCTAAGGTTTGCCAGGCGCATTGATCATAGGCGCCGATTTTGCCCGCACCGGCCGCAAACAAGGCTATTTTGACGGCTTTTAAGTGAGAAGGGGGGACATAAAATTGAAGATAATACATAGCGCTAATATTTTGTTAAGCTAAGCACCATATAATGACTGATACCGGTATAAAAAAGCAAGTTATCCGACTATTCATAGAGGTGAACAATGGCCAAAACCACTCCAGATGCTGAACTGCAAAAAAGATTAGAACGTCTGAAAGGTTATTCTGATGATCAGCAAGCGCTCCAAGCAAAATTGGAAAAGCAATACAGTGCTCTAACCAGCAAAGAAGAAGTGAGTCCCGAACGTTTAAAAACTGCTGAAGCCCGCGTTAAAAAAAGTGAAGAAGACCTCAGCAAAGCTGAAATACAGTTTAAAAAAGCAGCAGATCAAGAGTTTGAAGCCCAAAATGCCTATCGACACTACAAAGAAAAAGTTGAACGACAAGCCATTTTAAATGAGCTTTGCAATCCCGGTAGTAATGCCTTTAACGCAGAATTATTTGCTGCGCGCGTCAAGGCCATTGAAAGCATTCAAGCAGCACAGGCAAGTCGCAATCCGCAATCAATTGCTCAAGCCACCCAAGCACGCGATGCCTTTTTACAATTAGCAGATCAATGCATCAAGCAAAAACAACCGGCCGCTAGTAGCCCTAAGCCCAGCGCTAGAGATAAGGCTTCCAATGATTTATTAGATATCAACAGTGACCATTTTAATTTCTATTTATTTAAAGCCAAATGTGAAGCGGAAGCTCAAATTAAACGTGCACAAGCACAACCCACAGCAGAAAATATGCAAGCCGCTCGTGATGCAGTATCCGCCTATAATCAACAAAAAGAAACCCTCATCTCCAAAACGCTGGAAAGTGGTAACCGTTTAGGTGAACAACGCAAATCGATGACTTACGACATGGCAGATGTCAATACGGCAGTATATGATCCCAAGTTATTTCAAGCTAAGTTAAACGCTGACAAAGCCTTATCAAAAGCTAAGCAAGAACCCATCGCAAAAAATATCAATGCCGCGCAAAAAGCTGTGCAGAATTTTACCCAACTGCGCTCTAACTTGCTCCATCAGAAAGATCAACTGTTAGCAACTGCTTACGTTTCACCTGCACAGCGTTTAGCTACTTTGCAGCAACAAGCAACCCAAGCCAAAACTGTTGTCGGCAAAGCTGAAAAAACTTATGATGCCGCGCGAGAAGAAGCGCATGCGCAAAATCAAGTGTATCAACACGTTCAAAATTTAGACAAAGCCAATCAAAAACGTCAACAGACCAAAGCTGCTCCTTTATTGGGACAAAGTTTATTAAGTCAGCGTACGACTGCTGACAAAGTGAAGCAAGCACAGCAGGAAGTCGATTCCATGCAAAAACGGGTTGATCAGTTTAAAAGATTTGGGCGGTAAATTTCCTATTTAATATAAATTTTAGAGAAAATCATTATGGCAAACGAGAAAGCGCAAAATAACACCCTTGAAGCATTGGTTGCAGGATATGAAAAAGATGAGCTTTTTGCTGAAGATCCCAAGCAGGCAAAGAAAATTAATATTTTAGATGAATTACTGGCTGAGCAAGGCGAAGATTTTACGGCGAATCTAGCCGACAGCAAAACTCTTTCAGAAAAAGAGTTAAAGAAGGCGTACTACAATTCGAATCCTACTGTAGATGAAGAATTTGCTGGACTTGCTAATGGTTTATTCGAAGAAGCTGAAGCAGGTCAAGCTGAGCAAATTGCTAAAGAACAAGCTAAAGCTGTGAGAAAAGCCGAACATGAAAAAGAAAATCAGGCATTTGTCGATATGGCGAATTCAGTAGAAAATTTAACTCAATCGAGCGTCGTCATTGAAGATGCTACAGAAGCGGATGAGCATGAAGCCCAAGTTGTGCAAGCAGAACAACCACCTGCTTTAAAATTAGAAAATTGGGATCCTAATTCAATGCCCTCAATCAGCGAAGAACTTGATCCCGAGACACAAGCTGCAATCGATGCTCAAAAACTTGAAGAAGATCGGTATGAATTTGCTAGAGGGTTGGCCAAGCTATTTAAGGAAATTGACCCAAATCAAGTGCCTAAATCTGAACCTGAAGCTCAATATGAAATCGAAATGATGGGTGAGCCAGCACCAGCACAACCGAAAGCTGAGACCGTAGCCCCTGAAGTTGAAAAACCTGTTGCTGTTCAAGCTGACGCTGATAAAGCACAGCCAGCGCCTATGTGGACAAAGCCACCAGAACCGACACCTGAACAAGTTCAGGCAGCTGCAGAAGCTCCCAAAACAACAGCAGCTTTAGCAGAAAAAAATGCGAAAGCTCAACAAGCTAACCACATTCAAGAAGATCTTTCATTTCCCGAAAAGAATCATTCACCTGAAAAAGCTGTTGTCGCAACGCTTGCAGGCCTGGGAACTTTCATAGGATTGAAAGAAGGATTAGGTATGGGCAATGTGCAGGCTTTGGCATTGGGGGCGTCGGTTGTAGTATTATTAGCAATTTTTGACATGCTTCTTCCCAAAAAAATGCAGGAAGTTTCAGAAGAGCAATTTCATGAATTTCATGCAAATAAAGGACTTAGACTTTAAAGTACTTTAAGAGCTGATAAGGTGGTAATGCTATGAAGCTTGGAGTGGTGAGCTGTTGCCTTCTCCCCTTGTGGGAGAAGGTGCCCGAATAGGGCGGATGAGGGGTAAAAGGCTTTTTAAATCAAAAGCTTGTATGGCCCCCTCATCCGCCTATCGGCACTTTCTCCCACAAAAAAGGGGAGAAGGCACCACACCGAGCTTTTAAGTGTTCCCTCTTAGTTCACCGCCATTGAAAGTAAAGGCCTCGGAAGCAAAAACTTCAAAAATGGCTAAAGTCTAGAGGATATCGCCCTGCTTAGTTTAGAAGGGTGATTTTTGACCAAAAAACATGAGGGATCATTTATTTTCAGGAAGTTTTTTTTAAGGATTTTAGGATTTATTTGCTGCTTTTTTAGCCTGTCAGCGCTCGCGTTGACGGGCACCTCACCCGTTTCTGTTGAAAATAGTGAATACTGGGCCGGTTATTTTTCAGACTTTGGCCACATTCTAATCGCCCCCGCTCAATTTACCCCCACAGATTGGGTCAATACCGCTTATATTGTAAGTGTCGGCGGTGTGTTATTCGCTTTAGACGGCCAAATCCGCGATCTCTTTCAAACCTGGCGTTCCCTCACCACCGATGCGGTTTCGCAAGTCGTGCAACCCTTGGGACATTGGCAAGTCATGCTGCCTGTCGTGGCAGGCAGCTATCTCTTAGGCGGTGTTGCCTCAAATCCTCATCTACAAGAAACTGCCTTATTGAGTTTAGAAAGCGTTGCGCTCAGCGGCGCCATGATCCAAATCCTCAAATATAGCCTCCATCGATATCGGCCAGTGACAGACACCACTCCTAATCAATTTGACGGCCCGAGTTTTTCGAGTAATAATAAGAAGTTATCCATGCCTTGTGGGGATGCAGGCGTCGCTTTCTCCATTGCGAGCGTCATCGGGCATGAATACCCCACCAACCCTGTAGTGCAATTCAGTGCGTATGGGTTAGCCACTTTAGTGGGTTTGGAGCGTATCAATTTCAATAAACATTACGCTTCTGATGTATTTGTGGGCAGCGTATTAGGCTACCTCACAGGCAGTTATTTGGTTCACCAGCATTCCCGTTTTAATCTGGAGCCCATCGTAACGAGACAACAGTTAGGAATCAAAGCAGAGTATCAATTGATCTAGTGGAGGTGAATGATGAGTCAAAAAAAAGGTGAAGTTTCATCGCAGAGAACCAAGGTGGAAGAAATAATGCCCCAAACCAAACCTCAGATACAAAAGGCATATGTAGAATCGGTTACTGAGACGCCTGAAGAAAAGACAGAATGGGATGAGGTTGATCTGGTCGGTCAATACTCCTCAACTCAAGCTAGAGCAGAACAGAAAAAATTAAAAGAAAATAATTCCGCAAAAAAGGCATCAGATCTAAGTTTTCTTACAGAATGTGCAATAGAGGCTGAAAACACTAAAAAGTTTTTTTCTCAATCAAGCTGGAGAGGTGGCTTAAAACTAGGTATAGGGATATTTTTTCCACTCATCGCTACATTGTTGTATCACCCTAGATTTTATGAGTTTGATAAAGAGAAAGAAGGTAAGAATTTTCCTTTAAAAGAGCAAATAGTAAAAGAATCTTTATTAAAAATAGACAGATCTCGTCAAAATATTGCTTGTCTGTCTGCTTCTGTAGTCATTTTAGGTTATAGCGCATTATTGTTAGCTCATGATCATTTTCACGTACAATCTTTGAATAAATTTTCTAATTGCCTAGGATCGAATCAATTTAGGAAAATTGCGGATTTTTTTGGTGATCATCATGCGAATGCTATGATTGGGGTGACGGTATTAATGCTTTTCTTAATAGGAAGTGCCGCTGCAATTTTGGCTAGAGCGGGGGCGCAAGCCTATCATTCTGCGAAATTAATGCCCGAAATTGAACAAATTTATAATGGCAAAAAACAGGAAACCAGTAGGTTAAATAGAGCAAAATGGGCGCTTTATGGCTTTTTGACAGGTTTGATTCATTTATTACCAACAGTATGTTTGACAAACAATCACAATGTAGTTAAGGAAAAGCCTGATGAGAGGAGCGGTATTGACTATGGGTATCCATACCAAGATGCGCCTCTGCGCGCATCTAAGAAGGCTCTTCTCAGTTCTGAACCTGTGGAAAGTAATGACCGGGATGATATAGAGATAATTGAAGAAACAAATGCGTTCAGGTCGGTGTAGCGGCATAAAATCGCATGAAACCATTGACCAATCACCAGAGACTGACTATCATAAACCCCCTATATTTTCAGCCGGGGTATAGCGCAGTCTGGTAGCGCGCCTGCTTTGGGAGCAGGATGTCGGGGGTTCAAATCCCTCTACCCCGACCATAAATAAGTCCCGTAAGTGCCCGTAGCTCAGTTGGATAGAGCATCAGCCTTCTAAGCTGAGGGTCGGGGGTTCGAATCCCTCCGGGCACGCCATTCATGGTGAGCGTAGCTCAGTTGGTAGAGCCCCGGATTGTGATTCCGGTTGTCGCGGGTTCGAGTCCCGTCGTTCACCCCAATCCCGTTTTAACTCTATCAAACCGCTTTCGGCAACATTGTCTCATCACATTCATCATCTAGTAAAATGGCTGCAGCTCTTCTCGTTCATTCATAATAATTTCTTTGTTTTTATGGTTTATTGTGCCCGATTTTTATGGCCGGTTATAAATAGGCTATAAGCGGCCATAAAAACCATTGTCTATAAATCCCCCCTGTGCACATGATTTCACTCAATAGGAAAGCAAATATTGAGATTTATGGAGAATTATGTCAAAATACGTAAATTATGTAATTTAACGTAATTCACCATAAGAGACTGATATGCTCACCGAACTCACTTTTAGAAGAGCCCATCTGGCGCAAGCTTATTGCGACAGTTTACAAGGCAAAGGCATAGCCAATGCCACTTCGGGATTGTTTTTGGCAGGCCCCCGTCGAGTGGGGAAAAGCACATTCTTGATCAATGATCTGATTCCAGAAGCTAAGACCCGGGGTTGGCAAGTGATTTATGTCGATTTATGGGGGGATAAACAAGCTGATCCCTTTTTGTTGATCACAGAGGCCATAAAATCCAGCATGACTCAACAAAAAGGCAAATTAGCTAAATTGGCCCAAAAAGTTCAGGCAAAAATGGTTATCCTTAAAACATTGGAATTGGATTTCTCAAAACCAGGATTGCCAGAGAATACAACACTGGTCGATTTATTAAACGACCTTGCGCAACTCTCAACAAAACCTATTTTACTGATGATTGATGAAGCACAACATGCGGTTATGACACAAAATGGCCTCAATGCAATGTTTGCGCTTAAGTCAGCGCGTGATCAGATGAATATTCCGCTTAAAACACCCAGATTAATGTTAGTGTTAACAGGGTCTAATCGCGACAAGCTGGCTCAATTAGTGATCAAAAAGGACCAGCCTTTTTTTGGTTCGGAAATTACTGCTTTCCCATTGCTGGGAGAAGATTATATTGATTTTTTTACCACGAAAGTGAATCAATCGCTGGCCGCAAATAATCAATTTACTCAAGAAGCTATCTGGGAAGCTTTTCAACTTATCGGCTATCGACCAGAAATATTGAGACAGATCATTGGTCGCGTTGCGATTAACCATGACGCAAGCGCGCTTTCTGATTTGTTAAAACACGATACCTTTATTTGGCGTAGTCAGATTTGGGAAGAATTTGCCAATAGTTTTTATCAATTGCCACCGTTGCATCAAGCCATTTTGAGGGCATTGATCGAAAAAGGTGTCATGTGGTCACCCTTTTCTGAAGAAGCTATGCGGTATTATAAACAGGTGCTCAAGGAATCCAATTTGGCGATTTCATCGGTACAAACGGCTATACAAAGTTTACGTGAACAAGGCTTTATTTGGCAGTCCAGTCGAGGAACTTATGCGCTGGAAGATGAAAGTTTTGTGGAATGGTTTAAACATATTAAAAACTCAACAGGTTAAAATAGTTTGCATTTGCTGCCATACTTGTTGAGGGAAAATCGCTTGCATGCAAAGCGGTTCATCATGTAATTGACTTTGATAATTGCACTGTTTGCGATGACAATTAATACACAAAAAAGGCGAGACAATATGATGTTGATCTTCTCCCAATGTGCCAATTAAATCTTTGCGGGTTGAACCATATAAGCTGATGCTAGGGACTTTTAAAGCAGCAGCTAAATGGCCTAAACCCGTATCGCCCCCCACAGCACCCACAGAATCTATCAAAACTCTCGCCAGCTGTGACAGAGAACAAAACGGCAATACGTGTACGTGAGATAAATCCTTTGCGATCGTGAGTGCGCGTTGTTTTTCCGCGGCATTGCCCCAAGGTAAAACCACTGATAAACCGGCTTGTTGCGTTGTTTCAGCCAGCGTTCGCCAATAACTTTCTGGCCATAATTTAGATGACCAGCTGGCATTGTGAATAAACACCACATAAGGTTTCGCAATTTCAACAGGCAGGGCAGGAAAAGTATATTGGTTAATGCCAAAATCCGGTGGGCTGTCTTGATAGTCATAGCCAAAAACCTGCGCAAACAGTAATCGTAATCGCAAAATGGCATGTAAATGTGTATTGACAAAATAAGCGTTTTGATGGGCAAGATGCGCGATCCATTCGCGACTGGATTTTTTGTCCATACCATAACGTGGGCCGCGTGCCATAAACATTACCAACGCACTTTTGAGGGAATTTTGGCCGTCAATCACTTTATCGTAGCGTTGTTCGCGTAGGGCTTTCATAAACTGACGCATTTCGCCCAAGGACGTTTGTTGCCACCATTGTCGACGCCAGCGACGGTGTGAAGTCGGGATAATGCGGCGGATGGCGGGATGCCAAGTGGCAATTTCCGCAAAATTTTTCTCAATCACCCAATCGAAGGTGAGGCCGGGAATGTGACGAGCGGCGTCTGTGATTGCCGGTAAGGCATGGATCAAGTCACCCATCGAAGTTAATTTCACCAGTAAGGCTTGCATAGGATTCAGTTGCAGTTAAGGAGTACCTGACTATAATATGATTTTTCAAAACCCGCAAATCCCATGAATACTTTAAGTGTTATTATCATCACTAAAAATGCCGCCGCTTCCATTCGCCGTTGTTTGACCTCTGTCCAATGGGCCGATGAAATCATTGTATTAGATTCAGGTAGCACAGACGATACCGTCAAAATCTGTCGGGAATTTACCCCTCATGTCTTTGAAACCGATTGGCCTGGCTATGGTCAGCAGAAAAACCGCGCTTTGGATAAAGCACAAGGCCCCTGGATTTTGTCTTTAGATGCAGATGAATGGATAGATGCGACGCTACAGCCAGAAATTCAACGGGCCATGGCGACGCCATTTGATGCTTTTTATGTGCCGCGTAAGAATCAATTTTTCGGTCACTGGCTACACCATGGTGAGCCGGGTCAGGATAAAGTCATTCGGTTATTTAGAAAAGCACGCGGCCGATTTAGCGATAATGTCGTGCATGAAAGTGTCCAAGTCTCTGGGGTGAGTGGCCAATTGACCGGGTGCATTTATCATGAGACCTATGTCTCGATAGAAGACATGTTAGAACGGTTGAATCGTTATTCCACTCTTTCGGCGCAAATGCGATTTCAACAAGGCCAACGCAGTAGCGTGCTGAAAGCGATGGGGCATGGATTATGGGCTTTTATTAAAGGCTATATTTTGCAGAAAGGATTTTTGGATGGTCGGGTAGGTTTTATTGTGGCGGTGGCTCAAGCAGAGGGCAGCTATTATCGGCATTTGAAATTAGTTATAAGATCAACCCAATAGCAAAGTCTAATAGAGGTTCAATCAGTAATAATTGCAACACTTGCAACACAATAATGGCAATTAAGGGCGCAAGATCAAATCCACCAATTAAAGGAATGATCCGCCGAATCGGTTTGAGCAAGGGTTCTGTCAGCTGCACCAAAGCAAACTGCACAGGATTATGATGCGTAGGGGCTAACCAACTCATCAAAACTCTGGCCAGAATAATATAAAAATAAAACACCATAAATTCTTTGATCATACTCACGAGCGCTAATAATAACAGCCCGCCCACATTAGGAAATGCCGTGAGCTTAACGAGCAAAGGAATACTGAGTTTAATGATTTCTAACAAAAAAATAATCAGCAAAACGGCTAAATCAATGCCTTTAATATCAGGAATAATTTTTTGAAAAGGACGCACAACCCCTTGCGTTAATTTCAAAGCAAATTGCGATAAAGGATTAAAATAATCCGCATGCAAAGTTTGTAATAAAAAACGCAAGATAAAAACGAAAATATAAAAATCAAACAAGGTTTGAATTAAATATAATCCGGCATCTGTAAACATAATCAATGACCTAATTCAATATAACGATCGCGAGCAGCTTCTACAGCGGTTTGGACGAGCTGACGAAATCCGCCCGCTTCCAATACGTTTAATGCGCGCTCAGTTCCGCCTTGTGGAGAAGTGACGGCTTGGCGTAATTGCGCCACGGCATGCGGTTTGGCCAATGCCATTTTAGCACTGCCCAAGGCCGTTTGTTGTATCAAGGGTATCGCTAATTCGGGGGATAAACCCATGGCCGCGGCAGCTTGTTCTAAAGCCTCTAGCAATAAGAAAAAATAAGCAGGGCCACTGCCCGATAAAGCGGTAACGGCGTAGAGCAAGTCTTCTTGTTCTAGCCAAACCGTGGTGCCCACGGCTGCAAAAATGCTTTGGGCTTGTTGTTTATGCAATTCAGAGCAGAAAGGATTAGCGAACAAAGCTGTCGCGCCTTCTCCAATCATGGCGGGGGTATTGGGCATAGCGCGCACAATAGCAGGGGAGGGGTGACCCAATGCTTGACGCAACACGGGTTCGGTGATGCCTCCTGCAATCGAAATGATCAGCGGTTGATGTTCAGCCATGACGCCAGACAATTCTGCAGCAATAGATAAAATAATTTGGGGCTTAATGGCGAGAATAATAATATCTGCAGCGCGGGCAGCCGCTTGATTGTCGCTGGTGATATGTAATCCATATTTTTGATGGAGTGCGTTGAGCTGATCGACTTCAGGGCCGCTAGCCCATAGATGATCAGCCGACGTGCCGGCAGCGATTAAGCCTTGAATGATCGCACCACCCATATTTCCGGTGCCAATCAGAGCGATAGTAGGAGTGGAATTCATAAAATGTTTGATTTTGAAGAAACAGCCCTTATATTACCATACGAATTGACCTTCCGACACGATCTAAGTTACCATTTCGTTTATTTACTTTAAAAACACATGAATAATCAATACGAATCCTTCCAGCATACTTTCTTGATTGCAATGCCGCAAATGGATGATCCCATTTGTACAAAAGCAGTGGTGTATCTCTATGAGTTTAATGCCCAAGGTGCGATGGGCATTATGATTAATAAACCGATAGAGCACCTGAAACTGGGAGATTTATTACAGCAATTTAGCATTGATGCAGAAGACGAAGTGGACAACGCCTTGATTTATCGCGGCGGACCTTTAGCTGTCGACCAGGGTTTTATTATTCGTCGCCGCCATCGTCGCAAAACGGCCAATCACCCTCTGACTCAATTGGAAATCACCATTTCTTCTTCACGAAAAGATTTAATAGAAATTGCCCAGAAAGACAAACTCAAAGATGTGCGAGTGGCTTTAGGTTATTTAGGCTGGGGTCCAGGCCAGTTAGACCAAGAACTGATGGAAAACCTGTGGCTAACCGCTCCGTTTAGTGAAGCGACGTTATTTGAAGATACCCCACAACCAGAATCTACAGATAAGGCAACTGACATGTGGTATGCAGCAGCTGCCACGCTTGGCATTGATCTCAATCGTCTTTCTTTTGAAATTGGACATGCCTGACTTTTTAGTGTTGGGATTTGATTTTGGGTTACGCCATATTGGTGTGGCAGTGGGGCAGTCGGTCACGGGTACGGCTCGACCGCTGCCGAGTTTAGTCGCTCGTGCGGGCGTTCCGAACTGGCATCAAATCGAACAACTGTGCGCTGAATGGCAACCGCAAATCCTCATGGTGGGGATGCCTTTGTCTGAAGCGGGTTCAGAACACGGTATCACCAAATTAGCCAAACATTTTGCTAATCAATTACGAGATAAGCTGCAATTGCCCGTACACCTGGTGGATGAACGTTATACGACCTTGGAAGCCAAACGCGATTTATCACAACTGGGAAAACGTCGTGTTCAGAAAACGCAGATTGACGGTTGGGCAGCCAAAATTATCACTGAAGCAGGATTAAGAGAGCTTTCTCAATGACCATCACTTTTCCACAACACCTACTTTCCATCGACGATCTTTCTTTAGCGCAAATTCAACAAGTGTTTGTCGTAGCAGACCAAGCGTCGCACGCTAAATCTGCGGATTTGTCGCCCAAACATCAAGTCGTGGCAAATCTTTTTTTTGAAAATAGCACGCGAACGCGCTGTTCTTTTGAAATAGCTGCTAAAAAAATAGGGGCTGAGGTGATGAATTTTGATTTTCAAACCTCTTCTATTCACAAAGGCGAAACATGGTTAGATACAGTAGATAATCTACAAGCCATGGGCGTGAATTATTTCGTGATTCGCCATCGAGAAGAAGAATTTCCTTTTAAGGTTGCCCGACATTTAGGAGAACGGGCCAGTGTGATCAATGCTGGCAATGGCAGCCAAGAGCATCCAACCCAGGCTTTATTAGATGCCTACACCTTATCTCGACATTTTTCAGATTTCGCTCAACTCAAAATTGCCATTGTAGGAGATATTCGGCATTCGCGGGTGGCGCATTCCAACGTCAAATTATTGACAAAATTGGGCGTAAAAGACATCCGTTTAGTTGGACCCGCGTCTTTGTTACCGACAGCGACTACTGTCCACTGTGAACAGAATTTATTAGCGGGGATTGAAGGGGTTGATGTGGTGATGATGTTGCGCATCCAAAAAGAACGCATCGACACGCTTGATTTGGATGATGCAGCCTATCATGCGGATTATGGGTTGACGGTCGATAAACTGCGCTCTGCAGACCCTAAGGCATTAGTGATGCACCCAGGGCCTATTAATCGAGGGCTGGAGCTCACTTCAGAAGTGGCGGATGGACCTCAATCCATTATTTTAGAGCAAGTGCGTAATGGCGTGTTTATTCGAATGGCAGTTTTGAAGTTGTTGAAAAATACCTTTTAACCGTCTCTACTACTGTAACCGTCAGTGAATCGACTTCAATATTCACCTTATCTCCCACCGCTTTACGCCCCAAATCCGTCACGCTTAATGTATGAGGAATCATATCCACCGAGAAAAGCCGTTTTGCAGGATCCACCGCATTCACTGTCAAGCTTGAGCCATTAATCCCCACAAAGCCTTTTTCAAAAAGATACGCCAACATCGTTTCTGAACCATGAAAAGTCAGCCGCAAGTTGTTCTCAATGACACGTCTTTCTGCCACCACCCCCAATCCGAAAATATGTCCAGAGAGCAAATGCCCACCAATCTCACTCCCTACCGTCGCACTTCTTTCAATGCTCACCTGTTGTCCCACCTGTAAATCCCCTAAGGTGGTTTTCTGTAATGTTTCGGCGATGGCTTGAAAAGTGACCTCTTGCCCCTGGATATTCGTGACGGTTTGGCACACCCCATCCACCGAAACACTGGCGCCGATTTGAAGGTTTTGTAACAGTGATGTCGACAGCGCGATAGAGTAGGTGAGTTGGTTGGGGGCCCTATTAAGTTGAGTCACTGGAAATAGACCTTGCGTGATACCTGTAAACATAACGACTCCTCACTATACACAGCTTAAGACAGATCGTGAATTTATAAAATCTTAGCGCAGACTCTTTAAAAAGTTTTAGAAATATCTTATATAAGTTATTGTTTTAAAAAGATAATATTAAATTTGTACAATTGTTAGCCAATTTAATCACGAGCCCCGTAATTCGGCATTTGGGCATAATCGCTCACGTGATATCCACAAAGTTATCCACAGAAATTGTGGATAATTTTATGCATGGCATTTTTTATTTTTGTATCCATTCAGCACATTCTAAGAGAAGCTTGAGCTTAAATGAGGCAGGAGGCGTCGTCCTCGCATGGATGCGGGGATCCAGTTTGCAGGAAAGCAAAACTTTACATCCTTGTATTCTGGATCCCCGCATCCATGCAAGGACGACGCCTTCTGCTTCTTTTTAAGTTAAAGCCTTCTTCAGGATGTGCTGAATGGATACACTATTTTTCAACAAAACTTTGACGCTTTTTTCTCACTCTAAATCGCCAGTAGAGCGTTCCCAAGATCAGTAAGGGAATCAACGCAATTAATAACAGTGTCCAACTCTCTTCAAAAAGCGCACTGATATAAGGCCATCGATTTCCCAAAAAATAGCCTAAGGTCAGAAAAGTCACCGCCCAAATCACTGCACCTGAGTAGGAAAATAAGGCAAACTGGCGATAAGCTAAGGCGCTGATCCCAGCGGCATAACCTGTGAGATGACGGACTCCAGGGATAAAGTAACCGATAAACAAGGCCCACCGACCGATTTTCTCAAACCATTCATGAATTTTTTGCATTTTGGCTTCAGTAATACGAACCCAACCCCCATATTTTTTAAGGATATACACGCCGGCAGTGCGGCCAATAATGTAGCTGAGGGTGATGCCACAACAAGCGCCCAAAATGGCTGCCAGATAAGTGGGAAACAAGTCGAGTTTTTGATGGGCGATTAAAGCGCCCGCGAACACCATGAGTGTTTCGTCAGGAATGGGTAAAGCGAAGATTCCAATGGTTAAAAGGAAGAATAAAGCCAGACTGCCATACTGAGTAAGCCATAAAACCAGCGTTTCGGGTAGGAAATTTTCCATCAGGTTCTTGGGGTTTGTGGTATAATTAAGCCTTAAAGAATGGCAAAGAGAGTTTTAAATGGCCTATACATCTGACAATAGTAGCAATAAATCCGCCCTTTTTCTACAAAATCTCTGGGAAGAGCGGCTGTTTGGCACTGAATTACCGCAGCTGGAGTGGAATCGGCCGATCACCCCCGCTGAAGTAAAATTCCTATTGTCACAATATCCCTATATCCAAGTGATTAACAGTGAAGCCACTTGGGAAGAAACCATCATCCCAAGATTTAAGCGCGTGATGAGTGGCTGGGTTATTCATGATTACGGCGAAGCGATGAGCACCTCGGCAGGGCAATATTTATTTGGGCCAGGCAACCCGGAGGCAATGCCGCTGACCGAAGAAGAAGAGGAAAGCAGTGGTGGCCAAGGTACGATCATCAAACAATCTTTTAATTCGGCCATTGCCTTGGTCGAGATGGCCATGGAGAAAGGCTGGCCGGGGATTGAAATCGTGTCTGGAACAGATTTTATGCAATGGGCAGTATGGGCCGCGGCGCAATTACAGCACTTTCCAATTATTGGATATGAGCCCACCTTACGAGAAAAGAAAAAATATGAGCTAGTCGCGAAATTGGCGCAGGAAAAGGCGCAGAGTGCGGTGATACAAAAAACTCCGGGTAGGGGCTAAGCTTATATAATGAAATGAGTTTATCGGAGTCGCTGGCTGGCAAATCGGCTCGTGCCTCAAAATAGGTTATTCAAACTTTGGGAGTATGTATGGTACAAGCTATTCGACAGGAAATGACAATTGTTAAGGAAAATACCTTAGAAATCCATTCTCCTTTATTGAAGGCTGGCTTTCAAGTGGAGGTTATTGTCTTAGTTGATCCAGCCATTAAAGCCAGCACCACAAGCCTAGGTTCTTTTTTGGGGAAAGGACAAGGTAGTTTTAAATCTCCGGAAGAGGTAGATAAATTTATCCGCAATGAAAGGGACATGTGGCAATGATTCAGAAAACACAAGAAAAGAATATTTATTTAGACACTAATATATTTATTTATTTGTTAGAAGGATTTTCTGAATATGCCTCCAATTTAGCAAAAATTTTCGAACTTATAGACTCCAGAAAATTAAAAGCCTACACAAGCGAGCTTACATTGGCTGAAGTATTAACTAAACCTATTGCTGATGATAATCAAAACCTCCAAAAAAATTACAAAAATATATTGTCGTCTTCTGATGTTTTATATGTTGCTCCCATTAGTCGTGACATATTAATAAACGCAGCGCATTTACGAGCCAAATCTTTGTTAAACAATAACAATATTCGATTACCTGATGCGATACATGTAGCTACAGCGCAAATGTGTCAATGTGATATATTTTTAACGAATGATCAAAAGCTGCGATCTATAATAGCTATGGATGTAATATTTATATCTGAAATAGCAAAATCCTTCTCGTTATAGGTTGGTTGCTATATCGTATTCACCTCTGCCTCAACACCCGAGCTTTCTCGCGCTGCCAATCTCGTTGCTTGTCGCTTTCCCGCTTATCATATAACTTCTTCCCCTTCGCCAACCCAAACTCCACTTTCGCCCGATTATTCTTCCAATGTAAATCCAAGGGAACCAGCGTATAGCCTTCTTGCTGCACAGCCCCCGCTAAAAAATCCAATTCCCTTTGATGTAACAACAGCTTGCGGGTACGTTCAGGTTCTGGGTGAATATGGGTTGAAACCGTTTTAGGGGGAGAAATATGCGCATTTAACAACCATGCCGCGCCTTGTTTGATTAAAACGTAGCTGTCTTTGAGCTGCACACCGCCCGCGCGTAACCCTTTGACTTCCCAGCCTTCTAACACCAGGCCAGCTTCAAACTGTTTTTCGATAAAATAATCATGGCGGGCTTTGCGATTGACGGTAATCACCCGCTGATTGGAGGTTGTATTCTGCTTGTTCATAGCGTAAATTATTCTACTAAATTTCTGCGAGTACCAATATGACAGTTATTAACCGAGATGCGATCATTGCTTATAGCCCTGTGCAAATGTTTAATTTGGTCAATGCGATTGAGGATTATCCCCAATTTGTGCCAGCTTGTAAATCAACCCAAGTGATCAGTCGGACCGAAGACGAAATTCGCGCGACCCTGGAGTTTGCTCAAGGCGGTTTTCATAAATCTTTTTCCACCTGCAACCGTTTACAGGGAAACAAACTGATCGAAATCCGTTTGATCGACGGTCCTTTCAAACAATTAGAGGGTTTCTGGCGGTTTGAAGAAATTCCGGAAGGGTGCCGCATCAGCTTGGACTTGGAGTTCGAATTTAATAATAAGCTATTGAGCATGATGTTCTCGCCCGTATTTCACCCCGTCGCCGATAAATTAGTCGATGTGTTTTGTCAGCGCGCCCATGCTCTATACGGCGGATGATCACCGTCACAGTCGTTTACGCCACGCCAACACACTGTGATGAACAAACCTTACAGCTGCCTATTGGCACTACCGTGCAGCAAGCGCTCTCCCAATCCAGCATGCTGCAAAAATTCCCAGAAATTGATTTGGCGCGGTTTGGCGTGGGGATTTTCTCTCAGCCTGTGAACTTGTCGTATCCTTTGAAAACTGGGGATCGTATCGAAATTTATCGCCCCCTATTAGTGGACCCCAAGCAAGCACGTCGACGGAGAGTTTAGAAAAAAAGGTTTATCTATCCCTTAATTTTTGGTAAGATTTGATAATTGGTATAGATGATGAGAGGGGTAGTGTATGTCAGAGCAGAAACTTAAGCGAAAAGAACCAGAATATCCCAGTAGTTCCGGCAAAACTTCCCAAGGCTCCCCCAAAAAAAATAAATCAGACACAACCCTCCTTACCCAAGTCCTAGATTCGCAATCCCTGGAAGAAAAGGGAAAAGCGCTAATACAGTCGATAGAGCGAGCCAACATAGAGTTATTAGAGTTAGCGAATACTGCCCTGCGAGACACAAATGTATCACTTGCCAAGTCATGGTATCACTATTTGGCCGAAAATTTCCAAATCACTGAAGCTCAACTTCAGTTGGGCATCTTATCCCTAAATGAAGGCGCATTCAAACAGGCTGAAAAATGGCTTACGAAGGCAGTAGCAAAGGGTCACTTAGTAGCGAACTATTATCTCGCCAAGACCTATGAGAAAGGTGACAGTAAAGGTTTGCATGCAGCGCCCAAAAAAATAGCGGCGCTTTACCAGACAGCTGCTACTGGGAAAGCAGGGAAAATCAGTGAATTGGCGTATTTGGAATTAGGTAAGATCTATGAATTTGGATGGGAGGCGGAAAATGACAATGAAGATGAAGATGAAGATGGAATAGGGCCTGATTTAAAACAAGCGATGAGCTTTTATGAAAAGGCAATTGAGATAGATCATCCAGAGCCAGAAGCTCAGACCCGTTTGGCTGTGTTGTACGAAGAAGCTAAGCAGAAAGATGTTTTGCTCAAAGCATTTCAACTGTATCAACAAGCGGCGGATCAAAACTATGGGCCCGGGCTGTATCACTTAGGACGGTTATATGAAAATGGAATTCATGTGCCTAAAGACCTAGCAGAGGCCAAGAAGTATTACACAAGCGTAAAAAAACTTGAGTATCGTAAATCCTCTGACTTTGAAAAGGAGGCACAAGAAAATGCAGTCTATTGTTTGAATGCTATCTTACTGAAGGAAGATGATCCAGATGCCCAATGCTATTTCGGAAAAATTTATTTTGGCAGAATATGGCGTCCTACTATAGACACAAATGTTCAAGAGGCTTTTCAGTTATTTCATAAAGCAGCAGAGAAAGGTCATGCTGAAGCACAATATTGGTTGGGGGTATGTTATTTTCAAGGTAGAGGTACTGTAGAAGATAAAGAGGAGAGCATTCGTCAGTTCCGTCTATCAGCAGAGCAAAACTTTGCACCAGCCTTGATGGCAATGAGTAAGGTATTTCTTTTTAACGCAGGAAGCATAGAGAGAAACTGGAAAGAATCCTATGCACATTATCGTTTTCTTCAGCACGCTTCCGGTTCTGTACCCAAAAAAGACATCGAAGCATTCGAACTTTCAGAGGAAACTCTTGATTTTTACAACAGCCTCTAAGAAACGAATCCTCCACTCACTTCCCAATACAAAAATGGCTAAAAATACGTCCTAACAATTCATCGGGTAGCACCTGGCCGGTGATTTCCCCTAAAGCTTGCTGGGTCAATCGCAATTCTTCAGCGAGCAACTCGCCTATACGATTTTTAAGATGATCTTGAGCGCGATTGAGATGGGTTTGTGCTTGTTCTAACGCCGTTAAATGGCGACGACGGGCGCTGAAGACGGTTTCAGACGTTTGTCGATACCCCGCATAATATTTCAGTTGTTGTCGTAGCAAGCCTAAACCTTCACCCGTTTTAGCAGATAATTTAATCAGCGTATGTTGTTCATTTAGTATTTCTTGTGCAGGGGCTTCTCCCGTCAAATCAATTTTATTATAAACGGTAATTTGATGGGTCGGATTCAGTTCAGGTGGCAATAGAGCGTGTAAATCTGTCTGTGGTTGAGTGATATCTTGTAACAGTAATACACAATCCGCTCGCTGGATAGCCTGGTGTGCCCGCCGGATTCCTTCCTGTTCGATCACATCTTCTGTCAACCTTAATCCTGCAGTATCGGTAATATGTAAAGGCAATCCATCGATTTGGAGATACACATTTAAAACATCGCGCGTGGTGCCTGGAATATCGGTGACAATCGCAGTGTCTTCCCCACTGAGGTGATTCAGTAAACTCGATTTGCCGGCATTCGGTAAACCTGCAATCACCACCTGAAACCCTTCTTGCAAGACTAAGCCTTGTTGGGCACGGTGGTGAATTTCCGTCAGCTGTTGTGCGAGTTGCTGAAGGTTTGTTGTTAAACGTTCATCGGATAAAAAATCCACTTCTTCATCGGGAAAATCAATCGCCGCTTCGACATAAACCCGTAGCTGAGTTAAGGCTTCGACGAGTTGTTGGATGTAAGCCGAAAATTCACCTTGCAAAGAGCGGAGGGCAGATCTAGCGGCTTGTTCGGATTGAGCAGCAATCAGGTCAGCAATCGCCTCGGCTTGAACTAAATCCAATTTGCCATTTAAAAATGCCCGTTCGGAAAATTCCCCGGGTTTGGCAGGAACCACAGCATGCTTAAAAATTTCTTTTAAGATTAAGTCTAAAACAATAGGGCCGCCATGGCCTTGCAGTTCTAAAACATCTTCGCCGGTAAAAGAATCTGGGGCGGGGAAATACAACGCGATACCGTGATCTAAAATGCTGCCATCTGCCGCGAAGAAAGGACCATAATGCGTAAATCGGGGTTGAAGAGATTTTTTTAAAATGGCTTGCGCGACGGATAAAACCTGAGAGCCTGAAATGCGGATAATACCAATCCCGCCTTGTCCTGGCGGAGTGGCAATTGCAGCAATAGTAGATGAGGTTTTTAACATAGATTTAGCTTTTTTGCGGGCTAGCCTACGCGTTAAGACTCAGAGTTAAGAAACGCTTGAAGCTTGATGTGGGGCCTTCTCCCCTCCGTGGGAGAAGGTGCCGATAGGCGGATGAGGGGGTTAAATAAACCACTCATTTACTTTTACGATCCATCTGCCGAATCACCCACCATTGTTGCAACACACTCAAGCAACTATTCACCAACCAATACAACACCAACCCTGCCGGAAACGCCAAGAAAAACACCGTAAAAAAGATCGGCAATAGCATCATGATTCGCGCTTGCATCGGGTCAGCTGAAGGCGTAGGTGTGAGTCGTTGTTGAATCCACATCGTGATCCCCATCAAAATTGGCAAAATGTAATAAGGATCATGCACCGATAAATCCCGAATCCAACCAATAAAAGGCGCTTGCCGGAAGGCGACACTCTCCACCAGCACATAATAAAGCGCAATAAAGAACGGAATCTGAATCAGCATCGGTAAGCAACCGCTTAAAGGATTGGCTTTTTCTTTCCGATACAGTTCCATCGTGGCTTTGCCGAGTTTCTGTCGATCCTCGCCATAGCGATCTTTAATGGCTTCTAATTTAGGCGCTAGTTTACGCAGTTTAGCCATGGAACGATAACTGGTCTCAGACAGCTTATAAAATAATAATTTGATCAGGACAGTGACGAGAATAATGGCCCAGCCCCAATTGCCGATCCAATGATAGAGATGTTTCATGATCCAAAAGATGGCTTGGGAGATTGGCCACAACCAACCATAGTTAATGGTCAAATCTAAATGGGGCGCTAATGCTCTTAAATAATCCGGAATTTCAGGGCCGCCATAAAAAGTCGCTTCTGTAGACGTGCTGCTATTCGGCGCAACTTGAAGAACGGGGCCAATCACCCCCAGTGTTACAATATGATTATTGTCCGTTCGGCTGTAATAATGTTGATTTTGATTGGGTTCAGGGATCCAAACCGATAAGAAATAACGTTGTTGCATGGCCAACCAACCGCCTGGAGTGGAGCGGTCAATGTTTTCTTCAATGAGTTTGCTGAAGGTGAATTTTTCATAAGGCTCATGGGCTGTTGAGACGGCCGCGCCATTAAATGTATGTAGACTAAAGATACTGTTATTATTTACCGGCGGTTTTTGACGCAGCTGTGCATAGAGCTGGCCAGACCAGGGTTGAGTGCCGCGATTATCAACTTGATAGTTAACTTTCACAGGATATTGGCCGCGCAGAAAAGTAAAGGTTTTCGTCACCGTCACGCCTTGCGCATTTTGCCAAGTTAGCACGACATTGAGTTGATTTTGTCCGGGTTGGAGTTGGTAACTGGTTTGAGCAGCGGTAAATTGAGCTTGATTATTTTGGGCATCGGGTCCTTGCGCGCCAATTAAGCCACTTTGCGCAATATAAGGGTTGTCTGGATTATTTCTCAACAATTGCACGGGGGTTGATGAGCCGACTTCAGCAGGAAATTTTAATAAATTGAGTTCGACAATATTCCCGCCTTGGGTGTCGATCATCACTTGCATGAGATCGGTCTGAACCTTAATCAGCTGTGACTGAATGGCTGCACTTGCCGGAGCAGACACCGCCGCTGGAATGGCCGCTTGTTGAGATAAAGACTGCCCACCGGTGGGAATGGTTTGTTCCGCCACAGACCCTGAGGGCGCGGGTTGAGCGCCATAATCTTTTTGCCAGGCTTGCCAAAGCGTGATTAAAATGCCTACCAACAGCGCGTAAAGAATGAGTCGTTTAGTATCCATGAGTTGCCTTTTTCTAGGGAAGAGGGTCAAAACCACCGGGGTGGAGGGGGTGGCAGCGTAACAGTCGTTTTACCGTCAACCAGAGGCCGACGCCTAAACTTTTTTCGGTTAAAGCCGCTTGGCAGTAGGCAGAACAGCTGGGGTAAAACCGGCAATGCGGCCCTAACCAGGGGCTGATCAAATAACGATAACCCTGCAGGAGCGTTAACAAAATTGAGCGTAGGAGATTTTTTAACAATGTCACGCGTTTTTTCTCGATTTTAACTTTTCAAAACGTGACCAGGCTTGTTGAAAGTAGTCAAACTGTTCAGTGGCCTTTAACGCATCCGCTCCTTTATAAACCACAATAACGATGTCGTGGCCGCCTAATAGTGCTTGTTTGTGGCGAAAAGTTTCTCTTGCCAAGCGCTTCAATCGGTTTCGATCAGTGGCATTGCGGATGTTTCTCTTGGCGATACTCAAGCCTAGGCGAGGATAGCCCAGTTGATTAGGACAAGCAAAGATCGTGATATAAGGAGTAGAACACCGTTTTGCTTGACGCCAAACTTGCTTGAATTCCAGCGCTTTAAAGAGCCGGTGCGAACGCGGAAACTTTTTCATGCCTTAAGGTGCGAGGCGTTTACGTCCTTTAGCACGTCGGCTGTTGATGACTTGTCTACCCCGTTTAGTGGCCATTCTGGCACGAAAACCGTGGGTGCGTTTGCGTTTTAAGACACTGGGCTGAAAAGTTCTTTTCATATCATTCTCATTGAGTGATTTGTTATGTAGGTCAATCCGCTATCATATGCGAAAAAAATGCTTTGGTCAAATGCGGCTGAGCCGCTTTGCACCTCATGTTAACAAGAATGTCCTTAGCTGGAGAATCCTTTTAAATTTTGATGTGGTGCCTTCTCCCCTCGTGGGAGAAGGTGCCGATAGGCGGATGAGGGGGATTAAAAGAATTCCGATATAATTTATCAAAATAACGTAGGCTAAGTGCCTCGCTGAGATGATCGGCTTCGATCTGAGCAGAATCGGCTAAATCCGCAATCGTGCGTGCCACTTTTAACACCCGATGATAAGCTCGAGTGGATAATCCTAGCTGTTCTAGTGCTTGCATTAAAAAGTCTTGTTCAGTTTTTTTCAATGAACAAAATTGCTCTAGCATTTTTGTCGTCAGTCTGGCATTAAGTAGGCCTGAGCGCGCTAATTGAATGTCTCGGGCCTGAATAACCCGCGCTCGAACATTAGCACTGGTTTCAGGTTGAGCGCATGACGTTTGAGTCAATAAGCTGGCTGGGGATAGGGCAGGGACTAGCACCTGTAAATCAATGCGGTCTAGCAAAGGCCCGGATAGGCGACTTTGGTAACGTTCTATTTGCTGGCTAGTGCAGCGGCAGCGTCCTTCTTTATTATCCAATAAAAATCCGCAAGGACAGGGGTTCATGGCGGTGATCAGTTGAAACTGCGCCGGAAATTGTGCTTGATATGAAGCACGTGAAACGGTAATGTGCCCCGATTCTAAAGGTTCTCTGAGGGCTTCCAACACAGCGCGATGATATTCCGGCAGTTCATCTAAAAATAATACCCCATTGTGCGCGAGGGAAATTTCTCCAGGTTTAGGTGGGCTGCCACCGCCAACCAATGCCACGCTGGAAGCGGTATGATGAGGGGCTCGAAAAGGGCGCGTTTGCCAGCGAGAAGGTTCAAATGTTTTACCTCGAATTGATCCCACAGCTGCAGTTTCCAAGGCTTCTTGCTCAGTCATCGGAGGTAAAATGCTGGTTAAGCGATTGGCCAACATTGTTTTTCCAGCACCCGGTGAGCCAATCAATAATAGGCTATGCTGTCCAGCAGCGGCAATTTCGAGTGCACGTTTTGCTTGCTCTTGCCCGTATACATCAGACAAATCCAGTAAAGATTCAGAAAGTGTGAGTGGGGTAGAAGCTTGATAAACCGGGAGGGCTTGTCGGCCTTTCAGGTGTGCGCACACTTCTAATAAGTGTTTAGCGGGGAGTAAATTTAAGCCGCTGGCTAACCCTGCTTCTGCAGCATTATCGGTGGGTAAAATGAGGTGTCGGCCGCTGTCTCGCACGGCCAAAGCTAAGGGCAATGCGCCTTGAATAGGGCGTAATTCGCCAGATAAGGCTAATTCTCCACTGAATTCAAATTGCTGTAACGCAGTTTGGGGGAGTTGTCCTGAGGCGGCCAAAATCCCTAGAGCGATGGGCAGGTCAAATCGACCGCCATCTTTAGGTAAGTCGGCGGGGGCGAGATTGACGGTGATGCGTTGCACGGGAAATTCAAAATGGCTGTTAATCAAGGCGCTTCTGACTCGATCGCGGCTTTCTTTAACAGCGGTTTCGGGCAAGCCCACAATGGAGAAACCTGGCAGGCCATTGGAAAGATGGGTTTCCACTGTGACCTGAGGCGCGTAAATGCCTTCGCTAGCGCGACTATATAGAATGGCTAAGGTCACAAGTCATGGGGTCCAGGCGTTTTTTTAGGTTTGGGGCGTTTTGGAGTTTCTGAGGCTTTAAGATGCTTTTCGAGCTCTTCTAACTTTTTGCGGGTGCGTTGTAATACAGCGACTTGCACTTCAAACTCTTCGCGCGTCACGAAATCGAATTTGGAAAAAGTCCCTGACAGAATGGATTTAAACTTTTTCTCTAAATCCTTAGGCACCTCTTTGACGCCCTCTGGAATCGCATTCCGTAATTGTTTAACAATGTTTTCCATGTGCTTGGTAAAGGTCATGTTGCTCTCCTTGAAAATGTGAGTGACTCAGAGTTTAAAGTAAAACCATAAAAAAACTACTCGTAAAAATAGGCCTCATTTATAGGTGCCTTACATCGGCTGCTGTCAAGATGAGTGTTACTTAAGGCACGCCGTGAATACATCCCTGTAGGCTTCGCTTTTTCATCCATGAAAAAGAGATCCTTAAGTAACACTCATCTTGACAGCAGCCTTGCTTGGGTGCTGGCGTTTACAAATATGCATTCTACGAACTCCGCTAACAGCAAGCCTGGTGTCAAAAATCGCTACTCCGCATTAAAAAGTCATCTGAATTTAATATTATAGACTTAATATAGGCAGGCTACTATAATAATGGCAGTATAAGTCTGAGAACATCCTATGTCTTTACAAGAATATCATCTCTTTACGTCCGAATCCGTTTCCGAAGGTCACCCCGACAAAGTGGCTGATCAAATCTCCGATAGCATTGTAGATGCTATTTTAGCCCAAGATCCACATAGTCGAATTGCTTGTGAAACCATTGTAAAAACCGGTTTAGTGTTAGTGGCGGGTGAAATTACCACCAATGCTTGGGTGGATATCGAACAAATTGCCCGTCAAACCATCAATTCCATCGGCTATAACCATCCTGACCTGGGTTTTGATGGCGATTCCTGTGCGGTGTTGACGGCCATTGGCAAACAATCTTTAGATATTGCCCAAGGGGTTGATCGCCAACGAGAAGAAGACCAAGGTGCCGGCGATCAAGGGATGATGTTTGGCTATGCCAGTAATGAAACGGATGTACTGATGCCGGCGGCGATTGTCTATGCGCATCGGCTGATGCAGCGTCAAGCCCAGTTGCGTAAAAGCGGCGCTTTGCCTTGGCTGCGTCCAGACGGCAAGGGCCAGGTTACCATTCGATACGAAAACGGCAAACCTGTGGCGGTGGATGCGATTGTTTTATCCACCCAGCACAGCCCTGAAATTTCTCAGGCCATTTTACATGAAGGAGTGATGGAAGAAATCATCAAGCCAGTCATTCCGTCAGAGTGGATCACCGCTCAAACCCGTTTTTATATTAACCCCACCGGTCGATTTGTGGTAGGGGGGCCGTTAGGCGATTGTGGTTTAACCGGCCGTAAGATTATTGTGGATACCTATGGCGGGATGGCGAGACATGGCGGAGGCTGTTTTTCGGGTAAAGATCCTTCCAAAGTCGATCGTTCTGCGGCTTATGCAGGGCGTTATGTGGCCAAAAATATTGTGGCCGCGGGTTTAGCCGAGCGCTGCGAAATTCAAGTGGCTTATGCCATTGGGGTGGCTGAACCTGTTTCCATCAGTGTCGACACATTTGGTACCGGTAAAATGGATGACGATCGGATTGCCGCCTTAGTTCGTCAACAATTTGATTTACGGCCGCGCGCGATAATCCAACAGTTGGATTTGTTACGACCGATTTATCAACCGACCGCAGCATATGGCCATTTTGGCCGGGAAGAACCCAATTTTACCTGGGAACGTACGGATAAAGCAGATGCTTTGAGACAAGGCATATAGCCTCCTACCTCGACGTCCCGCCTACTTGATAGCGGGATCTCATGGGTGTAGCACTTAAGTAGAGATTTAAAAGTCATGCATTTAAAGGTTCTAACTTACAACATCCATAAAGGGTTTAGTTCGACTAATATACGTTTTGTCCTGCATCAAATTAAAGAAGCCATTAACCAAGTCCATCCCGATTTAGTGTTTTTGCAGGAAATTCAAGGCGAGCATATTGGTCATGCCGCTTCCTTAAAAAATTGGCCATTAGCCTCACAATTTGAATTTTTAGCCGATCAATTATGGCCGCATTATGCTTACGGTAAAAATGCGATTTATAAAAAAGGCCATCATGGCAATGCGATTTTAAGCAAATTTCCTTTTGTGGCATGGGAAAATCTGGACGTGTCCCTGCACACTAAAGCAAGTCGTAGTGTCCTGCATGGCACCATCCAAGTGCCGGGCTACGCTAAACCCATCCACCTGATGTGTATTCATTTTGGTTTGTTTAAGACGGAAAGGGATAGTCAATTGCAGAAATTATGTGATCGCATTGCCTCCCACGTGCCAGCCGGAGAGCCCCTGATTATAGCCGGAGATTTTAACGATTGGCGAATGCATGCCGGCCGTTTTCTGGAAACGCATTTAGATTTGCGAGAAGCGTTTAAAGTATTGACCGGTCGTTATGCTAAAACCTTTCCGATATGGCGGCCCATGTTAGCGGTGGACAGAATTTATTTTCGAGATATCAGTGTGAGTCAATGTTTGCGCTGCACTGACCAACCGTGGAATCGTTTATCGGATCACGCTGCACTGTATGCAGAATTTTATGGTGAAACCGCATTATGAGTGCGTTAAGTTTAACGTACTTAGATAAAATGGGCATCACCAGTTGGCGCTCCAGCTTGCCCAATGCACCATTAGTCTATGAAATTTTCAGCCTGTATCGTGATCATAAACCGGTGGGCAGATTGTGGTTTGAAACAGGAAACTTTCCCGAAGATCGTCGAACGGAAGTGATGCAGTTATTAGATGCAATGCTAACCGCTGTGCAATTAACGCGTCGGTCTTTAGCAGTCAATGCACCTTGGGATAGATTGCATTTAATGATGGGAGAAAATTTAGGAAAACAATTATTGGCGACAGATTTTTCTGTCACAAAATTACGTGAGAACAATTTGCATTCAGGGATATTAGGCTCAAAAATATTAGTGACCTATCATCCTTGGATGTTACTGAATCAACCGGAAGACAAAGCAAAAGCATGGCAAGATTTGCGGAAGTTGAAAGGTATGGAGAGTATAAACTATTGAGGCTAAGCGTATGAGTACTGAAGCGAAAGTGAAAGTGAAAGAAAAAAATTGTTATGATTTTGCGATAGAAGAATTTCAGAAAGAAATTCAGAAAATAAGAAAAACCAAAAAAATGGACAGTATGACGTTATTTAGATGGAGAATTTTTCCTGCCTTTGAACCTAAACCTGTAGCTGAAAGTAAGCGTTTGGAAGACATTATTGGTTGTTTGAAATTGATGCGGTATAGAAGAGCAAAACTTGAAGAGGTCACGGTTGATATTGCTAAATTTGAAAAAAGTTATTGCAAATTATCAGAAAAAGAAAGAGAAGTTTTGGAGTTTGCTAATACGCTAAGCGTTGCTCATGCACCCGATGAAAAAATTCACTTAAAGCCTCTGCAAACTCTTAAAGAACAAATTCCTTCGTTGCCTCGAGCTCGAGGCCAGTCCTCTCGGGCAAGAGAAATGGAAGAATCACCTTCTCACTCTGACGAAGAATTACATTTTTTGACAGAAGCGGAACGATCTTGCCTATCGAATATTGAATACCCTGTGGCCTCTCCTAACGAAATAGAGGCTTTATGTAAATTAAGTTCTGATTATTTTAAAGATTCTAAAAACTCAGTAATCACTACTGGAGACGAACAGGCTTTACTGGCTAGAGAATTTCGTTCTAGGGCCATGTTTTAGTTAAGCTTCTGCTCATAAATCCTCCCGCCTTAACAAAAACACCCCCTCCCCCCGCGTTCAAATTCTAACCAATAGAAAGGCAACGCGGGGTAGGCTTCGACCAAAGCCGGTGCACTATCCCCAACTTCCACAATTAACACCCCTTCCGGTGCTAAATATTTTTTAGCTTGAGCGAGAATGCGCCGTACGATCTCGAGGCCGTCCTCCCCAGCAGCGAGTGCTAGCCGCGGTTCATGCTGAAATTCAGCGGGCAGTTCCGCCATGGCAGCGCCATCCACATAGGGGGGATTGCTTACGATCAGGTCATATTGCTGATGTGGGGGGATTTGCATCCATAAATCCGATTCAATCAGCTCAATTTGTTTTTCTAACTGATAGGTTTGGCGATTTTTGGCTGCGATGGCTAAAGCTTCGGGAGAAATATCGACAGCATCGACTTGGCTATCAGGGAACATGAGGGCGCAAGCGATGGCAATACAACCACTACCCGTGCAAAGGTCTAAGATATAAGGATCTTCCATGTGATGGAGCCAGGGTGAAAATCGGCTTTCAATCAATTCGGCCATCGGTGAGCGGGGGATAATCACCCGTTCATCGACATAAAAGGGAAATCCGGCAAACCAAGCCTCTTGCGTCAGGTAGGCAGTGGGGATACGTTCTTCAATTCGACGTCGAAATAATTCCGCGATGTGTTTACGTTCTGTCCGCAATAGCCGAGCATCAGCGGCTTTAGCCATTGAAGCATCGTCTAGCTGTAAAACGTGACGTACCAACAAGATGGCTTCGTCCCAGGCATTATCAACCCCATGGCCAAAATGACAATTGGCTTGATTCAATAGTGTGGCGCCCCAGCGCACCATGTCGCGGAGGGTATAAAGTTCTTCGATGGCGATTTTATACAAGAGAGTTTCCCGTTATATTGTTAGTCAAAATAACCGGAGGCTATAGACATTTAGCGCTCTACGAAGATTTAAGTGGCGAGCTGTTTCCTTCTCCCCTTGTGGGAGAAGGTGCCCGAACAGGGCGGATGAGGGGTAAGAAACCAATTGCCACCCAAATCTTCGTAGTTCCTAAATATCAACAGCCCCTGATCCTTAGCTGCTGAATAAAGACGTTCGTTCTATAATATAATCGAATGATGTCTAAACCAAGTGAGTTTTATGCCCCGTATCAAAAAAACCTTAGAATTAACTGAGGAAGAGCGCCAAGAGTTTCAGGAAGCGATGAAGAACGTCTTACGGTTCTCGCCTTCGCACGCGCCTATGCGGCAGACCAACCCAGTACCTATCCCTATTAGGCCCCGCTTTGATGAGGAAGCCTTTCAAGCCCAGCAACTTTTTGACTTAACGCCTGATATGCAGCTGTCTGAGGTGAGCAGCGAGGGGAGTTTAAGTTACGCCTGTTCGGGATTATCCCCTAAAACCTGGCAAAGATTAAGACGTGGGACTTTACCCCTAGCCGCTACTTTGGATTTACACGGTGCCACGGTGGAGCAAGCCCAACAGCGGCTTTATCAATTTTTAACCCGCGCGCTGGCTTCTGAATGGCGCTGTGTGTGTATCGTCCATGGTAAATCCAGCCGCAGTACCCATCAAACCCCTATTTTAAAAAATAAAGTCAATCAATGGCTGCGCGCTCACCCCGATATTTTGGCATTTTGTTCCGCCCAGCCTAAGGATGGAGGAGTTGGTGCGGTGTACGTTTTATTGCGCGCAAAGCGCTATTTGGATGCTGAATAATATGTTAAAATAGAACTAATTAGCACCAAAGCAAGGCTGCTATACAGGCAGGGAGGGTGTAACTTAAGACTCTCTTTTTCATGGATGAAAAAGCGAAGCCTACAGGGAAGTATTTACGGCGTGTCTTAAGTTACACCCTCCCTGCCTGTATAGCAGCCGATTTATGGCACCTTTATACTAGGTTTTCAAACATGTACATCAGCGTTTTCGATATTTTTAAGGTTGGGATTGGTCCATCAAGCTCGCATACCGTAGGGCCCATGAAAGCGGCTCACCATTTTTTAGTCCATTTAGGCCCACAACTGCAACAAGTCCAAACCGTGCAAGTGGCATTGTATGGATCTTTAGCGCTGACCGGCAAGGGGCATGGCACAGATAAAGCAGTGATCATGGGACTAGCGGGCGAACTGCCTGACACCATCAACCCCGATACCATCCCTGACCAATTAACGACCATTCGGCAAATTGGGCAATTAAAATTATTAGGCCAGCATCCGATCAGTTTTCAAGAATCCACCGATCTCATCTACCATTATCAAGCGGTATTACCCAAACATACCAATGGGATGAAATTTGACGCATATAACTCGCACGGGGATTTGTTGGCTTCAGAAGTTTACTACTCTATTGGCGGGGGCTTTATCGTTACCGATGCTGAATTTGACACAGACCCGGGTGAAAAACGCCCAGTGCCTTATCCTTTTACCACAGCAGCTGAATTGTTGGAATTATGTCATCGCCACGGACTGACGATCAGCCAACTCATGCTGGCCAATGAAAAGGTGTTTCGATCAGAAGCTGAAATTCAGCAACAGCTACTTGCCATTGCTGAAGTCATGCGCGCGTGCATCGAAAAAGGCTGCGTCACAGAAGGCATCCTACCCGGCGGCTTAGGCCTAAAACGGCGTGCGCCTGGATTGTTCAAAAAACTGAACATGCAGGGCAAACCTCACCGTAATCATCCTGAGATGATGAATTGGTTGAATTTGTATGCGATGGCGGTCAATGAAGAGAATGCTGCTGGAGGTAAAATTGTCACAGCGCCCACCAACGGTGCAGCCGGTATTATTCCCGCGGTATTAAACTATTATCGAGAGTTCTGTGAAGAGAGCAACCCCCAGGGCATTTGTGACTTTTTATTAACCGCCGCAGCCATTGCGATTTTATATAAATTGAAAGCCTCTATTTCGGGAGCGGAAGTAGGCTGTCAGGGTGAAGTCGGCGTGGCATGCTCAATGGCTGCCGGTGCATTAGCCGCAGTATTAGGCGGTTCATTAGAACAAATCGAAAACGCCGCCGAAATCGGCATGGAACATAATTTAGGATTACCCTGCGATCCGCCCAAAGGGTTAGTGCAAATTCCCTGCATAGAACGCAATGCAATGGGGGCGGTTAAAGCCATTAATGCCACCTATTTAGCCTTGGCTGGAGATGGCCATCATCATATATCATTAGATACCGTCATCAAAACGATGCGGCAATTAGGCGCAGATATGAAGGATATTTATAAAGAAACCTCTAAGGGTGGGTTGGCGGTGAATTTTCCGGAGTGTTGATGACGGTTCCTTCTCCCTAACGATTCTTCTTAATGATAGCGGGCTTCTTTTTGATGCCGAAAAGCCAGGATATATAGCGAACTAGGATTTATTTCATAGCGATAAAGCGCTACATAACCAGAGTCTCCAAAAGGAATAATCCATTCACGTAATTCTGGATAATCGTAAAGCGGTCTGCCCATTTCTGGTTCGGCTTGTAAGAGAGAAAATGCATGCTTAATGGCTTGTGCAGCTCTTAATGCTGCTTGAAGATTTTTATCCATTAAGAACAGTCGACAACGCTCTAAGCCTTGAGCTGCTTCGTCAGTGATTATTATTTGTGGCATGGAGGTATGGGTTTTTGTTTATCTGTTCCCCAGGTATCTAACCAATCATTAACTTCTTGATGGGTAAGATGTAAGCCCGTTTCTTGAAAATGTTGCCAAGATAATAAGGCTTCTTGCTTAAATTTTTCTCGTGCTTCTTCACGTTCTACATATTCCCGAATGGCTTCCCGCATGATCCAATGGGTAGAGCGATGCTGTATTTCGGCGAGATGTTGAATGCGATGCTTTAATTGGTCATCAAGTTTAACAGAGGTTGCCACTTCGAATCTCCAAGTTTATAACTAGGTAATACCTATTGATACCATTATATACCTAAATACTCTATCTTTCAAGAGTGCAAAATGTTGTAGTATGGGGTCACTTTATACTCAGCCGCCGTCGATTAGCTGGGCGATTTTATGGTGAGCCCGAGCGTGTCAGTCTAAGTGCCAAAAGTTCAGACAAAAAATTAACCCTACACACTAATTTGAAGATGTAATCCAATAGCCGAAAGAATATCGTTAGTGCTTTTTAAATATGGATTTCCATGGACAGAAAGTGCTTTATATAAACTAGTACGACTCTTAGAAGATTTTTTTGCCAATTGCGCTATACCTCCTCGCGCTTTAACTACGTTATTAAGCGCTAATAAAAAAACCTCAATGTCGCCCCCTTCTAAAGCTGCATTAAGATATCCAGCTGCTTCTTCCGGATTTTTTAATGATTCAATCAGGTAGTCCTGATATTTAATGCTATTCATATTGTTACCTATCTAGTTTAAAAATTAATGAATTTTTCGCTTAGAAAGATAATCTTTCCAATAAGCAACAGCTTGTTTGATATCCTTGTTCTGAGTACTTTTATTTCCAGAATTAAGAAGCAAAATAATGGTATCACCTATTTTGCTGAAATAAATCCTAAAGCCAGGGCCAAAAGCTAGACGCAGTTCACAAACTCCCTCAGACAGAGTTTTATAATCCCCTAAGTTACCTAGCGCAATTCGATCCAAGCGTTCTTTAACACGATATCGTACTTTCTTATCTAAGGATTCCAGCCATTCAATAACGGGTGCGCAGCCATTGTCTTTGGTGTAAATCTCGATATCAAGTTTAATTATTGGCTTCATATTCTTATATTGTATCCTGTAAAAGACATATGTCAAGTTTGTCGAGAAAAAATTCCTCCACTGCACCGCTCTTTCTGACCCAAATCCCGCGCTGTAAAAATGTCTTTAAACCCTGCAGCTTGAAGCAGGGTTCTAACGGCTGCACCTTGTTCAGCGCCATGTTCTAGCAATAACCATCCTTCTGGGCGTAAATAATCAGGTGCTTGCTGAATAATTTCTCGAATCGCGTCTAGTCCATCTGCCCCGCTGACTAAGGCAGCATTGGGCTCAAAGCGGATCTCGCCTAATAAATGCTCATCGTTTATTTTAATATAAGGCGGGTTACTGACGATGGCATCATAACGAAATGTATTCTCTAAAGCTTCGCACCAGTCACCTAGTCGAAAATTGATATTGGATAAAGAAAGTCGTTGTGCATTTTGTTGAGCGACAACGAGTGCAGTGGCGGAGTGGTCAGTCGCGGTGATGTGCCAGAGCGGTCTTTCGCTGGCTAAGGCTAAGGCAATGGCGCCAGAGCCTGTGCCAAGATCAGCAACACGTTGTGGTTTGGAGGCATCTAAACGTTGTAAAGCGATTTCAACTAATCCTTCCGTTTCAGGGCGGGGGATTAAAGTATCGGGCGTGACTTGTAAGGTTAGGGACCAAAATTCTTTTTGTTGTAGCAAATAGGCGAGGGGTTCTCCGTATGCTCTTCTTTCTAAAAACTGGTTGAGTTGCTGTTGTTGATCTGGAGTTAATGTGCGTTCAGGGTAGGCGTAAAGGGTAGCGCGAGGTACTTGCAAGACTGCGCTAAGCAGTAAGCTGGCTTCTAGCGGCGGATTTTCAGTTTGGAGAAGTTTTTGTTGAGAGAGGCGTAATGCTTCATGAATTGTAGTCATGTGAGGCGCTCATTTCCGCCAATAAATCTGCCTGGTGTTCACGAATCAATGGTTGGATGACTTGGGACAAATCACCTTCCATTACTGGATCTAATTGATAGAGGGTGAGGTTGATGCGATGATCGGTGACGCGGCCTTGCGGATAATTATAGGTGCGAATGCGTTCTGAGCGATCGCCGGTTCCGACCAAATTACGCCGCTTTTCACTTTGGGCTTTTTGTTGTTTTTCTTGCTCGGCTGCTAATAATCGTGCGCCTAAAATGCTCATTGCCCGTGCGCGATTTTTGTGTTGAGAACGCTCATCTTGGCATTCCACCACGGTACCTGTCGGTAAGTGAGTAATTCGAATGGCCGATTCGGTACGATTAACATGCTGTCCGCCCGCACCAGAGGCACGGTAAGTATCTACTTTTAAATCCGCCGGATTAATGACGATATTATCGACTTCTTCCACTTCCGGTAAGATTGCTACAGTACAGGTGGAAGTGTGGATGCGACCTTGCGCTTCGGTTTCGGGTACACGCTGCACGCGATGCGCGCCTGATTCAAATTTCAACTGAGAATAGACCTGCTTGCCGGCGATTCGAGAAATCACTTCTTTATAACCGCCTTTCTCGCTGCGACTTTCAGAGAGTAATTCGACTTGCCAGCCTTGTTCTTCAGCATAGCGGGTATACATGCGTAACAAATCCCCCGCAAAAATGGCCGCTTCATCGCCACCAGCTGCTGCACGAATTTCTAGAAATACGTTGCGTTGATCATTAGGATCCTGCGGTAATAATAGCAATTCGAGTTGCTGTTCCAATTCCGCTAATTGGATTTTTTGGACTTTTAATTCTTCCTCAGCGAGCTGTCTTAATTCAGGGTCTTCTTCATTTTGTAATTGTTCGGCTTGGGATAATGCTTGCACAGTTTGCTGATGTTGTTTAAAACACAAGACGATGGGTTCAAGCTGCGCGTATTCTTTGGAAAGCGCACGAAATTGCGATTGATCGGAGATGATCTGCGCTTCACTCAACAGTTGGCTTAATTCTTCGTATCGTTCACTGAGAGACGCAAGTTTTATTTGTAAGGAGGATTTCATGCCAATAATTGTAACCCAGAACGATAACATTGTAACGCACTGGTTTTTTCGCCTAATTGCTCTAAGACACTGCCCAAGGCTTGATAGGCTTCTGGACACGGTTTATGTTTGATGCTGGCTTCTAAATAACTGCGCGCTTTGCCCCATAAACGATGGCGCATGCACAATTGTCCAAGACATAACAATAAAAAGGGATCTTGTGCTTCAGGCTTTAACCAGCTTTCGGCATTTGCCAATTGTTTGGAGGGCTCGGCGCTGAGAATTTGTGCATATTGCTCCAACAAAGGTTTTTCTAAAGAGGTTTTGAGATGGGTTTTTAACAGCTGTTCTGCCTTTTCGTAATCGCTGGCTTGGATTAAATATTTGACATAAATAGACAGCAAAGTCGCATCTTTTTGCAATGTAGGCGACATCTCACGCCACAAGTTTTTTAACCGCGCAGGATCTTCTTGATTGCCTGCTTGGGTTAACAATGCGAGATACACTTGTTTTTCAAGCGACTGTAAAGTATCTGCTGGCAGCGCTTTATAGCGGCGTAAGTCTGGCAATAATTGATGGAGTGCTTCCCAATTTTGCAATCCCCAATAGGCTTTTTCGTAAGCGGCTAACACCGCAGGATGTTTAGGATAATCTTCGGCCAATTGATCTAACGTTTTTAAAGCAGCCGCATATTCTGCTTGCGCGATTTGACAGCGAGCGCCTAAAATACCGACCGGCAATTTTTGGGTTGCAGTGGCTGTCTGCGCTGCTTGATTTAAATAGCCATTGCGTTTCGAGAAATTCTTTTGGTAATCGGCGGATTGTGCAGCACCGAGATAATTTAAGGCTCGTGCGTGGTCTCGTTGTGCGGCATCGACAAAGTAGGATTCGGCACGTGAATAATTGCCGATGATAAAATTCTCCATGGCTTGCTCACTCAGACGGGATCCCTTTTGCGCCTGACGTTTTTGTCTGAACTGATACCACTTGCCGGGCAAACTAAAAATACTGTTCAAACATTTGAATACGAGATAAATCACCGCAAAAGCCAGTAAAATGGCAAAAACTGCAAACCATAATGTCGTTTCAAAACTGGTATGCCCCACATTCACATACACATAGCCAGGGTGGTTATGAATGATAATGCCTAAACAGACCGCTAAAAATAGAATAATAAAATAAAAAATTAATCGTTTCATGGCTTAGCAGACTCCATGGCTTTTTGAATCGCAGTGATACTCTGCGAAATATCCGGTATATCAGGCTTAATGTTAACGGCTTGCAAATCTTTAATTTGATCTACGATTTTTCGGACGCTGACCTGTTGCGTATCAAAATATCGTTGTATCCATTCGGCTGCATGATTAAGAGATTGCGTATAAATGGCGGGCTGTTGATGTAAAACGGCCCACTGTGCCATTCCCAATTGCATGTCAATATTGGTAATCACAAAGGCATATTGATCAGGCGGGAGTAGAGGGGCTGATTGCGGTGTATCATGATGAATAACCACAATATCTTCCAAACTATGGCCGACGCCTGCGATAAAAGCTTTTACTTTTTCGCTCCAAGAAATAGCATTCGGCGCAGTAGCGGTAGGTGTCGCGGTTGTAGTTTTAGCGGTGGCTAATTGTGCAGTGATGGGCAGCTGCTCGAGCTGTGATTGTAGCCCATTTAATTGTGCTACCAATCCAGGCGTATCGACGCTAGGAACCGCCGTTAATTTGCTGATATCACTGGCTAAAGCGGTTCGAACGGTTAATAAATGCGCATCCCCCAAATTGGCAATGCGTTGATCGGCACTGGTCAGCAATTGTTTTGCTAAGGTGGTATTGCGATCAAACGTCAGATTGATATTGGCCAACTTCACCAAATAATCCGCTTCAGCTAATAGCCAGTCGCCAGTTTTACGCTGCGTTTCAATATTTAATTGATTGAGTTGTTGACGCGCGCCATTCAATAATTGTTGCTGTTGTTTTAAGGCAGCCATATTGGTCAACGCTGCATTTTGCAATCGCACCAGCTGAGCTTTTTGCAATTGGGTTTGTTGCTGAATGTGCTGGGTTAATTGTTGATAGTAAAAATAGCCTAAAGCTGCCAGAGCGATAATCAATAGCAGATTGATCGTGAGAAAAACAGCTGCCCAGCGGCATTTTTTGCGCGGCTGTTGGGGAAGCGTTTGCGTATCGTGTCCATCAATATCTTGCATAGCTAAATAAGCTCCAGTTTAGCATAATTCACCACCAGCCACTTGGTGCCGGATTTAAACCGCACTTGCACGCGCATATGCGCACCACTGCCTTCGAGTTTTAAAATAACCCCTTCACCAAAATGGGCGTGTTTCACTCGCCGGCCGATCGGCAATGTGCTGGATTGATTATACGCATTTCTGTCGGTATCAGCAAAAGAAACGCTCTCCTCGTGGTAGCTTGCGCCTTTTCTCGCCAATAATGGCCGACTCACTTTCACTTTTTGATAAGTGTCTGCCATTAAATCACCGGGAATTTCAGCAATAAACCGTGAGGGGCGTTGGTGCATTTCGCGGCCGTGTAAAAAACGATTTTCTGCGTAGGAAAGATAGAGTTTTTCCATTGCGCGGGTCATGCCGACGTAACATAAGCGGCGTTTTCTTCCAGTTGGCGAGGGTCTTGGCAGGATAGACCGTGCGGAAAGAGGCCTTCTTCCATTCCTGAAATAAAAACGACCTTAAATTCCAGGCCCTTAGCGGCATGGAGGGTCATTAAATGAACGGCGTCGCTATATTTCTCTGCCTGCATGTCACTGCTTTCTAAGACAATCCGGGATAAAAACGCGGTTAAGGGGGTGAGATTTTCTTCTTCGGCTGTGGGTGAGAACTCATGGGTCGCATGAATCAGTTCTTCTAAGTTCTCGAGTCGAGATAAGCCTTTCTCGGTGCGATCTTTGCGATAGTGGGCCAGTAACCCGCTGGTTTCTAAGACGTATTGGGTTTGTTCGGAAAGGGGCGCTTCGACCAGCGCAGTGGCTAAGCTATTGGCCATCCCTTCAATGAGTTGCATAAAACTCTGTAAGGCATTGAGCGCGCGCGCTGGCAGTTGCTGTTGCTGAATTAAACCTTCAGCGGTTTGGAAGAGAGAAAGTTGCTGGGTGCGCGCCTCTTGGCGTAGCGTGCTTAAGGTATTTTCGCCGATACCACGGGTGGGGGTATTCACCACGCGTTCAAAGGCCGCATCATCGCCGCGATGGATTAATAAGCGCAAATACGCTAAGGCGTCTTTAATTTCGGCGCGGTCAAAGAAGCGCAGGCCGCCATAAATTCGATACGGAATATCGTGTTGAAGTAAGGCTTCTTCTAAAATACGGGATTGTGCATTAGAGCGGTATAAAATGGCAATTTGCTGATAATCTAAATTCAGTTGTCGGATTTGATCGACAATAAAGCGCGCTTCGTCTCGATCATTAAAAGCGGAATACACCGCAATTAATTCACCTTGTCCGCCTTGTGTCCAAAGATTTTTTCCTAAGCGGTTTTCATTGTGCGCGATGACGGCATTGGCGGCTTGGAGAATCACACTGGTGGAACGATAATTTTGTTCTAGCCGAATCGTTTTCGCTGCAGGAAAATCGCGCACGAATTGATTCAAATGTTCCACTTTCGCACCGCGCCAACTATAAATCGATTGATCATCGTCTCCTACCATCATAAATTTATTGTGTTGGCCGGCAATTAATTTTAGCCATTGATATTGAATTTGATTGGTGTCTTGAAATTCGTCGACGAGAATATGACTGAAGCGGTGTTGATAGTGTTGCAAAATATCGGGATGATTTAAAAATAATTCATAACTGCGCAGTAATAATTCTGAAAAATCAATCAATCCACCATTTTGACAGAGGGCTTCATAGGTTTCGTAAATGCGGGCTTGGGTTTTTTGGAAAGGATCATTGGCGTAGCCTCGCAGATCTTTAGCGCGTGTGCCTTGTTCTTTTTGCTGATTGATAAACCATTGCAGGGATTTGGGTTGCCATTGTTCTTCGTCTAAATTGAGGCTTTTAATAGCGCGGCGCAATAATCGCAACTGATCGTCGCTGTCAATCACTTGAAAATTTTGCGGTAATCCGGCGGCTTGCCAGTGACGTCTTAATAAGCGGTGCGCCATGCCGTGAAAAGTGCCTACCCATAAATGCTGCATTGACATTTGTAAACTGGTTTCGATGCGGGCGCGCATTTCATTGGCGGCTTTATTGGTGAAGGTGACGGCTAAGATTCTATCGGGGAGTACGCCCATTTCGGTGATGAGCCAAATAATTCGTTGGACTAAGACGCGGGTTTTGCCGCTGCCAGCGCCGGCGAGGATTAATAAATGTTCTAATGGGGCGGTGACGGCCTCGCGTTGGCGGTCATTGAGGAGATCTAAATTGAAAATCGCTTCCATAATTTTTACCTATCTTTTTATTAAACACAACTTAGACCCTTAGAGCCTAGTGCTTACATCGGCTGCCATGAAGGGGAGAGTACTTAAAGACACGCCGTAAATACGTCCCTGTAGGCTTCTCTTTTCGTCCATGAAAAAGAGAGTCTTTAAGTACTCTCCCCTTCATGGCAGCCTTGCGAAGTGCTAAACAAGGCTATTTTAGTGTTACTACCTCAAGCTATTTACGAGAGGCTCTAAGGGTCTGGTGCCAAATTTTGGTTGGGTGCTGGGTTCAGGCTTTTTTAAAAGCGAGTAATTTATCAATAATGGTTTTAGCACCGCGGCCCAACAACATTTCCGCCAAACTTTGCCCTAAGTCTTGCGCTTGAAAATACTCGCCACTGACTTGATGGCGGATCAATGTAGCAGTTTCTGGATCGATGACTAAACCTCTTAATCGTAAAATATTGTCCTCTAGCGTTGCATATCCTGCAATCGGTAATTGACACCCTCCACCCAAGGCTTCATTCATACTGCGCTCTGCCGCAATACACACGGCGGTAGCTTCATGGTTTAAAGGGGATAACAAAGTGAGTAACTCAGCATCTTCCGCGCGACATTCGATACCAATTGCGCCTTGCCCTACCGCGGGTGTCCAAATCTCAGGATCGAGATAGGCCCGAATGCGATCTTGTAAGCCTAACCGTTCGATACCTGCGGCGGCTAACAGTAAGGCGTCAGTGAAGCCGGTATCGAGTTTATGCAGACGTGTTTCGACATTCCCTCTCACCGTGCGTGTTATCAGATCGGGATATAAAGCCTTCAACAGTCCGGCGCGGCGGCTACTGGATGTGCCTACTGTGGCAGCATTTGGGAGGAGGTCTAGCGCTTGCCATGCGGGATGATTGGCAATTAATACATCTCTGGCGTCGGCACGTTGGCAAACACCTGCAAGTGTTAAACCTTCAGGTAATGTGGCGGGTAAATCTTTAACGGAATGCACTGCAAAATCTGCATCCCCCGATAAAATCGCTTGCTCGAGTTCTTTAACAAATAATTGTTTTCCACCAATTTGAGAGAGAGGTGTTTGTAAATGGCGATCTCCCTCCGTGATCAAGCCGATGATTTCGATGTGCAACTCGGGGTATAAGTGTTGGAGCTGATTTTTAACTGCGTGGGTTTGCCACATCGCGAGTGGACTTTTCCGGCTTGCGATGCGCAAGATTTTTTTAGGAAGCATTTAATATTCTTCTACCGGCTTATTTTGAAAGAAATCGAGTCCTTCATAAGGGTTAACTTGTTTAGGGGGTTGCGGCAGGTAAAAACGACATTGCCGAACGTCGTTAGATTCACAATTTTTATACCCGCCCAAATCTTGCGTCCAGCGGCCGCCATCCGGTGACAGGGTTAAATTGGGGCGTTGTAATACCACAGGGAACAGGTTTTTGCCTTTGCGGGTGTATTGGCAGTTGATTTTTCCGACCACAATGCCGGTCCATTGCGCGCCGATAAATTGATCTAGTGTATTGATAAACGAAGGGCTGTTACTTTTCCATCCGCCCGGTGCGCTCCAAGTATTATCTCTATTTTTGGTGAGTGCTTCTAGCGGGGGGCAAAGATCTTGCAAGGTTTTAGTGTTGGCAAAATTGACAATGCTAGGCGCAGGCGGTGCCTGATTAATTTGGGCAAAAACCGTGTTTTCTGCTACAATAGAAGCAAGTAATATCAGTGAGATTTTAATAGATTGCGTCATAAGATTAACAATTGCTGAGAATGTCACCAGTATATGCTAATTAAGTCATCATTTCAAAGGGGGATCTCTCATGAATAGCATTACAAAATTACCTGTTTCGCCCTCTGCCAATCCTCAGCTAGTTGCTGAGTTAAATCAAAATTTGGCGGATGCTCTAGATTTGAAATTGCAAGTTAAACAAGCGCATTGGAATATCAAAGGTACTAATTTTATTGCATTACATAAATTATTTGATGAAGTGGCAGCGGCGGTGGATGAATACGCTGATTTGCTGGCGGAACGTGTGGTGCAGTTGGGTGGAATTGCCTATGGCACTTCACAGGCCATTCATAAAGCCTCTCGATTAAAAGCCTATCCGCTGGATATTCAAGCCAGTGAGTTACATGTCAAACAATTGACGGAATCGTTGCGATTATTCGCGGATAATGTTCGAGGATTGATTGATCAGTCTGGAGAGTTAGGAGATCAAGTCACTGCGGATATTTGTACGGAAGTTTCGAGAGAAACAGATAAATGGCGTTGGATGGTTGAAGCGAATTTGTAAGAGACTCTACGAATTGATTTCGTCAGAAATTCTACCAATTTGTGAAGCTTCTCTTCCAAAGCTCTATTTGTGGCGAGCTTTTTCCTTCTCCCCTTGTGGGAGAAGGAACAGCGCGCCACATTATAATCTGAGTAAAATATGGCCTGGGTAAAAGATAGTCTGAGCAAATAGAGCCTGGTAAAATGCCGAATCTTAGTTGCTCGTAATTGGCAAGGGCAGCACATTACTCGTTGGCGGATTATTCATAATCACCATTCCTTGCTGACCATTATACATGTATGTCACTTCATAGCCCTTTTGAACCTTATTGGTCACAGTATGTGTCGTGCAACGCATTGTCCGCACCACTTGCGCTTGCGGCTGGTTCATATTGTTTTGAATCGCGTTACCGCTTAATGCCCCAATCGCGGCACCAGCGCCAATCGCCACTTCTCGGCCATTGCCATGAACTGCAGAACCGGCTAAACCGCCTGCGATCCCGCCGATCACTGCCCCAGCATGGGGTGCGGTCGATTGCGGTTGCTGGTAAACGACTGCTTCAGAAGGATAGCATTTTCTAACGGGTTTGCTGGTGGTGACATAATGTGGCACGACAGCAATGACTTGCGCTACGGGAACTGTCTGCACAGGTTGTTGCATAACAGGCTGTTGCACAACAATGGGCTGTGCTGCCGCAGGCTCTACGGGAGGGGGCACAAAAGTTGCGGTCTGGGTATCTGTTGAGGGGGAAACGACGGTGACTGTAACAGGTTGAGTGGGGGTAGCATCTTTGTGTGAAACAGATTGAACGAGGAGTAAAGCACCGACACTGACAACTGCTATCCCAATACCACCACCGACTAACGCTAACGTTTTAAGGGTTTTGCTCATAAGCTCGCTTAAATACCTCTATAGAATTATAAGTAAGTTCTGCCTTGACTCTAAGTGACTATTTATTATACAGTAATCCATTGTATTATGGAACTTTTTTATAGTAGCTTAAGGAATTTATCGCGTCAAGAGGCGAGGAATAAACTTGAATAACAACAGATCGCTAATTATAAAGATTCTTCCGGAACTGCCGGGATTGAGGTCATTTTTTTCGGCAATGGCTCACTACGCTCTCCTTCGTTGCGCTTTATTTGCCTTCAAAAACAACCTCAACTCCGGCAGTTCCGGAAGAAGAGCCATCCTAAACTGTCTTCCCTTTCTGTTATTGGGCTTGTGCTCTCAGGCTTATGGTTGGGAGCATGAAATTGCAGTGGGGTATGGTTTCGGCCAGGAAGTGGGGGAGGACTATCAAAATCAGGGCTTCACGATCAACGGCAAGCTTTATAAATTTCCGAAGATTGACAATACCTTATACGCTACTATCGATGGCAGTTTGTCGCATTGGACGGCTAATACTGATACCTATAGTCAGTTAACCACCGCGGCGATTTCTGCTAATTTACGTGCGTATTTTGCCAATCCCTTGCATCATACCATTCGCCCCTATATCGCAGCTTCGACGGGTCCTGCTTATTTATCTTCTGAACAGTTTGGCGATCGTCGGCAAGGTTCTCATTTTGACTTGCAATCGACGATAGAAGCTGGCACTGAAATCGCGACGTCGGCTGATCGGGCGATTGACATCAATTTACATCTCGTGCATTACTGTAACGCGGGGCTCTTCGAGCCTAACGAAGGCTTTAATGTCCTTTATGTCTTTTCCATCGGTTATCAGTTTTAATTTCAATGGTCTCCTATGAATAAAAAAAATGTCGTAAATATTCAGCACGTTCTAAGACGAGCTCAGTGCTCAGAAGAAGGCACTCAAGAGGAGGCGTCGTCCCGGCATGGATGCCGGGATCCAGGCTACAAGGATGTAAAGTTTTGCTTCCTGCAGACTGGATCCCCGCATCCTGCGAGGACGACGCCGCCTGCCTTTTTTAAATTCAAGCTTCCCCTAGGATTTGCTGAATGGATACAAAAAATCATCGTTTGTGCATTGAGCTTAGGTTTCCCCCTATTAAGTTGGGCAACCAGCGGCATATACATCAGTGTAGACACTGGGCTGGCTGAGCAAAGTGGCTTACCCGATGCCCAACAAAGCCAAGCCAATACCGTCGAAACTGATTTAATGCCCCCGGCCTGGCGTGCTGTGATTGGGTATAACCATGATTTTAATTCACATTTTGGGATAGGGTTTGAAGGTGGGCCGGGCTATTATGCCAAAACGACTTATCAATTCCCCGGTTATTCGAATAGCGTAAGTGAAGAGACTTTAGAATTTTTAAGTACAGCGACTTGGCACGTCAACCGTCGTTTTGACTTGATTGGTAAAATTGGCGGATTACGCATTACCCCAGAAATTTCTGGCCCTAATGCGCCTGAGCAAGATACTCAAATTCGGTTCGAAACCGCTATCGGTGCGGCTTACAATGTGACGCGACATGCGGCAGCGACACTCACCTACGCGCATGTTGCAGGCACGAGCATCACTGATTTTGATGAGATTGGTCAAAAAACACCCAGCTTAAATGAAATTTTGCTGGGAATTCGTTATACATTTGCTTTTGACTGAGGTATATTGAGAGGTCAGAAAAATTTTAAGAGGATCAGGTTTACATGGCTTTAATTTCTTTACGACAATTGTTAGACCATGCTGCGGCCAACGGCTACGGCGTCCCCGCCTTCAACGCCAATAACCTTGAACAGGTTAGAGCGATTATGGAGGCTGCTAATGCTGTGAATAGTCCTGTGATTATTCAAGCCTCTGCAGGAGCCCGTAAATACGCCGGCCCACAATTTATCCGCAACCTTATTTTAGCCGCCGTTGCAGAATGGCCGCATCTCCCCATTTGTATGCACCAAGATCATGGCGCTTCTCCGTCTGTTTGCCAACGTTCCATTCAGCTCGGTTTTACTTCTGTGATGATGGATGGCTCGCTCAAAGCTGACATGAAAACGCCAACCACCTTCGACTATAACGTGGAAGTCACGGCTAAAACGGTTGAGATGGCCCATTCCTGTGGGGTTTCAGTCGAAGGCGAACTCGGCTGCTTAGGCTCTTTAGAAACTGGTCAAGCGGGCGAAGAAGATGGCTCAGGCGCTGAAGGCACTTTAGACCACCATCAATTATTAACCGATCCCGATGAAGCGGCGCGATTTGTCAAAGCTACTAAAGTGGATGCTTTAGCCATCGCCATTGGCACCAGTCACGGTGCGTATAAATTTTCCAGACCACCCACTGGCGATATTTTGGCCATCGAAAGAATCAAAGCGATCCACGCTCGTATTCCCAACACTCATTTAGTGATGCATGGCTCTTCTTCAGTTCCGCAAGATTGGCTCGCCGTCATTAATGAATTTGGTGGAGACATTAAAGAAACCTATGGCGTACCTGTTTCAGAAATTCAAGAAGGTATTCGCCACGGTGTCCGTAAAATTAATATTGATACGGATTTACGCTTAGCCTCAACCGGCGCAATGCGACGCTTCTTTGCACAAAATCCTGCTGAATTTGATCCTCGCAAATATTTAGCAGTTGCCACCAAAGCCATGTCTGACATCTGCAAACAGCGTTACGAACAGTTTGGTTCTGCAGGACAAGCAGACAAAATTAAAATAGTTTCATTGGAAGAAATGACTGAACGATATCAAAAGGGTGAGTTAGACCCCCATATCACAGGCACGCTCTAAATCCATGACTCTATACCAGCAAGCAAATTTTTTATTAAGCGCAACGGCCTTAGATCAATTACCTTCAGATGAAGGTGCGGAAGTTGCGTTTATTGGCCGATCCAATGCGGGCAAGTCGAGCGCGATCAATGCGATCACCAATATTAAAGGGCTGGCACGTAGCAGCAAATTCCCCGGTCGTACTCAAACCATCAATCTGTTTAAATTAGATGAGGATAGGCGGCTGGTCGATTTACCCGGTTACGGTTATGCCAAAGTCCCTTTACAAATTAAACAGCGCTGGCAGGCTGCTGTCGATACTTATTTAGAACAACGTGAATGTTTGAAAGGTCTTATTTTAATTATGGACGTGCGACAACCCTTGAAGGAATCCGACCAACAAATGATACAGTGGGCGATACGCTGTCAACTCCCATTGCATATTTTACTGACAAAAGCCGATAAGCTCAGCCATGGGGCAGCTTCTTCGGTGTTACGTCAAGTAGAAACTGATCTATTGACCTATCCGGGTTCTATCACCGTGCAGTTGTTTTCTTCGTTAGAACGCAAAGGATTAGAACAAGCTTGGGCAACTTTAGATCATTGGTTGTCTTAACAGCATTCTCCGTTGTTAAGATTCTTTTTAATCACAAGCGATTTATTTGGAGAACCTGAATATGCAATCAGGCAATAATGTTTCTGTTCCAGATACACCTTTTATCAGTGCCAATCAGACTTTAGCTGAGATTACCCTTAAAGCTGTGATATTAGCCGTTATTATCACCGCCATTTTGGGTGCGGCTAATGCCTATTTGGCCTTAAAATTAGGTCAAACCATTTCAGCCTCCATTCCTGCGGCTGTTATTGCAATGGGCGCGCTGAGATTTTTTAGAAAACACAATATTTTAGAAAATAATATTGTACAAACGGCCGCTGCTGCGGGAGAAGGTGTGGCTGCTGCCATTTCTTTCGTATTGCCTGCTTTGCTGATCACCGGTTATTGGAGTTATTTCCATTACTGGGAAACCGCTGCGATGACTGCGACCGGTGGATTATTGGGCGTGTTATTCTCCATTCCGTTGCGTCGTGTCATGTTAAATTACCCCACCTTACGTTTTCCAGAAGGGGCAGCGATCGGTAACGTGTTGAAATCGAGCGCGACTGGTTCCGCAAAAATGAGTCATTTGATCCAAGGTGGCGCAGTGGGTGGCATTATTGCCCTAAGTCAGTCCGGGTTTAAATTTTTATCAGAGAGTATGTCGCTGTGGTTCACCGGTAACAAAATGTTATTTGGAACCAGTTTAGGATTCTCACCTGCTTTATTAGGGGCTGGGTTTATTGTCGGAATTCAAGCCTGTATTGGCATGTTAGTTGGATTAGTATTAGCCTGGTTTATTGGTATGCCGATTATTACGCATTTTTATGGCTTACCACAGGCGTCTAGTTTATATGATATGGCAATGACGGTTAGAGCTGAGCATATTCGCTATATTGGCGTAGGCACCATGCTATTTGGTGGCGCTTGGACCCTCATCACCTTAGTGCGTCCGATTATTGATGGAGTGAGTACTTCCTTCAAATCTTTCAGCCTGTCTCGGATGGGGCAGGGCGCGCAATTGTTGCGAACCGAGCGGGATATCCCCATTCACTTTGTGTTGATGGGCATTATTATCCTCGCTGTGGTCGCTTATTTTGTGTTGCGCCATTTATTAAATTTTGAGCAAATAGGCCTCTCCGGTCATCTCACTGCGGGTTTTACCGCACTGACCGTAGTGTATATGCTGGTGTTAGGATTTGTGCTAGCCTCTGTTTGTGCGTATTTGACAGGATTAGTCGGCATCACCAATAACCCATTATCGGGATTGATGCTAGGCTCAGTGCTTATTTCATCACTGCTTATACTCGCCCTGTTTGGTCACCATATCCAAGGCAACGCCGGCGCAATTAAAGCTGCAGTTTCCATTGTGATTATTATTACCACCATGGTCAGCACTATCGTGGTCATTTCCGGTGAAAACTTGCAAGATTTAAAAGCCGGACAAATGGTCGGTGCGACCCCCTGGAAACAGCAGGTGATGTTGCTGATGGGTGTTGTGATTAGTGCCATTGTGGTGGGGCCTGTTTTGGAATTATTGTTTCAGGCCTATGGTATCGGCGGAACTTTCCCCAGAGCTGGCATGGACCCTTCGCAAGCATTATCGGCTCCTCAAGCCGCTTTGATGGCAGCATTAGCCAGTGGTGCGTTCGGCCATAATCTCCCCACATTAGAAATCAGCATTGGTATGGCGATTGCTTTAGTCGCTTTATTTATTGATGAATACCTCAAAAGACGCGGTTATCGTTTGCCGATTCTTGCTATTGGGATTGGGATTTATCTTCCCACTGAAATTACCACAGTCGTAGTTTTAGGTGGGGTGCTCAATTATGTGGCCAAGCGCATTATCGCCAAACGCGAACATGCCAGAGGTCGTAAGCCAAATTTTGAAGCAGCCTTTGAAAATGGCACTTTAGTGGCTTGCGGTTTAGTGGCAGGTGCTGCATTAATGGGCGTTCTTTTGGCCATTCCATTCGTATTAAAAGGCAGCTCAGACGCCTTACGCTTAATGCCGACCAGTTTAAGCGCATTAGCCGATTGGCTCGGGGTGATTTCTTTAGTGGCGCTGAGTTTTTGGTTAGTGAGAGTGACTTGCCGCCCTGCTAAGGAGCAAAGGTAAAAGAATGTAAAGAGCAGCGGGCTAGCAGCCCGCGCTCCCAGGCTCGAGCTTCATTTAACACAAGCTATCGTCAAGCTTTTAAGCGGGCAAGCTGCCCGGGCTCCCAGGTTTTGTGCCTCCATGACAAAAAGCCAAACGGTGCTTTTTGCCTCTCTAGGCTAAGCTTTCCATCGATAGAACTTTAAAGTTTGGAGGTCGCTCAAACCCACATGAGGCTGGGACTCGGGGCGCGGGCTGCTAGCCCGCTGCTTTTTAACGGCTTTTTAAAAATTTACACTCGTAAATATCGATTCGCTTTAAACTCTAACTTCCGAAACACCGTCACTAACAACGCATTTAAACTCAAATAAATAACCCCCGCCACCAGTAAATACGGAATAGTCGCATACGTTCTGGCAATAATTTGATTAGTCACCCCCATTAAATCCAACAGCGTAATGGTGCTAGCTAAAGAAGTCCCTTTCAGCACCATAATCACTTCATTAGAATAAGCCGGCAGCGCAATCCGAATCGCCCGCGGTAAAATAATCCGTCTAAACATTAGCAAGCGTGACATGCCCATCGCTTCACACGCTATTACTTCATTGCTCGGTACTGAATCGATCGCGCCTTTTAATAATACGGTAGTATACGCTGAGGTATTAAACGCTAATGCCATCACCGCACACGCAAAAGGATCTCGAAATAACACCCACAATGGCGAAGCTTTCAGCCAATCAAATTGCGCGCTGCCATAATAAATTAAAAAAATTTGCACTAATAAGGGCGTACCGCGGATAAAAAATAAAAAGATCTGGATGGGTGTGATCAATACAACGCGTCGACTCAATAGCCCCAATGTCAGTAATAAAGCCAGCAGTAAGCCCACACACAAACTGCAGGCGGTCAATGACAAGGTGATTACTACACCGTGGGCTAAATCAGATAAAGAGTCTAATATCATGTATTTAAATGTCGAGTGGCGCGTTGTGCAAGTTGCCTCATAATGCCTTGCGAAATCGAGGTCAGCAGTAAATAAAACACTGCAGCAGTCAAAAAGAAAGTAAAAGGGAGGCGAGTGGAGGAAGAAGCCAACTGGGCTTTATTCATCAGATCGGATAAACCAATCAACGAAACTAACGCGGTATCTTTCAGTAGCACTAACCATAAATTGCCTAAGCCGGGTAGTGCGTGGCGCCAGGCTTGTGGTAATTGAATATGACTAAAAATCAGCCAGCGCTTTAGCCCGAGTGCTTTAGCGGCCTCTATTTGTCCCGCAGGGACGGCCAAAAAAGCGGCCCGAAAAACTTGGGAGGCATAAGAGCCGAACAATAATCCTAATGCAACCACCCCAGCCCAGAAAGCCGAAACATCCACATAGTGTTTCATCAGGGATGTTAATAGCAGAGTTCCCCCAAAATAAATAAAAAATAACACCAATAGTTCGGGTAAGCCGCGAATCACGGAAATCACGCTGGTGGCAAAATAACGGATCACTCGAAAGCGACTGGCTTCAGCTGAAGCACCCAACAACCCCAGCAGTAACCCCAGCAGTAAAGAACAACAGGCCACTTGGACGGTGATCCAAGCGCCTGTTAAGAGTTGGGGTAAATACCCCTGAAATAGGTTCATGGTGTATGCGGAAAATAAGCATCAACGAGCTTATCGTAACTGCCATTACTTTTGATGGTCGCTAAGGCTTTGTTAAAAGCATCCAACAATTCTCGATGGCCTTTTTTGACCGCAATGGCATAGCCCGCGCCAAAGATTTGCGGATCATTAATCGGTTCACCCACCAGCTGGTATTTTTTGGCGGTATCATGTTTGTTCAACCAGTCGACTAACGACGGAGTATCTCCTAAAACAGCGTCCACTCGACCGGACGTTAAATCTAACAAGGCATCTTGTAAACTCGCATAAGGTTTAACCGTCACCACGCCCTTATAAACGGTGTTCATGTATTGTTCCATGGTCGCGCCGCCTTGCACCCCGACAATCTTGCCTTCTAAGCTGGCAGGTGTGAGTTGTAAGTGATCTGAAGCGAGCGCCACTAGGCTGGCAGTAGCAGGCAAATACGGTTGAGAGAAATCCACTTGTTGTTGACGCTCTGCCGTGATACCCATCGCGCTAATCAGGGCATCGAATTTCCCTAATTTTAAACTGGGGATTAGGCTTTGCCAGGGCTGATTGGTAAATGTGCACTGGACGTTTAAGGTTTGGCATAACGCCTTAGCCAACTCAATATCAAACCCCTTAATCTCCCCAGAAGGTGCAACATACTCAAACGGAGGGTAGGTCGCCTCTGTAGCAAAAGTAATGGTTGGTGGGAGCGCGGCCAAAAGCGTTTGACTGAAACCTAAACCGAGTAAAACTAAGATTTTTTTTAGCATTTATCACTGTCTCCTTTCTCATTATTGAAAGAGATTTTAAGAACCTTTTCAATCACAAAGATTGAAATCCAACAAAAGTTTGAGGTGGTGCCTTCTCCCCTCCGTGGGAGAAGGTGGCCGATAGGCCGGATGAGGGGGGAGTTCTTTTAATGCCTCACCGCCTCTAAAAACCGCTTAAACCGCTGCGTCTGAGGATTACCAAACATCGCTTGCGTATCCCCTTGCTCCACAATCACGCCTTGATCCAAAAAAATCGCCTGATTCGCCACATTCCGTGCAAAACCTAGCTCATGGGTCGCCACCAACATCGTCATGCCTTCTTTCGCCAAAGACTGCATCACGCTCAACACTTCGCCGACCATTTCAGGGTCTAAGGCCGATGTAGGCTCATCAAATAGCATAATCTCTGGCTTCATCATCAACGCCCGAGCTATGGCGGCGCGTTGCTGCTGCCCTCCCGACAATTGTATCGGATATTGATTTTTCTTATCAAGCAGCCCGACTTTTTCGAGCAAGCCAAGGGCATTTTCAACCGCCACGGTTTTGGGCTGCTTCAACACATAAATGGGGGCCTCAATCAGATTTTCTAACACCGTTTTGTGCGCCCACAAGTTGAATTGCTGGAAAACCATACCGATTTTCAGCCGCAACGCCGTGATCTGCTTTTGCGATAAGTTCAAAGGCTGGTTAGGTTGAAAGGTTAAGATCTGCTGGTCGATCCGAATTTCCCCGGCCTCAGGCTCAGTGAGGAGGTTAATACAGCGCAGCAAAGTGCTCTTCCCCGACCCACTGCTGCCCATCAAGGCCACCACATCCCCTGAGTTGGCGGCAAAGCTCACGCCACGTAAGATAGGATGCTGACCAAAGGATTTATGGAGGTTGTGGATGCTGAGTTTATAAGTCATAAGTCGGTTCCAAGCAAATCGCTAAGCACATTAAAACAACATAAACTCCCATAATAATCTAATATCGTCAAGCTCGTATTTAATGTATTTAAATGCAGCGGGCAAGCTGCCCGCGCTCCCAAATTTTGCGCCTTTCATGACCAAGCGCCACTGGGATAGTTTTCCGCCTCGTAAGCTTTATACCATACAAGAAAGAACCTCCCAGGGTTTGATGATAGCTTTAACTAAAATAAGGCTCGAGCCTCTGGGAGCGCGGGCTGCTAGCCCGCTTAAAAAACCCCAAAACCCTCAAGCGTCGCTTCCCCGCTTTAAGCTTTGTAGCTGAAACCACTCCAATGGTTAATGATAGCTTTAACTTGAACAAGGCTCGAGCCTGGGAGCGCGGGCAGCTTGCCCGCTTAAATTAAAACAATTTAGTGTTTAATCACAATAGTTTATCGAAAAATTACCAAATGTCATTTTTTTCAAATTGACTTATTCTGGGTATTTCACATATACTCTGGCGCTTTCGCCGCTGTATATTAAGGCAACCAGGGTTGCGGTTGTTAATATAAAAATGATACGAGGGTAATGTTATGGCTGAAGAACTTCCTATTAAATCCTCCACAGCTGTTAAAGGGATTTCCAATCCTTCCAATGGAATTGCAAAGAATAAAAAAAATAAAAAAGAGCCTGATGAGAAAAAACGCAATAATCAAAAGGCGCAACAAAAGGTACTTCAGCCTAATAGCCCTGATACAGATCCCCAGGACGCTAAAACCACACTCCTACAAATGAATAAGACTAAGGAGGAAACAAGTCTACCCGGTATTTCAACGCTAGGATCTATCAATAGAGACACATGCTTAGAAGATATTCCAATTACAGTTAAAGACTTGCAGGATCCAGAAGTTCAAAAAAGCATTTTTAAAGAAGCTTACGCAAGACTCCAAGAGCTCTATCAAACAAATAAAGAGGGTCTTCGTACTTTTGGAATAAATTTTATCTGTATTTCTGCTGTAGCCATTGAGCCATTATTCTCTTATTTTCTCTTTAAAAATTTACAGAAAATTCTCAGCCAAGTTCAAAAGAACTCGGGAAGCTGGTCTAAAGCAGAACTGGTTGAAGGTTTAGCTCAAGCTAGTTTTGGTGTCTGTGCCTCCGGTAATTTGCTGGTTGACATGACTTCTGTCAATGTTATGGAAGAGATTGCTGAAGCGATAGACAAAAAACCGGGTTACGGGGTCCAACTCATCTCCGAGGCTCCTGAGTCAGTAAATGTTAAACCGGAACAGTTATACGTATACAGGAATGATGACGCTGAAGATCAGCAAAAAAAGATAGGCATTACCACTATTTTACCCGACACCAAAAAGCCGCATGAATTTAATATAAACCTCAGTTTATTGGAAAAAGTTGAAACATTACAGTCACGTCAAAAGGATAAAAAATCACAAAATTCATCAGAATTAACCGATCAAAGGTTAACAGTTGCAGAGAAGGATGAGATTTGTCATTTGTTTGGGGTTGAGCCTAAAGCTCGAAACCGCCCTCAAGAACCTAAAGATGATAAAGAAACAGAAACCGGTTATACGGTTCGATTTGGAAAGGCCGAAAAAGGAAAAGAAAGAACGGATTGTTTATATCTTTCTATGACCCGAGGAATATTACAGGCGACTTACTATACCAAAGAGAAAGCTGCCCATACCAAAGAAATCAATCTTGCAGCTTTAAAAAATATACATAAAGCTTTAGCATCTCACAAAAAACATTTTAATTTTTCTGATGAATTGGCATTATTCGAGCTCTTACAGCTGAGGCCAGAAGCAGCTTCTTTAAATCCGCTAGTGGGCATGGAAAGAATTAAGGACTTAGAGCAGCAAGATAGTCCTTTTTATTCCAAAATAAGGAAAGGATTTACGAAATTTAATCAATTCGTTTATTTTCTAGCCTCTATTGGATTGACGTTTTCGGATGTGATTGCAATTGCAGACAAAGATTTTTTAAATTTAAATCCTTTTTCTGAAACAGAGTTTGGGCTAGATCCCAGTAAAAAATTACAAGCCGCCTTTTTCTTTCCACTGAGTCTTTGGATAGAGGCTTCAGGTACGGCTTATTACAACATGTTTTTAGGCGAACAACTTGTAAAACATTCGGATGCATTTATCGACCAGTTGCTTAGCAAAAATCCTTACAGTTTGTTACTGATCAATGGGGATACAAAAATTACTGCGGGATTATTGGGAGAGGATAAGGTTGGTCTTAAGCAAGGTAAGGGAGGTAATATTACTGCCTATTGGTATAAAAATAATCGATTACAACAAAAAGATGTCACGATGTTTAAAGAGGTTCTGCCAGAGTTCCCTAAAACACTTGTCGTTAAAGAGCCTGAGCTGGCAGATGACAAAAAGCCTTCCGCTTCAGCATCACTCCTTTTAAAGCGCGAAGGAGAAGAGCTAAATCTGTATGAAATGTTAGAGACAGAAAGCGAAGCTATAGGACCGACAAAAAAACAGCTCTTACGAACGCTAACCCCGGCTGAGGAAAAGCAAGTTAGAGAACATGCACTAAAGGGGAGAGGGGTGCAAGTTAAAGAAACCGAGCCTAAATTAATTACCGCTTATAATTTTATGGATGGTGTTTCCTGTAGTAGTAAGGGGAGTTCCATTGCTGGCGCTGCCTTGATTGAGGCTATAACAAAACATTGTGATTGTTTAAAACCGGGTGATACGACTGAGCTGACTCGAGCTGAAAAACTCGAAGCACTTGCGGTTAATTTTGAAAAGAAATTTCGCGTGGGTTCTATTATGGTTTATAGAACTGCTTCTCAAATTAATACATTAATTGATACCGCTATAGGGGTTATGCATACACCTGAGGAATATCGCGGAGTTGTATTGGCCATCTTAGCGAGTCTTGGGCTAGGGACAGCTCACGTCACTTATTTTTCTCGACGTCTCCAAACTGAAGCGAAACTGACATTTAGCGATTTAGACTCTCAACAAATGCAACAAGCGGTGGTCCGAGGCTGGGATGTATTGAGTAATTTAGCATTAGCGACAACGCGTGGTATTGGCGCGGGAGGATTGATGTATGAAGCTTTATATCATAGTTCACCTGCATTGCGTTGGACGGGTGTTGCTGCTTCGGCCTTAGCTTTCTCTATGCAATCTTATATCTCTTCTCACTACCTAAGTAAGGGGCTCGTTTGTCGAGCGGAAAATCTAAAGCAGCAAGAAGAAGGTATTAAAAAATTATTTGAAGATTCAAACATTAAAGCACTTTTTCCTGGTGTGAAAACTGAAACTTCAAAGTTTATTTCATATAATCCTAAAGAAAAAGGAGAGGTCGCTTTTGATAAAGTTGCAAAATATTTTGAAGAGAATGGAAAATTGTCAAATTTTATTCAGGCAACGGGTAACCTCATTGCACGATCAGGGCGAATTTTGGTGTTTATAGGGTTTTTAGCGAATACGGCTGAAAATGCAGAAGAATTAGATATAGATATCCCCGTAAATATTTATGTGGGGCTCTATTCGATGTTACTATTTGCAGTGACGGTTCAACTTGGTGACATGCCTGTTTTTGGTCAGGCATTGAAAGACACATTTTCTTACTTTTTTGCCAAAGCTGCCATTGGGCCACCTAGACCAGAAGACCAGGAAAGATCCATGTTTGTAAGAGCGGCGCTAACTTTTTGGGCTAAAAAACATGAATATACACCAGAAGTTTTAAAGCAGGCTATTGACAGAATTAATCAGGAGCTCCAATTAGAGGAAGAGAGAGAAGCTAAACGTAAAACTCAGGAAGCTAAGGAAACATCCAATGGAGGGCAAAGTTCGACGGCAAAATCTTTCTTTGGAGATTGGTTTAAGAAAAAGATCCATCGGAACTTAGAAAACCGCTGCTAAGCTCAGATGGTGAGCCTGATACAGGTCCTACGCCATGAGGAAAGGGTTAATTATCTTATCTTCAAAGTCTTAAGTTTTTACCGAGCGACTTGCTCCATCGCTCGGTAACACTGGACTTTTTAATGTGGTCAGTTCAATATGAGACAGATTCTTGAAAGGAACGATCCATGCATAGCAACGCCCCAGCCGTGATACTCGCCAGCAACAACGCTGGAAAACTGCGTGAATTTAAAGAAATTCTCGGAGAAATTCATATTTCATTGCTTCCACAATCCGATTTAGAAGTGCCCGAAGTCGAAGAAACCGGCTTAACCTTTGTGGAAAATGCGATTATCAAAGCCCGCCACGCTGCTAAACACACTGGATTGCCCGCTTTAGCCGATGATTCTGGATTAGAAGTGGATATTCTCAATGGCGCGCCCGGCGTTTTTTCTGCGCGTTACGCTGGTAACGGGCACGATTTTAAAGAAAACCGTCAAAAATTACTTAATGATTTAATCGCCGCCTCTGCAACGGAACGCACGGCGCGATTCCATTGTGTACTCGCCCTCCTAAGGCACGCCAATGATCCTAACCCGCTGATCTGTCACGGCAGTTGGGAAGGTAGCATCTTAATGGAGGAACGTGGCGAACATGGTTTTGGCTATGACTCGCTGTTTTTTGTCCCGACCCATCATTGCTCGGCGGCGGAATTGATGCCTTCTGTGAAAAACCAGATCAGTCACCGCGCTGAAGCGATTGCAAAACTGATTCAGGGGCTTCGCACGAAATTGTAACTATGACACACAAAGCAACATTGGAAGTTGAGAAAAGTAACGCGACGCTGCAGTGTGGAGGCGAATGGACTTTTTCGGGCCTCGAAACCTTGAGTCTACCGACGCCTGCGACTCTGAAACAAATTGCGTCGGATGCCGTCTGCATTGAGGCCGATGCCATCACGCATCTCGATAGCGCTGGCGCCTTATTGTTACAACAATTGTCTGATTTAATCCAATCCGTGGGCAAAAAACCCCAATTTCAAGGGCTCAAACCCAATCATCAAAATCTCTTCAACTGGATTGTGCCAGAGAGCGCGAAGCTCACCCGCTTGCCTAAATTTAGGCCGCTACCCTGGATAGAACAAATCGGTAAGCGCACCTTAGGGCATTATCGCGAAGCCTTGCACTTTACCAATTTTTTAGGGATGGTGCTGATTAACTGCCTGCATATTCTCAGACATCCGCGCAATTTCCAATGGCGCGCTTGGATTAATGTGATCGAAGATACCGGGTATAGAGCGTTACCGATTGTGGGATTATTGTCTTTCCTGATCGGGGTGGTGCTGACCTATCAAATGGGCCAACAGCTGCGCACCTATGGCGCTAATGTCTATATCGTTAGCTTATTAGGTGTTGCAGTGTTACAAGAATTTGCTCCTCTGATTACTGCAATTATTGTCGTGAGCCGTACTGCTTCTGCGTTTACTGCAGAAATCGGCACCATGCGTGTTAAAGAAGAGGTGGATGCTCTGCAAACCCTAGGAATCTCACCGATTGAGCGATTAGTGGTGCCGAAAATGTTTGGGTTGCTGGTATCTTTGCCATTACTGATTATTTGGGCGGATATCTTCGGCGTTCTTGGCGGAATGCTAATCTCCAATGGTTCTTTAGGCGTAGGATTTTACGGTTTTTTGGTACGTTTTCCCAAAGTGGTGTTTCTACAAACATTCATGAATGGATTAGTCAAGGCGCCAGTATTTGCCTTAATTGTGGCTTCGGTCGGTTGTTTTCAAGGCTTTGCCGTTGATTATACCGCTGAAAGCATTGGTCGGCAGACCACCAAAAGCGTGGTGCAGGCGGTATTTTTAATTGTGATCGTCGATGCGATCTTTTCCATTATTTTACCTTGGCAGGAAATTTCATAATGGGCGAACCCGTGATTGAAATCCACCAATTAAAAAATAAACTGGGCGGGCAGTGGGTGCATACGGGCTTGGATTTAACGGTGAATCAGGGGGAAATTCTCGCCATTGTCGGAGGAAGCGGCAGTGGTAAAACCACGATATTGCGCGGGATTTTGATGTTGTCGCCGCCGACATCAGGCAGTATTCGCGTCTTTGATACCGAAGTGACGAGTTGCACGGAAGCAGAAGCATTTGCAGTTCAGCGACGATGGGGAGTATTATTTCAAAAAAATGCCTTATTCAGTTCGCTGACGGTGCTAGAAAATGTGCTATTCCCCTTGAAAAACTTTACGCGATTGCCGAAGCGATTACAAAAAGAATTGGCCAGTCTGAAAATTGTAATGGCCGGTCTTGAGGTAAATGTGGGAAATAAGTATCCCGCTGAGTTAAGTGGTGGGATGGAAAAACGCGCAGCGCTGGCCAGAGCCATTGCATTAGATCCTGAATTGCTGATTTTGGACGAACCGACCACCGGTTTAGATCCGCAAAGCGCGGAAGCTTTTGATGAATTGATTTTGCATTTGCGTCAAGCGCTGGGTTTGACTGTGTTGATGGTGACACACGATTTGGATTCCTTATGGCGAATTACGGATAAAGTCGCCTTTATTGGAGAAGGAAAAGTGTTAGCGAATTTACCCATTGAGGAATTAGTTGAGCACCCACACCCGTTAATTCAGGCCTATTTTAGTGGTTATCGAGGCAGACGCAGCGCGGAGAAAGGATGAACCCCTATGCAGCCTAGAGCAAATTATTTTGTCGTAGGTCTTTTTATGATTGTGCTCACAGTAGCTTTTATTGCCGCTGTGGCCTGGTTTTCGGCGAGCCAACGCAAACCCCACGACAAATATTTAGTGTTTATGCGAGAACCTGTTTCGGGTTTGAATATTCAAGCGCCAGTGCGATTTAATGGGGTGGATGTGGGTTATGTCGAGGATATTGAACTCAACCCCAAAGATCCTCGGGAAGTGATGATGGAGTTGAATGTGGACAAAGGCACCCCGGTGAATCAAAGCACCACGGCGACCTTAATGGCACAAGGGGTCACCGGTATCACCTATATTGGGCTCAAGGCAGAGCAGGCCACTGCCCCCCCCTTAAAAAAAACGCCAGGTTATCCTTATCCGATCATCCCATCGCGACCCTCACTGTTCGTCCGCGTTAACAATGCTTTAACCGCATTGTCGACAGATTTACAGCAAATCAATCATATCTTACACACCTTGTTTAGTCCTGAAAACCAACAAGCCATCAGCCAAACTTTACATCATCTGAATGATATGAGCCGCCATTTGGCGCAGACCGCACCGGATATTCAACGCGCGGTGCGTAATGCTGGTGACACCTTCGACACCAGTAAAAAAATGATGAAATCTATTTCCACGCAAACCGTACCCAATGTGACACAAATGTTAAACCATATGAATCGGGTGTTGGATACCGTGCAACAACTGACCACCGCTTTAAAAAATAACCCCAGCATGTTATTGCGGGGTAAAGCCATTGAACCCTTAGGACCAGGAGAGAAATAATGGGGCAATTTTTACGGCAAGAAGCCAAACTGCTTTTGATTATCGGCCTCAGTATCTTACTGTGTAGCTGCTCACTGTTTCGCTCGCCCAAACAGGAAGCCAAGACTTACGCATTGGCAGAAACCCCTTGTGATGGCGTGTTACCCGTACGCAGTCATGGAGAGAAAATTTTGTCAGTGGCAGCGGTCACGGCAGCACCGGGATACGACACCGAAAATATGATGTATTCCCGCCGACCCTATGCACTGAATCAATACAGTAAAAATCGCTGGATCGCCCCGCCTGCGGATATGTTGACACCGTTATTAGTGGGTAGGCTCGCGCACAGTGGCTGCTTTAAAGCCGTGGTCGCTTCACCCGTGGCAGGAACTTCAGATCTTACCTTAAACGCCCAAATTCTGATTTTAAGACAGGAATATTTTACGCCATGCAGCCAAGAGCGCTTAGCGGTACAAGTGACCCTCACCGACAGTTCCAGCTCAGCCGTCATTGCCCAAAAACGGTTTGAAAGCGTGGTGTCAACACCGCAAAATACCCCATATGGGGGAGTGATTGCAGCAAATCGGGCAGTGGCCGCTGTCTTATCCGATATTGCGGGGTTTGTGTGCCACTATCATTAGAAAAGAAAGCGGGCAAGCTGCCCGCGCTCCCAAGTCTTGCGCCATTCGTTGTAAAGCGCCAATAGAGGGTTTTCTGCCTGCTTATGTTTTATGGTTTGAACGAAAGAACTTCAAAGTTTGGCGATAACATTAAGTTGAAAGAAACTGGAGTCTGGGAGCGCGGGCTGCTAGCCCGCTGCCTTAAAATAAAAAAAAGCTTATGACAATTTCTCTAAAGTTAAAAATTTATAATCATTTGATTTATATCACAATTTTCACCGGCGCTTTAGCTTGCCTGTGGTTTTCCCAAGCCACTTTCACCCTCAAAATCCTCGCCACCTTACTCGCGACTGGATATTTTCTCTACAGTTATCAGCAAAGTCGTAGTATGATGCAGATGATTGTAACCCCCACTGGCGATTGGGAATTTCACACCCAAGGCGGCATGCGGTATATTGGCGTGTTACAAGCCAATAGCGTTGTATCTCCCTATTTTATGCTATTGAATTTTACATTGAACAAAAAAAAGCCCAGGGGGTTTTCAGTTTTAATCTGCCAAACAAAAGAACAAGCAGAGCTGTTGCGTCAGCTGCGAGTGTTTGTACTGACGTAACGATTTGAAAAGCAGCGGGCTAGCAGCCCGCGCTCCCAAATCTTGCGCCATACGTTGTAAAGCGCCAAAGCATGGTTTTTTGCCTTCTTATGTTTTATGTTTGAACGGAAAAAACTTCAAAGTTGGCGATAGCTTTAAGTTAAAAGAAACTGGAGTCTGGGAGCGCGGGCTGCTAGCCCGCTGCTTTTTCCCCCAAGACATCAAGGAATGTGTGGCAAAAAACGATTAGAAAGCATATTAAAAGATTCGCATGAGTATGACATGAACAAACTGATTCGTAATTTCTCCATCATCGCACATATCGACCACGGTAAATCCACCTTGGCCGACCGTTTCATTCAGCTGTGTGGTGGGCTCACTGAACGAGAAATGAGTGAGCAAGTGTTAGACTCCATGGATATCGAGCGAGAAAGAGGCATTACGATCAAAGCGCAAAGCGTGACCTTGCAGTATCAAGCCAAAGACGGCAATACCTACCAACTGAATTTTATTGATACCCCAGGCCATGTCGATTTTGCGTATGAAGTCTCTCGCTCCCTCTCTGCATGCGAAGGCGCATTGCTGGTCGTCGATGCCGCACAAGGCGTCGAAGCGCAGACCGTCGCGGTCTGTTATACCGCCATTGATCAAGGGTTAGTCGTCCTGCCGGTTTTAAATAAAATTGATTTACCTCAAGCCGATCCCGACAAGGTGATCCAAGAAATTGAAGATATTATCGGCATCGACGCCCAACATGCCATTCCCATTAGCGCTAAATCCGGGTTAGGCGTCGATCATTTATTAGAACAATTGGTGCAAACCATTCCTGCGCCGACAGGAGAACAGGATAATCCGCTGCAAGCCCTGATCATCGACTCCTGGTTTGACAGTTATTTAGGGGTGGTGTCGTTAGTCCGTGTCATGCAAGGCGTCTTAAAAGCCGGCGAAAAAATGCTGGTGATGTCGACCAACCGGTCTTATCTCGTTGATCAAATTGGCATATTTACCCCCAAACGCCAAAATACCGGCATTTTAAAAGCCGGTGAAGTGGGTTATGTGATTGCGGGGATTAAAGAAGTCAATGGCGCGCCAGTGGGGGATACCTTAACGCATGCGACTCGTTCAGCCACTCAGCCTTTACCAGGTTTTCAAACCGTCAAACCGCAAGTTTTTGCCGGCTTATTCCCGGTCAATTCTGAAGATTACGAAGACTTTCGCGATGCCTTAGCGAAATTGCGCTTAAACGACGCCGCCTTATTTTATGAGCCTGAATCTTCAGAGGCATTAGGGTTTGGTTTCCGTTGCGGGTTTTTAGGGATGCTGCATATGGAAATTGTGCAGGAGCGCTTAGAACGAGAATACGAGCTGGATTTAATCACCACCGCGCCCACTGTGATTTATGAGATCGTCACTCGGCAAGGTGAAACCACTTATATCGACAACCCCGCTAAATTACCACCAGTGGCCGAAATTGCCGAAACCCACGAACCGATTGCCGCCGTGAATATCTTAGTCCCCCAGGAATATTTGGGGAATGTCATTTCGCTGTGCGTAGAGCGCCGTGGCGTACAAAAAAGTATGCTCTATTCCGGCCGACAAGTGGCGTTGACTTATGAAATTCCCATGAATGAAGTGGTATTAGACTTCTTCGATCGGTTAAAATCGGTCAGTCGGGGCTATGCCTCCTTAGATTATGCGTTTAAACATTTTCAGGACGCGCCTTTAGTCAAATTGGACATTCTGATCAATGGTGAAAAGGTTGATGCATTGGCCAATATCGTCCATCGGGATAAAGCTCAATATCGGGGTCGGGCATTAACCGAGAAAATGCAAGAAATTATTCCACGACAAATGTTTGATGTGGCCATTCAAGCAGCCATTGGTGCACAAATTATTGCCCGTCAAACCGTCAAAGCCCTCCGTAAAAATGTGATCGCTAAATGCTATGGAGGGGACATCACCCGTAAACGTAAATTGCTGGAAAAACAAAAAGCCGGTAAAAAGCGCATGAAACAAGTTGGGAAAGTGGAAATCCCGCAAGAGGCTTTTTTGGCAGTGTTGAAGGTGGATCAAAAGTGATGCTATATATGAACTCGAGGATAAATAATGTTTTGTAAAGAAGAAAAAAAACTAATGACCATTGAGGGTTCATTAATATCGGCAGATAGATTTAAAATAACTTGGTTTCATCAGCATGTAAAATCTGACACCACGCTAAAAACTGCGGTTGATTTGCTCTCTGAGTTGAAGACGATATTAGAAAAGATTTCACACATGGAGAACGTGGATAGGAAAACCTTAAAAAAAGAAATTCAGGCAATTATCCAAACCTTATCTGAAGTGGTTTGTGATATTGCAGTTCCGCCACCCGCTGACGAGTTTTCAGTACTCAAAAAAATTCTTAAAGGCTACGAAACTTTAAAAAGCTCTCCTGCGAAATTTTCGAAAAATGTTTTAAAGGAGTTGGATAAATGGTTAGGGGAAATTCAGTCTAAAATAAAAAGCTATCAGGATTTAATGGCTAAAAGCCAACCCACCAGGCCTCATTTTGCTTTTTAAATATTCAGCCGGACGACCCTTGCAGTTCTAAGGCATGATGCGCTCTTGGTCTTAGTAACGGCACTAATACGTGACAGATGTAGACTAATATGCTAAATAGTTAAAAAATGAAGGAGAAACCATGATCATCACCCCTCAATACTTATGGATAGTGGCCTTAGCCTGCTTAGTCGCGCTAATCTGCTGGATCATTGACGCGCCCGCCGTCACGCGCCGATATCCGGGGACGCATTTTAAGCTCTTGCGCCGTATTGGCTTATGGTTTTTAGTGGCTTTGATTGTCTGGCTGTGCATTTTAAACTTCCCGATGACCTTAACCTTATTGGTGGTAGGCTGCGGCATTATTGGCGCCATTGATCGGTTGTTTTTTTACCGGAGACGTACCGCACAAGGAGGCAAGGAACCGGTTATTGTCGAAGAAGCCAAATCGTTTTTCTGGGTATTATTATTGGTGTGGATCATCCGGTCGTTTATTTTTCAACCGTATCGTGTCCCGACTGGTTCTTTACAACCCACGGTGAACCCAGGCGATTTAATTTTAGTGAACCAATACGATTATGGCTTACGGTTTCCGGTGTTTAATACCAAATTAGTGCCTGTCTCAGAACCCAAACGCGGCGATATCGTATTATTTTATTCGCCGCCTGATCCTTCGATGATCTTAGTCAAACGCGTGATTGGCTTGCCGGGTGATAAAATTGAATATCATAATAAAGTGCTGACGATCAATGGCCAAACCATCACTCAAAAAGATTTAGGCACGGCGGTGGATGATGAACCGGCGTTTGGCAATATCCCAGAGCAACACATCCCCGTACAAGTGAAAAGCGAAAATTTAGAAGGTCTCCAACACAGAATTTTTATTCAGCCCGGCAATGATAATCCAGAATTAGGCGATTTCTCGGTGATCGTCCCGCCCAATCATTATTTTATGATGGGAGATAACCGCGACAATAGCCTTGACAGCCGAGTCTGGGGTTTTGTGCCTGAAAAAAATATCATTGGTAGAGGCTCGCGCATCCTCCTCAGTTGGGATTCGATTAATCATCGCGTCAGGTGGAATAGAACGGGTCAAGCCATTCAATAAATTATGAACTTATCACAGTTAATGGAAAAATTAGGGTATCAATTTCAAGATGTGACCTTGTTAGAAAGGGCATTGACCCACCGCAGTTTCAGTAAAACGCATAATGAACGGTTAGAGTTTTTAGGGGACGCGGTATTGGATTTTATTATCACAGCCGAATTATTTACCCGTTATGCGGAATTAAGCGAAGGCGGGTTAAGCCGGTTGCGCTCGACCCTGGTCAATGGCGACACTTTAGCGGAAATTGCCAAAGAATTAACCTTACCACAGTATTTACACTTAGGGCCTGGAGAACTTCGCAGCGGCGGGATTTACCGCTCTTCGATTTTATCCAATGTGATGGAAGCGGTGATCGGCGCAGTGTATTTAGATTCTGATCTGGCCACTTGCAAAGTGCATGTATTGAATTGGCTCAACGCCAAAATGGAGATCATCCAAAAAGAAGGCGTTAAAAAAGATCCCAAGACGTTGTTACAAGAACTCTTGCAAGCCAAAAAAATGCACTTGCCGCGTTACAAAATTCTTTCCATTTCGGGACGAGAACATACGCAGCTGTATAGCGTAAAATGCGAAATTACTGGAAAAACGGCGGTGGGTACAGGGTCTAGTCGACGTCGTGCTGAGCAAGATGCCGCGCAACGACTCATGCAGGAGCTCGTATGAAAAATGCCTTTCGTTGCGGATATGTCGCCATTATTGGCCGACCGAATGTTGGTAAATCCACCTTGCTCAATCGCTTTATTGGCCAAAAAATCAGTATTATCACCCGCAAGCCACAAACCACCCGGCATAGAATTCTCGGCATCAAAACCACTGCCGATTATCAAATTGTGTATTTAGATACGCCTGGACTTCATCAACAAGAAAGTCATCATGCCTTGAATCGCTATATGAATAAAGCGGCTTTCAGCGTGATTCATGATGCCAATGTCATTCTCTTTGTGGTCGATGGTTTAAAATGGTTACCAGACGATGAGTGGATTTTAAAAAAACTGCAAAACGTTAAAGTGCCCGTCGTGTTAGCAGTGAATAAAATCGATAAAATAGCGGATAAAAAATTATTGTTGCCGCATTTAGAAACCCTCAGTCAGAAATATCCATTTGCGACGATTGTCCCGCTTTCTGCTAAAAATCCTGAAGATGTCGAGCATTTAGAACAACTGATGGTAAAAGATTTACCTGAAAATGCCGCGTATTTTCCCGAAGATCAAATCACCGACAGGAGCGAACGATTTTTAGCGGCAGAAATGGTCCGTGAAAAACTCATGCGCAATTTAGGGCAGGAACTTCCTTATCAATTAACCGTCGACATTGAACAATTCAAAGAAAACCAAGGCTTATTGCGCATTTCTGCCATTATTTATGTCGAGAAAGCCAGCCAAAAAAGCATTGTGATTGGGGAAGATGGCGAGCGTTTGAAAAAAGTGGGCACCGAAGCGCGCTTAGAAATGGAACAGTGTTTTCAGCATAAAGTTTTCTTGCAACTGTGGGTCAAAGTGAAGCGCGGTTGGGCAGATGATGAGCGAGGCTTACAACAGTTAGGTTATGGCACTTAAATGCGCGTGCAACTCCAGCCCGCATTTATTTTACACACACGACCTTTTACGGAAAGCAGTTTGATTTTAGAAGTGCTTACTGCGCATCATGGCCGAATGGTGTTGATGGCGAGATCGGTGCGCGGTGCTTCTTCACGGGTGCGGGGCATTTTACGTCCTTTTGTGCCATTACTGTTAAGCTGGTCAGGTAAAGGCGAAATGATGCAGTTATCTACCGCAGAACTCGAATCTCCCCCCCTTCACCTCAGCGGCAGAGCATTATTTACCGGCTTTTACCTCAACGAATTAATGATGCGGTTAATCCCGCGCAGCGATCCCCAAGCCAAAATCTTTGAATATTATCGAACTATTTTACACGATTTGCAGCGGCTCGAAGACAAGCGTCATCTAGAATTAACCTTACGATTATTCGAAAAGCGTTTTTTAACAGAGTTAGGCTATGGTTTAAAATTAGATCATGACGACCAGCAAGTGCCGGTTTTAGCAGATCAAACCTATCAATTTGTGATGGGGAAGGGCTTAGTAAAAAGTGCGATAGGTTTATTGGGCCGGCATTTATTAGCCTTTCACCAAGGCTGCTTGCAAACGCGTGAAGAATTCCTGACCGCTAAATCGATTACACGCACGGCGTTCATTGAATTGTTAGGTGACAAGCCCTTAAAAAGTCAGCTATTGTTTAAAATACTATAACTCATAACGTCGCGTGCGGCAGTTAACGAGAAAAGCAGCGGGCTAGCAGCCCGCGCTCCCAGGCTCGAGTTTCTTTCAATTTAAAGCTATCGCCAAACTTTGAAGTTCTTTCGTTCAAGCCCTAAAGTTTAAGCAAGCAGAAAACCATCCTTTGGCGCTTTACCACGCCTGGCGCAAGATTTGGGAGCGCGGGCTGCTAGCCCACTGCTTTTCGAGCGAGACGCGCACGGCGCTCATAAAAAGCAGAAGATTAAAACACGATAAACTCATACGACCCATTGTCATAAAACTTCAACGCATTGCCGGTTTTGTGCCAATCGCCCAACACAATCCGTTGCATTGGCTGTTCGTTGATTTCAAATCGATGAATGGCGCGTTTATGCGTGTGTCCGTGAATCAAGTGCTTAACTTGCATTTGCTGCATCGATTCGACCACAGCACCGGGCGTGACATCCATTACAGAATAATCAATCCGACGGGTGCGACGTTGACTCATCCAACGCAGAAATTGCGCAATGCCGCGGCGTATGGCCAATGGCAGTTTCAAAAAATAGCGATTGTAATGGGGATTATAAGCCCATTGGCGAAAACGTTGATGCGCGTGATCCAACGTACAAAGACTATCACCGTGCATCAATAATACCGGAATACCGTATAATTGCATGACGCAAGGGTCAGGCAATAAGGTAACGCCGGTCTGTGCAGCAAAAGTGTCTCCAATCAGAAAATCCCGGTTGCCGCGCATAAAATATTTTGGCAGGTTGAATTGTGCCAACGACTGAATAATGTCTTGATTGAAAGGGGTTTGGTTATCATCCCCAATCCAGGCTTCAAAAAAATCACCGAGAATATATAAAGCATCGGCACCCGGCACTTGCTGTTTGAGAAATCTAAAATAAGCCTCAGTCACTTCAGGCGTGCTGGGTTGTAAATGTAGATCAGAGATGAAAAGTGTATGATTCACAGAGGTCTCAACTATGGGTAACCAGAGTTAACGGGAAAAGCAGCGGGCTAGCAGCCCGCGCTCCCAGGCCCCCAGTTTCTTTCAACTTGAAGAGATCGCCAAACTTTGAAGTTCTTTCTTCAAACCATAAAACATCAGAAGGCAGAAAACCCTCTTTTGGCGCTTTACAACGAATGGCGCAAGACTTGGGAGCGCGGGCTGCTAGCCCGCTGCTTTGATGCTTCAAAATACGGCCCTTGATGCAAAAAATGTTCACCGCTACAATACAGTACAACTACCTATAGAGATAATACAATGAAAACGCGATTTTGTCCTAGCCCAACCGGATTATTACATTTAGGGAATTTACGCACTGCTTTATTTAATGCATTATGGGCCAAAGGACAGCAAGGCACTTTTTTACTCAGAATTGAGGATACCGACAAAGCTCGCTCAGACGAAAAATACACCACCGCTTTAGAACAAGATCTAGTCTGGCTCGGATTACAGTGGAATGAAGGACCCGGCTGTGAAGCGGATAACGGCCCTTATTTACAATCGCAACGCCAAACCATCTACGACCAATATTATCACCAGCTCGAAGCCAAAGGGCTGGTTTATCCCTGTTTTTGTAGTGAAGAGCAGTTGGCTTTGGCGAGAAAATTGCAGCGCTCCGCCGGCAAACCGCCGCGCTACCCTGGCACTTGCCGACATCTCACCGCCGACGAAATCGCTCAAAAATTAGCGGAAGGCATTAAACCCGTTTTACGATTCCGCGTGCCTTTAGAAGAACAGACCACCTTTGATGATGTGGTGCGTGGTCCGCAAACGTTTAATAACAACGATATTGGCGATTTTATTGTCCGTCGTGGTGATGGCACTCCACCATTTATGTATTGCAATGCGATTGATGATGCGTTAATGGGCGTCACCTATGCCTTGCGGGGAGAGGATCATCTCACCAATACCCCCAGACAAATTATGATCTTAAAAGCACTCAATTTGCCTGCACCGCAATACGGACACATTGCTTTGATTGTCGGAGCTGACGGCTCGCCTTTATCCAAACGCCATGGCAGCCGTAGTTTGCAAGCGCTTCGGGAAGAGGGTTATTTACCCCTGGCGATTAATAATTATTTAGCGCGCTTAGGGCATTATTACACCCAAGAACATTTTATGAGCCTGGCTGAATTGGCCCAGCATTTTTCGATAGAGCGACTAGGCAAAGCGCCAGCACGCTTTGATGCTGCGCAACTCTTGTATTGGCAACGGATGGCGGTGAGCCAACTCACCGAAACTGAAGTGTGGCAGTGGCTTGAAAACGTCCATGCCCTTGTTCCTGGCGAATTGAAGTCATTATTCATCCAAGCAGTGCAGCCGAATATTATCTTCCCAGCAGAAGCCTTAAAGTGGGCAAACATTCTTTTTACGGATGAGTGGATGACTCAACCACTCGCCATTGACACGCCACCGGATTTTTTCGCTGTAGCGATAAAAACGGTGCAAGAAAAAGGTGCAGATTATCCAGCAGTCACCGCCGCTTTAAAATCAGAATTAAACTTGTCAGGTAAAGCTTTGTTTCAACCGTTGCGATTGGCTTTAACAGGAGAATTGCATGGGCCAGAATTAGCAGCGATTTTTGCTTTATTGAAAGAAGAGGGATTGGTGAGACGGTTTGAAAAGGCGCAAATGGGAAAAGCAGCGGGCTAGCAGCCCGCGCTCCCAAATCTTGCGCCATTCGTTGTAAAGCGCCAAAGGAGGGTTTTCTGCCTTCTTATGTTTTATGGTTTGAGAAAGAACTTCAAAGTTTGGCGATAGCTTTAAGTTGAAAGAAACTGGAGTCTGGGAGCGCGGGCTGCTAGCCCGCTGCTTTCCCCGATTACATCATCCTATCCACTTCCACCTGCCAAAAATCAAACGCCGCCGTCGTCACAAACCCACACTTCTCATACAACTTCAACGCTCCTTCATTATGGCATTCCACATCCAGCATAAAATTGCGTTGGCCCTTATTCCGCAGCATCCGCATGGTTTGCAAAATCATAGACATCGCCAAACGTCGACCCCGAAATTCCGGTAAAATGCACAGATCATGAATAAACGCGGTTTTATTAACGTCATAACGCACATGAATTTTCCCAATATTCGGATGATCTGGAATAGAAGCCAACCACGCCACCCGATTTTTTTCCGTCATATTTTCGGTAAAACGCTGTAAAGTATCGGTAAAAGAGGAATTAAAACTGGTCGATCCGAGTTGCGCCAAAGTCACCAAGTCTTCTTTGGTGGCGAGTTGTAAAGAGATGGGAGGTAATTCAGCCGCTTCCGGTTCATTTTGCGCCATCATTTCAATCTGAGAAAAGGTGTATTTTGCCTCTCGGGCCTGTAGATACTCTGTGTTCAAGGGGGATTGACGAGGACAGACCCAAACGCAGCTATTGATATTGCGTTGCTTAAATTCAAAAACGGCTTCACTGAGTAATTTTTTAAAGATGCCCTTACGTCTAAAACTGGGGTGAACCACGGCGCTCATTTCCGCTTCGTGATTTTCAAAGGTATAAATGGCGAGATATCCAATCAGATTCCCGTCTAAGTAATAAAAAAAGTCGTTAAATTCCCGCGTTAAGCGATTTTCAACAATATGCCAATAAATTTTAACTTTATAACCATCCCGTGCTGCCGCTCGGTCAGCAAGGAGGCGGATATGGCGGAGTTCTGATTTGTCGAGTCTGGAGGTCTTAATAATTTGTTTTATCATACGGGTTTTCTTGATTGATATTCCACTATTGTAGCATACTTGCCAAAGAATTCAGCCCTTCCAGGAACCTCTATGTTGCATATCTATAACAGCCTAACCAAGCAAAAAGAATTATTTAAACCCACGCGACCCAACCAGGTCAATTTATACGTGTGCGGCTCTACAGTTTATGACCTGTGCCATATCGGCCATGCTCGTAGCATTATGGTGGTGTTCGATATGGTGACGCGCTATCTGCGGTCATCAGGCTATCAAGTGCATTATGTCAGGAATATTACGGATATCGATGACAAGATTATCCAAAGGGCCTTAGAAAACCAAGAGCCCATGACTGCCTTGACGGAACGTTGTATCAATTCCTTACATGAAGATGAGGCAAATTTAGGGGTGAAGTCGCCGGATCAAGAACCCCGCGCCACGCATTATATTCCTCAAATTATTGAATTCATTGAACAATTAATCAGCAAAGACCACGCCTATATCGGCGAAGATGGCGATGTAAACTTTGCGGTGAACAGTTTTGCAGATTACGGTAAATTTGCCCATCAAACCCTGGAAAAACTCAAAAGCGGCGCCCGCATTAGCATTATGGAAACCAAGCGAGATCCTTTAGATTTCGTGTTATGGAAACTGGCTAAACCCAATGAGCCGAGTTGGGATTCTCCTTGGGGGAAAGGGCGGCCGGGTTGGCATATCGAATGTTCTGCCATGTGCCACAGTTGCCTAGGCGAGCCGATTGATATTCACGGTGGCGGATTAGACCTGGTTTTCCCCCATCATCAAAATGAAATTGCCCAGTCGGAAGCCGCATATGGCGCCCCTTTTGTCAAAACCTGGATGCATGTCGGTTATGTCCAAATCAATCAGGAAAAAATGTCGAAATCCTTAGGCAATTTTTTCACCATCCGAGACTTACTGGAGCGCTATCATCCCGAAGCGCTGCGTTATTTTTTATTAGCCAGTCATTATCGCAGCCCGATCAATTATTCTGCTGAAAATTTGGAAAACGCGGAAGCGGCGCTAGAGCGGTTATACATCAGTATTCGGGGATTGCCTGCAGTAGCAGCAGCAGGCGGAGAGGGCTATATCCAACGATTTAATGCCGCGATGGATGACGACTTTAATACCCCCGAAGCCTTCGCGGTATTATTTGATCTGTCCAGAGAAATCAATCGAATCCGGGATGAAACCCCTAAGGTAGCTGCGATCTTAGCCGCTGTCCTCAAGCAATTGGCCAGTATTTTTGGGATTTTGCAAGTTGATCCTTATGTGTTTCTGCAAGCGGGGGTTAATCCAGAAGAGGCCCAAGCCATCGAGCAGTTAATCCACGAACGCAATGTGGCTCGTAAGGAAAAAAAATGGTCAGAGGCGGATCGGTTGAGGGCGGCTTTGTTGGAGCGCGGGGTTGAATTGGAAGATACGGCAGCTGGAACGCATTGGCGAAAAATTTAAGCTTCCTTAGTATTACTGAATGGATATTTTCTAATCATTCAGTACTCAAGGAAGTTGGTGATGACGTGAAGCCTGAAGTGGTGAGCTGTTTCCTTCTCCCACAAAAAAGGGGAGAAGGCTCCACACCGAACTTTTAAGTGTTTCTTCTTAGTTCACCGCCATTTAAAGTAACGCTTGGGGAGCAAAAATTTCTATTCCTCCGGTGGTTTTTTCGGCGTAAAACTCAATTGTAACCGCGCATAAAGATGAATAAACCATTTCCACAAAATAATGGCCAAAATAAGCCCAATGGTGAGGATAACCACCAATAACTCCAGCGGTGGTAAAATACTGGCGCTGATCAGTAAAATCCCTCCGACAATCACCACAATCCCACACACTGGCAAGACCTCCGCAATAATCCGCCGAGCGGGATCTGTAAACTTCCCCGCCACATGTTCTCTCACGCTAAAATCCGCCAACAGCCGACTTAATGTTTTGAGCTTATGATAGGTCGCGCTTAAAAAGGGCAGAGAGCAGAGTAGGGCCACCGTCCAACAGATACTCTTACTCCATTGATTAATCGACACACTCAAGAAGGGGAAAAGCCGCGTTTCAAGATACATCATAATAATAAAGATGGTGGTGATTAAAATCAGGTTTAACGCGATTCTTAATAAGATCGTATGCACAGAGCGTGTCAGGGTTGAACGATGGCGGTTGTGTTGAATGCCTTGTAGCCAAGTGGTATAGAGTCGTAACACATAGCTGATGGAGGGAGGCAAAACTTTTTTAATCCCTTCTGAAATCGGATCGGAAAATTTAATTAAATAGGGCGTAAGTAAAGTGGTAATTGCCGAGACCGCCACGACAATCGGATACAAAAAATTCGAGGTGACTTTTAAGCTTAATCCCAGCGCCGCAATGATAAATGAAAACTCGCCAATTTGCGCCAGCCCCATCCCCACCCGTAGCGAGGTTTTCCCGGTTTGCCCAGTCACAAAAGCGCCAATACTACAGGTCAACACTTTACCCACCACCACCGCTACAGTGATCACCAATACCGGAACGAAATAGTGCACCAAGATGGCAGGATCAAACGTGATCCCAATGGTCACAAAGAAAATCGCGCTGAACATATCGCGCAGTGGGCCAATCAGCCGTTCTATCGCTAAAACCTGCCGTGATTCCGCAATGATTGCACCAATGGTGAAAGCCCCCAATACCACACTATAATGCAAGCTAGCGACCAATTGACAGAATCCTAAGCACAACCCTAATACCACGATCAATAAAATTTCTGGACTATTTAATCGCGCCACATACGCGAGAAATTTTGGCACTGTCAGGATGCCAACCGAAAGCGAGATGGATAAAAACAACAACAATTTGCCTAAGGTGATAAATACATCATGGGTATTAACGACATTGGTCTTACCGATACTGGTTAAAATCACTAAAATGGCGATCGCCAAAATGTCTTCTACCACCAGCACCCCAAAAATCAACTGAGCGAAGTCTTCTTTATGCAGTTTTAAATCATGTAAAGTTTTTATGATAATGGTCGTGGAAGAAATCGCCAACATCGTGCCTAAAAATAGCGCATCGATGCCGCGCCAGCCAAACATCAGACCGATCTCATAGCCTATCCACGTCATTAAGAGGATTTCTAATAGTGCAGCGACCAAAGCAGAAATGCCCACGTGCAACAGCTTCTTCAGGCTAAACTCCAATCCCAAAGCCAGCATTAAAAAAATCACGCCCAGCTCAGAGAAAATGGTGATGGTGTTTTTGTCGCTGATTAACACAAAAGGCGGCGTATAAGGCCCAATAATAACGCCGGCTAAAATATAAGCGAGAACAATGGGCTGGCGGAAGCGGCGAAACAAGAGGATGGTGATACCGGCAATCACCATGATGATGGCAAGATCTTGAATGAATTTAATGCCGTGCATAAGAGGCTTCCGTGCGGCGATGTTTTTTATAATAACATTTTTCGAACTAAATAAAAATTGTCATTTTTTTTAGCGGGCTAGCAGCCCGCGCTCCCAGGCTCGAGCTTTCCCAAAGCTTTGAGAAATATTTTGCTTGGGAGCGGGCTACTTTTATTTTTAAATCTTTAAAGCTTTGTTTTGGCAGAGCAAGTTTTTCTAGGCTGTTATTCCATAAGGGCTCGAGTCTGGGAGCGCGGGCAGCTTGCCCGCTTAAAGCTAACCAAGTAGATGAGGTGTCGAGGTAGGAATTTTGCGAGAAGCTAAACCAGGCGCTTAAACACCTTTTTTTAATGTATAAATTTTAAAATTTATATGAATTTTATGAATAGGATAAATTTATGATTAAAATGTTTAGGTTTTTGAGAATAGCTATGCTATCCTAGGGACGAAAATATACCCACCTTTTTTTCAAAGAGGCTCTATATGACACAATCTGGGACAGAAACGGGCAATCAATCTGTTGTAAAAAAACCTCCCTATTTAGACACAACCTTGCTATTCTACAAGAATAAATTGGATGATGCAAACAAAAAAGAAAACAATAAAACAATTAAAATTACCGGTTTCGAGTGGTTTCGCTATTACATGCATGGTGCTCTGAACTGTAAAGCTCTCAAAACCCCTAAACCGCTCGATAAAATTCTATCCTTTCTAGTATTACGTTTCCCACAATATATAGATCATATTGATCATTATGTTAAGGCAGGCAATTTAGGGGAAGAAAAGGGTTTAATGCGTAAGCCCGGCTCTGAAGCAGAAAATGAAAAGCTTGGGTTATATAAAATTTTTACGAACATTCAAGCGCATTATCAACGTGAGCGTAAACATTCTCTTGATAAATTGGTTGAAGAACTGAGACGATTAAGTGGGAAAGATAGTTGGACTGACGGCGATATAGCCAACTGTGAGAAATATTTGAGCGATGAGAAGCAGGAAAATATTGGTATCGAAGTATCAGAAGATCAGAAAAAATCTTTTGAATATTATGCTGAGTATGCCAAAAGAATCTATAAAAAACAAAAAGACGAAACAGCAGAGCTCCTAAAGACCTTAAAAGAACCTATCAATGATTTTGCGCGCGAATTGGGATGGGCAGAAGGGCGGCTTACTGAAAGTAAAGAACTTTGGAAGAATCCTAAATCTGGGGATTATTATGGAGTGATAGAAAGTTTTGATAACCTTGAAGCATCACAGTACATTGAAAAAGAGCAGAAAAAGCGCGCTAAACAACAAAAAGAAGATGCGACGACAGGCCCTATTAATAAGAAAGGTGTTGCCTATTCATTAATTCGTTCCGTGGTGCCCGCTTTCGGCTCCTGGGCGTTATTAACAAAATTGGCGGGTGTGAACTTTGTTCCCATTTCCACAGCATGGGCGGCTGGTATGGCGGTTTGTATGACCGTGTGCATTTTGACAACATTTTATAGTAATCTTTCTTTGCGAGGAAATTTGCGTGATTATCACCGCAAAGGAGGTCTGCTTAAGCTGTTATGGCAGGATGAGTCCAAAGTCGACGCCAATAAAAGAATGAAATTTTCTACCAAACTTCTGAAAGCAATATTAATTGGTGCTGTTACTTTAGGGATTGCTTGCATTTATGCTTTCCCCTTATTCCAAGCAATTCAAGGATTAAATTTTGCAGGTCCAAGCTTGTTATATTTGGTTGGAGGGCTTGTGCTTTCGGCTTATATGTTTAAATTAGCTATACAAACTTTTTTGCCAAAAGTTTCCAAATTTGTTTATGAAAAAATGACAAATGAAGTTGCAAAAAACTTTTGGAAGGAAGAATTGGCAGCTCCATGGCATGTTGAAAAAAGCCCAGGAGAAAGATTCAAGTTGTTTTGTAAACATTCTGTTCCTAATGCATGCAGAATAATTTTTGTAGGGGGAATTGTAGCAGTAGCGAATTGGGTGACCTTTGAGAGCTTAACAGGAAGTGTTGAGTTCACTGCAGGAGCGATTCCTAAGCTAGGTTTAAGCGGCAATCCCATTGTTGCAGGTTTCGCTATTGCTTTTATCAGTTTAAATATTTTGGGGTGTTTTTCTTTAATTGCTGAGCGTTTACACGACTTCGGAAGAAAATACTTTGAAAAATTGAAGTCTCCAATTGATAAAGCTACGGATAAATTAGATCAGTGTACGGTGATGTCGGGCGATCTACAGGTTACTACCCGACCTGATGCAGAGGTTTTTGGCTCTGAGACAGAGAGGCTTGTAGGGTCTGAGCAATATCAACTGTCAATTAATACGAAAGGCGTTACAGCTTGGAAAGGTGTTGACTTGGGGACACGTTGGACATCTTCCCTTGCAGGGAATGGGGGTATTCTGGGGACGGAATTTGCGCATAATGCTAATGTTGCTTTTGGAACCGCACTACAAGCAACAGGGAAAACGATAGGTGCTGCAACAGCTTCTGTTTTAAATAAATTTAGTACTAAAGATGGTATTACACAACCTCGTAGAACTTACAATGATGAGTTAAAAGCACGTAGCTCGAGCCAAAGCGACTTGCGTACTGACACTGTCCGCACCGTTGCTACTGATGACTTAAGGAGCGATGGAGGCGGTGATGATCTTGGGGGAAGGAATATAGGTCGAGAAATAAAGTCGACTACTTCAACCCCACCGCTTCATTTGAATGTACCAGGGAACTCTGATACGACCTCACCTATGGGAGAGGGAGCAAATAAGAACAAGGCGACGAGAACACCTACTCCCGACAAAAAACAGTATGAGCCGCGCTTATCGCGAGGGGCAAGTTTTAGTAAGAGTAATGAAACTGATCCCTATCCTCGTAGCCCATCAACCCATGAACCAGCGACACTGGCCCCATAATAAGTTCAGCTTAAGGATGCTTATGAATACTCGCAGGCGTCAGTGGCTTGTGGGTTATCCCCCTTTTCGAGAAGGAGAAGCCTGTTTACAATGGGCTTCTTCTTCCTCTAGCTCTTCTTCCTCTTCCAATGCTTCTTCATACGCTTTTCGAGCTTGTTGTTCGGAGAGTTCTTGATCGAACGCGGCTTGCTGGGCTTGTTGCGCCTGCTGTGCCAAAATCGCCTGTTTAAACTCTTTTTGTAACTCGTAGCGATCTTCAGTATCTTCTTGCAATCCTGCATTTTGTAATTCGACGGTATCTTCTGCGATGTTGTCTAATCGATCGGCTTGCTTATTGGTCGCATCGCGACGGTTTTTCATTTCTTCGCGGATTTTTTTGGCGGCGGGGTAATCATCTAGCAAGTTTTGCAAATTGCCAGTACTGCTTAATTTATAAGCGGTTTCATTGCCGCTATAGTCAGCACCTTGATTTTTGGAAACACTCCAATAGCCGCTTTCATATTCTTTTTCGAGCTCTAATTGGCTTTTGAGGCCGGAGTCGGCGTTGGGGTTAAAGTGGTGGTTTTTGCCATAGGTCATTTACCAAAGTTAAAAAGTTAGGGATATTATACAAAAAAAATCTTAATGTATTCTTAAAAGCTTTAAGCGGGCTAGCAGCCCGCGCTCCCAGACTCGAGCCTTTGTTGAAGCTTTGAGAAATATTCTACTTGGAAGCGGGTTCATCTTTGATCTTTAAAATCTTTAGATCTTTGTTTCGGCAGAGTAGTTTTCTATAGCTATTACACCATAGAGGCTCGAGCCTGGGAGCGCGGGCTGCTAGCCCGCTTAAAACCAAAAAAAAGCCTTCTCGAAGAGAAGGCTTTAGGTAAAGATTAAACCGTAGCGACATTCAGATTGGGTAAATCCGCCAACCCTAACGCTAACCACTGACCTTGTTTAAGAATCGCTTTCACCAAGGTATGGGTATCGCTGTCTATGGTCGCATCAGCAGCAGGAACCACTTGCACCGCATCCGTCGCAGCTGATGTATTCAACGTATTGGCCGCCAAGCTAGGTGCTGTATCTTGCACCGCTTGCGCCTTTTCAATCGGCACTAACAAAGTGTTAGGTGCGCCGACCATGGTGGCCATCTTCGAATACCCAGGGTTCAACTTCTGCATGGTTTGGATACTGATCCCATGCGCCTGAGCGACCTGCTTTAAGTCCACCTGCGCTGGCACTTTCACAGAAGCCAGTTTAGGCTGGGCCGTCACGTTCGGTAAGGTAATACCATAACGGGCCGGATTTTGAATCACTTCCGCTAACGCTAACAACTTAGGCACGTAACCTTGCGTTTCGGCTGGCATCTTCAAGCTCCAATAGCTCGCACGTTGATACCATTTCTTTTGTTTCTTAACGGCTTTCTGGATATTCCCAGGACCCCAGTTATAAGAGGCTAAAGCCAATTCCCAGTTGTTGTTAAACATCTGGTTTAATGAGTTTAAGTAGTTCAAAGCCGCATGGGTGGAAGCGACGATATCTCGACGACCGTCATACGCTTTGTTGCTCTTCAATCCTAAGTCTGGCGCAGTCTTAGGCATGATCTGCCATAAACCGGTGGCCCCGACAGGAGAGGTGGCATACGGGTTAAATCGGCTTTCCACGATCGGTAACAAAGCGATTTCCCCAGGAATACCCTTCTGCTTAGCCTGGCCGTAGACGTAGGAAATATAAGGCGCAGAACTCTGTAACAACGCATACAAAGAGCGTTGGTGAGTCTGTAACCACGCGATCTGCTTTTGCACCGCGGGTTGATTAACTTGGTGATTTAGGACGAAACTGTGGCTCATACTTACCCACAATGAAGTATTATTAAGGGATTGTGAGGCAGTAGAAGCGGGTTCAAAACGGGTGAAAGGATTTGCCGAGTTGCTATTCGCACAAGCTGTTAAAAGGGTGGAACACAACACGACGCCTACTAAGGTTTTGCTCGTTTTCATCAAATTCATAGGAGACATGATACGTGAATTAGCACATTAGGTCAAGCCTTTTCCTACAAATTTTATTGAATTGTGGTAATAATTGGTGATTTATGTGGAGAGTATGTGAATTATAAGGAAAAAGCTCTTTTTAGCGGGCTAGCAGCCCGCGCTCCCAGGGGCTCGAGCCCTATTGGACTAAAAGCCATATAAAAACTTATCGCCAGCACAAATTTTTAAAGATTTAAGATAACAGGCTCGAGCCTCTATGGGCTGAGCCATAAAAACTTTGGTTGCCAGCACAGAATCTTAAAGATTTAAGATAAAGCTTAGCCCGGCTTCCAAGTGAGATATTTCTCAAAGCTTAAAAAGGCTCCCAACTTGGGAGCGCGGGCAGCTTGCCCGCTGATTTTAAACTCGGTTTGATTTGTGTGGCAAATCGCCGTATATTACATAAGAAATTTAGTGGGATTATTATATGTATTCCAAACAAGAGGCTTCAATCAAATTGAACCCAGAGCATGAAGTCATAAATTTATCTATGCAGCATCAAAAAAAGTTTCTAGAGACTTTACTGAATGCTCCAGAGCCCAATCAAAATTTATTAAAAGCAAAAAAAAACTTCGATAGAAAGGTAAAAAGAAAGTAGCTATTTAAAATTCCAACTGCATTTGCCGCAAGCCTACCGGTTTCTTTAAAACCTGCTGTTTATGTAATAACAGCGTTTGGCATAACTCCAAAGCCTCTTGAGGCATCATATCGGGAAACACGTTGTGCAAGATAAAGCCAATATTTTGACAATCGACATCATCCAGCGTGACATAGACGCTTTGGCAGTAGGTGAGTAAATTCTGGCAAGCTTGGACTACCCGCTGTTGCACCGATTTATGGCGGGCGGAGTATTTCCGAGGCGCTGCATCCACAATCAGCAATTCTTCAATATATTCAGCGGTTAACTCAGCCTCTAGCACTTCGGGTCGAAGGATCTCTGACAAGGCTGAAACCTCCGTCCGCTTAATACTGCTGCGCAATTGGCGAAGCGGCAGCACGATGCGCTTATGCCAGACATGGATACTAGTCAAAATCACCTTTAAATCGTGCTTTGCCAGCACGCAGGCATTATTGGCGGCAAACCAGAAGCAAAATAACAGGACATTGATGTTCAGATCGTAGCGGTTTTGAAAGCTGAGTAAGTGGTTTTGGGTTTTGGCATAGACTTGACAAGAGAAGGTCCAGAACGGGTGTTGGGGCAATGATGACAGATCTGACGGAGTGGCCATTGGTCTCTAGTCCTTTTAATTTGAGTCCAAACCACAGTATAATTAAAAATTGAATTTTTGTCATCTAGTAATGAAAAGCGGGCAAGCTGCCCGCGCTCCCGAGAGTCTTGCGCCTTTCATGGTAAAGCGCCCAAGTGATGATTTTCTGCTGTGCTAAGCTTTCGTTTGAATGAAAGAACCTCAATGTTGAGGATTATGAACTTGAATGAGGCTCGAGCCTGGTGGGAGCGCGGGCAGCTTGCCCGCTAAAAGAGGAACTAATATGCACCCCGCAATTTTGACCGAACAAGAATATGGCGCGAATAATTACCACCCACTCCCCGTTGTCTTAGTAAAGGGTCAAGGCGTGCATGTCTGGGATGATGCCGGCAAAGAATATTTAGACATGATGAGTGCCTATTCCGCCGTTAGCCATGGTCATTGTCACCCTGAGCTCGTCAAAGTCTTAACCGAACAAGTGCAAACCTTAAATATCACCTCCAGAGCATTTTACAACGCAAACCTCGGGTCTTTTTTACAATACGCTTGCCAAATCACTCAGCAAGAGCGCGCCTTGGCGATGAACACTGGCGTAGAGGCCGTCGAAACCGCGATCAAAGTCGCGCGTAAATGGGGGTATACCGTCAAAGGCGTTCCCTCCAATCAAGCTGAAATTATCGTGTGTGAAGGGAATTTCCATGGCCGCACTACCACCGTGGTCAGTTTTTCTTCCGAACCCCAATATAAAGACAACTTTGGTCCCTTAACACCCGGCTTTAAAATTATTCCGTACGGTGATGCAGAAGCATTAAAAGCAGCGATTACACCAAATACGGTAGCCTTTTTAGTGGAACCCATTCAAGGGGAATCCGGCATTAGCGTACCTCCACCAGGCTACTTAAAAGCCTGCGAGCAGCTCTGCCGTCAACACAATGTGTTATTGATCGCCGATGAAATCCAATGTGGTTTAGGTCGCACTGGTAAATTATTAGCTTGTGACCATGAAGACGTAAAACCCGATGGCGTAGTGCTCGGAAAAGCGCTGGGCGGTGGCATATTGCCGGTTTCTTTATTTTTAACCCGCGCTGAGGTGATGGATGTGTTAGAGCCCGGTGATCATGGCAGCACTTTCGGGGGTAATCCTTTGTCGGCCGCTGTGGGTTTAGCTGCTTTACGCACCTTAATGGTCGATAATATGATTGGCAATGCCGCTGAGCAGGGCAAATATTTTATTCAGCAGCTCAAAAATCTACCGAACCCCCTCATTCGAGAAGTCCGCGGTAAAGGGTTATTTATCGGCCTAGAAATCGATCCCGCTGTCAGTGCGCGTAAAGTTTGCCTCAAATTATTGGAAAATGGCTTATTGACCAAAGATACTCATGGCACTGTCATTCGACTTTGTCCGCCGCTGGTCATTACCCGAGCGCAAATTGATAGCGCCGTGAGAATCATTCAACAGTCTTTGCATGAATTGGCAGAATCGGAGCCGCATGTCGCCTAATCCCAGAACCATTTTAATCACCACCGCTTTATTGTATGCGAATGGCGAAATCCATTTAGGTCACGCCGTAGAAGTGGTGCAAGCCGATATTTGGGCGCGTTTTCAAAATTTAATCGGTAACCGATGTTTATATGTGGGTGGAGAAGATACCCACGGCACGCCGATTATGATCAGCGCTGAAAAACAAGGGATTACCCCGGAAACCTTGATTAAGCGTTCTGCTGCAGCCCATCAAGCCGATTTAAACGATTTATTGATTCATTTTGATTCGTTTTACACCACCCACTCTCCTGAAAATCAGCAGTTAACCCATCTCGTTTATCAGCGGTTACAAGACAGGGGGGATATTGAAACGCGGACCATTTTGCAAGCGTTTGATCCGGTCAGAAATATTTTTCTACCCGATCGTTATGTCAAAGGCAAATGTCCGCGCTGTGGCACGCCTGATCAATATGGGGATAATTGTGAAGCGTGCGGTGCAACCTATAATCCCACCGAATTGGTGGATCCTGTTTCAGTCATCACGGGTGCCACACCGATTCAAAAAGAATCCGTGCATTATTTTTTTCAATTGCAACATTACACCGAAGCGTTACAAGCTTGGATGCACGAAGGGCATTTACAAGAACAGGTCGCTAATAAATTACAAGAGTGGTTTGATGCTGGACTGCAAGCGTGGGATATTTCGCGTGATGCACCGTATTTTGGATTTGAAATTCCCGGTGCACCTGGCAAATATTTTTATGTGTGGTTAGATGCGCCCGTAGGTTATATGGCGAGTTTTCAGAAACTCTGCGAAACACGAGCTGAATTCAATTTTGAGACGTATTGGAGCAAAGACAGCCCAGTAGAGCTGTATCATTTTATCGGGAAAGATATTATTTATTTCCACGCGTTATTTTGGCCAGCCATGTTAACAGGCAGCGGCTTTCGCCAACCATCGGCCATTTTTGCGCACGGATTTTTGACGGTGAACGGCCAAAAAATGTCAAAATCGCGCGGCACTTTTATCACTTTGCGTGATTACTTGCGCTATTTAAATCCCGAATATTTGCGTTATTATTTTGCCGCGAAATTAAATAGCCGAATTGAAGATATCGATTTGAATTTTGCCGATTTTGTGCAGCGGGTCAATTCCGATTTGGTGGGTAAAGTGATCAATATTGCCAGTCGTTGCGCAGGATTTATCAACAAATTATTTGATCACCAATTGGCATCTACCTTAGCTGAGCCAGCGCTATTTCAGCAATTTGTGGTAGCGGGGGACAAAATTGCCCAACACTATGAAACCCGTGAATACCAGCTAGCCATGCGCGAAATTATGCATTTAGCGGACCTGGCCAATCAATATATTGATCGTATTAAACCCTGGACATTAGCCAAAGAAAAACCCGCAGGTTTCGAACAAGCAGTGCAAGATTGCTGCACAATGGGATTGAATTGTTTTAAATTGCTGATGACGTATCTAAAACCGGTATTGCCTGTGACTGCCCAAGCCGCTGAAACATTTTTAGCCTGCGAACCTTTCACTTGGCAAAACCGTGCGACACCCTTATTAAATCATCGCATCGAAATGTTTAAACCCTTAATACAACGGGTGGATCCTGCTGCGGTTGAAGCATTATTACAAGCACAAACCGTATGAAGGCTTTTATCCAAGAAGCAGCTTGTATTGGCTGCACGAAATGTATTGAAGCTTGTCCGGTCGATGCGATTGTGGGCGCTGCAAAATACAATCACACGGTGATTCAAGACTGGTGTATCGGTTGTCGATTATGTATTGCCCCGTGTCCCGTGGATTGTATTGAAATGCATCACACCCCCACATTAGACAAGTCGCAACGTTTAACCCAAGCCAGCCTCGCCCGCCAACGCATTACGGCGCGAAGATTGCGCTTGCAACAACAAGCCGCACAGCATAGTGTGCAGCACCAAATGCAAAAATCCGCGCTGAGACAAAATAAACAGGCACAGTTGAGTGCGTTAATCGCCAGGGCAAAAGTGCATGAGTCCTGAACAAATTTTAGAAATGTTTCGACGCTTCGCAGCACAGAATCCGCATCCCGAAACCGAATTAAAATTCTCTTCTGAATTTGAATTATTGGTGGCAGTAATTTTATCCGCGCAGGCGACAGATAAGCGCGTTAACTTGGTGACACCGCAGTTGTTTGCGGTCGCGAATACACCAGCAAAACTGTTTCGGCTGGGAGAAAAACACCTAAAAGACATTATTAAAAGTATTGGTTTGTATCAAAGTAAAGCCAAAAATTTAATTGCCACAGCTAAAATTTTGGCAGAAGATTATCAGGGAAAAGTGCCAAACAATCGTGTGGCATTAGAAGCATTGCCGGGTGTGGGCCGCAAAACCGCCAATGTGATCTTAAATACCTTATTTGGCGAAAACGCGATTGCGGTGGATACCCATATTTTTCGTGTCTCTAACCGCACTGGATTAGCGCCGGGAAAAACCGTCCGTCAAGTGGAAAAACTGTTGATGAAGCGTGTGCCATTGCAATACCAGCACGGTGCGCATCATTGGTTAGTGCTGCACGGGCGGTATATTTGTGTGGCGAGGAAGCCGAAGTGTGGAGAATGTTTAATAAGAGACTTATGTCATTATCCCAATAAAACGATTTAAGTGTATGTATACTTGGCAATCCCAACTTAAAAATTGTATCACTGACCCACTCGAGCTGTGTCGATTATTGGAACTTTCTCCCCAACAAGTTCCAGAATTGATGACGCACTTAAATTCTTTTTCCTTAAAAGTGCCTCACAGCTTTGTGGCACGCATGCAAAAGGGCAATCCGCAAGATCCTTTGCTACGACAAGTGCTTCCTATTATTGCTGAAACTTTAACCGTTCCAGGTTATATCAATGATCCGTTACAAGAAAATCACACCAATAAATTGCCTGGATTACTGCACAAATATCAGGGCAGGGTTTTATTATTAGTAGCGGGTGGATGCGCAGTGCATTGTCGTTATTGTTTTCGCCGAAATTTTCCTTATGACAATAATGTGATGAATTTATCAAATTGGCAGCCGGTTCTGGACTATATCGCCGCCGACCCAACGATCACAGAAGTGATTTACAGTGGCGGTGATCCACTATTAGCCAAAGATAAAATATTGGCGCAATTAACCCAACAAATCGCTGCCATTCCCCATGTACAACGATTGCGCATTCATACGCGTTTACCTGTGATGATTCCTGAACGCATCACAGATGAGTTACTTGCTGGACTCACTGAAACTCGTTTACAACCTGTGATGGTGTTGCATTGTAACCATGCGCAGGAAATCAATGAATCCCTCAAAAAAGCGGTAGAAGAAATGCGTCAGGCGGGTATGTTAGTGCTCAATCAAAGCGTATTGCTCAAGTCGGTGAATGACTCTGTTGCTGCAATTGTGTCATTGAGTGAAACATTATTTGCTGCGGGGATTTTACCGTATTATTTACATGTATTGGATGCTGTTGCGGGGGCTGCACATTTCGCGGTGTCGCATGCTGAAGCGAGCGACTTAATCCATCAGGCCAGTTTACAATTGTCGGGATATTTAGTCCCGAAATTGGTGCAAGAAGTGCCAGGGCATGGCGCGAAGAAACCCGTCACCCCATCAACTGTGCCACAATGATCACCACAGAAAACAACAGCAACAAAATCAACCCAAAATAATGCGTATCAACCCGATACCCTGTGGCAATTTTCTTCCAATAACGACCACTCCACACCATTAACACCGGCAAAATACCAAACAGGATCGCGACGAAAATGCCACCATACCCTAATGCTGCCACGAATCCATTCGGATAAAAAAACGCAAACAGTAAGGGCGGTAGAAAGGTTAATACTAAACTGGTGATTTTACCTTTGGCATTGCGTTTGAGCTGGAAACTATCAATCAGAAAATCAAACAAACTGAACGACACCCCAATAAATGAAGTAGCAATCGCAAAAAAGGTAAACGCCTTAAATAACAGGGATAACCATGGCTTGCCTAATAAAAAATCTAAGGATTGCGCTAATCCAGTGGCGGGTTGTCCTCCCATTAAAACGGCTTTTAAACCATGGGGGCCTTCTAACGGCAACACCCCGATAATCACGATTTCCCATAAAATATAGACGATTAACGGAACCGTGCTGCCAATCAGAATCGCGCGGCGAATTTTTTTCACATCATTATTTAAATATACCCGCAAACTCGGTACTAAATTTTGATAACCAAAAGATACGATCGCCACCGGTAGCGCCAACCACATTTTGTCGGTGGAAAAAAATGACAACTGCATCACATTGACGTGCGAGGTTAATAAGGCTAAGACCGCTAAATAAGTCAGAATTTTGGCAATGAAGAAAAAACGGTTGGTATAATCGACAATATGGGCGCCGGTGTAAACCGCTGCGCCGACAAGGATGGCAAGGGCAAGCGCGCCATTTACCGTACTGATGTGCCAATGTAACCAGCCGGCTAACGATTTTGACACCAAATCGCCCATGCCGGAGACATACGCTGACATTACCGCATAAAATAATAACAGGTAAGTGATCCAAGCGACGATTTTTCCACCAACGCCTAAGGTATGTTGCGCCATGGAGACGATATTGGTTTCAGGTTTTAACCAGAGATTCACTTCTAAGAGTAATAAACCCGTGGCTAACATGCATAGCCAGCACAGCACAAATAAACAAATGGCGGGAAAAACCCCATAATTTGCCGTAGCGACCGGTAAGGCCAACATCCCCGCGCCAATAGAAGTCCCTGCGATTAAAAAAATGGAACCTAAAAGACGATTGGTTTTCATAGTCTCTCCTGTCCTAAGAAATGTGCTCTGCTATATTGTACGGCGTGGTGAGCTGTTTCCTTCTCCCCTTGTGGGAGAAGGTGGCCGAATAGGCCGGATGAGGGGAGTCTAGTTAAGAAATCTCAATACTCTCCACGCGTTCAAATCCTTTCGGCAATTTTTGACCACGTTTTCCTCGTTCACCCCGATAATTGACCAAATCAGCAAATTTTAGGACCAGTTTCCGTTTGCCAGACTGTAAGATCAATTGCTCATTTTTTGAAAACACCGCCAAATCTACCACGCATTCTGGTTTGTTGGCTACTTTATTCACGCCCAACGCGATCATTTTATTACCTTTGCCGCGCGGCAATTGTGGTAATTCTGAAGTTGGAAACACCAATAAACGACCTTCGTTGGTGATCACCGCGACATATTCTGTGGCAGGATCATTCACACTAACGGGTGGTAGAATAGTGGCAGCTGCGGAGCATTTGAGCACCGCCTTTCCCGCACGATTTTTGGTATATAAGTCATTCAGCTGCACAATAAATCCATAGCCTTGACTGGTCGCCAATAAATAATAGTGTTCAGGTTCGCCCATTAACACCGCAATAAAATTACTATTTGGTTCAGGTTTTAATCGGCTCGATAAGGGCTCACCTTGGCCACGTGCTGAAGGCAATGTATGCGCGGGTAAGCTGTAACTGCGGCCGTTAGAATCTAATAACGTCACAGTTTGGTTGCTACGCCCTTGCGCCTCATCTAAAAATTGATCGCCAGCGCGATAACTTAAGTTGTGGCTGTCAACGTCGTGACCTTTCCCGGCACGAATCCAACCTTTTTCAGACAATACCACAGTAATCGCTTCTGAAGGTAGAATGGCTTCTTCGGCTAAAGCTTTGGCTTCTTCGCGTTCAACGATAGGGGAGCGTCGTGTATCACCATATTTTTTGACATCCTCTGTCAATTCATCGCGGATTAAGCGCTTTAATTTTTTTTCGGAGGCTAGTGTAGATTGCAAGTCTTGGCTTTCATCCGTCAATTCACTTTGCTCACCGCGTATTTGCACCTCTTCTAACTTTGCCAAATGCCGTAATTTTAAGTCCAAAATTGCTTCAGCTTGAATATCAGACAAATTGAAACGCTGCATTAAAATTGCTTTAGGTTGATCTTCCTGACGGATAATGGCGATCACTTCATCAATGTTTAAATAGGCAATCAGCAAGCCGTCTAAAATATGCAGCCGAGCTAAGACTTTATCCAAGCGAAATTGCAAGCGTTTGCGAACAGTTGCAGTGCGGAAAGTGAGCCATTCTTTCAAGATGACCAATAAATTTTTAACCTGAGGCTTGCCATCCAAGCCAATCATATTTAAATTGACCCGATAACTGCGCTCTAAATCGGTGGTAGCAAATAAATGGGCCATTAATGCTTCAACATCCACGCGATTTGAGCGTGGCACAATCACAAGGCGTGTGGCATTTTCATGGTCTGACTCGTCTCGCAAATCTTCCACCAACGGCAATTTTTTCGCTTGCATCTGTTCAGCGATTTGCTCTAACACCTTGGCGCCGGAAGCTTGATAAGGTAAAGCGGTAATCACAATGGCATTTTGCTCCAGCACATAGGTGGCACGCATTTTTAAGCTACCATTGCCCGTTGTATACATTTTTTGAATATCGGCTGCAGGTGTAATAATTTCAGCCTCCGTCGGAAAATCCGGGCCTTTCACCAGCTGGCAAATGTCGTTTAAGCTCGCGTTGGGATGTTCCAATAGATGCATGCACGCTTGTGCTACTTCCGCTAAATTATGCGGCGGAATATCCGGTGGCCATGCCGACTGCAATACCCGTCGTGCCATTTAAAAGAATATTAGGTAAGCGTGCAGGTAAAAGCGTAGGTTCTTCTAAAGTCCCATCAAAATTTAATTGCCACTCTACAGTGCCTAACGCGAGCTCTTCCAATAACACTTGGGCGTAGGGTGATAGGCGTGATTCCGTGTAACGCATGGCCGCGAACGATTTTGGGTCATCTAAAGACCCCCAGTTGCCTTGCCCATCGACAAACGGATAGCGATAAGAAAAATTTTGCGCCATCAACACCATGGCTTCATAGCAAGCGGCATCACCATGAGGGTGATATTTACCCAATACGTCACCGACCGTACGCGCGGATTTTTTATATTTTGCAGTATTTTTCAGCCCCAGCTCCGACATCGCATAAATAATTCTGCGTTGCACTGGTTTTAAACCATCACCAATTTGGGGTAGGGCTCTATCCAGAATCACATACATGGAATAGTTTAAATAAGCTTGTTCGGCGAATTGTTTTAACGGTTGAAGTTCAATATTTGAGTAATTCATGGCAAGATATCTCCTTTGTTAATCCATTATAACGGTTAGAGAAATATTTATGCGAATTATTTTATTAGGAAGCCCAGGCGCAGGTAAAGGCACACAGGCTAAACTGTTATCCCAACGTCTTCATATTCCACAAATTGCCACCGGCGATATGCTGCGTGCTGCTGTCCTTGCCAATAGTCCTTTAGGACAGATTGTCAAAGAAATTATGGATAGCGGTAAGCTGGTTTCAGACGACATCATCATTCAACTCGTACAAGAACGACTCAGCCAACCCGATTGCGCCAACGGTTTTTTATTAGACGGCTTTCCTCGCACCCTCACGCAAGCTGAAGCCATTGAAGCCGCGCATATTGAGTTGGATAAGGTCATTGAAATTTTCGTGCCAGATGAAAGGATAATTGAGCGGATGAGCGGACGTTTAGTGCATCCGGCTTCGGGACGTGTATATCATCAACTGACGCATCCACCCAAAGTACCAGGCTGCGATGACGTGACCGGTGAGCCATTAATCACGCGCAAAGATGATGAGGCGGAAACGGTACGTAAACGTTTGGAGATTTATCACCTACAGACCAAACCGTTGTTAGCTTATTATCAACAGCGAGGATTAATGACACAAATTTTCGGAATTGGAACTGTAGAAGAAGTGAATCAGAGAATTTTAGGGGCAATTCAAAATCAAATGTGAAGTTTGGGGATTCTCAGGTTTTGGGATGGCACGGTTTGCTGGGAGCGCGGGCAGCTTGCCCGCTGCTTTAAAGACAACCATTCCACCGACGGTGGAATGGTTGACCTTTTGACTAGCTATGGAACAAGGAAGTGATTTCGCTCACGACACCCTTGCTTTTCTTGCTAGATTTACGTTTTTTTCTCACACCGGTTTTTTTAACGGCAGGCGCTTTGGCTTTGACTTTTCTTTTAGTCCCTTTCTTAGCGGTAGTCGTTTTCTTTTTGGTGCCTTTCTTTTTCCCAGCTTTCTTAGCTAAGCGTTTTGCGGCCTTAGCTTCGGCGGCTGCAATCAATTTTTTCTTTTCAGCTTCGCGTTTGGCGAGTTCTTTATGCAATTTAGCATCAGCTTTTGCTTGCGCTTTCGCTGCGGCTGCTTTTAGTTTCTTTCTAAATTCAGCTGTTTTGGCTTTCAACTTTTGGTTAAACTCTTTTTTCAGCTTTTTGCTGCGGTTAACGGCTTCACGCCATTTGTTGCGTAGGGCATCCAGCTTCTTGTCGCCTTTCGCGGCTACTTTCGTAACCTTGGATTTTTTGACTTTTGGCATTGAGATCTCCATATGGTGAGGTTAAAAATAAATGGGAAACGCGTGTTCAGTTTACTATTAAAAATTGATATGTAAAGCAATTTTTTACTATTTTTGCTCTAAATTGTCGTTTTTTCTATGAAATTTGTTATACTCAAATCGGAAAAATTCCCTTCATTCCGCAATGATTAACCGGAGGTAAAAGTATGAAAACCGTTTTGAGTTTGAACAAATGGCTAATTAAACGCATAATATTTTTAATACTGCTGCCTTTCTGCACCCCTATTTTTGCAGCACAAAATGCAATTGAAGGTGATTGGATTGTGCCGGATGAATCTTCTCATCAACCCATTAGCATCGTGCGCATCACACAGCAAGGTAAGACCTTAACTGGTCAAGTGGTTAAACTTTTTGACGACACCCATGCAGTATGTACGGAATGCACGGGAAACTTAAAAAATAAACCCATTATCGGCATGACAGTATTATGGGGCTTTCATCCAGAAGGTGAAAAATGGACAGGCGGTAAAGTGTTAGCCGCGAAAAAAGGCAAAATCTACAATGCAGAATTGACGCCACAAGGACAAACCTTAATCTTGGGTGTGAGAGTATTTGGAAGCGTACACACAGAAACCTGGATTCGTTCAAGCCAATAGATGCAAACGAACATATTTTGCTTAGTTTTCGCTAAAAATAACTTCAAAATGCTCATGTACTGTCTATGTACACTGCACTTTCTCAGCTATTTTTAGCTTCAAACTAAGCTAAAATCTGTCCGTTTTAGCCAGGTTAAACTTTATAAAACACGAGATACTATGCACGAAAATCTATTACTCTTCTCTATCTTCCTCATTTTTGCAGGGGCAGCAGTACTCGCCACCATCGCCTTATACACCCGGCAATCTTTATTAGTGGCTTATATGCTACTAGGCATTTTATTTGGGCCATGGGGATTAAAATGGGTAACGGATGCCGCGATCATTCAAAAAATCGGCGATGTTGGCATTGTTTTTCTGTTATTTCTGTTGGGTCTCCATTTGCAGCCACAGCGATTGTTGCACGTGTTGCGCAAAGTCAGCTGGGTGGCTTTAATCAGCTCAGCGATTTTTAGCGCGATGTTTTTTGCCATTTGTGGGTTATGCGGTTTTCCGTGGATGGAAAGTCTCGTCATCGCATTGGCGCTGATGTTTTCCAGTACCATTATCGGATTAAAGCTCCTGCCCACCACGGTCTTACATCATCAACATACCGGCGAAATGATGATCGGTATCCTATTAATGCAAGATCTCATTGCGATTTTGTTACTGGTGATTGTACGCAGCGCAAATGAAGGACACTTTAATTGGTTATTATTAGGGAGAGTATTTTTGTTCCTCCCCTTAATCGTCGTCTTTGCTTTTGTCTTTGAACGATATATTTTGCGGATATTGTTTCGACGGTTTGATCGTATTCGGGAATACATGTTCTTGCTGGCCATTGCGTGGTGCTTAAGCCTTGCGCATTTAGCCAATGCAATCGGGCTTTCGAATGAAATTGGTGCATTTATCGCTGGCGTGTCACTGGCGACCAGCCCCATTTCCGTTTATATTGCGGAAAGCCTTAAACCCGTCCGCGATTTCTTTTTAGTATTATTTTTCTTCGCCATCGGCGCCAGTTTCAATATTAGCTATTTCTCCGAGGTTGCGATACCCGCGGTAATATTAACCTTGGTATTATTAGTCGCAAAACCTGTCGTATTCCGTGTGTTATTGAGACAAGTCGGTGAATCGGCTTATGTGGGATGGGAAATCGGTGCGCGTTTAGGGCAAGCCAGCGAATTTTCCATTTTGTTGGCTTATGTGGCGATACAAGAAGTGTTAATTGGGCAAGCAGCTTCCAATTTAATCCAGATGGTGACCATGCTCACGTTCATCGTCTCTTCTTATTTAGTCGTGTTGCGTTATCCAACACCGGTCGCCATTTCGGATAAATTACGTCGAGATTAGGGAGAAAATTATGACTTTATTCGCAGTACTAATCTGTTTAGCCTTGCAATACTATTTTGATCTGAGTAGTGCAATGCGCGATATCTGGTGTATAGCCTATGCGCAAAATGGCTTGGAAGTCTTAAAAAAATGGCAAATCTCAAAGATTTCGATCATTTTGGGGTTATTATTACTGCCGATTCTCATCGCCATTGGTCTCATCAATCTTTTATTAACAGATATTTTATTCGATAGCGTCAAATTTATTTTCAACGTGCTCATCTTATTTTATTGTCTGGATGGACGCCACTTGTCCGAGTTACCCAAAGAAATCACTCGCATCTTTTTTCGCGCCGAACATTATCTGTTTTCAGTGATTTTTTGGTATGTGGTATTGGGTCCAGTGGGTGCGGTTGGCTACGCGTTCATTAATAGTTTGGCTCACAGCACTACGGAATTTGTAGGCGCAGCAGTACGAGTGCGAGCGTGGCTCGATTGGATTCCAGCCCGTCTTATTGCCTTCACTTATGCGTTGGTCGGCCATTTTGGTCAGGCCTTTACTTATCTACGCCAACACTTTCTCGAAGATCCTTATACTTCTATGGAGTTATCGCACCAAACGGGTCAAGCTGCATTAGGATTAACCCCTCAACAAGCCCTTTCTGTCGAGGGGGAGGAAAGTAGACAGGCATTGGATTTAGTCCACAAAGCTGTTATCTTATGGTTAGTTGTGCTGGCGGTTTTTACCCTGATTGCTTGGGTCGCATGAGGGTCATCTATATATTGAGAAAATCCATATGTCTATATCAGATCTAGATCACGCTGAAACGCAAGAATGGCTAGACGCGTTAAACTCCTTAGTGCGCGAAGAAGGGCAAGAAAGAGCCTCGTTTATTTTGAATCAAGTCTTGGCGCAAGCCAATACCTTAGGTGTTCCCACACCCAGCGGCGTCAATACCCCCTATGTCAATACCATTCCGGTGGATAAAGAAGAAAAAATGCCGGTTGACCCCTCTATATTCAGGCAATTAGGCTCTTTAATCCGCTGGAATGCGTTGATGATGGTGCTGCGTGCCGGCAAGAAAGATTCAGCTTTAGGCGGCCATCTGGCCTCCTATGCCTCTTCAGCCGTGCTCTATGAAATCGGGTTTAATTATTTTTTCAAAGGGAGAACCCAAGATTACTTAGGGGATCTCGTTTACATTCAAGGCCACTCCTCACCGGGGATTTATGCCAGAGCCTATTTAGAAGGTCGCCTCACGGAAGATCAACTGGATCATTTTAGACAAGAGCTTGGTGGCAAGGGCATTTCCTCTTACCCGCATCCTTGGACCATGCCCGATTTTTGGCAATTCCCCACTGTGTCGATGGGATTAGGCCCTTTGCAAGCCATTTATCAAGCCAGATTCCTAAAATATTTAGAAAATAGGGGATTGTTAGAACACCAAAATCGTAAAGTCTGGGTATTTTTAGGCGATGGCGAAATGGATGAAGTCGAATCTATTGGCGCCTTAACCGTCGCGGCCCGCGAAAAACTTGATAATCTGATCTTTGTGGTCAACTGTAATTTACAGCGTCTAGATGGGCCAGTGCGCGGCAACGGCCATATTATTCAAGAATTAGAAGGCCTGTTTCATGGCGCGGGCTGGAATGTCATTAAAAATTTGTGGGCCAGTAATTGGGATCCCATTTTTGCCAAAGATAAAAACGGCTTATTGGCCAAACGCATGTTGGAATGTGTGGATGGTGAATATCAAAATTTCCGCTCCAAAGATGGTGCTTATATTCGCCAATACTTTTTTGGAAAATATCCAGAATTATTAGAGCTCGTCAAAGATTTAAGCGACGATGAGATTTGGCATTTGCAGCGGGGCGGGCACGATCCGCAAAAAGTTTATGCTTCTTACGCAGCGGCAGTTAAACATACTGGGCAGCCCACCGTCATTCTCGCCAAAACCGTCAAAGGGTATGGATTAGGGGCAGCAGGCGAAGGCCAAAACATTGCCCATAATTTGAAAAAAATGGCGGCAGAAGATTTACAAACTTTCTGCAAACGGTTTGACCTAAATCTTTCCTCGGAAGAAGTGAGCCAACTGTCCTACTTTAAACCGGCTGGTGACCATCCAGCCATGGCATTTTTACAGCAGCGCCGTGCGGCGTTGGGCGGTTATATCCCCCAACGAACCAGCGTATCACCCAAGCTGACAGCGCCAGCGTTATCTATTTTTGAATCCGTTCTAAAAGGCACGGATAATCGAGAAATTTCGACCACCATGGCATTTGTTCGAGTACTAACGCACTTGCTAAAAGAAAAACCGCTGAATCAGCATATCGTGCCGATTGTGGCAGATGAGTCTCGCACGTTTGGGATGGAAGGGTTATTCCGACAAATTGGGATTTACTCCGTTGAAGGTCAATTATACGAACCGGAAGATAAAGCGCAGGTGATGTATTATCGAGAAAGTCGTGACGGACAGATTTTGCAAGAAGGCATTAATGAAGCGGGAGCATTTTGCTCCTGGATTGCGGCTGGGAGTGCTTACAGCAATCATGGCATCCCGATGATCCCGATGTATATTTTTTATTCTATGTTTGGATTTCAGCGCATTGCCGATTTAGCTTGGGCAGCCGGTGATATTCGCGCTCGTGGCTTCTTGTTAGGAAGCCTGGCAGGTCGAACTACCTTAGCGGGCGAAGGTCTACAACATATGGATGGCCATAGTTTAGTGTTATCCAGCGTAATTCCCAACTGTATTAGCTATGATCCCACTTTTGCCTATGAAATTGCGGTGATCGTTCGCGAAGGGTTGCGCCGCATGTACGAACAGCAACAAGATGTTTATTACTACATCACTTTAATGAATGAAAATTATCCGCACCCCTCTATGCCAGAAGGCGTTGAAGAAGGCATTTTAAAAGGGATGTACCGTTTCCAATCCAATGACAAAAAACAACATCGCGTACAGCTGGTGGGCTCAGGTGCGATCCTCCGCGAAGTGATTGCCGCCGCAGAAATTTTAGCCACCCAATTTAATGTGGGCGCAGATATTTGGAGCGCGACCAGCATGACAGAACTTCGCCGCGAAGCTTTAGCCGTAGAACGCCATAATCTATTACACCCCGATCAAAAACCTAAGTTAAGCTATGTCACAGAATGCTTGCAAAAGACCGAAGGCCCGGTGATCGCCGCTACCGATTATATGCGGATTTACGCGGATCAAATTCGGGCTTACGTACCGCGGCCGTATTATGTGTTAGGAACGGATGGTTATGGGCATAGCGATACCCGCGCCCATCTGAGACGTTATTATGCAGTGGATGCAGCGCATATTGCTTATACGGCCTTAGTGGCTTTGGCGGGAGAAGGCAAAATTTCCGCGGCTGAATTAAATGCGGCAAAGCAGAAATTAGGGATTGATGCCGAGGCGCCAGATCCGAGTACGCATTAGGTGATGCTTTTTAGCGGGCAAGCTGCCCGCGCTCCCAAGTCTTGCGCCGTTCATTGTAAAGAGCCCAAGGGATAGTTTTCTGCTGACGATAGCTTTAAGTTGAATGAGGCTTGAGCCCTGGGAGCGCGGGCAGCTTGCCCGCTAAGATTTAAATATTCATTCTTAATAAATTGAACAAAAGAGCTCCAATGTTTGGCGATAGCTTCGAGTTGAATAAGGCTTGAGCCCGGGAGCGCGGGCTGCTAGCCCGCTAAAATTTAAATATTCATTCTTGTTACAATGAGGAGACCTTAAGTGTCTACACTAAAAGACGTGGTAGTGCCAGACATCGGTGGCGCAAAAAATGTAGATGTCATCGAACTGCTCGTCGCCCCTGGCGATAAAATTGCGATAGACAGCTCTCTGATTACCTTAGAGGGTGATAAAGCCACCATGGAAATCCCTTCTCCAATGGCTGGCACCGTCAAAGAATTAAAAGTTAAAGTAGGAGACAAAGTCTCCCAAGGTTCTTTAATTTTAGTGGTGGAAACGGCGGAGCAAGCTGCTGCCAGCTCAGTATCGTCCCCCAAAGCGGAAGAATCCCAACCTAAAACAGCAGAACCAGCGGCTGCAACGCCAGCACCTGCTGCACCGACCCCTGCCGCAGCACCCGCTATTGAGCCGTCATCAACACGCCGAGCTGAAGTCCATGCCAGCCCCGGGGTACGCCGCTTAGCCCGAGAATTCGGCGTAGATTTAACGCAAGTCACCGCCAGCGGCAATAAAAACCGTATTGTAAAAGAAGACGTCCAGCAATTTGTGAAATCCCAACTGGCTGGAAAAGGCGCTGTAGGCGGCGGCAGTGGTTTAGCCGTTGCGCCCATGCCGACCATCGATTTCGCGCAATTTGGCGCCATTGAAACCAAACCTTTAAGTAAAATCAAAAAACTCACCGGCTTAAACGTGCATCGAAGTTGGGTCACCGCCCCACAAGTGACGCAATTTGGCGAAGCGGATATTACTGAACTCGAAGACTTCCGCGCCCAGCAAAAAGCCGCCCTCGAGAAAAAAGGCATTAAGCTCACCCCCTTAGTCTTCATTATGAAAGCGGTTGTGGCAGCCTTAAAAGCCTTCCCGCAATTCAATGCTTCACTGGATCCCAAGGGTGAGCAATTGATCCTGAAAAAATATTTTCACTTAGGGGTTGCAGTCGATACACCCAATGGCTTAGTCGTGCCGGTTATTCGCAACGTTGATCAAAAAAGTTTGATGGAATTGGCCACTGAATTAGCTCAAATCAGCACCAAAGCCAGAGACAAAGGATTATCCATGGCCGAAATGCAAGGCGGCTGCTTTACGATTTCCAGTTTAGGGGGAATTGGTGGCACAGCGTTTAGCCCGATTGTAAACACCCCAGAAGTGGGTATTTTAGGCGTTTCAAAAGCGGCGATGAAACCTGTCTATCAAAATAATGCGTTTGTTCCACGATTAATGTTGCCAGTCTCTCTCTCTTATGATCATCGAGTGATTGATGGAGCAGAAGGCGCGCGATTTATCGTTTATCTGACAGAATTACTCGCTGATATTCGTACACTTTTATTGTAATTGGGAAAACTTATGACAGAAAATTCAACACAAGTCGTCGTGATTGGTAGTGGTCCAGGTGGATATTCCGCCGCTTTTCGCGCTGCAGATTTAGGCTTAGAAGTCACTTTAATCGAACGCGAAGAAATGGGTGGCGTCTGTTTAAATGTCGGCTGCATTCCTTCTAAAGCATTATTGCACGCCGCTAAAGTGATTGATGACGCGCACGAAATGCAGGCGATGGGCATTCAATTTGGCAAACCTGACATTAATATTGATTCGTTGCGCACCTGGAAAAATAAAGTAGTCACCCGTTTAACCGGCGGCCTAAAAATGCTGGCAAAACAACGCAAGGTGAAAGTGATCAGCGGTCACGCCGAATTTACTACTGCCAATCAATTAAAAATTACTGCAAAAGAAGGTGACAGCACCTTAAACTTTAAGCAAGCCATTATTGCGGTCGGTTCTACTCCGGTTAAATTACCGTTTATTCCTGATGATCCCAGAATTTTAGATTCCACTTCTGCATTAGAATTAAAAAAAACCGATGGTCGCTTGTTAGTGCTGGGCGGCGGCATAATTGGTCTGGAAATGGCCACGGTCTATCATGCATTAGGCGCAAAAATCAGCATTGTCGAATTTATGGATCAACTGATTCCAGGTGCTGATAAAGCGGTAGTAGCCCCTTTGCATAAACGCATTCAAAAACGCTATGAAAATATTTGGTTAAAAACCAAAGTGGTAAAAGTGGAAGCTAAAGCTGATGGTTTATACGTCACTTTTGAAGGTGAAAATGCCCCAGAGCCCCAACGTTTTGATCAAATTTTAGTGGCGGTGGGTCGACAACCCAATGGCAAAGCGGTCCAAGCGGAAAAAGCGGGGGTAAACGTCGATGCGAAAGGATTTATTGCAACTGACAATCAGCTCCGCACCAATATTCCCCATATTTATGCCATCGGTGATGTGATCGGCAACCCCATGCTCGCCCACAAAGCCTCCGCAGAAGGTCGTCTCGCTGCAGAAGTGATCAGTGGCTTAAAACATTATTTCGAACCCAACTGCATCCCCGCCGTGGCTTATACCGACCCAGAAATTGCTTGGGTCGGATTAACCGAGCGCGAAGCCCAAGAAAAAGGCGTGGCTTTTGGCAAAGCGGTATTCCCTTGGATGGCCAGTGGACGTTCCTTATCCATGGGCCGCGACGAAGGGCTCACCCAATTATTGTTCGATGAAAAAACCCATCGTTTATTAGGCGCGGGGATTGTGGGCCCGAATGCAGGAGAACTCATTGCTGAATTATCTTTAGCAATAGAAATGGGCTGTGATGTCGATGATATCGCGTTAACCATCCATCCACATCCTACTTTGTCTGAAAGTGTAATGATGGCAGCAGAAATTTTTGAAGGCACTATTACAGACTTGTATATGCCGAAGAAAGAAAAGGAAAAAGAAAAATCATAAGCAAGCGGGCTAGCAGCCCGCGCTCCCAGGCTCGAGCCTCATTCGAGTGAAAGCTATCGTCAAACAGTGGAGTTCTTTCATTAAACGAAGCACAGCAGAAAACTTTCACTTAGGCGCTTTACCATGAAGGGCGCAAGACTTGGGAGCGCGGGCTGCTTGCTAGCCCGCTTTTCAAACAATTCTTTTATGAGTTCATCCGTAAAAATCCCCTATTGCATCTCCTTAGCTTGCCCGATAAAATCTCGCCGACTGGTGTTCTCAAGGAAGTTGTTTATTAGGTAAACCTTAAACCTCCGTAACGATCTGTATTGAATTCTCATAGGGGCTGGCCAAGGATTGGCGTCTGAATCTCTAAAACTAAGTGATGCTCACCCCCGTGAGTTCAGATCTACGCAGGCTTTGTCATGATGAGAAAAATATTTTCCCGCATTCTGTATATCAGTCTTTTAGTGTGCACGTGTTTCAGTTTAATTGAACAACCCACATTTGCGGATCCAGAGCCTGCGCAGTCTGTGACGTCGCATCCCGTCGATTGTGATCTCGCCCCTAATCCCGAACAATGTCGCATTGAGCAAAGCCAAGGCAAAGCCGGTGATTTTGATGCGGCAGCTTTTTTAAATGCCCAAATTTTAGACCTAATGGGGCCATATTCCGCCGCGGTCCGATTTGACAATGACTTAGGTTGGATCTTGGGATTGGGCTATGTCCAAATGTTTAATGAGAATGTTGGGTTGGCGCTGAAGGGTGGGTTTGGTCCTAATGAAGTTCGAGCCAACGTCACGGGTGGTTTCAGTATTGGTCCTTACAATCAGTTGAAAATGACCTATGAATATCTCACCCAAAATCCCACGTTCAACTTTACCAGCGGCGGTATCCGCGAATGGGTGTCGCAACAAGCGTTTGGTGGTGCTTATCAACTCCTGCTCAAAAAAGGCATGGTGCATAGCGTAGAGCTGAGTGGCTCTTTTGCTAAAGCCCATACGCTCGATGGCGATTTGGCAACCTTGGTCTATTACGACGGAGATGATGCTTACTATAATATTCGCAATATTGCCCCCGGTCGAGAAGGCACTGGGCTTGCCACGTTAAATCTCAATCCCTTTACCCAAACCGCATTATCCCTAGGCGCAGGGTATAGTGAGGTCAGATATGACACGCAGTATAGTGACTCTCAAAACAATAGCACTGTCGCGTATAAAGCAGAGGTCAACCATATTTTTCATCCGACCGTTAAGTTGACAGCGGCGGTGAACAATACTGCTTCGAATACCAATTATAAAGCGAAGGTGAATAAAATTTGGCATGAGGTTGAACTGGCCTTGGGTGGCGAACATCAATCGAGCCGCGGTGAGTTGTTAAACGCGACCAATGTGTTTGTGGGCATCAGTTATCCTGCACCCAAACGCTATGCTCTAGCGGAAACCAATAACCTCATGGAATTGAGGAATTGGATTGAAAAACCAGTGGTTTATTACACTCGCGTGTTAGCAATCAAAGATGAGTTGACGCAGAGATATACCTTGGAGGTAGCACAACCGATCCCTGGGCAAACCAAAGCTGAAACTGAAGTGATTGATCCGGTGGATGTGCAAGATTATTTTAGCTTTGATCCCAATGTCTACGATTCTGTGGATTATACTTTTACCGCCACCCGCAATAATGACCCAAAAGATTATTCCAAAGACCTCAAGTTGGTCATTATTAGCCAAGAAAAATATCAAGGCACTTTACAATCGGCTGAGCCGCTTCCCATAGGGTTGGCAGATAATTACACCATGACGGTGACAGCAACCGGTCATAAAAAAGGGTTAGATCAACCTGTCACGCAAACCAATACGTTTACCTTGGTGGTCACTGCTGTTGCGCCCAGTTGGACAGATAAGTTATTGCCGAGTGCGGCGATGGGATCGTCGTATACCAATGTAGAGCTAAGAGACGGCTACATTGTCGTACCCGATAATGCCTCTAGCAGTGATTATACGTTTAGCATGGTCAGCGGCCCTGAATGGATAGTTCTGCAAGACGGACATCTGTTAACCGCAGCGCCTGGCAAGGTAGTGCCCCAGGATCAATCCGCTGCAGTGCCCGTGGTCTTAAAAGTAACGGATCAAGCCAATCGAAGCAGTCAAAAGAATTTTTCTGTCGCGATTAATCAGCTATTACCCGAGTGGGATGGCAGTGCTAATTATCAAAATTGGTCGATTAAATACGATGATACGCAACAGGGTATTGTGCTTAATCCTTACGTGACGGTCGGAACCCAAGACTTAACTTTCAGTTTTAAAAATAACGAACTGAAAACTGGCAATTGGGTCATCGTCAATGACAATGGGACTTCTTACTTAAGAAGAACCACACCTTCCAGTCCATTGCCTGATGATGTCGGGCAGGTGACCAGCTTGTTGTTGGTGGCGCATAACACCACTTCGACGGCGGATGTGCAAGAACAAAAAGCCACCCAAGCGGTCAAAATTAATGTGACGGCAGATAATGGCTTACCTGCACCGGCTTGGAATACCACGGAGCTTGTCACCACCGCAGGCACCAATCCTTTGCAAGTTGCTTTAGTGCCTTTACTCAAAGAGAGCATTAAAAACGACAGTTATACTTTCCAATTGGCCACGAATACCCAAAGTCAATGGTTGAAACTGAGTGACGATGGTCAAACCTTAATGTCAAATGGTGCCGTGCCGCCAATTTCGGATCAAGCGGCAGGCCAAGTGCAATTTACGTTAAATGCCGTGAGTAAAGCATCTGGCATTGCAACAGGAGCAACCACTTTTACCCTCACGGTGAATAATTTAGCACCGGTTTGGATGCAGAATATTCCCGCAGAGAGTGTCACGATTCCTTATGACGCAACGGTTGAAAGTAACCAACCCGGCATTTATTTAAATCCGCTCATCAATCTCAATACCGCCAATTTGAAATTTTATTTTGCGGATACTCAAACCCAAAATGGCAATTGGACCATTGTACAAAAAGGCAGCGATTATTATTTAAAACGCCTAAAAGCGGATGCCAGTGATATTGGCAACGCGCCGCCTGTCAAAGTGTATGCGTATAATTCCACCTCGAATGGTGGTGTTGTCAATGCACTGAATGTCATTGTGGTGGGAGATGCCAATCAACCTGGCGCCAGTTGGAATACTACGCTACCTACTGGGACCAAAGCGGGCACGCCTCCAGGGCAATATACTTTCCCATTACAACAATTGTTCACTTGTCCAGCCAATGATACCTGTAGAATTACTGTGGAATTGAATGGCATCAGTGATTGGATGAAAGCGCAAAACCAAGGGCCTAATGATAGCAATACCGAAGTTGAACTGATCAATACCGATGTGGTGCCTGCGGCTGATACCGATCCTGCCGGTGATTCCAAACCGTTTCATATGACGGTCAACAGCTTGGTTTCGGGTAAGACCATTGACAAAGATTTTCAAATTCCCATCGAAAACGTTTTACCCAGCTGGCAAAAAGTGGATTTAATTGAAGTCGCTTATGATGATATTAAAACCGCATTGCCGACGGTGACCGGAGGATTACCTGCTTTAATCGCACCTGGCACAGATCTGGGTATTGCCTTCCAAATTGATCCTACTGCACAATGCGCAGCCAATTTCACGGCAAAAAATTGGACGTTAGCAGCATTTGACACGGTGTTTTACCGTTCAAGTGCAGGTCAATCCGATATGCAGGATATTGCCGCGAATGACAGCGAATGGGTGCAATTGCCCATCAAGGCTACCAATAAAACTTCTGTGAATGGCACAACACAATGTCTACCGATTAAAGTGACAGCGGATGGAACATTGCCTTCACCCAGCTGGACAGGTGAAATTCCAGATGGCGATATGGGTTACCCGTATGCCACCGTTGATTTAAACGGCGTCGATGCAAATGGCAATAAAATTGCTACGGGCTCTGTTTCGAATGATACGCTCACCTTTGCTTTTGCAGGCTCGCACCCCAGTTGGTTAGATTTACAACCCTGCACAGTTCAAAATAAAGCGTCTCAATGTTTAGTACCCGTTGGCAATATTCCCACGGCATCTGATAACTTTAATGTCGCATTAAGTATGACCAGTAAAGCTTCGGGTAAAACTACGGAAAAAACATTTGAACAGCATATCAATCAACAATTACCTGCTTGGGTACCGTATCCTACCGCCACTTTGGCTTATGATAATGCAGACGCTGGTATCGACTTAGCACCACTCATCCAAGACGGAAAAGGCAACCCGCAAGGTGCTTTACCCGCGCTTTGGTTTAAATTACGAGATCCTAAAGATCTGTATTGGATCATTCAAGAATCGGCAGGGCATTATTATTTGAAAATGACAACGATGAACCCCGCATACAACAATCTGAATGCCATTGGTTCTCCTGCGGCGAAACCGCCTGCGGTCATTGCCTATAACAATACCTCGCAACAAGGTGTTTCAGGGGTAATTCAAGTGAATATTACTGCAGATAGCAGTAAGCCGGGCCCGAGCTGGAATGGGAATTCGCCCAAAGCAGCAGAAGCTGGCGATGCAGCCAATCTTTACCAAGATGGTGTGCAACGTTTGTTCACTTGCCCTGCAGATGATCGTTGTCAGATTAATGTAGATCTTGGTCCCATCAGTAGTTGGATCGATCAACAAATCACGCCCGATAAAAGTGAGGTCACTTTATTTAATACGACACGAGTACCCACTGCGGATACAGATCCTTCAGGGCTTTCCGCACCGTTTGCCGTCAATGTTTATAGTGTGGCTTCAGGCAAAACATTAGCGCAAGATTTCCAAATCCTCATTCAGAATGTGTTACCGGTTTGGAAAGATCCTGCCACGGTGCCGCAATTATTGTTCGATGGTAAGAGTGCTGATACCACCATTCACCTCAACGATTATATTACCCAAGGCAAACTCGATTTAAGCTTCAAAGCTGGGGCTAATTTTGATGCGAAGAATTGGCGCATTATTCAAGGCGGTCCTGACAATTCAGACTATTATTTACAACGCACCACGACTGCCAGCCCTCAAGATGTGGGCACAACGATAGAAGTCCCCATTATCGCGACGAACAGCACTTCCCAAACGGGTCAATCGCATTTGGTTGCTGTCGCTGTGGTTGCCGATCCTAATGCCATTGCAACCTGGCAAGGAGATCTTCCCATAGCGTATATGGGTTATGCGTATGGATGGGATGGCAGCAACTTGCAAACGATAGACCTCACCCAAATGGTTTCGACGCCGGATGTTTCGGGAGATTCTTATACGTTTGCGTTCGATGATAGCCAGCAGCCGCATCCTGCCTGGTTAGCGTTAAATGGCTCGCAATTAGTCAGCACCGGCAATGTGCCTAAAACGGCGGGCAATGCATTTAATGTGAGTATTCAAGTCACCAATAAAGCGTCAGGCAAACCGGTGACGCAGCCTTTCACGGTTCATGTCCAACAAGTTTTACCAGGATGGGTCGATAATCCCAGTGGACATATTCCATTTAACAGTTTAGACACCGGTATTGAGTTGGATGCTTTAATTGAAGTGGGTGAGGGTAATCCCAAAGGGGATCAACCGGTCTTGTCCTTTGCCATGAAAAATGCAGCCGATCCTGATTGGAAAATTTCTCATCAGAATGGCAAGTCTTATCTGATGATGACAGAACATAACCCTGCTTATAATCAGGTGAATACAGTAGGCAAGACTGCGACGCCAAGCCCTGTTGTTGTGGCTTATAATAATACCTCTGTTGCTGCGGTGGAGCAGGCGATTACAGTGCAAATGGATCCCGATAATTCGCAAGGCGTGCCTGTCTGGAAAGCGGAAAATCCGTCTGATACTTTTGCAGGCACGGCCAACTATCAAATTCATTTAGCGGATTTAGTCGACGACCCTGCGAAAGGCACCAGCTACATTTTCACTATAGAATCTTTAACAGGTACTCAAATTGCGGATCCTAACACTTGGTTACAAATGAGCGCGGATGGGCAATCTTTACAAGCGGCTTTAGTGCCTGTGGCGACGCTGAATCCACCCGACAATGCGACCATTACGCTGAAAGTCACTGCGCGCAGCACGGTGTCAGGCCAACTGTCGCAACCGCAGATTTTAACTTTCCACGTCAATAATATTTTACCGCAATGGCAAGATAATCCAGCCGGTTCTTTAGATTATGATCAAGCCGATGCAGGTATTCCATTAACGCAATTTATTACCGCAGCAACGCAAGGAAGTGCTCAGGGGCCTCAACCTGCGCTGTCATTTGCACTCACAGAGGCAGCAAAAAAAGATTGGATCATTGTGCCTCGGGATAACGACTATTATTTACAATTAAATCCCCAAGGCACCGTGTACAAAAATAGTAGTGACATTAATAAAACGCTGGATGTTCCTGTATTAGCTTTAAATAATACGTCGGTAGGAGCTGGCACGGTTCAGAATGTGGCGATCCATTTAACTGCACAACCACCCGCTTGGACAGGCAATCAGTTATTACCAAGTTTTGTATTAGCAGCAAATACCTATCAAACTGATTTAAATCAAGCGGGTCTTTTGACAGGAATTCCTGGAGATACGTATCAGTTCACGGTCGTAAAAAATGCTCAAGGAGGTGCAACGTGTCGCATTGAAAATCAAAGTCAATTGATTTGTGATAATGCGCAAGCAGCGGCGATAATTAATGCTCAAGGCACATCCATAGCCGGGTTTAGTCTCACACTACAAGCGACCAGTAATCTGTCTAAGCTGTCACCGGCTACCACGCAAGATGTGATCGTTAAAGTCACCCCCAGCTTTACCCAAAATAAAAATGTCGCGTTGCGTTTTGACGACATCAAGGGCGCGCAATTAAATAATGGCAAAACCTATCAGCAGGGTGTGATCATTAATCCTAATGGACTGCCAGTCGCTTGTCAGATTAATGGTGGACAAGGCAATTATATTGCACAAAATTGGACAATGATCGCGCACGACAATAACTGCTACTTAGCGCGAAAAATCAATAATGATCAAATTGATTCACAAGAAATTGGTCAACCGGTCACACTGTCGATTCAAGCGGCTTACGGCGATAATTCTACAGTAGATGCGACAAGTTCGTCCTTAGACCTTACAGTTGATCCAGATCCTGCCGTGATTGCAAAATGGATTGGTTTAGATTCTGCGTTTAATATCACAGGCATTTATCCGAATAACAATTCGATCTTGTTGTCGATGGATATTCGTAATTTAGTCAGTACTTTTGTCGATCTCGCGGGTGAAGCGAAATCAACGGAAGTGATTAATGATACTGTAGCATTTCAGTTGGCTGAACCCTTATTAAATTGGTTAAAAGTCGATCAAGGGATTCATCTACAAGTAATGGATTCGGATGTGAGCTTTATTGGACGAAATCCTTGGGCATTAAATTTTAATAGCTCAGCGTGCGGCGCAACCTGTGCTAATAATAAGGTTACGGGGCTTGTACCGATCGATATGGCGTATCAAGTGGTGCCATTGGTTTATAATGATTACTACAATTTTATGGGTTATGGGACATCGTATAAACCTTACTATACCTCTTTAGTGGTCAGTGGCTTGCCACAACAAAAACAATATCGAATGAGTTATAACTTAGCGCCTGTGTCTGATAATCCCGTGGTATGTTCCGCCGTGATTAAAAATATGACGGATTATGATCATTATTTAGGCACACTGCCTGATGGCGATTGCCCCAATTACGATCAAAATAATTGGAACAGTTATATACAACCTCTAGCGTCGGATATTTCGGTGATTTGGTATTACTTAAATGATACGAAAAAGACCAGTATTTATCCTGGATTTAATTCACCCAACCCAATTATTACCGTGCGGGAATGAAAATAGCGTGTACTCTCTACCTCGACGTCCCGCCTACTTGTTAGCGGGATCTCATGGAAATACTACTTAAGTATCACGCAGTGTGACGAGCAAGCTTTAAACACATAACATAAAAACTACGGGGTAGATCTTGATTTGATAAAACGTTATAGTAGTGGCTTCAATAAGAGGTCAATATGGCAAGAAACTCAGAAGCAAGTGAACAAAATAGGGTTTTATCAAGAACTAAATCCTCAATGACCTTGGCTGTGGGTTGTGGATCACTGACAGTATTAGGCGCATTAATTTGGTTTGAACCACAGTGGTTTGGATTGTCAACAGGATTAGGCTCTACAATAGGCAGCTCTTTAGCGATAGTGAGTGTTGCGTGTTTGGCAATTTGCTTAGTTGATATCATACATTCAATACGCACGGCAAATCCAACCCGCGTTGTAACCGTTTTAGACACAGAGGCTTTATTGGCCTCCGTAGCGTCTGTTGCAGTACCCATTAATAGTGAAGTTGGATCTAGAATTTCTGTGGGAAGCATTGCAGGAAAAGTAGACCGTTCCCCTAGTGAAATTGCATTAAACGCAAAAGACGCAAAATTACACCCGAGTCAGGAACAGAAACAGCTATTACTCAACATAGAAAATCTTCCCACTCCTCGATTTGCTGTCAGAACACCAAGCCCTAGCGACTCTCCAATCAAGCTGAGAACATTCGAACCTCCTAGCTCAGATCGAAATTCTCCTCGCCCTAAAGAAGATTCTTCCAGCCCTGTGGATCCTAATCCTTTCAAAAGATAGGTATCACTAGCTTCATTGCTGAAAAGTCTCTCGTGCTTTATAATTCAAGTTACTAAAATAATCACTCTAACCTTCCGCACATTGAGAAAATACCATGCGCCTAAATCAACGACAACCTCACGACTTACGTCCTATTCAAATCACCCGACAATTTACCAAATATGCAGAAGGTTCTGTATTGATTGAGTTTGGTGATACCAAGGTGATATGTACCGCTAGCGTTGTACCCGGTGTGCCGCGCTTTTTAAAAGATACGGGACAAGGTTGGATCACTGCAGAATACGGCATGTTACCCCGCGCCACCCACGATCGTAATGATCGGGAAGCCAGTCGCGGTAAACAAGGCGGACGCACGCTGGAAATTCAGCGTTTAATTGGCCGCTCTTTGCGCAGTGCTGTCAATTTAAAAGCCCTCGGTGAGAATACCATCACGATAGACTGTGATGTGCTGCAGGCAGATGGTGGCACGCGCACAGCAGCCATTACCGGCAGTTGTGTGGCTTTATATGATGCCCTCAAAACACTATCCTTAAAAACCCAGCCCTTTAAACATTGGGTCGCCGCAGTTTCAGTGGGCGTGCATCAAGGCGCTTTGTTATTGGATTTAGATTATCAAGAAGATTCTAAAGCTGAAATGGATATGAATGTGGTGATGACAGAAGCGGGTGAATTTATTGAAGTGCAAGGCAGCGCCGAGCGCGCACCTTTTAAAAAACAACATTTAACAGAACTGTTAAATTTGGCTGAGGGCGGCATTATGGAGCTGATTCGTTTGCAAAAGGCGATTTATAATCCATGCGGAGAGTAAGTCGTAATGAACAAAAAATCTACGAAGCAAAAATAAATGCTTTAAGAAGAAATCGCTGGAGCAGTTGTGATTCTTTCAGATTCACCGACAAATTCACCGAGTTTTGGTTTAATATAAGTATTATGTGCTAAAGCCTGCATTTGCTCCAAAATTTGGATGCTGGGAGTTCTTTTAAACATTACGAAAGCGGTAATTGCTAGAATAGCTGCAAAACAAATTAAAAGCACGTAAGGTTGTGAAATTTTCAAAGGATCAAATGCTGTCATCATAAACTTACGATTTATTGCTAATCCCGCAGCCGTCCCTATGAGACACAAAAAAGCTAATGCCCCAAAACGCTTCGTTATGTCACGATATGGTTTTTTTTGTAGCTCTAACCATCCTGGTTCAGCCTCTAACTTCACAACAAGCTGTAAATTCGTAAAAAATCTAAGTAATTCTTCATCATCTGGTCTTCTGGAAACCTGTTGCTCTTGCATGCGACGAATGAACTGCAAAGTAATATTACGTAGATTATAAGAATCGATGGATGGAAAATCTACTACGCCTTGATCATCAAAAGGAATGACGGTTTCTTTTCCTTCATCACAAGCTTTTCTACTTGCAAAAGGATCTGGTTCTCCTAAAATAAACAATATGGAACTAACCAGCATAAAAGTATCAGATTTTATTCCGTAGCAAGCTTCTTTTTTCGAATCTTCAGGACAGGATTCCGGAGGATGATAAAGTTTATTAGAGCCTTGAAAAAAATAAGGCCTCAAATAATTCGGGTCTCTTAATTGTTCATCTGTTAATATACTTGATCTATCATGATCAAATAAAGTGACGCTTGGTTCTCCACTCTCTGGGCAGTAGAACATGATGTTTGATAGATGTGCATCTCCATGATAATTGGCTTCACCCGTAGAAGGTTTATTCACATGTCTGGAACACACTTGGTCAATTAATTGCAAAATCAAATTGACTCGTTGTTTTAAACTGAGCAGCTTAATTTTCTCTAAACTTTCTGCCAATACAGTCCCTGGTATTTTTTCTGCAATGAATGATACCATCGCATTATCATCTTCAATCTCCTCCGTAGGTTCTTGTGTGTGTAACCAATTTTTAGTAACAACGTAATCATTATTTTTATAAGATTCCTTAGAAGCCACTTTTTCCACGGCAGGAATGCGACGATAATAATTTTTGATGTTAGCAATTTTATCTGCAACCGTTTGGCTTTTTTCAGCCGGGTTAGAATTTAAAAAATTTAAAGGTGTCTCGTGAATTATATCAACTGGGCTTGATTCATATGTTACGCTGTACCACCCAATAGCTATTTGACTCCCTCGCTTGTAATCGCTGGTATTTTTTTTCTCCTCACTGTTTAGTGGATCAAGTATCGTCGAAGTAGATTCTTCTGTCATATTAACATTCTCTCTGTAACTATAAGTGTTTATCGTACAATAATTATCATGTGGCGGATAAAAAAATAATATTCAAATAAACTTGATTACTTTTACTGGCAGCACCCAAGAAGCTAGTGACGTCACAAAGTTTGAAGTGGTGAGCTGTTTCCTTCTCCCCTTGTGGGAGAAGGTGGCCGAATAGGCCGGATGAGGGGAAAAAAATTTTTAAATCAAAAGCTTGTATGGCCCCCTCATCCGCCTATTGGCACCTTCTCCCACAAAAAAAGGGGAGAAGGAACCACACCGAACTTTTAAGTGTTTCCTCTTAGTTCACGCCATTGAAAGTAAAGACTCAGAGCAAAAATTTCAAAAATGGCTAAAGTCTAGTTTTAGCAATCAATAATACATTATCATGAATAAGTCAGAGTGTCGCCTGAGCACATATCCCAATTCCTTGCAATCTCAAATAATCAACTTTCCCCACGCTCAAAAGTGGTAGTTTTTCGACAATGCTTACGACTTTCGGTACCCATAATTCAGAGATGCCGTGTTGTTTGGCATAATGCATCATCTCTGGACGATTGGCCTGCGGATATTCTGTCACTAATACTAACTGTTCACCTTTAGCACTTGGTTTGCTGATCACTGCATGCAAAGCATTTGGCCATAATTGCGAGAGATAAGACTCTACCGCGGCCAAAGACACCATTTCACCAGCAATTTTGGCAAAACGTTTAGCGCGACCTAGAATGGTGATATAACCTTCCGCATCGATTTGCACAATATCGCCGGTATCATAAAATCCGTGCAAAGGTTGCAGCACATCGGGATTTTCGGCTGTTAAATAACCCAACATCACATTAGGGCCGTTGACCCACAATTGTTTTCCGGTAGCAAGTCCAGGAACAGGTTTGAGTTGATGTTGGATGCCTGGCAGAAAACGTCCTACTGTGCCTTTTTTGTGATGCATGGACGTATTCACCGCCAAAATTGGCGCAGTTTCTGTCGCACCATATCCCTCTAACACCCGAATCCCAAATCGATCCAACCATTTTTGATAAGTGGATGCTTTGAGTTTTTCACCACCGGCAAAAACATAATGGATACTATAGAAATCATAGTGATGGGCATAATGTGCATAGCCTGCTAAAAAAGTATCGGTACCAAATAAAATTGTGGAATTGGTATCATAAACCAGTTCAGGCACCCGTCGATATTGCAGAGGTGAAGGATAAAAAAACACTTTAATTCCGGAAATTAACGGCAATAAAGTGCCACACGTTAAACCAAAAGCATGAAACATGGGGAGCGCATTAAAAATACGATCTGTAGGACCAAAATCCACGCAGCTGCTCAATTGCTGATCATTCGCTTGAATATTTTGATGGCTTAAGACCACACCTTTTGGGGTATTTTCAGAACCCGACGTGAACAGCACCACCGCCGGATCATCTGGATGCGTTGTGGTGGAATAGGGCAAACAATAACGCAGCAGCCCGCGTAATTGATCAAATCGAGAAATGGATTCAGCGAGTTCTTCTAAATACACCACATGGATGGATTGTGCTTGCAGGGCTTCTATTAATCCCGAGAGTTTGGCCGTAGTGATAAAACTTTTAGCAGTGATCACTGTCGTCAATTTGGCAGTCGCACAAGCCGTTAAAATATTGCGTGTGCCGGCTGAAAAATTTAACAAGGTGGGAATCCGATTTACTGCTTGCATCGCAAAAAAAGTGACCGCTGCAGCAATGGAATTGGGCAGTAACACGCCTAATTTTTCTTGCGGTCGACTGATGCGCGTGAGTTTGTGTCCTAAAATAAAACAGCGCAAAATAAATTGGCGATAGGTGATAGGTTTACGCTGAATGTCTTCGGCAATGCGATGGCGAGCGCCGTGCACTTGACTCGCGGTGAACAAAGCTGAAAATAAAGTGCTGTGCGAACGGCTGCTGGCAAATAACATCTCTGTCATTAAATCATACAATTTCAGTCCTGCCGCCGCGCGTCTTGTTCGGCCTTTTAACGCTTCAGGTAGCACCAACCGTCGCGGCGGTAAAATAGTTAAAGTGATTTTAGGGAACCATCGAATCCGCACCTTACCTTTTAAATACGAAAAAGGAGAATATTGCGCACCGGCAATGCGAATCGGCAGAATCGCAGCATCAGCTTTATCGGCGATCATACCAGGCCCTTCATAAACCTTCATAAGCGCACCCGTCACCGTAATCCGGCCTTCCGGGAATACCATACATGGGTTGTCTTTTTTAATGCGCTCGATGAGGGCTTTACTGGCCATGGGATTATTGGAATCCACTTTATATAAATCTACGAGTTTTAAAATGGGCCGCATCCACCATTGATTGGCAATTTGGGTATTGATGGCAAAAACAATCTTTTTAGGTAAAAAAGCAGCAATCAAAGGAGGATCTAACAGTGAAGTGTGATTGGCTATGATCAATAACCGATCATTTTGCGCTGCGAGAAAATGTGATAAGCCATGAACTTCGACGCGATAAAATAATTTCAGTAGTTGACGGACCACGCCTTTGACAGCCTGATAGTTGACTAATTTGCAAGCGTATATCACCATCAATCCATTCACAATGGCTGTCCAAAAAAAGACTTGCAAGACGGAAAATCCTATCTCTAATAATACGATCGTGGCGACAGCGGCAATCACCATGAATAAAGCGTTCATCACATTGTTGCTGGCAATCACTCGCGAGCGATGTTGTGGGGCGCTGTGAATTTGTAGCAGCGTATACAAAGGTACAATATAAAAACCTCCACAGACCGCAACCAATAATAAATCGAGGAGTATCCGGAAACTGCCTGCTAAATTGAGAAATTGTCCTAAAGACAACAACGCTCCGGTTGTCGATCCAGGAAAAGCTTTGCTCGCGCTGTAAAGATCTAACATAAAGATTGTCATCCCTAGCGCAGCGAGCGGCACATAATTGGCGGTGATCCGCCCCTTCAATAATCGACTGCAGGCTAAGGAACCGATCCCAATGCCAATCGAGAATAATGTCAAAAATAAAGTGACAATTTGGCCATCGGCATGCAGGGTTTGTTTGCCGTAGGTGGGAAATTGCGACAAGAAAACCGCGCCAACCAGCCAAAACCAAGAAATGCCAATAATGGCCAGAAACAAATCACGGGTTTGATAGGTATACCGCATGATCGCAGCAGTTTGCGTCATAATATTTATGCCCACTGTTAAATGGGGATCTGCTGCCGCGGCTCGGGGGATATAAAAACTACTCCACCATCCTACCAACGCCATTCCTAATGTGATTAAACAGATCCAAGTCACGCCGTGCGAGGTTAAAATCAACGCCCCACCTAAAATCGTGCCGAATAAAATGGCTAAAAATGTTCCAGTTTCTATCAGTGCATTGCCTGCAAGTAAACTATTTTCTGGTAAGTGATAAGGCAAAATGGCATATTTTAAAGGACCAAAAAAAGTGGCCTGCACACCTAAGAAAAATAAAACCCCCATTAATAAGGCTATATCCTGCGTGTAAAAGCCTATGGCACCGAGCACCATCAAAATAATTTCTGCCAGCTTGATATAAACCATTAGCCGACTTTTCTCATACTTATCGGCCAATTGCCCTGCTAAAGCGGAGAATAACCAGAAAGGTAAAATGAAAAACCCCGCCGCCAACGTCACGAGGATTTGCGCATGCGCACTCGATTGGGTGAGCCGATAAGTGATTAAGATCACCAAGGCATTTTTAAACACATTATCGTTACACGCCCCAAAAAATTGGGTGAGGAACAAGGGCAAAAAATAACGTTGTTTCAGTAAGCTAAGATTGTGCATATTTTTGATTGTTTATTTGAGGATTCGCTTAGCTAGCCTATAAATATCATCATCATTTCGTCTGCCGGCTAACACGACCATGTTAAGTTGCTCTTTTTTTTCATATCGATAAATAATACGATACTCTCCGACATCAGCTCGAGTATAATTTTCATAGCCAAGCAGTTTTTTTGCATCTTGTGGGTGAGGGTTGTCGAGTAAAGACAAAATACTATTTTTAATTTGTCTTTGATGTTTAGGCGGTAGAGAGTTGATGAATTTTTTGACTTTGAGTTTTAGATCAATCTTTATCATGGTCGTCAGCATGTAAAAATTTCATTGTTGCGTCAAGTCCTATAGACTGTTCCTGATCTGCTGCGGTGGCTAACTCTCCCCAGTAAGCATCTTCAAGCTGAACATAACGATCATAAGAGACCATGACGACAGCTGGGCGCCCAGATCGCTCTACAATGACGGGCTCCCTTAGGGCTTGATCGATATACTTCCCTGGATGTTTATTAAGCTCTGTAGCGGTTGCTTTCATTTTGAGTCACCAAAATTTACCTATATTACGTATTATACGCATTTTTTATGATTTTTGCAAGTCTGTATAACCTCAATCGTGACTTCAGGGTTTGAGTCAGCTCATTTTGCACTCATGCTCCCGTGCAATTAACCTTTTTAAAAAGGGCACCAGTAAAAAACTGATCACAGTTAAAACTAACGAAATCAATCCAAACACCCAGAATGCATGATAATAAATCTGCAAAGATAGTGCTTTATCGAGAGTATCTGGAATAGCAGCTAAGTTAGCCACCGCGCCGCCGAGTGCAAATGACGCCGCTTGTGCAAAAAACCACACGCCCATCATCCGCCCGACTAAGTGTTTAGGCACCAGTATCGTAATCATCGATAAACCGACCGGTGACAATAATAACTCACCAATGGTTTGCAAGAAATAATTCATCACTAGCCAGCTGGCGGGAAGCAAGTTATTGTGTGCAAAAAATTTAATACCCAGAGGTAACAGTAAAAAACCCGCGGTGACAAAAGTGACGCCCCAGGCAAATTTGATTGGAAATCCCGGGTTGATATTGTGACGACTGAGCTTAACCCAAAAACTACTCAACAATGGGCTGAGCAGGATAATAAAGAGTGGATTAAAAAACTGCATGGTAGAAGCATTGACAGGAAAGCCCAGAAAATACGGCACCATATTGCGGTCTGCAAACAGCGTGAGCGAAGTGAAGGTTTGATTATACAGCGCCCAAAATCCGACAGAAATAGCGGTTAGAATTAAGCTCGCCCAAATTTTAGGGCGATTGGCCGGAGGTTCTCGATAAATAAAATAAACCACAATTAAAGCCACTACTACTCCGGCAGCTTCAATGAGCCAAGACGTTAATTGTGGTGCCGAAAATGCCAATAAACACAAAGCAGAAATGATGGCAATACTGAAATAGAGTCGAATTTTAAAGCGAGCGGTTTGCAGCTTGCCTTGTCGCAAAGGGCTGATATGGGGCACTTCCCCTGCATCGCCTAGCCTTTTTCGGCCCATCAAAAAAACCACCAAGCCTATGAGCATACCGATCGCTGCTAACAAAAAGCCGCTATGCCAACCATAATGACCCACCAAAGAACCCGCAATTAAGGGCGGGACTAAAGCGCCGATATTAATACCCATATAGAACAGGGTGAAACCACCATCCCGTCGAGGGTCTCCAGGCGTGTAGAGCTCACCGACAATGCTCGACACATTGGGCTTAAACAACCCATTGGCGCACATCAAAATACTCAAACCAATGAAGAAAGTTTTTTGACTGGGCAGTGCGGTTAAGAAATAGCCAACCGCAGAAAATACTCCGCCCACAATAATCGCGCGCTGGAACCCCAAATAGCGGTCGGCAATGTAGCCTCCCCAGATGGGTGTTAAATACAATAATGAGGAATAAACGGCATAGAGGAGATTGGCGTCATGATCCGAAAAGCCAAACTGCTTGGTCATATACAGAATTAAAATGGCCTGGATGGTATAGAAACCAAAACGCTCCCAAAGCTCGGTGCTGAATAACAGGTATAACCCTTTAGGATGACGGTATAAGGAGGGAGGTTGGCTCATCTTCGTTGCCCTGGTTCTTGGTGTTAGTGATAAGGCCGGGATTTTAGCATTTTTTGGGGGGGTATGCTATGTTCTCACCGATGAAGCTTAAAGATACTAAGCTTGGCGATTTGCGCAGACTCTCTCCCTCGACGTCCCGCCTACTGGATAGCGGGATCCCATGGGCGCACTGCCCGAGCTTATACGTAGTGCGCAAAGTGTGTATCAAATTTTTCTAAAAGAATTGATAGGTTCTGTAGGATCATTATTTTTATAAAGAATTTCAGGAGTGGCTTCTTTAAAGGATGCTGTAAAATGAGGGGTAAATTTTTTTTCGGATACGCTGGAAGGACTTTGGGAACTTATAGAACGCATTTTTTTTGCGGTTGTAGGAGATACGATATCAATATTAAAAGTTTGTGATCGTGGAGATTGCACTACGGCTATAAGTTGTCTGGCGACTTCTGCGGCAGATAATATCTCGTCTTCTTTCTCTGTTGGTACACTGGTCATGAAAGGACCAAGGTTTGCATGCACAATATTATGGCTAGGGTTGCTTTGATACAGACAGTTTGTAAAGTCTCGTAAAATCCCCTTGTGTGTTGCATGTATGGTGCAATCTTTAAAGTTGCCTATGTGACTTCCTTCGCTAAGATGTTGTGCGTGTGTCTTGCCAAGCACTGAATCGTTTCGCATGCCACTGACTGAGCCGCATACAATGAGAGTTCCACCCGGCCGTAGATTTAAAACGAGCTCTCGCAATAAACAAATTTCATTCGCTATGAGTTGTGTAAAATCTCGTAATGCTGATGACGATGTTTGCATTAATAATTCAGTAGAATAGGGGGAAGCACAATGAATAATGGAATCAAAGGGAGCTAAAGAGGGCAATTCGGAATAAAAAAGACTGCTATAAAAATCCCGATGAAGATCGAGGTGCATAGGATAGATGTTAGCAGCAGAAAATTTAATTCTACCAGGATAACGAGAAGTCAAGGCTAAATAAGTGAAGTTGGGAAATGCCTGAGTGAGCTGTGGCACTAAGGCGCTGCCCAAAGGACCTGTAACTCCTGTCATTAAAAAACGTGGCATACGTTGTTTTTCTCCATGTTATCTATCTTGCTTGCTATTGTAGAGGCAGATGCTAAGGGTTTATTAACTTGAAGTCAATACTCTTAATATTGCTTTTTTCTAAAATTCTCAATAATTAATTCGATGATGTTGAATTGTTGATTTTTTGTTGATGGAGTTTGGGTATTACGGTATTGAGAAATCTCCTGTAATTGTTAGTATGTGCTTAATCATTTCGCAGGACTTTTATTTATGACTACTGAAACACCTTCGATTTCCCAACAGGCTCATCGTAGTAATAATTTTGATACCCCTTGGAAACATGCCATTAACTTTTATTTTCGCGATTTTTTGGAGTTTTGCTTACCAGATATTGCAAAAGATATTAATTGGGAGATGGGATATGAGCTATTGGATAAGGAATTAAATGCAATAACGCCTGATGCAGCTATTGGAAACCGGCTCGCTGACAAATTAATCAAAGTCTGGAACAAAAACCATGAAGAAACTTGGTTTCTTCTGCATGTAGAGATTCAGGGTACAGCGGAAAATATCTTTCCTGAGCGTATGTTAGTCTACCGCTATCGGATTCGCGATCATTATCATAAGCCTATTGTCAGCATTGCTATTCTGATCGATGATAATCCGCATTGGCGACCTGATCGTTACAAAGAAACCTGTTATGGGAGTTCTTTAGAAATACATTATTTGATTATCAAGCTATGGGATTATCGCTCGAGACGTCCAGAGCTAGAAAAACACCCCAACCGTTTTGTAACCATACTTCTCGCGCAACTCGCCGTTCTGGAAACTAAAAAAGACTTCCAGGCACGCCTTAACGCCAAAACCGCTCTGACCCGTCAGTTGTATGAAAGAGGTTTGAATAAACAAGATATCATCCAATTATTTAAATTAATCGATTGGCTCATCGCTCTACCGAAAGAATTTATGTTACAATATGAGCGCGAACTTAAGAACATTGCGGAGATAAAACACGTGGATTATATTACTTCAATAGAACGCCTTTATATGGAAAGAGGCATGCAAAAGGGTATGGAAACAGGCATGCAAAGAGGTATGGAAAAGGGTATGGAAAAGGGTATGGAAAAGGGCATAAAACAAGGGCGGCAAGAAGAAGGGCTCGCTTTTTTAACTCGATTACTGAATCATCGTTTCCATGATATTCCTGAGCATTACCTAACAATCATTCGCCAAGCGGATAATGATGCGCTGCTATCATGGGGTGAACGCGTGTTAGATGCAGCCACTTTAGAAGAAGTTTTCAGCTAAAGCGCTACTCGTCGATGTCAGATCATCGCAGTTTCAAACTCGCCAACCCCACCAACACCAAAACCGTCGTAATAATCCAAAACCGCACGATCACCCGCGGTTCTGGCCAGCCTTTGAGTTCGAAGTGATGGTGTAGGGGTGCCATTTTGAATACGCGTTTGCCGGTTAATTTAAAGGAGGCGACTTGTAGGATGACTGAGAGGGTTTCGAGCACAAAAATCCCGCCCATGATGAAGAACACTAATTCTTGTCGAACGATGACGGCTACGATCCCTAGAGCGGCGCCTAACCCGAGCGCACCTACATCACCCATAAACACTTGCGCAGGGTAGGCGTTGAACCATAAAAAGCCTAAGCCGGCGCCGACTAAAGCGGCGCAAAAAATTGCGAGCTCACCAACACCGGGGATGTAGGGAATCGTGAGGTATTTTGAGAATTCTGCATGACCGGTGACATAAGCAAAAATCGCCAGTGCGCCTGCCACTAGCACGCAGGGCAGAATGGCAAGTCCATCTAGGCCATCGGTTAAATTGACGGCGTTGCTACTGCCGACGATGACAAAATACGCAAAGATAATAAATCCGCCCCCTAATTGAATCCACGTGTGTTTGAAATAGGGGATAAGGAGTTCGGTGCCAATAGGTTTTTTAGCGAGATAATACAGCAGCAATGCAATGCCCAGACCGAGCACAGATTGTGCGAGGTATTTCCAACGTGCGCGTAACCCTTCCGAATTTTTTTTGCTGAGTTTTAAATAATCATCTAACCAGCCGATTAAACCAAAACCTAAAGTGCCAATTAACGTAATCCAAATATACACATTCGTGAGATTGCTCCATAATAATACGCTCAGTGCAATCGCGATTAAGATGAGTCCTCCGCCCATCGTAGGCGTGCCCGCTTTAGAAAAATGACTTTGAGGGCCGTCGGTGCGGATCACTTGCCCCACTTGACGATTGGCTAATTTTCGAATCATCCAAGGGCCCATCCACAACGCCACTAACAGTGCGGTCAGCGTGGCTAAAATGGCACGAAAGGTCAGGTATTGAAATACTCGGAACCATTCGACATGAGGGTGGAGGAGTTGGGCAAGCCAAAAGAGCATAGTGTAATTCCTGGTTGTTAGCGTTTAAGGGCGGTGACGACCTTGTCCATTTGCATTGATAATGAGCCTTTCACTAGCACCGTGCAGTCAGCGGTGAGAATGGGTTTTAAGGCATCGATTAATTGTTCGTGGCTGGTGAAATGTTCGGCATTTTGACCAAAGCTTTCGATGGCGTGTTGGCTTAAATCGCCATAACCATATAAGCGATGAATGCCACGGCTGCGGGCCAATGTGCCTAAGGCGCGATGATATTGAATGCTATCGTCGCCTAATTCTCGCATATCCCCTAACACCAAAATCGTTTTGCCAGGCTGGGTGGATAAAGTCTCAATCGCAGCCTGCAGGGATAGTGGATTGGCGTTATAGCTATCGTCAATCAACCGAGCGCCGTTATAGGCCTCGAATTCATTTAAACGACGATATACAGCATTCACGGTTTGTAAACCTGCTTGAATTGCCGTCAAAGAGGCAGATGCGGCATAACTTAATGCAGCAGCGGCTAATGCGTTACCGACGTTGTGTAATCCCAATAAGGGCAGGGTGACAGGAATAGCACCAATCGGCGTTTTGAGGGTAAAAGTGGGTTTTCCGGCATTCAATTGAATATTGTCTGCTTGAAAATCAGCTTCATGTTGCATGCTAAAAGTGAGCACACGTTGCGAAGGGAGCAGCAAGGTTCGCCAATAGTTCGCATGTGGATCATCCACATTGAGCACCGCAATGCCTTCAGGGGCTAGACCTTCGAAGATTTCCCCTTTGGCGCGGGCGACGCCTTCAATGCTGCCACCCAATCCCTCTAAATGCGCAGCGGCGGCATTATTAATCACTGCAATGGTGGGTCGAACGATGTGGGTTAAATAACGGATTTCACCAAAGTGGTTGGTTCCCATTTCAATCACGGCATATTGATGCTGAGCAGTGAGTTGCAGTAGGGTGAGTGGCACGCCGTACGCATTATTAAAGCTGCGAATGCTGGACAAGACAGCTTCAGGCTGTGGACTGTGTTGTTGTAGGATACTCGCGGTCATGGCTCTGACAGTGGTTTTTCCACAACTGCCGGTGATGCCAATCATCGGAATGTTGAATTGGCTGCGATGATGAGCTGCTAAATGGCCGAGCGCTAGGGTAGTATCCGCCACTTGTAATTGGGGTAAGGAGCAATTGACGAGATGATCAACGACAGCGGCGGCAGCGCCTCGGCTTTGCGCTTCAGTCAAAAAATCATGCCCATCGAAATTGGGGCCTTTAATGGCGATGAATAAGTCGTTGGGCTGTAAGGTGCGCGTGTCAATACTGACGCCTAAGTATTGTGCGTTAGCTCCGAGCAGTGTTCCCTGTAGTAAAGGCGCGATTTGAGTCAGTTCCATCATGTGTACTTTAAATGTAAGTGAAGTTGTACTTGTTCGGCATCATTAAAGGGCAGTTTTTGCTCCCCAATAATTTGATAAGGCTCATGCCCTTTGCCTGCAATTAATACCACATCTCCTGGCTCGGCACAATGAATTGCGTGAGCAATTGCCGCTTCTCGGTTGGGTTCAATTTCAGCGGCCCAAGGACAGACTAAACCGGCAGTAATTTCTTGAATAATCGCTTCAGGATCCTCGAAACGCGGATTATCGTTGGTGATAATAATGTGATCGCTATAATGTTCCGCGGCTTGTCCCATCAGTTTACGTTTGCTGGTATCGCGATTACCTCCGCAGCCAAATACACACCACAATTTACCGTGACAATGAGGTCGTAAAGCCAGTAAGGCTTTTTCTAAAGCATCGGGAGTATGCGCGTAATCGACGACGACTAACGGTTTGGAACCTCCCCCAAATGCTTGCATGCGACCGGGCACAGTAGACAGTTGACTCAAAGCGTTTAGCGCAGTTTCTAAGGGGATTTCTAGAATACCCAGCGTGGTTAATGCCGCCAACAGATTATAAAGGTTAAATTGTCCTAATAAATGCGTGTCGAGCTTGCCTTCTCCCCAAGGCGTTTTAATCCAAGCTGAAAAACCTTTGGAATGTTGTTTAACTTGTTCCGCTAAAATATTGACAACATTGGGAATGGAAACGGGTTGAGTGCCATAGGCAAAACAAATGAGTTTTGAGGAGAATTCTTTTAAAAATGTTAAACCAACCGGATCATCGGCATTGATAACGGCATATTTTAGCCCAGGCTGCAAAAATAATTGGCGTTTGGCGGCCGCATAATTTTCCATGGTGTGATGATAATCTAAATGGTCTTGGGTCAAATTGGTAAAAACGCCAATGTTGAATGCCACTCCAGCCACGCGTTTTTGAGCCAAACTGTGGGAGGAAACTTCCATCGCAACGGCTTTGGCACCTTGATGCTTGAGTGAAGCGAGTTGTTGCTGCAATTGAATCGGGTCAGGAGTGGTGAGTTGTCCGGCTTGAATGTGTCCTGGAAAACCGTGCCCCAGCGTTCCAATCACGCCACAAGGCAAGCTGACAGCTTGTAAGGCATTGGCGATGAAACAACTGGTGGAAGTTTTGCCATTGGTTCCGGTAATCCCAATCATTGTTAGGGTGATGGAAGGGTCTCCATAAAATTTGGCGGCGATCCATCCAACTTTGTCTTCTAATTGAGGAATGCTAAAGGTAGGAATGGGCCCCTCAGTAGAATCTATAAAAGTGAAAGCTGCTTGATTGGAATCCGCAGAGCGCAACACGCCAACTGCACCTTTGGCAATGGCTTGTTCAATATATTGCATTCGTTCTGCTGCAGGCCCAGCACTGGCGATAAACAAATCGCCCGCTTGCGTCAATCGACTATCGGAAGACAGCCCAGTAATATTGCGCAAATGTTGAGATGCGTCAGGCACCCATTCTTCTAAAAAAGTCGCGTTTTGAGCAGGATTCGCTAGCTGAGTCATAAAGTTTTTCCTAAACGTTTTGTACGATAAGGTGAGAGTTATTTGGATGGTGCATACTCTCTGCCTCGACGTCCCGCCTACTTGTTAGCGGGATCTCATGGGTGTGATCTAAATCTATACGCAGTGCAATCAATCAAAGCTTTCAAAAATTTTGACTTTCCTCGTAAATATAAATACATGTTGAGCAGTACATCCATGAGATCCCGCTAACAAGTAGGCGGGACGTCGAGGCAGAAAGTATGCACGACATTAAGATTAGTGCCTTACACCAGCGACCCTAAATCCTAAATTGTTACGAATTTTGTGTTAAATCATCCGGTGGAATATTTAAATAACGGAGTGCTCCTCCCATCACCACTGCAAAAACAGGCGCGGAGACTTGTCCTCCAAAGTGAATATTCCCTTGTACCCCATGCAAAACCACCGCCACAATTAATTGCGGATTCGACAAAGGCGCGATGCCAATAAAGGAAGAATTATAACGATTTTTTTCATAGCCGCCGCTCTTCGCCATGTAAGCGGTGCCGGTTTTCCCCCCAATTTGATAGCCGGCAATGCGAGCTTGAGTGCCACTGCCGCCTGGTTCCGTCACTGTTTTGAGTAATCCCAACATTTCCTGCGTTAAGGCTGGAGAGAGCACTTGTTGCTCAGAACGGGGTTTATCTGTTTTTAAAAAAGTGAGGGGTCGTTTAACGCCGTTCGCCGCTATAATACCATAGGCTTGCACCAGTTGCAGTGCGGTGGTCGACAGCCCATAACCATAGGCCATGGTGGCGACATCCGTGGAACTTCTAAAACGATCTTTGATTAACACCCCCGCAGCTTCACCGGGAAAGCCGCTTTGAGTGCTTTGACCAAATCCGACGCTTGTCAAGAAACTCCATAAATTTAAAGGTGGTAAAGCCAGCGTCATTTTGGCCGCACCGATATTGCTGGAATGTTGTAACACTTGCGTGACAGTAATCACCCCAAAATTAGCATCATCGCGAATGATATGGCCATTGACGTTCATCCAGCCTGGGCGCGTATCCATAATGGTGGTAGGAGTAAAACGGCCACTGGCGAGTGCGCTAGCAATGCTAAAGGTTTTTAAGGTAGAGCCGGGTTCAAATAGATCGGTGACAGCGCGATTGCGATATTTTTCATCGTGCCCCAATTTGGCATTGGGGTTATAAGAAGGCACATTGGCCATGGCGAGAATTTCGCCGGTTTTAACGTTAAGGACAATAATAGAACCCGAATCCGCATGAAATTTGGGTGCAGCATTTTGCAAAGTAGTATAAGCCAAGTATTGAATCCGAGAATCCAGACTGAGCACCAAATCTTTGCCTTGTTGCGGTGCGCGTAGAGTGCCTAAATTGTCGACGGTATGTCCCAGGCGATCTTTGATCACTTGCATTTTTCCGGGGACGCCTCTCAGCCAATCGTTGTAAGCCAGCTCCAGACCTTCTTGTCCATTATCGTCAATATTCGTAAACCCTAACACATGCGCAGTCATTTCGCCGGAAGGATAAAACCGTCGATATTCGCGTTGAAAAAAAATACCGGGGATTTTTAAGGCTTTAACCTGATCGGCAATTTCGGGTGGCAAGCTGCGGGCTAAGTACACAAATTCGCGATCGCTATCTTTATCCGCACGGGTGGTAATATCTTTGGGTTTTAAGGAGAGGAGCTGGGCGAGTTGCGCGATTTGAGAGGGAGATGCGTGAAAAATTTGCGGATTGACCCAAATGGAATCCACTGGAGCGCTTACTGCTAAAGGCACTCCGTTTCTGTCGGTGATCATTCCTCGATAAGCGGGAATATTTTCTTCTCGTAAAGTGCGTGCCTCACTTTGTTTCATTAAAAAGCTGCGATTAAACACCGACAAATCTAGCATGCGCCCGACCAGTCCCAGCATTCCCAGCGATAAAACTAAAGCTAATGCGAAAAATCGCCAGGCGTATTCCATGCAGTGTTTAAGGCTCCGCTTTAATCAAAACAATTTGATTGCCAGTGGGTAATTGCATGCCCAATTGACTTCTCGCAATTTCTCCAATTCTGCCTTGGCAGGACCAGGTGCTTTGTTCGAGTAATAATTTATCCCAATCCACTTTCAACTCTTCTTGCAAACCTTGGGCAGTTTCAAGTTCGGTGAACAAACGTCGGTTTAAGTCAGCGACGTAGACAACCGCTAACCCGGATAACATCACCATAACTCCTAAACATAAAGTGGCAAAGTTGGGTTTATACAAAGACAGGGTGGCAGTTTTTAAAAATGGCGCTTTTTCAGCGTAAATTTCGCTGGTCATTGCAATTTCTCCATGATGCGTAAAATAGCACTCCGTGCTCGAATATTGTGCCGACATTCGGCTTCACTAGGGCGGATCGCCCCATTGATGCGCTTGAGGCGTAAACGGGCTTGTAGGGCAGTGTGAGTTAAAGGCAAATCCTTAGGGATATGCGCAGTGGTGGCGTGTTCTGTAATAAAATCTTTGACAATCTGATCTTCTAACGAATGAAAACTGATGACCAGTAAACGCCCGCCCGGTTTTAATATGTCTAAGGATTGTTGCAAGACAGTGGCGAGCTCTGTTAATTCTGAATTGACGGCAATCCGAATCGCTTGAAAGGTGCGTGTGGCAGGATGTTTGTGAGGCTCCCAACGGGGATGGGCTTTAGCGACGATATCTGCCAGTTGTTTGGTGGTTTCAATGGGAGATTGCTGGCGCGCTTGGGCGATTGCTTTAGCAATGCGGCGCGCAAAACGTTCTTCACCATACTGTTTAAAAACCTGCGCCATTTCTGCCTCAGTTTTTTCTTGAAGCCAGCGCTTTGCATCCATGCTTTGCGTGTTATCCATGCGCATATCTAATGGTCCATCATGAGTAAAACTAAAACCGCGTTCTGCCGTATCTAATTGTGGCGAAGAAACGCCGAGATCCAATAAGATCCCGTCCACATTGCCGATCGAATGTTGTTCCAACAGCAACGCATAAAGCTGCGTAAAAGACCCTTGTTGGATGTCAAAGCGTTGATCTTGGAAGACAGGTTGGTGCTTTGCTATTTGTATGGCTTCCCAATCCTTATCTGTCGCAAACAAACGCCCTTCGGCATTTAAATGCTGCAAAATCGCTTGCGCATGACCTCCGCGCCCAAATGTCCCATCCACATAAATCCCATGGGGTTTGATGGCTAAATACTGTATCACTTCATCGAGCAAGACTGGCGTGTGCATGGCTAAAGTGACAGTGTTTGTAAAGGTGGCGACAGCTCTTCTTTTAATGATGTATCGGTGAGCCAATCTTGCCGATTAGCCTGCCAATTGGCTTCGCTCCAAATTTCAAATTTCTTACCTTGGCCTATGAGCATCACGTTTTTATCAATACCTGCGTATTCCCGCAGCAAAGCAGGAATTAATATTCGAGCGTTATTATCTAATTCTAAGTCAGTCGCATGCCCTATTAATAAGCGTTGAATCCTGCGCGAGGCTTTATGAAAACTGGGCAATCCAATAATCTGTTGTTCAATGAGCTCCCACTCATTTAAAGGGTAAAGCAACAGGCAGGGTTCGTCGGTATCAATCGTCACCACCAGCCGATTTTGGGAGAGATTTTCCAGTTGTGTACGATACTTGGCAGGAATGGCCATACGGCTTTTAGCATCGAGCAGCACTAAATGAATTCCACGAAACACGCACCTTCTCCCACTTTCATCCACTTTATACCACATTATTGCACAAGTTAATGAAAAAGCAAGTATTCGAAGGATAACTGATCGCAATTGACAGAGTTTCTATCTCGACATCCCGGCTACTTGTTAGCGAGATCTCATGGGTGTATTATCTGAATAACAAGGAGAACTGATGAATGGAATACAAAGATTACTACAAAATTTTAGGTGTTGATCGGAATGCGACGCCTGAGCAAATCAAGAAACAATATCGTATTTTAGCCCAAAAATATCACCCAGATGTCAGCAAAGAGCCGGATTGTAAAAGTAAATTTTTAGACATCCAAGAAGCCTACAGCGTGCTGAAAAATCCAGAAAAACGTCAAGCCTATGATCAATTAGGATCCAACCCGACTGGCAATGGCTTCACCCCTCCACCCAATTGGAATTTTCAAGGCGGCGAGGAGGAATTTACCGCAACCGATTACAGTGATTTTTTCGAAACCTTATTTGGTCGAGCGGCACATGCGCGACGCGCTCGCCCCGCCAGTCAACGGGGTCAAGATCTGCACAGCAAGATTCTACTCACTTTAGAAGAAGCTTATCGAGGCGGCGAACGCACTTTGCAACTCCAAGATCCCGTTTTAGATCCTGCCACCGGCTATGTAACCCACCAAACCCGCACCTTAAAAGTTAAAATTCCCGCAGGCGTTACAGAAGGTCAGCAAATCCGCTTAGCCAAACAAGGAGGCAAGGGTTTAGCGGGTGGCCCTGATGGAGATTTGTATCTCGAAATTGAGTTGGCTCCTCATGCATTTTATCAAGTGAAAGATCGCGATATTGTAGTGAATCTGCCCGTCACGCCTTGGGAAGCGGCGCTAGGTGCCAAAGTGCCTGTTAAGACACTAGGCGGTGAGGTGGAATTAACCATTCCCGCGGCTTCTCAGACCGGTACCACTTTGCGCTTAAAAGGTCGAGGCTTATCCGGTAAAACCCCGGGAGATCAATTGGTGACCTTACAAGTGTACACACCACCGCCCCACACAGACGCGCAGCGCCAATTATATCAAAACATGGCGCAGCAGATGCCCTTTAATCCCCGTCATTAGAAAAAGAGGACATTATGCCGCACGTGATATTAGAACATTCTGCTAATTTACAAGGGATTGATTACCAAAATTTATTTTCGGCGTTATATTCGGCAATTCTTCGTAGACTGCCAGATATCGGTACCTGTAAACTGCGTGCGGTGCCGCAAGTGCATTATTTTGTAGGCGCAGAAAATGGCGAAAATGCTTTTGCTTTTTTGAGAGTATTGATGAAGCCTGGGGCTGAGCGAACTGCGCAAGTGAGAGAGCGTTTGGCGCAAGATCTTATCCCAATTTTAAAGAAAGCTGTGGATCCCGTTAAAAAAAATTGTGGGCTTAGCTGTTATCCTACCTTAGAGGTGGGTTTACTGTCTGAGCAATATTATTGGATTGAAGAATAGGACTAGAGGAAAAAACCATGGAAAATTTCATTGTCATTGATGACAAATCCCGTTTAACACTAAAAGAATTTTGTTTTGCATTGTCTACGACCGAAGATACTGTAGCGGCAATGGTCGAACATGCCGTGATTCATCCGGCTGGGGCTCGACGAGAAGAATGGTATTTTAATGCGGACTGTTTGCGACGGGGGCGAATTGCTGCCAGTTTTTACCATGAATTAGAAGTGAATATGCCTGGGGTGTCATTGGCTTTAACTTTAATCGATGAAATTCAAGCGCTTAAAAAAGCGATTAAATAAAGCGGGCTAGCAGCCCGCGCTCCCAGGCTCGAGCCTCATTCAAGTTAAAGCAATCGTTAAGTTGGTTCCAACCCTAAAGATTGAAAAGCAGAAAGCCCTCACTTGACGCCTTGTAATGAAGGGCGCAAAACTTGGGAGCCGGGCAGCTTGCCCGCTAAAAACACGCTTTATACAAATAACAAAAATAGGTTTTGCCTCCAAGTCAGTGTCTCTCCAAACTTTGAAAAGGCACTTACCTGGGAGCGCGGGCTGCTAGCCCGCTAAAAAAATCTTTATTCCGGTTTCATCAACGGCGTTTCTGGCTCAGTCCCACCTGCAGCTTGACATTGTGCATGTGTCATCGATTGCCACCCTTTACCCTGACAGCCATTTTGTCCTCGGCAGCTATTTAAACTTTTACAGGTATTGGTGGTAATACTGCAGCTACTTTGGCCGCGGCAGCTATTTAATCCATAGCATTTCACCATGGCGCCTGGGGCGACATTGACTGTATTGGGTGAAGTGGAAGTGGCAGCGCAGCCTTGTAAAGTCAGCGCCAATGCGGTCGATAGAGCGACCCCTAATAATTTTGGTTTATTCATAGATTCATCCTTGAAAATTTTTAATATTCATTATTAGGTTTAGCAGTTTTTGCGCCAAAGGCAAATGCTTAAGAAAATTTTAAGCTTAGTGGGTTATGCTTAAGGGACTTTTAAATCGATAAAGGATTTGCCCATGCACCCGATTGTTATCTTAGGTACAGGCCTCGCTGGTTATCATCTTGCCCAAGAGATCCGAAAACTGGATAAAAATGTCCCCCTCCAACTCCTGACGGCTTCTGACGGCCGTTACTATTCTAAGCCCGTTTTATCGAATGCACTGAGCCAGGCACCCGAAAAAGTCGGTCTGCAGCCTGTCTCGGCTCGAGACATGAGCCAGCGCCTGCAAGCTGAGATTTGGACGAATACGGTTGTGACCGATATTGATCCAGCACAGCATGAAGTGTATACCGCCAACCAAAATTTTCCCTACTCAAAATTAATCTTAGCTTGTGGTGCTCGTCCTCGCACTTTACCTTTTGAAGCGTCAGTTTATACCGTCAATCATTTGCATGAATATGAGCAATTACAACAAGCCTTATTAGGCAAACAAAAAATCGGCATTTTGGGGGCGGGATTAATTGGCTGCGAATTTGCCAATCATCTCAGCCGGGCAGGTTATGCCGTAGACGTGATTGCGCCAGTGGCTTATCCTTTAGCGCCGCTGTTGCCTCCTCAAATTGGACGCGTTTTACAACACAGTTTAGCGCAGCAGGGCGTGCAGTGGCATTTACCCAATACCCTAGAAAAAATCGAATCACTCCCTTCGGGTCATCAATTACAGTTATTGGATAAAACCTTAACGGTAGACTTGCTCATCAGCGCGATTGGGCTGCAGCCGAATATCGAATTGGCACAAGCGGCAGGGTTGCTGACGAACCGGGGCATTGTGGTAGACCAATATCTACAAACCAGCGCAGCGGATATTTACGCTCTGGGAGATTGCATGGAGCTGCAGGGCCAAGTTTTACAGTTTGTAGCGCCTTTATTGCAGGGCAGCCGAAGTTTGGCGAAGACTTTAATAGCAGAGCCCACCGCGCTTCAATATTCCACCATGCCCATTGTCCTAAAAACCCCGGATTGCCCTTTAGTTTTTATACCCCCGTCTGTTGAAGGTGAATGGCAGGTAACTGGCGAAGGCAAGCATCTAAAAGCGCTATTTTATAACCAGCATAAACAATTGCGAGGGTATGCGCTGACTGGGGAGGCTGTTCGAGAGCGGAGTCAGTTAGTACTGGCTGATGTTTAAAGTGAGTTTGTTTGAATTTCCGGGGAAGGATCTTCCTTTACAGCTTCAGTTGAACTTAAATTTGAATTTGATCCAATTGAGGGGGAATGAGTACTCGTTGGATCTTGTGTAGTTGAGTCTAATGATGATGATCTAGAAACAGGCGAACTTTTATTTGAATCAGAGCTATAAAGCTCACTTTGGGTTATTAACGCCTCATGAGACGTTTCGTCTTTTTCTGTGGATACTTGATCTGGGCGAGATGGAGATGGCGTGAGTATTCTTGTAATAGGATTTGAAGATTCTGAGTGCACAAGAGCGGTTTCTGCCTGCTCTGGGTTGTCCATGGCATCTATAACAGCTATCGTGCTCAGTGCTTGTTTTGCTTTGATACTCCGCACACATAACCCCTCGCCGGGCTTCTGCTACGTTCGCGCTTAGATGTAGGCTCATCATCGCCTCTCGTAGGGGAGCGTGAACGAGATCTGCCTAAAAAGGTTGAAGGGCTTGTGCTAAGGAGTGAGGGTTTGGATTCAGATTTTTTGCGGGGATCTTTTAATAATTTGGGGCGGAAAGAATGCAATGCATCATCGTCCTGACGTTTGTTTTTAGTATAATTTATTTCTGGAGATACCCAGCGAAACAGCATGTCAGCAATATCGTCTTGTCCTTTTTTTACGACTTCATGATAGAGTCGGTTTATTCTAAATTGGAAGGGTTCCTTCGGTTCATCATTCACTTCTCCGATAATTAAATGCTCTAAATGTTCGGTCTTAAGTTTACTCAATAAAAATTTAAGAATATTCACAGCATTCTGATCATCTTGACCCTCTTCGCGCTTTATATCAATCTGATCAATGGCCAACCTTATGGGATCCCTAAAATTATAATCACACAGTGTGAGGTCTGCGTCGCATTCATTGACCAAATACTGCACTAAATCAAGTCTACTGAATTTTATTGCTTGGCTTAAACATACATTGTCATATTCCTGTCCTTCTAAAAGTTTTGCATCAGCCTCTGAACGCGTATAATTAGATAGATTTTCTAATTCCTTTAGTCGATGACTGTCAGGGATGAATTTTTTAAAATTTTCTAATGTAACAATGCGCATATAATCATTGTTCGCCAAAGCTTCCATTTTATGATATACAGCTGTCCCAAATTTTTTTCGATCTTCACTCATATACCTATCTCACGATTTTATGACTCGGTTGCTCAGCTAACTCGCCACTAAACTTAAAAATTCTCCCCGCGTGCGATAATCCTCCGCAAAACACCCTAACATTTTGGAGGTTTTCATCACCGAATTTTGTTTCTCAACCCCTCGCATCATCATGCAAAGATGTTTGGCTTCAATGATAACTCCCACGCCAGCTGGATTCACCGCTTGCTGTAAACATTCGGCAATTTGCTCGGTTAATTGCTCCTGCACTTGTAATCTGCGCGCAAATAAATCCACAATTCGCGCGATTTTAGACAGCCCAATGATTTTGCCTTGGGGAATATAGGCGACATGGCATTTGCCGATAAAAGGCAACAGATGATGTTCGCACAAGGAATACAATTCAATGTCTTTTACCAACACCATTTCAGACATGGTGGAGGTAAATAACGCGGAATTCAGGAGTTCTTGAAGGTTGTCGGTATAACCCTTGGTTAAATAGGCCATGGCTTCGGCGGCACGGCGAGGGGTGTCTTTTAGACCCTCACGGTCTGGATCTTCGCCAATGGCTTTGATAATGTCTCGGAAATATTGCTTCATCACTCACCCCGGTGGCCATTGCAATGATCGTCCACCTAATAAATGTAAATGAATATGATACACCACTTGTCCAGCGCCTGCATTACAGTTCATCACCACCCGATACCCTGGCTCCGCGATGCCTAATTGTTTGGCAAGGGCTTGGGCTGTCATCAGCAAATGGCCTGCCAGCTGCGTATCCTCTGGTGTGAGGTCATTAAGAGTGGCAATGTGCTTACGGGGAATGATCAGCTTATGTTGAGGGGCACGAGGGTAGATATCATCAAATGCAATGATTTGATCATCTTCCCAGATAATGGTGGCGGGGATTTCTTTTTGAATGATTTTACAAAAAAGACAATTTTGCATCTTTATCCTCTGCATGCCTAATCAGTTAGAAATAACGCGATCCAAAGTTTGGACAATAAACTTATTAATAGTTAAATGATTTAATTCAGCAGCGATAGCAACTTTTCTATGTAGATCTGACCCTAATCTAATATTTAAACTCCCTTTAAATGGTATTTCAGGCTTTATATGTTGTCTTTCGCACATTTCTAAATAATCATCAACAGCCTCTTCAAAAGCTTTTTTAATTCCTTTGGCATCAGTGGCTTCATAACTAATAAGTGCGCGCACGAATTCTATTTTTCCATAAAAAAATAAACCTTCATTATCAAAATGAACCGAACCGAAGTAGCCTCGGTAGTGCATAATGTCTTTCATGGACCCCTCCTTGTATAAATGATAACCATTAAATAGGTGAATGTAAAAGTGAAGATTTGTAAAGCAGGGTAATTTGTGCTATACTACAAATGTAGCAAATTGAAACTATTGTGTGGGGGTGTTTATGGGTGTTCCTGTTCGAATTGATGAAACAATTTATAGCGCAGCTAAAAAGGTGGCACATGCGGAATGCCGTTCTATTCCTCACCAAATTGAATTTTGGGCTAAAATTGGAAAATGTGCTTTAGATAACCCTGATTTACCCGTTGAGTTTCTAAGGGATTTGATGATTTCAAAACAACTGGACCGATCATTAGCAGAGCCTTTTGAGTTTGAAGATGACTGATATCAGCATTAAGCAGATGCCTGCTTTTAAAAAAGCTTATAAAAAGCTGTGTCGACAAAGTAAAGTTAAAGTTAATGATGCCATCAATGAAATCGTGCGAAATCCAAAATTGGGGCAAGAAAAAAAGGGTGATCTAGCGGGGGTCTATGTCTATAAGTTCAAAATTGACCATCAGGAAATGCTACTTGCCTATGAATGGATTCCTAAAGAACGGTTGTTACTCGCGCTGGGGGTTCATGAAAATTTTTATCGTGATTTAAAAAAATGCTTGTAACCCTATCTAACAATTCAACAATCGCCCTCCATCCACCGCCAGCACCTGCCCCGTCACATAATCCGCATTGAGCAGATAATTAGAGGCTTTAGCAATGTCTAGTGGGGTGCCTTTTCGCTTAAGGGCTGTTCTCTCTACAATGTCTGCTTGAAGAGTCGTATCCAACACATTCGCGCCTTCTGGCCATAAAATAGAGCCCGGAGAAATCGCATTGACCCGTATTTCGGGCCCTAATTCTTTGGCTAAACTATGGGTCAGCATGATCAAGCCGGCTTTAGTCATCGAATAGACCGGATAATTTTTCAAAGGCTTTTCGCCATGAATATCAGTGATGTTAATGATGGAGCCCCCGGCAAATTTTAAGGCGGGCGCTAGCAATTGTGATAAGAAGAAGGGGGCTTTAAGGTTGGCACCCATTAGGTGATCCCAGTCTTGTTGGGAGGTTTCCCCAATTGCGGTGGGGAAAAATGCTGAGGCGTTGTTAATCAACCCATCTACCTGTCCCCAGACTTGTTGGGCTGCTTTAGCGAGTCGTTCCAAATCGGCATGGACCCTCAAATTGGCTTGAAGCGCATGCACAGAATTTGGGCGTAATTGGTTGAGCTGATCGGCTAGAGCTTGTGCAGCGTCTTGGGAAGTATGATAATGTAGCAGGATGCGCATGCCTTGCTGGTGCAAGTGTTCAGCGATGGCCCGACCCAGCCTGCGTGCAGCGCCTGTTATTAAGACCGTTTTGATATTCATCGACTTAACCTAAATAAAGATAGTATATGCGATTACACCTGAGCCGTCAGTTTTTGTTAGCCCTTGGATTAAGCCTGGCATTAGCCTTTATGACCGGCTGCGCTTTTCATTTACGGGGCCATTCTCATTGGCCGCCAGCTTTGCGGACGTTGTATTTGGCCATGGAAAACCCCTATGGGGAGTTTGAAATTAATTTACAGCGTAGCTTAGCTTCAGCCGGTGTACAATTAGTCTCCGCGCCCTGCTCAGCGCCTATCACCTTAAAAGTGGCTAAGCCCGTCGTTGTAACGCGCGCCAGCACCATAGGCACCAGTAATCAGACTCGCATTTATACCGTCACATACAGCGTGGTCGTGACCTTGCAAAATGCCGCCGGCCAACCTTTATTACCCCCTATGCAGCTCACTTCGATTCGTAATTTAACGTTAAGCGCCAATCAAATGATAGAATCCAATAACCAATTGGCTTTACTCGAAAAAGAAATGGAGCGCGATATTATTTCCCAGTTATACTACCGGTTGAGTTCAGAGCAAGTTAGATCGATCCTATGAAAATCACCCCCGAGCAATTGGCTAACCAGCTAAAACGTCAATTGCTGCCCGTTTACTTAATTGCTGGCGAAGAAGTCTTATTTGTGGAAGAGGCGCGAGCGAATATCAAACAAGCCGCTAAAGCAGCAGGTTTTCTGGAAACACTGCGTTTTACCGTCGAAACAGGCTTTAATTGGCAAGAATTCCAGCTGGCTTGTCAGAATGGTTCACTCTTCAGCGACCAACAAATCATCGAGTTGCATTTATCCAGTCTCCAATTGAAAGAAGAAGCAAAAAAGATTTTATTACAGTATGTAACAGCCCCTAATCCTCAAAAACTGCTGCTGGTGATCACCCCGCATAAGCCTGATAAAAGCTTAGAAAAACTCGATTGGGTTAAGGCCTTACAGAAAATCGGCGCGTTAGTGGCGATATGGCCCATGTCGTCAGCACAATGTGGACCTTGGGCAACCCGCCGGTTGCAGCAACGGGGTTTACAAATCCCCCCGGCCGCTTTACAGTTATTGTTGCAGCGCACGGAAGGTCATTTATTGGCACTGGCCCAGGAAATTGAAAAACTCGCCTTGTTCCATCAAGGAGAGTTGACGCTAGAACAAGTGAAGGCAGTCAGCAGCGAGAATGCTTGCCTCACCGTATTTGATTTAATCGATGTGTTACCCTCTGGAAAAACGGCTGAGATTGTGCGCACATTTTCGCTATTACGACAAGTGGGAGTAGAACCCATCTTAATTTTATGGGCGTTAACGCGCGAATTGCGGCAGCTGATCGCGCAAATCGAAAAACCTCAGGCTCAAAAAGCCAGCAGTTATGGCTGGCAAAATGAAAAACGTCAGATGGCAATGCGCCATGTGTTAGCACGGCATACCTTAGGGAGCTTGCAACAGTGTTTGTGTCAAGCAGGTGAAATAGATCAAATGATTAAGGGTGCGCTGTCTGCTAAGATATGGGAACATTTATTGAAGTTGACTTTGGCGGTGGCGGGTATTTTTATATTATAATTTTATTTTAGCGGGCAAGCTGCCCGCGCTCCCAAGTTTTGCGCCTTTCATTTCGAACGCCAAAGGGATGGTTTCCTGCCTTCTCAAGCTTTAATTTGGATGAAAGAATTTCAATGTTTGACGACAGCTTTAACTTATGTGAAGCTCGAGCTTGGGAGCGCGGGCTGCTAGCCCGCTAAAATATTTTTAATGAGATGAGTATGCACAATAATCCACTTTCACAAGATGGTCATAGTGACTTTGGCGAATACACCATAGAAAAAACCTGGTCGAATGAAAAACTGCCCGTACAACAAAGTTCAGCGGTGGGCTTGTTAGGCGGCACATTTGATCCTGTCCATTTAGGACACATTCATCTGGCGTTAAGTGTTTATCATGCTTTGCACCTTAAAGTGGTACAACTTATTCCCTGCGCACAACCGCCGCTAAAATCTCCACCCGTCGCCAGCATCGCAGATCGTTTAACTATGCTCAGCGCAGCAATTGCCAATCAACCTGAGTTGCAATTAAATTTATGCGAGGTGAATCGCGAAGGCGTTTCTTATACGATTGATACCGTTAAGCTGATCCGCGAACAAATGGGCCCTAGCGTTTCGTTAAATTTCATTGTCGGTATAGAACAATTCTCACAATTTCATTTGTGGAAAGCCTGGCAAGACATTTTAAATTATGTCCATGTGGTCGTAGCGACGCGCGCCAACTTTGAATACGTGGGTAATCCCACCTTAGATAAATGGCTGCATAACCATCAGATACAGGATTTTCACTTGTTGCACCAAAAACCTGCGGGGTATATTTATTTTTTACCATTAGATCCCGTCGCTATTTCGGCCAGCCAGATTCGACATTTATTATCAACGAAAAACGAAGCGGCTGCGAAAGTGTTATTGCCACAAGCAGTTTGGAAGGTGATACAAGAAAATGGTTATTATGTAAAAAAATAGTATCCATTCAGCACATCCTAAGAGAAGCTTGAGCTCAGAATAAGCAGGAGGCGTCGTCCTCGCATGGATGCGGGGATTCAGACTACAAGGATGTAAAGTTTTGCTTCCGCGAACTGGATCCCGGCATCCATGCCGGGACGACGCCGCCTCTTGAGTGCCTCTTCGGAGCACTGAGCTTGTCTTAGAAAGTGCTGAATATACAAAAGATAAAAAGGGCAAAAGAGAGAAAAGTAGCACCCAAGTAAGCAGAGATAGACTTGAAGGGAGCATGACTTAAGACTCTCTTTTTCATGGACGAAAAAGAGAAGCCTACAGGGACGTATTCACGGCGTGTCTTAAGTCATGCTCCCTTCAAGTCTATCTCTGCGGATAGCAGGCACCACTCAACGAAGGTATCACATGCAATTTAATAACTTACTCGACTTAGTAATCCACATTCTCAATGAAATGAAAGCACAAGACATTGCCAATCTTGATGTCCGGCATTTAACCAGCGTTACCGACCACATGATTGTCTGTTCTGCCACTTCCTCACGCCAGGCTAAAGCCATCGCCGATAAACTGGTGACCGAATGCAAACAGCAAGGCTTCAAGCCGCTCGGAATGGAAGGCCAAGATTCCAACGAATGGATTTTAGTCGACCTGGGCGATATTATCGTCCACATTATGCTGGCCCAAACCCGAGAATTTTATAACCTAGAAAAACTCTGGGCGATGACCGAAAAGAAAAAGCAGGCAAGTCACGGTGAAAATTAGTATAATAGCCGTCGGCAAGCAGATGCCTTCTTGGGTAACAACTGGATATCAAGACTATGTCGGGCGCTTACCTCCAGAATTTAAACTGCAATTAACAGAAATAACCGCTTTAAAACGCCATAAAGGCGCAGATTTAAAACGTTTAATTGAACGCGAAGGAGCGCACATGCTAACGGCTATCCCACCGGGAAGTTACACCCTGGCTTTAACCGAACGTGGTCAACTGTGGAACACGCAACAGTTTGCTGAGCGGTTGCGACATTGGCAGACAGAGGGACAACATCTCTGTTTACTGATTGGTGGACCTGAAGGATTAGCGCCTGCGTGTTTAAATCAAGCCCACGCGCAATGGTCACTCTCTCCGCTGACGTTTCCTCATCCATTGGTTCGCGTCTTACTCGCAGAGCAGCTCTATCGCGCCATCAGCATTCTCCAACAACATCCCTATCACCGTTGAAGCACTATGGTACGCTTGCCACCGCTTAAAAATTATTTAGCTGAATCCCACGTATTCACCAAACGGGTATGGTTAGCATTTTGTGTGGTGTTAATATTATTGGTCGTATTAATTGGCCGCTTGGTGTATTTGCAAATTTTTCAACACGACGTCTACACCACCTTATCCAATCAAAATCAGTTAAATTTGATTCCCATCGATCCCAATCGCGGGCTGATTTACGATAGAAATGGCGTCTTATTAGCAGAAAATGTGCCCGTGTTTAGTTTAGACGTCATCCCCGATCAAGTCCCTCATTTTGAAGCCACTTTAAAACAATTAGAACAAATCATCGACATCAGTCCTGACGATTTACAACAATTTCGCAAGCTGTTAAGACAGCGACGTTCGGCAGAAGGCGTCCCCTTAAAAATGAATTTGCGCGAAGATGAGGTGGCCACTTTCTATCTCAATCAATACCGCTTTCCAGGATTTGGGGTGACTGGTCGGTTACTCCGCTTTTATCCGCAAGGCGATACCATGGTCAGTGCTTTAGGCTATGTTGGACGGATTAACGAGCAAGAATTAGCCCAAGTTGATCCAGTGAATTACGCCGCGACCGATTACATCGGCAAATTGGGTGTCGAAAAATATTATGAATCGGTTCTGCACGGCAAAGTAGGCTATCAGCAAGTGGAAACCGACGCGAATGGCCAAGTGGTACGGGTACTCAATCAAATTCCCCCTGTCGCAGGAAAAAATCTCTATCTTTCACTCGACAGCAAATTACAAAAAGTGGCAGAGGATGCCTTAGGCGAAGACCAAGGCTCTGTAGTCGTTATTAAACCTGCCACCGGTGAAGTATTAGCGTTTGTCAGTAATCCGCGTTACGAGCCTAATGTGTTTGTGAAGGGTATTCCAGCCTCAGATTACAAAGCCTTGCAACAAGATCCGCAGCGACCCCTGTATAATCGTGCCTTGCGCGGGCTTTATCCTTCTGGCTCGATTATGAAGCCTTTTTTAGCGCTCGAATATCTGGATTCAGGCGTTGTTAAAACCACCGATAAAATTCATGATCCGGGTTGGTTTGCGTTGCCGGGTCAGAGCCATGTTTACAAAGATTGGCGCAAAGGCGGTCATGGTGTTGTGGATATGCATAAGGCCATCGTGCAGTCGTGCGATACCTATTTTTATACCATGGCGGTGCGCGCTGGTATTGGGCGGATGAACACGATTCAATATGCATTTGGGATGGGCAAGCCCACCGGGTTAGATGTGTCAGATGAATTAGGTGGCGTCGTGCCTTCTCCTGCTTGGAAGCGCAAAGCTTTAGGACAAGGTTGGTATACCGGCGATACTGTCAATGCGGGGATAGGGCAGGGCTTCACCATGGTGACTCCTTTACAAATGGCGCATGCCGTTGCCACCTTATCTGAACGAGGCATGGGATTCAAACCCCATTTTCTCTTAAAATGGCAAAATGGCGATGGTAAATTCGATTTTTATAAACCTGTGCCGGTGCCCGTTACTTTGCATGATCCAGGGATTTGGGATTTTGTCATTAATGCGATGCATGGCGTGACCAGCGAAGCCGGTGGCACGGCCAGAGCCATTGGCGCGGCCTCCTACACCATTGGGGGTAAAACCGGTACAGCTCAAGTGTATCGCCCTAAGGCTTACGGCGATGATGACAATGACGCCATTCCCAAAAAATACCGCAGCCATGCCTGGTTTATTGCATTCGCACCGATTAATAGTCCGCAAATTGCGTTGGCAGTTATCGTTGAAAACCATCCTCACCAAGGGCCTGTCGTAGCGAGAAAAGTGTTGGATTATTATTTACTGCCCAATCACGGGCAGGTTCCCATTGATCCTGCCACTGCTGCCACTGCGACCCCCGATAACATGGTGACGGATTTGCTCAGAGAAACCACTCACAACGCAACACAAACGCCCATGCCCACCACAATGGATTCCGATTCAGATCACTGACGATACGGGGGATAGAAGATGAATCAATTAAATTTAATGCATGAATCGCTTCCTCCTACGGGGCACCGCCTCAAGCGTTCTTGGTGGGAAAAGTTTCACATTGATATGCCATTATTTTGCGGCATTTTATTGGTCATCGCAGTCGGTTTGGTGATTTTATACAGTGCGGATAATCAAAGTTTTGTGTTGTTGAGTAAACAGTTGATTTGGGTGCTGATCTCTTTGAGTATCATGGTGGGATTCGCGCAAATTCCCCCGCAGCGTTATGCGGATTGGGCGCCTTATATTTATGGTCTCGGTATTTTATTATTATTAGCCACCCTTGCAGTGGGTCATACCGGTAAAGGTGCACAACGTTGGTTATCATTGGGTGGATTGCGCTTTCAACCTTCCGAAATTATGAAATTAGCGGTGCCGTTAATGTTGGCCTGGTTTTTGAATAAAGGCGGCCTACCCCCCAAATTATGGCGACTGTTAGTGGCCTGTGTCATGTTATTAGTGCCTGTGTTACTGATTGCCAAACAGCCAGATTTAGGAACCGCTCTAATTATTGCTTTCACGGGGGGGTGTTTATTATTATTATCCGGTGTGTTATTACGTTATTTTTTAGGATTATTAATCTTAGTCTCAGCCGTTGCACCTTTTTTATGGCATTTTTTACACGATTACCAAAGACAGCGCGTCTTAACATTTTTAAATCCAGAAAATGATCCGTTGGGTTCAGGCTATCATATCATTCAATCCAAAATTGCCGTGGGTTCAGGCGGTATTTTTGGTAAAGGCTATTTGCACGGCACCCAATCGCATCTACAATTTTTACCGGAACATGCCACCGATTTTATTTTTGCAGTGCTCGGTGAAGAGTGGGGACTCATTGGCAGTATTGTGTTAATTTTGTTATTAACTTATATTGTGTTACGCGGACTTTACATCAGTGCACAAGCACAAGATACCTTTGCTCGACTGGTAGCAGGCAGTTTAAGTTTAACTTTTTTCTTATCGTTTTTTGTAAATATGGGAATGGTCACCGGTATTTTGCCGGTGGTAGGCGTGCCCCTACCGTTAATCAGTTACGGGGGTTCTTCCATGTTAACCTTAATGGCGGGATTTGGCATTATCATGTCGATTCAAACACATCGTAAATTATTAGGACGTTAATTTATGCACAAAACTTTTTTAAAATTATTTATTTTCATCGTGGGATTGAATGCAGCGAGTTTGGCGCTGGGATTAAATTTGCAGCAAGAACCTGCGGTACAAAAATACATTGCATTTTTGCATAACACTTATCATTTTGATCAGCAGACGCTAGAGAACTGGTTCAAGCAAGTGCAGTTTAATCAGCAGGTGTTAAATAAGATTAATCAGCCACCGGGAGAAGTGATTCCTTGGTATCAATACCATGACTTATTTATTACACCCAAACGCATTCAAAGAGGTGTGGCATTTTGGCATGAAAATGCGCAAGCTTTAAAGGCCGCTTCTCACAAATATGGCGTGCCGCCTGAAATCATGGCGGGTATTATTGGCGTAGAAACCAGTTATGGGGAAAATAAAGGGCAATTCTCAGAAATGGATGCTTTAGCGACGCTCGCCTTTAAATATCCTCGACGCAGCCAATTTTTCATGAGTGAATTAACCAACTTTTTATTATTGTCACGCGAACAAAATTGGGATCCCTTCAGTATCAAAGCCTCTTATGCCGGTGCATTAGGCTTGCCGCAATTTATGCCTAGCAGCTATCGTCTTTATGGCGTCAATGCCGACAACCAACACGGAGCCGATTTAATTAATGATCCCAAAGACGCGATCTATAGCATTGCCAATTATATGAAAGGGAAGGGGTGGCAGTCTGGCATCCCAGTTGCAGTGCGGGCTCAGGTGACCGGAGCAACCCTGCCTCAAATTCAAGCTAATGGTAAGCTTTATTACACCGTCAAAGAATTAGCGAAATATGGCATTAAACCTTCTCAACATGTGCCTGGCAATTTACGCGCAGGGGTTTTATATATGGAGGGTAAACAAGGCACCGAAGTGTGGATGACATTTGCCAATTTCCAAGTGATTCGAAAATATAATCTCAGCAATCGTTATGCTTTAGTGGTGGATGAATTGGGCACCACCGTTAAACAGAAAGCCAAACATGGCTAACGCTCAGCAGCGGTTTCAACAGGCCTTAGCTTTACATAAAGCAGGCCAGTTCGAAGCCGCTGCCGCGCTTTATCAGGAGTTACTCAACGAAAACCCCATCCAGCCTGAAGTTTTGCATTTGCTCGGTATTATGGCAGGTCAACAAGGCGATTTAGCGCAAGCACTACAGTGGCTGCAAGCCGCGGTTGAGTTAGACCCAGATTCTGCCTCCTTTCATAACAGTTTAGGCAATGTGTATCGTCAAAATGGCGAAATGGAACAGGCCATTGAACACTATCAATGGGCATTGCAACTACAGCCCGAATCTGCCGCTGCGCATAATAATTTAGCGATCTTATTCCATCAACAAAATCAATTGGATCAAGCCATTGCTTACTACCGCAAAGCGATTACCTTAAAACCTGATTATGCAGACGCCTATTTTAATTTGAGTACCGCATTAACCGCGCAACAACACTATCCCGAAGCAGAATCCAATTTACAATTGGCTTTGAAGTATCAACCGGATCACCCCCAAGCACACGGCCATTTAGGGCAAATTTTTTTACAGCAAGGCATGTTAGAACCCGCCGTATTGCATTTTAAAGAGCGATTAAAGCTGGATCCAAATCATGTGGAAACCCATCATCAGTTAGCTGTGGCCCTGACGCAGTTAAATCAACTGGATGAAGCGGTCGCAGAATATCAAACCACTTTGAAATTAAATCCTAAGCATGTAGAAGCACTCAATAATTTAGGCGCGTTATTTTTAACGCAAAATCAGCCCAATCAAGCGCTACGGTATTACATCGAATTACTCAAAATACAGCCCGACATCGAAACCTATTACAATTTAGGTGTCATTTATTTTTATCAAGATCGTTATGATGAAGCGATTGATTATTTATCGGAAGTCTTACGTTTAGAACCCAATTATTATCAAGCACATCTTAATTTGGGGGCAGCTTACTTAAAAAAAGACGACTTACCAAAAGCCGCTGAGCATTATGAAGCAGCCTTGAAATTGCGCCCAGACGATCCAGAAATTCAATATATTTTAGCAGCCATTACCCAGCGAAAATCGGGACAATCCCCCACCACCGCACCCAAACAATACGTAGAGCATTTGTTTGATCAATACGCACCGCACTTTGATCAGCATTTAACCTCGCATTTGAATTATCAAGTTCCCAATTTGTTGTATAAAGCTGTCTCAGAAGTGACAGGACGGAGCAATGCACGCTGGACCATTTTAGATTTAGGGTGTGGTACCGGTTTGTGCGGTATCCCCTTTAAACCCTTTGCTCAAACTTTAATCGGGGTGGATTTATCAGAAAAAATGTTGGCCGCGGCTAAACAAAAAAATGTTTATGATGAACTCAAACAATTAGATTTAATCACGGCATTATCAGAATCTCATGATGTCGATTTAATCTTGGCGGGCGATGTTTTAGGTTATGTGGGCGATTTATCAGAAACCTTCGCCCATGTTAAAACAGCTTTAAAACCGGATGGGCTATTTGCTTTCACCATTGAAAAAACCTACTCAGCCCCGTTTCAATTGCAAAACAATGCCCGCTTTGCGCATAATAGATCTTATATTGAGCAACTGGCAAAGCAATATCATTTTTTGATAGAGCGTTGTGATAATGCGGTGTTAAGATTACAAAAGGAACAGCCAGTAGAAGGGTATGTGTGTGTATTGGTAAAGAGAAAAGCAGCGGGCTAGCAGCCCGCGCTCCCAGGCTCGAGCCTCATTCAAGTTAAAGCTATCATCAAACATGGGAGTTCTTTCTTTGATGCTATAAAGCTTCAGAACGCAGCAGACTTTCACTTGGCGCTTTGTCATGAAAGGCGCAAGATTTGGGAGCGCGGGCTGCTAGCCCGCTGCTTTTCCCGCGGGACGTCTAGAGGCATTTTACAGAGGGCTCAGTATAATGTCGGTGAGTAATACATATTCAAACATTCTTTAAAGAGGCCTAAATGGTCAGCGCATTACTCATTCACGATGTCCCCATCGAATGTATAAATCAAGCAGCAGTCACGTATTACGTGCCCGCGCAAGTGATCATTTCCGTTTTAAATGTAGAAGGCGGAAGAGCAGGCACTGCCAGCCTCAATCGCAACGGCACTTTTGATTATGGGCCCATGCAGATCAATTCCAAATGGCTGCCCAAAATTGCCCCCTATGGCTATACCCGCGAACAAATTCAATATGATCCTTGCGTCAATGTCATGGTCGGTGCTTGGATTTTAAGCACCAAAATTGCCGATAGTGTGCAGACTCAGGGAGGATATTGGCATGGCGTAGCGGGCTATCATTCTCTCACCCCCACTTTAAATGATACGTATCAAACCAAAGTGTTAACCAACTACGAGCAGTTGTCGCGAGTGTTGTCGCAAGCTGAAACATGATAAAGCAGCGGGCTAGCAGCCCGCGCTCCCAAATTCTGCGCCTTTCATGACAAAGCGCCAAGTGAAAGTCTGCTGCGTTCTGAAACTTTATAGCATCAAAGAAAGAACTCCGGTAATCCTCCCCTAAAATAGTACAACCCATAAGTAGAGTTTTCCGATAAACTAGTCGAACTAAGAGGACTCTACAATGAAAAAAACGAGATTTACTGAAAACCAAATAATTGGGATTTTAAAAGAGCTTGAAGCCGGTGTGCCCATCGTCGATTTAAGCCGAAAATATGCCATTAGCGAGGCAACGATTTATAGCTGGCGGAACAAATTTAATGGAATGATCGAATCAGATGTAAAACGCTTAAAACAGCTAGAAGAAGAAAATCAGCGCTTAAAACATATGTATGCTGAATTAAGCCTGGATTATCGGGTATTGAAAGATGTTCTCGAAAAAAAATAGTTACGGCAGTAGAGCGTAGAGAATGGGTTAATTATGCAATTCAAACCCATCAAATTAGCCTAAATCGAGCCTGCCGATTATTGAACATTAGTCGTTCAGTTTTTGGATATTCTCATAAATTAGAAAATGATGAGGAGATTAAATGTGCTCTGCAGGATTTAGCCATTAGGTATCGCCGTTATGGGTTTGAAAAGATGTTTCAAAAACTCAGACAACAAGGTTATCAATGGAACCATAAGCGTGTTTATAGGGTTTATTGTGATTTAAAATTAAATTTAAGACGTAAGCCCAAAAGGCGACTGCCACAGAGAGAGAAAACTGCGTTGAATTGGCCAATGCAAATGAATGAAAGCTGGTCGATGGATTTCATGAGCGATGCACTTGCAAATGGTAGGCGATTTCGCACTGTGAATGTACTGGATGACTGCAATCGGGAAGCATTGGGAATCCAAGCAAATTTATCATTACCTGCTAAACGGGTAACAGCGTTTTTAGATTGGATATCTATCAAGCATGGTTATCCTATGCAGCTTCGGGTGGATAATGGCCCTGAGAATATTTCAAAAGAAATGTTTGATTGGGCCAAAAAACATGGTGTAAAGCTTCGTCATATTGAGCCAGGAAAACCAGCACAGAATGCTTATATCGAACGATTTAATCGTACTTATCGTGAAGAAGTATTAGGTGTGCATTTATTTAAGGATATTAACCACGTGCAAGCCATAACTGATCAATGGTTACAGGAATATAACCTGGAAAGACCCCATCAGTCGCTGGGGCATTTGACACCACAGCAATATAGGGAAATGCTATGATTTCTACTTATGCGTTGTACTAAAAATGGGGGGTTGACACTCCCATGTTTGATGATAGCTTTAACTTGAATGAGGCTCGAGCCTGGGAGCGCGGGCTGCTAGCCCGCTGCTTTTCCCGCGGGACGTCTAGAGGGAATACTGAAATCTTAATTAATTGACGACCAAAATAACAAATAAATTATCTCGCCTTAAAACCGCATCTACCACAACTCCCATATTTTCCTTTGCCGCATTTAAGATTGTACTTCCAGGGAGGAGTGGCTGGGTTGTTTCTAATTCTAACTTTTGTAATCGCCGTTTCACTTTACCTAAATAATGGGTGCGGGCAATAATTTCTTGACCAATATAACAACCTTTGTTAAAACTCACCGTCTGCATGTCAGGATACAACAACATATGCGGAGAAAATAAATCGACAGTGTTGGGGATTATTTCTGCCATTTTGTTTTCAATTGCCAGTAATCGCCAGTCGTTTATCTCACCCTGAGGAAAATGCGTAGACAAACTGTTTTGCAAATCCATTATTCTGGCAGTTTCAGCAATGAGAAGCATGGCAGGCGTTTGGGGATATAATTGGATACAGGTGAGACCGTCTTTTTGAGTAACGGCGTCCCATGCAGTCGGTAAAGTCAGTGTTTGGTTTAAATAGGCCAGTAATTCTTCACCATAACACCCCAAAATTGTCCACTCAGAAACGGGAATTAATTTAACCCGTGATAAGGCTGCAGTATTTTTGAGTTGTTGTATCGCTAAATCCACCATGCTACGAGGTAATAATAAATACCATTCTTCTTGAAGTTGTAAAACGCGCAGTGAACAGAGCACTTTGCCTTTGGCATTACAGTGCGCGCCTCGACGGCTTTGTTGCGCATTCACTTCTTGAATGTTACAAGTTAACTGGCCTTGCAAAAACTGTGCGGCTTTAGCGCCTTCCACTTTGATTAACGCTTGATCGTCTAAGGGGATCCAAAAATCAGGAAGCATGATTGACTTGGGTGCGTAACGTGATCGCGCGGCTTAAGGTGCCTGGGTCAAGGTAGCCTAATTCACCATCCAGTGGGACGCCATGGGCGATGCGCGTCATGTGAATCGCAGTGGATTGAAATAAAGTGGTGATGTAGTGCGCAGTGGCTTCACCTTCCACAGTAGGGTTGGTGGCTAAAATAATCTCGGTAATGTGTTCGGCTTGTACGCGTTGCTTTAACGCAGGAATACGAATTTCTTCCGGGCCGATACCATCAAGCGGCGATAGATGCCCCATCAAAATAAAATACAGGCCATGATAGCTTTGGGTTTGTTCTAACGCAAAAACGTCCATGGGGGTTTCGACAATACACAATTGTTGCGCATTTCTGGCCGGATTTAAGCACAGATTGCAAATCGGTTGTTCGGAGAAAATATGACAGCGTTGACAATGCGATACGTGGGTGAGGGCTTCTGTGAGCGTTTCTGCCAGCTTAAGTCCAGGCTGTCGGCTGCGTTCTAACAGATGTAACGCCATCCGTTGTGCGGATTTAGGCCCTACGCCCGGCAGGCAACGTAAACTATTGATGAGTTGTTGAACGAGGGGTGTGAACATAAGGTTTAATCACTCGCCATTCCCCGCAAAACGAGGAATGGCGGATGAGAGAAGATTAATCTTCGTTATCGGTTTCACCGGTTAAAGGTAAGCCAGATTTTTCATAAACCTTCATGACTTCGCCTTGCATGGTGGACTTGATTTGTTCCATGGCATCATTAACGGCGGCTAAGGTTAAATCTTCCACCACGTTTTTGCCTTCATCCATTGCGCCATCACCGATCACCACTTTTTTGCACTCTTGCAAACCATTGATGGTGACTTTAACGAAAATAGCGTCGGCATCTTCTACGCCGCCCACACCATGCACTTCACGACGAGATAAATCTTCCTGCATCTTTTGGAAGTGTTGGACCATTTCTTGGCCTTTATCCTTAAGAAAATCAATAACTTGGTTGTTCATTGCTCCGGGTAAATTGGAGTTACTCATATCACTTATCCTCTCGGGTTAAAAATTTAAAACACCTCATCCTTTATCTGGACTGACTCGATTCTAGCATCAAAACGCTCAATGAGCGCTTGAATATTTGCATCATCATTAAATTGGGCCTGAGCCTTCAATTCACGGGCTGTCAGCTTTTCCTGCGCCAATGCAGCAGGAGTCTTATATTCTAACCTATCTTGCGGATTTTTGCTCGCATTATTCACGGTTATTTGCAATTTTATGGGCTTTTGGCAATAATTTTCCAAGGCCTTGGCGATGCGCTGTTGGCTATTCGGGCTGAGCAAGGCGGCATGCTTCGCGTCCAAGATTAAATGTAATTCGTTGGAAGCGTCATTTGAGTCAATGCGGGCGCAATGCGAGGCCAGCGCCATGGCTGCTCCTTGTAATTGCAACTGCGGATAGAGCTGTTCCCAATCGGTTAAAGCTGTGGTTGGGGAAGGCACTGCCTTAACCTCTGGCGCAGGGTTAGCAGGCATAGCTGGACCGGCACTAGATGGTATGAGGTTTCCAGCAGGTTCAGGCTTTTTGAGAGGGGGTTGGGCAATCTCGACTAACGGCGGCGCCACAACCGGTTGAAAAGCCAGCATCCGCAGCAATGCCATTTCTAACCCCATTCGCGGGGTTGGTGCCAGCGGTAAATCCCGTTTAGATAAAAGACCCATTTGATAATACAGTTGGATGGCTTCTGGACTCAATTTTTGCGCCAAATCAGTCAATACGGTTTCAGGGAAATCGATTTCCAAATGGACATCAGGCGCAGCTTGATATAAGGCCGTGTGGTGAAATAGCGTTAATAATTCTTCTAAAACCTGCATCGGTTGCGCGCCGATGTCTGCCAAATGGGCCACGGTTTGGAGCATTTGGGTGACATTCCGTTCTTTTAAAGTCTCTGCCAGTTTCAAAATCAGTTCATGGCTGGTTTTTCCCAACAGCGCTTGCACTTCTTGGGCTTTGAGCTGGCCATCGCCATAGGCTACCGCTTGATCTAATAAACTCAAGGCATCGCGCAGACTGCCTTGCGCCGCTTGCGCCAAGTAAAATAACGCGGTTTTTTCAAAATCAATCTGTTCTGCGGTGAGGATTTTTTCAAGTTGTGCCGTAATTTGTTCCAGCGATAAAGGGTAGAGATGAAACTGTAAGCAGCGGGATAAGATCGTAACCGGCAAGCGCTGGGGGTCTGTGGTAGCCAGCAAAAATTTGACGTGCGCAGGCGGCTCTTCCAAGGTTTTTAACAGTGCATTAAAGCTATGGTTGGAGAGCATATGCACTTCGTCGATCAGATACACCTTAAATCGACCTTGGGTGGGGGCGTAAGGGACATTGTCGAGCAAATCTCGGGTATCTTCCACCTTAGTGCGCGAAGCCGCATCCACTTCAATTAAATCTAAAAAACGACCTTGATCAATGCTGAGACAGGCGCTACAAGCGCCACAGGGTTGGGAAGAAACGCCCTGTTCGCAATTTAAGCATTTAGCAAACAGACGGGCTAAGCTGGTCTTGCCGACCCCTCGAGTGCCTGTAAACAGATAAGCATGATGCAAGCGGTTTTGGTCCAAAGAATGCATCAAAGCCTTAATCACGGGTTGGTGACCGACCACTTCGGAAAAACTGCGCGGGCGCCATTTCAGCGCGAAAACCTGATAGCCCATAGTGCGGATAAATCTCTTATGAAGGGTGGGCGATAGTCCAGCGACACTCCGGCACCCGAATCTGCCGCTACCGCTGCTCCCTTCCGGGCCTGACGGGGTTTACAGCATATCGCTGCGGAGGCACCAGCTACCACCCATGAGACGGTTACTGCTGGCACATTCTACAAGATGTCCGAGGTGACCGCAAGGTGAAAGTGTGGATAAAAAACCCCTAAAAATGCCCACAATTTTAACTATACTTATACTATGAAGCTTTAATATTCTAGGAGGCCTAATATGAATAACTTAATTAAAACCAAAGATGTGATAGGCGTAAAGGTATGCAATCTTCAAAATGAAGATATTGGCAAAATCGAAGAAATTGTCTTGGATAAATTATCCGGTGAAGTTCGTTTCGCGGTTTTATCTTTTGGCGGATTTTTAGGGATGGGGGATAAACATTTTCCCTTGCCATGGCATGTGTTAAATTATCAACCTGATCAAGAAGCATTTGTCGTCAATTTAGACAAAGAATTTTTGAAGAACGCACCCAGTTTTGAAAAAAATAGTTGGCCTGATTTTAGTGAAGGCCTATGGGACCGAAACATCATAGATTACTATCGAGATGTTAAACTCAAAAAAGCTGCTTAGCTTTTTTGTGTAGAAGAGGGCAACTCTGAAGAGTTGTCCTTTTTTGTTGGCACTTTTTCAAAATGCTGAAAATCTTTCAGCGAATGCCAATCGCCACCCCACTGCCAACCATGTTGGATAAACAATTGGTATATCTGACTGTTTGGCGTGATGATGCCAGGAATAAGCTTGTCACGGTTGACAAAAGTACGACCATTTTCGGGTAATACCTCATCATCTTTCACATAAGGGTTAAGTTGCGGATTAATATCAATCGCGTGTCCATAACTGTGTTGAGAAAATACGCCAGGCTTGCCGGTGACGGGTCTGCAATTAAATGCAGAAGTATTATTCATCGCCATCGCCCCCTTGTCATCGCCTTTAAAAACTTCCATTAATTCCATACGTTGAATCGGAAACTGAATGATGTAAAGCGTTTTAAAGATATCCACTACGTCTGACGCGACATCTTGATTCACTACCAATTGGCCTTGATGCGCTTTATGATCAAATCCCCAATAACGCAAAGTCACTAAGCGTAACTGTTCGATGGGGACTGGACAGCGGGGGTTCCAAGTGTATTGCAACATTTGCTGCTTGAGGGGCTGGGGAATTTGCTGGATTTGGGCTTTATAAGGCAACGTTTGCGCAACAGCCCCCATAGCCGTTAAACTCAAGAGACAATAGCGTAAAATTCGTGCAATAGGGTGGATCATGAGCTGTGCTCTAGTGATAACCTATTTACACTTATAGACGGTTTTTAGCAGAAGAAGAGAGATGAAGAGAAATTAGAGGCGAATGATTACATTCAATTAGAAGGGGCAGTTGGTATTTAAATACTAACTGTGGCTTTGTTGCATAATTAATTAATTTGAAATTTTCTTTTTTTAACAATAGGTTATGCTGCAATGTGGCTTTCTGGCATACCTTAAGATGTCATTTTATTAAGAGCATTGCATTTAATAAACGCTTCAGTCGCTTGATTTTCAAATAAAATGGCTTTTAAATCATTCCCAAATATTTTCTTAAAACGAAACATCGCATTTTCTGCAATACTCCTTCTGTGATAGCCATTCTCTCTTTTCCAGGCCGCTTTTCCTATTTTTCGAATGGCTCTTATATTTTCATCACGCCGTAAGGGTTTTCTTTTACAGTTGCCATGCTGCTTTATCTTCGCAGTCTCTCGCGGAGGAATGGTGACCTTCGCACCTTTTTCCTCAAGTAACTCATAATTTTCAAAACTGTCATAAGCACCATCGGCAGATGCCTGAAGGATTTTGCTGTTAATTTGCGCCAATAAATCAGGAAATGCTTCATTATCATGCACATCATTGGTTGACAATCCCCTGGCTATAATTTCCCCAGTTGCCTCATCGATTCCTAAATGAAGCTTACGCCAAGTTCGTCGTTTACTATAGCCATACTGCCTGACTTTCCATTCACCTTCCCCAAATACCTTTAACCCAGTAGAATCAAATACAGCATGCAATGCTTTACCCGACTGGAATTTTTTTAGGGGGACTTCTAAATCCCCTTGCCGACGACAAACAGTCGTATAATTCGGCGTTTTAATCGGTAACGCCATTAGTTCAATAAGTGACGCTGTAAAGCCTTGTAAAGCCCGAAGAGGGAGACGGAAAACCATCTTGAGGGTCAATACACATAAGATAGCAGCTTCAGCGTAAACTTTAGGCCTCCCGCGAGCACCAGATTTGTCAATATTATGCAATTGTTTGATTGATTCCTCGTCAAACCATATGGTTAGGCTTCCTCGATTGGTCAATGCTTTGTTATAATGAGGCCAGTTACGAATGCGGTAAGTTTGTTTTTTTGCCATTTTTAATCCCTTGGTTCTTTTTTGCTTGAGAACTTAAGAGTCTAATGGCTTTTAAAATGTTTGCAACCATCCAAATTGCCGTATTTCGTGACTATTTATGCAACAACGCCACTAACTGTTAAACTTTCTCAATTGGTCAATATTTTGTTACAATGGGCCAGTTACGAATGCAGTAAGTTGTTTCTTTGCTATTTCAAACCTCGAAATTACTTGGAGACACGCTTCATAAAAGAAATGATAGGATGATATAGGAGCAGAAAAAGGTGACAAATCATAACGAAGTGATAATGAATGGATTAAGCCTGGCCCGAAAAAAATTGCTCGATTTGAGTGGCCGCAACCGTCTGCTTAACTTCAAGCATACCGGACCTAAAATTTTACGATTTGTAGACGAATCACCCAATTATATTTATGCAAAATTAATGGAATCCTGCGAGAACGATCAAAAAAAAGGATTTTTAATATCTCCTATACCATTACCGAAAAAGACCGATTACCCTGGCATAGATGTTAATAAGGAGTTGCAAAGTATAGATGTTAAGGAGCATGCACGCTTCTTAGGTATAAGCACCGATTTCGAGATGGATATTTCCGCCACTTTGGTTGAGGAAGGACGCCATCAGAATGACAAGTTGCAAACATTGCACTATCCAGAAGATCTCGACCGACTTGTTCGTCGGATTCAATCCGAAGCTCGCACCGCTGTTGAGGAATCAGGTGTTAATATGCTTTTTCTATGCTTGGGCTTTTTAAAATGGAAGGATCACGGAAGCTCTGACGTTTTCTATTACTCCCCGCTGATTATGATCCCGGTCGAAATACAACGTGATAAAGTTGATGCGCGTACTGGTTTTGCAAAATTTCGCTTACAATTTACTGGTGAAGATATTCTTGACAACATCTGCCTCCGTGAAAAGCTCAGCCAACTCTCGATCAGCTTACCAGCATTTGAGGAATTTAGCGATCCCGAAAATTATTTTACCGCTCTTGCGAACCAGCTTTTAGATATCAAGCCTGACTGGGGGGTGCATCGTTATGTAAGCATTGGTTTTTTGTCGTTTGGCAAAATGTTAATGTATCTCGATCTCGATCCTTCAAAATGGCCTGGCCAGGAAGGAATAGCTGATGCGGCTCACATTGCTGATATATTTGTTGGCAATCACTCCGATGGAGGATCAATGGCGTGTGAATACGATATTGATGGGGATGAAACTATAAAATACGTTACGCAAGTTATGGATGCTGATAGCTCGCAGCATAGCGCGATCATTGATGTACTGGCTGGAAAAAATTTGGTTATTGAGGGACCACCAGGCACTGGAAAATCCCAAACAATTACTAATTTGATAGCGGCTTGCTTAGAACAAGGGAAAACTGTCTTATTTGTAGCTGAAAAGCTCGCAGCGTTGCAAGTGGTAAAAAAACGTTTGAATAAGGTAGGGTTAGGTGATTTTTGTATGGAATTACATAGCCATAAAACACAAAAAAAAATGATACTAGCCGATTTAAAAAAAAGACTGGAGTTAAGTAAAAATACTTTTCGGAATGTTGCCAACAACATAGAGACGAAATTACAAGAACTAAATCAAAAAAAGTCAGAGCTAATCGAATATACACAGGCTATTAATACGCCATTTGGTGGTTTCGAGCAAACGCCACATCAAATATTTTGGAAAATGGAAGTGCTGCAAAAAACACTTTCACAGCCTTATAAGCCAGAAAATTATGGCACTGTAAAAGATATTACAAAGTTGTCGCTAGTGGGTATGCGTACACACATGGATGCAATTCAAAATCTTTCTGACAATTTACAAGATTACTTTAATGCTGGTTACCCCCGCAAAGACCATTATTGGCATGGTCTCAATTTGTCAGGGCCGATTGAGTATGGTGACCAGCAGGGTATTTTTTCTGCATTGCAAGTGCTTTATAATCAAGCAGTTTTGGCGCAGGCCGCTATCGATAAACTGCAATCTTATGGTATTGATCATCGTGCGCTTAACAGTCACATGATAGAGCAGTTTGAAGAGTCTGATTTTCGGTATGTGAAATATTTTCAAAAAATCAATATTTTTGAAGTACAAACCACTATCGATAGCTGCATAAAAAGTCTGGGGATATACCAGCAGCATTTAGAAAATTACAATGTCGAGTTGGCCAAATACAAATTGAATGCTGGGCAGCTAGAAAAACTGAATATCCAAATTGTTAAAAATATCAGGCTGCCCAAAAACGTCAGCTTTAATGAAATTCGCACAATGTGCAACACTTTAAATCCTATTATCATTACTTTTTTAAAAGGAATGCCTCTTTTCTTCGAAGCGGCTGGTTATCTTGATCTTTGTAATCAGTTCGAATTAATCCCCGTATTGCGCGCAGTTTTTAAAGTCGCTAATTTTTGTTCTAATGTCGATAAAAGTCATTTATCTCTGCGGAATACAGTAATCGAAAATGCGATGGAAAATATTATAATTAAAGACTTACCCGACAAAGTCAGACTGCTGCGGAAAAAACGCGAAGAATTAGGTCGAATATTTAAGTTTGATGCGTTGCCGTCGCGTGAACGTTTGGCGGAAATATCAGCGAGGCTTCAAAGCAAAAATCTATTTCGTTTATTTTCTTCGTCATGGCTGCGAGCGCGTGCAGAATACCGCAAGCTAGTAAAAGACTTTCCTAAAGACCGCGAAGTTGCTTTGACCAAAATAGAGATATTAATTGAATATCTTACAGAAAATTACGATTTCGATCGACATCCAGTCTATTTAATGCTGCTTCCTAGTATTTTTAAAGGTATTGATACCGATATCGATAGTTTGCAAATAGCAATGTCATTTTACGAAAAATTATTTCTTGATCTTTTGCCAATTCCGACATATGGCACGCACCTTTACCACTGCCTCCGATCAATGAAACCCCATTTGTATGAGTGGTTTTCGCAGAATTATAATTCTTTTGTCAAAGCCATACAGGAATTAGAAACTGCGCTGAATATATTAGGTCTTTTCGAGGAAAGCCTACAGGACTCTCATATTAGTCTTATTGCCAACCGAATTAAAGAATTTGATGAGGAATATAAGAAGCTGGAAGCGCAGCTTAATTTAGTCGCCATTCCATCCACCTTGTCATTAATGCAGCTTAATGATGTTTTAGATAAATCAAAAGTTGTCATCTCCATGCAGATGCAATTTTTGGCAGAGAAAACCAGTCAAGCATTCGATTTTTCAGAAAAAAATGAAAAATTAGATGAGCAACTTGAAATTTTGCGATCATTGGCGAGTACTATCAAAAAAGCGAATAAAATTTTTCCCGCACCTGCAATATCACATATTTTATGTGAAAATGGATTTCATACTGTCCAGATAATTATAGGGTTACTTAATCAAGTGAAGGATTATCAGGATGCATTAAAGAGGGTGTCAGAACTAGTGCCATATGCTAAAGGTCTTGGAGATTTTTGGAAATATGACGGAACTGATGATTTTGATAAGTTAAATGTTATTATAATGAAGCTTAGTACGTTGGATAAAGAGCGCGTAGCATTTGACAAATGGTGTGGAATTCTAAACAGCTATAGCGAAGCTAAAAATCTTGGGTTAGAGGATATTATCGGCAGCTTCGCAAACTCTCAACTAACGGTACCATTTTTTGAATATACCAGATTGTATCATTTTCTGGTATATCATGCGCTTTCAAATGAAGCATTAAGACAAAATAAAGTGTTAGGTTCTTTTACACGCATTACACATGAAAATATTCGTGATTCATTTCAGAAAATTGATCTTGAATTGCAAAAGCTTAATGCGTGCAAGCTTGCGCGTGAAATTAGTCGTCGTACAATACCGGCTGGCAATGGCGGCCGTAGTCCTAAGGAATTTACAGATGCCTGCTTAATTCGGCATGAAATAGGAAAACAAAAAGCTCATATACCAATTCGTCAGCTTGTAAATCGTGCCTATGGGGCACTAGTAGCCATGAAGCCTTGTTTTATGATGGGGCCGCTATCGGTGGCGCAATACATTCCGCCGCACCATGAAAAATTTGATATTTTAATCATGGACGAAGCTTCACAGGTTAAGCCGGAAGACGCTATCGGAGTGTTAGCGCGTGCTAAGCAAGTGGTTGTCGTTGGTGATAGCAAACAGCTTCCACCAACAGGATTTTTCGATACACTAAGTGGGGATGGTAATGACGATGAAGAAGAGACTGCAATAGAGAATAGCGAAAGCATTCTCGATGTATGTAAGCCCTTGTTCCAGCCAAGTCGTCGGTTGCGATGGCATTATCGATCTCAGCATCAATCGTTGATCTCATTTTCTAATAACCATTTTTATGATGGGGATCTGATTATTTTTCCATCACCTACTTCGCACTCAGATACCCAAGGCGTCAAGCATGTTTATGTGCAGAATGGGATCTACACCAGTCAAAGCAATCTTATCGAAGCTAAACGGCTTGTGTCTGATATCATAGAAAAGGTCAAGCAGTTTCCAAGTTTGACATATGGTATTGTTACGCTGAATGCTAAGCAAAAAATGGTGATCGAAGATGAAATCGAGCGTGCTCGCAAAGATAATCCGATCTTTGACTATTTCGTTAGTGAATCCGAGAAAACTGAAGAAAAGTTTTTTGTTAAAAATCTTGAAAATGTGCAAGGAGATGAGCGTGATGTAATCTTTATATCTACTACCTTTGGTGTAGATGGCGCAGGCAACTGGAAGCAGCATTTTGGCCCCATTAACAGTAAAGATGGTTGGCGGCGTCTAAACGTACTATTTACTAGAGCTAAGCAACATGTGCGTATATTTTCGTCGTTTCTACCGGAACGTATTAAAATTGACGATACAAAAGAACAGAAAGGTCTTCGTGCGCTTAAAGACTATCTTAATTTCGCCATTACCGGCGTAGATAGCCATAGCTATTTAACCGGTCAAGAGCCGGATAGCGACTTTGAAAGAGCAGTGGGGATATTTCTAAAAACGAATGGTTACGATGTAGTTTATCAGTTGGGTGTTGCTGGTTATAGAATAGATATTGTTGTTAAGCACCCGCAATGCCCAACTGATTATGTAATTGCTATTGAGTGTGATGGAGCAGCCTATCATTCCGCGCGTAGCGCGCGTGATCGTGACAGGTTGCGAGAAGATAATTTGCGTAACTTGGGTTGGACGCATATACATCGCATTTGGTCAGCGGACTGGTTTAAAAGACGCGAACATGAAGAAATTCGTTTGTTGAAGGCCGTCGCATCAGCAATTAATGAAAAAGCTTTAGTAGCATAAGGTATCTTATTTAATGAGCTCCATGCCAAAAGAGATCAGGGAAGTAGTTGAATGACAATCACTTCCCTACCTCATTGCCAACTATGTTGTGGCAAATGAGTACATTATAATAAAATGAGTTGACAATATTTGGCAAAGTGACGAAAGTCTGTATCACAAGTAATAAGTGGTGTTTGATGATCAATGCAGCTTTGTGCAATTAAAGTATCTGCTAGACGAGCCTTAAGCTTTTTACCGATAAGTTTTGCTCTGGTTGTTCCAGCTCTTTCCCAATAGCCTTCAAGTTGTTCTAGAAGCGGGAGCTCTGAAATTTTATGGGTAAACGCTGTTGATAGAGCAGGATCGCTAAAAATTTCAGTTATTACAACGGGTGGCAAAATTAAAGTGTGATGATGTAAAGCTTCGTCGACCAATACAGTTTTTGGATGATCGATACCTTTGAAATAATTTATGAGAACGGAAGTATCAGCTGCAATCATAACTCGTCTTTGTCCTTTCGTAGTTCGTCTAAATCAATTGAAAATTTTACTTTTCCTCGCATTTTGCGTAAATCATCATAGGCTTTAGAGCGTGCTAATTGGGTTAAAGCAATTTTTAAAGTCTCAGTAATCCCTTTCCCGGTTACAGATTGAGCATCATGTAACAAATTAATAGGTAGATGAGCAGTGACTTTTTGAGTTTGTGGGTGAAGCATGTCTTTCCTCCATTTGCCGTATAAGATGCCATAATGAATGCCATAAGTCAAGGCATTTGGGCAAATGATTGCATTTGACTTTCATAAAAAATTGAAGTAGCATGTCGCGAACTGATAGGTATAGACAAGAATTTTAGGGCAGAGAACATGACTGAAGCTACGTTAGAAATCAAATCCAAATTACCCACCTTAGTTGCAAAAGCGACAACAAAGCTCACTCCAGAAGAATCTAAACGTTTAGAGTTAGCCATAGCATATTCAGAGGCATTTCCAAATGCGCCATTGGACAGCACAGCATTTGAATTGGCTTTGCGTGCGGGTGATCGAAAACTCTGCGAAAAAATCTTAAAACAATATTCTGATCCAAAATGTGAAGCTGAGTTATCGCCTGCCGGTATCCAAAATATTTTTTTGGCGATCATAAAATATCAAGATGTGGATTTTTTAAAAACTTTTTTAGAATTTCCCGAAGCAAAATCCACGAGCTTGCAAAAAAAACTTCAAGAGATACCCAAGGGCTGCTACTATCTTTTTGAAGCCATTTGCTCTAACAAGCTCAATTTAAGCACGGCCGTTGAAGCTGCCATCCAAACTCAATCAAAAGAATTTTTAAATTTATTATTACTCATTGCGGTCAATGTCGAAAATTTTGATCGACCGAAACCTGATAAATATGATCGACCGAAACCGGAACCTCTTAAAGTTTTCCAAGGTATCATTCTTAAACATGACACCGATGCTTGGTTTGTCGAAGCCATGCACGATACTTTATTTGGTGTCATAACCAGTGCTGAACCTTGGTCAAAAGCTTCAACCCCCGCCTTGAAGCATTATGATCCAGCGCAAGTGGTACAAGAATTGTTGCGTCTGGAGGCTTTAAATCCTTACGCCATCAGAGAGTATACCGTCAAGAAAGTGAGGGGAGATGATGTCGTTGAAGGGAGAATGATCAATCTTTTACTTGTATTTAAAGATAAAGAAGCCATTGAAATTTTATTAAAAGGCATAAAAAAAGCAGATCACTTTTTGAGAGGTTGGATGAGACCCGGCGAAGAAGCCCCTTCTTTATTGGAGCTCTGTGAAGTAGACAAGGATTTTTATCAATATGCATGGGAGGTTCTCACAAAGTGTCCTCTCACCACTCAAGAAATTTTTGAATTTGACTGTGTAAAAAAATGTTGTCGAACACGCGATTGGAAGCTAGGGTTGCCCTATTATTATGAAGAAAAGAATTTCAATTATGCTATTCAATTCATTCAACTCAAACAACAACTCAATTTAATGTCAGATGAAAAAGATAGAATAAAGTTATCCCATAAAGAAATTGCGGAATTATTTGGGAAGGCGTGTGGATATAACAATATTTTTAAATCTAAAGAGCTGGGTAATTTTAATTTTTCAGAAAGTTTTTTGGAAAAATTTGGGTTAGATTCTAAAAATCCTCCTTATTTGAGTTCAGGAAAGCGTTATCTATTGGAAAAAATAGCCAAAGTTTCTTTTGATTCCAATGGACATTTGTCGCTCCAGGGTTTGCATGAACTGATTAAGGTCGCGCAAGACTATTCGGATAGACAAGAAAAAAGGAGCTTTAATTTTGAGCGTTTTTATGTGGCGCTGAGTCTCAAAATACAAAAAGAAAAACTACCTCCTTCATCTTATGGAGTATTCTTCGTTTCTAAAAGTTCGACACCGCCCTTAATTTTCGAAGAACCGTCTTTCCCAAAAGAGAAAAACGACAAAGAAATGGGCGATGGGAAAGGATGGGAGCCACGTTCGTCTTAACACTTGTACGCAGCTCATTGCCACAAATCCGTGCTTAAATATTTCAAACCGGAATCGCAGATGCATGCAACAATTGTTTTTCCTGGCAAAGTCGTCTGCAGGAGTTGAACAGCCGCTGCCACATTCGCGCCACTTGAAAATCCGGCAAAAATCCCTTCTTTAGCGGCTAGCAGCCGGGTGGTGGTGATGGCTTGCTCATCTGTCACCTGTAAATAGCCGTCGACGGGCACATCGTGTAGAAAATCCAAATCCGCTTTAGCGTATCCGCCTCCTTGAATCGGGTGGTTGATTTTGGTTAATGTTTTACCGGCAATTGCGGCTGCGCCTTCTGGCTCGACGACAAAACACCGAATGCCGGCATTTTGTTCTTTAAAAAATTTGGTGATGCCTGCATACATGCCACCCGATCCCACAAAATCGACAAAGCCATCTATCTGTCCTTGCGTTTGTGCCCAGATTTCAGGGCCCGTCCCTTTATAATGAGACAACCAATTGCCATAGTGATGAAATTGGTCTGCCCGAAAGGCTTGACGTTCCGCTGTGATGCGTTTTGCCATTTGATCGACCAATTCAAGATCTTTGCCTGACACTTCACCCAATTTAGAGTCTGGGTGTTGATCCACTAAAATCACTTCCGCCCCTAATGCTGCCATCATGCGTGCGCGTTCGGGAGAATTGCCTTTTGACATGATGGCGACAAAAGGATAACCCTTGATGGCGCACACAATGGCTAAGCCTGTGCCCATATTGCCACTGGTGAGTTCAACCACGGTTTGACCCGGTTTCAATGCCTGAGCTTTTTCGGCTTCTTCGATAATATATTTGGCGGCGCGATCTTTTTTCGAAAATCCAGGATTCAGATAGTCTAATTTTGCTAGAATGGTTCCCTTGACATTCAGGTATTGTGTCAGACGATCCAATTTGACTAAGGGCGTATTGCCAATGACGTCGATCAATGAATTTTTTACCATCTTGATTCCTCCTAAATACTTCTTGTAGTATCTCACTTTTACTGAAGAAACCACAACGCCCATGACCACAACAATAACGCCGCCGGTGAGTGATTTATCCCACCATACTCCAATGATGCAGCAATATTTACGCTTGAAAGCCCAGCATTCCGACATGCTGTTGTTTTATCGTATGGGGGATTTTTACGAATTATTTTATGGAGATGCCGAAAAAATCGCCAGATTGCTGAATTTAACCCTGACCGCGCGGGGACAATCTGGGGGGCAGCCCATCCCGATGGCGGGGATTCCTTATCATACCTTAGACAATTATCTCGCCAAGCTGGTGCAATTGGGCGAGTCGGTGGTGTTGTGCGAGCAGGTGGGCGATCCGGCGACTAGTAAAGGCCCCGTAGAGCGGCGCGTGACGCGCATTATTACCCCAGGGACCATCAGTGATGAGGCTTTGTTGGAATCCAGACAAGATAATCTTCTATTAGCCTTGTATGGATATCAGCAACACTTTGGAATGGCCTATTATGACATTTCGAATGGTCGGTTTTTGTTGCTAGAAGTGACGGGAGAGCCAGCCTTACAAGCTGAATTACAACGCTTGAATCCAGCGGAAATCCTTATCAGCGAAACCGCAGCGGCTTTGTTCACGGGCCTCAAAGGCAGCATACGCCACAGGCCTGCCGTAGAATTCGAGCAAGATGTTGCCGAACGTCAATTAAAACACCAGTTTCAAGTCCACCATTTAGAAAGTTTTGGCTGTGCGCATCTCAAGCTGGCGATTCGTGCTGCAGGCGCATTGTTAAGTTACATTAAGTTTACCCAACGCCAACAATTGCCGCATATTCAAGCCCTCATTGCGGAATCATGCGATGACGCGGTGCAACTCGATGCGGCCACTTTACGCAATTTAGAATTATTAACCAATATCAAAGGAGAGTCAGGCGAGTGTTTGATTAATATTTTGGATCATACCGCCACCGGCATGGGCGCACGTCTATTACGGCGCTGGTTAACGCGGCCGTTGCGTGATCCTGCGGTGGTGACATTACGCCATCAAGCTATTGCGACTTTGCGACCAGAATCCTCCAATCGCTTCTTACATAAAATGTTGCGACAAGTGGGCGATTTAGAACGTGTCTTGTCACGCGTCGCCTTAAAATCGGCCAAACCCCGCGATTTAGTGCAACTCAGGCAAAGTTTACAGCACTTACCGGCAATCAAAACCCAATTGATTTCTACTCAGGCGATTCGATTACAACAATTGTTGGATAATATTCAACCGCTGCCCGATATGGTTGATGTGTTACACAGGGCTATTATCGAAAATCCCCCTGTATTGCTCAGAGACGGTGGGGTGATTGCAGCAGGGTATGATGCCGAACTCGATGAATGGCGACAATTGAGTGAGCACAGTGAACAATATCTTATCGAACTTGAGCAAACTGAGAAGCAGCGCACCGGCATTGCAAATTTACGAGTAGGATACAATCGCGTCCATGGTTTCTACATTGAAGTCAGTCGTGGGCAGGCTGGGCAAGTTCCGGTTGACTATATCCGTCGGCAGACCTTAAAAAATGCCGAACGTTATGTGACTGCAGAGCTCAAACAATTTGAAGATAAAGTGTTGAGTAGCAAAAGCCGTGCCTTGGCGCGAGAAAAGCTGCTCTACGAGCAATTATTGGATCACTTAGCCCCTCAAATACCGTTGCTACAGACCATGGCCGCTAGCCTTGCCGAACTAGACGTCTTAAATAATTTGGCAGAAAGGGCCACCACGTTAAATTTAGTCGCACCGGAATTCCAAGCAGAAAGGGGGATTTTGATTGAAGGCGGTCGTCATTTGGTGGTCGAGCAACTCAGCCGCGAACCGTTTGTTCCCAATGATACTCAGCTCGATGCAACAGGGCATTTATTATTGATCACGGGCCCCAATATGGGCGGTAAGTCGACTTACATGCGGCAAACCGCGCTGATCACCTTGCTGGCGTATATGGGCAGTTTTGTGCCAGCGCAACGGTCAGTCTTGGGCCCCATCGACCGGATTTTTACCCGAATTGGCGCCAGCGATGATTTAGCCAGTGGGCAATCGACTTTTATGTTAGAGATGTCTGAAACAGCCAACATTTTGCATAATGCCACGCCTTACAGCTTGGTGTTGATGGATGAAATTGGCCGGGGCACCAGCACGTTTGATGGGTTAGCCTTAGCCTGGGCATGTTCGGTTTATTTAGCAGAACATCTCCAAGCCTTAACGCTTTTTTCGACCCATTACTTTGAATTGACGGCTTTGGCGGAGCTGTATCCCGGGATTATTAAAAATATCCATTTGACAGCCACCGAACACCAAGACACAATTATTTTTATGCATAGTGTTCGAGCAGGGGCTGCCAGCCAAAGTTATGGGATCCAAGTGGCGCGATTGGCGGGCTTGCCGGGGCCAGTGTTGCAACAAGCGAAACAAAAATTGGCGGATTTGGAGAGACATAAACCCAAAGTAGAGGGGCCCCACAGCGTGGAACCGTCTGCCGTGGCAACACATCCTGTCGTGGAATATTTAAAAACGGTAGAACTGAATGCTTTGACGCCTTTGCAAGCTTTAGAATTATTAGATCGTTTACAACGACAAATTTAAAAGGATATTTATGATCAAACAAATTCGGGATTTTTTTATTGGATTGCCCCGCAACCCTTTTGACCAAGGCGTGCGCAAAAATATTGCCTTAATTGCCTTTTTGGCCTGGATCGGTCTGGGCGCAGACGGTTTATCTTCCTCCTCTTACGGTCCTGAGCAAGCCTTTATTGCATTAGGTGCACATTATCATTTAGCGCTCTATTTAGCATTTTTAACCGCCATCACCGTGTTTGTCATTTCCTTAGCGTATAACCAAGTGATATCGTTGTTTCCCAGCGGGGGGGGCGGTTATAAAGTTGCCAGCAAACTCATTGGGCCTTATGCCGGTGTATTGTCCGGTTCCGCTTTAATCGTCGATTACATTTTGACCATTGCAATTTCTGTCGCGACTGGGGTTGATACTATTTTCAGTTTGTTGCCATTCGGTTTTCAGCCTTTCAAACTCTATTTAGAAATTATCATTGTATTCGCGCTATTGATCCTCAACCTCCGTGGCATGAAAGAATCGATCAAAGTATTAATGCCGATTTTTTTAGGATTTGTCCTAACACATTTCTTTTTAATTGCTTATGGTGTGTCTTTACACGGCAGCGCATTGTCGGGATTATTGCAAGGCTCAATGAATGACACGCGCGAATTTATTCGAGATTCTGGATGGTTATTTGCGCTCTCGGTTTTTCTCAGAGCTTACTCGTTAGGGGGCGGTACTTACACGGGGATAGAAGCCGTTTCAAATAATGTTCACCACTTAGCTGAACCGCGGGTGCGCACAGGAAAGTGGACCATGTTTTATATGGCGCTGTCATTAAGTTTAACGGCAGGCGGCATTATTTTATTGTATTTGTTGTGGAATGTGCGTCCCACACCAGGAGAAACGCTCAACGCGGTCACCTTCGATCATATTTTACAAGGCATTCCCTTCAATGCGTCTTTATTATTAATTGTGTTGCTGTTAGAAGCCTGTTTATTATTCGTCGCAGCTAACACCGGTTTTTTAGGCGGCCCTGCCGTCCTAGCGAACATGTCAATGGACGGTTGGCTCCCCAAACGCTTTCGTAATTTATCAATTCGTCTCGTCACCCAAAATGGCATTGTTTTGTATGGATTAGCCGCAGTCGCCATTTTAATTGGCACGGACGGCAAAGTTTCCATGCTGGTGGTTTTATATAGTATGAATGTGTTTTTAACATTTTCGTTATCGTTATTAGGCTTGTGTATTTATTGGTGGAAGCACCGCCGCTGGAAATTAAAATGGTTATATCATATTGGTCTATCAGTGGCAGGACTCATCGTATGCTCGAGTATTTTAGTGATAACCTTACTCGAAAAATTTACATCAGGTGGTTGGCTGACTGTGTTGATCACCAGTAGTGTCGTTGCGCTTTGTCTTTCTATTAAAAGGCATTACGCATCAGTGGATAAACAAGTTAAATATTTAGATAAAGTGCTGACATTGCCGATTAAACCTTCTGACAAACCCGTGCCATTGTTAGATCCCACTAAACCCACCGCAGTTTTTTTAATTGCCGAAAGCACAGGTCAAGGCATGCACACCTTGTTGTGGGTACAGCGCATGTTTCCCGGTCATTTTAAAAATTTTATTTTTATCAGTGTGGGTGTCATTGATGTAGGAAGCTATGGCAGCGAAAAGACCCTAGAAGAAATGCAGCAAGAATACGAAAAGCGCTTGCAATATTTTATTGATTTCTCAAATCAAAATGGTATTCCCGCTAAATCTTATGTGGCATATGACAGTGATCCGATTAAAACCCTCGTCAAATTGGCACAAGAAGTGGCGACAGAATTTTCCAACGCGGTATTTTTCGCAGCTTCTTTAATCTCCAAACAGGACAGTTGGTTTCACCGTAAACTGCATGGCGATGCACCGGCGATTTTGCAACGGCAACTCAATTTGAAAGGATTACAGATGCTGATATTGCCGGTTAAACTCGAGCGATAATGTGTTTTAGCGGGCAAGCTGCCCGCGCTCCCATAAGCTCGAGTTTTATCTAAATTAAAGCCTGGTTAAGCATGGGAGTTCTTTCATTCAAATGATAAAGCTTAACAGAGCACAAAATCATCATTTGGCGCCTAGCAATGAATGGCGCAAGATTTGGGAGCGCGGGCAGCTTGCCCGCTAAAAATAAGAGGAATTTAGTATGACTGTGCAAACCGGGCTCGATCGCATTGAGACCGCCTGGCCCAACCAATATCAAAAAGCCAGAGTGGGTTTATTGTCTCATCCGGCTTCTATTAATCAGCATTATCAGCATGCGGTGCCCCTCTTTGCGCAAGCAAAATTTTGCCAACTCACCACTTTATTTGGCCCCCAGCATGGCATTCACGGCCAAACCCAAGACAATATGATTGAATGGGAGGGTTTTATTGATCCCCTCACACAACTGCCCGTGTATAGTTTATATGGGCAAGCGCGCAAACCCACGTCTGCCATGTTAAACAATCTGGATATCATGGTGGTGGATCTACAAGATGTGGGTGCGCGCTATTATACTTTCATTTGGACATTAGAACTTTGTATGCAAGCGTGTTTAGATGCAGGCAAAGCCATGGTAGTATTAGACCGGCCTAATCCCATTAATGGCTTGCAACTGGAAGGAAATATTTTAGAACCCACTTTCGCCTCTTTCGTGGGGCAGCGACCTTTACCCATGCGACATGGCATGACAATTGGAGAAATCGCTCGCTACTTACAAGGTGAATTTTATCCTACCCTACAACTTGAAGTGATTACCCTGCAACAGTGGCAAAGGGCTGATGCTTTCGAACAAACAGGCCTACCCTGGGTCATGCCATCGCCCAACATGCCAACTGTCGATACCGCTTATGTTTATCCGGGCATGTGTTTATTTGAAGGAACAGAAATTAGTGAAGGGCGGGGCACGACGCGACCTTTTGAGATTTTTGGCGCGCCGTATATTGATCCTGAGCAATTGCTGCAAGACGCATCCATTCAGCAATTACCGGGCGTGGTATTTCGGCCTTTATACTTCCAACCCACTTTCCAAAAATATCAAGGCAAAATCTGCGGCGGTGCCCAGATGCACGTCACCGACAGAGTAAAATTTAATGCGGTAACCACAGCAATCACCCTGTTAAAGACTATTCACGATTTATACCCTGAGGAATTTGCCTGGAAGCAACCGCCTTATGAGTATGAATTTGAAAAACTGCCCATCGATATTTTAGCGGGATCGACTGCATTGAGAGAAACGATCGAAGCAGGGAAATCTTTAATTGCCTTAGAACAAGCTTGGCAATTACAGCGCCAACAGTTTGCCGATGTCAGACAAAAGTATCTGTTGTATGCATAAAGTGAACGCTTTTATTTTAGCAGCCGGCATGGGTGAACGTTTAAGACCCTTAACGCAGCTGTTTCCCAAACCTTTGATCCCCGTATTAGGGCAACCGCTACTCTGGCATATTCTTAAAAAAATCGAACAGACCGCCGCTGAACAAATCGGCATCAATACCTATTATCAAAGCCAGCTATTGCAACAGTGGGTAACAACAACCGCTCCAGCAATCACCAAACCTATCCAATTATTTCCAGAAGACCCGCATCTGGGTTCTGGCGGTGGGTTAAAAAATGCCGCCAGCCTATTAGAACAAGGCGATTTTGTGGTTTACAATGGCGATATTTTTTCGGATTTTGATTTAAATGCGTTCATTGCTTACCATCAAGCGAGCTCACATATCGCCACTTTTGCCATTATGCAGCAGGCGCCCGTGCCGCAAGTCAAATCCAATATGTTATTAAATACCGGCGGACAGGTGATCGGCGTAAATGCACCTTGGGATACTCAAGCGGTCTCTCAATCTGTCGCTTTTGCCGGTGTCGCAGTCTATTCACCCCAAATCTTCGATTTTTTACCAACAGGCTATTCCAGTGTCTTAGCAGCCTGGGAGTCTGCATTTAAAGCCGGATTTACCCTGGGGACTTGGGATATAGGGGCACAGAGCTTATGGTACGATGTAGGAACTCCTCAGGCCTATGCCGCGTTAGTGAAAACTTTATTACAAGATGGGCAATATGTGGATGCGACTGCAACCCTGGCTGATGATATTGAATTGCAAGGCTGGATGGCGATTGAACAACACGCCGTCATTGGATCGGGCACAAAATTAAAGAACTGCATCGTCTTGCCGAACACTGAAATTGCGGCGGATTCTCATTGGGAAAATGCTATTATGGGGCCGGCTGTTTTAGTGCATATTAAGCCTGATTCGCATAAGGGACGGTTATAAGTTTTTTATAACCGTCCCTTATTTGGTCAATTGTTGACATTAAGGGACGGTTATAATATCCTTATAACCGTCCCTTATGACTATGCTATCAAGATATGACAATTATCGGCCGCCAATACGAGCAAAAACAGCTCCAAAGTGTTTTTCAATCAGACGCTGCGGAGTTCGTTGCAGTTTATGGTAGAAGACGGGTAGGAAAAACTTACCTTATTCGGGAGTTTTTTAATAAAAAACCCTGTATTTTTTTTCGGTCATCTGGCATTCATCAAGGGAGTCTCAAAAAACAGCTAGAAAAATTTAAAAAAGAAATAGAAAATACGTTTTATGAGGGACGTAAGGGAGTAAAGCTCCATGATTTTTCAAGCTGGCATGATGCATTTGAAACTTTGAAAGATGCCATTGATTTATTCGCAGATAATCAAAAAGTTGTCATTTTCTTAGATGAAATTCCTTGGATGTCAACACCAAAATCAGGCTTGTTAGAAGCATTGGATTATTATTGGAATCGATACTGGGTAGAAGATAAAAGAATAAAGCTTATTATTTGTGGTTCAGCGGCTTCTTGGATTATCGACAATATATTACATAACACTGGCGGCTTACATAATCGAGTAACACTGCGAATGCCTCTGGAATCGTTTACCTTAGCAGAAACGAAAGCTTACTTAAGCTACAAGAATATTCATTATCGTAATGAGCAGATTTTAACCCTTTATATGAGTTTGGGCGGTATTCCCTTTTATCTGAATTTTGTTGAAAAAGGCTTGTCTGCCATACAAAATATCAATACGATATGCTTTAGCAAAAAAGGGACTTTGTATGATGAATTTGAATTATTATTTGCGTCATTATTTAAGAAGCATGAAATACATGAAGAAATTATTAGGTTTATTGCGAGCAAAAGAGAAGGTGTTGCAAGACATGAAATAGAGTCACACTTTAGCTATAAGGGCGGACGTTTAACGAGCAGATTAAAAGAGCTTGAAGAAGCGGGTTTCATTATGACTTTTATCCCTTGGAAGAAAGAACGCGGCGTCTATTATAAGGTCATTGATGAGTATACGTTATTTTACTTGACCTGGATTGCCAAAAGAACGAAAAATCGGATTGCTAAAAATATTGACGACCATTATTGGGAAGTGTTATCGGCAAAACCTGCTTGGAAAGCATGGGCAGGTCTGGCTTTTGAGGCTATTTGTTTTAAACATATTAGTCAGATAAAAAAGGCATTGCATATTCCCGCTGGGTCTGAAGTTTCATCTTGGCGGTATATATCCAGTAAGGATGATGTAGAATCTGGCGCGCAAATTGATCTGGTTTTTGATAGACCAGACCATAGCGTAACCCTCTGTGAAATTAAATATTGCAGCGCACCGTTTGCGATTGATAAAAAATATGCGAATCATCTACAGAAGCGCGAAAAAATATATTGCGAGGTGACTCGTACCAATAAGCAGGTATTTCACTCGATGATTGTAGCGGGTGGGCTTAAAAAGACGTTATATAGTGAAGAAATCATTGCGTCTTATGCGACGCTGAGTGACTTATTTCAACCGTAACTCAGCTCTCTGGATTCCCATAATACTGAACACCAATCTTAATTCGCTTACGGCCATTTTGTAATCGCCAACGATTGGTGTCACGTAAAGAATACACACAACCACAATATTCTTGCTGGTAAAAAGCTTCTTGTTTAGACATTTCAATCATCCGTTGTGAGCCGCCGCCTTTACGCCAATTGAATGTCCAATAAATCAATTCAGGATAATGACTTGCTGCGCGGACGCCACAGTCATTAATTTGATTCATATCCTTCCAACGCGAAATGCCTAACGAACTGCTAAACACTTTAAATCCGTGTTCAAAAGCATACAGTGCGGTACGCTCAAACCGCATGTCAAAACACATGGTGCAGCGCTTGCCGCGTTCGGGTTCATTTTCTAATCCTTTGGCGCGCGAAAACCACTCATCGCTGTCATAGTCGCCATCGATAAAAGGAATGTGGTGTTTTTCAGCGAAACGAATATTTTCTTGCTTGCGGATTTCGTATTCTTGGCGCGGATGAATATTCGGATTATAAAAATAAATCGTATACTCAATGCCCGCATCGACCAAACGTTGCATGATGTCGCACGCACAGGGCGCGCAGCAGGAATGCAGTAAAAGTTTCGAATGACCTTCGGGTAAAATAAATTCTGACATATCGCTATTTTAAGATAAAACTACAATCTTCTCTAAAGTCGTTACAAACACAAACTTGCTCAGTTCGTACCGCTTCAACCGGTTGGCGTGAGTCTGGAGCGACTTGACACTGCCAGCGGGAGCCGTTTAAAACATCGGACATTAAAATTTTGGTTCGATTATTCGGGAATAAAAATAAAAAGCCCTGATTGGTATCATAGGTGCAATTCATTCCGAAGGTGGAAGCATACACTAAGTGAAATTTGGTGTCACTGAGTAAAATCGGTCTCATGGTGTCGGAATGCCAGCCTGGCCAGGAGGGGCTGATGAAAGTGACATCGCCGTTTTCATTGGGATCGCTGGAGATAATTGTCCCCACATCAGGACAGGTGACGCTTAAGCCGGCTTGCGACAAGCTGATAAGCATAGCGGCTAATAATGCTTTAGATCTTATTCTCATGGGAGTTCCTTCTCTCTTTCTTGTTAATCTTAGTGTAGAAGAAAATTTGAAATTAACAAATGAATAAAGCAGCGGGCTAGCAGCCCGCGCCCCCAGGCTCGAGCTTCATTCAAGTTAAGCTATTGTCAAACATCGGAGTTTTTTCTCATCCCATAAGAACGCAGAAGACTTTCACTTGGGCACTGTGTCATGAAGGGCGCAAAACTTGGGAGCGCGGGCTGCTAGCCCGCTGCTTTTTTTAATATTCATAATCGCCACAAGGCGATCAATCCTACACAACTACTAATGATAATGGTCAACGCAAAAGGATTTGTTGACGTGACCGGCCAATGCATCACCCATGAACCGATCAGAGCGCTCACAGCCAATTGCAGGCAGCCATTGAGTGCGGCAGCTGTTCCGGCCATTACTCCGAAAGGCTCCATGGCGCCACTGACTCCCGCGCCCATCATAAAAGCGCCCGCAATACCGGCCAGCATCGAGGGAATCAAATATTGTAGACTATTCAAGCCCGTTAGTAAGAACCAACCCACCATCAACACGCCTGCGACCAGCATCAAAGCTGTGCCGAACAAAGTCGTGTAATACGCCCCCCAAAAATGCGCCACCTTGCCGCTGATTAAACTGCCGATGAAGAAAGTAAAGCCGACGAGAAAAAAGTAATAGCCGAAATGAGTCACGGGGACGTGTAATAATTTGATGATAATGTAAGGTGAGCTCGAGAAAAACACGAAAAATAACGTCATCCCGGCCGTTGTGCAAATCACATAAGTATAAAACGTGCGGTTTGTTAAAATTTGCCCATAGCGTTGAAAAATATGGATATCAAAGCGAATGCGCTTCTCTTTAGGTAAGGACTCCTGAATTTGCGTCAGGCCAATCAAAAAGATCGGTAGGCTCAATAGCACTAAAAAAATAAATTCCGCACGCCAATTGAACCAAGCGCCTAAATAACTGCCAATAATAGGAGCAAATAGAGGCGAAATTGCAATGCCGCAATTTAAAAAACTGTAGACTTTAGCACTGTCTTTACCCGAAAATTGATCGCGGACGCAGGCAAAGGTGGCAACTAACATCCCACATCCGCCCAAGGATTGAATCAGGCGGCCTAACATTAATACGGACAAATTGGGTGCCAGTGCGCAGCACAGTGAGCCGATCATAAAAGAGATAATGGCACATAAAAGCACCGGTTTGCGGCCATATTGATCTGTGATGGGCCCGAGCACCAGTTGGCCTGCACCCGCTGCGAACATAAACAGGCTTAAGGTGAGCTGGATCATCCCTTGTGTCGTATGAAAATACTGCTTGATCTCCGGCACGACAGGGATATAAATATCCATCGCGAAGGCGAAGCAAAATACAAAAGGGGTGAGTAAAATAATGGTGGATATTAAGGATCGTTGAGACATGGTATCTTGTATCCAGTAGCACTAAAGTAAAGGATGGCACTAGCCCTTAGGGTCTGTGTTGTGTTTAGTATGTTTTTTAAAACAAATGAGTCTCCATGCAAAAAATCCTCACCCTTGGCAGCTTAGCGAACATCCTAGAATGGCTAGACTTCGGCTTATTTATCTATTTCGCCCCTATGATTGGCGCGACTTTCTTCCCCGCGACGATCACTCACGTCGATTTAGCCGCACTGAGCGTTTTCGCCATCGGTTTTATTTTTCGTCCCTTAGGTGGCATTGCATTAGGCCATTGGGGGGATAGGATCGGTCGTTCTAAAGCGCTGTGTATTTCAATGGCAGGAATGTCGTTTTCGACTTTGGGCATTGGTTTGTTGCCAGGATACCATAGTCTCGGTTTGCTATCGACGGTTTTATTAATCCTGCTCAGACTATGTCAGGGATTTTTTGTGGGGGGAGAATACAGCGGCGTGGCCGTTTATATCGCAGAATCTGTGAATGCACGCTATCGCGGCTTTTTCACCAGCTTTGCCGCAACGGGCGCGAATTTAGGATTTTTGCTGGCTACCTTAAGTGCGTTACTGTTAAATGGCTTTATGGCACAGAGCGTGTCTTCCGCTGGATTATGGCGTTTGCCATTTATCGCTGGCGGGATCATCGGTTTTATCATCTTAAAATACCGCCTGCAATTGGTCGAAACGCCGGTCTATCTAAGTTTATCAATACAGCAAGCCATTCGGCGGCGCCCCTTATTGAGTGTCCTGCAAGAATCCCCCCAATCGTTATTGCAAATACTGGGCATCACTTGCATGGGATCAATTTTCTATATGACCTTTTTTGGATTTATGCCGACCTACTTAGAATCGACCCAAGTGTTTTCTCATACCGCCACTTTTGCGATTCAGTCCATTTTGTTGGTATTGATGATGCTGTGCATTCCCTTGTCTGGTTATTGTGGGGATAGGATAGGGCGGAGAAAGGTATTAATGGCTGTGGCAATAGGCATCATAATATTCTCGCTGCCGGCTGTTTATTTTTTACACACCGAAATCGCCGTGATGACGATATGCGTCTTAATCGGCGCGATGGGATTAAGTGCCCTAGAGCAAGGCAATACCCTCATCACAGCCGTCGAAAATTTCCCGGCCAATATCCGTTACACCGGGGTGGCCTTATCTTACAATATCGGTAACGCGCTATTTGGCGGTACCGCGCCTTTATTAGCCGCGGTTTTGATGGATTACAGCCCCCAGCATCGCTTTATGTTGGGGTATTATTTGATGTTAGCGGCGTTGATGGGATTGATCAGCAGTTGGAGTTTGACTCGCAAATGTGCGCTTGATTAAAGCTTCACCTACTGTCCCAAAGCAGGGCGTTTTGATTCAGTATCTTCTTCAGCAATTTTTTCATAAGGCCCGGCATGATGCTTTTTATAGTAATAAGCACCAGCAGCCAGCAAAGCAATACCCACTGCCGCCAAGATAATACTATAAATCGGCAAGGGACCCAGGTTTTTATCTAAAACCTCTCCAACGGTTTTGATGCCTTCTTTGCTTGCTTGAGGATGCATAATGCCTAATGTGGTGGGCCCAGCGGCAGCACCAATAACCAATAACCCCAAAAATGCTATTCTCATATGGTTGGGCTTTCGATTAATTTCATTTTTTGAGTTTTTTAATCCAAAAAACTCATTCAAAAAAGCATCCATTTCAGAGGATTTCAACACCTGATAAGCTAAGGTTCTTTTAAAATCAAGATCTTTATCTTTAAATGAAATTGTATTGAGCACGTTTTCAATACGCTCATAAAAATCCAGAATTTTTTCTGCAGGCAAGTCAATATGCTCAAGTCCAATACCTTTTAAAAATTGAGTTTCATTGAGTACCGCAGTAGTTTCAGGTTTGTCTTCTTGTGGTTGCGGGGCATCTCTGTCCGTAAGGCCGAACTCATCGTATAATGCATTTATAAAAGTGTTTCTAAATTGATAAAACTCAAACTGTGTGGTGCTCATCTGGCTTTTTGCCTCCGCGTAATGATTAAATTTGAGTATGGGTCAAGATAGTATACTGCTAAAAGATTAATAAAATATTATATAAAGCTATTAACAACGGCTATTAGTATTATGAAGGCACCTTTCTTTGGTGAAAGTGCCCACCTTGGGAGCGCGGGCAGCTTGCCCGCTGCTTTTAATATTGCTTTTATCCCCCCTTTTCTGTAAGATTCACGGTTTTACCGATAACAACAGGACAAGCGGTATGCCAATCATTACCCTTCCGGATGGTCAGCAAAAGACTTTCCCCAACCCTATCACCGTGGCTGAAGTCGCGGCTACCATCAGCCCAGGCCTAGCCAAGGCTGCTGTCGGGGGTAAAGTTGCGGGAAAATTGGTGGATACGGCTTATCTCATCGATCAAGACGCCAGCCTTAGCATCATCACCGCCAAAGATCCAGAAGGTTTAGAGATCATCCGCCATTCCACCGCGCATTTATTGGCCCATGCCGTCAAGCAACTCTTTCCAGAAGCCCAAGTGACCATTGGTCCCGTCATTGAAGACGGTTTTTATTATGATTTTGCGTATTCTAAACCCTTTACGCCCGAAGATCTGACTAAAATCGAACAGCGCATGAAAGAATTGGCGCAAAAAAGCCTCACGGTAACCCGTCAAGAAATCGACAGATCGGCGGCAATTGCGCTATTTCGGGGTATGGGCGAGCAATACAAAGCCCAAATCATTGAGGATATTCCGGAAGGAGAGCAGCTCAGCTTATATCAACAAGACGACTTTGTGGATTTATGCCGCGGTCCTCACGTTCCCAATACCAGCTTCTTAAAAGCCTTCAAATTAACTAAATTAGCAGGCGCTTATTGGCGCGGCGATGCCAAAAATGCCATGCTGCAGCGTATTTACGGCACGGCTTGGGCAGATAAAGCCGCTTTACAAGCCTATTTACAGCAATTAGAAGAGGCCGAAAAGCGCGATCACCGCAAAATTGCCAAGAAATTAGACCTATTCCATTTTCAAGAAGAAGCGCCCGGTATGGTGTTCTGGCATCCCGATGGCTGGAGGATTTACCAGACCATTGAGCATTATTTACGCGAAAAACTCCAGGTTAATGGCTACCAAGAAATTCGTACGCCGCAGTTATTAGATCGCAGTTTATGGGAAAAATCTGGGCACTGGGAAAAATTCGGGGATGACATGTTTTATTCCGAATCCGAGTCTCGTCAATATGCCGTCAAACCAATGAACTGCCCCTGCCACGTTCAAGTCTTTAAACAGGGGTTGCGCAGCTATCGCGATTTGCCCTTGCGCCTGGCTGAATTTGGCTCTTGTCACCGCAATGAACCCTCGGGCAGCTTGCATGGGCTGATGCGGGTGAGAAATTTTGTCCAAGACGACGGCCATATTTTTTGTACAGAAGAACAAATTGCGGCTGAATCTGCGCAATTCATCCAACAATTACAAGCTGTTTATGCCGATTTTGGATTTGATGATATCATTGTGAAATTGTCGACCCGTCCTGAAAAACGGATTGGCAGTGATGAAGTTTGGGATAAGGCGGAAAAAGCCTTAGAAACCGTATTGAATGCCAGCGGCGTCAGTTGGGAAATCCAACCTGGAGAAGGGGCTTTTTATGGCCCTAAAGTGGAATTTCATTTAAAAGATTGCTTAAACCGCGTCTGGCAGTGTGGCACCTTGCAAGTGGATTTTTCGATGCCCGAGCGCTTGGGCGCCAGCTATATTGCGGATGATAGCAGCAAAAAGCCCCCCGTTATGCTGCACCGCGCCGTGATTGGCACCTTTGAACGGTTTATCGGCATTTTGTTAGAACACTATGCCGGACGGTTACCCTTATGGCTAGCCCCTATGCAAGTAGTAGTCATGAATATTACTGATGCCCAGCAAGATTATGTCAATTCGGTCGCAGCAGTTTTGAAAAAAGCGCAGCTTAAGGTGACGACTGACTTGAGAAATGAGAAAATAGGCTTTAAAATCCGGGAGCATGCTTTAAAGCATATTCCTTACCAGGTGATTCTGGGTGAACGCGAATTAGCGCAAAATACGGTTGCGGTGCGAACTCAAACTGGCTTAGACTTAGGCGAAATGTCCTTGGCGGCATTCGTGGAAAAATTGCAAGATGAAATTGAACGGAGGAAGTAAACATTAGCGTTAAAAAAACTCGTGTGAATGAGGGTATCACCGCTCCAGAAGTCTTTTTGATTGGTGCAGATGGCGAAAAGATGGGTGCTGTTAAAATAAAACAGGCATTACAAGTTGCCGATGATGCAGGGCTAGATTTGGTTGAGATTGCGCCTCAAGCCGAACCTCCGGTGTGTCGTGTGATGGACTACGGCAAATACCGCTTCGAACAAAGCAAAAAATTACAACATCAAAAGAAGCATCGACAAGTCCAAACCAAAGAAATCAAAATGCGTACCAGCACTGATGTGGGTGATTATCAGATCAAGATACGTAAAGCATCCCAATTTTTGGAAGAGGGTGATAAAGTTAAGTTTACGATTCGCTTCAGAGGGCGAGAAATCGCTTATCAGAATCTGGGAATGGAATTATTAAAAAGAGTCGAAAATGACCTAAAAGATGCTGTTGTAGAACAACGGCCTAAATTGGAAGGGAAGCAAATGGCCATGATTATTGGACCGAAAAAGAAATAAGATATGATATAGCCAGTGGATGCAACGAACATATTTTGCTCATTTCTCGCTAAAAATATCTTCAAAATGCTCATGTACTACAACGTACACTGCGCTTTTTCAGATATTTTTAGCATCAAACTGAGCTAAAATCTGTCCGTTTTGGCCTGTTTAAAGTTGTGCCGTATAATGAATAAATTTTATTAGTGGAGTAAAATAATGCCTAAATTAAAGACCAATCGAGGTGCGGCAAAGCGCTTTAAACCCACCGCGAAAGGGGGATTAAAACATCGCGCTGCAAATCGCAATCATATCTTGACCAAAAAAAGAATGAAGCGTAAACGCCATTTACGAGGCTGCACCTTAGTGAATGAAAGTGATTTGTTAGGGGTAAAACGATTATTAAATATCATGTAGTTGAATGAGGAATTGACATGCCAAGAGTTAAACGTGGGGTCCAAGCCAGAGCCCGTCATAAAAAAGTTTTAAAGCTTGCCAAGGGCTATTATGGCGCGAGAAGTCGAGTCTATCGCGTCGCTAAGCAATCGGTGATCAAAGCTGCGCAATATGCCTATCGTGACCGCCGTCAACGCAAACGGCAATTTCGCGCATTGTGGATCGTGCGCATTAACGCAGCTGCCCGCGAATTGGGATTATCTTATAGTCAGTTAATGGCAGGATTGAAAAAAGCAGCGGTAGCGATTGACCGTAAAGTATTATCAGATTTGGCGATTTTCGACAAGCCAGCTTTTGCTGCAATTGCCGAGCAAGCTAAAGTCGCATTAGGTTAGCCTTCTGCTTAAGCTTGAGAAACGCTTGAAGTTTGATGTGGTGCCTTCTCCCCTCCGTGGGAGAAGGTGCCGATAGGCGGATGAGGGGGATTAACATGAAACGATTCATCCACTGGCTAAGTGTCACAATTTTGCTAGGTATTTTCCAACCATACGCTTTCGCTCAACAAGACTCCAGCATCAACCCCTTATCTAATCTCACGCAAATCCCGACCCAACAATTCGTCACCGCAGATGATAACAGTGCCAGTGCAGCACCTAACACCACGCCTCCCGCAGCCCCTGACGTCACGCCAGCCAACAATCCACCCCAACAGCCAATAGACAATAGCCCCCCCGCAGATCAACCGCCTCCAGGACCGATCAACATGCCGCCCGTGCAAGACACTGCACCCCCGGCTGAAATGGTTTTAGACAATGCCTTAGCGCAAACCATTGCCCCTTCGCCGCCTCAGACATTGCCTACGCCCCCTCGCGCACCGCAATTACAACCTGTTGCCACTGTACCCGGCGTTGTACCCAATACAACGCCTTCCGCATCAACTTTAGAAACCCCCGCTTCAGCTGAACAAGTGGTCAACCCCACCGCCACCCCCACCAACGTTGCTTTAAGTGGTGGCATTAACAGTTCAACCTTTAACCGTTGTCAAAAACTTATCCGCACCATGTGTTATAACGCCGTCGATGCCAACCGTTACCGCCTCTGTCTGAGCACACCCGTCATCACCGCCACCTGTCAGCAATTTTTAAGCTTTGTGGCATTGACAGACTTTGGTCCTAAAGATGATATCGATGTCATTCAACGCTACGGCCCGGCTAAGTTGGATTTAATTCGGGTACGACGTTGGGGTATCAATTTTCCCGGAGATTATTATGCGATTGGTTCTAACGGCAATCTGGTGAATATTGCTTCTGGACCTGAAGCGCGAGCGATCAATATCAAACAAGATGTTGCCTATCCCAAACTAGCGGAACAATATCCTCAAGCCCAGTTGTGGTCGTTAATTGAAGGGCTGCCGCAACAAGAGGTTTTACCAGACGGGCAGGGCGTTCGTCTCACGTTTCGTTTCAAAGTGTTGAATGGTTGTAGTACCTGCCAGTTGATTGGGCATGCTAACATTGGATATGATTTTACATTAGAAGGCGATTTAAAACAGGTGGAGCTGCTCTCTTTACAATCTATATGACAACTATTGAACAACAAATTTCGCAGTTACTGGAAGCACTGAATCAATCCTTGACAACCACGCAAGATTTTACGGCTTTAGAAACACTTCGCAGCCAATATCTGGGGAAAAAAGGCCAAATCACCGAGCTCCTCAAGCAACTGGCGACTTTATCAGGGCCCGAAAAAGCTCAAGCCGGTCAAATCATCAATCGTGCTAAAAATACTTGCATTGCATTATTCGAGCAGCATCAAGCCCATCTCCAACAATTGGCCTTAGCTGAACAACTAAAAACTGAAACGTTAGATGTGACATTACCCGGACGCCAGGCCATTGAACCGGGCAGTGCGCATCCAGTCAATCGCATCCGCCAGCGTATCGAACAACTTTTTATCGCGGAAGGATTCAGCATTGCAGAAGGCCCTGAAATTGAAGATGATTATCATAACTTTGAAGCCTTAAACTTTCCGCAATATCACCCTGCACGCGCCATGCACGATACGTTTTATTTTGAGAACGGATTATTATTGCGCACCCATACTTCTTCAGTGCAAATTCGCGTGATGGAGCAAAGCCAGCCGCCTTTGCGGATTATTACACCGGGTCGCGTATATCGTTGTGATTCAGATCAAACGCATACGCCGATGTTTCATCAGTTGGAAGGATTAGTGGTCGATGAGCATTGCACGTTTGCTGATCTCAAAGGCATGTTGCAAGATTTTTTAAATCGATTATTTGAACGAGAACTCGATTTTCGTTTTCGTGCCTCTTATTTTCCTTTTACAGAACCTTCTGCTGAAGCCGATATCGCTTGCGTCTTGTGTCAAGGGCAGGGTTGCCGCTTATGTAGCCATAGTGGTTGGATTGAAGTATTGGGCGCAGGTATGGTTCATCCCAATGTGTTAAGCATGTGCAATATCGACCCTGAACGCTATAGCGGATTTGCCTTTGGAATTGGCATTGATCGTTTAGCGATGTTGCGCTACGGCATCGATGATCTGCGAAAACTATTCGAAAATGATCTACGTTTTTTAAGGCCGAGTTCTTTATGAAGATCAGTGCACAGTGGTTAAAAGAATGGGTAAACCCCGCATTATCCTTATCAGCAATTGCCGAACAATTAACGCAAGCCGGTTTGGAAGTGGAAGCCCTCATTCCGTTGGGAGCGCAGTTGACGCCTCAAGTGAAAATCGGTCAGGTATTGACAGTCACCAAACATGCGCAAGCCGATAAATTAAATGTCTGTGAAGTTCAAGTTGCGCCTAACGAAGTGTTGCAAATTGTGTGTGGCGCGAACAATGTACGTCCCCAATTGAAAGTCGCTGTCGCTTTAATCGGTGCGGTATTGCCAGGCGATTTTAAAATCAAACAAGCTAAAATTCGTGGCGTGGAATCTTACGGCATGTTGTGTTCTGCGGCAGAATTAGGGTTAGCTGACGCTTCAGAAGGTATTTTAGAGCTTCCTGCTGATGCACCGACTGGCACGGCATTACAAGACTATTTGAAATTACCCGATACAGTAATCGAAGTGAACGTCACGCCTAATCGTGGCGATTGTCTCAGTGTCAAAGGATTAGCGCGCGAAATTGCGGCGTTGACAGAATGCGCAATGACTGAGCCCGTGATTGCTTCCGTACCAGGCACTTTCCCCAGTTTACCCGTCACGCTCAACAGCCCTGCAGGTTGCCCGCATTATACCGGTCGAGTGATTCGGCAGATTCGCACCGATGCAGCAACGCCGTTGTGGTTAACAGAACGTTTGCAACGCTGTGGGTTGCGTAGTGTGCATCCAGTGGTCGATGTCACCAATTATGTGATGCTGGAATTGGGACAACCTTTACATGCATTTGATTTATCCAAAATTGATTCCGCCATTCAAATTCGCACTGCCAAACCTTCAGAAACGATCACGTTATTAGACGGTAAAACCATTACCTGCCAAGACACCGATTTAGTGATTGCGGATAACAGCCAGCCTCTCGCCTTAGCTGGCATTATGGGCGGCGCTCAATCGGCTGTGACCGCAACAACGACGGACTTATTTCTCGAAAGCGCTTTTTTTACGCCGGAAGTGATTTCACCTACCGTGAGACGATTATCACTGCAAAGTGATGCAGCGCATCGTTTTGAACGCGGGGTAGATCCACAACTGGCAGCAGTGGCTTTAGAAAGAGCCACAGCACTGTTGCTCGACATTGTCGGCGGTGAAGCCAGTGAAGGGGTGAAATTAGTCGATTCAAACACTTTTCCAGCACCGCAAAAAATAGTGTTACGACGCGCGAGAATTAAACGCATTTTAGGGATCGAACTAACCGATGCAGTAGTCAAAAATATTTTACAGCAACGTTTGCAAATGACGGTGGCAGATAATGCAGCAGGATGGGAAGTGACGCCGCCTGCTTACCGTTTTGATCTAAAATCCGAAATCGATCTCATCGAAGAATTAGCGCGAGTCTATGGGTATAATCAAATCCCTGCCACGCATTTATCTGCGCCTTTACAAATGCCGGTCGTATCTGAACAGACGCTCAGTTCTGAACGGATGCGCGCCTTTTGGTTAGATCGCGGTTATTCGGAAGCGATTAATTATAGTTTTGTTGCGCCGCATTTAGCGCAGGCGATTTCGCCAGAACAACCCGGTTTAGTGCTGAAAAATCCGATTTCAGCTGAGTTGTCTGTGATGCGTACCAGTCTATGGCCTGGGCTCCTTCAATCCGCTTTATTCAATTTGCATCGACAGCAATCACAAATGCGTTTATTTGAAACCGGTGTCTGTTTTATCCCAACAGCCGATTCAACAGCGCCGCATCAAATCCCACGATTGGCGGGCATCAGTCTCGGTCATGCCGCGACTGAACAATGGGGTTTGCCTAAGCGAGCCGTAGATTTTTTTGATCTGAAAGGCGATGTTGAAGCGTTATTGGAATTTAACGGCCAAGCACAGCATATTGAATGGAGCGCTGCCACATTACATCCCGCGTTGCATCCCGGACAATCCGCGCAACTGCGCTATCGTGCTACCCAACAACCGTTAGGATGGGTCGGCCGATTACATCCAGAATTACAACAAAAACTTGGATTCGTGATGCCAGTTTATCTGTTTGAACTGGATTTAGCAGCGACAGCGCACGCCGAAATGCCCGAGTATCGAACGCCATCGAAGTTCCCGTCCATCCGTCGCGATTTAGCCTTAGTGATGGATGAAGCCATTGTTTATCAAGCCGTTTACGATACCATCGTGCAAACTGCGGGGGAGTTGTTACACAGCTTACAACTGTTTGATGTTTACCGAGGACCAGGAATTGAAAAAAATAAAAAAAGCCTTGCGTTGGGCTTGACGTTTCAGTTAGCATCAAGAACTCTAGTGGATCAGGAAGTTGAGGTCGCAATCGAAAGGATCATTGCCACACTCGCTCAGAATTATCAAGTACACTTGAGGGCTTAGCTCAATGGCACTGACAAAAGCGGAATTGGTCGAGCATTTGCATAAAACGCTTGGCATTAATAAGCGCGAAGCCAAAGATGTGGTGGAATCGCTTTTTACTGAAATCAGTGAAGTGTTACAACAAGGAGAGGAAGTTAAATTATCAGGTTTTGGTGTGTTTAGCTTGCGAAAGAAAGGGGAACGTCCTGGAAGGAATCCTAGAACTGGTGAGGAAGCCACTATTTCTCCCAGAACCGTGGTGACTTTTAAGGCGGGGGAAAAACTTAAAGCCAAGGTAGGCACCTATGCAAGACAATCCAGGGAAGAACCTGAGGAATTGCCCAGCAGTTAACAGGCAAAACCCAGAAACTGTTTCGATTCCGAACAAGTTGTATTTTAATATTGGTGAAGTCGCCAAGCTTTGTGACTTAAAGCCGCACGTGTTACGGTTTTGGGAGCAAGAGTTTTTCCAACTACAACCAGTTAAACGTAAAGGTAATCGGCGCTTTTATCAACGTAAAGATGTTTTATTAGTTGTTAAAATTAAAGATTTATTGTATTTACAAGGTTTTACCATTGAGGGCGCACGTTCGCAATTACAGCAGAGCACTGTTAAACCTCAAGGGACTTTGGCAAAATTACGAAATTTATTAACGGAATTAGAAGGCATCGTAACGGAATTACAACCAACCGGGGCGTAGCGCAGTTTGGTAGCGCACTTGCATGGGGTGCAAGGGGTCGCAGGTTCAAATCCTGCCGTCCCGACCATAAGAGGTTTGGTATTGTGGATGGTAAATTGTTAGATATACTCGCTTGCCCAGTTTGCAAAGGGAAGTTGCTGTATTCCAAAGATTCGCAAGAACTCATCTGTCAGGTAGACAAACTGGCTTATCCTATTCGCGATCAGATTCCTGTCATGCTAGAAGAGCAGGCGCGTTGTATTACTGACTGAGGGGAGAAGTGTATGGGTTTTAAAGTCATCATTCCAGCAAGATTCGCATCAACTCGATTTCCCGGTAAAGTTTTAGCAGATATTCTCGGCAAACCCATGATTCAACACGTCTACGAGCGTGCCGCCGAAAGTGGCGCCGAAGACGTGATCATTGCCACTGATGATGACCGAATTCGTAAAGCCGCAGAAGGTTTTGGCGCAACCGTTTGTATGACAGCACCAGAACATCGAAGCGGCACAGAACGTTTGGCCGAAGCCGTTGTCGCATTGGGTTATCTTGAAGATGATATCATCGTCAACTTACAGGGCGATGAGCCTTTAGTGCCGCCTTCAGTTATTCGACAAGTCGCAGAAGATTTAGAAAAATATCCCAACGCCCGCGTCGCCACCCTCTACGAACCTATTAAAACCATCGAAGAATTATTCAACCCGCATCACGTCAAAGTGGTGATGAATAAACGTGGCTATGCCTTATATTTTAGCCGCGCCCCCGTGGCATGGGACAGGGAACATTTCCACATGCCTCCCGAAAAAAACCAAAAATTAATGACCGCCCATTTTCGTCATGTGGGAATTTATGCCTATCGCGTGAATTTTTTACAAGAATATATGGAATGGGAAGTGTCACCTCTAGAAGAAATGGAGCAGCTCGAGCAATTAAGAGTGCTCTGGAATGGCGGCCGCGTCCACTTAACCGAAGCTCATGCAGGCGTCCCCATCGATGTCAATACTGAAGCGGATTTAAAGCAAGTTATTCAATTGCTGAAAGGCAAACGTTAATTGCAACGAGACTTAGAGCCGCTAGGAACTGTAGATGAGGCTTAAAAGCCTCGGCGTCGTCCCGGCATGGATGCCGGGATCCAGTCTGCAGGAAGCGAAACTTTACATCCTTGTAATCTGGATCCCCGCATCCTGCGAGGACGACGCCTCCTGCCTATATTTTAAACTCAAGCTTTCCTTAGGATGTTGCTGATTGGATACAACTCATCTCACTTTGGAGAAGATATCTCATCCGCCGGCGCACAATACGTCTCCCGAACTTTACACCCCGCCAAATAAACCACACTCATCACCGCAATTGCCCCCGCCAAACAAAGTGCTGCTTGGTATGTCGGCAAATCAATCATCGGCACAGGGTGCAGCAATAAATTTTGTCCGGCAAAATGCGAATAGGTGGCAAGTGCAAGGATTGAAAAACCTATCGCCAATTCCGCGCTCATTGTGAGGTAAAGCGCTTTTTTATGTTTTTTGAAGAAACCTATTTGTATTTCATCTGAGCCTGTATCGACAGTGAGGAGCGGTGTTGTGAGGCCTTCCCCTGGTGCGTTAAATTGAGGGTTATCTGTAGGTGAGGTCGGAGGTGATGAAGCTAATTTTGACTCCGAGGGTCCAGAACCGACGAATGTAGCTTGAGAATTGTCAGGTGGGGTAGGTGCTGAATTTTCAGCACCAGGTTCAGAATTTGTAACTGGTGTGGGTGGATGCTCGGGTTCTTTAGATTCTATAGATCGAGTTCCCAACGCTAGAGGGCTAGCGTCAGTTTGGCCTTGAGAGTCTCCTAACGTTCGAAAATAAGGTGTGGGGGTGTCTATATGAACGACTGGGTTTGGCGGCGGGTTAGTTACAGGGTCTGGCGTAAAAGTTCTGGTTTCTATTGAAGGAGAACTGGCAGGAGAGCTGGAGCCCATTGAACTGGAAGAGTCTGTTCTGGGTAATGGGTGTAACTGGCTTTTTTCAAATCTTTCATAAGCTGCTTCTGGAACCAATGGTAGCAGCGTTTTAAATTGCTCTAAAACGACAGGTTGCTCCCATACAGGTAATTTTTCTTTCTGCTCCGATACACTGGATTTTTTTTCCAAAGATTCTGAAGACTTAGTCGTGTTAAATTCTGTAAACTCTCCCTGCCCGACAACGCGTGTGGTTTGTTCAGGAGAATCTTTAGAATCTTTCGGAGAGGTCTCGCAAGATCCTTCAGGAATAGGGAATAAATGAGATTCACTTGAAGTGTGCAGGCTGCGCCGTGATTCGCTACGAGCGAGTAAGCTACGTCGCGAAATAATAGGAAAGCATAAAACCCCGGCAATTTTTTTGACTTTTTCGCTCTCATCTAAATCCGTGTCTAAAGAAAAAGTAGGATGTTTTAAGGCTAACGCAAAAACGCTTCGCATTTTTTCAAAAGCTTCAGTGAATTTTTTAGATTCTTCAATCTCAGCAGATGGATTTAACTGTAAAAGCGCCTCATAAAAACCCACTTGTTTAGCAAATTGGACATAAAGGAGTTCTGCGCAGAAATTGAATTTTGTGTAATGGTTTAAAAAGAAATCACCTGTGTCAAAGGTATTAAATACAATTTGGCAATAGGAAAATATTTTTTGCGAATGGTCTTCCAGTTCCCTGTTATTTTTTTGTTTATCCTCCTTTAAAGCGAGCTCAAAAGCGGTTTCAAAAGACGCACGCTCTGAAAGATCGGGCGTGAACGTATTGAATGGGTGAGTTGTTAAAGTAGAAGAAACGGGTATCCCCATTTTGGTTATCTGGTTTAACTCCCCAATAAATTCTTGGCATTGTGTTTTTTCATCCTTCACTTGTATGTCTGAAAGACTTCTTTTTCGGGTGGTGAGATCTGAACTCGGGGGGGATGGGAAAAATGTTTGGCCGCCGACGGTTGGGCTTATTCTAGGACTGAATCTTGGACTACTGGTGTCTGAGCTGCTGCTTAAACTATTTTTTCTTAAGGAAGTGGCTCCAGTCCCAGGTGCTGGTGATCTAGGGCTCAGGGTTCTGGTAAGCCCAGGAGAGCGTGGCGTCCTTGGGCTGTGGCTGAGACTTTTTTTGCGCGTTGGATAGGGTGATGAGGGAGAGGATGCGGGTTTATTTTCTGGGGGGGGCAGATGTGCTTTAACAGGTGTAAATAGTTTTCTAAGTTCATCTATATTTTCTTTTTGACCGGAATTTTTAAAGTCAATTTTATGATAAGGGGCAAGAACTGGAAAACAAAAAATTCGAATGAAGCTTCTGGTTACGCTAGATGATTTTTTTGGTGGGGAAGAACCCGTTTTAATAGGTATAGTGACTGGAGTGACAGAAGAAAAAATTTCAGATTGGAATTTATTTTTTTGAAAATTATCATGTTTCAATATATATTCAAAAATGGGCTCCATTTGTATGAAACTGTTTTTTAGATCAGAAAAATCATAGGGCGCTTTAGTATCTCTCTTGATCAAGTTTATCAATTGCTGCCGAAAGCCGACCTCTTTAGCATAATGTAAATAAAACAACTTAGCCCAGGGGTTATTTTTAATAGTTCCTCTTAAAAAGAAAGGGCTGTCTTCTTTAAGTCCTCTCATTAAAGCCTGAAATCCACGGAATAAAAAATGCTTGTTTCGAGAATTTTGGAGGCAGTCAAATCGTTGTCCAAAACATTCTTGGATGCTCGAAAATTCAAAAGGTTTTTCAAATTCATTTAAGCAGGGCTTTGCAATATGTGCTTGTATTTTTTCGATTTGCTCTGCAGATAGGGGTGGATCAGAAATAGTACCAATTAATTCAAACAATTGATCAATATATTGCTTAAGTTTACTTGGGAATTTGGATTCAGAGGGCGATTTGCTCATACCTTAGCTCCTGACAGAAAGAATGATGTTCGTGATCTCAATCCTTAAGCGCCTAAAAGTGATCTGATTCTGGAAGATGGGAGTGGCGAGCTGTTTCCTTCTCCCCTTGTGGGAGAAGGTGCCCGATAGGGCGGATGAGGGGTAACAAAACCCCCACTACCCTTCTTCATAAACTCGATACTGAATCAATAATCTATCCAACGGTTCAAATTCCTTATAACCCTGAACCGCTGCTTTAACAAATGCCAAACTCCTTGGCATAATCGCTAAATAATTAGGATTATGGTCCCTATGCCATTTTCGGGCAAAAATATACAGCATCTTTAAATGTCGTTGTAGTCCCATCCAATCAAACCATTGCAAAAATTGGGCTTGAGAAACCGATAAAGGTAGCAACTGAGCGGCCTGTGCTTGTGCGTAATAGCTCAAAACCCATTGCGATATTTTTTCAGCCGGCCAGTCAAAATAACGATCACGCAATAAAGACACTAAATCATAGGTGATCGGCCCCCACACCGCATCTTGAAAATCCAAAATCCCCACTTCATTCTGTGGCATCACCATTAAATTGCGCGAATGATAATCTCTATGCACACACACTTGTGGTTGTTCTAAAGCAGAATTCACTAATAGAGTAAAGGCAGTTTCTAAAACCCTATGGTCTTCAGCTGTCAAGTCCAATTGTAAATGTTTAACGAGATACCATTCCTGAAATCTCGTTAATTCTTCCATTAATAAGGCGTGGTTAAACAATGGAAACTGCCAGTCCTGAGTTTGCGCAATGGTTTGAATGTGCAGCAGTTTTTCGATAGCAGATCCATAAAGCGCGTCGGCGGTTGCTAGGGTGAGATGCTCATGATAATGCCGATCGCCTAAGTCGCTCAGGAGTAAATATCCCTTATCAATATCGGCTGCCAAAATAGTCGGCACGCATAAGTTTTTTTGCGCAAATAATTGAGCAATGGCGACAAACGCAGCATTATTTTCAGTGGCAGGTGGTGAGTCGACAGCAATCAGGGAGGTGTTATCCGCCAATTGCAAACGATAGTATCGTCGAAAGCCCGCATCGGGCGCTAAGGGAGCAATGTGTCGGATGGGGATGTGTAATTGCTGAGTTAACCAATCTTGAAATTCTGACATACTCTGGCCTTCAAAAAGCTCAACCAAATGGGCTTGCATCATATCACGTTCTTTAGCATCTGGGTATGGGCACAACACCATACGGCAATGTTTTCTACCCCGGCTTGTCGTAGTGCCTGGGCAAAAGCCAGAATGGTATTCCCTGTCGTGACAACATCATCTATAATCGCGACATATTTAAATTTAAATCCGGGTTGAATTTTAAACGCTTTTGTAACATTTTGTTGGCGCTGTGATTGACTTAAATGCGCTTGGGGTAAAGTGGCATGAATCCGCAAACCATGATATCTATTGAGAGGAATTTGTAATTTTTTGCTGAGAATGCGCGCAATTTCCACCACTTGGTTAAAGCCGCGTTCTTTTAGTCGTTGCGGGTGTAAAGGCACGGGAATAATACATTCTGGTAACGCATGATATTGATAATAACTTTGTAATTTGCCCAGTAACAATTGGGCTAATAGCTGAGCATAAATCAATTGTTTTTGAAATTTAAGGCGATGAATGAATGTGATCACGGGTGTTTGATACTGGCAAGCAGCAAGCGTCGTTTGCCATAAAGGCGGCTGCTTTAGACAATGTCCACAGAGATTTAAATCCGCGTGAGACAACACATTGCCACATCGAACACAACAAGCCTGTAGCCAGGGCAAGCTGCGATAACAGTCGACACACAGCAATTGACCCCCGCTGCTGTGCAAACGGCATAGCAAACAAAAGCTGGGGAATAACCCATGCCAAAATTGTAGCAAACGTTGGTAGAGGAATTGAACCATAAAGCCTTTCTCAGTTAACGTATCCAGTATGCTAAAAATGTTCGCTGAAACCAATACGGTATTTTTCCCGATTGAATGCCTGCTTGATAGGGAGCGATGTATGGCGATTATTGCAATAAAAAATTATGTTTTTATAAGTATTTTATGGTATAGTTTAGCAAATTTTTCCGCTGGTCCTAGATCATTGTCTTGGCCATTGTTGCTTAAGCAGCTTTTGTATCTTAGTTAAGGGTAGGTATAAAATGTTTCAAAAAAATGGTGCACCTAAAAAGCGTAAACCCACATCTCCCACGACTCAAGAGCTTGATAAAAAATTAAAATTAGGCGCAAGCAATCATCCTTCTGATTTAACAAGCCAAGAAGCTCTTATGCTCGCGAAGTTGAACAGTAGTAGTCTTTCGGAGAGAAAAAAAGCTTTTAGTGACGCGAAAGCTTTAATTGCGAAAGGAAGTGTCGAAGCTCATTATGTTTTAGGGCTATGTTATGAATTTGGTTATGGTACCGAAGAAGATTTTGTTAGCGCAGGATATACTTACAAGGATGCATACGTCAAGGGGCATAAGAAAGCGCTATTTCAAACAGGATTATTATATGAGAAAAATTATAATCGCCATCGACACGAAAATGAGAGTCATGGAGATTTAAAGAGAGCGATTCAATGTTTTCAAAAGGCGAGAGAACAACACAATTTTGAAGCCTCCCTCAAACTGGGTCAATATTATCAAAACGGAATGGGTGTAGAAAGGAGCCTGCCGGAAGCTAAAAAATTATATCAAGAAGCCGCAGATCATCAAATCCATCAAGCTTTAATCTCCTTAGGGAACTTATCTGAAATTGAAAAAAATCCGCTAGAAGCAGAACGAAACTATCAATTGGCTGTAGAAAAGGGGTTGCCAGTTGCTAATATTTATCTGGGCAATATGTATGCAAAAGGCGTGTTGGTGGTGCAAGATTTTAAAAAAGCAGGGGTGTTTTATAAAAAACTATTAGAGCATGATGGCTCTACACTGATGCAGGCTTTGGTAGAATTAAAGGCTCAATATGAGAGGCGAGAGGATTTTGAAAAAATCATCCAATTATATCGTGAGTATGAAGAATTATCTGGGCTTAACAATCAGTTAGGTATATTGTATGAATTAGGCCAGCATGTAAAGCAAGACTTAAAAATGTCCCTACAATGTTACGAATTAGCAGCTGATGAAGGAAACCCTTTCGCAAAATATAATTTAGCGCGACTTTATCAATATAATGAGTATCCCTGTAATCCCCAAAAAATAGTCTCTTTATATCAGTCTGCTGCTAGGCAAGGATTTGCGTGGGCATCTTTTGCCTTAGCACTCATTTATGAAAAAGGGTTAGGAGAAATGAAACCTAATTTGGGAGAGTCGGTAAAATATTATAAAGAAGCGGAGGAGAGAGGTATCCTTCCTGCAGGTAAAAGTGCCCAGATAGAAAGTCAGTTTTTTGACTACCTACAAGAGCAGGCTGAGCAGTCTGAGCGTGATCTCAGTAGCTCTGGCATTTTTAATCCAAGCCCCAGCTTACCAACTCCAATGGGGTCTTCTGAGCAACGGGCGTCATTTTTTCATTTAAGTTCTCAGTCAACTACATCGAAAAATTCAAAAACGACGAAAGAACCTCAAAGTTCGACGTTAGGTTTAACTTGATGAGGCTCGAGCCTGGGAGCGGGGGCTGCTAGCTCGCTAACAAAACCAGCATCGCTACGATACTGGAAAAAGCCCTTAGCACAGTGTAATATAATCCCCATGTCACTAGAACAAATCCTCCTTCAACATCCAGACCCTTACCTCCATAAAACCTGGGGCGAGTTAAAAATTGTAGAACAATTTTTGGCTACACCCCAACACATCGCCATTCGTTTAAATTTACCCTACCCTGCGGCGGATATTCAGGCTGAATTATTAGACCCCGTGCGCACGAAACTTCAAGCTGCTTCAGGCATTGCCGACATACGATTTGACCTCAGTTGGCGGATTGATGCACGTGCTTGTCAACCTGGCGTGTTACCCATTACCGGCGTTAAAAATGTCATTGCGGTAGCTTCTGGCAAAGGGGGAGTGGGTAAATCGACCACGGCGGTTAATTTAGCGGTTGCGCTCAGTGTGGCAGGCGCGCGGGTGGGGCTGTTAGACGCGGATATTTATGGCCCGAATCAACCGCAGATGTTGGGTGTGACTCAACCCATTGTGCCTGAAAGTAAATCCATCCCTCCGGTCTGGGCGCATGGCATTCAAACCATGTCTATGGGCTACTTAGTGGCAGCAGAGACACCCATGGTATGGCGCGGGCCGATGGTCAGCAGCGCGCTGCAACAATTGGCGAGAGAAACCGCTTGGGATCCATTAGATTATTTATTGATCGATATGCCGCCGGGGACGGGTGATATTGCCTTAACACTTGCGCAAAAAATTCCGGTGAGTGGTGCTGTGCTTGTCACCACACCTCAAGATATTGCATTATTAGATGTGCGCAAAGGGTTGGAAATGTTCAAAAAAGTTTCCATTCCATTATTGGGCGTGATTGAAAATATGAGTGTTCATGTGTGTGAGGCGTGTGGTCATGCCAGCCCTATTTTTGGTGAAGGGGGGGCTGAAGCGCTCAGTCAGGCCTGTGGAGTTGCATTATTAGGACAATTGCCGTTGGCGCGGTCCATTCGTACGCATGCCGATGCTGGAGTGCCGATTGTCATCGCAGAACCCACTTCCGCCATCGCCGAGCAATATCGAACCGTGGCCAGAAAAATCGCAATACAGTTGCTCAATCGACCCAAAAGTTATGCCAGTAAATTCCCCAAAATTGTGAGAGAAACATGAGTATTAAATCAGATCAATGGATTCGTCAAATGGCCCAATCTCACCAGATGATCGAACCCTTCGCGCCCCAGCAAGCGCGTTACAACACTGCGAATGAAAAAATTGTGTCTTATGGGACATCCAGTTATGGATATGATGTGCGTTGTGCGCGAGAATTTAAGGTGTTCACCAATATTAATTCCGCAGTGGTCGATCCTAAAGCGTTTGACGGTCGCAGTTTTATTGATCTGCAAACGGATGTCTGTATTATCCCCCCAAATTCTTTTGTGCTCGCCAGAACAGTAGAATATTTTCGCATTCCACGCAATATTTTAACCATCTGTGTGGGGAAATCGACTTATGCGCGCTGTGGCATTATCGTGAACGTCACACCGTTAGAACCCGAATGGGAAGGGCATGTCACGTTGGAGTTTTCGAACACCACCAATCTGCCTGCCAAGATTTATGCCAATGAAGGCGTAGCGCAAATGCTGTTTTTTGAATCGGATCAAGTCTGTGAAACATCTTATAAAGATCGAAAGGGTAAGTATCAAGGGCAGAAGGGCGTGACGCTGCCTGTGGCTTAAGGGATGGATACATTTGTTGAAGTGTGAGTGGTTTTTAATGATTAATCTAAAGAGAGGGGTGATAGAGTGAATTTATCAAGTGAAATGAAAAAAAAACAAAAACGCAAAGCTGAATCTGTAGTAGAAAAAGAGAAAGAAAAGAAAATGAAAGATTCGAAAGAATCTCCATTAGAATTAATAGATGCAAAAATTCAGTTTGAATTGGCAAAGCAACATTATAAATTATATCAAAGTGACAAAGGTGAAAAAAAAGGTTACTTTTTAAGAGAGACGATCAAATGCTTACAAGAGGCCGTCAGTCTAGGTCTTCCTGAAGCAATGTGCATGCTGGGGCAGATGTATAAAAATAGAGAAGGTATTGAGGAAGATAGGGCTGAAGCTGCAGCGGAAACTCTCTTTAAGTTGGCAATAGAAGGCGGCAGCGTTCAAGCAAAATATGATTTGGCAGTACTTTATGATGATTATGATGACATTCAAAAAACACATGAGATGATAAGGCTTTTTACAGAGGCGGCGGATGCAGGGATGTTAGAGGCGCGTTATCAATTAGGTCTTACCTATGAAAATGATGAACCAGTACAATCCTTAAAAAAAGCGATTGAATGTTATGAGTTGATTGCTGAAAAACATTCTAATGCGTGTTTTCAATTAGGAAAAATATACAGAGAAGGAAATGAAAAAAAAGGTGTTGCGCAAGACTTGAAAAAAGCGATTTACTACTTTGAATTAGCATTACTGGCTGGAGAGTCTCCAGACGTGACTGATCAGCCAGGTCGTCCGCTTGGAGCGGCAGCGCTAGCGGCATTTGCGCTAGCTGAAATTCTTGTAGTAGGAGAGGGTGGAATAGCTCAAAATTTAAAAAGGGCGGTTTCTTTATATGAGCTCGCAGCGTTACAGGGTAGCTGCCATGCAAGCCATGCATTAGCGAGACTTTATAAAACAGGCAGAGGTGTACCGCGAAATCCAGAAAAGGCGATCGCTTATTATCAGTCAGCATTAGCGGTTGCGCATTCGAGTCATTTTGTCAGCGAAGCAACCCGCTTGAGGATTGAAGTTGAATTGGCAGAGCTTCGACTCGGCAAAGCTCAATACTCGCTGGGCGCTGAGATTGAGCCCAGGGGTCAACGAGAAGAGGCACAAGTGTATTACAAGAATGCAGCTGCGTACGGTTATAAGCCAATTGGAGGCAGTTCTGCTCAATTGATGGGGGTCAGTCAATCCTCCTTTTTACCTCCCCCATCCGCATCCTCTTCATTTTCATCATCATCCTCTCAAGATTCTGTCCCACTATTGAAAGACTCCACTTCTCTCACGTCATTCTTTCAAAAGTCTTTATGATGAATATGTGCGTGGAATTTCCAAAAAAGCTAGAAATACCATAAAGCTTAGAGTGGTGAGCTGTTTCCTTCTCCCCTTGTGGGAGAAGGTGGCCGTGAGGCCGGATGAGGGGTTTCATTATGAGGGGTTCATTCAGGTTTCGTTAACCTTATCCCGTAATTCTAACCCCGGCTTAAAACGAATCGAAAATTTATCTTCTGTCTTAACCGGATTGCCCGTTTTAGGATTTCTGGCTGTGCGTGCGCGTCGATGTCGCAAGCTAAAACTGCCAAAGCCGCGAATTTCAATGCGCTTTCCTTGCCCTAAAGCATCACAAAGACAATCTAAAGTGGTATTAATGCTGATCTCAATATCTTCAAGCGTGAGGTTTTCTTGTTTTTCGGCAATGCGATAAATCAGTTCAGATTTGACCATAAATTCCCTCTTTATATTCTAAACCTTGGGGGGGCAATAAATTGCCGTTAAGGATCACACAATCCTGCCCAATCTGCAAGTGTTGTGTGGCGAACAGCCTGATCACATAAGGATAGAGTTTATGCTCCAGTTGATGGACTTTAGCTTGCAGGGATTCCACAGTGTCTGCTGGCGCAACCTCGAGCGCAGCATAAGCAATAATGGGTCCTCCATCCAATACCTCTGTCACCACGTGAACAGTAGCGCCGTGCTGTTGATCGCCTTGGGCTAAAACTTGTTGGTGGGTATGCAACCCCGGGTATTTCGGCAATAGCGAAGGATGAATATTTAAAATCCGCTGGGAAAAATGGCTGATAAAATCTGCGCCTAAGATGCGCATAAATCCCGCCAGAATAATCAAATCGGGCTGATAAGACGCCAGACAATTTTGCAGCGCTTGGTCAAAACTGAATCGATCGGGATAATCGCCTGATAATAAAACATGCGTTGGAATACCTGCTTGTTGAGCGCGCACTAATCCGTAGGCATCTTTGCGATTGCTGATGACAACGGCGATCTTGGCGGGTAATCCGTCCGTAATCGCGTCCATGATCGCTTGAAGATTACTGCCATTCCCGGAAATTAACACGGCTAATGTCAGTGGTTTATTCATGGATGATAACGTGCGGTTTTTTGTCAGTAGATGGAGCGATTTGTCCTAAAACCCAGGCAGTTTCTCCCGCATCGTGAAGGATCTGCAGTGTTTGTGCCACGGCAGATTCAGGCACGCAGAGCGTCATGCCAATCCCGCAATTAAACGTGCGGTACATTTCGTGGGATGCAATATTGCCCTGTTGTTGAATCCAATCAAAAATTTTAGGCGCTTGCCATGCGTGACGATGAAGTTGCGCTTGAGTATGATCAGGCAATACTCGAGGGAGATTTTCCAACAATCCCCCTCCGGTAATATGCGCCATGGCATGCACGGGCACTTGCTTGAGCAATGTTAAAAGGGGTTTGACATAAATCCGTGTCGGCGTGAGTAAAGTCTCTCCCAAAGTTTTATCTTCAAACGGTGTAGACAGTGGAATGCTATGCTGATCCAAAATTTTACGCACCAGTGAAAATCCATTCGCATGCACGCCAGAAGCGGCAATTCCAATAACGCTATCACCCGGTTGAACGCGACTACCATCGATCAGCTGGCTTTTTTCGACAATACCCACCGCAAATCCTGCCAAGTCATAATCTTGCGCGTGATAGAGCCCTGGCATCTCAGCGGTTTCGCCACCCACTAGAGCGGCGCCTGCGTCTTCACAGCCCTTGCCAATGCCTTGTAGCACCGCGGTGGCAGTTTCTAACGATAACTGACCGGTGGCATAATAATCTAAAAAGAATAAAGGTTCAGCCCCTTGAACAATGATGTCGTTCACGCACATGGCGACTAAGTCAATGCCAATGGTATCGTGTTGGTTCAGTTCTAAGGCTAATTTTAATTTGGTCCCGACCCCATCCGTCGAAGAGACGAGGATGGGATTTTGATATTGCGCTACAGGCAGTTCGAATAAGGCGCCAAATCCGCCTAATCCCGCTAACACGCCAGGACGCTGAGTTTTACGGGCAATGGGCTTAATGTTTTCCACCAATTGATTACCTGCCGCAATATTCACGCCGGCGTCTGCATAGGTGAGAGGAGTTTTGGTCATGGTTTTAGCCTTTTGATTTATGTCAAAGTCGCGATAGAATGTCCCTCTATGGTAAAAGTTCAGAAGGAATAGATCAATGAAATTCACGCCCCGCCAACTAACCCTGCCGTTAAAATGGCTGGATGCGAGCACTTTTGCGAATTTTGTAAAGGGGGATAATGGACCCACCGTCGGCTATTTGCAGGAAAGGATCGAAGGGCCTGCCACTGCAGATTTTGGGATTTATCTGGTGGGGGGGTACGGTACGGGTTTAACCCATTTGTTATCCGCAACTTGCCATGCGCTTACCCAATTGGGTAAGTCTACGATTTATTTGCCATTACGGCAGTTACAGGATTCTCCGCAAATTTTAGAAGGGGTCGAAAATTTAGATTGGGTCTGTTTAGACGACATTGAGCGGGTATGTGGTCTTCGCGCTTGGGAAGAAGCCTTATTCCATTGTTATAATCGATTACAATTGGCCGGAAAAAACTTGTTGATTGCCTCGCATGTGTCTCCTGCACAGCTGCCTTGTGGATTGCCAGACTTAGTTTCGCGGTTGGCTGCCAGCACCATCCTCACCGTTCACCCGCTCGCGGATGAAGAAAAAATCCGCGCCTTACAATTGCGCGCCCAAGATAAAGGGTTGGAGTTAGCGCCTGAAGCCGCCCATTATTTATTACACCATTATCCCCGCGATACCCCCGCCTTATTCCGCGCTTTAGAAAAACTGGATGAGGCTTCTTTTGCCGCCCAAAGACGATTGACCGTGCCGTTTATTAAAGAGACGCTTTAAGATTCAGTTAAGCTTAGTGGTGTAACGTAGTCAAAGATTAACATGAGAGATCAGTATGGCGCACACACCTTCAGAATTCAAAACCATTAAACCCTCCTACACCTTAGCGCTTTTCAAAATGCGATAACGATGATCTTAGAGCCTGCTGAGACAGAGCCAGAACATCAAGCTGTTAAGGGTTTTCTGACTCAGTTAAAGAAGCTGGAAGAAGAAATTGCTAAGAAAAAATTCGAAAGCGAAGCTCTACTCAAGGTTTTAAATGATTTCTGCGAAAGTCATCCTTGTAAAGTAACGCCTGAAGTGGTTCAAAACCTAAAAGCGATACTGACTCATCATAAGTGTGTAGTGTCTACTACTTGGTCACAAATACGTTCAACGCTTAATTCTGCAGTGCGCATGGCAGGGGAAGATGCTTCACAATTGCTTGGGCAGAACTCTACACTAAAAACTCTAGTAAAACCTAAGGAACACAATATATTTCGTCATTTACTGGACGAGCAGCATTCTGTCGTGGCTTTGCAAATCCATGCGCTTGCTGATGTTTACCGTGTTAAGTTGGCCCATCAATTTAATAGGGAGCTTACAGAGCCTTCATTGACCGCTCAAGAATGCACGACCTCAGCTGGTGAAACCTTAATCGACGTGCCCTTTACCCGAGAAAAAGAAAAATCTTTGACGCCCAACATGAGTGCTAAGCTAGCATATTTACTGCGACCTAAGGATCAAAAACAAGGTCAACGCGGTTCAGGGGTTGTGAAGCTGTTTGAAGTTTTTGAAGATGGAAACTTGAATGCAGGTAAAGAGAATTATATTCGAGAGCATATGGCAGAGCTGTTAAGAGCAGCCAAACACAATAATACAAAAGAATTTAAGCTGACGCCAAAGGCTCAAGGCGCATTAAAAATTTATGAAGATTTGGAGAAAAACCTAAGAAAGAGCCCAAAGAAACCCCTAAAAAAGAGCCCAAAGAAACCCCTAAAAAAGAGCTTGCAGAAGGATCTACAATAAGTCCCAAAGTTTTCTCCGACGCTTCCGGGCTTTCTATTCCACGGTCACACACAGTATTATTTTCTGTGCATAAACCAGATTCCTCAGAGGAAAATAGTGAAAAGGGAACGGAATTGATGGAGATGAAGGATAAGCAAAAAAAATTAGAGGGTGCTTAAAATGCGACTACCTCGATGTCTCGCGGGGAAAGCAGCGGGCTAGCAGCCCGCGCTCCCAAGCTCGAGCCAATTTTAGAAATGTGGTATGCAAATCTCAGAGTGTGTAGAGACGAATCAAAAACGAAAGCTTCACCTAGATGGCGCTTTGCGAATAAATGGCTCGAGCCTAGGAGAATGGGTTTATAGCCCGCTTAAGAGGTATTTCCTCAAAGTTGTAAAAAGACTCAACCTTAATGATGGCTTGGGCTTGGGAGCGCGGGCTGCTAGCCCGCTTAAAAACTTCTTCAGCAGCTTTTACGACGTTGCTTTCTGAATGTCTTCTTTAATTCTCGCTTTCTTCCCTTCTAACTCACGCAAGTAGTACAACTTCGCGCGGCGGACAGCGCCTCGACGTTTCACTTGGATGCTATTGATCAATGGGCTATAGGTTTGAAACACGCGTTCCACCCCTTCACCGTGAGAAATTTTGCGTACGGTAAAAGCAGAATTAAGCCCGCGGTTTCGAATAGCAATCACAACGCCTTCAAAAGCCTGTAAACGCTCGCGTTCGCCTTCTTTGACTTTGACTTGTACGACAACAGTATCGCCAGGGGTGAAGCGGGGGATTTGTTTATTGGTGATCTGTGCATTTTCCCAGTCAGCAATGATATTACTCATAAGTATTCCTCATTTTCTTTGTGTCGTTCGATACGGTTTGATCCGCAGTGGCCGCGATTTGGCTTGCCAAATCAGGTCTGCGCTGCCATGTTCTTTGTATAGATTCCTGTAAACGCCATTTGGCGATTTCTGTGTGGTTCCCTTCGCATAATACCGCGGGAACTTCCAACCCCTTAAAATTGAGGGGACGGGTATACTGCGGATAATCTAAATAGGCCTGTGAAAAAGAATCATGCTCTACAGCATCAGGATGACCCACTGCGCCAGGTAAGTGCCGAATAATGGCATCCATTAACACCATGCTAGGCAGCTCGCCACCACTGAGTACATAATCGCCGATAGACCATTCTTCGTCAACTGCCAATGTCAATAACCGCTCGTCAATACCTTCATAACGCCCACTTAGTAAGATTAAGTCAGGTTGGTGCTGTGCAAACTGTTTGATCTGCGTTTGTGTCAGTAATCTTCCCTGTGGACTTAAAAAAATCACTTTCGCTTCTGGACGCCGTGCCTTAGCTGCATCAATCGCGGCTTGCAAAGGAGGTGCTTGCATCACCATGCCAGGCCCGCCGCCATAGGGTCTATCATCCACGCGTCTATGTTTATCTTCGCTAAAATCACGCGGATTCCAAAAGTCTAACTGCACTAAGCCTTTATCAATCGCGCGGCCTGAAATGCCATACTGTAAAGCTTGAAACATCTCAGGAAAAATACTAATAATGCCAAACCACATTTAAAAATCCGCATCCCAGTCGACCAGTAGCGTTTTTTCAGCCGGATCGACTTTTTGAATCACTGAACTAATATAAGGTAACAATCGCTCGCGTTCACCCTTTACCACTAACACATCATTTGCACCTGTTGCCATCAGCTGGGTAATGATGCCCAGCTCTATGCCCTGTAAGTTAGTCACCCGCAGGCCTTCCAAATCCGCCCAATAAAGTTCTTGTTCTGTTAGGGCAGGAAGTTGATCGCGAGCAACGGCCAATTCAGCGTTCACATAAGGTTGAGCCTGTTCTAAAGTGTTACAACCGGCGGGCTTTAATAAAAACGCTGCTGGGCTCAATTGCTTGGTGACAAAGTTAAAAGGTTGCCAAGGTTGGTCCGCTTTATGCCGAATAAAGTAGGCTTGATACTCTAAAACGTTGGAAAGTGGCTCAGTGAATGAGTGGAGCTTCAACCAACCTTGAACACCATGCGTGCGCCCTAATTTACCAATCACGATCATAATGGCACCGAGGCACTCTCTATCTTATTCTGCGGCAGTCTCAGTTTGCGCTTTCAGCTCAGCTTTCTTGGCTTTTAACTGTTTTTTCTTAGCTTTTTGGGCTAGCAGAGCTTCTGACGATAAGCTGGCTTGCTTTAACAAGGCTTGAATACGCACGGAATACTGGGCACCTTTAGATTTCCAATACTCAATTCTTTCATTGTTAATATGTAAAGGGGTTTCTCCACCGGCAGCAATGGGGTTAAAATAACCCAAACGCTCAATGAAGTTGCCACTATCACGGGCTTCTCGGCTGTCAATAGCGACAATGTGGTAAAAAGGGCGTTTTTTAGCACCGGTGCGACTTAAGCGAATAACTACCATAAGTTCTGTGTATCCTCAAAATGATATTGTGGTTTTGGCATAATGCCTTATCTTGTGGGCCCCTATTATACTGAAATTTTGGTAAATATAAAGGTTAATGTGTTTTTATTTGCATGAAGATTTCTATAAGAGGGTGAAAATTTGGAATTCAATTCCAAATTTTCACCCTCTTGTAGGATAAACCTTAAAATACAGTGGGATACGAGCGGAAAATAGCTCAAATGTATTGGTTAAAATGAGGCCGATCCCAAAGAAACGCCTCTGTCCCTTTACAGAGGGATAGATCTGCACTATACTGTCCCTATTAATAGGGATAACATATGCGCTCTTTTACGAATTTGATGCAAACGCTGCTAGCCGAGATAAAAGACAGGCTTGACTTGCTCGATCACAATGGCGTTGTCCGTCACGCCAAGTTTCCTGATGTTGCTAATAAAATTAAAGTGGCCATCGGCATACGCCGTGCGTGTAAAACTTATTTGTGCTTGCAAACCGCTAAACAGCTTTTGCAGGACGGCGTTCCGTTATCCAGAATTTTGTACCTCAATCTAGAAGATGATCGTTTATTGCCGCTGACGGAACAGACCTTGTCTCATTTAATAGAGGCCTTTTATACCCTCTATCCAGAAAACCATGACCAACCTTGTTATTTATTCTTGGATGAAATTCAAAATGTCGAAAATTGGCCCATGGTTGTTCGGCGTTTTTTTGATTCGCGACGAACCCAGATTTATTTAACAGGCTCTTCTGCAAAATTATTGAGTAAAGAAATTGCTACGGTATTGCGTGGCCGCGCTATCGCACTGGAAGTTTGGCCCTTCAACTTTACTGAATATTTGGCCGCACAAAAAGTTGTTATTCCTCCTCTACTGGCCGCTAAAAAAAATCAAGATATGTTACATCAACATTTTTTGAAATATCTTAAGGAGGGCGGTTTTCCGGAAGTGATGGGTTTGTCATTTGAGCATCAAATTCAGATTTTACAGGATTATGTTGACGTAGTGATCTTCAGAGATATTATTGAGCGTTATGGCATCACCAATGTTACCTTGATTAAATATTTAATTAAAACCTTAATGAATAGTGTCGCTAGCCGATTTTCCGTGAATAAATATTTTAATGATTTAAAAAGCCAGGGCATGAGTGTCAGTAAAAATACTTTGCATGAATATATGGGCTATATTGAAGATGCTTTTTTGGCCTTTACGGTTCCCTTATTTGCAGAGTCTATTCGGAAAGTACAAACATCCCCTAAGAAAATTTATCTGGTGGATTCTGGTTTGTATTATGCTTATAGCAACAGCTTTTCACAAAATTTAGGGCGTATTTTTGAAAACTTTATCTATTTAGAACTGCGTCGCTCTAAGCATGAAATTCATTACTACGTCACTAAAAGTGGGTACGAGGTGGATTTTTTAACTATTGACTTACATCGGAAAATGAAACTTTATCAAATTGTGTGGAATATCGATGATGTAGAAACCATGAATAGGGAGCAGCGTGCCTTAAATGAGGCCAAACAAGAGTTAGGCATTGACGGTGAGATAGTCACACCTCACACTTTCTTAGAGAAATTAGGCGTTTAATTCTGCATTAAGCATTTTGTAGATGCGGTTCTATTAACCAGCGCCATATTGGCATAACTATGATCGAAAATAGTTGACCCTCTTCTTCGTATGTTATCGTATCATTTTCATTTTCCGTGATAATGATGCCTTGGGTTAAGCCAAAGGCTTTTAAGGCTTCGATTAAGCCAGCGATCTCACGTTCTCTTGTTTTGGGATCGTTCAAAGATACTGTGACCTGGATTGCGGCAATAATACGATGCTCAAATTTAATGATAAAATCACATTCTTTTTTTTCTTGATAAAAATAAATTTCCTTTCCCCGCCGCAATAATTCTAAATAAACCGCATTTTCTAACATTCTGCCCCGATCTTCACTGATGCGAAAACCAATTTTTTGGGCTAAGGCTAAATCAATCCAGTAGATTTTTTTAGCATAGCCATATTGTTGTTTGAGTGAGGGGGAGTATTTATTAATCATGAAGCAGAGAAAGCTGTTCTGGAAATAGTGACAATATTCGGCAACCGTGTTGCTGTTACTGAGTCCTAACGGTTTTCTCAAGGCGTTAAAAGTGATGTTTTTAGCAATATTGCTTGCCAAAAAATGTAATAAGGAGCGAATGATTCGTTCATGTGGCAGTTTATAACGCACGATGATGTCTTTATAGACAATGTTTTCAAACAAAGTGTGTAAGTAATCTGGCGCTAAATATTTGACATATTCAGGGAACCCGCCTTCTGTCAAAAATTCCGTAAATAATCGTCGATAGTTGGCGGTGATTTCTGAAGTGGGTTGATAGGGGCCTAAATCAGGTGATTTGTATTGGATGTACTCTTTGAATCCATAGGGAAACATGGTCACCGACAAATAACGTCCGGTGAGTCGAGTGCCTAGCTCACTGCTAAACATGATCGCGTTAGAGCCGGTAATATAAATTTTATTGCCATGATCATGTAAGCGTCTTACAAAGCGTTCCCATTCCGGAATCAGTTGAATTTCATCGAAAAAGAAAGTGGTTTGCTTGCCCCACATTTCTATCATCAGTTCATACAAAGTTTGAAAATCGGCTAGGCTGAAATCCACCAGCCGATCGTCGTCAAAATTGATATAGTAGTCTTTTTCTGCAGATTGTAGGCGTACCCAATGCAGCAGAGTAGATTTTCCACAGCGGCGAACGCCCATAATGATCACAATGGAGGGTAAAGACATGAGCGGGGTGAGTGTTGGGATGATCTCGCGCAGAATGAAATCTGCAGGCACGGTAAATTCCGCTTGTTCTAGCAGGACTTGTCGGAGTAATTCTCGGTCTATCATGTAAAATCTCTAATTGGTAATTAGTATTATAATAGTAAATCTCTCATTGTCAATTAGATATTTAACAAAAACCCCGAAGTGATAGGGTAACGCCGGTCTTTACCAAATGCCCGTTCGGTAATTCTCACCCCAGGCGCAGCTTGGCGACGTTTATACTCACTGCGATCAATCATTTTAATCACTTTTAGGACGGTTTTGGCATCAAATCCAGCCTGGACGATGTCCGCTAGACTGCGATCTTCCTCAATATATTGGGTGATAATGGCATCCAGGATGGAGTAGGGCGGTAATTCATTCTGATCCAATTGCCCCGGCGCTAATTCTGCAGTGGGAGCTCTGTCTATTACAGCTTGAGGAATGGCAGGCGACACGCGATTGCGGTAGTCGGCGAGTCGATACACCCAGGTTTTCAGCACATCTTTCAATACACAAAAACCCCCCACCATATCGCCATATAAAGTCGAATAGCCTACCGCCATTTCAGATTTATTGCCGGTGGCTAACACCAAAGCCTGAGTTTTATTAGAAATTGCCATGAGCAACGTGCCGCGACAGCGCGCTTGCAGATTTTGCTCAGTGACGTCTGGAGGCAAGCCCGCAAAAATGGGGTTAAGTGTGTCTAGAAAACAGTCAAATACGGTATTAATTGGTAACACATGATATTTAATGCCCAATAATTCTGCCTGGGCTTGGGCTTCTGTCGTGCTAAGTGATGCAGTATAAATCGACGGCATGAAAACGGCAGTTACACGCTCAGCACCGATCGCATCGACGGCAATGGCTAAGGTTAAAGCTGAATCAATTCCACCCGATAGCCCTAACACGGCTCGAGGGAAACGATTTTTCTCAACATAATCCCGCACACCTGATACTAATGCCTGATAAACCCGTTGTTCTTCGGAAAGTAGGGGGCGTTGTTTAGGGAATACTTCGTCGAAATTTGCCGGATTGAGCGTGAGAGAGAAGAGTTGCTCCTCAAAAAATGGCGCTTGCGATACGATCTCCCCTTGCGCGTTGCAATAAAAAGACCCTCCGTCGAACACTAATTCATCTTGGCCGCCGACACAGTTGACATACACAATCGGCATTTGCCCTTCTTTAGCTCGCTCAGCAATGATATTTTCGCGTTGAACCGATTTATGAATGGCGAAGGGTGAGGCATTAATGCTGATCATCAGTTTAGCGCCGGCTGCTTTAGCTTGCGCCATCGCTTCGGGAAACCATAAATCTTCACAAATCGTTAATGCTGCGGGGAACCCTTGAAGATCGATGATGCAGGGCATTACGCCTGGCTGAAAATATCGCGCTTCGTCAAATACCTGATAATTCGGTAAGCATTGTTTATCATAGTATTTTTGTATGCGTCCAGAACGAATATAAATGGCTTGATTAAAACACTGAGTTTCGCGCCGTTCTGGACAACCTAAGATCACATCAACAGCCTGTGCTGCCTCTAGAATACTGGGCAATTGTTGTTCAATACGTTGATAAAGCTCAGGGCGATATAACAGATCTTCCGGAGGATAACCGGTTAAGGCCAATTCAGGAAAAACAATTAAATCTACCCCATGATCGCGAGCTTGTTGAATGACCTTGACAATTTTTGTGGCATTGCCTTCGATATCACCAACTAAAAAATTGAGTTGGGCTAATACAATGCGAAGTTGAGTATTCATAGGTTTAACTGATCAGTAAGCCGGCGGCGACCTTGCGGCCCTCCGCTGCTAAAAGGTTGTAAGTGCGACAGGCGGCTGCGGTATCCATGATTTCGAAACCAATTTGGTGGTCTATTATATTAGCTAAGAGTGCTAAGGGGAAAAAATGTTGGCGTTCACCGGTGCCGATGAGCAACACTTCGGGCTGATCGGAAATAAATAGGTCGAAATCCGCGACGGTTAGCTCTGAAACAGTTTGAGGATTCCAAGCGGTTAACGTTTCAGAAGGCAATAAAGCAATACTGGTCGTAAAAATCTGTTCATTGACTTGAATTTTGCCAGGCTGATAACTGCGAATCACGAATTTGCTGGTGTTTTCTTCTTGTGACATTAACATAGAATGGTCTCACAGAGCACAACAGTAGATAATACTGGATATTAATGATAATTTACAGCCCTCTGTTAATACGAACTGTTCAAGGATTAAAACATGAAGAAAAAAATTATTCGACGTACTGCACTTTCCGCCGCAAAATTCCCCGATCTCTCTCCGCTCTTGAACCGAATCTTTACCGCCCGTGGCGTGCAAAACGCTCGCGAATTGGAACATGGTTTAGAACACCTGATACCCTTCCATACCTTAAAAAATATCGACCGAGCCGTGGAATGTCTTTATACCGCCCTGGCACAACAACACCGCGTAGTCATCGTAGGCGATTTCGATGCAGATGGCGCGACCAGTTCCGCCCTCGCAGTCGCAGCGCTGCAAAGCTTTGGCTTACAGCACATCACTTTCCTGGTACCGAATCGCTTTGAATATGGCTATGGATTAACCCCCGAAATCGTGCAAGTTGCCGCCCAATCTCACCCCCATTGGATTATGACGGTGGATAATGGGATTTCCAGCATCGATGGCGTAGTCGCAGCCAGTCAGTTAGGGATACGCGTGCTAATCACCGATCACCATTTGCCAGGCGAACAACTCCCCGATGCTGAAGTGATTTTAAACCCGAATCAACCCGACGACCAGTTTCCGAGTAAAAATCTTGCCGGGGTAGGGGTGGTATTTTATTTGATGCTGGCGTTGCGTCAGCGCTTACGCCAAGTAGGTTGGTTTGCTGAACATCACCTAACCGAACCCAATATGGCGGAATTTCTCGATCTGGTGGCGTTGGGCACAGTTGCCGATTTGGTCCCTTTCGATCATAATAACCGGATATTAGTGCAACAAGGGCTCCGTAGAATTAAAGCCGGTAAAGCCCGTCTGGGTATTCAAGCCTTATTAAAAATTGCCAATCGGCCGGCACAGGCTTTAGTCGCCAGTGATTTAGCGTTTGGGATAGCGCCGCGTTTAAATGCGGCGGGTCGGTTAGATGACATGACGGTTGGTATCAACTGTTTATTAGCGCCGGATTTAGACACAGCGATGCAGCTAGCCAGTTCGCTCGATAACTTAAATAAAGATCGTAAGGAAATCGAAGCGGATATGCAACAACAGGCGTGGCTGGCCCTAGAGAAAATTGCTAAATTCCACCATTTACCTGCTGGCGTGTGTTTGTATGACCCGAATTGGCATCAAGGGGTGATTGGTATTTTAGCAGCGCGGGTTAAAGAGAAAGTTCATCGGCCAGTGGTGATTTTCGCTAATGGTCAGGGGGAAGAATTAAAAGGGTCGGGTCGTTCAATTCCCAGTTTACATTTAAGAGATGTGTTAGAGACGATTGCTAAGCAAAATCCCGCGCTGATTCAAAAATTTGGTGGGCATGCGATGGCTGCCGGTTTAACCATCAAACTGTCGCATTTTCCTGCATTTTGTTTGGCGTTTGCGGAAACGGTGGGCCAACAATTGTCCGCCAATGATTTACAAGGCCATGTGTTATCCGATGGAGAATTAACCGCAGAAGAGTTAACCCTGCAGACTGCCACGCAACTGCGGGAATTAGTGCCCTGGGGGCAGGCTTTTCCTGAGCCATTATTTGATAATGATTTTCATATCGTTGAACAACGCATTGTCGGTTTGAGACATTTAAAATTGTTATTAAACTTAAGTGGCACAGAAGCGATTTTTCCAGCCATTGCTTTTAATGTCGATTTAAAAACCTGGCCGAATTATCGCGTAGAAAAAGTGCGCGCGGCGTATCGATTAGATATTAATGAATTTCAAGGCCAAAAGAAAATGCAATTATTAGTCGAACATTTAGATCCGGTGGTATAGATGCAATCTGTGATTTCGGTCGCGCCTATGATGGATTATACCGACAGACATTTTCGTTATTTACTCAGACTGATCAGTCCGCGCACAATTTTGTATACTGAAATGGTGACAACGCAAGCGATTTTGCGCGGAGATCAAGCTAAGCTGCTGGGTTATCATCCACAGGAACATCCGTTAGTGTTGCAATTGGGCGGAAGTGTGCCGGAAGACTTAGCGCGCTGTGCTCAGATTGGCGAAGCGTTAGGTTATGATGCAATTAATTTGAATGTCGGCTGTCCGAGTGATCGGGTGCAACAAGGGCGTTTTGGGGCTTGTTTGATGAAAGAGCCGGCTCTAGTGGCAGATTGCCTCACTGCAATGCGAGCGGCTGTTAAAATTCCCGTCACGCTTAAAATGCGCTTGGGTGTCGATGACTACGACAGTGAAGCTTATTTACAGGATTTTACTGCGCAAATGTTGCAAGCCGGTTGCGATACTTTTATCGTGCATGCGCGCAAGGCCTGGTTAAAAGGCTTAAGCCCTAAAGAAAATCGCACCATTCCGCCGTTATGTTATGAAGCGGTGTATCGATTAAAACAGCGATTTCCCACCACAACGATGATTTTAAATGGGGGATTGCAAACAGTAGAGCAGGTGCGAGACGCTTTATCACGAGTAGACGGTGTGATGTTGGGTCGACAAATCTGTAAATCGCCCTATTTGTTAGCGGAATTAGATCGACAGTTTTATCCCACGCAAAATCAGTCAGCTTCGCGAAGCGAAATTTATGCGAAGTATTATCAGTATATACAGCCACTTTTACAACAAGGATTGCGTCCTTCTACTTTTACCCGCCACTTAACCGGATTATTTTATGGCATTTCGGGAACGCAACATTGGCGACGAATATTAAGCACGCAAATCCTTCCTCAGCCTCACCAAATGCCGTTAGTATGATGAATATTACAGAACCTTTTACCCAACCCTTACCTTCACGCCCTGGTCAAACGTTAACGTTAGGCAATTTGTTTGGTTGCAGTAAAAGTTTAATGTTGAAGGCTTTGCTGCAAGCGCAGCGGTGTCCTTTAATGGTGGTGACGCCTGATTTAGCCACTGCCAATCAGTTGCAACACGAATTAGCATTTTTTATGGCAGATCTACAGCTGCCGATTCAAGTGTTCCCGGATTGGGAAACTTTACCGTACGATCATTTTTCACCGCATCCCGATATTATTTCGCAGCGCTTAACGATATTGAATCAACTGCCGCGTTTAGAAGCGGGGGTTTTGTTGGTTTCTATGCATACGTTAATGCAACGGTTACCGCCGCGAGATTATTTAGAACAAAATAGTTTTGTTTTGAAAACAGGACAGAAACTTTCTCTCACGAATTTGCGCGAACAATTACAAAAAGCCGGCTATCGTAGTGTTTCGCAGGTAATGGAACATGGAGAATATGCCGTGCGCGGCTCGTTATTTGATGTTTTTCCGATGGGCAGTGACGTTCCGTTTAGAATCGATTTATTTGATGATGAAATTGATAGCTTGCGAACCTTTGATCCCGAAACGCAGCGCACACTCGACATCATTGCTGAGATCAATCTGTTACCTGCACATGAATTTCCTTTGACGCCAGAAGGTGTAGAGCATTTTCGACAAGCCTGGCGCACGCATTTTTCAGTAAATCCCATCGATTGTCCGATTTATCAAGGCGTCAGTCAGCAAGAGTCTCCACCGGGTATTGAATATTTTCTATCATTATTTTTTTCACAAACTCAGACATTACTGGATTATTTGCCAGCGCAAACCTTGTTAGTGACAATCGATGATCTTTATAATAGCGCGACACGGTTTTGGAGCGAAGTGTGTGAACGGTATGAGCAATTACGCTACGACATTCACCGACCTTTATTACCGCCCCTAGACGTTTTTTTGAGCGTAGAACAACTATTTGGTCACCTCAAGCAATATCCTAAAATTGCTTTGCAAACGGCAGCAGTTGAATCTACGGCGGGAACTTCCAATTTATTCACAGAACCATTTCCCGATTTAGCGGTAGATCATCAAGCTCCACAACCCCTGCACAAACTCCAAACTTTCTTAGCAGAGAGTCGGGAAAGACGGGTATTATTTTGTGTGGATACAGAAGGCCGCCGCCAAGTTTTAGAAAGTTTATTATACAATTTAAAAATTTCGCCAAAATTTTATCCCGATTGGCAAGATTTTTTAGCCGGCACTGAGCCAGTCGCGATTATCTTAGCGCCTTTGGAACAAGGATTATTATTAGTCCAGCCTGCACTCGCCATTATCAGTGAAGCGCAATTATTTGGTGAGCAAGTTAAGCAACGGCGGTGGCGAAAAAAACGTGCCCTCGATCCAGAACATATTATTCGTGATCTGACAGAATTAAAAATAGGCGCGCCCGTGGTGCATATTGATCATGGTGTGGGGCGTTATTTAGGCTTGCAATTGATTACGACAGGCGATTACACGGCAGAATATCTGACGTTAGAATATGCGGATCAGGCCAAATTATATGTGCCGATCAGTGCGCTGCATCTGATCAGTCGTTACAGTGGTGGCGATCTAGAGCATGCGCCGTTACATCGATTGGGTTCGGGGCAATGGGAAAAAGTCAAACGCAAAGCCCAAGAAAAAATTCGAGATGTGGCAGCAGAATTATTGCTGATATATGCGCAACGCGCCGCGAAATCGGGTTTTGCGTTTTCTTCACCTGAACAAGAGTATCAAGCATTTGCGGCAGCTTTTCCTTTTGAAGAAACGCCCGATCAACAGCAAGCGATTACCCATGTTTTAGCAGATATGCAAACTACGCGGTGTATGGACAGATTAGTGTGTGGCGATGTGGGGTTTGGTAAAACGGAAGTAGCGATGCGCGCGGCTTTTTTAGCAGTGCAATCCCATCAGCAAGTTGCGGTGTTAGTGCCAACCACATTATTGGCTGAACAACATCTGCATTCTTTTCGCAATCGATTTGCCAAATGGCCGGTGCGGATCGAAGCATTCTCTCGTTTTCGCAGCCAAAAAGAACAGACTAAAATTCAAGACGGTCTAAAAAACGGCACCATCGATATTGTGATTGGTACCCATAAATTATTACAGCCGGACATTCAATTTAAATCCCTGCGGTTACTGATTGTGGATGAAGAACATCGTTTTGGCGTGCGTCAGAAAGAGCGGATTAAGGCGTTAAGAGCAGAAATTGATTTGCTGACTTTAACGGCTACACCAATTCCGCGTTCCTTAAATATGGCATTAGGCAATGTGCGCGACTTGTCGATTATTGCCACGCCCCCTTCACGACGATTATCTGTCAAAACTTTTGTGCGTGAATACAATCCCGCTCTCATCCGAGAAGCTATTTTACGTGAAACCTTGCGTGGTGGGCAGGTTTATTTTCTGCATAATGAAGTGAAAACGATTGAAAAAATTGCGGTCGAGTTGCAAGTTTTATTGCCTGAGATTCGTTTAGCAGTGGCTCATGGTCAGATGCGCGAGCAAACCTTAGAGCGAATTATGTCAGATTTTTATCATCAGCGTTTTAATGTGTTGGTAGCGACCACGATCATTGAATCCGGCATTGATATTCCCAGCGCCAATACCATAATTATTAACCGTGCCGATAAATTAGGGTTGGCGCAATTGCATCAATTACGCGGTCGGGTAGGGCGTTCCCACCACCAAGCCTATGCCTATTTGTTAACACCTCCAGAGGACGCTTTATCAAGCGATGCGAAAAAGCGCTTAGCAGTCATTGAGTCATTAGAAGATTTAGGTTCTGGTTTTATGTTGGCCACTCATGATTTAGAAATACGCGGCGCCGGTGAATTATTAGGCGAAGAACAGAGCGGTCACTTGCAAGAAATCGGGTTTTCGTTATACATGGAACTGCTGGAACAAACCGTGGCTGCTTTAAAAGCGGGTAAAGAACCCTTACTCGAAAAACCACAACAGAATCATGTGGAAATGAATAGCAAAATCCCGGCGTTAATTCCTGAAGATTATATGCCCGATGTCCATACCCGATTGATTTTTTATAAACGGATTGCCAATGCTAAAGATCACGAGGCCCTACAAGAAATACAGGCTGAACTGGTTGATCGATTTGGCCTCTTACCACAACCCGCGAAAAATTTATTGCAATTAAGCGGATTGAAATGGCTCGCACAAGCATTAGATGTCAAAAGAATCGACATAGGCGAGCAATCGGGTATGATAGAATTTCATCCAGAGCCCAATATTCAAATGTCGGTGCTAATTCAGCTGGTGCAAAAACAATCGCAGATTTATAAGGTGGCAGGGAGTGAAAAATTAAGCTTTAAACTGACCGCTGAAACTGTGACTGAAAAAATTGCTTTTATTGAACAGTTGTTAAATCGATTGAAAAAAAACTTATGATAGCGGGCTAGCAGCCCGCGCTCCCAAGTTTTGCGCCTTTCGTTGCTAAGCGCTAATCGATAGTTTTCTGCTTTCTTAAGCTTATTTTTGAAAAAACTTCAAAGTTTGGAGATAGCATAAGTTCGTGAGGGCTCGAGCCTGGGAGCGCGGGCAGCTTGCCCGCTCAAAAGCTTTGCTTTTGTGAAGAAAGAGCGCTAAGTTTTGGTGATCGCTTTAACTTGTGAAGGGCTCGAGCTTGGTGGGAGCGCGGGCAGCTTGCCCGCTGATTTTAAAAGGAGAACCGATCTATGACAACATCTGAAGCACTTTTCGCCGCCGGCTGTTTTTGGGGCGTCGAATATTATTTTAAAAAATTGCCTGGCGTTTTAAAAACCGAGGTGGGGTATGCCGGCGGGGCTCAGTCTGCCCCTACTTATCAAGCGGTCTGTACCGGCAATACTGGCCACGTAGAAGCCATCCACATTATTTTCGATCCCTCGCAATTAAGTTATCAAGACCTAGTGAAATATTTTTTTGAAATCCATGACCCCACCCAAGACAATGGCCAAGGGCCTGACATTGGCGAACAATATCTGAGTAAAATTTTTTACTACACTCCTGAACAACAACAAGTAGCACAAACGTTAAAAAATTTTTTAGAAAAAAAAGGCTTACCCATCGCGACCCAAATTGAACCCGCAACGCATTTTTGGCCAGCAGAACAGTATCATCAAGATTACTATGCTAAAACCGGCAAACAGCCGTATTGTCACCATCATCAAAGGCGGGAGTGGTAGAAGAATCACCCCTCATCCGCCCTGTTCGGGCACCTTCTCCCACAAGGGGAGAAGGGAACAGCCCGCCACTCAAATCTTTACAGACCATCAAATTTTCGTTTCTGAATATTTAAGTTATTTCACAAAACCTTCTGAATCGCCCGCGTCACTTTTTCCAAATTTTCAGGCGTCAACGCCGCCAAACAAATCCTCCCCGTCGGTAAAATATAAATTCCATTCATTTTAAGTTTTTCCACTTGTTCAGTGGTTAAGCCCGAATAAGAAAACATCCCATTTTGTGCATTAATAAAAGCAAAATCCTGCTCCGGTGCTAAAGCTTTTAGTTCACTGACAAAAGTCGAACGCATCAATTTAATCCGTTCTCGCATAGCAGTCAGTTCATTTTCCCATTCTTTTCGTAATTCTGGGGAATTTAAAATCATCGCCACTAAAGCCGCACCATGCGTAGGTGGATTAGAATACGTCACGCGAATTAAACGTTTCAATTGCGACAAAATGGCTTTAGCTTCTTGTGGCGTTTGGCTCACCACCGACAACGCCCCGACCCGCTCACCATACAACGAAAAAGTTTTAGAAAAAGAATTCGCCACTAAAAAAGACAAATCCGTTCGGGCAAAAGCGCGAATGGCTGCACTGTCTTCAATCAAGCCGTGGGCAAAACCCTGGTAAGCCAGGTCGAAAAAGGGGATCAAGGCATGAGTTTGACACAGTTCTGACACTTCCTGCCATTGCTTAGCGGTCAAATCTACCCCAGTGGGGTTGTGACAACAGGCATGTAGTACGACGATGGATTGTGGAGGCAATGTCGCTAAATCGGCTTTCATGTCCTCAAAATTCACTTGATGGGTATGAGGATCGTAATACGTGTAAGTGACAACCGGGAACTCCGCGGATTCAAAAACCCCGCGGTGATTCTCCCAAGTGGGATTGCTCAGGGCGACGGTGGCATTTGGCAACAGCTTTTTTAAGAGATTGGCGCCGAGTTTTAATCCCCCCGTCCCACCAGGAGATTGTACGGTCACAATACGCTGCTGTGCTGCTTCAGAGAGTTCTCCGAAAACCAGTGTTTTCACCGCAGCTCGGTAAGTGGCTAAGCCCTCAATGGGTAAATAGGTATGAGGTGATCCCCGCGCCATTAACGCTTTTTCAGCCGTTTCGACGCTATGTAGCAAAGGAATGTGGCCGTTTTCGTCTTGATACACCCCAATGGTGAGGTTGATTTTGTTGGGATTAGGGTCGGCCTGGAAGGCTTCATTGAGGCTAAAAATAGGGTCAGGGGGGGCAGTACTTAAAGCAGAAAATAAGGTCATGATGTCCAGTCCAAGAAGTATTTATTTAAATTGTGGCACGTTCAAAATTGGCTGGCAAATGTTTTGTATTATGTTAAAATAGAACCAGCTGCAGAAAAATAGGGTGATACATGCCGATCGGTATTTTAGGTGCAATGCTCGAAGAAGTCGAAATTTTGAAGCGTGATATGCAGGATGTCGTGAGTCAAAAAATTGCAGGTCGAATCTATTATTCTGGCATGTTGTACGGCATTCAAACCGTTTTGGTCTTTTCGCGTTGGGGTAAGGTCGCCTCTGCCATCGCCGCCACCACCTTAATCACCCATTTTCAAGTCAACTCTATTATTTTCGTCGGTGTGGCCGGTGCTGCTGATGAAAGGCTCAATATTGGTGATATCGTGATTGGCACTCACCTGTATCAACATGATATGGATGCCCGTCCGCTCTTTCCGCAATTCGAAGTGCCTTTAACTAATCTCAGTGTTTTTTCAGCCGCTCAAATCCTTTGCCAGCACGCTGAAAATGCCGCCCGAACTTTTTGCACAGAAATCCGTCAATTATTACAAGCCGAAGCCTTACATGAATTTTCCATTTTGCAGCCACGTCACTACAGTGGCGTCATCGCCAGCGGCGATTGTTTTGTTTTTACAGAGGCCCAGAAAACCCGCATTAAAACTGACATGCCGCAAGCTTTAGCTGTGGAAATGGAAGGCGCTGCGATTGCCCAAGTGTGTACTGAGCATAACACCCCTTTTGTGGTGGTGCGTACCATTTCCGACAAGGCTGACGCCAGTTCGCACATCGACTTTCCGGCTTTTATTGCCAAAATAGCGCGCTATTACTCGTGGTATATTATCCAAGCGATGTATCGGCTCTTTTTGAAATAACTAGGCTATTCGTATAAATCCCGGATGAAGCCAATGCCCCTTTGAGTTACAATAAAAACACTACAACCAGCGGAAACTCTCATACACGGATGATAAAAAACTGCTGGTTGTTAGTTTGAAGAAAAATGTAGTCGATATCTCAACGAAGCGAAATATTACCGAGAAAAATATGATAGAGCATAATCCAGAAGGGCATAGTATAACGAGCGCAATCACCGCAGGTTTACAACGAGCACTCGCCTTTCGTAATCGTGCTCACAAAAGTTGTGTGTATTCTGACGCTCAACAGACTTTGTATGATGTAGGTTTAGGCAATTATCATTTTTGGGGTGAGATTGGACGTCGTCAGGCGGTCAATTTACATCTTGCGATTGATGATATGTTGAACCACCTGAAAGAACAATTTCGTATTCACTTAAATCGAAAAAAGCTTTGCGAGTTACTGCAAAATAAAGAATTTGACGGTTTTTTTAATGAATTTTTTCGTGTTTCTGGAAAACCTCTTAAAGTCGAGATTAATAGAACGTCCAGTGAAACCTCTCAATACTCTAATCTCAGGAACAAAATCCTCTTGTTATTAGGGATCGGTTTAATAGGTGTTGCTGCAGGCATTGTCTTAACCGATGCCGAAAAAAATATCAAGGCCATAGAAAAATTTTTAACGACTCAAATGGGCGATATTCCGATGTATGCGATATTAGTGGCGGGTGTTGTGGGTGTCGGGTTATTTACTTATGCCTGTAAAAAAATCCGAGATAAGCTGCCAAAACCTAACATCAATAGTTTGACTTTTGATTTTCAAACCACTGCAAATCCGAAATTGTCTAAAGCGGAACCTCTTACAATCGAGACTGATGATCAAAAAAATGCAGAAAACGATACGCTGATTCTTTCTGAAGATTATATCAAATTTGCAAGAGAGGATTCACAAAGCCCTATCGATTTTATTTATACTCCTTCGAATTCACCGCGTGGCAGTCGTAGTAACAGTATGTGTTCAGAGCCTTTGCCTGATATTAGTACTGGGTTGTGTATCATGAAATAACAGGGAGATGTCAATATTTTTTATTGATATACCGCACATTGGGTAATCTTTCAAAATCAGCATCTTGAGACCAAACGGTGGCTTCATGTGCTAAGCCTGTAGCCAAAATAATACTATCAGCAAGTGGAATTTTGTATTGTATCCCAAGTTTAGCGGCACTCAATGAAATTTCCACATCTAAATTTACGATAGAACCTTGCATCATGCAAGTGATACACTCGAAAGCTTGTTTCTCTGAACGATTACGTAAAATATGTTTAAAGACTTCAAGTAATGAAATGCTAGGAATAATCAAATTTTTTGTATTTTCAATGGCAGGTGAGAAAAAATGAGCATTCTCTGCGTCTGAAAAATATTCGATCCACCCAGATGAGTCGACTACATTTTTTTTCATATTCTATCCTGGTCCCGTTCTATTTCTGAGTCTATTCCTTTTAAAAAACCTCGCATTTTTTTTATGTCTTTGATCGGAATAAACTCAAGGCGATTTTGATATTGAAAAACTTGCAATTTTTCCCCGGCTTTTAAATGAAGGTTTTCTCGAACTTCTTTGGGAATAACTACCTGAAATTTTGGAGAAATAGTGACTGTTTGCATATGACCCCTATCGATATGAAATTTGTGTGACTTAATTATAATCGATCATTGTGAATGATGCAACCAAGACGCTCTCCTTGTAGACTTTTAAACAACTTAACAGTATTATTGGCGCATTCTTTCTAAGACTTTAAGGAGAAAGCCATGAAGAAGATGACATTGCCGTATTTTCAGCTATTTTTAATCAGAGTTTACTTGGGTTTGGACATCATTCCCCATTTTACCGAAAAACTCTTCCAGGGCCCTGAACATCGCGCCGAAGTGGTGAAAGCCTTTGTCAGTCTAGGCTTATCTTATCCGACCTTTATGGTCATTTTGGCGGGGCTGATTGAATTGAGTATTGCCATTGGCTTTACCTTTGGGTTTATGACGCGTATTGCAGCGGTGGGCGCAGCACTTTATCTGGTGATCAGCTCCTTTTTAGGCGGCCATTTTGTTAACGGATTTATGTGGGTCAAACCTGGGGGTGGTTGGGAATTTCCCGTATTATGGGCGTTTTTATGCCTCACCTTTATTTTGACTGGTGGTGGGCCTTGGTCCTTAGATGCACTCTTACGACAACGCTCGAAGCTATGGATTTATAAATAAATCTTTTCCCTCCTTTGGTCGCTCTGAATGGCCAGCTCAATCAACTGAATGGTTTGCAAGGCTTGAGTCGCTGTTACAGGAGGGGCTTTTCCGGGTGTAATTAACGCTTGATAAATCTCTTCATAGTAGGATTGGTAACGACCTCCTGCCAAATGCGAAGTCTGTGAAGTCTCGCCCGTGATAATCAGGGTATTATCCAACGCCGGTTGTAAGATTTCTGGCACAAGTTTGTGATTTAGAGATAAAAATTTTTCTTGCGGGTCGAAGCCATATTTTAAAAAACTGCCTTTAGAGCCGTGCACCGTAAACCGAGGCCCGGGTTCCTTTACCAATTGACTCGAGTGCAGGACGACTTTCAGTTGAGGATAGTCCAATAAAATATGAAAATAGTCATCTGTTTTAGCGTTAGGGCGAAGGGAAGCGATTTCCGCATAAATACTCAAGGGCCAACCAAATAAACACAGCGCTTGGTCAATCAAGTGTGAGCCTAAATCATAGAGTTTTCCAGATCCGGGTAAATCTTGTTCGCGCCATTTTCCACTCGTTACCGGGCGGTAACGCTCAAAACGACATTCGTAATAATAAATATCACCCAGTTGCTGTTGCGCAATGCAATTCTGTAGAGCTAAAAAATCATTATCCCACCGTCGATTTTGATACACACTGAGTAAGCAGTGTTGTTCTTGCGCCAAATCAATTAAAACTTGTCCTTGTGCAGATTCAATCACAAATGGTTTTTCAACCACAATATGTTTGCCATGTTGTAGAGCCAATTGTGCCAGCGGAAAATGCTGTAAATTAGGCGCTGTGATGATCACTAAATCGATATCGCTTTGCGCAATTAATTCTGCTGCAGTAGGAAAAGTTTGAACCTGTGAGAATTTGGCTTTGACTTGCTCAGGACGTGAGGTCGCAATGGCAGTGAGCTGCAAGCCTTCCACCGCTTGAATTAAAGGGATGTGAAAAACTTCTGCGGCAAATCCAAAGCCAATCAGGCCAACTGTTATTTTTTTCATACAAAATACAACCCAAACACCAACGCACTGATCCAAAAACTGATCGGCCAATCTAGATAATACGCGAGATAAATCGCACACCACACAATTCCTAGGCTTAATAATAGGCTGGTGAAAATGCCCGCCCAAAAGGTTCGTGTCCAACGCAGTGCAATCGCCGGCGGCCCGACCACCAATGTAAACACCAATAAAATCCCCACCACTTGACTGGCTAACGTAATCGCCGTTGCCATTAAGATAAAAAACAGTATCGACAATCCACTCAATGAAACACTTTTTGCTTCTGCCAGCGCAGGGGCCAGACTGGCAAACCATAGTGGTCTGGCAATACAGGCTAAACTCAAAATCCCTAAGACCGTTAATGCGCCCATCCAATACAATGCTGAAGTGGCTACTCCCAACAAATCTCCAAATAAAATGCTGTTCATTTGCGAGCCATGTGCATGGTAAAAATGCAGAAACAGCACACCCAACCCTAATGCAAAGGCTAACGTAACTCCGATAATGGTATCGCGTTCATGCAGACGTTTGCCAATGCCGCTCATCACACCACCCGCCGCTAACGAAATCGCCAATTGACCGACTAATGGCGGCCAGCCTAATAAAAAAGCCCCACACGCGCCCGCAAAGCCAATGTGGCCTAATGCATGTGCAGCAAAACCTAATTGTCGAATCACCACAAAAAATCCGACCAGACTGGTTAACATCGCTGCGAGCGTGCCTGCCAAAAAAGCATGCTGCATGAAATCATATTGAAAAGGCGCTAAAAACCAGTTAACAACAAACATTTTCGGATTGTCCTGTGACAGAGTGGGTAATAAAAAAGCGTCCATTATACTGGATGACTTCAATGGCAGAACCGTAAACGGCGCTAAGCACCTCGCTGGTGATAATATCTTCTACCGCTCCTATCACCGCATTGCCTTGAGCCAGGTATAACACTTGCGTCAGCATATTCACTAACGGGTTTAAATCGTGGGAAGTTAATAATAAAGTGAGCGTGGTGTGTTGGCGAAGATTTTCTAATAATTGGATAAATTGATGCTGATAAGTGGGATCTAAATTAGCGAGAGGTTCATCTAACAGCAATAGGGTGGGGTGATTTAATAAGGCTTGCGCCAATAAAATACGCCTTTGCTCGCCGCCCGATAGTTGCATAAAAGGCCTAGCAATGTAGGCGCCAGCGCCCACCAATTCAATCACGCGATCGAGTTCAAATTTTTCAGTAGGTGTTAAGCGTGGCCAACCCCACCGATTACCGCGGATGGTAGCGGCTAATAAAGAATGTCCACTGATGGCGGCATGTAATTGTGGCAAGGATTGGGGGACATAACCAATCTCCACATTGCCGCAGTTGGGAGGCGCCTGGCCCAAAACCGACAATTGACCTGCAATAGGGGGTAATAACCCGAGCAAGCTGCGCAATAAAGTGGTTTTGCCAGCTCCATTCGGGCCTAAAATCCCAATGATCTGGCCTGCAGTAATCTCCGCATTAAAACCTTGGATGACGGGAGAATGCTGATACCCCAGGCTAACATCCTGAGCGCAAACAACGACTTGCATATTTTGGGCCTATAGATAGGTACTATAAAGACTATAAAATAACACGGAATACTTAGTTGCTCAATTGTAAATGCTCCTTGTCGCAGCCTTACATTGAACTTAAATTTATCTTATAATTGCAACTTCTTATTTTTGGCTCATTTTCGTTAAGCTTCTAACTATTCAGGAAACACCATTTGATTATTTATTTAGATGAATCAGGCGATTTAGGATTTGATTTTTCTCTTCTACGCACTAGTAACTATTTAATAATGGCTTGTTTAATTTGTGATACTTTGCAAGCTGTTCAAGCCGTTCAAAGAGCCGTTCGATTAACTTTGAAAAATAAACTTGCAGCTAATCATTCGGAAATTAAAGGCAGCAATACTTCATTATCTGTTAAAAAGTATTTTTATAATCATTTAAGTAAATATAATCATTGGGAGATTATGACCATTGCTGCCGATAAACGCGCATGGTTACATCATCATGCCAAAATACCTGATACTACAGCTAAAAATCTATTTTATGATGAAATAGCTAAAAGATTATTATCTCAAATTAACTTGCTGGCTAACAATAGCCCTGTTCAACTCATTGTAGATAAATCCAAAACCAAAAATGGCATACGAGATTTTGATCACTGTATTTCATCAATTATCCGCCCATGTATTTCAAAAAGGACCCCTTTTTCTATTTATCATAGACAGTCTTTTACAGACCCAGGCTTACAGGCAACTGACATGTTTGGCTGGGAGTTTATCGTAAGTATCAAAAAAATGATTTGGAATGGTATGATGTTTTTAAAGAGAAGATTGCGCTTGAAATGGAGTTCAAATTTTAAACAAAAAAGACGGACCCTATCATGTGATACTCTAAAGCATCATCGCCTCAACCTATGGAAGGGGCTCCGCTCTAGCGCACGTAGGACTTACCCGTCAATAGCATTATAACATAAAATTATACCTTATCCCACTCATATGTATATGGCCTGTAAGAAATACGTTGTTATATCAAAACCACACACAGGCCATTGTTTTCATTGCGGTTTTCTGGATCCTCAATGCAAAGCCTTCCCAAGGTGGCGGCTACATAACACAGTAAAAATGCGATAGCGGCGATATCTGTCACAGAAAATATGCTAGCATGAGGAATTTTTAGAATGCCCTCATAATCCAGGCTTGAAAGTACGCCTGATGCTATGGTGCCCCCTAACGCTAACCATTGACCGCGGCGTAGCCATAAGTCGTAGGTTGGGGGTGCTGGTTCAGCTGGATCGACAAGAGGTTGATAGTTAAAATTTAAATCTACAGAGAAAGAAGTGGACTGAGGGATAGACAAGTCTCGTTGTTCTGAAGCGGGATATGTGAGTTGTTGGGCACTGTCAGCTTTGCTTTCTGTAAGTTCAGCGGTTGTTTTTGATTCTTGACCTAATTTTTTTTCATCTGAATGAGTCATTGATTGACTGGTTGGTTTAGGTTGTATCAGTGGCGTGGTTTTTTGTCCCCTAGATAAAATTATAGGAGGGGGTGCAATCGGTGTTTTAGGTACGACTGACTTTTCTTCTAATAATGCTGTAGGTCCTAGAAAATCAAATACGATTCCCAGGGTTCTCTTCTCAAAAATTGAGCTTTCTTTAAATGCTGTGCGGACAGGTGATTTATTTCCAGCCCGCTCGTGCAATCCCATGAGTAAATCGATTTGGGTTGAAGCTGGAGGTTGATAAGTGGGTTCATAGGAAGGTTGATATTCTTTCAGCGCATCATAGACGATTGCAGATAAGGACGGTTCAAATTTGACTAAAGTTGTTAAGAGATGTTCCAATTCTATTGCATCGTCACCTTCAATTTCACAATCATATTTATCCTTATATTCGCTTACATTATAGATCTCGTCATCCTCACCTTCATATATTTCATCCGAGAGATTAAATGTGATTTTTTGTAGAGAGGCGAAAATTTTAAATTCCTCAACAAGCACAGGTGAATCTTTAAGTGTTAATGAGATACAAATGCCAATGGGAAGAGAATCAGAATCAAGCGAATCAAACAATTCTCTTAACTCTAAATTTTCAATTTTTCTTTGTGGAACAGGGGGGCTTGTATAACGAACAAACTCGGGGTCAGCAAACGTCCGTCGTGCACTGAGTGCCCCACATTTATACCATAACTGTTCATCACGTTCTTTAATTACTGAGCGATATTCTTGAATAATATCAGGCGTGATTTCAATCAGTGAAGCATCAAACTCACTCAGTTGTTGCAAACATTCTTTAAGCTTTTGTAGGCTAAGTTTTTGAACGTGATATGCAGTAAGTTTATGAGCCTTGCTAGAAACTTTTGGCATTGTGGTTTTGGAGGACAAAAATTCCAAAAATTTAGCATAGCCCTCTTTGCCAAAGGACAGTTCCAAATTCGTGTTACCCCCGAACGTCCTGACTAAATTTACAAATGCGGTGGTATAAGTTGTAACCCATGAATTTCTTTGATACCTCACTTGACGTTCAATGCTATCAGGAAGGTTTATCACGTTTAGGGGAGGGTCGGCAAATTTATCCGGCCCTTTTTTCCAGTTTAAAAATTGTTTGCCTGATTTTGTGATAGTGCTTGAAGTGGCTTGGCTTTCTTTAGTTTTAAGATCGGTCGTCATAGAAGGTAGTTCCGGCGGATATGCTTGCATTTGTTATGTATGGATAAGCAAAATAATATATAAAAATACCAAATATTTCAATGATTTTATTTGAAATTTTTTATTGAAGTGCAAACAACTACTTGCATAGGACCTCGAGGTAGTGGCACAATGCAAGCTCAACGCTTAAAGGCTTTAACCCGCATTGGCATAGAGAGCATATGATCCATCCCCTACAGGCAATTTCCCCACTTGATGGTCGATATCAACCCAAATTGTCGGCCTTGTCGTCCATTTTTAGCGAATATGGATTGATCAAATTTCGTCTGTTGGTTGAGGTCCGTTGGTTACAGCAGCTCGCGCAAGCGCCCGCCATTGCTGAGGTTTCGCCTTTTTCGACTGAAGCGCAGGCGGCTTTGGAGAAGCTGTTATCTGAATTTAATCTGCAAGATGCTGAAAAAATTAAATCTATAGAAGCTCAAACCAATCATGATGTCAAAGCCTTAGAGTATTTTATTAAAGAGTATTTTCAGCAGTATCCTGAGCTGCAGGCCGTCAGTGAATTCATCCATTTTGCTTGCACCTCCGAGGACATCAATAATCTGGCTTATGCCTTAATGTTAAAAACAGCGCGGGAGACAGTGTTGTTGCCTATGATGCAATCGCTAATCGATCGCATCACCGAGATGGCAAAGCAATACGCTGATCAGCCTATGTTAGGGCATACCCACGGCCAACCTGCTTCACCTACCACGGTGGGGAAAGAGTTTGCCAATGTTGCGGTGCGCCTCGTCCGCCAATGTCAACAGTTTGCTGCGGTGACTTTATTTGGCAAAATGAATGGGGCGACGGGCAATTTTAATGCGCATTTTGTGGCTTATCCAGAAGTTGATTGGCCAACGGTTGCTGATGACTTTATAAAATCCTTAGGGTTATCGCCCAACTCGCACACCACCCAAATCGAACCTCATGATTTTATTGCTGAGTATATGCAGGCGATGATTCGATTTAATACCATCGTATTAGATTTTGACCGAGATTTATGGGGTTATATTGCGTTAAATTATTTCAAACAAAAACCCAAAGAACAGGAAGTAGGCTCTTCTACCATGCCGCATAAGGTTAATCCGATTGATTTTGAAAATTCCGAAGGTAATTTAGGGTTGGCCAATGCGATTTTAGATCATATGGCGCTAAAATTACCGGTCTCGCGTTGGCAGCGGGATCTCACTGACTCCACCGTATTGCGAAATATGGGAGTAGGGATTGGGCATGCTTATTTAGCGTATCAAGCGACACTGCAAGGCTTACAAAAATTACAGATTCATTCAGAAACACTCGAAAAAGATTTGGCGCAAAACTGGGGTGTGTTAGGCGAAGCATTGCAAACCGTGATGCGTCGTTATGGCATTGCCCAACCGTATGAAAAGCTCAAAAATTTAACGCGCGGTAAAGTGATCGATCAACAGATTTTAATAGATTTTATTGATACGCTGGCATTGCCAGAGTCTGTGAAACAGCAGCTCAAGCAATTAACGCCCAGCACTTATTTAGGCAATGCCCCACAACAGGCTCGACAACTGACATGAAGTCTGAATTTGCAGAATGGTTTATTAAAGGATTTAGTCAATGGTTGTTACATGAACCGCCATTAGTGCCGACCTTTCTCTACGATTTTACCAAACTGCAATTTGAAATTCGGCCGGGTGATGTCTTGCTGGTGGAAGGTCGCAACCGATTAAGCCAAATTATTAAGCAAGTCACCCAAAGTAGTTGGTCACATTCGAGTATTTATATTGGCCGGCCATGCGATATTAAAAATGCTGAATTGCGTGAGCATGTCGACAAATTTTATCAAGGTCCGCCTGATCAACAATTGTTGGTAGAAAGTCTGATGGGTAAGGGAACAATTTTAACCCCTTTAACCCGTTATAAAGATTATAATACGCGCATTTGTCGTCCTCGCGGTTTGGCTCCAGCAGATGCACAAAAAATTATTACCTTTGTCTTGCAGCATCTGGGCTTGCGTTATAGTTTGCGACATGTTTTTGATTTGGCGCGATTTGTGTTTCCGTGGGGGATTTTGCCGCGGCGTTGGCGTTCCAGTTTATTTGTCCGTAATGCATTGAAGCCGACTGAAGAAATTTGTTCATATTTAATTGCGAGTGCGTTTCAATCGGTCCATTTTCCGATTATCCCTGAAATTATTCAGGATCCCGAAGGTGTCACGTTGGTCACGCGTAATCCAAAATTATATACACCGAAAGATTTCGACTATTCTCCTTTTTTCGATATTATTAAATATCCGCTGTTACCGATTGGAGAAGGGGCCTATCAGCATTTACCTTGGTCTGCAGATACAGACAATGGGATAGAATATATTCGATTTATCAAAAGACCAGTGGGACCACAAAAAATTCCTCAACTTTCAAAAGATTTAGTCCCGTTTTTTCCTAAGCAATTTGCTTTGCTTGATAAAAAGCGAATGCGAAAATGAGTATACTATGTTAGATTTTGAATGGGTTAAAGAGCCGCAAACTAAAAAACTTTGGATCAGAACCTCTCTGACGGGTAAGCCGCTGCTGACGACACCGCAATTGAATAAAGGCACAGCCTTTTCTGTTGCAGAACGTTCATTGTTTGGGTTGACGGGTAAATTACCGGCATTAGTGGAAACGTTAGAGAGTCAAGTGGAGCGTTGTTATTTACAATATCACTCGTATAAAACGTCCTTACAAAAAAATATTTTTCTGAATAAATTACATGATACCAATCAAGTGTTATTTTATAAATTAGTTCAAAATCATGAAGCGGAAATGTTGCCGATTTTATATACGCCCACGGTTGGAGAGGCAGTACAAAAATTTAGTTTAGAATTTCAACAGGCGCGCGGCTTATATATTTCTTTTGAAGACCGTTACAAAATTGCAGAAATTTTGGATAATCGCAGCAATCCCATGATTGATTTAATCGTGGCCAGTGATGGAGGAGGAGTGTTAGGGATTGGCGATCAAGGCATTGGTGCCATGTTAATTCCTGTGGCTAAATTAATGGTTTACACGATTTGTGGCGGGATCAATCCTTTACGAACCTTGCCGATTTTATTAGATGCAGGGACTGACAATGAAACCCTATTGCAAGATCCTCTCTATTTAGGTTGGCGACATCCGCGGATTAATGGCCGTCAATATGATGAGTTTATCGATTTATTTGTGCAAGCGGTTAAACGTAAATTTCCTGATATTTTCTTGCATTGGGAAGATTTTGGACGCGACAATGCGCGCCGCATTTTACAACAATATCAAAAAACCCTTTGTTCTTTTAATGATGATATTCAAGGCACAGGCGCGACAGCTTTAGCGGCTTTATTGGCGGCTGTCAAGGCAACACAAACCTCACTGATTGAGCAAAGAATAGTGATTTTTGGCAGTGGTAGCGCGGGCACGGGCATTGCAGACCAAATTTGTGAAGGATTGGTTCGACAAGGGCTCAGCCGTGAAGCTGCTTATCGACGTTTTTGGCTGATTGATCGAAATGGGCTATTAGCAGATGATATGACGGATCTTACTACAGCCCAGCGACCTTATGCGAGAGCTGCTGCCGAGGGGTTGTCAGGATTTTCCTTACAACAAGTGATTGAAGCGATTAAGCCCACGGTTTTAATCGGAAGCTCTGCGCGAGGTGGGGCTTTTAGTCAAGCGGCGATCCAGCAAATGGCGCAACATGTCGACAGGCCTATTATTTTTCCATTGTCTAATCCGACTGAAAAATCTGAAGCGACGCCGCAAGATGTGTTGGATTGGACCAGCGGTAAAGCACTCATCGCCACCGGCAGCCCTTATCCACCGGTTTATTTTAATGGACGATTGCAACCTGTTGCGCAATGTAATAATGCCTTGGTTTTCCCCGGCATTGGGTTAGGAGTGATGGCCGTCAAAGCCAGCCAATTGACGGATAATATGCTATGGGTGGCGTGCGAATCCTTGAATCATTGCGCCCCCATTCATCAAAATCCTCATGCAGCGTTATTGCCGAGTCTTGAAGATGCGCATCAAGCCGCTTATGAGATTGCAGTGGCAGTGGCGAAGCAAGCGTTTGAGGATGGGGTAGCGCGGATTGCTTCTCCTGAGAATTTAGAATCCATCATTCAGGAGTTGCAATGGCAGCCGCGGTATTTGCCGTTTCAGTTGAGTCAGTAAGCTTTTATCTAATCGGCTTGACGAGTGATGATAAGATTAGGGTCTGATTGAGGAAGTCTGTTAATCGCTGCCTCAAATTCTTCAATAAGCTCAGGTTTTCCTGAAGCCATTTCATTCTTGATCCTCTTTCCACAGGTTAAAGAAAAAGCAGTAGAAATTGATAAAAATATTATAGCAAGCCACCAGTCAGTTATTGGTCCGATATTGACATTCATTTTTATACATAGGGTGGAGGCTCCAATAGCAATTAGTGTGCTCCCAAGTGCCAGACCTATTTGTTGTGAGGTATGTTTTTTTAATGCAGCTTTAAAATCAACTAATAACTGATTAAGAGTATCAAAATATTGTTGGGGATTTTTAGAGTGGAATTGCTGTAGATTATCATATAAACGTTGATCTATAATATTTTTTGTTAAGAGCTGATTCAAAATTTGTTTAAGACCATCATATGGACAAGGATTATTGCTAGGACTATTGATTGCCATTTTACCAACCCCATTAATTATACATACTCATTTCTACGGGACTTTAACTATGTTTAGTAAATCTTTGAATAGTAGCTCACTACTAAACTAGTTTTCTGCAGGTTCTTCACTTTCAACAGCAGTGAGCCATCAGGAAACACTTAAAATTTCCGGTGTGGTGCCTTCTCCCCTTTTTTTGTGGGAGAAGGTGCCGATAGGCGGATGAGGGGGGGATTTATAAGCTCTTTTGAAAAGCTTTTTTAACCCCTCATCCGGCCTATTCGGCCACCTTCTCCCACGGAGGGGAGAAGGAAAACAGCTCGCCACTCAAATCGCATAAGACTTAAATAGCAACGGTGCCTACTACATGACTACCTCTATTTTTTCTTTTTCGCTAACTCTTTCTCAATATGCTCTATCCAATCCTTCGCTTCACTCGACTCATCATTTAATTCTACAGCTTGCCGGAAAGTTGCCAGTGCATCTTCCAACTTACCGGCATTTTGTTGGCAAATCGCCAGATTATACAAAGTATTAAATTGCACCCCATAAAAATGCATCGACTGCTGATAATAATGAATCGCATCCTCATAATGTCGTAGCGTATGCAGCACCACACCAATATCAAACCACACATCATAAATATGCGGCATGTAGTAATAATTGCTGGCCAATTCTGGCATATGATTGGCTAAATAAATTTTAGTTTCGCGCTCTGCATCGGGCAGTAGACTTAATAGCACTTTGCTGATCTTGCCAAAAATATGCGGATCCCAATCTGCAAAGGCCATGTGAGCTGCTAAGGTATTGATGTTGCAGTGTTTAACATTTTCACGAATATTGCGGTGTAATGCGAAATAATCGCCTGGGCTTAAGCGTTCAATGTTTTCATACAACGCCATGTCAAATTCTGGCAATTCTTCTTTCTCAAAACCACACACAAAGCCAGCCGTCGTCACTTCCGCACGTTGGGTTTGTAAAATCGCTTTACCACCAAGTAATTCAAAATATTGCGCAATGGCATGGAAATTCACCATGGTTGAAAAACTGCCGTGGAAAGCAATATCTGGGGTGCTTAAATTTTCCAGCTGAGAAATATACGCATAAGCTTTATCGGTGGAGACTAAAAAGAGTTTGCCACCACTGATTTTTCGTAAGTTTTGTAAGGTGATCAATCCAGCGGTTGGGAATAGAAAATAACTGCGTTTTAAGTTGCTTTTTTTGTAATGATGTAAGGTGGCATTAATGTCGGGATCTTCATAATAATTTTCTTCCACTGGCATAGTGTGGTATTCGATATGCATTTTTTCCATATCGATCGGTTTACCGTCTTCCATGTTATCTTTTTCTGTGCTGACATTTACCAGCGCGGAATATAATCTGCCATCGCGCATTGCGAAAGCATCTTGAGAGACCGTATCAAAAATATAATTGGCAAACACCACCATCGGGTTTTTAACACTGCCAGGGCCTAAAATGTCTTTGGATTTTCTCAGTTCGATCTGCGTATCACCTTCCATATTATAAGTGGCGATATCCAGTTTGTTGCTTTCGAAGTATTTTTGCAGGCCGGGGTGGTTATCCCAAAACTTGAGGTTTCTTTCCGCATAGTCCGTTAAAACATAACGAATGTCGACATCTTCTAAATGGAGGCGTTTGATTAACCGCTGCATGCGATTTAAGGTATGGAAGGCTAAAATACCGGATCCGGCGCCCAGCTCGACAATATAGAAAGGATGCTGTTTGGACTCTGGATGTTTGCGCACCCACTCTTGAATAAAGCGAATGGCCATATTGGCATAGCAACCGGCTAGAAAAGGATTGCTGGTCGCATAGAAGGGGACTTCTTTGACCCAGGCATCTACGCCCTCTTTGGAGAAATATCCCCGTTGCATATCCCAAATGATTGATTGTGAAAATCGTTTGCTTTTATCTATGGTCACACGAGTTGTTTTGCCTGCCATCTTTTTACCTACTTTTGGTTAATCATTGCCTGAATTATAGCTTAATCGTCAGAATTTAAGCAATTATGGGCTCTTTAGGTCGACTTACCCATGGGAATGCTTTATTCTGTACTGTACCATCCTTTTCTGAAGATAGTCTTAAGAGGAAGATTATGCGCGTGCGTCATTGGTTCATCCTGGTCGTAGGGTTCTTTGTCTATTGGAACAGTTATGGGCAGGCCTCGTTAGGCGGGCTTACCCCCAATGCGAGTCTTTTCGACAGCGTCGGTGCGAATAAAGTCCTTATCGAGTTTAATTCCCCTCTGAGTGTGCAAACCGCCTCCATTCATCGGTTGCAACAAGCCTTGTCCACCTTAACGCGCTATGAGTTGATCGCTAAAAAGTGTGTAGATCAAAATACGGTGCAGTTAGACGAGTTGAATAAATTAATGGCCCAGGTGCCCACGATTCAGAAGAAGGTTGGTGGGGCGATTACCGCAGAACAAAAGTTTTTAGAGAGTAAAAAAGAGCAGCTTTCCAATCAGCTGTCGTTGTGTCGATTGTATTTACTCAAATCTCAAGACCTGCAAGTGCGCTTAGCCACCCAATTAAAAAATTCAGTTAAGACGCAATTATTATATGCAGAGCCCAATATTTTAGAAGACATCAAGGTTCTGCCGTTAAGTTTGGGCGATTTGTATCAGGGTTACGACCTGCAACAATTCGAAGCGCTCAGTGCTTGGAGTGCATTGAATTGGAATTTAATTGCTGTCTTGTGCCTGCTGGTCATAGGCAGCATTGGTGTTGCGATAAAATTAAAAACCCTGCTGCATCAGCGTATTGGCTCAGAGCCCGAGCAGCGCTTTTATCCGCAAATGCGTCAAGCGCTGTATGGTGTGTTGAAACGTTACATTATCTATCTGCTACCAATGGTGGTATTAGCGGCCAGCTTGACACTGGTGACCCCTTTACTCACAGTTTATAATATTGATTTAGTGGTTTATATTTTGTTGGGATTTGTGTTGTATCTCAGCATTATCCGCTTCTTTTTTTATCCTCCTAAGCCGGCGATCGGCTTCTTTAAGTTACCGCCACTGTTAGCCAAAAGTCTGGTACACCGCCTAAAATTATTAGGTTCTTTGTGTGTGATCATGAGCCTGATTGCTATTTTGTTCCGTGATCAGCCGATACCAGGCCCCATTGTCGGGTTTATGAACACGCTGTTTATTACCATTATGGCGATCAATTTAATCGCGGTGATCTGGTTGGTGCAAAAGCTGCCGAAGCTGTTATACCATTTACAATTTCTCAGATTTGTCGTGGGTTTTATCTTGAGCGTGTTATTGATTGGTATTTTATTCGCGCAATGGTATGGCTACCATTTGATTGCCCGCTATTTATTGCGGGGAATATCAGTCACGGTATTGGCGGCTTTTACTGGCTATGTCATCATCAAACTCATCGATTTTACGTTATTAGATACGCGTGATGCTGATTACGGCTGGATGCAGCGGGTCAAACATTGGTTAGGGTTAAAATATTACGAGCGGTTACCGGAATTGTTGTGGTTCCGCATCGCGCTTTATTTGATCATCGTCAGCGGTTTTATTCTCATTTTGCTGAGAGTGTGGGGTGTCGCGCAGACGGGTTTTCAACTGTTTTTAAATGCATTGTTCCATGGGTTTCGCTTAGCAGGCATTTTCGTAGTACCCTCTCGCGTCTTAACCGGAATTATATTATTTATCGTCTTATGCTTAGCGACGCGCATGGTGCGAACTCATATTATTAAGCATACTAACCCGCATTTAACGCAGGGCAATCGGGAAGCCTTAGCCGCGATTGCAGGATACGCCGGGTTTAGTATCGCCGTGGTGATTGCCCTATTGATCGCAGGCATCAATTTTACTGGATTGGCATTTATCGCGGGGGCATTGACGGTCGGGATTGGGTTTGGTTTACAGAATATTGTCAGTAATTTCTTTTCAGGATTGATTTTATTGGTGGAACGTCCTGTCAAGCCGGGTGACCGCATTGTGGTAGGGGACACGGAAGGCTACGTGCGCCGAATTAGCATCCGTTCGACCCATCTGATGACCTTACAGCGCGCAGATGTGATTGTCCCAAATTCTGATTTAATTACGAAGCAAGTCACCAATTATATGCTGTATGATCCCAATTATAAAATTACCCTTACCTTAGGCGTAGCATATGGCAGTGATACCGAAAAAGTGAAACAACTGTTGATGGAAGTGGCTAAATCTCACCCGCAAGTGATCAATCAAACGCCTGAGCAAGAACCCGAAGTGTATTTCACCCGTTTTGGGGAAAATAGCTTAGAATTCGAGCTCTGGTGTTTAGTGACCGACGTCAATATTAAAGGACGGGTGAAAAGTGATTTGAATTTTAGGATTGATACAGTTTTTAAAGCCAATGGGATTGAGATAGCCTATCCGCAGCGTGAGATTACCATTAAAAATTGGCCAGCTAAGACGATTTAATTTTGTTTCGCACTTTGCAATGATGAGGCTCTATCTATCTCCTGGGAGCGCAGGCTGCTAGCCCGCTAAGCATTCGCTGATCCCAACTTCCCCCTTAAGGGCGACTTCGCATGTTTCTCAATAAACTGAATAATAGCACCCGCCACATCTACCCCGGTGGTTTTTTCAATCCCTTCTAATCCCGGAGAAGAATTCACTTCAATAATCAAAGGGCCGCGCTCAGAACGCAGCATATCAACTCCTGCAACATTTAAACCCATCAAATCAGCCGCTAGGACAGCGGTGCGCAATTCTTCTGGAGAGAGCTCAGCTTTACAGCCAGTCCCACCGCGATGAATATTAGAGCGAAATTCGCCGGGCTTAGCTTTGCGTTCCATCGCAGCGATGACTTTGCCGCCCACCACAAAACAGCGTAGGTCCGCGCCGCGAGATTCTTTCACATATTCCTGCACCATAATATTCACTTTGAGGCCTAAAAAGGCCTCAATCACACTTTCCGCCGCCTTAGACGTTTCCGCTAAAACCACGCCAATGCCTTGAGTTCCTTCCAAAAGCTTAATGACGAGGGGAGGGCCGCCGACCATTTTGATTAAGTCTTTGATATCGCCAGGGGAATGGGAAAAGCCTGTAATGGGCAAGCCTACACCTTTATTCGATAAAACCTGTAAACAACGGAGTTTATCGCGTGCACGGGTGATGGCAACCGAACGATTGACGCAATAAATGCCCATCGTCTCGAATTGACGGATCACGGCAGCGCCGTAGAAAGTAATAGAAGCGCCGATTCGGGGGATCACCGCATCAAAATGGGGTAACTCTGCGCCACGGTAATGAATGGAAGGATGCTGAGAGGCAATATTCATGTAACAGCGGAGCGGATTAACCAGGGTCATGTCATGTCCGCGTTGTGCACCAGCTTCGACTAACCGTTGGGTAGAATACAGCTTAGGGCCGCGGCTTAATATACCTATTTTCATAAAATTTCCAAGGGTTACATTATTTTTTTTTCTTGCTGGTATTGAAAGAAAGGCCAGGATTTATGAGGATTCTGTGTTTCATGGCCGTGCGTCCGAGTAACATCCTGAAATTCATATTATCTCGATTGGTCAGGGTGAGTTCTATCGGCCACACTTCTCCAGCCAGCGCCAATAATGTTTTAATGACATAGCGCCGCTCCCTATGGCCGCCGGAATCGGTGATCCACCGAACATCCGCCACTGCAGCAACACAGCTCACGACAATATCCGTGCGCCGCTGCTTAGGGTGCAGTTTAAATTGAATATAATGTTTCCCTTCCTTCTTAAAGGGATTAATTTCAAAAGCATGCAAAGCTGAAGTCTTGGCGCCACTGTCAATTTTAGCTTTTATGCGGTTAATCCCCAATTGAGGCAAACCCAACCACTCCCGCCAGCCTACCTGAATGACTTCCTGCTTAGTGCTTTCAACAAGCTTTTTTGTCATGTTGGTGTTGATCCTGCTGATACCATCCGAACCCATTACGCTTAAGTATATTCATGACAGGCCCCCTTAAGCAACTGAAAAATCCCTTGACGGAGCAATAAGTTCTCAGTAACATGGCGCTTCAATAATTTCTCATTCCCCGATAGCTCAGTCGGTAGAGCAAATGACTGTTAATCATTGGGTCACTGGTTCGAGTCCAGTTCGGGGAGCCAATTTAGTTTATACGGGTCTTTCCCACTTTAGGGGGCACTCAATCAACCACACAATACTCTAACTCGTAATCGATAGTTTTCAAAATTTTTAAACCCATACGCTCGACGTTGAATCAACTTCATCTTGCGATGGAACCCTTCTGTAATCCCATTATTCTTTGTGAATCGCCACATTCTGAGCGTTCTTTAGCGTTCTTATTACAAAATATTACACTCAGTACTGCAGATCACATGGAATTGGCTAACAGATCCAAAGAGTTGGGTAATATTGCCATGATAAACTTACTGCTTCCAGAAGGCTCTTTATTTTATTTCTCGGAGGTTATCGAAAAATTAAAAAAACATCAAACTTTTTCCCCAACTGAAGTAGCTGATTGGGTCTTTAAAGCTTTTTTAACTCTCAGCTAGGAGCAGTAGATGAGCTTTGTGTAGAGTTTGTAGCCCTTTATAGCGGATATGGGTTACACTTAAAGCATTTAGGGAAGGGAAGACAAAGAGATATAGCAAGCGCTCAATAAGGAGATAATAAATGCGATTAGATGCATTGATCATAGGCGGAGGACCTGCAGGGGCAACCACGGCTTTTCTATTGGCGCAAGCGGGTTGGTCAGTGGGTGTCGTGGAAAAAAAAGCATTTCCGCGCCGTAAAGTCTGTGGGGAATTTATTTCTGCCACAAGTCTTCCTTTACTCCAAAAACTCGGCCTTCTCGATTTTTATCTTGAACATGCGGGACCTGAAATTCGACGTATTGGGCTTTATGTAGGAAACAATCTAATCCCTACAGCGATGCCTCCCGCCACTGACTCAATAATCCCTTGGGGGCATGCGCTTAAGCGGGATTGTCTTGATACTGCACTGTTAAATCAAGCCGCTAAAATAGGAGTGAAAATATGGCAACCCTTCACTGCTAAACAGTTGCAAAGGAACAATAGTTTATTTGTTTGCACGATAGAGTCTGATAATCAAATCTTGGAGCTCACTGCCCGCGTGGTTATCTTAGCCTCGGGTTCTTGGGAACGTTCGGTAGTATCTACACAACATCCACTTCATAGGCCTTCTGATTTGTTGGCTTTTAAAGCGCATTTTGCGCAGAGTCATTTACCTTTAGAACTCATGCCTTGTATCGGTTTTCCGGGTGGATATGGGGGTTTTGTGCATTGTGGAAATGGATCTATTTCACTCTCATGCTGTATCCGGCGAGACATGTTGCACGGGGTACGTCAACAATATACAGGCCTTACAGCCGCAGAGGCTGTTCAGCAACATATTATGAACACTTGTCTTGGAAGCAGGATTGTTTTAGAAAATGCCGTACAGCAAGGGAATTGGTTAGCAGCGGGTCCTATTCGTCCAGGGATCCGTCATTGTTATGCAGAGGGTATTTTTTATGTGGGTAATTTAGCTGGCGAAGCACATCCCATTCTTGCTGAAGGAATTAGCATGGCGATGCAAGCTGCTGGGTTACTAGCAGATGTTTTAATAAAGCGACGCAATGAAATTTTATTCGGTGAGGGCAGTAAAATAGCGGGAAAAGAATACACGCAACGATGGAAAAATCATTTTAGTTTGCGCATTTATATGTCCAGCATGTTTGCTCAGCTATTAATACGCCCGCGCGTTATAAAACCTATGTTACCTTTGTTGCGGCTGTTTCCTAGCTTATTAACAAACTGTGCAAAGTTGGGCGGAAAAATTCATTCCATTACATTATAATGCGTGGCTTGTTCTTAACACAGGCTTTACCATCCTCGTCCTATACTATTGATTTTATCCTTATATGACAATGGACTATTTTTTTCTAATTGTTGTTGAGGTACCGGCAAACTAATGATGCCAAACCTTGGTGCAGGACCTGCTGAAGGTAATATAAAATTTGAATCTAGGTTAGTGCTGCCGGCTAATTTTTTGGCTTTTTCAAAGCTCATGTCTTTCAAATCTTTATCTGTATCAGAAAAAAACACACATACTTCATCGTTCTTTTTTTAATTGAATAAAACATAAAGACTTCTCTCGTGTGATCAACTGGTCAGATTTTTTTTGGCGAGATTCTTGTGTCCCACCCGTAATTAAAAAAGCCCTAGATTTGGAACTAATTTTTTTTCTTTCTTGTTGGATTTCTTTTTCAAAAAAAGTTAAGCCGTCGAAACGTGAAAGCTGACCATCATCATGAGGTTTGATATTTATGATGAATTCTAAACTTGTTGGGTTTTCTTTGTGGTCGATAGACATAGGTTTCTCTCCAAAATGACTTATTTTACAATAGCTTTGCTGGTTTTGTCTAATGGTATTGACTAATTAAGTTGAGTAAATTATCATGCCACCATATAAAAGTAATCCTGTCAATACAATTATATCATTTGGAGCTTAAAATTGGTTTCTATTAAAAAAGAAAAAACTTTGGATTTATTTATAGTGAGTTAAAATAAACTTTAGGGGCTACATAGGGCCCATTAAAAAATCATAAAAAGTCATAATCTTACTAAAATCTAAATTTATCTTTATCGCATTGTGAGGTATGACAGCATAAAAAATAGGCTTGTTCTTGATCTGAGTTGCTTCGAATAACTGCCAAGCATTGACGTAAGGTGTAAAATCCGTCATGTTAGGGACAAAAACCACGTGACTGTGATTTTGGAGTTTATTTTTAAGTTCTCGTGAAGCTTGCTCATCATCTTCGGCCAATTCTGAATAGGTTTCTAAATCTGTGGCGGTGTTGACGATCAAATAGGTTTGCTGCCCTTGGGCATCTAGCATCAAAAAACTGCCTGATTCATTGAGTAGATAGTATTCAACGATCTGATGTTTGTTGCAAATGCTTTGAAATGCCGCGATAAAAGCAGTATCGCATAAGGGATGCTTGCCGTCTTTGTTTAAAGCATCTGCTACGGCTTGATAGTGTTCAGAGAAATATTCCTGTTGGAGTTGTTGAATGTATTCTTGTAAAATTTGAGGGTGGTTGGGGTCGCTCTTTAAAACGAATCGATCAATTTCTTTTTGATTAAATGCGTTAATGGCGGTATCAAGATCAGCTACCCCAGTGAGCATAATAACTTTGATAGGCATTTTGGCTTTAAGTATTTTGGCTAATTCTAAGCCGTTCAAGTCTGGCATATCAAAATCGACGATCAGTATACAGACATTTGTAAAACGTTTGCTATTGAGCAGCACTTCTAAAAATGCTTTAAATTGAATGCTGATGCTGTAATTCTCAAAGCTACCTTCGCCTTCGGTATAATATTTTTTAGGTGTTACAGCCGATTTTTTGTGTTTGAGGAGTGCTTTTTTAGCTGCTTTCGCAAATGGGAAAGTTTTGAGTTTATATTGATCGGACAGCATTAGCGAGAGGGCATCTAATAAATTCTGATCATCGTCAACCAAAGCGATGGTTGTTGGGTGAAGAATGGCGGGGATGCAATGCATGGGTATACTCCTTTACAATGATAAATAAATTTAATCCAACATTCTCAGTTTGGGGAAGTGCAAAATGAATTCAGTGAATTTGCCATATTCTGAATAGCACTCAATGTTTCCGCCCAGTTGTTGCATCGTGATTTCACAAAAAGCCAGCCCTATACCAGATCCTTTATTGGTGTCTTGCGTAAAAAAGCATTCAAAAATTTGTGGCAAATATTCAGGTTTGATGCCAGTACCCGTGTCTCTGAAATGAATTGTATTGTAATCAATGGCAGTGTCTAACCAAATTTCAAGGTGACCTGAACCTTTTTTATGGATGAAATAGAGAGCATTTTTTAAAAGATTGAATATTACATGGATAATGGCTAAGCATTGGCCGTTAAATTTAAAGTCCTGATGAGTTTTGGGGTTCCAGTGTACTCGAGCGTGTGGGAACGTATGAGGAAAGGGATATTTAGCTAAAGCTTCATCAATGCACTGTACTGCGGAACAGGTTTCAAGTTTTAGCGACCTACCTTCGTTCTGCACGGTTAAATTTGTCAACAGGCTGGTTAAGATCATATTACATTGATCGACAGTTTTATTGAGATGCTCAGCGCCAGTTTTTATTAGCTGGATTTTTTGTGTGGACAATGGTGGAATGGTTAAAGCATTACGCTGCGCTATTTCGTATGCTTCAACGAGCTCTGGCAGTGCTTGTGCAATACCAAGCGCGAGATTTTTTAAAGCGGCTAAGGGTGTTCTAAGCTCATGAGAGATGGATGCACTGATAATCATCATGCCTTTGAGTTGATATTGCATTTTGGCGAGATGTTGCTGCAATTGTTTGGTGGCGGTAATATCAGTGGCTATGCCTAAGACACCGATGACTTTTCTATCGACGTCATACAGCGGCGCTTTATTCACTAGCGCCAAAATTTTTTCACCATTCCTAGTTGCCAGCCATTCTTCTTGGTTTGTCACATGTTCACCTGCTAAAGTGGCTTGATCCCCCTGCTGAAAGAGTTGTGGGTCATCTCCATATTCTGGCGACCAGTTTAGATCATAGTCGGTTTTCCCGATAATATCGGACGGTTTTTCAAGCCCCAGTAGCTCTGCATAACGCTGATTGCACCCGAGATACACGGAATTTTTATCTTTCCAAAACAGAAAACTGGGAATATTTTGGAAAATTGACTCAATCAGCAGCTCTGAATAACTCATATTCCGTTCTCCATGGCGGTGGCAATACCCTCCAGCAGTTTGATTCTGCTTTCTAATGAAAAAACCGCTGCTTGTGTAGCTTCCTCCCATTTTTGAGGATCTTCTCCACATAAACTGGCGACCAGTAATTTGGCTTGTTCACCATGTTTACCATTGTCTAATTCAATATGTCGTTGCAAATAAGTGATAAAAATAGAAACTTGTTGAGCATCAGTAGGATTGCGAGTGAGATTGCGCAAAATAGGCGTAAACATATCCCCAGTGATATTTTCACGCGCAAAGGTAAACGAAGCTGCCAGCATATGAACCGTTTGTCTGTCAATAATTTGAAAAGTATCGATGACAAAATCTTTGGCTGTCGGAGGAATGGCATTTTGTGTGAGAACTTTCAGTAAGGATTTATGCTGACGAAGATCGGTAATAAATTGAGTAATGGGTTGAAGATTGGCGCCGCATTGACGCATAGCCTCTAAATAGAGGTCAAAATGGCTGAGGTAGCGCTCTGTTCCAGCAGTCGTATCCACCAGAATATCGCTTTCTTCCTCTCCCACTAAATGATTAATCAAATGGCAGCCTAATGAATTTTGTGGGGGCAGCCAGGGAAGCTCGATACAAGACAGCTGTCTTTGCAGGGCTTTAATCAAAGACATAAAATCGAAAACAGCGAAAACATGAATTTCAGAAAAAATCCGCAGATTTTTAATGGAAGTGATCGCTTGAAAGGCAGCATGCTCGCTAATTTGATGCACTAAAGGCGCAATGGTCTGCTCAAGCTGTTGTAATAAAATCAAAGATTTGTTATTCATAAATGCCTCTGCGTAAACTGAAATCAGTTTGGCAGGCGCGGCAGAGTAGGTGGGAGGGTAAACCGGCCGATATCCTTAATGATAAGGATTGGCGGTGAGGCGCTGAAAGGACTCCTCAACGCCTCACCCCAACCTACCTTTGCCGGCCTACCATCCCACCTTTAGTGCATCCCCCATTAATCGGGCGCACGACAAGCAGCCGCCATCAGCCTTCCACAGCACGTGGCTGAAGGCAAAGGGTTTGCTGACAGGGCTGGATTGACCTGCGGCAAGGCAGGAAATTGCGCCGGATGAACGGAAAATGCAGAAAAGTGTTTTACGCCGAAGCGTGATGTTGTAAGCTTTCATAGCCACGATGACCTCTTGCTCAGGTTGTTGTGGAAGTGGTCTGCAGGGTGGTGGTACACCTTGCAGGCTGCGCTTGGTTTAGGATGCCATCTGAGATGGACCTAACCACGCACCCCATATTATTAAGGGGCGCTTAAAGAAAAGCAAATGATTTTTCTTAATTGTTAGAGATTTCATTGTAATTTATACCCAACCCACGTAAAAATGGTCATTAAACCTAATACTCAGTATGTGCACACAACTTAAAGAAGAAAAACAACTTAGTATCGATCACTCTTCCAAAGAGTCTGCTTTTCAAGAAGCATTATTATGTATTCAAAGAGCTCAAATACAAAATGCTATTCCGCATCTGAAAATGGCTGCCTCAAAAGATTATCCTCCTGCTTATCTATATTTATCTAAAATAGTTACTGATAATCGACCCTTCCATCCCAACCAAGATCCTGCCGTAACCATTCCCAGCGATAAAGATAATGAGTCATTACACTATAATAATAAAATTATTGAAAATTCCGTTTGGTTTCTAGCGCAAGCTCGTACTCAGAGTGCTGAAATACAATTTTATTTAGGCAATTTTTATAGCGTATTAAACAATAGAGAAAAATTACTGTATTATTATCAAGCCGCTGCAAAACAAAACTATTTGCCAGCGCTACATATATTGGGTAAATTCTATGCGGCAGGGGAATATGTAGAACAAAATCTAAAAAGAGCCATGCAGTACTATAAAACTGCTGCGGAACAAGGCTACCTACCATCCCAATATCGATTAGGTGCTTGTTATAAAAATGGACGATATGTTGAAAAAAATTTAGCAGAAGCTGTAAAATATTATAAAGACGCCGCATTACAAGGCCATTTAAAAGCCCAATATGAATTGGCGCAAAGTTATGTGGCAGGTGAAGGCGTAGAAAAAAATTTTAAAGAAGCCGCTAAATGGTATCGAGCTGCCGCGAATCAAGGCCATGCAATCTCAACTTATCAATTAGGAAAATTTTATGAATATGGGTTGACAGGCAAAAGAAATTTAGATAAAGCTATTAAGTGGTATCAGGCTGCGGCATTATTAGGGGTAAAAGTCGCACAATTTTATTTGGCAGTGGGATACGAACATAAATGGGTTTTAAATGTTGAAGACAAGAAAAAAGCTGCACATTGGTATCAAACAGCAGCTCAGCAGAACCATGCTTGGGCTAATTATTACTTAGGAAGATATTATGAAGGTGGATGGGGTGTTGAAAAAGATCTAAAAAAAGCTCAACATCACTATATTCTAGCAGCAAATCAATTAGATAGTGGATTTCTTGACCCGGCTGATGTGTTGTTGGCAGCAGAGATGGAACCAAGAATCCAGTGGTATCAAACTGCTGCAAATCAAGGCTATATGTGGGCACAATATGATTTAGGCAAATGTTATGAGTTTGGAATTGTTGTAGAAAAAGATATTAAATTAGCAGTTTACTGGTATCAAAAAGCGGCTGAGTTAGGTTATGTTTTTGCGCAATGTGATCTAGGTAAATGTTATAGAAAAGGTCGTGGCGTAGATAAAAATTTAAAATTAGCATTTGATTGGTATAAAATCGCCGCTGAACTCAATTATAAGTCTGCTAAAAATAATTTAGGAATATTTTATCTAAATGGGTTGGGGACTGACAGAGACATTAAGTTGGCTTTTCAATATTTTTTCGCTGCAGCAGAACAAGCTGATGCTGGTGCACAGGAAAATTTAGCAAGTTGCTATGCGGAAGGTAGCGGAGCAGATAAAGATTTAAAGAAGGCATTTAAATGGTATAAAGCTGCGGCTTTGAAAAATTATATTCCCGCCCAGAATGCTTTAGGATATTGTTATGAGCATGGGGAGGGGGTTGAAAAAAATATGGCAGAAGCAGTAAGATGGTATCAAGCTGCAGCGTTACAAAACTATTCCGCAGCTAAATACAATTTGGGATTATGTTATGAGAATGGCTTAGGCGTTAGAAAAAACTCCGATCGCGCAATTCAATATTATCATTCTGCGGCCCGTCAAGGATATGCGCATGCACAGTCAAGTTTAGGACGACGTTATGCAAAAGGGCAAGTGAAGGGTGGCAAAAATCTAAAAAAGGCGCTCTGGTGGTATCGGCGAGCGGCTGAGCAGAATCTTGCGATAGCACAGATTAATTTGGCAGTATTGTATGAGCAAGAAGAAACAATTAGAGATGAAAAAAAAGCTCTACATTATTATATTATGGGCGGAGCTCGCCATAAAGAACCTGAAATCATAAAGCAAAAAATAGAAAAATTAATTGAAAAAGATTCTGAGCTCATTCCGGATTGTATTATATTTATTTTGGCTGAACTTAAGAAAGACGCTGAAAATCATTGGCTACATATTTTATTTAAAGAATTAACCGACAATGAATATACGGAATTTTTAAAATACCAAAATTCATTAGGACATTCGCTCAGTAGTTTTAGTTTTTTTTCACAAGATATTTCGAAAATGGTCAAAGAATATTTGCACTATCAGCCGCCAGCGGAAAGTAGAGTTAAGCGGATGATAAGGTAAGCAAGCCAATCGTATTATAAAAATTAGAATATTTTACACTAGTTCACTTTCGACTTTTGCACCAACATTCAACATATAGAACTCATGCAATTTGGCCTGCAACAGCTTTTTATCTGGCAATTGTGTCTGATACTCCGCAATCAGAGCTGGCGATAAAGAACGACTCAGTGCATATTCAACCACTTCTTGATCCTTTCCAGCACATAGCAAGACACCAATGGCTGGATTTTCATGTGGTTTGCGATGGTCACGATCTAAAGCTTCCAAATAAAAATTGAGCTTGCCCAAATGTTCCGGCTCAAAAGCACCCACTTTAAGCTCTATCGCAACCAAAGCATTTAAGCCACGATGAAAAAACAGCAAATCAATTGCAAAATCACGTTTTCCAACCTGTAGAGGATATTCGCTACCTACAAAACAGAAATCACGCCCTAATTCTATTAAGAATTCCTTGAGTTTTTTCAGTAAACCTTGATGTAAATCCAATTCATTATGGCTTTCCGGCAGCTCTAGGAAGTCCACTAAATAGCTATCTTTGAAAATATTTAAGGCTTCAGGGTGCATTTGTGTCACTAATGACGATGCTTTTATGGGATTGAGAACCGTACGCTCAAATAAGGCATTTTTAAATTGGCGCTCTAGCTCTCGGCTCGACCATTTTTCCTGGATAGCCATTTTAAGGTAAAACTCGCGTTCATGCGGATGTTTGCTTTGACTTAGAATAATTAGATTTTGTGTCCAGGGCAATTGTGTCAGCAGTGCTGACACTTTTTCGTCCTGGCAATAGTTTTCATAGAACTGTCGCATCCGAAATAGGTTTCTACGGGTAAAGCCCCGTAAATTGGGCTGTGTGACCGCCAGATGATCTGCCAGTTGATCAACGACACTATCTCCCCACTCGGCTGTTTGGAGCTTCCGGCTAATATAGGCTCCCACTTGCCAATAAAGTTCGATTAAGGTTGTGTTGACTGCTTGATAGGCTCTCTTACGGGCAGCCTCAATCAGTTGTACCACTTCTGTAAAGTTAGGGGTGGTTGTTAGTTTTTTCATAAATATGACCGATTTTCAAATTATTACCTTATTGATTCAGCATCTTCTCGAATTCCTCAATGAGAGATTATATAAAACTTTTTTCTTCTTGTCGCCTCGTCAATATTTCTGCTCCGCTTTCCGTGACTAAAATGGTATGTTCCCATTGCGCAGATAAAGAATGATCTTTTGTAACAATTGTCCAGCCATCACCTAACTGCAATATACCCGCTTTACCTAAATTTATCATCGGTTCAATCGTAAATGTCATACCCGCTTGTAACGCCATCCCGGTATTTGGCTGACCATAATGCGGAACGTGAGGATCTTCCCACATCTGCTCTCCTATACCATGCCCACCAAATTCTCGAACGACCGAATATCCGTGCGATTCTGCATATTTTTGTATGATATGACCAATATCACCTAAGGTAGTGCCCGGCTGCACAATATTGATCGCCTTATACAGGCATTCTTGAGTAACCGTAACCAGCTTTTCCACCCAAGGTTTAACTTTTCCGACCAAGAACATTTTACTGGTATCGCCAATATAGCCATCTTTTTTAACAGTCACATCAATATTAATGATGTCGCCATTTTTTAAAATCTTTTTATCAGACGGAATGCCGTGGCACACAACGTGGTTAACAGATGTACAAATACAGCCGCTAAATCCATGATGGCCCAGTGAAGCGGGTATAGCGTGTAATTCATCGATAATATATTGATGACAAATTTTATCAAGTGCTTGAGTGCTGATCCCTGGAACGACATAACGCTCAATCATCTCTAACACCTGAGCGGCTAATCGACCGGCTACTCGCATCTTTTGGATAGCTTCAGGCGTCTTCACCAGCATATGTTTCCTCTTTGACCTGGGCTGCTTGATTGAGAAAAATTTCCTTCACATGTTGGTAAGTGATCTCTGGGTTTTCTTCAATAAGTTTGCCTACCCGCATCCAATACTCAGCTTGCGAATTAATGGATCGGCTCATCGCTCTACCCACCAGTTTGGCCGCCTCATGTAATTCATCAGATATTTTTACAATACCCATAACAGCTTACCTCCGCAAAATGAATAAATATTACATTATGTATCATAGCATAGCAATATATATTATAGAGTGGAGTGCAGGAGCTCTACCAGTTGAATCAAACAATGCATTCGTGGCGCAGCTATTTTACAATGTAGATCATTTTTAACGGAGTTTTTATGACTCATCTACGTAAAATTATTCATATCGACATGGATTGTTTTTATGCTGCTATTGAGATGAGAGATAATCCTGCGTTAATCAATAAGCCAGTAGCCGTGGGTGCGACGGCTGAGCAAAGAGGGGTTTTGTGCACCTGTAATTATATTGCCCGAAAATATGGCATTCATTCCGCAATGCCAACAGCACTTGCTCTGAAGAAATGTCCTGATTTGGTGCTCTTGCCAGTTAATATGGGCAAATATAAAGCCGTAGCCAAGCAGATACATCAGATTTTTTTAGAATATACCCCTCTGGTTGAGCCGCTTGCTTTCGATGAGGCTTACTTAGATGTCACAAATTCGAATGATTTTCAGGGTAGTGCCACTTGGATTGCACAAGCGATTCGTAAACAAATTTGGGATACGCTACAGCTGACTGCTTCAGCTGGTGTAGCACCCAACAAATATTTAGCCAAAATTGCCAGTGGCTGGAATAAACCGAATGGAATCATGGTGATCCCTCCCCAAAAAGTGGAAAATTTTGTCACGGCTTTACCCGTTACCAAATTGTTCGGGGTTGGTAAGGTTATGACACAAAAACTCCACGCAATAGGCTTAAAGACCTGCCAAGATTTACAAAAGCTAACAGAGTCGGAATTGTCAGCAACATTTGGGAAGCTCGGTCGACGTCTTTATGAACAGTGCAGAGGGATAGATAATAGACCCGTTGAGCCAAATCGAGTGCGAAAATCTTTAAGCGTAGAGCGGACATTTCCGCAGGACGCTCATGATTTGCAGGAGTGTTTGTCGGTCGTGTCTAGCTTGTATCATCAATTACTGCATAGATTAGAAGAATCAGCCAGTACCCACCCAATAAAAAATCAATTTCTTAAAATTAAATTTAATAATTTTAAAATAACCACCGCTGAAATGATGGTTTCAGAAATTAATTTGCAAGTTTATATCAATCTTCTGCATCGAATTCATGAAAAAGAAAATAGGCCTATTCGTTTAATGGGTTTGGGGGTGCATTTTTCAGTTTAAATATTCGCCGTAAATTCTCATTTGTCGTGATGGCTTTAAAAGCCTGATGCTCAGCAATCTGGGTGACTAGAGGTTGAATGGTCTGTTCTAGTTGTTGTTAATATGTTGTGGTCATACCTGCAGTCCTGTAAGTAATTTCAAGGATAAAGAAGGGACGACCGCAATGATCTTAAACTTTAAGCGAGAGAGAATTGTAATGTCCTTAAGAATAGTTTTTATTTTAGCTATGGTGTCAGCGCTGGGGCCTTTTGCATTTGATACTTATCTCCCTGCATTTCCTGATATTGCAAATTTTTTGCACACAGATATCCAGCAAATTGGTTACACTGTCAGCGTTTATCTTTTAGGATTAGCTGTAGGGCAGTTAATTGGTGGCCCCTTGTCGGATTACTGGGGGAAAGCAAAAATTATGTTGATCGGTTTAGGCATATTTACCTTTGCCAGTTTAATGACAGTTTTTGCTAATAGCCTTATTTTTCTTTTAGCTTGCCGAATGTTACAAGCTTTTGGCGGTGGATGGGGTGGTGTAGGTGTTGCAGGTATCGTTAGAGATCGTTTTGAAGGTAAAGAAGCTGCAAAGGTATTTAGCTTAATCATGCTCATTATGATGATGGCACCTGCCATTGCACCAACTCTGGGCAGTATTATTCTAACTATAGCTCATTGGCAAGGAATTTTTATTTTTTTAACGTTGTATGCCTCTCTTGTGATGATTATGCTTTGGACATACGTCTTCGAAAAGTCTACTATCTCCCCTTTAAAAAATGTCAAGTTATCTTTTTTTAAAGGTTATGTTTCAGTCTTACAAAATAAAGTGGCTTTATGTTTTATTATGGTACAGGCATTTGCCTTTAGTATTATGGTAATATTTCTAACCAATGCTTCTTTTATTTATCAAAATTGGTTTGCTGTGTCAAAATTTGGTTTTGCGGGGTTATTTGCTTGCAATATTGCTACAATGTTTCTTTTAAATATGATAAACAGGCTATTGTTGCGCTGGGTAGAACCAATCTGGATATTGTTTTTTTCTATTGTGTTGCAAGCAGTTGCTGTAATGACATTAATTTTTATTGTGTATTTTCATAATCAGTTAATATTTTTTGTGCCCGGTATTATGATAGCAGTAGGTACTATAGGTGTTACTGCTCCGAACAATCAGGCATGTTATTTGCAATTTTTTAAAGAAAATAGCGCGACGGCTGCTGCTTTGATGGGTGCTTTGCAATTGTCAATTTCAGGCATTATGAGTGGTTTTTCTTCCTTTATTGGAAACAGAACGCTACAACCAATTGTCTTATGTATGGGATTTTGTGCTTTTATCACAGTTTTTTTCGTCATTTTAGCTTTGACACAGGTAAAAAAGCAATTTTCATTACCCTAAAAAAATTTACTTCAAGGAGGAGCACATGAAGTTAGAAAATTATCGACCATTTTTCTATTGGTTGCTGTGAAGGCGGTATGCATTCCAAGTAATAATTTCGTTTTATCTTCATGCATCCAAAAAGAGACGATGGGGCTATTGCCTCCTTTAATGCCAAACCCCATAAACCCTGCTACTTCCATCAACAGATGATAATCTAGTGCGCCTAAAATTTTTACATAGAATGATTTAGAGCGCTCGTAATTGCTCACAGATATACCATTCCAGCACGCTACCCAGGCTGCTTGCAATACCGTTTTTTAGCATGCCTAACCTAGTCAAGGGTTTTTTCCTTTTGAGCCCGCTCAGCAAATACCTCTTTTGCAGTATTGACACCATTGATAGCCGCTGGGAAACCAGCATAACCAGAAAGATGCGTCATAATATCAATTATTTCCTGTTCAGTGATGCCTAGATTTAAAGCGCTATTGATATGAAAAGCCAGCTGAGGTTTGGCATTGCCTAGGGTCGCCAAAATGGTAACGGTCAGTATTTGTTTGGTTTTTATATCTAATCCTGGACGACTGTAAAGGTCACCAAATACAAACTCCAACACATAATTGGCTAAGTCTGGGGCTGTTTTGCCGAGTCCTTTTAAAAGATTTTGGTCAGCATTGGGAGTTAACTCGTTGATTTTTTTGGTGCCACGAGTTAAGCGGTCATTAGACATATGATTCCTCCATTTATAAATATTTTTGCATTGAAAATATCTGTTTTAGATATTCAGGTTTTTCTATTGGGTAAAACAATAAAACAAACCTGGATACTGGGTTTCTGTGAATCATCTTATCATAATTTATGTGGCGAGATTTAGTTTTTATGGAGAAGCAAGAAAACATGTTGTAGGAAGAAATACCAGGATATGCTAGATTTTGACAGTTATTGGTATGGTTTATGGAAAAAATCTGGATGAAAAAAAATTGGTTAATTTAAGTAAGAATTAATATGATGCAATTTGGGAGGTATTTACCTGAATATTTTTTCCACGCGCGCCTGCCCATTTTTCAAAATAATGGTACAATGACTGCGGCTAAGCAGAAGGTACTAAAGGATTAGGGTGGCGAGTCAAAACCCTCCGCCACTGTACCGCCTTCTGCCTAGCCTAACACTCTCCGACATTCAACATATAAAAATCATGCAATTTGCTCTGCAACAGCTTTTTATCTGGCAATTGTGTCTGATAGGTGCAACTGTCCGGAAATTCCGGACAGCTCACTTCTGAGCTGACTATGGCGCCGTGAAATCACGCCCTAATAAATTGGGTGCGATTGGCAGCTTGTGCTTAGAATCTGTGGTTTTAAATAATTTTAAGGGATGGTCATGTTTTATGAGCAATATGCATAAAAAGAATGATAAGATTTTTAAACTTTCTATGGATAAAATAGAGGTTGCGACAGAATTTTTTAATGCACATCTGCCCCCAAAAATTTTGGAGCAGGTTGATTTTGATACATTGAGGCTTGAAAAACACTCCTTCATTGATCCAGATTATATGGCAACGGAAGCTGATGTCGTTTATTCTGTACAACTCAAAAATAAAAAAACAGGTTATTTTTACATTTTGTGTGAGCATCAGTCCACAGTTGACCGATTTATGGCTTTCCGCTTATTACGTTATATCATGAAAATTATGGAACTGCATCTCAGCGGAAATCCAGATGGCGATATACCTCTTGTTTATCCCATTGTCATTTACGCTGGTCAGGAGCCCTGGGACGCGCCGTTAGACATTTTTCCTTTATTTGGTGAATTAGAAAATCTGGCCAGGGAGACCTTTTTAAAGCCCTATCAATTATTTGATATCAATAGAACGCCAGATGATGAGCTCCGTAAACAGCAACTGTCCGGCATAGTTGCTTACGTGCTAAAATATAGGAAAGCTGTTGATTTTGAAAGAATTTTATATGATGTGCTGGCTTGGGTTCAATCTATCGAGGCACAAACGACTCTGGGTGACTATATTGGTGAAATTGTGTTAAGATATCTCATTGCCAATAGCAATATGGGCACTCAGGACCTATTATTAGAGGCAATGCCGCGATATTTATCTCCTAAATTACAAGGTGAGGTTATGACAATAGCGCAACAGTGGAAAGATGAAGGTCGATATGAAGCCGAGCAATTAATACTTAAGGATATTATTAAGCTTCGGTTTGGTGAAATGCCTCTTACTTATACGCAAAAGGTCAAAAACGCTGATGAGCAAAAATTACTGGTTTGGGTAAGGAAGGCTGTACAAGCTGAAAATCTGGAGCAAATTTTCTCAGAAGATGATAAAGATTAGTTTTTTTATCTAATTCTAAGGGCGTAACAATAACAACAATGGCCTTCTTCGCTAACTAAGTGATTGATCAAATGGCGAGGTGGCGAGTCAAAACCCTCCGCCCTCGTACCCCCCTCTGCCTAGCCTAACACTCCACTTCCACCCCATGATTGACGCTTTACTGCCGGATAGAACCACACTCTCCATACAACAACTTATCATGGGTACACGAAGGTTGGCGGGTGCAGTTCGCTCTATGGCAGAGCGTTAAGCCTTAGATTGAGATGAATGCTCAATTTCACTAGTTTTCATTGAGATAGTTGGTCATTAGAGACACTAAAACATCTTTAACCTTTTTTCCTTGGCTAGCCACTTTTGCTTTGAAGGCATTGCGCAGCTCAATTGAGACTTCAAAGTTAATTCTAACGAGCTCTTCATTAGAAGTTTCACCTGAGATCATGTGATCTGCTTTTTTAGTCGCCACGAGCACCTCCATAATAAGAAAATGTAAATTAACATTTATTTAGCTGACTATCCATAAAAATAATGTTTGATAAAATGATAATTTGATGTTAGTATCATATGGTAAGCATTTAAATATTAGCGCGGTAGGGAAGTGCCTCTAACACCTCGCCTACCACTAACCCAACACAACCATAGGAGTCGTGTTATGGCTGAACACAGCATAAACTATCCACAGCAATTTATAAACCATCTAGAATCTCAAGAAGCCATTATGGAAAACCTTACGAAAGCTAGAGCTTTATTAGATGCCGCGTTGGAAGGTAATATTTTAGACCTTCCACCCTCGGTTATTCACACCTATTTCTGGGTCGTTTCTGATTTTATAGAAAACGCTGAAAAAATTAGCGAATCTATACTTAATACTATTCAAAGCCAAAACTGTGCCGAAGCTATTAACAATGGAGGGCCTCAGCATGGTAGATAGAATAATCAAGTATCACTTTCGGCAAATGGAAATGATTGTGAAGGTAATCCTCCCCTAAAATAGTACAACCCATAAGTAGAGTTTTCCGATAAACTAGTCGAACTAAGAGGACTCTACAATGAAAAAAACGAGATTTACTGAAAACCAAATAATTGGGATTTTAAAAGAGCTTGAAGCCGGTGTGCCCATCGTCGATTTAAGCCGAAAATATGCCATTAGCGAGGCAACGATTTATAGCTGGCGGAACAAATTTAATGGAATGATCGAATCAGATGTAAAACGCTTAAAACAGCTAGAAGAAGAAAATCAGCGCTTAAAACATATGTATGCTGAATTAAGCCTGGATTATCGGGTATTGAAAGATGTTCTCGAAAAAAAATAGTTACGGCAGTAGAGCGTAGAGAATGGGTTAATTATGCAATTCAAACCCATCAAATTAGCCTAAATCGAGCCTGCCGATTATTGAACATTAGTCGTTCAGTTTTTGGATATTCTCATAAATTAGAAAATGATGAGGAGATTAAATGTGCTCTGCAGGATTTAGCCATTAGGTATCGCCGTTATGGGTTTGAAAAGATGTTTCAAAAACTCAGACAACAAGGTTATCAATGGAACCATAAGCGTGTTTATAGGGTTTATTGTGATTTAAAATTAAATTTAAGACGTAAGCCCAAAAGGCGACTGCCACAGAGAGAGAAAACTGCGTTGAATTGGCCAATGCAAATGAATGAAAGCTGGTCGATGGATTTCATGAGCGATGCACTTGCAAATGGTAGGCGATTTCGCACTGTGAATGTACTGGATGACTGCAATCGGGAAGCATTGGGAATCCAAGCAAATTTATCATTACCTGCTAAACGGGTAACAGCGTTTTTAGATTGGATATCTATCAAGCATGGTTATCCTATGCAGCTTCGGGTGGATAATGGCCCTGAGAATATTTCAAAAGAAATGTTTGATTGGGCCAAAAAACATGGTGTAAAGCTTCGTCATATTGAGCCAGGAAAACCAGCACAGAATGCTTATATCGAACGATTTAATCGTACTTATCGTGAAGAAGTATTAGGTGTGCATTTATTTAAGGATATTAACCACGTGCAAGCCATAACTGATCAATGGTTACAGGAATATAACCTGGAAAGACCCCATCAGTCGCTGGGGCATTTGACACCACAGCAATATAGGGAAATGCTATGATTTCTACTTATGCGTTGTACTAAAAATGGGGGGTTGACATGAATAATTTGGATTATTTGGTCAAAGATGTCATCCAGAATCATCACAGGAGCCAAAACTATGAATATGATAGCCCAGCATCATGCAGTATATCTGGCCTCAATAAGCAGTTAGCTGCTTTGCAGGTCTATATGGGAGGGCACGTTAGTGCGTTTACGGAAGCAGGAATTTTGGAGTTCTCAATTGCGATTTGCGGCGACGATGTTAATGGGTATCATTGTTGAGGCTGTGGGGTCCTCATATTGTATTTTCTATTTTATAAATATTGAGGCAATAGCAACTAGGAAGCGTTAATTGAATATAATAGTCCTGCTATTGTCCGCTATATCCGTTCCCATCTTACTCTGAGTTGTAATTTCTTGTTAGACTTCAAGTCTTACTGATAAAAGACCACGAGGAAGCTTAATAGAAGCAAATGGATTATGAATTAAGGTAAAGTCATTCCTGATATCATCCCAAATTCGATTATTTTCAAATTTTTCTATATCGGGGAAAAAAACGTTGCCGTGCTTGGAAATCAAAACAGCACTTACATGTTTATATTTCTCACTTGTAAAATAGTCAGAATCTATTGGGCTGATATTACTAGATTTTGGAAATTTTGGTTGAGAATTATCATAATAAAGACGTCCTAATTTTTCAGAATTACCTGGGAAAGATAGCGGTAAGATAGGAATTTTGGGACTTGATAGCCCAAATAAACAACTCATATCTACATCTAATCTTCGTGGTTGATTAAAAAAGGGAATTTTAGCTACGGAAATTGCTATAATAAAACCGCTCGTTTTAGTCATATATTCTTTATAGCCAGAAGAGTTTTCTCCGTAATATTTGGTATAAGCTTTTTCTTTTAAGGAAGCACACAAACTTTCTTTGTATTCTCCAATGGGAGTCAATCTAGCTTTTCCTGAAATTTCTGCTAATGGAACACTGAGGTTCACCCTATTGCCAGGACTACTGCACACAGCTTCAACAAAAAATTTTTGGCCATTGTATTTAAAACAAAAATCTGGTTTGCTGACTTTTCCTGGCAATGCTAATAGTTCAAAGTGGTTGTTTTCGTGTCTCCAGAGGTAATCAATCAAAGTTAATTCCCATAGACCGCTAAAAAAATCATAAGAAAGCTTGTTTGGGAAATCCAAGTCGAGGAGATCCTTGTTTTGATCATACAAGCTTTGCCAATAATTTTTTGCAGATTTATGCCAAGGGAGGGTTTCATTTAAAGCATCGAGGTAAATTGGATCTCTTCCTTCTAGATCATGAGTAAAAATGGATGACATTACTTAAGTCCAATAGTCGTAAAAATTCATAGTATGTACCTAAAAAATATCGAATTTGAGATACACTATCAACATGTAATAAGAATGAGAAAAGTTTTTAAATCCTTTTAGTGATTTTCTAATTATTAATAGTGTATGGAGTCATTTATATTTTTTCAAGATGAAGTTTCCTGTTTTCATTTACCCAAAGATAGCAATTGGCTTCAACCGTTACATTTTCAGATGAGATAAGTCTTAAGGTAATAATGTGTTTTTTATCCGCTGAGGGCATATGTTCGTAGGCAAAAAAGCCTGGGTTTGGTATGGAAAAGGTGATATATTCATTACCATTTTCGTTATTATCAATGGCTTCACCATAAGAAGCGATGCTAATATATCGCTCTTTTTTAGGAGGTATGTCGAAAGTATTATTAATTAATAAAGTTCCTATTTTTCCATCTTTCTTCGTATGGTCTAGATAAAGTTTACAATTAGTCAAAAAGTCATTCGAATTATTTCTGACCCCAATTGATAAAGTCCGATATATTTTTTCGCGATGAATCTTTATTTTTTCATAATTGTCACCTTTACCAATAACTATAGTAGGAAATTTGATCCTGACAAAATTTAAAAGAGAAGATTTTTTTATTATAATTATGCAGGATTTTTTGAATTTTATTATCATTGGTGCGTCGGAAAAAAGCATGTAGGCTAATGTCACGGCTAGGAGACTTATTAAGGTTGTAAAACGCTCTTTCCAATAAATAGAAATAAATACTGGAACAAATATTATGGTAAGAAACCAAAATAATTTTTTTACAAGCTGCATAGGCTTGTTGTTAAAAGTGAGAGTTTTAGATAAGTGAAATTTACAAATCGGGCAACAGGTGTTTCGCCGCTTAAAAATCTAGTGCATATATTTAGCGCATTGCCAGTGCTTAAAATCATCCTCTTTAATCTTAGGCTAATTCTTGGTATTCAACTTCTACATAGCTTCTACATGAAGCTTTTCATTTTTCATCCTCTCACGCTCACCAGTTGATTTTATTGGTGCTGGCAGTGGGACTCGAACTCACGACCTACTGATTACAAATTCAAAACAAACCGTTTTCAAACCTTTTTAAATCTTTGCATTTTCTTTCATAACTTATTGTAATTCAATAGGTTAGTGTTATAATTCTTTGCAAGGTTTTGCAGGCATTTCTACTCAAACCTTCGACACATATTCGACACACTTTTGGGGTTGGGAGGTTTTCTATGCGGTTAACAAAGTTGGTAGTGGATAAATTGCCCATCCCTGAAATTGCCCAAAAAGGGCGAACGGCCCAAAAACGTTATTATGACGATAACTTGAAGGGTTTTGGGGTAAGGGTGGTTTCAGGAGGTACTAAAGCTTTTTTTATTGAAAAATTGGTTAATGGAAAATTACGTAGAATTACTTTAGGGCATTATCCAGCTTTAACAGTTGAAATGGCAAGAAAGGAGGCTTTTAAACAGTTGGGGGAAATTGCTACAGGCATTGACCCAATTGCTAAAAAGGTGGCGAAAAAAGTTCAGGTTATCACATTAAAAGAATTTTTTAATGATTACTTAAATACCAAAAAATCGCTGAAAAATAGAACCTTATATGATTATAAGCGAGTCATGCAGGTTTCTTTTATAAAATGGCTCAATAAGCCCATCAAGATCTTTACAAAAGATCTTATTGAAAAGTTACATGCAGAATTAGGCAAAGAACATGGGGAGGCTTATGCCAACCTCTCAATGCGCATTTTAAGAGCATTATTTAATTACGCAATCAATAAATACGAAGATAGCAAGGGACAACCTTTTATTATGCACAACCCAGTCTCAAGATTGTCTCAAAGTAGAGCATGGTATCGCGTTAAGCGTCGTCAAACTTATATCAAGCCACATCAACTACCGGCATGGTATCAGGCGGTTATTAGTTTAGAGAATGGTATTCTAAGAGATTTATTTTTATTTACTTTGTTCACGGGATTACGAAGACAAGAGGTCTCTACTTTGAAATGGGAAAATGTAGACCTAAAAGACAAGGTGTTCGAGGTTCAAGAAACTAAAAACCATCAAGATCATAGGTTGCCGTTGTCTGATTTCACGGTTGACTTATTGAAAAAACGAAAATGTGAAGCTATTAATGAATATGTATTTCCTGGGAATGGTGCTGCAGGCCATGTTGTAGAGCCTCGTAAGCAAGTAGCTCATGTCATCAAAGGATCTGGCGTTGAATTTACAATGCACGATTTGCGTCGAACTTTTATCACCATTGCCGAGAGTTTGGATATTTCTGCATATGCCATGAAGCGGTTATTGAACCATAAAGCTAGTGGCGATGTAACGGCTGGATATATTATTATCGATATTGAGCGATTGCGCAAGCCAATGCAGCAGATATCTGACTGTATTTTACAGTATATAGGAATTCAGTCTAATGATGAAATTTTAGATTAAAAAAATATTTAAATTACTTTATTTTTCTTGCTGTTATTATGATAAAATTTCGACAAATTTTTTAAATGAATTAATTCTCAACCACCATTAAATTTTATGAACAATAACAACAAGCTGCATAAAAGACATGACAAAATATTCAAACTTGCTATGGATAAAATAGAGGTCGCTACGGAGTTTTTTAATGCTCATTTGCCCAAAAAAATTCTTGATCAAGTTGATTTTAGTACTTTACGATTAGAAGATCATACTTTTATCGATCCTGATTATGTAGAGACTGAAGCGGATGTGGTTTATTCCGTCCAGCTTAATAATAAAAAAACGGCTTATTTGTACCTCCTATGCGAGCATCAGTCTACAGTTGACCGACTTATGGCTTTTCGCTTATTGGGTTATACGATTAGAGTTATGGAGCATCATATCAGCCAAAATCCAGGGAGTGATATACCGCTAGTGTATCCTATAGTAATATATGCGGGTAATGAAGTCTGGAATGCACCTCTAGATATTTTCCCTCTATTTGGGGAATTAGAGGAACTGGCCAGAGAAACCTTTTTAAAGCCTTATCAGCTGTTGGATATCAATAGGACGTCAGACGATGAATTGCGTAAACAGCAATTGTTTGGCATAGTCGCTTACGCACTAAAATATAGAAAATCTGTTGATTTTAAACGGATTTTAGATGTTATGTTGGCTTGGATTCAGTTGCTAGAGGGTCAAACGAGCTTAGGTGACTATCTGGGCGAAATTGTGCTAAGATACATCATTACTGATAGTAGTATGAATTCGCCGGACCTGCTATTAGAAGCAATGCCACGATATTTATCTCCTAAATTACAAGGTGAGGTTATGACAATAGCGCAACAGTGGGAGGAACAAGGCCGAATGAAGGGGCGTCATGAAGGTCGACAGGAAGGTCGACATGAGGCTGAACAGTTAATGCTTCAGCGAATTATCAAGCGTCGATTTGGTGAAATACCTTCTGTGTATATGAAAAAAATTGACAAAGCTAACGAACAAAAATTGTTCCTTTGGGCAGACAGAACTGTGATGGCAAATACCTTGGAGCAAATTTTCTCAGACGATGATGAAGATTAGTTGTTATCTAATTCTAAGGCCGTGATATAACAACAATGGCATGAAGGGAGAGTTGGAGATAAAATAATCCGGCTCTCCGTTCTGGGTTTCTGACTTAAGTTTCTAGTTGCTCCAAATATTTTTCATGCGACACCGCATATAAACATGGCTCTTCATACAACCCCTTTTTATCCTGAATGAAAGCATAGTAGGAACCTTCTGTATTAGGAATTGGCTTAATGGAGTGCATATATTTTGGCCATTCCGCCACAGTCAAACGATGCTGTTTTTCTGTTAATAGAAATGGCACCTTATTTTTATTTTTCAAATCGCTTAATATTGAAGCTTTGGCTTGATGGTCCACCGCAATTTCGTAATAACTCTCTAGCGCTTTATCATTCGTTAAAATCATCCAAAACTTTTCTCCTTTGGCATTTACCATTAAATAACTTCCTTGCTCATTGAGTAAATAGAATTCAGATCCCTGGATACTGTTAAAATGCTCTTCAAGGAAGGAGCAGATAGCTGGATTTGTTAACAATTTAGCTGTTTCGGGGGGCAATAAATCAAGTGCTTTCAGTGAGATGTCTTGATAATAGCGCCATTGTGCATCTAAAATAGCCTGGTAATCCTCCCCTAAAATAGTACAACCCATAAGTAGAGTTTTCCGATAAACTAGTCGAACTAAGAGGACTCTACAATGAAAAAAACGAGATTTACTGAAAACCAAATAATTGGGATTTTAAAAGAGCTTGAAGCCGGTGTGCCCATCGTCGATTTAAGCCGAAAATATGCCATTAGCGAGGCAACGATTTATAGCTGGCGGAACAAATTTAATGGAATGATCGAATCAGATGTAAAACGCTTAAAACAGCTAGAAGAAGAAAATCAGCGCTTAAAACATATGTATGCTGAATTAAGCCTGGATTATCGGGTATTGAAAGATGTTCTCGAAAAAAAATAGTTACGGCAGTAGAGCGTAGAGAATGGGTTAATTATGCAATTCAAACCCATCAAATTAGCCTAAATCGAGCCTGCCGATTATTGAACATTAGTCGTTCAGTTTTTGGATATTCTCATAAATTAGAAAATGATGAGGAGATTAAATGTGCTCTGCAGGATTTAGCCATTAGGTATCGCCGTTATGGGTTTGAAAAGATGTTTCAAAAACTCAGACAACAAGGTTATCAATGGAACCATAAGCGTGTTTATAGGGTTTATTGTGATTTAAAATTAAATTTAAGACGTAAGCCCAAAAGGCGACTGCCACAGAGAGAGAAAACTGCGTTGAATTGGCCAATGCAAATGAATGAAAGCTGGTCGATGGATTTCATGAGCGATGCACTTGCAAATGGTAGGCGATTTCGCACTGTGAATGTACTGGATGACTGCAATCGGGAAGCATTGGGAATCCAAGCAAATTTATCATTACCTGCTAAACGGGTAACAGCGTTTTTAGATTGGATATCTATCAAGCATGGTTATCCTATGCAGCTTCGGGTGGATAATGGCCCTGAGAATATTTCAAAAGAAATGTTTGATTGGGCCAAAAAACATGGTGTAAAGCTTCGTCATATTGAGCCAGGAAAACCAGCACAGAATGCTTATATCGAACGATTTAATCGTACTTATCGTGAAGAAGTATTAGGTGTGCATTTATTTAAGGATATTAACCACGTGCAAGCCATAACTGATCAATGGTTACAGGAATATAACCTGGAAAGACCCCATCAGTCGCTGGGGCATTTGACACCACAGCAATATAGGGAAATGCTATGATTTCTACTTATGCGTTGTACTAAAAATGGGGGGTTGACAGCCTGTCTTAGTTCATTGATCATGTCATGAGAGGACGCTTTGACAATAAATTGATCAATAAGACCTTCGTTAAAGGCGCCAACCCCTGTTTTATTACCTGCTTTGCCTGTTAGCATAATTTTCTTAACGGAGATATCTGGTAACATTCGGCACACATCAATGCCATTGATTTTCGGCATGTCATAATCAATCACCACAACAGAAGGCTGGGCAAAACGATCAGGGATCAAATGGATGTCTTGTATTTTGGATAGGTTAAGTTTTTCGTCAAACCAGTTTTCCGGATCTGATTGAATAATATTCTTTAAAAAATAATTTTCTAGAGTATTATGTTTCGTGAGTAAAGAGTCCATTTTTGAGGGATCTGTTACGATATGAAGTTCAGATTGCAATTTTAAAGGTAAGATCAAGCTTGACCAAAAATCGGCTTGGTCATTTACGCAAATGATGGAAGATTTTAAAAAGAACAGAGGGAAAAAATTTAATTTTTTCATAGTAAATCTCCTTGTTAATGAACTAAATTTTCAAGTTTATTTGTAAAATCTATTATTCGATTGGTGGATATGCCAATATTTTCCATTGCTTTTGTTAGTAAACTGAGATGTTGTCTAGAGATAAATGCTGTCGAAGGAGGGGATTTTTGTGCTTGATATTGATGAGATATTTCAACCAAAAGAGGGTAATAATCCTGCAAAGCTGAAATACTGCTTTTTGTAATACTTACGGCGTTTCGCAGCTGGTGAATGGTGTTATCTAAACCACGGAGCAATGAATAATACTTGGTGAAATAAAATAGAGCAAAGCAGCATGTTGTTATCAGTAAAATAGATAAAATTAACATAAATCACCTAGCGGTTTTTTTTCTATGCCAAATAATAGGGGCGACATATTTTAATATAATGTCATAATGAATAGACACAACATGCGTTTTTGGGTTGGTAGCAATCAAAGAATAATGACCCTTACGCTTTCCAGGATATAACTTTCTTAATAAAATTTCATCTTCATTGGTTTGTACAATGCAATCTTGACCTAAGCATGAGGAGAATTCTTTGGATTTTTGAATCCCGGCGACAACGTCACTAAGCTGATAGTCGGGAGACATGGCATCATCCGGCACAATATAATCTATCGCCCCCGAATGCTGCCTCTTAAAAAGTAAAATTTCTTGGACAATGAAGGTATTTTCTTGATCTGGTGTTATTAACTGCCCTGAAGATTGATCAAAAGTTACAGTTAATTCGTAACCTATACGAACAGAGGGTGGTTCACCAATGTTAAACATCAGCCAGTTATAAGTGCAGTGGACTCCTTCTTTTACTGCGCAAGCGACAACTTTCTCTGCTCCCCAACGTGTTAACCCACCATATCGTGCAACCTCATAGCCAATGTAAGTGTTGATGTTAATTCCCGCTTTATCGCACAGATCCTTGCGTGAGAGGTTGGCCATATTGCGGAGCCGTCTGAGACGTGCTGCCCTGACCTCTGGCGTGGCATCTTTATCTTCAATTTCAGGCTTGAGTTCTATTTTCATAAAATGCTACTAAATTATTGTATTAGATCAATATAAAATGACATTACATCATAATTGATAAATATATTATCAATTCATATTGACAAGTACAAGCTTTTTTTCTGTAATAGCAGCAGTCGAGAGGAAACAAGCAGACGAGATGGAGGCATTACCCTCCATTGGCGGAGGGTAAACGGTCAGGCCAAATGTTCTAAGGTTTATACTCGCTGGTGGAGCTGTACACTTGATAATCATTAAGCCAGTCCAGGATGTCTTTTTTCTGATAAAGACATTTACCTCGTATTTTTCTAAATGGGACGCCCCCTCCACTCCAGCGTTTTTGTTGACACCAACTCAGAGAGCGACACAACACAGCTGCTAAAGTATTTTGGTCGAATAAAGCTTCGTCAGGTGCTTTCCAAAAATTTGTAATCAATATGACTTTCCTTGTACTGAGGTCACAATGAGGAGATCTTAATTTTTCAGGTGTAAAAATAGAGTCCATAAAAATTTCCTAGATTAATTAAAAATAATAAGGAGCGTTATTTTAAAACAATCCTTAATAAAACATTTCAATCTGTATCATATTAAAAATTTCTAGAAGATATTGTCAGCTTCCCTTAAACTGAGACAGACACGATTAGAGTTTTCTGAGATATTATCCTCAGGAGGCTACTATGAAAAAAACACGGTTTACGGAAACCCAAATTATTAACATGTTAAAAGAAGGCGATGCTGGCTTTAAGATTGAAGAGCTGTGCCGTAAATATGGCATAAGTAATGCAACTTATTACAATTGGAAAAGCAAGTATGGCGGTATGGAAGCGTCAGACGTTAAACGGATTAAAGAACTTGAAGAAGAAAACAACAAGTTAAAACGAATGTTTGCAGATTTAAGTTTAGAAAATGATGCTTTAAAGCATCTTATTAAAAAAAAGGATTGGTAGCTGAAGATAAGCGCGAAGCTGCTCAAGATCTTTGTGAATATGGGTTGCCAGTCAGCACGGCATGTCGGCTAGTAGGGTTAAGTCGGGCTAGTTACTACCGTCCACTTAAAGATTGGCGGATAGCGGATGCAGTGGTCATTGATGCTATTAACGTTGAGCTTAAAAAATCTCCGCAAGCAGGTTTTTGGAAGATTTTTAAACGCATGCGGCGTAAGGGTTATGGCTTTAATTTTAAGCGAGTTTATCGTATTTATAAAGCGATGGGTTTGAATAAACCTCGACGAATAAAGCGAGCATTACCAAAGCGAATAGCTAAGCCGCTCGTTATACAGGCAATAGCAAATCATCAATGGGCGCTTGATTTTATGCATGACAGTTTATATTGCGGCAAACGATTTCGAACGTTGAATATTATTGATGAAGGAACGCGAGAATGTTTAGCTATAGAAGTTGATACCTCCTTGCCATCGGAGCGTGTTATCCGAGTTTTGGAGCAGCTTAAAAAAGAACGAGGGCTGCCGAAACAGTTGCGATTGGATAACGGCCCAGAACTTATTTCAGCGGTTTTTATTGATTGGTGTGAGGCGAATGAAATTGAGTTATTGCATATTCAGCCTGGCAAGCCAAGTCAAAATGGATTTGCAGAACGTTTTAACGGCTCGTTTCGCCGAGAATTTTTAGATATATATTTATTTGAATCTATCTCTCAGGTAAGAGATATGGCCTGGTATTGGCGGATAGATTATAACGATGAAAGACCCCACGATAGCCTGGGCGGATTACCGCCAAGTGTTTATCGAGAAAAACTTAAACTGGAAAACTCTAATTTAGAAATGTCTCACTAAAGGGGAAGTTGACAATATTTTCTGAATTTTTTCAGAAGAAATTTTCTAACGAGAGTTCATACAATGGACTGAGTTAGAAATAGTTGAGATCTTACAATGCACCAGGCTGGCCTTCTAAAGGCGATTAAACATTTTGGGACACAAATCGCGCTAGCAAAAGCTATCGGTGTGTCTCAACGTGTGGTCAGTTGGTGGCTGAATGACAAGAAGGAGATTCCTTATGATAAGGTCCTGACTATTTCTTACCTCACGAATGGCAGTGTTTCATTGGCAGAACTAGCGCCTAATCAAAAAAAATTGAACACCATGTTGCTTCAATTTCCCTTCTTAAGTGATGCAATAAAGAACACTGCTATCTCTCAATCTCTTAAATCTACTGGAAGGAACTTTCAAATGAATAGAATTCGCACAGTCAAGCCGCAATTATTCAAGCATGATGAGTTATATGATGCTGAGCAAATCTATCAACTGCCTTTGCGCTTAGCTTTTATTGGCTTATTCACCTGTTGTGACCGAGATGGCAGATTTAAATGGAAACCAAAGCCCTTAAAATCAGATATTTTACCCTATGACGTAAGCGTTCAGCCAACCCCATCTTTTCAAAATAAAATACATCATGCATGCTATTGTTCTCTAAAACTTACCGAAGGAGAACAAAATGAAATCAAACATGCAAACAAATTTCTCTAAAGAACAGTGGTACAGATTATTGGAGGAACAAGAAAAATGTGGAATTTCTCAAAAATTATTTTGCCAAAATAAAAACATTAGTTTGTCTCAATTTACCTATTATCGAGGTTTGTACGTAAAAGAAAAAATATCCACACCTGGGCCTAAATTTGAATCTGTAAAATTGGTCAATCCATCTCTTCCGCCTGCCAAAGAGGCTGTTACCACCAAATTTTCCAATCCTAATGCTACCATGCTAGCAGAAATCAAGCTTTTATTGCCAAATGGTTTTCAGTGCACAATGCCTTCTCATTATGATATGGCTCGCCTTAAGCAATTGATAGAGGTATTGCTAACATGCTAAATCCAGAAAATGTAAAGTTATTTTTCTACACCCAAGCCATAGATATGCGCAAATCTATCGACGCATTATGTATTTTGATTGCCGATGTATTAAAAATGAACCCAGCGGATGGAAGTTTATTCTTGTTTCGTAGCAAAAGTGGCAATAAATTAAAAGCGCTTTACTATGAGACGAATGCCTTTACACTCTGGTATCGTCGGTTGGAAAAAGGTAAATTTGTATTTGCTAAAGATGCCTTGGGCTGCATAGAAATGACCCACGATCATTTTAAATGGTTACTGGCCAGTGATAAGTATGCCAGGATGGAAGCTGCTTTGCCAAGCCAGATGGAGAATTTTTTTTAATATTTATTTAAAAAATACTCGTAAAAATAGCAGTGATTTTTTATGATTATGGCATGGAAAACCTAATAAAAAACAACCCACTATCTAATGAATCATTGCTTGATGTAATTGAAAAGTTGCAGCAAGAAATAGAAAAACAGAAATGCGAAATTCTAACGTATAAAAATCGTTATGAAGCCTTGCTAGAGCAAATGCGTCTAGCCCGTATGCGTCATTTTACCTCCTCATCTGAGAAGAACCCTGCACAGCTAGATTTATTTGATGAAGCAGGGGTTGAACTACCTGAATGTGTTAAAGAGCAGCTCACAGAAACCATTGAAGTTCCGGCCCATACGCGCCAAAAACATCCCGTACGCCGCCCTTTACCAGCAGATCTTCCACGCGAAATCATTATCCATGATTTGCCAGAAGCAGAAAAAGTTTGTGATTGTGGTCAGCCATTGGTGCGCATTGGCGCCGATACCAGTGAGCAATTAAAATACGTTCCAGCTAAAGTCAGCGTCATCCAACATGTTAGACCTAAATATGCCTGCAAACCCTGTCAAGAGCATGTCAAAATTGCGCCCATGCCGCTTTTATTACTACCAAAGAGCGTTGCTACACCAGAATTAGTGGCACATGTTATTATTTCCAAGTATTGCGATCATATCCCACTTTACCGTCAAGAGGCCATTTGGGAGCGTTTTGGCATTGATTTACCACGCAGCAGTCTTTGTGGGTGGTTGTTAAAAACCGCCGAACTCTGTGAACCATTGATAGTGCAGTTACAAAAAAATATCGTCGCTTATGATTATGTGCAAGTCGATGAAACGACGGTGCAAGTGCTCAAAGAAAAGGATCGTGATAATACCGCCAAATCTTATATGTGGTGCTATCGAGGCGGAGGGTCTCAGCCTAGTATTGTCTACCAATATCAAGAAACTCGTGGTGGTCATCATGCTCAGCAATTTTTAACCGGATTTAGTGGATTTTTGCAATCTGATGCATTCTCAGGTTATAACTGGGCGCACGAACAGGAAAATGTTACACCCGTGGGCTGCCACGCACATGCTAGACGGCCCTTTGCGGAACTGGTAAAGACCAACAAAACGCCAGGATTGGCGCATGAGGCGCTGCGGTTTTATAGCAAACTTTATGAGATTGAAAAAGAAGCTAAAAAAAACCGATTAAGCTCCCAGCTACGTTATGAATTGCGATTAGAAAAAGCCAAACCCATACTAGATGCATTTAAAATATGGCTAGATCATCACTTGACTAAAACTTCTACACAAGGAACCATTGGTAAAGCCATCCGCTATGTCATCTCACATTGGGATAGCTTGATAAATTATCTGCGCGATGGTCGAATAGAAATAGATAATAATTTAATAGAAAATGCGATTAGGCCTTTTGCACTGGGGCGCAAAAATTGGTTATTTAATGGCAGCCCGGCTGGCGCTAAAGCAGGGGCCACCTTTTTTTCCTTGATCCAGACTTGTAAAGCTAATCAAATTGATCCTTATCAATATTTTTGCGCAATGCTAAATCGTATTCGCGCTTGCGCTTGTGAAGAAGATTATAAAAATTTATTGCCACAATTTATTAAATTTTAAAGATGTGGTTGGCTGAACGCTTACCCTATGACGACCATATTGATATGGAAAAGATTCTAAATGCGTTGTGTGCTCGGAACTTTATCGTCAAGTATGAGGTAGATGGTGAATATTACGGCTGTATTCCATCCTGGACTAAACATCAGATCATTAACCACAGAGAGGCTAGTAGCGCTCTTCCAGCTGTAGAAACCGGAAAAATCATTAAATTGAATGAAGATTTAAGTTCCAATGAGAGGAATACAGCTTTAAAAAATCATGAACTAAGCATCCAATATACGGAGGTAAATTGTGAAACATTTTATAAAAATGAAACATTCAGCTCAGCAATGGCCAGTTTTTACAATCAGCCTTCGAAAAAAAATGCTGTTAATGAACATCACGCGTCAATCACGCGTGCTTATTGCATGGATCAAGCGTCAGAGGCATGCCCGGGTATGCCTGGGGGGAAAGGGAAGGGAAATGGAAGGGAAAAGGAAAGGGAAGAGGAACAGGAAGTGGAATGGGAAAAGAAACAAGAAACAAATAACTTGGGAGAAGACCGAAACATTGTCGTGCAAGCACGACCACGACCTACGGATTCCGCCCAGGTTCTTAAAATTTTTGAACATTGGAAAACCGTTTTGCAGCATCCTAACGCCGTGCTCGATGAAAAACGCAAGCGGGTTATCAAGCAAGCTTTGCAAAGAGGATTTACTGCCGAGCAACTGTGTCAAGCCATCGAGTGTTGTGCGCTGACACCGCATAACATGGGTGAGAATGACCGTGGTCAACGCTACGACGGCTTGCATGTGATTTTTCGAGATGCGGATCAAATCGAACGATTTATTCGCAATTTTACCTATCCACCTAATCCGCAGTCCTCCGCTGATAAGATTTTAAAAGGCAACATTGCCGCCGGCCAGAATTGGTTAAACCGTAAATAGGGGAACATTATCGATGCAGCGGATTGAGACTTCTGATTTTTTAAAATTTATGGGCCGCATCATGAAACGTTACAAAGCGAGCCTGGACGAGGATCAAATTGAAACGTACTGGCAAACGCTTAAAGAGTTTACCGAATCAGAGTTAGAGGCTGCGCTTTATGCACATTATCGTTATCCCGGTATTGGTCATCGAGTTCCTGATGTCAGCGATTTAATGCGACATATTCGTGGCGACGGGGAAGTTAAAGCCTTGCTGGCCTGGACTCGGTTATGGCAATTGGTTCGTCGGATTGGTCAATATAACTCGATTGTGTTAGATGATTTTATTTTACAAAAAGTCATTGAGGATATGGGTGGCTGGGTGCATCTATGTCGAATGACGGAAAAGGATTTAAATTTTCGGCTTTCTGAATTTAAAAAACGTTATGCGGCCTATGTGTTAAACCCACCAACAGAATATCCGCGCCAATTAACAGGTGTATTTGATTGGCAGAACCAATTGCTGGGCTATCCTAATCAACCGCCTTTATTAATTGGTAATGCTGAAATTGCCAAGCAAGTTTATTACGCCGGGTATGATACGCCTGCTCATTTGTCTTACCAGCCTTTGTTGTTAGCTTCTCCTGAGGAATAACCCATGCAAAAACATTCGAGTTTTTTACATTATGTGAGAGAGCGTCTAGAACAGTGGGCGGATTGGTATATCCGTGGAAATGATTTTGGGCTGGGATATCCTAAGTGTTCGATTGAATACCGCATGCGTACGGAAGGGCGCATGCAGAAGCGGCGCGGAGTAAAGCCCTTGCCATCCAATGAGGCAGCGGAAGAGGTCGAGAATTTGATCAAGGAAATGGCAGAACACCACAATAGACTGATGGCTGATGCAATACGCTGTCAGTATTTAGTGACGGGAACTCTACGCACCAGAGCCAATCGATTAAACGTTTCGCATTCTGGCTTTAAATCTTTAGTTGATATGGGAGAGCAATGGTTAACGGGTCGGTTGAGCACTAAGAAACGTATATTTCAGAATTATTCTCAATCTTGAAAGTACAGTAAATCTAGATGTACAATCATACTTCAAAAGTATTTTGGCGCTTTTAATTCAAAATAAATGCCTTTATTGTGATAATTCTTCGCCATAATAATGATACTGAATTGTATGAAATCAAACCTCTGCATTTATTTCCCCCTTATTTTTTAATGCGTTATGTTTATGTAAAATAATGAATGGCATTTTGGCACGCATTATTTTATCAACAATAAAAATATTTAAAAAAAATGTTTGACTTGTAAAAACAAAACGTGTATAAATTATCTAAACTGTCGTTTTTATATCTAACCCGCTTCGGTGGGTTTTTTTATGCCTGTTGATTTTTACTTTCCTCGTCCTCCAACCCTGCCTGGCTCAGCCTTGCGGGGTTTTTTATTTTTGGGAGCGTGCACCATGCAGATCACTTGGATGCCCATTGGTGATATTAAGCCCTACGAAAAAAATCCCCGCAAAAATTCTCGCACTGTTGAAAAGCTCGTACAAAGTATAAAAGAGTACGGCTGGCAACAGCCTTTGGTGGTGGATAAAGATAATGTGCTAATTGTGGGTCATGCACGCTGGCGGGCGGCAGTTAAATTGGGTTTGGCAGAGGTTCCAGTGCATCGCGCTTTGGCATTAACTGAAGTACAAGCCCGGAGCTACCGTTTAGCGGACAACCGACTTTCTGAAGAGTCCTCCTGGGATCAGAATTTTTTAACGGAAGAGTTGGCAGCACTCCGTGAGTTAGAAATGGACTTGTCATTAACGGGTTTTCGGGAAACAGAGTTAAGCCGTTTGTTGGAATTGCCGCAGGAGCCTGTTCTTAATTTAAATTCAACTAAAACCGATCAGCCCATTAGCAAACCTGGTGATATTTGGCTGTTGGGTAATCACCGAGTTATGTGTGGTAATGCCGCTAATCTGGATGACGTTGCGCAATTAATGCAAGATCAAAAAGCTGTGTCAACTTCCCCTTTAGTGAGACATTTCTAAATTAGAGTTTTCCAGTTTAAGTTTTTCTCGATAAACACTTGGCGGTAATCCGCCCAGGCTATCGTGGGGTCTTTCATCGTTATAATCTATCCGCCAATACCAGGCCATATCTCTTACCTGAGAGATAGATTCAAATAAATATATATCTAAAAATTCTCGGCGAAACGAGCCGTTAAAACGTTCTGCAAATCCATTTTGACTTGGCTTGCCAGGCTGAATATGCAATAACTCAATTTCATTCGCCTCACACCAATCAATAAAAACCGCTGAAATAAGTTCTGGGCCGTTATCCAATCGCAACTGTTTCGGCAGCCCTCGTTCTTTTTTAAGCTGCTCCAAAACTCGGATAACACGCTCCGATGGCAAGGAGGTATCAACTTCTATAGCTAAACATTCTCGCGTTCCTTCATCAATAATATTCAACGTTCGAAATCGTTTGCCGCAATATAAACTGTCATGCATAAAATCAAGCGCCCATTGATGATTTGCTATTGCCTGTATAACGAGCGGCTTAGCTATTCGCTTTGGTAATGCTCGCTTTATTCGTCGAGGTTTATTCAAACCCATCGCTTTATAAATACGATAAACTCGCTTAAAATTAAAGCCATAACCCTTACGCCGCATGCGTTTAAAAATCTTCCAAAAACCTGCTTGCGGAGATTTTTTAAGCTCAACGTTAATAGCATCAATGACCACTGCATCCGCTATCCGCCAATCTTTAAGTGGACGGTAGTAACTAGCCCGACTTAACCCTACTAGCCGACATGCCGTGCTGACTGGCAACCCATATTCACAAAGATCTTGAGCAGCTTCGCGCTTATCTTCAGCTACCAATCCTTTTTTTTAATAAGATGCTTTAAAGCATCATTTTCTAAACTTAAATCTGCAAACATTCGTTTTAACTTGTTGTTTTCTTCTTCAAGTTCTTTAATCCGTTTAACGTCTGACGCTTCCATACCGCCATACTTGCTTTTCCAATTGTAATAAGTTGCATTACTTATGCCATATTTACGGCACAGCTCTTCAATCTTAAAGCCAGCATCGCCTTCTTTTAACATGTTAATAATTTGGGTTTCCGTAAACCGTGTTTTTTTCATAGTAGCCTCCTGAGGATAATATCTCAGAAAACTCTAATCGTGTCTGTCTCAGTTTAAGGGAAGCTGACAGCTGAGCTGATCTTTATGGATCCACCTTATAACGTTAACTATCAAGGCAGCATAAAAAGTCAACGCAAAAAAATAGATCGTAGTCTGCATAATGACGATTTGCCTTTAGAAGCTTATCTGGTCTTATTAAAAAATGCGATTGGTCACGCAAGCTTACACACTCGTTCACCGTATTGTATGGTCAATGCCAGTGGGCTTAAAATCAGCGACAATTCAAGAGATGGCGCTGTAGCAGTCGACACTGTTAATGAAAACACCAGCTTCTTTTATGTGCATTGGTACCATTTCCCTTTAATTCAGATGTTTGATGAATTCAGCGGGAGTTGTCGCGAAGGTGGTGATATTGAACTGACTTACCTCAGCGAATTAGATCCCACCTGGGAAGACGATACCCTAGCTTTAACGCTCTTTCCTGAAACCACTCAATTTGCCAATCCTGTTTCACAACTGGCCTGCGCAGCGGATGCGACTTCCGCTTTAACCGGATTACCCAATGATAAATTATTTTGGTGCGCTGGCGCTCAAGGCAGCATGTATCCTGTCACCGGTCATGTGGGTGAACATATTGGTGGTGTTCAAGCTTCCGTTTTGCTCAGCGAACGGTTAGACTTTAAGCTGCATAGATTAGGAATTGTTAAGGATAGCAACCCCTCTAATCTATGCACCGAATCGACCCAACCGATTATGCCTAAGTCGCGATACCGGTATCAGATGGTGTATCCAAAAGCGACTACATCAAGCCATGGCTGTCAGCCGTTTGGGCGTAGTACAATGAAATGGGGTGCAAATTTTGAAACACCCGCCAGCACTGAAAATTACAGCTATTTAATTTGGCGAAAAAGAAACTGCTGTAACTTTTAATTATTTATTAAGATAGGAGCTTATATGGAAGAACAAGAAAAAATTATCGAAAAAACATCGGAATTTTCCCCAGAAAAAACAGCTAAGGAAGCTAAAAAACCCGGCCTCCAACAAATTAGACAAGATCAGTTCGATACACTTATAGAAAAATATTATGGAAATTCCACCAAGCCTGATCCTACTCTCATGCAGAAATATGGAGAATATTGGCAAAATCAGGAATTTAATTTAAAGAAAGTACTTATTGATAATGGGTTTAATCCTAAACTATACCGACTTGATCTTAAAGGAATTGATACAAGGTTTATTGAGGATTTTGAAGGCATTAAAAAGAGTCAAGTCAAAGTACATTCAAAATCTAAAAGAAAAGCAGATGGTGCTCATCTTGATGGGTGCTATTCAAGTAACAAAAAGCGGGATAAGGAAAAAGCAAATACGGAATATAAGCAACTTTCGGTCAACTTTTGGACTGGAAAAAATCAGCAAAAAACCCAAAAAGATCAAAAAGAATTAAAAGATCTCAAAACAGAGCAAAATAAAATAATTGAACGCTTTAGATCATATCAGCTAATAGTAGATCAAGAAAATACTCAGCCAGGTGTTAAGCTTTCTAATGTAAAGAAATATCTTAGTCAAAATTTAGTGGTTGATATAAAAAAAACGAAAGATTTTGAAGCACTAAAAACCTATTTGCAAGAGGCGAAAGCTAAAGTCGAAAAATTTGATTCTGTTCGAGATCATGAAGCAGCGCGCCAGATTGGATTAGCTACTCGGATTTTTGATGTTGCTATTGGAAATTTAAACAATGGCCAAGCTTTAAGTACAGAAACTAGAATAGATTACACCCCTTAATCACACTCAACTTTGGGTTAATGTTATCACTATGAAGTTGAGGCTTTGCCTAGTTTTATTGCTGAATGTAACCGGTTTATTTCATGCAATAGCTCTGGCAGAGCGTGATTTACAAGATAATTTAAATAATGCTCTAATCTTTATTTCTTTCTCAATGCCTCAGGCCAGCTTACAACAATGGTCAGATCAAGCAAAAAAAATACAAGCACCACTTGTAATTCAAGGACTGGTCAATGACTCCTTCAAAGATACTCAAAAAGACATAGTACAATTCGCTAAAGAAAACAGCAGCGGTGTGATTTTAGACCCGCGTTTATTTGAGCAGTATCATATCACACAGGTACCGGCGGTAGTAGTTCAGAATACGACTCAATCATTATGCAATACTTCAAATGAAAGCTGCTGGCAGGAGCATCCGTATACGGTAGTGTATGGCGACGTCGGCTTGGAGTATGCCCTGCAATATTTGACCGAGCATGATAATCCTGTGCAACCAGTGGCAGCTGATTTATTAAAAACGTATCGATCTACCTCATGAAAAAAATCTTAGGGTTTATGGTGCTATGGGGTTGGGCTGTAGTGGGGTCAGCCAATACGTTTTGGGAAGATCATGCAATTGGTTGGCATTGGTATCAAGACCCAGCTGAGCGCTCTGTTACGCCGGCCATAACCAATCCGGTTCAAACCATGGAGGCTTTACAGCAACAAGTGAAATATTCACTGGATTTGGCGATCCTAAATCCTACGCCCGCGAATGTACAAACCTACTTAACACTGCAAAATCAACTGAGCGACAAGGCCAATCGTTTTGCACAAATTTGGCAGGCGGTGCTGTTAAACGATCCCAGCTTGAACTTCTCTTTGCAACATCCGACCAATTCTTTAGGAAAGCAGATTTATTTGGACCAGCAGCATCAAGCGGAAGATCAAGCTATACGGCAATTAGCAACGCATAGCGGTTTATTCTTTTTCTATCGCAGTAGTTGTCCTTATTGCCAACGATTCGCGCCTATTGTGAAAGATTTTGCGCAACGTTATGGGATTAGTGTGGTTGCTATTACTACGGCTCATCAAGCAGTGCCGGAGTTTATGGATTCTCAATTTGACCAGGGTCAGGCAGCGTACTTTGGGGTTAAAAGTGAACCGGCTTTATTTACCGTAGACCCTTACAGCCAGCAAGTAATACCCGTGGGTTATGGATTAATGAGCGAAATCGATCTACGTGGTCGTATCTTGCAAATCGCGACTTTAGGAAAATAATCCTTATGAAGAGAGATCTTTGCATTTTGGCGTGTCTCTATGGTTCACTGGCATCTGCCAGCATCAATTCTGATCTTACGCATTTCTTCAATAGCCTGGGATTTAATAATAATGTTACCGCACCCAATGCGTATCAAAGCCAGCAGGCCGGGTTTTACAGTGGAGGTAGCTTGTTTGCGCGCGACAGTGTGCGCGATACCCAAATCGCGCATATTGATTTACCGAGCTTTCGTTCTGGCTGTGGGGGCATTGATTTATTCACCGGAGGGTTTTCTTTCGTGAACTCCCAACAGTTGGTCGATGCCATGAAAAATATTATGAATAATTCTGTGGGGTATGCTTTTAACTTAGCCTTAGAGAGCACCACGCCTGAAATAGCCAATGTGATGAAGTATATCAATACCCTATCTAATGACATCAATCGCGCCAATATTAACTCCTGTGAAACGGCAGCTGGCTTGGTCGGAGCCGCTTGGCCTAAAACCCATGAAGCGCAGCAGCAAGTCTGTCAGGATATCGGTACCAGCAGTGGGTTATTTACTGATTGGGCCGCGGCCAGAGAAGGTTGTAGTACCGGCGGCGACATGACCAATACTTTAAACCACGCACAGAATAATTCAGCTTATAAAAGTATGTTGTTAGACAGCGGCAATCTCGCCTGGAAAGCCTTACAGCAAAATAGCTTGTTTGCCAATGATACCCAACTTGCCGAGCTTCTCATGTCTTTATCCGGAACCATCATCGTGCAAGGCGGTAAAAACGACAAAGCCAATCGCCAGTTTAAAGTGTTATCCTCATTAGCGACCGATAATCAGCTGCTCAATGCGTTATTACATGGCGGCACAGCCAATATTTACTTCTGCGACACTCTAGACTCTAATGGCTGTTTAAATCCCAGCATTCAAAGTATCAGTATTGCCGCAAACTCAGGTCTACAATCGCAAGTCGCTAAATTGCTCGATAGCATGACCGATAAGATTCTAGCAGATACGCCCCTAACCCAAGAAGAAATTGGACTACTCCAAGCCACCCGCTTACCCATCTACAAAATGCTCAATGTTGAAAGTGCTTTTGCAGGGAATAAAGATATTCTCGATCTGATCAGTTATGCCGATGTCATAGCCACTGACATTTTATTTCAGTACCTCGATGAAAATTTAACCGTGGTGCATACCAGCGTTGCAAGTTTACAATACCCTGAAACGATTATGGCGCAATTTGAGCAGAGTATTAATCAGGCCAGGGCAAGTGTGCGTGGCGCTCAGCTAAGTGCATATTCGCAAATCGCTATTGCTAGCCAGCTCATTGAACAGACGCAGAATATTGAGCAGATGTTGGCGGGGCAACTGTCTTCACAGCTGACGAATACGTTAAAGTGGGCTGATGGGTTGAGATAATAAATGGTTCAATGAATTTTTTGTATAATACATAGCATGAAGATATGTAATTTTAAATTATCATTGCTAGATATAAATGAGGCTCAAAAATCAAATATTGGTTGCTTGCTACTCAAGTCTGATGGAAATACAGGATGAAGCAAGTTTGGATTTTTCTTCAGAGCCATTTCTACAAATTCCTTGTCTTCTTCAAAGACGTGAAAAATTTCGAATTTTCTTATGCCTCTTTTTTTCGCTCCCCTAATGTTATAAAGATTTCTTGCTCTAAAACTCATGGTTCTCATATATAAAGAATAAAGCTCATAATTAAATTTTCCATACAGCTCGTCAATTTTTTTGACAACAATAAGAGACTTATTTATATTAGGAATTGATTTTAACATATTTATCAAATCCTTTTTTTTCACTTTAGATGGGAAAATAACTTGTTTCTCTCTGCAAAGGATTTTTAAATCATTCACTTTTAATTCGCTGAGGACGTCTTCAGTTTTGGAAGGTAAGAAATCACTTTTTCGTAAAAATCGTGAAGGAAATTTTCCTAGTTTGCAAAATACATTATACCATTCTTCATATTCTCCCCAGCTCCAGTCTTTTTCTTTAAAGTATTTTTCCCAGATAATGGTGTAGTATCCCATATTGATAAATCCGCCATCAACTTTTTTTATAATGCTTAGTATTTCAAAAGCTTCATCTATGGATATTCCTGATATATCTTTAGTCATGTTCATAAAAACTTCATCATAACATTCAAATAATTCTTTTTCTGGTTCGACTGTTGGCATTAATAATATACTTTCATTTTTCTGGTTATTATTTAAAATTACGCTCTGTTTTTTTCTTTTTTTAATTAATTTGAAAAAATCAAAAAACCCCATTTTTATCTCCTTCTTGTTTATCTCAATAATAACGTTCTGATTTTTTAAATATACTAATTAAGGAAACCATCATGAGCTTGGAGTTCTCTGTTGTCACCTACGGCAACGGCAGCATCCTGCGCGAAGTCTTCAATGCCATTGCTGCAGCCATGAATGCCAGCACCAGCTATGGTAAGCTGATTCACTTAGCGGTAGGACTTGCCGGCGCCTGGGCGATGCTGGCATTTATTCATCGTAGAAGCTTAGTTGAGCTCGTCCGCTGGTTCGCTTTATATTACCTGGCATTTTACGTAATCTTTCTGCCTAAAGCCACTGTGAATATTATTGATCGTGTGGCGCAAGGCAGGGTGTACACTGTCGATCATGTACCTTTGGGGTTGGCGGTACTGGCCAGTTATACCAGTGTGATTGGAGATGGCTTGACGCAATTGGTGGAGGAGAACTTCTCCCTACCTGATGATTTACGATATAGCCAGAGCGGTATGGTGTTCGCTTCCAGTATTGTCACGGCGGCAAGTACGTTTCAAATTACTGACCCCGTGTTTGAAAATAATCTACAAGATTTCATCAATCAATGCGTGTTTTACGATCTGTTGTTGAATAAGTACTCAGCGCAAGATTTATTGTCTACGCCAAATATCTGGCAGTTTGTCGCGGAGAATGCCTCACCGGCACGGGCCTTTATGTATGGCCAAACGGTAGTGACCTGTAAAAACGGGGTCTCACTGTTAGAACGCGATTGGCAAACGGCGATAGATCAAGCAGCTACGCAATATGGCGCTCGTTTGTTTCCGGGTAATACTGAGGCTAAAACCCAGTTATTGAAGTATCTACCGCTCAGCTACAACTTCTTAACCAATATCTCTGAAGATGCCAGCGGCTTAATCCAGCAGAATATGATGGCCAATGCCGTACAAAATGGGCTATTGGGTTGGAGTGCGCGTACTAACGCGCCAGCCGCACTGTCTTCGTATGCCTTCAATAAATCCCAGCAGCAGAATCGCATTAGCAATCGCACCATGGGTGATTTGGCAGCTTATTGGCTACCGCTATTAAAAAATGTCTTTGAAGGGATTCTGTATGGGGCGTTCATTTTTGTGTTTTTACTGTTAGGATTTCCATTTGGGTTAAGGGTGTTACAGCAGTACGCCTATTCTTTATTGTGGTTACAGCTATGGGCGCCGCTGTATGCCATCATTAACTTGTACGCAAGCTTTTATGCGCAAAGTCATAGTCTAGGAGCGATCAATAGTTCTCAAGGTACGGTGTTGAGTCTGGCAACACAAGCAGGATTAGCTCAGGTCAATGCCGATATGACAGGGCTTGCAGGCTATCTATCCTTAAGCGTACCGCTGATCGCCACCGGCATCGTCAAAGGCATGAGTAGCATCTTCAGCCATGTTGCGCAATATGTGGGTGGTTCATTGCAATCCAGCGCTGTCAGTGCTGGGGGTGAAGTAGCGGGAGGTAATTTGAGTTTAGGCAATACGCATTTTAATACCCATCAAGCCAACAATACCGCCGCCAATCATTTTGATACCAATGCCAGAACGTCAACAGGCATGATGACCAGCCAAATGCCAGGAGGATCTTTACTGAGCTTTACCGCCAGTGGGTCCGAAGTGATGAACAATCAACCGGCCATCTCCAGCTTAGGGACCAGTATCAATCTAGCCTCCGCCATTCGTACCACCGCCATGCAACAGGCTGATGTCGCATACTCTGAAGCCTTAAGCCATCAGCAGTCTTATTCAGAATCGATCTCCCAAGCTAAGCGACAAGTATTAGAACTCAGCCAACAACAAGGGCTGTCACAATCGATAGGTGAATCTATTGTAGTCAGCGACAGCAAGAGCCAAATGACCGCTCTGAGTGAAGTCGCCCAAAATAGTATCAGAGATAACCAATATGGAAGCACTACGCATTTCAAAGGCACACATGAACAAGCCACCATCGGCGCTCAAGCTGGTGTTGGCGGTGGGATTGGCATCTCCTCGCTAAAAGCCTCTATGGGCGCAAGTGGCAATATTAGCAAAACTTGGAATGCCGGAGATAATCAGCAGACCGGGATCACACACAGCACGGATATTTCCCACAATCAATCTGAATCGCATAGTGTGGATGAAGTGCTGCGGGGCGTGAAAGAAGGCAGTTATCGCGCTACCACCGAACAGGGTCAGCGGATGTTGGATAGTATCTCTAATTCTTTAGATCATGCCCAACAAGAACAAGAACTGGCATCGCAGCAATTTCAAAAAGCGGTCAGTTATCGAGAAGTGGCCACCAAAGCTGAGGAAAATTCAGTCAGTATCAATAGCAATGCCACTCAGGAGTTTATGGAGCAACTGCGCCATGATAAAGGGGCTAAACAGATTGAGCAGCTGATGGTTGAGAGACCTGAAGAAGCATAGAAAAGAGCTGATCAATTTCTGTACGCTAAAACAGCGGAATATTTAAAAAATCTAAATATTCCGCTTGATGCTGATGAAATTTGACACTGCATTCAATAAATTCCTTATAATATAATGCAATTTAACACTTGTTGCTGTCTTCGCCTCTCTTCCTCTGCGCCTTCATAAAGTACTGCCGCAGCACTTAAAAAATCTTCTTTTATGCTAGCTTCAGTGTCTGAATTAGCTCCTGGCATCAAAATATTTGATAAATTTATTTTATTTGTTTCAGCTAATAAATAAATTGCAAAAAAAGCTTTGCCACGTTGTTCATCAGTAAAACGACCAGCGTCCTCTGAAACTACTCGAAGCCTATTATATAAGTCAGCCTTGTCGTCGAGAGTGTTTGTCTCTTGATCTAAAAGTGCAATTGTAACTGGGGCATAAAAAAATGAAGTAGGTGGTGTGTTAAGTATATCAATTAGCTTTGATTCAAGCCGAAGCGTATCTTCATTCTTTTGAGATTCTTCTATTTTTTTAGATTCTTTTAAAAATTGAGCCATAATCACTTTTTCCTTTTTATATGAATGGAATAACCATAAGAAACATGGGTCCTGTGCTAAATGAGTAAAGAGCTTTTTAAAAATACAACACGTGGCGGCCAAGTAATTTTACATGACTTGCGCATGCTTTGCCAAGTATTATGGAAAACTTTTTTATGGGCACTGCCTATTTTTTTAATCGCAAGTTGGCTGTGTTTTTTTCGTCTGACCAACCTCGAAACTAAAAGTGTTGGAGAGCAATGGGTGAATGCCAAAATCAACCAATTCTTTAACGGTAAACACCACACTTTAAAATATACTACTCCAGATGGTCAAATTATTAAAGTGTACCCGCAGCAAATTACAACTGCATCCTTTGTACAAAATGCATTAACTGAATTAAAGGCAGCTGCCGAACACAGCCTCCTATTCGGCGGTATTGTTTATTTGAGTTGCGTCATCATCATCTTGCTCTGGCTGCATAAAAAAGGTCACTTTCACACGGAAGATAAGCATCTGAAAGGAGATTATTTAAGCACCATCAAAGTGGTAAATCAAATGATCACACAGCAAAAACGCCAGTCTGACCTCACATTTGGTAAAGAAAAATTAATGCTACCTAAGCTTTCAGAGCTTCAACATATTTTAGTGCATGGTACCACAGGCTGCGGCAAGTCTACAGTTATCAAAGAATTGCTCGACCATATTCGCCGCCGCGGTGAGCGCGCGATTGTTTATGACAAAAGCTGTAATCTGATGGGCCTATTTTATCAACCTGACAGCGATAAGTTGCTAAACCCCTTAGACAGCCGTGGGGTGGTCTGGGATTTATGGCAAGAGTGTCGAGATAAAGCAGATTTTGACAACTTGGATGCAGCCCTCATTCCAATGTCAGCGCATGTTCATGATCCGTTTTGGATCAATGCGGCCAGAACAATTTTGGCGGTCGCCGCTTACAATATGCGTAATAGTCTAAGCAGGAGCACGCTAGCATTGTTAAATTCCCTGTTAAATGCGGACACGACAGAATTACAGCAATTATTAAAAGGCACAGAAGCAGAAAGCCTGATGTCTGAAAAAGCTGAAAAGACCGCGGCTTCTATTAAAACCGTATTAGCCACTTATTTAAAAAGCTTGTGCTACCTTCAGGATGGTGATGATCCTTTTTCGATTCGCAGCTGGATTCAAGAGGATACTGCCAGAGGCTGGTTGTTTATCAGCTCTCTAGGCGATAAACATGAAACCCTAAAGCCTCTAATCAGTACTTGGCTTGATATTGCGATCAATGCCTTGTTGAGCTTGCCTGAAAGTCCTGAGCGACGGATCTGGATTATTCTGGACGAATTGGGCAGCTTACAGCAATTGCCTTACCTCACTGCTGCACTGGCTGAGTCTCGAAAGTTTGGCGGCTGCTTTGTAGTAGGGATTCAAAGCTATGCGCAGTTGGCAAAAATTTACAGTCATGAGGGTGGACGTGAGATTTCCTCACTACTCAATACGCGTTTTTTATTTCGAGTGCCTGATCCTGAAATTGCCCAGTGGTCGGCTAAAAACTTGGGCGAGACCACGTTAGAAGAGACTCAAGAAGGCATATCGTATGGGACTACAAGTCACAAAGACGGGGTATCGATTCAAAAAATTGAGCGAGAGCGGTCAGTGGTACCGGCAGCCGAAATTATGCGACTGCCAGATTTGAGTTGTTATGTAAGGTTGGCGGGAGCTTATCCCATAACTAAATTGCAAGCATCTTATCAAGAAAGAGTTATGAAACACACAGCTTTTTTACCAGTATTTGATTCAAAAATTAAAACCCGTCAGATAGCTCATAAAGTCCAACTGGAAGACATTGAGAAAATATTCAGTTAAATCATGTCAACTGTTCCGTTAATAGGTAACAAAGAAATTACGTTAGGAACGAAAGAGAGCTTTCTCTGATAATAGACAAGTTTTCGTTTAATGTCTAACAACTTTTCGGTATTGATATAAATCTTTGTAATATAGCTCCTTCCATTACTGCTCAGCTTTACAGAATAAGAGTCTACCGAGAATTTTTGGTGTGCGTTGAATAAAACCGCGAACCTATATTCCTGTTCTTTTTCAAATTTTTTTTCTTTTACAAATACAATCGCAGGGCCTTTATAAATTTCATTTACATGATTGTCACCAGGGGCGTAGTAATGAATCCGTCCATGGTTGAACCTTCCGTTAAAATTGACTAAAGGGTTATTAGTAGTGATATCGTTTATTATATTTTGCACATCGAGAACAGTTGATTCAACTGCGGCTACTGCTGAAGGGAATGCTTTCCAGGTTTCAATATTATTAAGATCATTTTCCGAATAACAAGACCAGCTTGATATAAGACAGGGATTTAAATTGGCATCAGTACCCAAAGAATTCACAATTTTTTGCTCACGAGGATCACCTTTATCGGACTCTACTTTGCGATAATGTTCTAAAGAGCGCAATAAAAAACTTGGAGTCAAGCTGGCTTCACAACCTAGGTCTTTTGATATCCCCAAAGTATGTAAAAGTCCAGGTTCATCTAAAAAACGTAAAATTTTTGTTTCGTTTGGCAAGCTTATATTTGGATTTGTCACTACGTTAAATCTCATTTCTGTTAATCAAATAACGTGGCATGCTTTCTACTCAAGTCATTAAAAATATTAGCCAGGCCAGTCATTATTTCTTGGGTCAAGATAATTATTATACTCAGGATAGCACTGCGCCCCAAGAAAAACATCAATGGTGGGGCAAAGGTGCTGAGCTACTAGAATTATCGGGTTCTATTAATAGCCAACAATTTACTGAATTACTATACGGGAAATTACCCAATGGTACCCGGCTAGGCAAAGTTGAAGATGGTCAGATTAAGCATCGACCTGGCTTTGACCTGACGTTCAGTGCGCCCAAGTCAGTGTCAATGTTGGCACTGATGGGCGGAGATAATCGGATTCTAAAAGCTGTCGAAACCGCGACGAGCAAAGCTTTAGGCATGATTGAAGAGGATTTAGCCAAAGCTCGAATTACACAGGCGGGTGTGACATCTTATCAAAAAACCGGCAATTTAGTTGTCGCCCGGTTTTTGCATGATGTGTCGCGCGAAGGTGATCCGCAGCTGCATACGCATTGCGTTGTGCTGAATATGACGCAGCGTAGTGATGGAAATTGGCGGGCTCTGGCTTCACAGCGGGGGCAATATGTTGCGGGTGCGCCAGTGCCGGAGGGGGTTCTTGAAGCGGTTAGGCATCATAAAAAATATTACGGGGCGATTTTTCGGGCGGAATTGGCGTATGAGATGACACAGCTGGGGTATCAAGTTGTCAAAGGTGAGAATAGCTTTTTTGAAGTGGCTGGAATTTCAGCTGAGAGTTTGAAAGTTTTTTCGCAGCGGCGGCAAGAAATTGAAGCATTTATGAAAGTGCATGATTTTACAGGTGCGAAGGCGGCTGCTATGGCGACGCTGGAAACCCGGCGCGCTAAAGAGGTGGTAGAATCAGCGGATTTAATGGAGCGGTGGCGGTCTAAGGCGAAATTATTCTCAGTGCCAGCGTTTGAGGAAGTCAAAAATACGGTATTGACTGCGCAGAAAAACCTGGAACGGTTCTCTGGCGCTTCAGCTCGAGGGCTTGTTGTCAATACTTCAGCTTATTTTAGCTCTGGGGCATCAGCTGTCTCACCCACCGTTATTAATCAAGCCCTGGCACAAACCGCTTTAAAATCCGCTATTGAACATTTATCTGAAACACGGGTGGCTTTGCGAGAATCTGAAATTATCCATCGAGCGCTGAGCTTTTTACCAGAACCCTTGCCTGTGGCGGCATTGTTAAAAAGTTTAGATCAGGTTAAACAGTCCGGCGAGTTAATTCCGCTAGCCGAAAGACCGGAATTTCGAGGTATTCAGCATTTTACTACTTCACATTTGATTCAGCTGGAAGAGAAGCTTTTAACGGCGAGCATGGCTACTCATCCCAGTCAGAAAGCTTTGGTGAATGAGGCTGTGCTCCAAAAATATTTAGTGACTCAGCCTGATTTAACAACGGGGCAACAAGCTGCCTTAGCAGAATTGAGTGGTAGCTCAAAGCAATTCTTGATTTTAGAAGGCGCAGCCGGTGTTGGCAAAACTCACTTGTTAAAGCCCCTGATGGAGATCGGTAAATTAGGCGGCTATAAGCCTTTGCTCTTAACAGCGAGTAAAAATCAAAGTGTTGAATTGAATGAAGCATTTAAAACGGTCCCCCATAGCCTGCAAAACTGGGTCAAGTCGTTATTTGAGGAAAAAACTTGTGACACAGTCGCTGGCTTTTTAGCCAAGCAAGCTTCAGTATCTACTTTAGAAGCCAAACTCACCAAAAAGCCGTTATTGCTGATCGATAACGCCAATCTGCTTTCCTTGCGACAATTATCCGAATTGACGCACCATACTCAACGATTAGGTGGTCGGCTTGTGTTATTGGATGATTCCAAATCGTTATTGAATTGGCAAGCGGGGTCTCCGTTTACTCAGTTGATTGAAAAAGGTGCTACGACTATTCATTTAACTCAAATAGCAGAGCATTCAAACGAGAAAAACAATACCCAGATTTTTTCTGTCGCTGATCCTGAAGAGCGCCGGAACGTGATGGCAGCACATTATGCCAACTTGTCACCCATTCAAAGAAAAAACACTCTGGTACTGATGCCGACTAAAGCAGGTTGCGCGGCGATGAATCTGGCGATTCGTGCTGAACTGCAGCAATTGGGAGAGATCAATAAGGCTGAAGTTAAAGTGCCGATTTTATCGCCTCGCGCCATGACTGCCGCTGAACAGCGCTGTGCAGCCAGTTATCAAACAGGGCAATGGGTGCAGTTTCAATCAGATTATGTGTCATTAGGGGTGCAGCAGGGCGATTATCGACAAATAGCCGGAATTGATAAACCAAAAAATCTGGTGTTATTTAAAAAGCCTAAGCGTTTGTTGGGATTATTGAATACTTCTGAGCAGTCAGCTAAAACGAAGGCTTGGAATCCAGCTCAAGTAGCGGTTGGTAAGATAAGTGTGTTTGACGCTGACACCCGCTCGGTGTCAGTCGGTGATACGCTGGTATGGCGACATACCAACAAAAACCACCGACTTTATAATGGCTCTCAGCTAAAAATCCAAGCGATTGATGAGAAGCACTTGACGGTTCAGCGGCTGGACCATAAAAATTCAGTCATTAAGCTGGATCTCCAGCAGTTGGCCAATCAACACTTTGATTATGGTTATGCCTTCACCCCTTATTCACAGTATCACAGTAAACCTGAAAACATCATCGCTTATCAATCCGCCAGCTCAAAGTTAAGCCACAATCGAGGGTTTTACAAATTGTTGAACCAAGCGAAGGAAAAAGTTTGGGTTTATACCGAAGACAAACATCAGCTCCTACAAACTCTACAGAAAAATTCCGGTGATAAATTTACCGCTATGGATGCAGTGGTGGGGCGGGAGATAAACGCAGTCTCTCATACTGCAGAGCATCTAGCACAATTAAAATCCGCGGTACAAACAGCCCTCGGCACGCTATTTCATTGTCCAACGCCTGCTGAAACGGCAGCTAAAGCCGTTGATTATGCACTTAAGCATTTAAGTGAGCGGGAAGCTGCTTTTAATTACCAGAATGTGGTCAAGCTTGCCTTACAGCAGGCTTTGGGCGGTGCCAGCGCCACCGATATTCAAAAAGCTTTATCAACTCTGGAGGCCAATGGGGAGATTATCAAAGGCATGTATTCTCAAGACGGAGAGCGCTGGACAACATTAACTGCGCTAAATCAGGAAAAAGCCATCATTCAACTGGCTCAGGCTGGTCAGGGGCAGTTGCCGAACCTCATTACACAATCCATTATCACGGAATATTTACCACAGAATCCCACCCTCAGCGATGAACAACACAAAACCCTAGAAAGCTTAGCCGAAGTCAAAGATAGAACAGTATTAATCCAAGGCTTTGCCGGCACGCGTAAGACCACGCTGCTGCAACATGTCCAAACTTTACTCAATACCCAAGGACAAGAATTGTATTGTTTAGCCCCTACTCATACCGCCGTTAAAGAGCTAAAAAATCGAGGGCTATTCGGCCAAACCTTAGCCAGCTTCTTAAGCGATTATCAAATGGGCAAAATCAATGCAACTAACTTTACAGCTAAATTGATCGCAGTGGACGAATCCTCTATGGTCTCTAACGCCAAACTGCATGACTTTCTACAGGCTGTAAATAAACTTGGGATACGCTGTTTAATGCTAGGGGATACCCGCCAATATCCTGCCATTGAGGCTGGTAAGCCTTTTACGATATTACAAAAGGCCAATGTCCAGACTTTGTACTTAACCGACATTACCCGTCAGACCAATCCCGTATTAAAAAAAGCCGTAGCCTCTATTTATCGAAAAGAATTTGCAGCAGCCTTCAAGACCTTAGCCCCATCCATTATTGAAATTCCTAATCAAAACGCAGATGTCAATACCGTAAAAACCAAACCAGATCCAAATGCACTTTCTACTCAATTATCAGAATTAGCCAAAACCCATCCAGAGCTTAAAGACATTATGGAATCTGAGCGCTATCCCAGGCTGGAGGCGATCTGTACGGATTATCTCAGCCGAGACCCAACACTCCGATCTAAAACCCTCATTGTCACCCTGGGCAATGAAGAACGAATAGCCCAAAATATGTTGATTCGAGAGGGGTTAAAGCTCCAAGGCGAGCTCACGGGAGAAGCCCACAAGACCCATGTTTTAATCTCCCGCAACTTAACCGAAACCGAACGGACGCAGGTCAGCAATTATCGGACTCACGACATCCTGCGATTTAATTTAGGAGACCCCAGTGTTGGCATTAACAAAGATGAATACTGGCAGGTCGAAGCCGTTCACGCCCAGAAAAACTGCCTTGAGCTGCGCCAAGTAGACGCTCCAAATAGAATTACTCTATGGCAACTGCCCCCTAAGAGCCAGCAATCTCTGCAAACTGGAGTGGAAGTCTACCAATTACAACAACGGGAAATTCAATGTGGAGATCTCATTCGCTGGACCCGCACCAATAAAGAGCTGGGTCTATTTAGCGCCGAACTAACACAAGTCACAAAAATAAATGATGGCCAGGTCACCCTGCAACGCCTAAACATCACAGCGCAAGGGTTTCAAGCAACGGGCATTCCAATAGAATTGCCCATTGCTCAGGCAAAATGCCAACATTGGGACCATGCTTATGCCATAACGGGCTATAGCGCTCAAGGTAAAACTATCGAGCAGGTCATCATTCATGCCGAGAGCTACCGCCCTCAGCTAACCAGCCAGCCGTCGTTATTGGTGGCTATGACGAGGGCAGTTAAGGAGCTGGTGTTGTATACGGATGATAAAGGAGCTCTACTCGAAGCAATGCAGAAAAATGCCGGCACAAAAATAAGTGCATTAGAAACCATCGAGGAGTTTCATTCTGTAAAAAATAATGGCAAAATGGTCTTACCTAAATACAAAGATTATGAGTTCGATAATTAATTGCATTTTGCTAGATGCTACTAAATAAAAACAGGACACAATAACGTGAACATTATCAAGCAAGTTCAAGTCCAAGAGAAGATTGTCAAGATTCGTAATCAGCAAGTTATCATCGATGCTGATGTTGCTGAATTATACGGGGTGGAAACCAAGCGTATAAATGAAGCCGTTAAGAATAACCCTGAAAAGTTTCCTACCGACTACTTAATTGAATTAACCCGTGAGGAGTGGGAGCCATTGAAGTCGAAATTTTCGTCTTCAATGAAAGGTGGTAAGGTAAAGCTTCCTACTGGCTTTACTGAGCGTGGCTTGTATATGTTAGCGACTATTTTGAAAAGCCCTAAGGCAGTTGAGACCACATTGGCTATTGTCGATACCTTCGCTAAGGTACGAGAATTAAGCCAGGCAGTGAATCAAATTCAAACCTTACCTGAAAATTCCCCCAAACATAAAAGCTTAATTGAGCATACAGGCGATCTAATCGCAGATTTGATTATTCCCGAAAATGAATTGGAAGTTACTGGAACTGAAACGACTTATGAGATGAATTTTGCGGTATTTAAAATAAAGAGAACTGTTAAAAAAAGTAAGCAAACATAATTTGTTCTCATGAAACTGTTTCTTCTTTGATGCTCGACCCTTAATCTGGGATTACGGCCGAAAAAGCAACGGTAATTTTAAATGAGAAGAGATTTTTTCAGCCAATATTTTCCCTGCATCTGAATAGGCCCAATAAAATAAAGAAATTTCTCGGTTATTGGGTAGTATGCTGTTAATGGACTTTAATAAAGCTTGGGTTGCCAATCCGCAATTTCGATATTCTTCCCGGATAAATGCTGTGCATAAATAAATCGCTTGCATAGTTTTTGGAGTGACATCCTCTCGATGTATGCGGCTAAATAAGGAGGATTCGCTTTCTTTTTTGGCAATAAAATCTTCCATAGCTGCTTTTGTGGATGGAAAAATGGAGGTTGAGCCTACTATCTTTTCTTGATCTTTGATTAAGATCACACACTCTGGAAACACCTTTTTTATCCATTGCCAAGTAACTTGAGTGTCCCCAGTTAAGGGCATTTGCTCAGGATCATCCTCAGTTTGGAAAAAATTTTCCAACAAAGCCAGAATTTCTAGACGATCAGGCTCGGATATTTCATCAGCCTTTAAAAAGCTATATGTATTTATGGGCAATGAGATTTTTTTCATATTTAATCTTTTTTCAGGGTAGTTTTTCTAAATTCTAGGCAGCATTAATTGAGGTATGCCTCTAGAGTTCCATTAATTTTTTCACAAATTCTTGCGCTTTTTCTTTCACCGCTTCCAGCACGGTATCTCGCTTTTCTTGAGGCTGCGAGGTTAAATTATCAACCAAATAACGCAATAAATAACGAGATTCTAAAGCGCAAAGTAGACCTTGCTTCCAGAGCTCATTATGCAACTGCCCAGGTAGCTGATAGGTCTCTGCGCACGCGTTTGTTAGTTGAGGATGCGCTTCTAAACTTTCTAAACGACTGCCAACTTCAACTAATTTTCGTAGATATTCTGCAAAAGATAAGCCTTTTCCTTGTGCGAAATTTTTCAATTTCACGAAATCTTTATCACAAAAACTGATCGTAATTCTGGGCATTGGGTGATTTCCAAAAAAATATATTACTGAATTGCAAGTGATGAAAATTTGCATCACTTGTGCATCACATTGACTATTTTACCGAAAACCGAACCTAATGTCGCGTGATTTTAATAAAAAATTGATGCAAATGTGATGCAGTTTTCACATAACAGTCTGCATTGCCGTTTTCACGCGCAACCCTTTCAGAATCCTACGCTTTTTGCTTTGCAGTCCATACTGCGACAGGTGTGTGTGGTTTTGAACATCATATAAATAGATAACAAGTTTTGTAAATAAAAAGTAACATGATTTTTTATGAATTTTAAGCAGATGTTTTTACGGGTTAACGCTCGCATGTATAGAAAGAATTCTATACCAGTTTTTTAATTTTTACCACAACCTTAGGAGTATTTTTTTATGCCATTATTGTCAGGCTCTCAACACAAATCCAAACGTATTGCAGTACATTTTTCTTTACCAGAAGACGTACTAGATGAGATAAAAGCTTACTGCCAATGGTCTGGCTTGCAACGCTCACCGGAATTTATCCAGCAAGCGATCCTTTATGTGCTCAAAAATGATAGAGAATGGACTAAATTTTGTAGCAACAAAAGTGCTGAAAAAGAGAACACGGTTTAAGTTCCTTTGCTCGCTAAAAATTGTTGGTAACTTATCACTTTTTTAGTATGCTTGATGATATTGTCTGGTTTTACCAAGGCGTAGTAAATGGGTTTGCCCTTAAGCTTATAGGCATCGTACAATCGCCAGTCTTTTACATATGGGCTTTCGTCTGTGGCATTTGGAATGAATACCACTTGTTCTTTGTGCTGCAAAGCCCTAAGTAATTCTGGCGTTGCTTTTCGATCGTCTTCGGCCAAGGCGTAGTAATGCTTGAACGCTTCTTCAGTATTGACGACCAGTAAAAATTCTTGTCCTTTTTCATTCAGCATTAAAAAGCTGCCGGAATCGTTTAATAAGTAATATTCCACGATCTGGTTTTCGGTGAAGATTTGTTGGAATAAAGCAATGAAATCTGGATCGCAGAGCGGATGCTTGCGTTTATTTAAACTGTCCGCCACGACACCATAGAGCTCGATGAAGTATTCTTCTTGTAGCTTGTCGATATAAGCGCGCAAAAGCGTGGGATGATTAGGATCACTTTTCATCACAAATTGGTCGATATCATTGCGGTTGAATGCTTCGACTGCGGTGGCTAAATCTGCCGCTCCCGTGAGCATGATGATTTTGACAGCCAACTGGGATTTTAATAAGCGGGCCAATTCTATGCCGTTGATATCGGGCATGTCAAAATCGATGATGACAATTGCAATCTGATTGAAGCGTTTTGGGTTTTGAAGTTTCTTGATAAACTGCTGGAACTGAATGTTGATCTGTATGTTGGTTTCACTCTCATCTGTTTCCTGATAGAAAGCTTTTTTATGGTTGAGGTGTTGGCAGTGTTTCAGTAAGTACTTTAAAGCTTGCCGGGCAAAGGCAAAGGGTTGCAGCTTGAAATGGTCGGATAAAGAAAGAGAAAGGCCATCTAATAAGTCTTGGTCGTCGTCTACTAGGGCTATGGTCGTTGGGTAGTATACAGCGGGGATGCAGCGCATAAAAAACCTCCTGGAAATATGTAAGTGTCAATGAGTCAATGTGGGAAACTTTAAAATGAATTCAGTGAATTTTTGGTATTCAGAACGGCACTCGATACTGCCACCGATTTGTTGTAGGGTTAGATCACAAAAGGCTAAGCCGATTCCGCTGCCTTTATTGGTATCTTTCGTGTAAAAACAGTCGAAAATATGGGGTAAGTATTGGGGCTGAATTCCGGTGCCAGTATCTTTAAAATGAATGGCGTTATCATCAGTATGCTGTTCCAGCCAAATTGTGATATCGCCTTTATTGGCCTTGTGGGTAAAGTAGATGGCGTTTTTCAGTAAGTTAAATAATACGTGGATGATGAGCAATTTTTGGCCTTTAAACTGAAAGTCGTTACAGCTTTGCCAGTGAATTCGATCTTGGGAAAAAGTTTGGGGAAATGGATAACTTTCTAAGGCTTCTTCAATACAGGCGGCGGCCGAACAAATTTCTAGCTTTATTGCCGTGCCTTGAGTGTGAGTGCTGATATTGGTAATCAACATATTGATAATAGCATTGCACTGATCCACCATTTTGCTGGACCGAGCTGTTATGGCCTGTAGTAGCTCGAGTTTTTGGTGGGGGATAAAAGGCAGTTCCAATCCATGTTGTTCAGCGATGGCATAGGCTTGCAGTAATGAGGGGAGTGTTTTTTCAATGCCAAGGCAAGCATTCTTGAGTGCGGCTAAAGGCGTTCTGAGCTCATGAGTAATGCTGGCGCTCAGAATTAACATGCCCCGCAGTTGATACTGAGTTTGTGCAAGCTTTTCTTGTAGCTTTTGCTTATCGGTGATATCAGTAGCGATGCCTAATACCCCAACGATCTGGCCTGCGGCATTATGGAGAGGCACTTTACTTACTAACGCTAGAATTTTGGCACCGCTTTTACTGACCAACAATTCCTCTTCATTGATGAGAGGTTGACCGGCCAGGGTAGCACGATCGCCTTGACGGAATTTTTCAGCGGTGTCGCCTTCCTCAAGCCAGCCGAGCTCGGAGTCGGTTTTGCCGATGATTTCATTTGGGTGATTTAGACCCAGTAACTTGGCGTAGTGTTCATTGCATCCCAGATAAATTGAATCGGTATCTTTCCAGAAAAGATAGCTGGGGATATGCTGGAAGATCGAATCAATTAGTAATTGAGGATAATTCATGAAGAACCCTTTAAGCCATTGTTGCATAAATGCCGTTTAATAAATGAATTCTGCTTTTTAAGGCAAACACCGCGGTTTGAGTGGCTTGATCCCATTTAACAAGATCATCACCACACAGGCTTGCCACCAAGCGCTTGGCTTGTTCGCCATGCTCGCCAGTATCCAATTCGATATGTCGGTTAAAGTAGGTGATAAACTTCGCGACTTGGCCGGCCTCTACATTTTGAGCAAGGTTTTGGACAATAGGGGTAAACATATCGTCGGTAATATTTTCCCGAGCGAAGGCGAAAGCAGTGGCTATGGCATGTGTTTCGGATTTGTTAATGACTTTAAAAGTATCAGCGACAAAAGATTTAGCAGCAGCGGGGATATAATCTCGAGTTAAAATGATTGGTAGTGGGACGCCTTCGGTGATTTCAGCTAAAAACCGAGTAATGGGTTGGGTGTTCGCGCCACATTGCTCCATTGCTTCAAGGTAGAGAGTAAAGTGGCTAAGGTATCGCTCTGTACCTGCAAGCGGTTCCAAGATCGCATCACTTTCTTCTTCGCTCACCAGGTGATTGATCAAGTGACAACCCAGAGTATTTTGAGGTGGCAACCAAAGCAGGTTTAGACAGGTGAGTTGACGCTGTAAAGCTTTGATTAAGCACATGAAGTCGTAAACGCACAGCACATGGATTTCAGAAAATCGCCGTAAATTCTCAATGGTGATAATGGCCTTAAAAGCCTGGTGTTCGGCAATCTGAGTGACTAAAGGCTGGATGGTGTTTTCGAGTTGTTGTAAATATGGGGTCATACCTGTAGTCCTGTGAGTAATTTCAAGGATAAAGAAGGGATGACGGCGATGATCTTAATTTTTTTTTTCACGCGCGCCTGCCCATTTTTCAAAACAATGGTATAATGTCGGCGGCTAAGCAGAAGGTACTAAAGGATTAGGGTGGCGAGTCAAAAACCCTCCGCCACCAGTACCCCCTTCTGCCTAGCCTAACACGCCACTCCTCATCCCAATGATCGACGCTTTACTCCCAGATAGAACCACACTCACCATGCCACAACTCATCATGGGTACACGAAGGTTGGCGGGTGCAGTTCGCCCTACAACGCGGCAAAACGCGCGCGCAGGCCGGTCAGAAAGCGGGATAATGGGTGAAAAGTGGTTTTGCGCAGGCGCGCAAGCTGTTACTATAGGCGTAGCCATGATGAAACCTCCCAAAAGGTTTTGTTGTGGTCAGCGTGGGGTCGAGGGACCTAATCCTCTTCCTCACGCGCTCATTCAACACTAATTCGCAGCAAGAAGCAATACCTTTTTGCAAAGATTTTCGCAGCAAATCTAGCTGCTTTTATCATTTGTTCCCAAATGATTTAATAAAAACAAAACACCTTGCTAATTCTTAGTCTTAATGCTAATTATAAGCTTTTAATTTTATACAAAAGGTAATATGCAATTTTTTGATCCCATAACATTAATATCTAACCTGTCTTGGCAAGAGAGTGACGATGTCGAATTTAAATCTGCCAAAGGTGGTTTGTCTAAAAGCCTTTGGGAAACCTATAGCGCTATGGCCAATACACAAGGCGGCGTTATTTTACTGGGAGTCGAGGACGATGGAGCAGTTAGCGGCGTAACCGATTCCGCAAAACTTAAAAAAACATTTTGGGATACTATCAATAACCATGGAAAAGTGAGCATTAATTTGCTTGGTAATTCTGATGTTGTTGAAATACCCTTTAAGGGGAAGATCATTTTAGCTATTCATATCCCTCGTGCTACTCGCTATCAGCGCCCTATTTATTTGAATCAAAACCCACTCATAGGCACATATCGTCGGAATCATGAGGGAGATTATCGCTGCACTGAACACGAAGTCAGTCGTATGCTGGCAGATCGTTCCGAAGAATCCACAGATAGTCAAATTTTGGAAAATTTTGATCTGAGTGATCTTGACTCCACAAGTTTACACCAATATCGCCAACGTTTTGTTTCACGGAGCCCCACTCATCCCTGGTTAAGCGAAGATGATAAAGGTTTATTGATTAAACTTGGGGGTTGGCGTCGAGATCGCAAAACTAGTTTAGAGGGTCTGACGGTCGCTGGCCTACTAATGTTTGGGCGCGACGAGGCAATTCGTGAAGCATTACCTGCTTACTTTGTGGATTATCGTGAAAAACTTTCTAAAGATCCGAATATCCGTTGGACAGACCGCCTGACCATTGATGGGACTTGGAATGCCAACCTATTTCAGTTCTATCAACGTGTGATTCAAAGACTTGCTTCTGACATAAAGTTACCTTTTCAACTAAACTCCGATCTATCAAGAAAGGGGGAAACTGAAGTTCATGAAGCTATTCGAGAAGCATTGGTTAATGCCTTAATACATGCTGATTATCGAGGTGCTGGTGGCATTGTGGTAGAAAAAGAAATTAATGGTTTTACTTTTTCGAATCCTGGCACTTTGCTGATTTCATTGGATCAATTATTAGCGGGAAACATAAGCGAATGTCGTAATAAAAATTTACAAACTATGTTTATGATGTTTGGTGCAGCTGAGAAAGCTGGTTCAGGGGTGGATAAAATCCGAAGAGGATGGGCTTCCCAGCATTGGAAGATTCCTGCAGCAAGTGAGCAATTTCGTCCAGATAGGGTATGTTGGCAATTGCCCATGGTAAGCCTAATTTCTGAGGAGTCTTTAGCCAGACTTAAACTTTATTTTGGCGATAAGTTTGGCTCTTTCAGTCGACTAGAAACTCAAATACTTACTGTTGCCGACAGTGAAAAAACGATTGATAACGCGCGCATGCGCCAAATTACGGGTATTCATAGGGCGGATATAACTCGAGTTCTCCAAGATTTAGTAGCAAAAGGCATCCTTATGCAGACGGGGAAAGCTCGGGGAAGCCGATATAGCTTGGCTATTGAGCCTAATTTGGGAGAGACTCACTCCGTATATAGCGATTTTGACTCCGTACATAAGGACCCTGACTCCGTACATAAGAACTCCGACTCCGTACATAAGCCTATGGAATCAATGGGCCCTGAATCTGCATACCTTAATGAGATTGCAGCCCCCGCTCGGTTAAACAAGCGCCTATCTCCCGCTCAAATGGAAAAGTTGATTACAGAACTTTGTCAAAATCGTTGGCTAACCCGAAAACAATTGTCTGAGTTACTTCAAAGAAACGCTGACGGTCTGCGTACTCGATTTCTAACTGCTATGGTTGATCATGGACGTTTACACTTAAAATATCCCGACAAACCCAATAGAGTGGATCAAGCTTATACGTCTGAAGGCAATATAGATGATATCAAAATATAATGAAAATCACTAAAATATCTTTTTCATCATGGTAAAACGATGGGAGGATATATTAATAATTTAAATTTTTTTATGGAGAAAAGATGATAAAAGACCCTCATGTAATAGATCGATTCAGTGCAATACCTTTTGTAATAAAAATTCTTTTCAATGAGACTTTTTTATCGCATGCGACAGGATTTATTTACAAATACGAAAATAAAGATTACCTAATCACAAATTGGCATGTAATGTCTGGACGTCATGCAGTAAACAAACGCCCTCTAAATGATTATTCTGCTCTTCCTAATGTTTTACAAATATTTCCGACCGTATATGATGGGAAAACATGTAGAAGATTAAACTCAGGCATTAAAATCAATCTTCGCAATAGTGATGATAGTTCATATTTATGGTTAGAACATCCTTTATATTCAAATGAAGTTGATGTATCTGCTATTGAAATTCCAGAGCCACAAGAAAAATTGGCACATGTCAATATGGTATTTGATAGGGAAACGTGTTATGAAACTCATATTGCTCAGGATGTTTTTATTCTAGGTTACCCTTTAGAAAACTACATAATTTCAGGGTTTCCTATTTGGAAGAGGGGCACTATTGCAACTTCCCCAGCTTTTAATGTTTCTGGAACGCCTAAATATCTTATTGATACCGCAACTAGAAGTGGAATGTCTGGTTCGCCTGTTTTTGCTTCATTTTTAAATACGGGTTTTAGACGAGCTACTGGAGAATTAGTGAGGCCAGGAAAAGATAAGCTTCGTGACTCTGACTTTTCCTGCGCTTTTCCCATTTTTGAGTTCATAGGCGTATATTCCAGTCGCATAGGTGACCCTAGCGTAAATGATACCTTGCAATTAGGAAATGTATGGAAAGCTTCAGTTATTGAAGAAATTATCATGGGCAATAAATTATATGAGGAGTCCTTTAAGGAGGCAATTGAAGGTGAAGTTATCGATTAGCAGCATGCACTGAGGTTTTTTCTGGCGTTAGAGGAGGAGCTACTTCTCAAAAATTGTATATCAGTTATATTGGAAATTCTTTGTTGATAATATCTTTTATCCAATGCATTTTGTTAAATTTTCTCTTGTTGTAACCAGTACATAGATAAATATTTGTAAATCCTTTTTCAAATATGATTTTGGCAAATTTTTCACCTTTGATGCCTTGGCCCAATGCAGAATCAATATAAATAGGGATGTCCGATTTAAAATTTGATTTTGAATTCATAAAGTCATAAGGGGAGTTAAAAGTGACGACCCTTTTTCCCATAGAGCTTCCTACCAGCTCCCAAGACATACAAAGCTCTATATTATCATCTATCAATATCAAATCTGGGTTGCTGTATACCACTTCTATAGGTATAAATGGCGCAAAATCTTTAGGTATTATTTTGATATTATATTCGCGACATAATTTTCTGATTTCGTTATCTTCATAGCGGCTGGTTACTAAAAGGGATGAACTTGCTATGTCTAGCTGATTAATGTAGTCCAGGCCGGATAATTTGTTGCCAGAAAGTTCATAATCAATGAGGTAAATATTTTGGCTTGATTCTTCGTGTGTAAGATGATCAGATAAGTCGTTTGGATTTTTAAAGCTAACGATGATAACGTTGTTCAAAATATTACAGTAGGTTTCAAATCTTTTTTTCCAAATAGCGTGAATGGAGTCGTCATCATCTAAAATGGTAATGGTGCTATTGTCGCTAATGTTGATCTTGGAGCAGAACCAGCTGGCTGGACTACAAATAGGGAGGGCAATTTGGACAGTAGTGCCAATATTCTCTTGAGACTGTATATCAAGCTTGCCATTCCATTCATTTATGCAATAGATAGCAGAGGATAACCCTAAGCCAGAGCCCTCTTTTTTACCAATACTTTTTCCTTCTTGCATGATTTTTGGTAAAACTTCTGCAGAAATTCCGCACCCATTATCTGAAATTTCTATAAAAATATCTTCATTTTCCTTTCGTAGCTTTATTGTAATAATGCCACGGTTTAAAATAGCTTCCACCGAATTGTCAAGTAAATTTGACAAAATACGTTTAAATAACGAGGATTCTATCTGAGCGAATAGACCAAAAGCGTCATAGTTAATATCAAGGTTAAAAGTAATGTCTTTATCTGAATATTGATATCGTTTTTCAGATATAATATTATCAATGATGACGGAGATTAATTCAGGCTGCGTTTTTTCATCCATTTCTGAATTCGATTCTTTTTCGGTGAGGTGATTTTTATGGTGATGCGTTATGAGGTTATTGGCAATGTCGTTAATTCGTTTGGTAGCGTTCCGTATTATAATGCGTTCGCTTTCTGGAAGGCCTGATATGTCTTTTACGGCCATTTGTAAAGCGGCGAGCGGCGATCGAATATCATGCGCAACTTGCGAAGCTAATTTGGCCATTGAGCGCACTTTTTCTATCTTAATAGTTTTCTTTTGCTCTTCCTTTAAATGATATAGCATTTGGTTAAAAGCAAAAGCTAAATTGGAGAATTCATCTTTTTTGTTGGAAATGTCGACCCTTAGGCTCATGTCCCCAGATTCAATAATTTTTTTAACGGTAAAGTTAATTTTCTCTAGTCGATTGACAAGTTTCTTTGAAAAAAGTAAAGAAAGGAAAATGCCAATTAATGTTATAATGATAAATACCCAGAGACATTGCGCTTTTAAGTATTTGATTTGCGTTAATAGAGGCGAAATTGACACGGCTATTTGTAGGATATAATAATAACTGCCATCAGCAGATACCTCTTTTTGAATGCATTCCCTACAATATTTTGTTTCAAAAGGTATTTTAATCGAAACGATTAAGGAATTTTGGTCTACATAGTTTCCGATTTTGATATTATGCTTTGCATCTCGTCGACCCTGATGGAAAATTCCTCCTGAGTTGATAGAGCCAAGCTCATAACCTGTTAAAGAATATAAGCCAATGGATTGTATATTCTTATCGCTTTTAATAGCCAAACGTAGCACATTGCTGATGTATTCTAATTTGGTGCCACTCTCCAAAATTAATGTCTTATTATAGTTGGGCATCATAATGAATTTTAAAGGTATCGAGTCAGGGAAACTTGGGATAATAGGGGTGATGGCTCGCTTCATTTCTCCCGTTAAAAGCTTTCGATAGTTTGGATCATAAGAAAATAAAGAGTTGACTTGCTTGCTAATCGGTAAATCCGAGGATCGAATAAATCTTCCATTTTTGCCAATAATATAAAATGATTGTACACCCAGCTCATTGGCGAGATCATCTAGTCTCTTGTCGCTAAGTTTGGCACCTTGTTTTAATAATTCGTCTAAGGAATGTAGGGCATTGATGTTTACATAGGTAGCCTCGGTCTCTAACAGTCTAAATGTGTCGCTAATTATTTTCCCGGTAGCATGATATTGGTTGATGTATTGCTGTTCGGTTTGAGACTTAAAACTATTATAAGTAATTAAGGTAATAAAAGAAGAAGTTAAAGTGGCAACAGATAGAATAGAAATGTAGATTTTTGCGGCAAAATTCATCTTTTCTTCCTTGTATTTATTATACTAGGCGTGTTTCTCTAATTTGTTACTAATGGCTTTAGCTGCAGTTACCCCATCAGCCATAGAAGTTACTACGCATGGGTGAAGACGTTGAGTGATCTCTCCTATCGCATAAATACCGGGTTCAGAGGTTTCTAGAGTATTAAAATCAGTTTGAATAAATCCTCTATTCGTTAACTTTATAGGCAAATTCTTCAGAAACGACAATGCAGGCGCCCAACCATATAAACTATTATACGGTCGTATTTTTTGTCTTGTACAGTCATTTGGGTCCTGGTCTATGGAATATTCACCAATGGAGATATGTTCCGAGGTTGTGATCTGGGTAAATTCTCGTCTGGCCTTGATGGTTCTGGCATAAATATGAATCTCGGCAGGCTGTTGGCTTTTAATAAAATGGAAGTTTTCGAAGGCGTTATCCCCACCGCCTAATATCGCTACTTTTTCATCTTTGAAACGATGATCTGCTATTTGTTTGCCAGGGCCTATGAAAACTTTATCGGAAGGTTCGAAGTTGGCTTGAACAGGTTGAACCCCGCAAGCTAACACCACAAAGCGAGTTTGTACTTCTTGTAAAAGAGGGTGGGTGGTGTTGATTTTGACTTGGAAGCTATGTGAGTCCCTCCTTTCAATCTCATAAGCGGTACTATTTAAAGCACACTCAATCTGATTCGACAAAATATTGTCATGGACTGTTTGGGCGATTTGTTCCCCTGTTTGGTGATGGCTCGTGGCGATCCAGCCATTTGGATATGGACTATAATTCTGTAAGCCTCCGAGCTTGCTGTCTTTTTCGATGAGCAGAGGGGAGTGGCCAAGCATCTTAAGCCAGAGAGCGCAAGAGGCACCAGCAGGGCCGCCGCCCAGGATGACTGCATCGTATAGGCAGGTCATGGTCCGAAGGTATGATGAGTAGGGGCTGAATAGTGTGTCTGTGTCTAAATATTTTACTCAATCCTTCGACACATATTCGACACAGTTTTTCAGGCTTTTGTTTCCTTCACGCTAACCAATTGATTTTATTGGTGCTGGCAGTGGGACTCGAACTCACGACCTACTGATTACAAATCAGTTGCTCTACCAACTGAGCTATGCCAGCGTGAAGGATAGGGTGCGATTTTAGGGTATTTTGGCACCCCATTCAAGCTTTTAATTGCGGTTAGGGTGGGCTGGGATGAGGCCGAGTAAGTCGTAGACGCGTTGCAGCATGCGGCTGGCGCGTTGGCGGGCTTTTTCGGCGCCGGCGGATAGGATGTTGTTCAGTCGTTGCTCATCTTGGCGGAGTTGTTGGTAGCGTTGTTGGATGGGGGTTAAGTGGCTGATGATGGCGTCGGTGACGGCGGTTTTGAATTTGCCGTAACCGCCTGTTCGGTAGGTCTCTTCTAATTGTGCAATCGGTTGGCTGGAGAAGACGGACAAAATGGTGAGTAAGTTTGAGATGCCGGGTTTTTGTTGTGGATCGAAATAGACTTCGCTGCCGGAGTCGGTCACGCAGCGTTTGAGTTTTTTGGTGATGACTTCGGGGGAGTCGAGTAGGGTGATATAGCTGTTTTCATTGTTGTCGGATTTCGACATTTTAACGGTCGGTTCTTGTAGGCTCATAATCCGCGCGCCTTGAGGGGGGATATAGGGCTGTGGGATCACGAATGTGTCGCCGTAGTAATGATTAAAGCGCAACGCCAAATCGCGGGTGAGTTCTAAGTGTTGTTTTTGATCTTCGCCGACGGGGACGCGTTCGGTGCCGTGTAATAAAATATCGGCGGCCATGAGTACGGGGTAGGTGAATAGGCCGGCGTTGATATTGTGTGCATGTCGTTGGGATTTGTCCTTAAATTGCGTCATGCGGTTGAGTTCGCCCATTTGCGTAAAACAATTTAGCACCCAGGCCAGTTGGGTATGTTCTGGTACATGGGACTGTATAAATAAAATATTTTGCTCGGGGTCGATGCCGCAGGCGATATATAAGGCCAACATGTCGTAGCACCGCTCACGTAAAACGGCTGGTTCTTGTTTGACTGTGAGGGTGTGGAGATCCACTAACATAAACAGGCAATCAAAATCCCGTTGCATGGCGAGCCAACTGGCAATGGCGCCTGCATAGTGGCCGATGGTGAGTTGCCCGGAGGGTTGAATACCGCTGAGTAATATGGGTTTATGTTGAGTCATGGTCTTTATTTGATGAAGTTTAAAAGTAGGCGTGTGCTAAAAGAAAATAGCATATAAGCAAATACGGAGCCAAAATAAATTAAAATAAACCAGGTTAGGGGCCGCCGGTTTTTATTTTTCACTTTGTTAAAAAAATGTATGAGCGATTTCATGATCAGTATCCAAGTTTTTCTGTCACCTTACCCCGAAAAATTCTATACGAATAATAAGTATAATACAGCAATACCGGCAACATAATACAAGCCCCAATTAACATAAATTCTAAAGAGCTTTTGTTGGCGGCGGCTTGTAAATAAGTCACTTGACGTGGCACTAAATAGGGATAGCTGCTGATAATGAATCCTGCATAGCAGAGGATAAAGATGCCGATCGATGACCAAAAGGGTAAGATCTCAAGTCGCTTTTTCAGGGCATAGACATGCGCGATAAAACAAATGAGTGTCAAAAATGGCAAAATAGCAAGGTAGGGCATGTTGGCGGGATTGAACCAACGCACATAAATGTCTGGATGCAAATAAGGCGACCAGGCGCTGGCGATAATGGCTGCGATTAAAATAATATATTGCAGCCAAGTGGCTAAACTGAAACAGCGGTTTTGTAACGCGCCTTCGGTTTTGTCAATGAGGCGATTGGCGCCGAGTAAAGCATAGCCTGCGACAAGGGCCAGTGCGCAATAAACATTAAAGGGATTGAGCCAATCATGCAGTGGCAATACCGCACTATGAGGGCTTAAATTAAATCCTTGCACAAACGTGCCTAAAATTAAACCTTGCATTAAGGCTGTGACTAAAGAGCTGATAAAAAAACAAAATTCCCAAAAACGTTTGTTGTCGGCTTTTAAACGAAATTCAAAGGCCACGCCGCGAAATAATAAAGCAATCACCATAATCATAATGGGGATATAAATGGCGGGGAGAATGGTGCTAAACGCTAACGGAAATGCGCCATATAAAGCAGCACCGCCGAAGACCAGCCACGTTTCGTTCCCATCCCAAACGGGCAAAATCACGCTCACCATAATATCTTGATCGTGGCTGTGACGGAAGAAAATGGAGATGATGCCAATGCCGAGATCAAATCCATCCAAAATCACATACATAATGACGCCAAAGGCAATAATGCCGACCCAAATTAACGCGAGTGCATTCATGGTTTGTGCTCCTGAGTAATGGAAGCAGACATATATTGAAACGGTTGATCGGAAATTTTTCCGGAATAAGCCGGGCCTTTACGCAGCATGCGGTTCAAGAAATAAATGTAACAATATCCAAACACGACGCCATAGACGAGAATAATTAAAATAAAAGAAGTCACTACATCATGCAAAGGCACAATAGAAGCCGCATCGGCGGTTCGAATCAGGTGATACACTGCCCACGGCTGTCTACCCACTTCTGCTGTGATCCAACCGAACCATAATGCAATAAAACCTAATGGCGCAGAAGCCACAGCAATGCGCAAAAACCAGCGGCTGTCGTATAATTTTCGTCGGTACCCTAATAGCCAGGAAGTGATGACTAACAATAGCATCAATCCGCCGATACCGACCATAATTCTAAAACTGTAAAATACCCATAATACATGCGGTTGATCGGCGGGCTGGACAGTTTTTAAACCTTGTAATTCGCCATTCCATTGATGAGTATTGATCAGCGCTGCACCATGCGGAATCCCAATCTCCCACACATTGCGTTGTAGGGTTTGATCAGGGTAGGCCAGGATTAAAAAAGGTGCACCCTTTTGAGTTTCCCATAGCCCTTCCATTGCTGCGGTTTTAATGGGTTGATTTTCTTTAACCTCAATCCCCGTTAAGTCACCGAAAAAAATTTGCAAAGGAACGATTAAGCTTAATGCGATCCAGCTGTATTTAAAACAGGTTTTGGCAAAGTCGGTATGCTCTTTGCGTAATAAATAGAAAGCGCTGACGCTGATGACGACGAATCCGGCACAAATATAAGAGGCCAATAGCATATGAACGAAGCGTGGATAAATCGCCGCATTTAAGGCAATTTGCCACCAGTTCGAAGCAATATAAGCGCCTTGTTGGCTAACATACCCCACTGGATGCTGCATCCAAGTATTCGCAGCCATAATCCAATAGGCTGATAACGTTGTGCCGATGGTGACGAGTAATGTGGCTAAGTAGTGCAATTTCGGTCCGACTCTTTCCCAACCAAACAGCATCACGCCTAAAAAGCCGGCTTCAATAAAGAAGGCTGTCATCACTTCATAGGTGAATAGCGCGCCTAACACGCCGCCAATCGATTGAGTGAACTGCGACCAATTGGTGCCGAGTTGAAATTCCATGACAATGCCGGATACCACGCCCATCCCGAAGGTCAGTGCAAATACTTTGGTCCAAAATTGACAGATGTCGCGGTAAATGGCTTTTTGGGTTTTGAGCCAGATCCCTTCCATAAAAGAGAGAAAAATGGCGAGCCCGATGCTGAAGGCAGGGAATAAAATATGAAAGCTGATGGTAAATGCAAATTGCAGGCGGGAGAGGATGATGGTGTTTAATAACATTTAAAAATCTCCACAGAACTAACCCACTCTCCCACTGACAAAATCCAAAGTCGCTTGCTCAGCGGGGTGTTCAAAAATAATCTCAGTGGTATTGTACTCGATTAATTTGCCAAGATACATATACGCCGTATAGTCTGACATGCGTTTGGCTTGATGCATATTGTGAGTAACGATACAAATGGTGTAATCGCGCTTCAGTTCACGAATCAGTTCTTCAATATAGCCTGTTGAGATGGGATCTAGGGCTGACGTGGGTTCGTCTAATAAGATGACATCTGGTCTCACCGCGATAGCGCGTGCAATCGACAAACGCTGTTGTTGTCCTCCCGATAAACTTAAGCCGCTGCGCTTTAAAATATCCTTCACTTCTCGCCATAAAGCCGCTTTGCGTAACGCCCATTCGACCCGCGCTGCCAGTTCATCGCGATGCAAATTTTCATACAATTTCACCCCGAAAGCGACGTTGTCAAAGATAGACATCGGAAAAGGCGTGGGTTTTTGAAACACCATTCCGATTTTACTGCGCAATTTATTTAAATCCTGGCGGGAATTTAAAATATTGGTGCGGTCTAAAAAAATCTCGCCTAAGGCATATTGATCGTTATAGAGCTCATACATGCGGTTAAAAGTTCGCAGTAGGGTAGATTTACCACAGCCGGAGGGTCCTATAATGGCTGTAACGGTATTTTTCAGAATTTCTATATTAATGCCTTTTAATGCATGAAATTTATTGTAGTAAAAATGCAGGTCTCTCGTTCGCAATTTAGCCATCATAAATTTAAGCCTTTAAGTAATAGGAGGTTTCTGTTTAAAAACCACACGGATAATGACATTCAAGCCTAAAATACATAGGGTAATGAACAACGCGCCAGTCCATGCCAATTGATGCCAATCTTCATAAGGACTCATGGCATACTGGAAAATGACGGTTGGCAAATTAGCCATGGGGCCATTCATATTTAAAGACCAAAACTGATTGTTTAATGCGGTAAAGAGTAAGGGTGCAGTTTCGCCACTAATGCGCGCTAAGGCTAATAAAACGCCGGTCAATACCCCCGTGCGAGAAACGCGTAAAATCACTGCGCTGATGACTTTCCATCTGGGTGCACCTAACGCAAAGGCCGCTTCGCGCAATGTGTTGGGCACCAACACAAACATATCTTCAGTAATCCGCACGACAATGGGGATCACCAATAACGCCAAAGCAAAAGACCCCGCCCAGCCAGAAAAATGCTGAGCGGGCACCACATAAATTTGATAAATAAATAAGCCCAATAAAATGGAAGGCGCGCTGAGTAAAATATCGTTGATGAATCTCACTGCATTCGCCAGTTTATTGTCTTTGCCAAATTCAGATAAGTAAGTGCCAATTAAAATGCCGATAGGGGCTCCCGTTAAGATAGCGCAACTAACGATCAATAAGCTTCCAACAATAGCATTGAGTAAGCCACCTGCAGGGCTGCCCGGCGGCTGCGTCATTTGGGTAAATACATGCCAAGACAATCCTGGCAGGCCATTGGCTAATAACCCATATAAAATCCAGCCCAGCCATGCCAAACCGATCACCATTGCTAATGTAGCCAAACTTAAATTGACCACATTAATGCAACGACGTTTTAAATACAATAATGAAATCATGATCGTTTCAACTTATTCATTAACAGTTTGGCGGCAATAAAAACAATTAAGGTAATACCAAATAAAATCAGCCCCAATTCGCTCAGTGCTGAATTATACAGGGTGCCAGTGGCTTCGGTGAATTCATTGGCCAAAGTGGCAGTAATGCTTGTGCCAGGCATTAATAAAGAGGAGGGCATTTGATGCGAGTTACCGATCACGAATGCCACCGCCATGGTTTCGCCTAAGGCGCGTCCCAATCCCAAAATAATCGCACCCATCACACCTGCTTTCGAATAAGGTAACACAATATTCCAGGTGACTTCCCATTTGGTTGCGCCCAAGGCATAGGCTGACTCTTTCAGCATGTCTGGCACAATTTCGAACACATCACGCATGATGGACGCGATAAACGGAATCACCATGATGCTTAAAACAATGCCGGTGGTGAGAAGCCCAATCCCCAATGGCTCTGCTGGGGTAAATAGCGGTCCTAGAATCAAGCGGTTGCCAAGATGCTCGATAATCCAAGGCTGAACGTGATCGGCAAAAAAGGGTGCGAACACAAATAATCCCCACATCCCATAAATAATGCTGGGAATACCCGCTAACAATTCAATTAAAATTCTTAAAGGATTGCGTAATATTTGCGGAGAAAGCTCAGTCAAAAATAACGCAATGCCAAAACTGATGGGGATCCCAATCAACAATGCAATTAAGGAGGTGATTAAAGTCCCAAAAATCGGCACCAGCGCGCCAAATTGTGCAGTGACAGGGTTCCACGCTGAGCTAAAAATAAAGGAGAAGCGAAAAGTTTTTAAAGTAGGGTAGCTGGCTTGATACAATTTAATAGCGATTGCTACGGCTAATACTAATAAACAGGCTGCAAACACCAGTGCAATGGCGTGTACGCATTTATCAACATTGCGTTGCCATTTAAATTGGCTATCCAGAAGATTTGCCATGTGCTAGGGCCAGACGGGGTTATTGTGCGGATCTTTCAAAGTGGTTTGCCAATTGAGCTTAATGCTGTTTACCACATTGTCGGGTAGTGGCACATAGTCCATTTGTTTGGCGATGTCTTTGCCGTTGGCATAAGCCCAGGCAAAAAAATTGAGTACGGCTTTAGATTTTGCCGGGTTAGCCGTGGGTGCATTCAATAAAATAAAAGTCGCACCAATAATGGGCCAACTGTTGGGGCCGGGGGCATTGTTGAGACTTGCGGCAAAATTTTGGTTATTCCAGGAGGCCTCCAGCGCTGCGGCGAAGCTTTGGCTATTCGGGACTACGGCTTGTCCTGCGGGATTGAGGAGTTTAACAACTGCAAGTTTATTTTGTTGTGCGTAGGCATATTCGACATAACCGATGCTGCCCTTAATGCGCTGAACATAGGAAGCCACCCCTTCACTACCTTTGCCACCAATCCCCACGGGCCAGGCCACGGCGGTATCAGCGCCGACTTGTTGAGCCCAGGATGGACTGACTTTGGCTAAATAATCGGCAAATAAGAAAGTCGTGCCAGAGCCATCAGAGCGATGCACCACGGTGATGCTTTGATTGGGTAAAGCGACCCCGGGATTTAACACTTGAATGCTGGGATCATTCCATTGCTTCACTTTCCCTAAATAAATATTGGCCAGTACATTCCCCGATAAAATCAATTGGGCATAGTCGATACTCGCTAAATTAATGACAGGCACGACACCGCCCACGACGGTAGGGAATTGGATCAATTGGAATTGTTTCAATAGATCAGCGGTTAAAGGTTTATCCGAAGCCCCAAAATCGACGGTTTTGGCTTGAATTTGTTTAATGCCTCCGCCCGAACCCATTGGTTGGTAATTTAACGCGGTTTGACTTTGTTGTTGATAGACCTGAGCCCATTTGACATACAAGGGATAAGGGAAGGTGGCGCCAGCACCGGTGATCATTTCAGCCAAAGCTGAGGGGAGAAAGAGCCCCAATGCAATCAACACTATGCCAAAGCGCTTGCGCATCACCTATCTCCTTAAATCTTAGGTTAAATCATCTTTTTGGGATCGACAGCTTGATCAAATGCTTCAGCTGTTAAATAGGCTAACGCCAAACAAGCTTCTTTTAAAGAGGTCCCTTCGTGGTGTGCTTTATGCGCAATGGCAGCAGCCTTATCATATCCTATCACAGGACTCAAAGCGGTTACCAGCATTAACGATTGTTCTAAATTGTGCTGAATTTTTTGCTCATCGGCTTTCATCCCTTCTACACAGAATGCTGTGAAAGACCGGCAAGCGTCAGATAATAACCGGACCGACTGCAAGAAATTATAGATGATCACTGGTTTAAACACATTTAGTTCAAAATTTCCTTGCGAGCCGGCTAACGTGATAGTGACATCATTGCCGAATACTTGGGTGCAGACCATCGTCATGGCTTCACACTGAGTAGGATTTACTTTGCCAGGCATGATCGAAGAGCCAGGTTCATTTTCAGGGAGGATTAGCTCACCAATCCCTGCGCGGGGGCCGGAAGCTAACCAACGGATATCGTTACTAATTTTCATCAAAGACCCAGCAAGTGTCTTTAGGGCGCCGCTGGCCATCACTAGAGCATCATGGGCGGCTAATGCGGCAAATTTATTATGGGCACTGACAAAGGGTAGCTTGGTGATGCTGGCAATCTCTTCCGCGGCCTTTTCTGCAAAGCCAGCTGGGGCATTTAATCCAGTGCCCACGGCTGTCCCTCCTAAAGCCAACTCATATAAATCTGGTAAAATCTCATGAATCCGTGTAATATTTGTAGTGAGTTGTGATACATATCCTGAAAATTCTTGCCCCAGCGTGATGGGGACGGCGTCCTGTAAGTGGGTTCGACCAATTTTAATGAGATGAGAAAATTGTTGCGCTTTCTCAGCAAGGGCGTCCCTTAATTGCGTTAAAGCAGGTAATAAATTGGCATGGATCACCTCAACCGCTGCAATGTGCATAGCAGTTGGGAAAGTGTCGTTGGAAGATTGTGATTGATTGACTTGGTCGTTGGGATGAATGGGTTTTTTACTGCCTAATTCACCGCCGGCGAGTTCAATGGCGCGATTGGCGATCACTTCATTAGCGTTCATATTGGTTTGGGTACCACTGCCGGTTTGCCAAATGTGCAAGGGGAAATGGGCATCCAATGCACCGCTAATGACCTCATCAGCCGCCTGAACGATGAGTTTGGCTTGCTCGGCGCTGAGCTTTCCTAAACTTGCATTGGCAATCGCGGCGGCTTTTTTAAGAATACCAAAAGCGCGAATCAATTCACGTGGCATGAGTTCGGTGCCAATGTTGAAGTGATGCAAGGAGCGTTGCGTTTGTGCACCCCAATAACAATGAGCAGGCACGGATATTTTGCCCATGCTGTCAGTTTCTACACGCGTTTCTATAGGTTGTTCTGAATTTAACATTCGATTCTCCAAATTTTAGTTTGGGTCATTATTCAGCAAAGAGGGTATTTTATGCAAGCGCCAGAGCAGGTACGAGAAAAGTCACAGGTACGAGACAGTAAAGCAGTAAGTGTTGAACAGCCAGGAGAACAGTTAATTCTGGCATGTCTTCATGGAGAATTCGAAAAAGTGATAAACTTAGTTGAAAAAAACAAATGGTTGTTAGACTATCAGCCAGCAGATTATGGCAAATTTCATCAATATAAGCCTTTACAAGCTGTAAATCTTAGCAAGCATCCAGATCAAAATAAAATAAGAGGATTTTTGTTAAAACAAGAACATGAATATAAATCAACATCTCCCGGAGAACACTTAATTCAAGCGTGTGTATCAGGAAATATGGAATGGGTTAAAAGATTGGTCAATCGAAATAAAGAGTTGGTGAATTATCAGAAAAAAAATTATCGAGGATTTTGTGAAATTACACCTGTGTTGGCGGCGGGCATGTGCAGCCATTTAAATAAATTTGATATTATCGCTTATCTGTTGGAACAAGGCGCTAACCCTACATTTGAAACTCGGTTAAAAAAAGAGTTGGAATTTAATTTTACAGAAACAAAACCCACGGGCGCAATAGGATTAGATCAGCTTGTTGGTTCAGAGGAGATCGCTGAGATCCGTAAGAATATCGATAACAAGCTTGCGAGTGAAGCTTCGCCAGACTCTGCTTTAAAAGATAATAAATTGGCAACCTCGGAAAAATCTCCTCTTCAATCGACACACGGTAGCGCTGCAACCTTTTTTAATCTAACACCTCAGCAGTTAGATAAGTCAGATCAGGATTGGAGTCTGGGGAAAATGATAGATCCAGAAGACTTATTTGGCTCGTCACCTGAACCTTCTCCAACAACAGGAGATAGCCAGAGTTTGTCGTCTGTTAAGAGCTCAACTAAGGGGTGATTGGAGCGAGTATAGCGGCTAAAGGTTTGGCAAAAAGAGCACTAATACTCGCTTAAGAATAAGAGAGTATGCTATATACTATAATCTAAATAGGTATCAATGGAGCAAAGACGTGGCTAAAACCCCTAAAACAGCTGTGAAACGTGTGCAATTGGCAGAAGATGTCGGAAATTTACCTGAAAATGGCCAGGATACGGCTAAACAAGCTATTGCGTTATTTGGCAAAATTAAGTCTCAAATTGAGTCTTTTTCAGGATTAACAGATGCGGATACCCTCGATCAGTCTTTGCAGGCTTTTCGTAGCTTGATCCAAAAATTGGATGCAGACCCCAAAAAGTCAGATGAATTATTGGGTTTATTGCATGCTTACCGAGGTCAAATCGCCAATATGATAAATGCCATGTTGCCTGTCATGCCTTTAAAAATCACCCCCGCTAAGCCGACGCCAGCCGAAGCACCTATTGTTGTTGTGGCTAAACCCAAGAACCTTGCTAAAGAGAATGCTGCTGGGTTTTTTTCAGTGGCACCAGCTGAACCTCAGCCTTCATCACCTGGAAATGCTACAGCAGCTTCCGCCTCACCCCCAAAATCAAAATAAATTCATACTTAATACCCTGTTAATAATTAGCCCCTATAATACCTGCTTAAATCATGTATTGAGGCAGAGGTAGGGTATGAGTTTTTAAGATCGAAATGAAGCTAAGCGCATTTTTTCTGATGTAACAAAAGATAAAGTGACTAAGAAAAATCTTTTACAAGACAAGGATGAAATAGCACAGATCAAAGGGTTAATTGACAAGATTCCAAGCGATGTCTGATCAGATAATTTTCAAGAAAAATATGCTGAAGCGCTGGCTAATCTCGTTCAAGCATTGCAAAGACAAAAAATCACGAGTAAAGATCGTAATATCCAAAATATCGCTAAAGAATTTTTAACACAGCTTTCGGATAAAAATTTAATTCCTGGTGCATTGTGTCAGTATTTGTCTGATCATAAGCATTTGATTTCCGGATCCATGCAAACAGTTTTATTCCCTCCAGTAGATGTTATTTCGCGAGAAACTCATGAAGCAGAACTGGAAGCCTCAAAAGTTGAAAAAAGTTTCTACCAGCCACAGGAATAAAAGAATTTTTAGCGGGCTAGCAGCCCGCGCTCCCAGGCTCGAGCCATAATGGTGGAATGTCGCTTGCCAATCTAAGTCGAGATGAAGATTTTTGAGCAAAACGCTTTGAGAGGAGACATTTCTGCCCCCCCCCAAGATTGTACATCCTCAAACGATGAACAAGCTCGAGCTTGGGAGCGCGGGCAGCTTGCCCGCTAAAAAATCAAAATTCACCACTTTTCTCTTTACCCTGTTCTAAAGATATGCGATGATTCCCATCCCTTGGCTGGGTGGCAGAGTGGTTATGCAGCGGCCTGCAAAGCCGTGGACGCCGGTTCGATTCCGACCCCAGCCTCCAGTATGCCCGGGTGGCGGAATAGGTAGACGCAAGGGACTTAAAATCCCTCGGGAGCAATCCCGTGCCGGTTCGACTCCGGCCCCGGGCACCACACAACTCAAAAAAAACATGTTCAGACCGCTCGCACTCTATATCGGCTTACGTTACACCCGTGCCAAACGACGGCAACACTTCATTTCTTTTATTTCACTGGCTTCCTTGCTCGGTATTGCCTTAGGCGTCGCGGTGCTCATCACCGTCTTATCCGTCATGAATGGATTTGATTATGAGATTAAGAGCCACTTATTTAATTTAGCCAATCAAGTGACCGTCACCAGCACAGAAGGTCAGCTGGCAAATTGGAATGCATTGGCCCAACAGGTCAAACAACAACCCAAAGTCAAAGCAGTGGCCCCTTTTATCTCAGTACAAGGCATGCTGGTGCATTCAGGCAGTAACGCCCCGGTGATGCTGCTAGGAATTACCCCTGATCAAGAAAAACACGTTTCCACCTTACACACTCGATTAGAAGCAGGCAGTTTTGACAGTCTCGTTCCCCATCAATTTAATATTGTGTTGGGAGAAGCTTTAGCCATCAGTTTAGGCGTAGATATGGGGGATAAAGTGGTGTTATTTACCCCACAGTTGTCGACGTCTCCGTTAGGCATTTATCCGCGGTTACGCCAATTTACCGTCAGTGGCATTTATCATGTTGAAGAAAATCCCAATATGGATGGCGGGCTAGCCTTTATGAATTTGCAAGACGCCCAAACTCTGTATCAAATGGGGAATGGAGTAACCGGCTTACGATTGAGAGTCAGTGATTTATATTCAGCCCCTGAGGTCGCAAAATCCTTACAACGCGTATTGTCGAACGAATTTCTGATCAGTGATTGGACCCGTGAAAACGCTACCTTTTTTCGTGCCATGCGCATGGAAAAAACCATGATCTTCCTGTTGCTGTTATTTATTATCACAGTCGCGGCATTTAACCTGGTGTCTTCTTTGGTGATGGCGGTGAACGATAAGCAAGCAGACATTGCTATTTTACGTACATTTGGCGCCACCCCTAGCACGATTATGGGTACATTTGTGGTGCAAGGGTTTGTGTTAGGATTGGTAGGCACTTTACTGGGATTAATCGGTGGGGTTTTGCTGGCATTAAATGTCTCAAGGGTGGTGAATTTTATTCAAGAGCTGTTCCACGTCCAATTTATTTCCTCTTCGGTGTATTTTATTAATTACTTGCCCTCTCGGTTGGAGTGGTCAGATGTGTGGCAAATTTGTGGGATTGCATTAATCCTGAGTTTACTCGCCACGCTCTATCCTGCTTGGGTAGCTTCCAGAACGCAACCTGCTGAGGCCTTACGCTATGAATGATAAGGTGGAATTGGTGTTGCGCGCCGAACATATCGCCAAAA